>NZ_JAXCHA010000022.1:0-246 GCF_034044005.1 Microbacterium sp. BG28 | reverse complement strand
GATCGACGGCGCCTCGCACGCATCCTTCGGCGCCTACGGCCCTCAGGCGGGCGACGGCACGCCCACGATCGACGAGGCGGATATGACCGAGCGCGTGACGGAGCTCGTCACCGAGTTCGCCGCGTCGGGCGCCGCATCCAGCCTCCCGTGTCCCACTCCTTCACGTCGTGTGCCATGAGCGCGTGCATGGTTGAGACACACAGCGCACCTGCTCGCTTGCGTGTCTCACCGGATCACGTAGCACAC
>NZ_JAXCHA010000021.1:0-255 GCF_034044005.1 Microbacterium sp. BG28 | reverse complement strand
CCCCCCCCCCCCCCCCCCCCCCCCCCCCCCCCCCCCCCCCCCCCCCCCCCCCCCCCCCCCCCCCCCCCCCCCCCCCCCCCCCCCCCCCCCCCCCCCCCCCCCCCCCCCCCCCCCCCCCCCCCCCCCCCCCCCCCCCCCCCCCCCCCCCCCCCCCCCCCCCCCCCCCCCCCCCCCCCCCCCCCCCCCCCCCCCCCCCCCCCCCCCCCCCCCCCCCCCCCCCCCCCCCCCCCCCCCCCCCCCCCCCCCCCCCCCCCC
>NZ_JAXCHA010000020.1:0-255 GCF_034044005.1 Microbacterium sp. BG28 | reverse complement strand
GCCCGACGCCATCCACACATCCCGATACGCGCCGTACACAGCGACCACACCGTTCGACGGCGACCCCGAGAGAACGCCACCCTCGAACGCCTGCGAGCACGTCACCGCCGAGCACGTCGCCGCGGCCGTCGGAGCACCCAGACGACCCGAACCCGCCCCCTGCGCCTGCCACGGCGCAAGGAACCAGCTCGAAACCGTGATCATGCCGTACTGGGGCGTCCACGCGAGGACCCCGCGCTGGAACGACTGCGCACA
>NZ_JAXCHA010000002.1:0-1078665 GCF_034044005.1 Microbacterium sp. BG28 | reverse complement strand
CGGCGGCCATAGCGAGAGGGAAACGCCCGGTCCCATTCCGAACCCGGAAGCTAAGCCTCTCAGCGCCGATGGTACTGCAGGGGGGACCCTGTGGGAGAGTAGGACACCGCCGGACTCCTTTTAGAAATGGCCACCCAAAGCTGGGTGGCCATTTCTGTTTTTCCAGGGGTTTACGTCGCGAGGAGAGAGCGAATGACGAACAACGACGACAACGAGCAGCGTCGGGAGTCTTCGCGCGCCCGCGGCGGAGACCGCCCGCATCAGGGCGGCGACCGCCCCTATCGTCCACGTCAGGACGGTCAGGGTTCGGAGCGTCCCCGTCGGGACGGCGACCGTCCCTACCGTCCCCGTCCCGACGGCGATCGTGCGTATCGTCCCCGCGATGGCGCGCAGTCTGACCGTCCGCGCCGTGAAGGTGACCGCCCGTACCGTCCTCGCGAAGGCGGCGACCGTCCATATCGTCCGCGTGATGGAGGGCAGTCCGACCGTACCCGTCAGGACGGCGACCGTCCCTACCGTCCCCGTCAGGACGGCGACCGTCCCTACCGCCCGCGTGATGGCGCGCAGTCGGACCGTCCCCGTCGTGACGGCGATCGCCCGTTCCGTCCCCGCGAGGGTGGCGACCGTCCGTATCGTCCGCGTCAGGATGGCGACCGTCCGTACCGTCCGCGTGATGGTGCGCAGTCGGACCGTCCCCGTCGTGACGGCGATCGCCCGTACCGTCCTCGCGAGGGTGGCGACCGTCCGTATCGTCCGCGTGATGGTGCGCAGTCCGACCGTCCCCGTCGTGACGGCGACCGCCCGTACCGTCCTCGCGAGGGTGGCGACCGTCCGTATCGTCCGCGTGATGGTGCGCAGTCCGACCGTCCCCGTCGTGACGGCGACCGCCCGTACCGTCCCCGCGAGGGTGGCGACCGTCCCTATCGTCCGCGTGACGGTGCGCAGTCCGACCGACCGCGTCGTGACGGCGACCGCCCGTACCGTCCTCGCGAAGGCGGCGACCGCCCGTATCGCCCCCGTGAGGGTGGCGACCGCCCGCACCGGGATTACGACTCCGACCGCTCCTCGCGTCCGCCGCAGCGCGATGCGGTCCGCGCGGCCAAGGTGGCGGAGCCGGAGGTTCCCGAGGAGATCACGGCGCGCGACCTGCATCCCAGCGCCCGTAACGAACTCAAGACGCTCAGCAAGGAGAACGCCGAGGAAGTCGCTCGCCACCTGGTGATGGCCGGCCGCCTGATCGACGAGGACCCGCAGCGCGCACACGAGCACGCCCTCGCGGCCTCCCGTCGTGCCGGCCGGATCGCCGTCGTGCGGGAGAGCGTCGCCATCACCGCCTATGCGACCGGCGATTACGCGCTCGCACTGCGCGAGCTGCGCACCTACCGTCGGATCTCCGGCAATGAGGATCAGATCGCGCTCATGGTCGACAGCGAGCGCGGTGTCGGGCGGCCCGACCGTGCGATCGAGGTCGGTCGCGCCGTCGAGCGGAACACGCTCCCGGTCGCGGTGCGGGTCTCCCTCGCGATCGCGCTCTCCGGCGCGCGGCTTGACCTCGGTGAGACCGAGCGTGCCCTCGCCGAACTGGACATCCCCGAGCTCGACCCCGACCGCGCCTTCGAGTGGAGCCCTGCTCTGTTCGCAGCCCGCGCGGCGGTGCTCGAAGAGCTCGGTCGCGACGAGGAAGCTGCCGAGTGGACGCGGCGGGCGGACATCGCCGCCGAAGCACTCGACGAGGCAGCGGGCAACGGATCCGACGAGGAGATCTACGTCGAGGAGATCTTCGACGAGGAGTTCACCGAGGACGCCGCCGTCGACGCGACGGACGCGGACGAGGAAGTCCAGGCCGAGATCGACGAGAACATCGACGACGACGCAGACCAGGACGACGAGGACGACTACTCGATCGCCGCGGAGGTGGAGGAACTCCTCGCCGCCGCGGATGCGGCCGCCGACGCGCAGAGCTCCACGACCGTGGACGACGACGAGGACCAGGAGCGCTGATGGCACTGTTCGGTCGCTCCGCTCCCACTCCGCTCGAAGGAGTGGACACTGTGCTGGCCGACCTCGACGGCGTCGTGTACGCCGGTGCGGGTGCGCTGCCGTACGCCGTCGACGCGCTGAACACCGTTGCGGCGACACGTCGACTCGGCTTCATCACGAACAACGCATCTCGCACCGATGCCAGCGTCGCCGCGCACCTGAGCGAGCTCGGTCTGACCGTGACCGCCGACGACGTGGTCACGAGCCCGCAGGCCGCGGTGCGACTGCTGCGCACCCGTGTCCCCGCCGGCGCGACGATCCTCGTCGTCGGCGGCGAGGGCCTCGTCGTCGAGCTCGAGAAGGCCGGCTTCGTCGTCACGCGCTCAGCCGAGGACGACCCGGCCGCCGTCGTGCAGGGCTTCGCGCCGCACGTCGGGTGGGCGGATCTCGCCGAGGCTGCCTTCGCGCTCAAGACGCCCGAGGATGAGGGCGGGATCCCCTGGATCGCCACCAACACCGACTGGACCATCCCGCAGGCCCGGGGCATCGCACCCGGAAACGGAACGCTCGTCTCCGCGGTCCACACCGCGATCGGCCGTCTCGCGGTCGTCGCGGGAAAGCCCGAGACACCCATCTTCGAAGAGGCACTCGCCCGGTTCGACGCGCGCCGCGCGCTCTTCATCGGCGACCGTCTGGACACCGACATCGCGGGCGCGCAGGCCGCCGGCATCCCGTCGGCGCTCGTGCTCACGGGCATCGACCGGCCCAAGCACGTCCTGGCCGCACCCTCCACTTCGCGACCCGATTTCATCCTCGGGGACCTCCGCGAACTGCACGAGCCCTACCCGCAGACCAAGGTCAAGGGCGACGTGACCATCGTCGGCGATGCGCGCGTCGCCGTGGACGGGGCGGACCTGCGCATCCTGTCCGCGGGCTCGCGTCCGATCGATCTCGTGCGCGCGGGTGCTGCGGCCATCTGGTCGACAGGTCGGGCGATCTTCGGCTTCCGGGTGCCCGAGGAGCTGTACGCGGATCCGTTCCATCGGCCCTGACGCACCGTCCGTACGGGGGGTGAGCCGTATCCTGGGGTGATGCACGCAGAACCCACGGAGCCGGCCGATGATCTGCTGCCCGCACTCGAGGTGATCGAGCAGCAGCCTCTGGGCGATCGTGCCGCAGCGTACGCGGTCCTGCTCGACGACATCGCTCGCCGCCTCGACTCCGGACCGCACGCCGGATGACCGAGCGTCTCGACGCCGCCGTCGCCGCCCGCGGGCTCGCGCGCTCGCGCACCCACGCCGCGGCGCTGATCGCGCAGGGCGTCGTCTCGGTCGACGGCACCGCCGTGGTCAAGCCCTCGCATCGCGTGCCAGACTCCGCCGAGATCGCCGTCGCCGCATCCGATCACTACGTCGGTCGCGCTGCCCACAAGCTGCTCGCCGCGCTCGACGCGTTCGAGATCGACGTCGCCGGACGCGCGGCCCTGGACATGGGCGCGAGTACGGGCGGGTTCACCCAGGTGCTCCGCGAGCGAGGCGCCGAGCCGGTGCTCGCCGTCGACGTGGGGCACGACCAGCTCGCCGAGATCGTGCGCCGGGATGCCGGTGTGATCGCCGTGGAGGGGTTCAACGTCCGCTTCATGGACTCCGCCGCCCTCGCCGAGGCCGCGGGGATGCCGTACACGCCGGAGATCGTCACGGGAGACCTGTCCTTCATCTCCCTGTCCCACGTGCTCGAACCCGTGCGTTCGGTGGTCACCGACACGAGCGACATCGTGCTGCTCATCAAACCGCAGTTCGAGGTGGGCCGCACCGCCGTGCGCGGCGGTCTCGTCACGGACCCGGCCCAGCGGGCGGAGTCGATCTCGACCGTGCTCTGGCAGGCGTGGGATGCGGGCCTGCAGACGGCGGGCCTGATCGCTTCTCCCGTGGTGGGAACCCACGGCAACCAGGAGTATCTCGTGCACCTCCGGCGCACCGGCGGGCGCATTCCGTCAGAATGGGAGAGCACTGTGACCGAGCTGACGGGAGTGCGATGACCGATCCGCGCCACATCCTCGTGGTGGCCCACGCGCGCCGCGCAGACACCGTCGAGGCGGCCGATCGGGTGATCTCGGCGCTGCGCGCCGCGGGCGCCACTCCCGTGCTGGCCGAAGACGATCGCGATGAGCTCGCCGAAGTGCTGCCGCGCTGCGCCGACCTGGCCGTATTGGGCGTCGATGTGCCCCTGCACGAGATCGAGCTGGCGATCGTGCTCGGTGGCGACGGCACGATCCTCCGCGCCGCCGAGATGGTGCGCAGCGGCACCGCCCCCGTGCTCGGGATCAACATGGGCCACGTGGGCTTCCTCGCCGAGAGCGAGAGAGACGACATGGACGAGGCCGTTGCGCGGGTCATCGCCCGCGACTACCGGGTCGAAGAACGTCTCGCCCTGTCGGTGCGGGTCAAGGACACCTCCGGGCAGGTCATCTACAGCACCTGGGCATTGAACGAGGCGACCGTCGAGAAGGCGAGCCGCGAGCGGATGCTCGAGGTCGTCATGGAGATCGACGGGCGACCCCTGTCGAGCTTCGGATGCGACGGGGTCGTCATCGCGACCCCCACCGGCTCGACGGCCTACAACTTCTCTGCCGGCGGCCCGATCATCTGGCCGACCGTCGAAGCGATCTCTGTCGTCCCGCTGTCGGCGCACGCACTGTTCGCGAAGCCGCTCGTCGTCGGCCCGGAGGCCGCGGTCGCGATCGAAGTGCTGGCCCGGACGCACGGCACCGGCATCCTCTGGTGCGACGGCCGTCGCTCGCATGAGCTCCCGCCGGGGGCGCGCGTGGTCGCCCGCCGTTCCTCGGAGCCGGTGCGTCTCGCGCGCCTGCACCCGCCGGCATTCACCGAGCGCCTCGTGCAGAAGTTCCACCTCCCCGTCACCGGATGGCGGGGACCGGCGGGCGAGGTCACCGCGTGATCGAGGAGATCCGCCTGCGAGAGCTCGGCGTCATCGCCGACGCGACGCTGCCGATGGGCCCCGGCTTCACCGCCATCACGGGCGAGACCGGTGCGGGCAAGACGATGGTCGTCACCGGGCTCGGACTGCTGCTGGGCGCCCGCGCCGACTCGGGCGTCGTGCGATCGGGTGCCGCCGCCGCGGCCGTCGAGGGCGTCTGGCTCGTCGATGCAGACGGTTCCGCCGCCGACCGCGTCCGCGAGGCGGGCGGAGACCTGGACCCGGTCGGAGAGGACCGCGCCGAGCTTCTGCTCGGCCGCACTCTGACCGCCGAGGGGCGCAGCCGCGCCACAGTGGGCGGCAGATCTGCGCCGATCGGCGTCTTGACCGACCTCGCCGATCTCCTGGTCGCCGTGCACGGGCAGTCCGATCAGCTGCGCCTACGCTCCGGCGCGGCGCAGCGCGACGCCCTCGATCGCTATGCGGGACAGAGCGTGGCCGTGCCGCTGGCGGAGTATCGGCGCGCGTACGAGCGGCTGCGTGCGCTGGATGCGGAGCTGGACGAGCTGGTGCAGCGCCGCGACGAGCGCGTACGCGAGGCGGAGCAGCTGCGCGCCGATCTCGCGGCCATCGAAGCCGCAGCCCCGCAGCCGGGGGAGGACGTGCAGCTGACGGCCCGCGCCGAGCTGCTCGCCAACGTCGAGGAGCTCCGGGAGGCCGCCGCGCTCGCGCACGAGGCGCTCGCGAGCGAGCAGGACGCGCCCGACGCGTCCACACTCGTCGCCGAGGCGCGTCGCGCCCTCGAACGCGTCTCCCACGCCGATGCCGCCGTCGCGACGATGGCAGACCAGGCCGCCGAGATCTCCTATCGCATCGTCGACCTCGCCGGGGCCGTCGCGGGGTATCTCGCAGACCTCGACGAGACGGGACCGGC
Organism: Microbacterium sp. BG28; assembly: GCF_034044005.1. Classification (NCBI taxonomy): domain Bacteria; kingdom Bacillati; phylum Actinomycetota; class Actinomycetes; order Micrococcales; family Microbacteriaceae; genus Microbacterium; species Microbacterium sp. BG28. Next base: position 1,072,814 of record NZ_JAXCHA010000002.1, on the reverse strand, counting down.
CGAGCTCGCCGCGGTCGAGGAGCGCCGCAGCGTGCTCGCCGCCCTCATCCGCGCCCACGGCAGCCTGGAAGCCGCGTTGACGCTGGCCGCCGCCGGCGCCGACCGCCTGGCCGAGCTCGACGACGACGACTCGCGCGTCGAGCGGCTGGGCGCCGAGCGCGCGCAGGTCATGGGGCGCCTCGACGCCGCGGCCGCCGCCCTGACCGCGGCGCGACGCGAGGCGGCGGACCGGCTCGCCGCCGACGTCACCGAGGAGCTTCATGCCCTCGCCCTGCCTGACGCCCGCGTCGAGGTGCAGGTGAGCGAGACGCCCGCATCCGCTACAGGACGAGACGAGGTCGCGATCCTCCTCGCCCCGCATCCGGGGGCGGTTCCGCGTCCCGTGTCGAAGGGGGCGTCGGGTGGCGAGCTCAGTCGCGTGATGCTCGCGATCGAGGTCGTGATCGCCGCGACCGATCCTGTGCCCACGTTCGTCTTCGACGAGGTGGATGCGGGCATCGGCGGCGCCGCCGCCATCGAGGTCGGGCGGCGCCTGGCCCGCCTCGCCGAGACCTCGCAGGTGATCGTCGTGACCCACCTCGCACAGGTGGCGGCGTTCGCGACGAACCACCTCAGCGTCGTGAAGCAGAACGACGGCTCGGTCACCCAGTCCAGCGTCCGGCGTCTGACGGGGGCCGACCGGGAGGCGGAGATGGCGCGACTGCTCTCCGGTTTGGCAGACTCCGACGCAGCACTCACCCACGCGCGGGAGCTGCTCGCCCTCGCCGGTCCCGCCCACTGATAGGATAGAAGCCCGTGACGAACACTTCCGGCTCAGGCCTCTCCCACGGTACGAACAACGACGACACCACCAAGCACATCTTCGTGACGGGCGGTGTCGTCTCCTCGTTGGGCAAGGGCCTGACCGCGGCCAGCCTCGGCAATCTGCTCACCGCTCGGGGGCTGCGCGTCGTCATGCAGAAGCTCGACCCGTACCTGAACGTGGATCCCGGAACGATGAACCCGTTCCAGCATGGCGAGGTCTTCGTCACCGACGACGGCGCGGAGACCGACCTCGACATCGGGCACTACGAGCGCTTCCTCGACATCGAGCTGAGTCAGGCGGCCAACGTCACGACCGGTCAGATCTACTCTCAGGTCATCGCCCGCGAGCGCCGCGGCGAGTACCTCGGCGACACGGTCCAGGTCATCCCGCACATCACCGACGAGATCAAGCGTCGGATGCGGCTGCAGGCCAGCGAATCGCCCAAGCCCGACGTGATCATCACCGAGGTCGGCGGCACGGTGGGCGACATCGAGTCCCAGCCGTTCCTCGAGGCGGCGCGTCAGCTGCGCCACGAGCTCGGCCGCGACACCGTGTTCTTCGTGCACGTCTCCCTCGTGCCCTTCATGGGCGCGTCGGGGGAGCAGAAGACCAAGCCCACCCAGCACTCCGTCGCCGCGCTCCGCTCGATCGGCATCCAGCCCGACGCCCTGGTGCTGCGCAGCGATCGTCCCGTCACCGACGCCAACAAGCGCAAGATCGCGCTCATGTGCGACGTCGATGTCGAGGGCGTCATCAACACCGTCGACCTGCCGAGCATCTACGACATCCCCTCCACCCTCAACGAGCAGGGCCTGGACGCGTACATCGCACGTCGGCTCGGTCTCAGCGAGAAGGCGTCCGAGGTCGACTGGTCGCGTTGGCAGCAGGTTCTCAACGCCGTGCACAACCCCAAGCACGACGTCACCATCGGACTGGTCGGCAAGTACATCGACCTTCCCGACGCCTACCTGTCGGTGACGGAGGCGCTGAAGGCCGGCGGCTTCGCACACGAGACCCACGTCAACATCCGCTGGATCCCCTCCGACACCTGCGAGACGCCCGAGGGCGCCGCGGCCGCGCTCGCGGACGTCGACGGCATCGTCGTGCCCGGCGGATTCGGCATCCGCGGCATCGAGGGCAAGCTCGGCGCCCTCCGCTTCGCACGGGAGCAGGGCATCCCGACGCTCGGCATCTGCCTGGGCCTGCAGTGCATGGTCATCGAGTACGCCCGCACGATGGCGGGCCTGGAGGGTGCGTCCTCGAGCGAGTTCGACCCCGACACCGTGCATCCCGTCGTCGCCACGATGGCCGAGCAGGTCGACATCATCGACCACGGCGACCTGGGCGGCACGATGCGGCTGGGACTCTACCCGGCGGATCTGGCCGAAGGGTCGATCGCCGCGGAGGTCTACGGATCGAACCGTGCCTCCGAGCGCCACCGTCATCGGTACGAGGTCAACAACGCGTACCGCGAGCAGCTCGCCGAGGCGGGCCTCGTCTTCTCGGGCCTGAACCCCGACCTCGGTCTCGTCGAGTACGTCGAGCTGCCGCGCGACGTGCACCCGTACTACATCGCGACGCAGGCGCACCCGGAGCTGCGTTCGCGCCCGACGGCACCGCATCCGCTGTTCCGCGGACTGGTCGGCGCGGCGCTGGACCGTCACCGCGCGAGCGAGCTGTTCGACGTCGAGAACGCGTGAGCGGGGCACGGCCATGATCGAAGACGAGCGGTTCGACGCCGAGGTCGTCGACACGAGCGTGGCCTTCCACGGCCGCGTCTGGGACGTGCGCTCGGACGTGGTGCGCTACGGCGACGGTGAGCTTGTGCGCGACTACGTCGACCACACGGGCGCCGCCGCCGTCGTCGCCGTCGACGACGAGAACCGTGTGCTGCTCATCCAGCAGTACCGGCATCCGATCCGTCACCGCGACTGGGAGATCCCGGCAGGGCTGCTCGATGTGGCGGGGGAGAGCCCGGCTGAGACGGCGAGGCGCGAGCTCGCGGAGGAGGTCGATCTCGCCGCGGGCAGCCTCGAGCCGCTCGTGAGCCTGTTCACGAGCCCCGGAGGCAGCGACGAGATCGTCCACGTCTTCCTCGCACGCGATCTCGTGCAGCTCAGCGCCCACGAGCGCACCGAGGAGGAGGCGGACATCGTCGAGCGGTGGGTACCGCTGTCCGAGATCGTCGGAGCGATCCTCGCGGGGAACCTGCGCAACGGGATCCTCATCTCGGGCGTGCTCGCCGCGGCCGAACGGCTCCGCCGGGACGACCCGGTCGGCTGAGATGCGCATCGGCCGCGCGGTCGAGGTGTACCTGCGTCATGTGACGATCGAACGCGGACTGGCCTCCCACACCGTCGACGCATACCGGCGCGACCTGGCGACCTATGTCGCGTGGCTCGCGGAGAGGGGCGTCGACGGCGTCGACGAGGTGGATGCGGCGATGGTCGCCGCGTTCGCCGCGGAGAAGGCGGCCGCTGAACCACGACCGGCGGCATCCAGCCTCGCCCGGCTGCAGTCCTCGGTCCGGGGCCTGCACCGGTTCCTCGTGCGCGAGGGAATCCGCGACGACGATCCGGCGCAGGATCTGAGACCGCCCAAACTCGCGCAGCGGCTTCCCAAAGCGCTCACCATCGATCAGGTCGAGCGGCTTCTCGACGCGTCGGGCCCCGCGCCGGGGCGGGCCGATCAGGCGAGCTCCGTCCAGCTCCGCGACCGGGCGCTCGTCGAGCTGCTGTACGCGACGGGTGCGCGTGTCTCGGAGATCGTGCAATTGGATGTCGACGACCTCGCGCACGGCGAGGTGCTGCGGGTGCGGGGGAAGGGGTCGAAGGAGCGGATCGTGCCGGTCGGCTCATACGCCCGCGCCGCGGTCGATGCCTACCTCACGCGGGCCCGCCCCGAACTCGCCCGCCGCGGCCGGGGCACACCGCGCCTGTTCCTGGGCGCGCGAGGAGCGGCGCTGTCGCGGCAGAGCGCATGGGCAGTGCTCCAGCAGGCGGCGGAGGGAGCGGGTTTGGGGGCGCACGTCTCGCCGCACACGCTGCGTCACTCCTTCGCGACGCACCTGCTGCAGGGCGGAGCCGATGTGCGCGTGGTGCAGGAACTGCTCGGTCACTCCTCGGTGGCAACGACGCAGATCTACACGCACGTGAGCGTCGATGCCCTCCGCGACGTCTACGCGGCGGCTCACCCGCGGGCACGCTGAGTCGAACGCGCTTCCGATTCCCGCGCACCGGGGATAGTCACGGCTCCGCCGGGCGCGGTGCGCCGTGCGCCCGCGGATCATCGGAGGGGTGAGGAGACTGCGCCGCACCACGATGGACGAGGGGGCCTCGGAACGTCCGGGCTTCGCCTACCTGCCCGCCGACACCGTGTATCTGGATGCGGCTTGCCAGTCGATGCGCCCCGCGCCCGTCATCGAGGCGTTCGACGAGTACTTCCGCACCCGCAACGCGTGCGGCGGACGTGCCTCCTACGAGAGCGCGCGCCAGGTGGACGCCGGCGTCGCCGACACGCGCGCCGCCGTCCTGCGCACACTCGGATTCAGTTCCCGCACCCACGCGGTCTCGTTCACGTTGAACACCACGTACGGCCTGAATCTTCTGCTGACGCAGCTGCCGGCCGGCAGGTTCCGTCGCGTCGTGACGACGGTCACCGAGCACAACGCGGTCTTCCTCAGCACCATCGCCTTCGCCCGCGCTCGAGGGATCGAGCGTGTCGTGCTGGAGCGCGATGCCCTCGGCGCCGTGATGTACCGCGACGCCGATCTTGCCGATGCCCTCGTGGTCGTCTCGGCTCAGAACAATGTGGACGGCGCCGTCACCGCGGATCTGGAGGGGCTTGTGGCCGATGCCCACCGTCTCGGCGGCATCGTCATCGTCGATGCCGCACAGGCGATGGCCCACGCGCCCGAGGTGCTGCGGTCTCTGACGGCAGATGCGATCTGTTTCTCGGGCCACAAGGCCTACGGGCCGTCCCTGGGCGTCGTCGTCGCGACGCACGCGCTGCTGATGTCGCTCGAGGTCGGATTCGTCGGGGGCGGTCAGGTGGCGGAGGTCTCCGCGGACGACTTCGTGCTGCTCGACGAGCCGCACACCCGCCTCGAGCCGGGCCTGCAGGCGTGGGGCGAGATCCTCGCCTTCGGCGCGGCGCTGCGGTGGCGCGACGCGTACCCGCGCACCGTGGGGGAGTCTGTCGAGCAGCGTGAGCGACGCCTCACGCGTGCGCTGCGGGAGGGGCTGGGCGAAATACCGCACCTGAGCGTCTTCGGCGACGCCGACGGTGCGCTCGTGCCGTTTCGCGCCCATCGCGTCGACAGCAACCGCCTGGCGGTGTTCCTCTCGAAGGCGGGGATCTCCGCGCGCAGCGGATACTTCTGTGCGCACTACTGGCTGCGCGAACGCGAACGGGTCGAGCCGCTGCTGCGGTTCAGTCTGGGCGCGCACAACACCGAACAGGACGTCGCGCGTTGTCTCGACGTGCTCGGCCGGATGCTCCGGGGGCTCTGAATGCTGTGCATCGCCGCATTCATCGTGCTGCTGGTCCTGGCGGCCGTCTCCGCCAAGTACCGGCGCCTGCTCGGCACGGCCTGGCGATGTGTCACCCGGCGCGTGACGTTCCGCCCCTGCGACACGTCGTTCCGTGAGGACGTGAAGAACAGCATGCTCGCGCCCCTCGCGGTGCGGGCGCCGCGACTCGTGAAGCCGGCGAGCATCGCGATCGAAGTGACCGCCTGGATCATGGTGCTCTCGCTCATCCTGAGCCTGTACATCGTCGGCAAGAGCGGCCTCAACCTCTTCGTCTACGGAACCTGCAACCCGCAGGACACACAGGCCTGCAGCCTGTCCGCGGGCGCATGCAGCATCGACGCCGGTGCGGATGATTTCGGTTCGGCGCTCGGCAAGGGGGACGTCATCGGCGCGTTCGCCGCCGAGTTCCGCTCGCTCGGCAAGACCTTCGACGCGCTTCCGAGCCGGTTGAAGGACTGGGATGCGCGGGAGTACCTCCCCGAGGCGGCGAGCTACGCCGGCGGATACCGCGACGGGCTTCCGGTGGCGCTCGAGGTGATCGACCCGGGCTGCCGCTTCTGCGCCGAACTCTTCCGCAACATCGAGAGCGCGGGCTTCGCCGACGGACAGAACCTCGCCTACCTCCCATACCCCATCGGACCGGACGCCGCCCCGAAGTTCACGAACTCGCCGCTGATCACCGACTACCTCACCGCCATCCGCCTCACGGAGCAGGCCGACGTCCCCGCACGGGGAGGAACGGACTGGCAGATCCTCGAGCACATCTTCACGGGGGAGCGTTCCGACGGCGTCGCCTGGCAGACGTGGTTCAACGAGCAGGCGTCGGCGGAGCAGGCCGAGGCCCAGCTGCAGGAGTGGCTCGCGGATGCCGGCTACGACGCCGCTGGCATCCAGGACATCGCGCGGCTCGCCGCATCCGATCGGGTGCACGACATCGTCGCCGAGGGCAAGCGGATCGTCGAGGAGGAGATCCGCACGGCGACCGTCCCCACCCTCATCGCCGACGGCGCCCTGCACCCCGGTGTCGTGCCGGTCGACCAGCTCCAGGGGATGCGGTGAGCCGGACGCATTAGTCACGGCCGCCGCGTCTCGCGAGTCGGACCCCTCGCGCGCACACTGAGCGCATGAGCGTTCCCACCGCGCCCCCTTCTCGCGCGCTCGCCGTCTTCTGGATCATCGCCGGCCTCCTCGGCTGGGCGGTCTCGTTCCTGCTGTACCTGGAGTACATCGGGCAGCTGCGGGGCGTCGATCCGCTCGTGTCGTGCCAGCTGAGCGTGATCGTGACGTGCGGGCCCAACCTGCTCTCGCCCGGCGGCAACCTTCTCGGCTTCAGCAACTCGCTCATCGGGGTCGTGCTGTTCCTGGGGCCGATCTACGCCGGTGTGACGGCGCTCGCCGGTGCGACGGGCCTGAAGAGCTGGTACTGGCGCACCTACCTGGCCTTCATCGCCGGGGCGTTCGTGTTCGTGCACTTCCTGGCCTACCGGAGCGTCTTCGAGTACGGCTCGCTCTGCCCGTGGTGCATGGTCGTGTGGCTCGTCACCATTCCGCTCTTCTGGGTCACGCTCGGCTGGACGGCCCGCGCGGGGCTCTGGGGCAGCCGGATGCGGCCGGTCGGTCGATGGCTGGCGAGCTGGGCGCCGTTGGTCGCCATCCTCGACGTCGCGCTCATCGCCGTCGTCGCCCAGCTCAGACTGGACGTCCTGGGCTCGCTGTTCTGAGCGGCCCGCGTGCGTCGCGCGCTGTCCGCGTCGCGTTACAAACCTGTGAATTGTCTAAGCGATCGCGGCCGAATCCGGCTAGCGTCGGGCGCACCGGGGAAACGCGAGAGGACACCAGGTGACCACATCACGGCCACGAGCCACCCGTATCGGAATCGGAATCGGAATCGGCGCGGCTCTGGCGGTGACCGCAGGCATCGCGCCTGCGGCCGCCGTCGACCCCGCGGATCTGGAGGAGCGGGTGACGGTGGACGCCGTCGTCGGCCACCTGCAGCAGCTGCAGGACATCGCCGACGCCAACGGCGGCAATCGGGCGGCGGGCACCAGCGGCTATGAAGCCAGCGCGGTCTACATCGAGCAGACGCTGAGGGCCGCCGGATACGCGCCTGAGCGCCAGTACTTCGACGCGGACCTGCAGACGATCGACGCGTACACGCTGACGGTGGACGGGTACAGCGTCGCCGATCCCTTCGGCATCCCGATGGAGTTCACGCCGGGCACGCCCACGGGCGGACTCACCGACCTGCCGCTGATCGCACCCACCACGCCGCTGGGATGCACCGCGGACGACTGGGCAGGCACCGACGCCGCCGGCGCCATCGCTCTCGTCTCGCGCGGCAGCTGTTCCTTCGCGGAGAAGTCGGCGGCGGCCGCTGCCGCCGGCGCGGAGGCCGTGATCATCTACAACAACGAGGCAGGGCCCTTGGAGGGCACCCTCGGCGCGCAGACGCCCGACCTCGCACCGACGGTCGGCATCCTGCAGAGCGAGGGGCAGGACCTCCTCGCCGCGCTCGCCGACGGACCCGTCCTTGCGGATCTCGATCTGCAGCAGCACATCGACTCCGTCGAGACGTTCAACATCATCGCCGACACGCCCACCGGCCGCGACGACAACGTCGTCATGCTCGGTGCGCACCTGGACTCGGTCGAGGACGGCCCCGGTATCAACGACAACGGCTCGGGCTCGGCGGCGATCCTGGAGGTCGCGCTCCAGCTGGCCGCATCCGGTGAGCTGGAGAACACGGTCCGCTTCGCGTGGTGGGGCGCCGAGGAGATCGGCCTGCTGGGATCGGCCCACTATGTAGACGAGCTGTCGGACGCCGACGCCGATGCCATCGCGACGTATCTCAACTTCGACATGGTCGCCTCTCCCAACTACGTGATCGCCGTTTACGACGCCGACCAGTCCACGTACGAGGCGCCGGTCGAGGTCCCCGAGGGGTCGATCGCGACGGAGGCCGCGTTCACGAGGTACTTCGATGCGATCGGACAGCCCTGGGTGGACACCGCCTTCGACGCCCGCAGCGACTACAACGCCTTCATCCTGGCGGGCATCCCCGCATCCGGGCTGTTCACGGGAGCCGACGACGTCAAGACGGCGGATCAGGTCGCCCTGTTCGGCGGCACCGAGGGCATCATCATGGACCCGAACTATCACACGCCGGCCGATGACATGTCGAACATCAACACCGAGGCGCTCGGCATCATGCTCGGCGCGATGGCCAGCGTCACCGCGACGCTCGCGAACGATACGTCCGCCGTCAACGGCGTCGCGCCCATCGTCGACCCCGTCGCCCCGGCGCCCGAAGTGACCGAGGAGGGCGACCACCTGCTGGCCGCCTCCGGCTCGGAGATCTCCGGCGTGTGGCTCGGCGGCGGCGTCCTGGCACTGATCGCGGGTGCCGTCGTGCTGACCGCTGCCGCACATCGCCGGCACACCGTGTGAGTGCGGTTCGGGGAGGGGGCTCGGTGCGCCCTCCCCGAACCCGCCGCCTGCCGTCGCTAGAATCGATCGAACGACCAAGCAGAGCGGGAGTACGGTGGCGGAGCGCGCAGTGAAGCAGGCGGGTAAAGGCACGAAGGGCGATGTGCCCCTCGGCCCGACCGGTCGCCCCTATCAGGGGTTCGCGACACCGCCGGCGCTCGCCGCCCACGGCCCCGCGCGCATCATCGCCCTGTGCAATCAGAAGGGCGGGGTCGGCAAGACGACCACGACCATCAACCTGGCCGCATCCCTTGCGCACTACGGCCGTAAGGTGCTGGCGGTCGACTTCGACCCGCAGGGCGCGCTGTCTGCAGGCCTGGGCATCACCACGCACGACGTGCCCACGATCTACGACCTCCTGCTGGACACCAAGCGCGACCCGCGCGAAGTCATCGTGAAGACCTCGGTCGACGGTCTCGACGTGCTCCCGGCGAACATCGACCTCTCCGCCGCCGAGGTGCACCTCGTCAACGAGGTGGCGCGCGAGACGATCCTCGCGCGCGTGCTCCGTCACGTGGCGGGGGAGTACGACGTCATCCTCATCGACTGCCAGCCCTCGCTGGGTCTGCTCACGGTCAACGCCCTGACGGCGAGTCACGGCGTGCTGATCCCGCTCGAGTGCGAATTCTTCGCCCTGCGTGGCGTCGCCCTGCTGATCGAGACCATCGACAAGGTGCGCGACCGGCTGAACCCCTCGATCACGCTCGACGGGGTGCTCGCCACGATGTACGACCCGCGCACGCTCCACTCGCGCGAGGTGCTGGAGCGCGTGGTCGAGGCGTTCGGCGACGATGTGCTGGAGACCGTGATCGGGCGCACCGTGAAGTTCCCCGACGCGTCGGTGTCGGGGATGCCCATCACCGAGTTCGCTCCCGAGCATGCCGCGGCGCAGGCCTACCTGCGTCTCGCGCGGGAGCTGGTCGCCCGTGGCGCCGTCGCCTGAGCCGCAGGACGCGGCCACCGACGGATTCCGGGTATCGCTGGGCGTCTTCGACGGCCCGTTCGACCTGCTGCTGACTCTCATCTCGCAGCACGAGCTCGACATCACGGATGTGGCGCTCAGCGTCGTCACCGACGAGTTCATCGCCTACCTGCGCCAGCTCGGGCCGGATGCGGAGCTCGATGAGGCGTCGGAGTTCCTCGTGGTCGCGGCCACCCTGCTCGACATGAAAGTGGCGGGGCTGCTCCCGCAGGGCGAGCTCGTGGATGCGGAGGCCGTGGCTCTGCTCGAAGCGCGCGACCTGCTGTTCGCCCGGCTGCTGCAGTACCGGGCCTTCAAGGAGGTGTCCGCCTGGTTCGCGCGCTCGCTGGAGCGCGAAGAGAGACGGCATGCGCGCAGCGTCCGCATCGACGAGCGGTACCGCCAGGCTGCGCCGGAGCTGGTCTGGACGCTCAGCACCGAGGATTTCGCCGCGCTCGCCATGCTGGCGATGGCGCCGAAGGAGATCCCGACGGTCGGACTCGATCACCTGCACGCGCCGCTGGTCAGCATCCGCGAGCAGGCCGCGATCGTCGTGACCCTGCTGCGCCAGCGCGGCACGCTGACCTTCCGCGAACTGATCGCCGGAGTGGACGCCTCCGGCATCGTCGTCGCACGATTCCTCTCCATCCTCGAGCTGTACCGCCACGCGGCGCTGTCGTTCGAGCAGCTGGAGCCCCTCGGCGAGCTGACCCTGCGCTGGAGCGCGGAACGCTGGTCCGAGGAGAACCTCGCCACCCTGGGAGCCGACTATGACCGATGACATCCGCACCGAGGAATCGGAGACCACGGCCTGGCCGCAGGACGTGGGCTCTGTCGCGCGCCGTCTCGAGGCCGTGCTGCTGATCCTGGACGAGCCGCACAGCGTCGTCGCGCTCGCGGCCGCGGTCAGCGCGCCCGTCCCGGCGGTACGCAAGGCGATCGCGGCGCTCGTGGCCGACTACGACGGCGAGGACGGCGGCCCGCGCCGCGGGTTCGAACTGCGCGAGGTCGGCGGGGGATGGCGGCTTTATGTGCGCGAAGAGTACGACCGCGTCATCACCGAGTTCCTCGGCACCCAGCAGCCCGCTCGCCTCTCGCAGGCGGCGCTGGAGACCCTCGCGGTCATCGCCTACAAGCAGCCCGTGACCCGCGGGCAGGTCGCATCGATCCGCGCCGTCAACGTCGACTCGGTCGTGCGCACGCTCGTGGGCCGCGGCCTCATCACCGAGGTCGGCCACGACGGGGAGACCGGCGCCATCCTGTACGGCACGACCGATGCGCTGCTCGAGAAGCTCGGCATCAACACGATCGACGAGCTTCCCCACATCTCACCGCTGCTCGATGACGGCAGCACCGGCTTCGAGGAGATCGCACGATGACCGACACCGAGGGCGTCCGCCTGCAGAAGGCGCTCGCGAACGCGGGCGTCGCCTCCCGCCGCGTGGCGGAGCAGTACATCGTCGAGGGCCGGGTGCGGGTGAACGGCACCGTCGTGACCGAGCTCGGCAGCCGGATCGATCCCGAGGTCGACCTCGTCGACGTCGACGGCGTCGCGGTCGAGTTCGACCAGTCCAAGCGGTATGTCATGCTCAACAAGCCCACCGGCGTCGTCAGCTCGATGGGCGACGACCGCGGGCGCCGCGACCTCCGCGAGTTCACACGCGACTTCGAGGAGCGCCTCTACAACGTCGGTCGCCTGGACGCCGACACGTCGGGCCTGCTCCTGCTGACCAACGACGGGGAGCTGGCGCACGTGCTGGCACACCCCTCGTTCGGTGTCACGAAGGTGTACATCGCGAAGGTCGACGGCCGGGTGTCGGCGCAGACGATCTCAGCGCTCACGCGCGGTTTCGAGCTGGAGGACGGCTTCATCCGGGCGGACAAGGCGCGCCTGCTCGACGCCTCCGCCACGAGCAGCCTCGTGGAGCTGACACTCCACTCCGGCCGCAATCGCATCGTGCGGCGCATGATGGCCTCGGTCGGGCATCCCGTCCTCGAACTCGTGCGTCGGCAGTTCGGTCCTCTCCACCTGGGAACACTCCCGGCGGGGCGGATGCGGGAGTTGACTAAGATCGAGCGGGGTGCGCTTCTCACGCTCGCGCGCCGCGACCAGGTGTCCGACCCGCCCGGAGAGCAGGAGAACCAGTGAGCGAGTCGAACGGCACCAGCGCGCCCGCGCGGGTCGCCGCGCGCACCTCGGGCACGGTTCGTGTCGTCGGCGCGGGCCTGCTGGGCGCCAGCATCGGTCATGCCCTCCGTGCCCTGGACGTCGACGTCGTGCTCGACGACACCTCACCCGCCCAGCTCCGCCTGGCGATCGACTACGGCGCCGGTCGTGCCGCGGCGCCCGGCGACGCCCCCCGCCTCATCGTGGTCGCCGTGCCGCCGGATGTGATCGCCGACGTCGTCGAGCGAGAACTGGCGGCCTACCCCGATGCCGTCGTGACGGATGTCGCGAGCGTCAAGGGGCAGCCGCTGCGCGCGCTTCGTGCCCGCGACGTGGACCTCACGCGGTACATCGGCTCGCATCCCATGGCGGGTCGCGAACGCGGCGGCGCGATCGCGGCGCGCGCCGACCTGTTCGTCGGACGGCCGTGGGTGGTGTGTCGCGACGAGGAGACCGCCGCCGCCGATCTGGCGCTCGTGGAGGGCCTCGCACTCGACCTGGGTGCCACGCCGATCGAGATGGCACCCGAGGAGCACGACCGCTCGGTCGCCCTCGTCTCGCACGTGCCGCAGCTCGTGTCGAGCCTGCTCGCCGCGCGGCTCACGGCAGCGCCCGAGGACGCCCTGCGCCTGGCCGGGCAGGGCGTTCGCGATACGACCCGGCTCGCCGCATCCGCACCCGAGCTCTGGGTGCAGATCCTCGGCGCCAACGCCGCTCCGGTCGTCGATGTGCTCGACGCGTTCGCTGCGGATCTCGCCGCCGTCGCCGACGCGCTGCGGGAGCCGGATGCGCCGGGAGCACGTCGCGGTGTCGCCGATACGATCCTGCGCGGCAACCAGGGCGTCGAGCGCCTGCCCGGCAAGCACGGGCAGAACCGTCGCTTCGAGACCATCGTCGTGATGGTGGACGACACTCCGGGCCAGCTCGGTCGCCTGTTCGGCGAGCTCGGGGAGCTCGGGGTGAACGTCGAGGACCTGCGTCTGGAGCATTCGCCCGGCGCCCAGTTCGGTCTGGCAGAGATCAGTGTGGTTCCCGCGATCGCCGCACCCGCCGTGGCGGGCCTCGAGGCGCGCGGGTGGAGGATTGCGAGCAGTGCCAATGAGTGATTCCGACGTCGCCATCGTCGCCGTCGACGGACCCGCCGGCAGCGGCAAGTCCTCGGTCTCCAAAGAGGTCGCCCGCCGCCTCGGCTACGGCTACCTCGACACGGGCGCGGTGTACCGCTCGCTCGCGTGGCACGCCCTCGACCGCTCCGTCGACACCTCCGACGCCACCGCGGTGCTCGAGGCGATGGGCGACTTCGACGGCAGCATCTCGCTCGACCCGGACGACTACTGGGTGCGGGTCGGCGACACCGACGTCACCGAGGCGATCCGCGAGACCCGCGTGACCGAGGCGGTCAGCGGCGTCGCCCGCGTCCCCGTCGTGCGCCACACGGTGAACGCCCGCTTCCGTGCCCTCGTCGCCGAGTCGGGGCGCCCCGGTGTCGTCGTCGAGGGCCGCGACATCACCACGGTCGTCGCCCCCGATGCGCCGGTGCGCATCCTCCTCACGGCGGCACCCGAGGTGCGCGCCGCCCGGCGCAGCGCCGAGGTGAGCGGTCAGGATGCGGCGGCCGTCGCCGATTCGCTGCGGCGCCGGGACGCATCAGATTCCACCGTCGTCGACTTCATGTCGGCGGCTGAAGGGGTCGAGGTCGTGGATTCCACGCACCTCGACTTCGATGAGACAGTGGCGGCCGTTCTCGCGGTCGCAGAGAAAATGCAGGAGGTGCGCGATGCGCGCTGAGGACGAGTACGAAGCCGGACCAGATCAGCTCGAGGAGACCCTCGCCGGAATCGACGACACGCTCGCCGAGCAGCGCGCGATCGCGCTGCGGGCGTCGCTCGAGGATTACGACCTCGATGACGACGACGCCGAGGTGCTCGCGGGGCTCGTCGGCTCCGGCGACGGCATCGAGTACCTGCCGGCGCTGCCGGTGGTCGCGATCGTCGGTCGCCCGAACGTCGGCAAGTCCGCGCTCGTGAACCGCATCCTCGGGCGTCGTGAGGCCGTCGTCGAGGACACCCCCGGGGTGACCCGCGACCGCGTGACGTACAAGGCGGAGTGGCTCGACCGCCGATTCTCGCTCGTCGACACCGGCGGTTGGGAGCCCGACGCCAAGGGCATCGACCGGTCGGTCGCGGCCCAGGCCGAGGTCGCGATCGATCTCGCCGACGTCGTGCTGTTCGTGGTCGACGCGATGGTGGGCGCCACCTCGACCGACGAGCACGTGGTCAAGCTCCTGCGTCGCAGCGGCAAGCCCGTCATGCTCGTCGCCAATAAGATCGACGACGCGCGCCAGGAGCCGGAAGCGGCGGCGCTGTGGAACCTCGGGCTCGGGGAGCCGCATCCGGTCTCCGCCATCCACGGCCGCGGTGTCGCGGACCTCCTCGACGAGCTCGTGAAGGTGCTGCCGGACGTCTCCGCCGTCGCCAAGCACGAGATCGGCGGCCCGCGCCGCGTCGCGATCCTGGGCCGCCCGAACGTGGGCAAGTCGTCGCTGCTGAACAAGGCGGCCGGCGAGGAGCGCGTCGTCGTCAACGAGCTCGCCGGCACCACCCGCGACCCGGTCGACGAGATCGTCGAGCTCGGCGGCAAGCTGTGGCGTCTGGTCGACACCGCCGGCATCCGCCGCCGCGTGCACCTGCAGCAGGGCGCGGACTTCTACGCGTCGCTGCGCACCTCGGCCGCCCTCGAGAAGGCCGAGGTCGCCGTCGTCGTGCTGGATGTCTCCGCGCCGCTCAGTGAGCAGGACGTGCGCATCATCGACATGGTGCTCGAGTCGGGTCGCGCGCTCGTGCTCGCCTTCAACAAGTGGGACCGTCTGAACGACGACGACATGGCGAACATCGACCGTCGCCGGTACCTCGAACGAGAGATCGAGCAGGACCTCGCCCATGTCGCGTGGGCACCGCGCGTCAACATCTCCGCCCGCACCGGCCGCCACCTCGAGAAGCTCGTCCCGGCGCTCGAGACGGCCCTCGAGTCGTGGGATCAGCGCATCTCGACGGGCAAGTTCAATGCCTTCCTCTCCGAACTCGTCGCCGAGCACCCGCACCCCGTGCGCGGCGGCAAGCAGCCCCGCATCCTGTTCGGCACGCAGGCGGGCACGCGTCCGCCGACCTTCGTGCTGTTCACGACGGGCTTCCTGGACCCCGGCTACCGTCGGTTCATCCAGCGCCGCCTGCGTGAGCTGTACGGCTTCGAGGGCACGCCCATCGTCATCAACATGCGGGTGCGCGAGCGCCGCCAGCGCTGAACTCAGCGAACGGCGAACCGCGCGAACCGCTCACCCGGCACCGTGTCGAGCGAGACCTCGTAGGAGGCCTCGCCGACGCGGGGCAGGGGGATGCGGGTCCCTTCGCTGCGGAAGCGCTGGAGCGCCCAGCACGTGACGCCGGCGTCGGCGAGCCGGTGACCGAGAACAGCGAGCTCGGCCGCATCCGCCGCCTCGGGGTGCACCGTCGTGCGCACTTCGTAGTCGAGCGGGCGGTTCGTGCCGGCGCGCGCCGCGGACTCTGCCAGCACGACCGACAGTGACCCCCAGGAGCGCTCGGCGCTGTTCGAGTAGCCGGTGACCTTCTCGTAGAGCCGCTTGCTCGTCTTGATGTCCAGGCCCACCCAGTCGACGTAGGGCAGGATGCGGGCGAGTGCCGCCGGGTAGATCCCCGCCGTGTGGAGTCCCACCGCGAATCCGAGCTGCCGCACGGCCGCGATCGCCGCCGGCAGTGCGGGCTGCATGGTGGGCTCGCCGCCCGAGAACACGACGCCGTCGAGCAGGCCACGCCGTCTCTTCAGGAACGCCCGCAGCGTCTGCCAGCTCATCGCCGCGGGTGCGCGGGGAGCGCGCAACGCGGGATTGTGGCAGTAGAAGCAGTCCCACGGGCATCCCTGCAGGAAGACGGTCGCGACGAGCTTGTCGGGCCAGTCGACCGTGGAGAGGCGTGTGAGGCCGGCGATGCGCAGGGTGGCGGGGTCGATCGCGGCGGGGATCACCTCACACCGCCGCCGAGGCGAGGGAGCGCGACTCGGCGAACGCGACGCGCTCGGCGGCCTCGCCCTTCTTGCCCACGTTGAAGGACGACACCGGGCGGAAGTAGCCCATGACCCGCGTCCACACCTCGCAGTCGGCCCCGCACTCGGGGCACACGGTGTGCTCGCCCGAGCGGTATCCGTGGCGCGGGCAGATCGAGAAGGTCGGCGTGATGGTGATGTACGGCAGCCGGAACTTCTCGAGCGCGCGACGCACGAGCGTGCGGCAGGCCGCCGCGGAGGAGACGGCTTCGCCCATGTAGAGATGCAGCACCGTGCCGCCCGTGTACTTCTGCTGCAGGTCCTCCTGCAGCGAGAGCGCCTCGAACGCGTCGTCGGTGTAGCCCACGGGCAGCTGCGAGGAGTTCGTGTAGTACGGGTTGTCGTCGGTGCCCGCGTGGTGGATGCCCTCGTAGCGGGCGAGGTCGCTCTTCGCGAACCGGTATGTGGCGCCCTCTGCGGGCGTCGCCTCGAGGTTGTACATCGTGCCGGTCGTCTCCTGGAACTCCACCATCCGGTCGCGGATGTGATCCAGGATGCGGGCGACGAGGGCGTGTCCCGCATCCGAGGTGATGTCGTCGGCGTCGCCGGTGAAGTTGCGCACGAGCTCGTTGAGCCCGTTGACGCCGATCGTGGAGAAGTGGTTGTCGAGCGTTCCGAGGTAGCGCTTCGTGTAAGGGAAGAGTCCGCCGTCGATGTGGCGCTGGATCACCACGCGCTTGGCTTCGAGGGTGTCGCGGGCGATCTCGAGCAGCTCGTCGAGGCGTGCGATGAGACCCGCTTCGTCTGCCGGGTGCAGGTAGCCGAGGCGCGCGCAGTTGACGGTGACGACCCCGAGGGATCCGGTCTGCTCCGCCGACCCGAACAGGCCGTTGCCGCGCGCGAGCAGCTGGGTCAGGTCGAGCTGGAGGCGGCAGCACATCGACCGGATCATGTGCGGATCGAGGTCGGAGTTCACGAAGTTCTGGAAGTACGGCAGACCGTACTTGGCGGTCATCGCGAACAGGGCGTCGACGGCGGGGTCGTCCCAGTCGAAGTCCTTCGTGATGTTGTAGGTCGGGATGGGGAAGGTGAAGGCCCGTCCGTCGGCGTCGCCCGCGGTCATGACGTCGATGAACGCCCGGTTGATGATCGCCATCTCGGGCGCGAGGTCGCCGTAGGTGAAGTCGCACACCTGGCCGCCGATCAACGGTCGCTGGTCGGCGAGGTCGTCGGGGCACGTCCAGTCGAGGGTGAGGTTGGTGAACGGGGTCTGGGTGCCCCACCGGGAGGGGACGTTGAGGTTGAAGACGAACTCCTCGATCGCCTGCCGGACGGCCTCGGCGTCGAGGGCATCGAGGCGCACGAAGGGTGCGAGGTACGTGTCGAACGAGCTGAACGCCTGTGCCCCCGCCCACTCGTTCTGAAGCGTGCCGAGGAAGTTCACCATCTGCCCGAGAGCGCTCGACAGGTGCCGAGGCGGGGCGGATGACACCTTGCCCGGCACGCCGTTGAAGCCT
This sequence comes from Microbacterium sp. BG28, assembly GCF_034044005.1. NCBI lineage: Bacteria > Bacillati > Actinomycetota > Actinomycetes > Micrococcales > Microbacteriaceae > Microbacterium > Microbacterium sp. BG28. The sequence continues at coordinate 1,055,290 of NZ_JAXCHA010000002.1, read as the reverse complement.
TGCTCGAGCAGGGTGCGCAGCGACCAGCCGGCGCAGTAGCCGGCGAACATGTCCAGGTCGTGGATGTGGATGTCGCCGTCGCGATGCGCGGCGCCCGCCTCGGGGGCGTAGACCTGGTCGAGCCAGTAGTTCGCGATGACCTTGCCCGAGGTGTTGAGCATCATGCCGCCGAGGGAGTATCCCTGGTTGGCGTTGGCGTTGACGCGCCAGTCTCCGCGGGAGAGGTACTCGTCGATCGTGGGGGCGACGGGGATCGAGCGGGCGGTGGTGGACGTGGACATGCAGGCTCCTTCTAGCCGTGGGGTGAAGGTGATCTGCGGTGGTGTGACCACTGTATGTAGGGGTGTGGCACGGTGTCGAACCCATATGTTGTGGAATAACAGTGCTCGCCGGATTCCTTCACGACGGGCGTTGTGGGTGCTCACAGTCGCGCGCGTCGGTCCCGGAAACGACCCCGCTGCGGGTGTAGGAAGCGGGTCGACTGTGCCGAATATGTCGACGGGCGCGTCGGCGTCCTCACGGTGTGCGAGGCTGTCAGCGTGACGATCGAACCCCCCGCCCCCGGAGAGCCGCGCCGGCCGCTGGGCCCGCGGGATCCGGGGGATGCCTGGGTCGTCGCGCCGTCGGGGGAGCGCTACTGGGGCCGCTTCGGAGCCGCGGGGCTGCTCGCGGTCGACCCGGTGCGTGGCGTGCTGCTGCAGCACCGCGTGTCGTGGAGTCACCACGGCGGCACGTGGGCGCTGCCCGGAGGTGCGCGCCACGAGGGGGAGTCCGCTCTGGACGGTGCCCTGCGCGAGGCGGCGGAGGAGGCCGGCGTGCCGGACGGCGCCGTCAGGCCCCGGCTCATGAGTGTGTTCGACCTCGGCTACTGGTCGTATGCGACGGTCGTCGCGGATGTGGTGGACGCGTTCGATCCGGTTATCAGCGACCCCGAGAGCGTGGAGCTGTCGTGGGTGCCCGTCGCCGACGTCGACGAGTACCCCCTGCACCCCGGCTTCGCCGCATCCTGGCCTCGGCTGCGCGAGCTGCTGGCGGTGCGGCCGAAGATCGTGGTGGATGCGGCGAACGTCGTCGGCTCGGTGCCGGACGGCTGGTGGAAGGACCGCGCGGGCGCGGCCCAGCGGCTCGTCGAGCGGCTTCGTGACCTGGCCGTGCGCGGCATTTCCGGCGGTGCCCTGGGACTCGCGGAGGACCGCTGGTATCCGGAGATCAAGGTCGTGCTCGAGGGGAAGGCCCGCGAGGCCGCTCCGGGCGCCGAGGTGTTCTCCGCCGCCTCCTACCGGACGCCGGACGTGCTGGTGATCCGTGCCGAGGCCGCGGGCGACGACGCGATCGTCTGGACGGTGCGCGAGGAAGCGGAGTGGGGCGCCCGCGTCACGGTGGTGACGAGCGATCGCGAGCTCGCCGCGCGGTGCGAGGCGGTCGGTGCCTCCGTCCGCGGTGCGCGCTGGCTGCGGGACCTCCTCGAGGACTGAGCGCCGGTGAGTGCTCCGCGGGACTCGGTCTCCGTCGCACACGTCGTTGCGGCCGCGCCGGACGTCGTCTGGCGCGCACTCACCGTCGATCGGGCGGCGTGGTGGCCGGATCTGCGCTTCGACGCGGTGGTCGGCGCGCCGGTCCTCGAGACCTGGATCGAGGCGGGGCAGCAGCGGCAGGCTCACGGGCTCATCACGCGCTGCGAGGAGCCGGGGCTTCTTGCGTTCCGCTGGCGAGAGGACGGTTGGTCGGCGTCGCTCGAGGTGACATTCCGACTGGAGGCGCATGACTCGGCGACCTCCGTCACGATCGCGGAGACGGGCTTTCGTCACGCTGGTGTGCCGCCGACGCTCGCGGATGAGCACGAGGAGGGATGGCGCTACCACCTCACCCGGCTGGCGCGGGCGTGCGGAACCGGGTGATCGCGCCAGGCGCTGGCTGCGGGACCTCCCCGAAGACTGAGCGACTGCGGGCGCGGACTATGTCACCGTCGCTCGCAGCCGCCCACGCTCACGCGTTGTGTCGCAGAGCGGTCGCCGTGATGACCTCCGCCAGTTCGCGCGGCCGGCTCCACATCGGCCAGTGCCCGGTGGGAAGGTCGACCCACTCCGCATCCGTCACCTCGCCCACGGCGGCGAACATCGGGTGCCCGGCGCTGACGAGCTCCCGCACCTGCGCGGACGAGAGGGAGCAGCACACCATCGTCGTCGGTACGGCGTGACGCGCGGGGTTGCGGAGCGACGCCGGAGCGGTGAGCACGCCCGCCGGCTCCGACAGCGCCCTCGCGCGGAGCCTGTCCAGGACGTCCGGAGTGAGTCCCTCCAGACTCGCCTGCTGCGCGAGCTGTTCGAACGGAGGCAGCGGAAGCTCCTGCTGCGTCGGGGGAAGATCCGGAGCGAAGACGCTGCCGTCGCCGATCGGCCCCGAGTCGACCCAGATCACGCGCCGCACGAGCTCCGGGTGCCGGTCGAGAACGAGGGTGACGGGCGCGTTCGCGCCGCTGTGCGCGACGACCACGGCGGGTGCGTCCACGCGGGAGAGCGCGTCGGCGATCGAACGAGTCTGGTCCTCCAGCGTCCGCCGCAGGCGATCCGGGTCGGCGTCGTCGAGTCCGGGGAGCGTCAGGGCGGTTGGGTGGATGCCGGTCTCGCGCAGGTGGCTCAGGACGTCGTCCCAGGCCCACGCGCCCAGCCAATGGCCCGCGATGAGGAGGACGGGGGTGTGAATCTCGTTGGTCATGGGACGACTGTCGCAGCATGATCGGTCAACGGGATGTCACCGTTTCTGTCACGATTATGATTCGATCATGCGGGTGGCCGGGAGTGTCGGATGAGGCGGGCTGAGAGGCTCCATGCCATCTCCGAGATGCTGCGGCGGAGCGGAACGCGCGGCCGCACGGCGTCCTGGCTGGCGAGCGAGTTCGAGGTCTCGGAGCGCACGATCAAGCGGGATCTCGATGCGTTGGAGCGTAGCGGCGCCCCGCTCTGGTCGCGCCCGGGGCCCGGTGGCGGCTACGGGATGCTCGCGGGGAGTTCGTTGCCGCCCGTGACGTTGTCGCCGGCGCAGGCGGTGGCGTTGATGTCGGCTGTCGCCGCCGCATCCGATGCTCCGTTCTCGGATCTCGCGGCGGCAGGCATCCGCAAGATCGTCGACGTGCTGGACCCGGTGACACGCGCGCGAGCCACCGACCTGGCAGGCCGCGTCTGGGTCGACCGACCGCCGCGACCCTCTCGGGCCACCCGATCTGCGATCGAGGAGGCGATGGCTGAGCAGCGAGTCGTGCGTTTTCGCTACACGGCCGGAGACGGTGCGACGACGACACGTGATGTCGAACCGATCCTCTTCGCGTCGCGCGACGGCCGGTGGTATCTCGTCGGGTGGTGTCTTCTGCGCGACGCGGTGCGGTGGTTCACCATCTCGCGCATCGAGAACGCGCGCGTGACGCGGACGCCGTGCAGCGGGCGCAGCATCGCCGAGGTGGGTGAGCCTCCGGAGACCGCGAGCTCCGTGCATGCGTGACCCTCGCTAGAAGGGCGGGTCGGCCGCATCCGTGAAGACGACGCGGGATGCGGGGGAGTCGCGGTGGTGTCGGCCCTGTGGGCTGGTCCACTCGAGCACGCCGTCGGGCCCGAGCCTGACGCGCCACGGTGTGGCGTGTTTGAGCGAGTGATGTCGGCGGCACAGGTGCGCGAGATTGTCGACGTGCGTGGTTCCGCCGTGCGCCCAGTCGACCGTGTGGTCGATATCGCAGCGATGGGTGGGCATGCGGCATCCGGGGAAGCGGCACCGCTCGTCGCGCACCCGCAGCAGGCGCCGCTGGTCTTCGCTGGGTCGGTACCGGTCGACGCCCACGACGTTGCCGGTGACCGGATGGGTCAGCACGCGCGTCCACGCGACGGAGCCCCCGGCGAGGCGGCGGGCGGTCTCGGCGTCGACGGGGCTGACGCCGATGAGTTCGGCGCCCGCATCCGTCGTGCCGAGCAGCGTGGTGGCGGGGATCGTGACGCGCACGTGCGCGTGCACGGCGTCGATCCCCGCGTGCGGGGCGTCGGCGGTGTCGGCGGTGGTAGAGGTGAGCAGGAGATCGCTGAGGACGTCGGCGCGCAGTTGGTCGATCGTGCGCGGATCGGTCTCGGCGTCGTGGGCGTCTCGAACGAGGCGTGCCATCCGCGTGAGCCGGTCGTGTGCGCCGTGAGCTTCGATGACGGGAAGCACGGCCGTGAGCTCGGCCATGCCGTCGGGCAGGTCGCGCACGAAGACGCCGCGGTGCGTGCGGGCCTCGCGGTGGCGTTCGGTGAGCGGACGCTGCTGAGCCTGCTCGGCGAGCCGGCGGAGGACCGGGCGCAGACGGTTGACGGACATCTCAGAGGCGGCCGCCGCGGCACGCTCGTCGTAGGCAGTGAGCTCGGGGTCGCCGACCCCGGCGGACGCCTCATGGATCGCGCGCAGGTGGCGGCGCGAGATGCGGCCCTCGGCCAGGACGGCGAGGGAGCGCGGCAGCCGACGGGCGATGTCGGCGGCGTCGTGTAGCTCGTTCTGCATGCCGCGGTCGTTCGCGTGCAGGGCGGTCGCGAACTCCGCAGCGATGTCGCGCAGCGGCATCTCGTGCGCCCGGGCGGACGGATCGGACAGGCGGGAGGTGCGGTCGGCGGCGATCTGCCGGGCGGTCGCGAGCAGGTTGAGCTCGAGCGCTTCGAGGGCGGCGATGGAGGCGCGGGTCTTCTCGACGCCGGCGAGCAGGCCCTCGAGCATCGCCGCTTCGGCGTCCTCGGGGCTCATCGCCGCTGCATCCTTCATGCCTGAAGTCTGGCACCCACCTCCGACATCGCCGGGGTCCGATCAGTCGTCGGCGGAACGCCCCCGCAGCCGGTCGATATCGCGCCGTTCGCGCTTGGTCGGACGCCCCGCGCCGCGGTCTCGGACCGGCACGAAAGCGGTCAGCTCGCGAGGCGGAGGCGGGGGAGTCTTGTCTTCCGCGGCGAGGGCGGCGAGCGGTGCGCTGACGCGCTTCACGATGGTCTGGCGCACGACGAGGATGCGGTCGAAACCGGCGATCCGTATGCGCACCTCGTCGCCGGGGCGCACGAGCTGAGCCGCCTTCGCGCGGTCGCCGCCGATGCGGACGTGCCCGGCGCGGCAGGCGGTCGTGGCGGCGGATCGTGTCTTGTAGACGCGGACGGCCCAGAGCCACGAGTCGACCCGAACGGGGGATGCCGCATCCGTCATCCCTCCATCCTGGCGGATGCGGGCTCAGCCGAGGTCGAGTGCCACGATCGGCCGGTCGGCGCGGGGCCGCGCGGTCTCGACGAATCCCGCGTCGAGGAAGGTCGTGAGCGCGCCGTGGTAGAGCTCGTTCGACGAGGTCTTGGTGGCCGCGGTGTCGATCGGGTAGGCCTCGACGAGGCGGGCGCCGTTCTCGCGGGCGAACGGGACGGCCGCCTCGAGGAGTTGACGGGTGAGGCCCTGCCCGCGGAACTCCTTGCGCACGGAGAAGCAGCTGATCGCCCAGGTGCTGGCGTCGGTCCAGGGTTCGGGGGAGGTCTTGCCGTAGAGCTTGGTGCGCGCGAGCCGTTCGTGGTCGGGTCGGGGCCCCACGCGCACCCAGCCCGCGCCGACGCCGTCGACCGTGGCGACGAGTCCCGGCGGGACGGATGCGGTCGTCTCCGCGCGCAGGATCTCGGTCTTCTCCTCGACGCTGAGCGCGCTGAAGCGGCTGCCCGGCATCATCCACCATTGGCATTGACACGCCCGGCCGTCGCCGCCTCCGGTGAGGGCGTTCTCGACCTCGTCGAAGCGTTCGCTCGTGGCCGGAAGCACCTGGATCTGGCTCATGCCGTGACCGTACTCCCGGGTGCGGACACGCATCCACCGCTTGCGCCGCCGGACGCGTTCGCGGCATGCTCTCGGACCGGCTAAGATGGTTGAGTTGCCCGCGCGCGGGCGGCTCCGGGATGTGGCGCAGCTTGGTAGCGCACTTGACTGGGGGTCAAGGGGTCGCAGGTTCAAATCCTGTCATCCCGACCGGAACGAGAAAGGGTCCGCCTTATGGCGGGCCCTTTCTCGTTGCCGCGAGTGGATTGTTCAGGCGGGGTCCCCGCGGGCGGAGGCTCCGCGTCCCGCGCAGCGGGGCGTGGAGTGCCCGTGGGGCGCATCCCGACCGGAGAGGGTCGGAATCTCAAGGGATTCCGGCCCTTACTCATTGGTCGGACAGTCTTCTGTAAACGGTTACGTACACATTTTCGCGCTCAGAACGTCTCCATGTCGTCGTCCCACACCGGGTCGTTCGACCCAGCATCAGCCTTGTCAGTGGCCGAACGTGCGTGGAATCCGCCCAGTCCTTCTGGGTCCGGCGCTCGAACGACACGATTCGCGGCCTCGGCCTCGGCCCAGGCCTCCGCCTCCGTACTCAGCAGCAGCCCCGCGGCAATGGCTTGACTGATTGCCGGGTCTACGAGAGGCGCGTCACGGCGCAGGTAGTGCTTCCGGGGCGTCTCGACCGACGTGTGGCGGAGGAACTCCCTGGCCTTCTCGTCGCCGAGCTTCGTCGCGGCCCAGGTGCCGATGGATGCACGGAACGCGTGAGGGCTGACCTTGCCTGCCCACTCGGTGCCTTCGAGTGCTCGGCGGAGCTGCGTTGCAATCTGGTTCAGGGAGACCGGTCTTCCGTTCCGCGATTGGAAGACGAGTTCGTCGTCGGCCTTGCCTTCGCCGAGCGCGATGAGCTGAGCGGCAACGTGGGGGGCTGCGGGCACGCGTGCTTCCGAGGACTCCGTCTTCGGCGCCTCCTGACGCTTCTGCGAAGAGCCGTTCGGAACGATGGGCCGGTCACATCCAACTCGGCAAAGCCATCTTCGCGAATCAGCACATCCGCTTGCGCAACGCGAGCACCTCGCCGATTCGAAGTCCGGTCACAGCCATCGTGTCGATGGCGGCGAGTAGATGCTTACCTGGCTTCGGTCCGCCGCGGCGCTTCTTCTCAGCGTCGCTCGGCGAAATCCACTCTGCGACCTGACGGTGAACCGCGATGAGGTCGGTGTCTCCGAGCGCGCGGTCCTTCGTTCGGACGACCTTGCGGAGGGGTGTCTTCGTCTCTCGCCAGGGGTTATCCGGGACGGCGCGACGCATCTGCGCGTCATGCCAGATTTGCCCTGCCAAGTCCCGAACCTTCTTCGGGCGGTCGAGCAGCCCTTCACGAGCGAGGGTGTCGAGTAGGTGCTGAGCGCGCGGCGCCGTCACTTCGTACAATCGCAGCCCACCGACTCGCTTCGTGAGAGATGCCGCAATCTGCGCGACCTTCGGACGGCTCTGTTCGCGCACATCCTTCAATGGCAACATCCCTTCCAGCCACCAGGTGACGAGGTCATCGACGGTGCGAGCCGCGTCGAGCGTTGTCCCCCCAGCGCGATTTCGACGAGCTACCTCCTCGTTGAGCGCGGCCAGTGCCTCGGCCTGCGTGCGCCCGAAGCGTCGAATCTGCCGGGTCGAGCCGAAGTGGTCTCGGTGCCGCACGTCAGCAACCCACGCGCCCCGCTCCATCCAAAGCTCCGCCCGTGCGACTGCCGCTTCACGCTTGTCCTCGGGTTGCTTCTTGGCTCGGGCGAGCGCATTCGATGTTTTCTGCGCTCGAACCCGGGCGCGCCAGGGTCGAGCATGGGCCTTCGCGTCATGTGCACACCTTGGGGTGTGCTCGCACGTCGTGCCGCCAGTTACGTCACAATCGAGGAGGAATGGGGGACGAATGAGAGCTGGGTTGAACGGGTCCGTCAGCTATCAGGACTTTCGCGCTGCGTGCAGGCGGTACGACCGCGACGAGCTACTCCGGCTGCTCAGCGAGCTGTCCCGTGGTTGGGACGGTTCTACCCAAGATGAGCGGGGGAGAACTCGACCGTTTCTCCCGTGGGACATCGCAGGCATCGCCGCGACGACCCTTCAATGGGGGACGCCCGGTGGGCGGGTCGCGACGCCGGATGATGTTCACGGGCTCTGTTCGAAGCACCTCAACCTCGAACACCCAGGAGAGCACGACGACGACTTCGCGACGAAGAGCGTGCTCCGGCTGCTCTATCAGCAGATTCCGTACCAACGCTCCGCCAAGCTAGCGAGCTGGGCGCGTCCCGTCGCGCTTTTCGAACAGACGCCGTTACTCGACAACTACAAGCCGGAGGCGATGGAGTCCGGGTGGGAGGATGACCTGCTCGGCTGCTCTGTTGGTGTCTGGAGTTCCGTCGGCTTCGCACTGCACTCCGCGGCCGTTCACCAGGCGAGTCGCTATCCGTTCGGCTGGGAACCAGGAATCGCTGCTGCCCTGACAGCGCTCGGCGGCGAAGCCGTCTTCGATGCTGTCGTCCGTCGAGGGTTCTCGACGGAGTTGAGCGCCTTCCAGCAAGCCCGACGAGACATCACGGCGAAGTATCCCGGCTCACTGGTGCAGCAGTTCGTCCGCGAGCCGTTCGCCTACAACCCGATTCACACCTCGCCCCTTATCGGAGGAATCGACGAGCTATTCCTCTCGCCTTGCGTACCCGCCATCGAGGTGCGGTCCACGGTCTACGGCATCGCGTACGAGGGCATCGAGCGATGGGGCGAGGCATTCACGCATGATGTCGGGCACCTTTTCGAACAGTACGTGGGGCGCAATCTGCGTCTCATTGACGGCGCCGAGGTCGTGCCGGAAGTGGAGTACGGTCCGCGAAAGAGCCGTCTGAAATCGGTTGACTGGTTCATTGTCTTGCCGCACGTCGTACTCCTCGTCGAGTGCAAGGCGATGATGCCGCGGCGGGACATGCAGGAAGGCATCGGCTCGCTCGCTGAGATGCACGACCGCCTGGAGAAGCCGCTGAAGCAAATCAACCGGTCGGCTGCGGCTGTGAAAGCCCAGCCTGAAGGGATGCAGGTCATCCCATCCGACAGGCCGCTAGTTGGCCTCGTGGTGACGCTCGGCAACTTCGACCTCGCGAACGCACCTGACGTACGCGCCCTCTTTACGACCGCAAGTATCCCCACGGCGTTCATAGGTGTGGACCTCCTGGAAGAAATAGTCACCGCGCCCGCCACAGAGCTGGATAAGTTGTTCACCGACGCGCCGAACCAGCTCACAGGGCCGGGCGTCCTTGCGGTAGGCGGTTGGAAGCTGACTCTGTCCGAGAACGCTGTCCTTGAAGAAGCCTGGTCCTCTATCCCGCTCATCAAGTTCATCGACGAGTACCGCGAAACCGCAGACGCTTCCGGGACCGGACCTGCGTAGACATCGTCAGATAGCCGCTGCCTCGCGCTCCGGACATAGCCATGCGGTGAGCCGGCAGTCCTGAGGGAGTTAGCCTTAGGCTCTGGACATGGCATCTCCCGTAGTCGTGGACGGTCGTCTCGACCGCGAGAAGCTCCTCGAACTGCTCGCCATCGGCGCGGAGCATGACGAGCTGGACTTCAAGGGCACGCTCGACCTCCAGGACGCGAAGCAACGTCTGGGACTCGTCCTCGACGTTGTCGCGATGATGAACACCACTCTGGGCGGCTTCATCGTCATCGGAGCGCACGATGACGGCACGCCCGCACACGACCTGGCCATGGTTGAGACGGCCCGCTTCGACTCCGCTGCGCTTGGGGCGCTCGTTGCTCGACACATCGCCACTCAGCCGCGCGTGACCTCGCAGATTCACGAGGTCGAGTCCCGCGCCCACGTGCTCATTCACGTCGCCCCAACGGCCTCGGGGCTACCCGTCATCATCAGCACCACGGGGGAGTACGACCGTGGCGACGGCCGCATGAAGACCGTCCTTCACGAGGGAGTCCTCTATGTGCGGGAAGGAACTCGCAACGTCGCGGCCTCCGATGCGCACTGGGACACGATGCTAAGTAGGTACCGCGCGAGCATCATTGCCGAGGCACGTGAAGGCCTCGACGCCCTCATCCGCCGTGTGGTCGAGAGCACTGCCGCGCCGACTGTCGGTGGCCGCACTCTGCCTCCGCTCCTCATCGACATGGATGACGCGTCGTTCGTCGAAGCACTGAGACAACATGTGGACTCTGACAGCGATGCGGGTATCCGACGCCTATTCCGAGATGCCCGGACCGCCGCTACCTACAAGCCGGACATCGACCGCACGAAGCGCGGCCTCGCTCTCGACAAACTCGCTCTCGCCGCCATCGAGGCTCGGCGCTCTCAACGTCCCGAGACTCTAGAAGCCGCCCTCGACACGCTTCACCGGGTCTACCTCTCCGCGGGGAGCGTTAACGAGTACGCGACGAACCTCTCGTCCCGTCACGAAGTGTCGGTCGCTGAGCACTGGCTCGCAGTGCTCGTCCGCGTCTGGCTCATCGGAGCCGCAGCAGAGCGAGAGCAAGAGTGGGCTGCGCTGGCGAGCATCGCGAACCGTCCGGTCGGGTTGGGCAGCGACGAGCGCTACCCGAGTTGGCTACGGCACGGCATCGTGTACGCATCGCGAGCGAATCTGTTCGCGAAGGAGAATCACGGCGGAGCGCTCATTCTCTCGATGGCTAGAGAGCACGCTACGTCGGCGCCTTCGTTCGTGGACGATGTCGCCGCGACCGACGAAGTTGGAAGCACCAATGACGAAGTGCTCAACTCACTGACACGCTTCGACATCATGTGGTGTCTCGTGATGGCCGTAGGTGCAAAAGGCGACCTCGCGTACCACCTGTACCCGAGCGCCGCGGCGCTTAACGAGGCTCGTTCGACTCCAGCGTTGCATCTCGTGGCTGCGCGCGAGGACGTACGCGATGCGCTCGTGCCTGGAGCGACAGACGCCGAATGGGCAGTTGCTATTGACGAAGTGCTTGACCTGGCCGTCGGCCAGTCCCGTCAACACGGTACGTTCTGGCGCGGCGTGCAAGCAGACCACGCTGTTTCTGCGTTCGTCGTCGCTAATGCGTCGAATGCGTGAGCAGTCGTGGCCGAAACTCGTTCCCTCGGTAGCGCGGCGGGGTTGCAGTCTGCTGGCCGAAACTCGGGCGGATGCTCGGTCGCTATTGTGAAGGCTATGGGGAGTAGGTCGGGGGAGAAGGCAGAACGGCGCGGACCGTGGCTATGGGAGGTCGTCGTCTACGTCATCGGCGTAGCGTTTCTAGCGCTCGCTGGCTATGTGTGGCTGTTGCGGGCTAATGCGGAGGGCGATTGGTCGTTCCGACTGTCGCAACTCTGGGACTCCATCGGCCTCATCTCGCTGGGCCTCGCCATCGTCGCGATTGGTCTCACGCTGACCATCCTCCGCGTGCAAAACCGTGAAGCCGCACGGGCTGAAGCGGAGACGAAGAAGCGACAGGGCCAGCACCAATACCTGCTCGATAAGGTCAAGGAAATCGCGGAGCGGACCCACGTGACCGTGACTAAGACGGACAAGCGTGTAGAGCAACTCCTCGGTTCACAGATTGCATCAGCACAGGCCGCGAGCCGATCTGAGCCGGAGGCGGAGCCTGCCGCGACGACAGGGCTTGAGCCTGACCCGCTCGATGAGGAACTGGACGACCTATCGCTCGAAGGTGTCCGCGATGGCGATATCTCGAACCTTCCGCTCGCCACCCATGCTCTCGCAGACGAGAAACTGCTCGCCGAAGTGAAGACGCGCGAGGGCATCTTCTACCCCGTCGGAGCTGTACCCATCGGTGTACTTGCCGATGTCTTCGACGGTTGGGAAGCCGCGTACCCCGACTCAAAGGCGCAGTGGAAGGTAGGTGCGCTGGTCGGCGCTTACCGCTCGTACTCAGCGAAGGCTCTGGCCGAAGGGCGCCAGACGTTACAGGGCGCACCTTGGTACGTGACCTTTCGTCGGTCGGACGACACGCTAGTCACTTACTACCTGTCCCGGACCGGTCGCCTCCGGCGCGGCCAGACTGAGCGGACTCCCGTTGTGAAGCGCCTGGTCGGCGAAGGCGCAGAGGCGCGCTGGGTGCCTCTGGGCGAGGTTCCCGACTTCGCCTGATGGCGGACTATTCGCCGAAGAACGCGACCGCGGGGCGGTTCGGCCCCGCTGCCGACAGGAGGTCCGCTCTGGCGAGCGTCGCGATGACCTTGCTCTGGGCGAATCCGGCACGACACAGCCCGGCGACTAACTGCGCGGCCCGGTCGCGGAACTTGTGGTCGCTCAGGTCGACGCTGAGTACCGCATCAGCCGACCGTTTCACAGCGTCCGTGTTGACCAGCCGAAGCGGGAGGGCGCGCTGAGCCTGCCGCTCTTCCTTGGCCCGGCTACCACTCATGGCACGACGCTATCGCGCTGTACGCGCGGCATGCGCAGGAGTCCGCGCTCGCGGGTGAGGGCCGTGAAGGCGTTAAGGAATCCGACCGCTGTCTCGACCATCTCGACGACCAGTTCCTCGTTCGTCTCGACATCGACGGTTCCGCCGTGCGGCGTGTCGATATGCGCCCGCCGCGCGCGCAGTATCGCCGTCAGGCTCTGCGCGTGGGCGTATCGCGAACAGATGGTCCACCAGTAGGAAAGGTCACGTCCCGCGCCGCCGAGGTCTTGCTGCGCGGCCGTGACTATCGCGCCCGGACGGACACGCCTCTTCTCCAGGGCGGCGACCTCCCACCCCATCCGGTCGCCAACCCGCTCGATGATGCGTCGCAGTTCGGTTTTCGTTCGCTCCGCTGCTTCATCGGCGGGATGCCTCGGACGCTCGACCGGTCCGGTCGCCGCCCACTCATAGAGGGCGTCGCACGCCGCGTCGAATGCGCTCATCGGAATCAGAAGGCGCAAGCAGCCAGATGGCGTGTGGCGTGAGGGGTTCGAGAAGGGCATCGCCGTGGAGTACCTCGGAGCGCTGTCATGAGCGCTATCCGCTACGCGCGTCGAGTCTCCGCGGCGGAGAGCGCCCTCGTGGCGGTGCCCGCCGAGTTCATCGAGGCGCGCCGCTGGACCCGCAGCCCGGAACTGTTCGACCTGAGTCTCGTCGAGCGATGGCTCATCCTCCGCTCGTACGCGAAGGGAGCGCGCCGTGCGGACGCGTGAGCGACTGCGCCGCGCAGCCACAACGGACCGCGTTGTGAACATCACGACCGTGTTCCGGGCCTCGTTCCCCGAGGTGCCCGCCGAAGTCGTAGCCGGGCACTTCAGGGGAGAACGGATGCTTTCGCTCACCCCGCACAGGCCGCCGCATCCTCGACCTTCACGCCGCCGACTACGACGCAGCTATCGCCCTGCTCATCGCAGGGCAGTCAGTGACGGTCGCCGGGGTCCGAGCTGACGACTTCGATGCAGATGCCGTAGCCCGCTCCATCGAGCGGCAGACCGCGGCTCCTTCGTCCATAATGCTCGGCCGCATCGTATCCAGCCTCGCCAACGACCAGCCGGTCCCACGCTGACGGGCAAGATGAGTATGTGAACAGCGACCGAGTGCTTCAGAGTGGAGACCGCATCTGTGTTGCGCATCTCGAAGACGCTTACCTCCGGCGCGATGTGGGTGCCGCTTCGAGTGCCGCCGACTGCTCGGTGTGTGCTGCAGAGGAGGTGGAGGCGGTTCCGCTGGAGCACCTGGCGCGAGTCGTCCTCGCGGCTGCCAGGAAACGGTATGACCACGTGGGTTTTGTGCCTGACGGCGAACAGGTGCTTCCGACGGTTCCGCTTCGCGATGTACTCGCAACGACGCTGGAGGATGCCGTTGAGAGCGACGCTCACGAGCCTCTCGTTGCTGCCATCGAGCCGCTGGTTCGCTCCTCCGGGCCTTGGTACGAGACCTTCGATGAGGACACTGCCGTGAGCACCCACTTCTCCTGGCATCACTTTGACTATCGTGTCAAGCATCAATCCCGGCTCCTCATCGCGCCGACCGGCGAGAAGCCCGTAACGCCACCCGAGTGGAACTACGTGCTTGCCCGCGAGATGGTCGATTTCGCGGCGGAGAACTCCGTCCCTCTGATACTCGCTCCCGGAACACTCTTGTACCGCGCACGCGTGGGGCGGGATGCGGGCGATTTGGCGAAGCGAGTTCGAAGCGACCCGAGCAGAGAGATGGGGCCGCCGCCGACCGACTCTGCATCCGCAGGACGTCTCAGCGCAGCGGGGATGCCGATGTTGTACACCGCGCGAGAGCCTGAAACAGCATGCGCCGAAGTGGCCTCGCACAGCCCGTACGACGACTGCGTGGTCGCCACGCTCGAAGTGAGGCAACCTCTGCGGCTCCTTGACCTGACGGTGATTCCGAAACTCCCAAGCATCTTCAGCCCGACCTACAGTCACTTCGCGAGCAGTCGTACCGCCTTTGAGTTCTATCGCGACAGGATGATGGACTTCATTCCGGGCGACGACCGGCAAACAATGGAATACCTGCCCTCGCAACTCTTGACGGAGGCATTCCGTTGGTTCAGCGTGCCGACAATCCATGGCATCGCATATCCATCCGCCGCGGGCACCGGCGGGACGAACATCGCGCTGTTCTTTGAGGACAACGAATGGATCACCGAGCCGGGTGCGCAGCCCAACTACCTCGCATCTCCGAGCAAGCCGAACACGTACGCGCCTGACGAGTGGGAGTTCCGGGGCGTTCTTGAGGTCTCGGCGGATTCTGTGCGCCAGTACAAGGTGGAAAAACGAACCGCCGTACATCCCGTGTGACAGTGAGACACTCGGTGGTGTTTCGGCGCCGCGCTAATCCTCCAACGTCGGGTCATCGTTCTGTACACGTTTTCGGAAACGTTTTAACGGCGAGCACTGTGGTTAGAGAGTCCTGAAATCGGCGTTATCCAGCGGATAGCAAGGTTGAACCAGGTGCAAGGGGTCGCAGGTTCAGATCTCTTGTCATCCCGATCGGAGACGAGAAGAGGATCTGCAACAGGCGGGCCCTCTTCTCGTTTGCCGTGAGTGATCACCGGCGAGCCGCTGCCGCCGAGGTCTTGCGCGGCGGCAACGTAGGCTTGTGAAGCGGTAGGGCGCGTCCCGGCCGGAGGCGAGAGAGGATTCGCCGGAGGGTGGCCTTCTCTCTCCCACCTGCCGTTGAGGATCACAGGTGGGCCACATCAGCCGATGCTCTGCGTCCCGCGCAGCGCATCGTCGAGGTGCGGTAGGTCGACCCCGACGGAACGACGGATGAGAATGAGTCTGGAACAGTTGTTTCTCGCGCAGCGCCATGAGCGAAGCGACGCTCAGTTCCGACAGTGATAGCGCGTCCCGTTCGATCGCTCCTGGGATAAGCAGAGCCGCAATTGTCGGCCGCTCGCGTTCGCAGCGTCCTTTTTCGAGAAGCGGAGCTACTCCCGGTTCGACATCGAAGACGCGACCGGAGTAGCTTGCGTCGAACGCGGGTTCGACGCAGATACCTGCCGCCGTGATGGCGAGGTGCCTCCTTGGGAGGCCACGCGGTGCCGAGTCGCTCTACACGGTTCCGCCACGTAGTCGGGGCACGGCCATTTGTTGGGGATTGTTATCTGCAGTACGTGCGCCCCGCAGCCGGGCTAGGCAGCCTTCACCACTAGAGCTCTCGGATCGAGGTGTAGGGCTACTCATCCGCGTAAAGATACAGGGGTGCTCGGGTTGATACGACGCGGAGGCCGTGCGTCGACACCGCAAGTCGAATGACTTTCGCGATCTTACGGACACTAGGCATTCTTAAGTCCACGACATCGCCACTACGCGACGACCTCGATGTGAAGCCGATGAGCTGGGCCTTCGACATTCCGTGGGGCGGTGGAACAGGCAGGGCGGCGACTCGCAGCAAGCGCGACCGCTTGCGTAGCGCAAGCCAGATTCGTGCCGCGATCCATTCGTCAAGCTCTCGGAGACCGGCCTCATCGACTACCAGCGGAAAGAACGACATGACACCCTCGAACGACATTGGGGGAATCGCGCCTGCCTGAAATCTCCTGATGTCCTTCTCCGTCAACGGGCCATATAGGTAGCGACGGAGCTGCCAGATTAGGGTTGCGTAGTCTCTATCCACCCCACTGAGACGACCCGGTTCTTGCGTCCCATTGAGCGGTTCCAGAAGAAGGTTGGTGAAGACCAAATCGGTGACTCGAGACTTGATCCGCTCGATGGATGCATCCTTCATGCGCACGTCTCGCAATCCGAGCCGGTGTCCGAGGTAGTCCACGCTTCTTGTCGACGACATCTCAACGTGCAGAGTCTCTTGCTTGGCGAGCAGCCGTATGCCAAGACTCTTCTCGGAGTTGATTGGAGAGCCGATGTGGCTTGATGCTTCGTGGAGTATGGACGCAGCCTCGCCGATTCGCCCATAGTCCTTGCTCCAGATGAGGGTGTCATCTGCATAGCGGACAAATCCCACCCCTACCCGCTCTAGAGCTCGATCGAGCTCCGACGCAGCGACGTTGGCAAGGAAGAGGCTCAGGGACGTCCCTTGCGGAATGCCCTTCGTGCGTCGAGCCTTGACGACTCGCTTTTCCTCTGCCGAAAGGTATGGCTCAGGTGCCTCAAGAAACCGCTCGATAATATATTGCTCAAGCGGCGTCCTCGTGATTCCCATGGTGTCGAGTGTTGCCAATAGAAACCCGTGGTCGAGGGTATCGAAGAACTTGCTGAAATCGTACTCTGCAACGAAGAGACGATGCTCCCGCGCGAACTCTGTCGAAACGTAGGAGATTGCATCGTGTGGACCGAGATCGGGGCGATAAGCGTATGCGCGAGCGCTGAATCGGGGCAGGTTCTTTCGCGTCAGCGACCGCAGCATGCGATTGGAAACCACCTCGTCCGCGATCTGGAAGGTGTTCACGACTCGTTCGCCGCCTGAGGATTTTGGCACGCGGAACCCGGCGGGAGGGCGGGGCGAGTAGCTCCGATCGCGAAGTTGCTCTGTAATTGCATAGGCGATGCGCTTATGGCGAGAGCGGACCAAGTATGGGTTAAATCCTGGGTCGAGATCCCAAGTTTCGGGTTGGCGGACTTCGAGTTCATGCGGAGTGCCCGTGCTACGCCTGCGTCGTCGAACATTCTCGTCGTGGACAGATTTTGCGTGCGTCTCGTGCTCCACAATGAGTCGAACGGATGCCTCGCGGATCCGCTGATCCATCTCCCACCACATCAACGTGCCCTTCATCGCTGAGGAAGGCTGGGGCTGAGCGCGTGCTCAGCCCCAGCCGCGGCTTCGAGTCCAGGCAAAATGTGCTTCACGCGGGCCGCCAACTTGCGATGGTGGCCCCAGTGGAGGCAGGCGGTGATCAGCCGCGGTCTGCTCCAAATCGGCTCGATGCCTAGTCCCACTGAGGACCTGGGCAAAACTCTATCGGTGGCTGAGTGGTGTCAATCGAACGCGCCCAACGGTCCACAGCGCTCCACACGCAGCGTGGCCCACGGGTCGCGGCCCTCCATCGCGAGAACGCCCGCACCGCCTCAGGTGCGGGGGCAAGACGCATCTGCGTTAACAAGATGGTTCGACATACACCCTTCCCTGTCGACTTCAAGCTCGACGGCACCGGTGCGGATGTGTAGCGCCCGCTCGGCAACGCTGTCCCGCTGGGGACTCGGTACGGCTGCAGTCCGAGCGGGTCTATCAGCTCGGATACATTGATCACTAGCAAACCGATCGCGAGGCCGCGTTCGCCTGAGCCGATGGTTGTTGTTGGCCAGCTTTAAAGAGAGCTGATGCTGCTAGGGGTGTGAGCATGCTTCGTCGACTGGATCTGAAAGACCCGTGGCGGTCTCTTGACCGGGGATTCTGGCCGGATGACCTTCCGTCGGGCGGTCGCACAGTCGTGTACGGCCACAACGGCAGCGGCAAGTCGACGCTGTCGGAGCTTCTGCTCAGCCTCGCCGAGGGAGCTTGCGCTTCGGGCATCGTTTGGGAGGACGAGCAGAAGCGCCGCATCAAGATCAGCGAGGGCGGCGCGAGTCCGTCGGTGGCAATGGCGGTGTTCACGCGCAGATGGGTAGAGGCGAATCTCTCTGCCTTCCTCGACGGCGCTAGCGCGTCTGCCATCGTGACATTGGGCAAGGAAGCCATTGACGCGAAAGATGAAGAGAACCGGCTCGTCGAGGAGATCGTCAAGCTGCGGGACGAGGCCAAGGAAGCTGCCAAGCAGCGGAAGGTGGCCGACGAGAAGGTCGAGAAGCTGGCCCGTGGCGTTCAGGACCGTATCGTGGCT
Organism: Microbacterium sp. BG28; assembly: GCF_034044005.1. Classification (NCBI taxonomy): domain Bacteria; kingdom Bacillati; phylum Actinomycetota; class Actinomycetes; order Micrococcales; family Microbacteriaceae; genus Microbacterium; species Microbacterium sp. BG28. The sequence continues at coordinate 1,037,268 of NZ_JAXCHA010000002.1, read as the reverse complement.
GAGCTCAAAGAGTTTGACTACAGCCACTTCACGAAGAACCGCTACTCCATACCCAAGGTCCAGGACGACCTACGCAAACACAAGGGTGAATTCCCCGACAGTAATGCGCACGCCGAAGCGCTCAAGCGGCTTGGGGAGGACGCGCCGTCGCCTGTGCCAGGTATTGTCGCTCCGCCCGCTGGCATCGTCGCCTTGTTGGCAGACCTCCCCGAGACGCTGGCCGAGACGCCCACTCGAATCGCCATCCAGGCCCTAGAGGGCAATCCATCGGCTCAAACCTGGGTCGAACAAGGCCTCGTACTGCACGACGGTCTCGATCACTGCCTGTTCTGTGCAGGCGAGATCGTCGACATTCGCCGTGTCGAGCTGGCTCGTCACTTCGATGAGAGTTGGCTCCAGATACGCGGGGCGGCGAAGAAGTTGGCAGATGCGGTCACGGGCGAGAAGCGAGAGCTTGCCGCGTGGCACGCTGCGCTGCCCGCCGCCGCGAGCTTGGCGAGCGAACTGCAGCTGGTCTACTCGGACGCCGTGAAGCGAGCTAAGGCAGACGTGGAGGACCGCGTCGCTGCGCTCGCGGCCATTGAAGCGGTGCTCAATGAAAAGATCGCAGACCCTAACGCCACGCCTCATGCCCCAGAACGGGCTTTGCTCAACACAGCTCCGTCTACAACCGTGCTCGCCCAGGCTGTCACGGAGCACAACGACCAGGTTCGACGCCATGCAGAGGTCACAGCGGAGCGGAAGCAGACGGTTCTCGATCATCTGGTCGGCGCAGAGAGCGAAGCCTTTCGCACGCTTGAGGCACAGGCCAACGATCTCGCAACCAAGAGTCAGACCACCAAGGACGCGGCCGACCTGGCGGAGCGGCGCCTAGACGAGGTGCGTCAAGCTCAGTTCACCACCAAGCACATGGCCGAGACCCTGACGCGTGATCTGGCCCGCGTCTATGGCAAGGACCACCTCAGCGTCGCGGTGACGCCGGACGGCAAGTCATACGCGTGCCGCCGTGGAGACAAACCGGGCACTGACCTCAGCGACGGCGAACGTACAACACTTTCATTGTTGTACTTCCTACGAAAGTTGGAGGACGAGCAGGCTCCCGGTGGAGACCGTTCGCAGCGCATCGTGGTGATCGATGACCCGTCCAGCTCGCTCGACCGAGAAGCTCTCTTCGCGACACATCAGTGGCTAATCGACACGCTCAAGGGCTTCGGCCAGTACATCATCCTCACTCACGACTTCAGCCTGCTGCGCCTGTTCATCAAGTCCCACAAGAACGTCTGGGGCAAGTCGATGAGTCAGCTCAAGAGCGGCGACGCCGATGAGGCCCGCTTCCCGAGAGTGTCCTTTCTGGAGATGTACGCTGCATCGGTCAACGGCGAGCGTCATACCCGTGTTGGCAAGCTCCCACGCGTCCTGCTCAACAACACCTCGGAGTATGCCTACTTGTTCTCGATGGTCATGGCCGGAATCGCCGACTCCGAGGATCACGATCGCCTCTTTCTCCTCCCGAACGCCGCACGCCGTGTCCTTGAGGTCTTCGCTAGCTACAAGGCGCCCCACCGCACCGACTTCCTCCAGCAACTCGAGATCCTGGTTGAATCTCAGCAGGGCGAGCCCTATCGCGACGTCTATGACTTCTGCAATCGGTTCTCGCACGGCGAGGGCAGCGAGAGCATCGATGTGCTCGACGCGCGAGCGGTTCACGGTCAGATCCGCAGATGCATGGAGTTCTTGCGCGCAATCGACGGCGAGCACTTCGAGCGCATGTGTACGGCGACCGGCGGCAATGCAGACCTGCTTCCCTAGTGCCCCAATGGTTAGCCTCAGCCTGTCTCGGCGTGAAGCGGACCAGTGCAGTGACCAACAACATGCAACTTCTGCAAGAGGAGTGGAGCTCACCTCTGGAAAGCGGAACCCTGGTCCACTGAGATATGTGCCCTACTCCGGCATCTGGGGGTCAAGGGGTCGCAGCTTCAGATCCTGTCATCCTGGCCGGAGCCGTCGAAGGTATCTATCGATTCAATCCCAAATCCTGGAGCTCCCCAAACGCCCCCGACCGCAAGGCCGCCGTCCCGGCAGCCTCACGGTCGACGAACGTCAGAACGCGCCGGTCGTGATCCCTGCCGAGCCGTACGGTGGCGTGTTCAGGATGTTGTTGCCGCCGGGTTCCCAGGCATCCGCGGTGTTCGGATTGCCTGCTTCCTGACGCTTGATGCACTTCCACTCGATCGCGCTCGACGGCGGGAGGTCGCCGATCACGCCGGTCCAGGTGGGGTACGCGCTCGGGGTGAGCTTGATCGCGCTCGCGGGCGACCAGTTGCCCAGCTGCGGGATGTTGCCCACGACGTACACCGACTGGCCGAAGGTCGTGGTCGCGAACTCGCACGCGAACGTCGCCCACACGGCTTCCTCACCGAGCGTGAACGCGAACGTCTTGGCCGATGCGACCGAGCTGCTCGCCGCCTTCGCGATCACCGTGCTGCCGCCCGCGTTGTACCAGCCACTGCTGGCGGCGTCGAACGCGGCCTTGTTCGCATACTCGGTGAGCGTGCTGCCGCCCAGCGTGACGGATGCGGCCTGCGTCCCGTCCGTGACGAGCTTGACGACCGTCGGGCGCGAAGACGGGGCTCCCGCGTACGTTCCCGATGCGGCGCCCACCGTCACGGTCGCGACGCCGCCGGACGTCGACTGGCTGATGGGTGTCGTACGCACGGCGCCGCTCTCGTACGCGGTGCTCGTACCGTCGTCTTCGTACAGAGTGAAGGTCGACGCCGTGTCGCTCGCGTACACCGTGGTGATCTGCTCGTCGTGGACGACCGCGTCGGAGCGCAGTCCCGTGATGTCCTTCGTCTCCGCATCGACGAACGCCTGCGGGATGATGGCGCCCGCACGGGCGTACGCGGGGAGCGTGAAGACCCCGTTGCGCCACAGGGGCACGTCGGCGATCCACTGGCCCGTGCTGACGATCCGCTCGTTCGTGTGGATGTCGATCCATTCGCCCGCGGGGAGGTACACGTCGCGCTCGCGCTCTCCCGAACCCGCCACGATCGCGACCATCAGATCGCGGCCGAGCATCTTCTGGTGGCCCATCTCACGGACGTTGTCGTCGTTCTGGTAGTAGTACACGAGCGGCGGGGCGACAGGCTCTCCGTAGAGGTTCGCGCGGTGCGCGAGCGAGTACGTGTAGGGGGCGTTCTCGTATCGGCGCACGAGGTTGGCCCGGTTGCTGGCGACGTCGCCGATCGCGTCGGGGGTCGTCTCCAGGCAGTTGCAGAGGTTCTCGGTGTGCGGGCGCAGCGGCGTGTCGAACCAGGCACTGTCGGCGAACCACTGCGTGTACAGCTCGTCGGCATTCGCATCGAGCATCTCGCGGCGGAAGCCGCCCACATCCGATCCGTAGTAGTCGATGCCCGACATCGACATGTGCATCTGCGTGTTCTGCTGCGAGGCGAGCGCCTTCATCGTCGAGCCGATGTCGGCCGACCACATGGCCGTGCCGAAGCGCTGGATGCCGCCGGCCGCCGCGCGCGAGAGCAGGAACGGGCGTGCCGTCTCATCGTTTCGCTCGTACCCGTCGGCGATGCTCTGCGCCCAGAGCAGGTTGTAGGCGTTGTGGTAGTCGGCGTGCGCGTGCTTGCCGGGGAGAACCCCTGCGGTCCAGTCGTTCGCGTCGTACATCTCGGGTTCGCCGAGGTCGAGCCAGTGGCCCATGACGCCTTCGTCGACCAGGTGCTGGCGCTGCTCGTCGTGCCACGCGGCGCCGGCCGCGGGCTGCGTCCAGTCGATCATCCCGCCCTTGCCCCACCACGGGTTGCCGGTGAGGTACGTCGGTGCGCACGTCGAGCATCCCGACCGGACCAGGTATCCGTCCGCCGCCATGTCGGCGTGCTCGGGGAGGTTCTTGCCCACGTACGACTCCTCGATCGGGATGATCCCGACGCCGTCGGCCTTGAGCGAGGCGATCTTGGCTGCGGGGTTCGGGAACTTCGTGGTGTCCCAATCCAGCGTGCCCATGCGGGTGTCATCGGAGTCGGCCGTCACACCGCCGAACCACTGCACGTCGAGCATCGCCCCGTCGACCGGGAAGTCGGCGGCGCGAAGCCCCGCGAGCGTGCTGTCCAACTCCGACCAGTCGTCGTACCCGAACTCCGACACCCACAGGCCGAACGCCTTCTTGGGCGGCACGGGCGGGGTGCCGGTCAGCTCCATGTAGTCCTGGCGCAGGTCGGGCAGGTCGGAGCCCGACATGAGGTACCAGCGCACCTGGTCGCCCCACGTGCGCATCGTCCACGGGTCGCCCGTCAGGTTCCACTCCTGCTTGTAGAGCTGGTCGACGAACAGCCCGTAATTGGCGTTGTCGTCGCCGACCGCGAACAGCACCGGGATCTGCGTGTTGCCGACCGGGCCGTTCTCGGCGTCGTAGACCATCGCGTTGCCGTACGTGCCTCCGGGGGAGCGCACGCGCCCCACCCAGTCGCCGTCGGCGCTCGCGCCGGTGAAGAACTGCTGACCGAGGCCGTACGCGTTCTCCATCGACGACTTGGTGATGTTCAGGCCCTTCCAGGCCTGGGTGAGATCGACCGGGCACGTCGTCTGCAGCACCAGGTTGGGAGTGCGCGTGATATCCGTCGACGTGACGCACAGCGTCGAGGTGTCGACCTCGAGCCGCAGTCCCGCGGTCTGGATCGTTCCGCCACTGCGGGTGTACGTGTTCGGGCCCGCGTAGTCGGTTTTCGCGACCTGCGGGGTCGTGAACAGGGGGTTCGTCGTGCCGGGCGCGGTCCCGGCCCCGGCGAGCTCGAAGTGCACCAGGTCGTCGTCGAGGACTTCGACGACGAGGTAGCTCGAGCCCGAGGTGAACTGGGCGCGTTGCACGCCCAGGGGTGCGGCGGCGGCGGGCGCAGCGTCCGCCCATCCGCCGATGGCGGTGAGCGATGCCGCGGCGATGGCCGCGATCGCGACGCTCGCGACGCGTCGTCGCAGGGTCAGGTTGTTCATGCGTGTTCTCCGTGGAATCCGGCTCAGCGTGCGAGCACGAGGTTGTCGAGGTTGATGCCGCCCGCGCTGCCGCTCGCGTACTCGATGCGCACGGTGTGCCGGCCGGGGGAGAGGGTCGCGCCGATCGACGCGGTGCCCCAGGTGTCCCACGATCCGGTCGAGGGCAGGGTGAGTGTTCCGATGGACGTGCCATCGACGCGGATGCTGCGCACGGCCGAGGTCGTCGCGCCGTTGCCGTAGCGGAAGCGCAGCTGGTGCGTCCCGCTCGCGTCGGCCCACACGTCGAACTGCACGGCGTCGCCGCTCTCCGCGAATCCGTCCACGAAGCCGACGCCGGTGTAGCCCGCGTGGTCGGTGTTCGTGCTGACCGCGGTCTGCGCCGCGAACTCGGCCTCGTAGGCGGCCTTGTCGACGCCGCTCAGGACGATCGCGCGGGCCGAGGTGCTCGCGCCGACCTTGACGTAGGTCAGCTGCTGCACGGAGTCCCAGAACCACCCGGTGCTCGCCGACGCGAGCGCCGAGACCGAGGCGACCTCGGAGAGCGCCGAGCCGGCCACGGTGACGCCGGACGGCTTCGTCCCCGACACCTGGTAGGTCGCCGCGGCGGTCAGCGACGGTGCCGAGACCGACACGGTGCGTGCCACGCGGTCGGCGGTGACCGAGATCGCGCGGTGGGCGTTGGCCGAGTCCTCGAAGTAGTCGTAGGTGCTCGACGTCGACGGGTAGATGCGGAAGGTCAGGTTGTCGTAGGTGTCGACGTCGTTGCCGATGGTTCCGCCCAGCTGGTACGCGTCGTTGAGGTTGAGCGGCACGACCGCGCCCGCCTTGGCGTACACGGGGATGCTGTCGGTGCCGGCGTAGTACTGCTTCACGCCGTTGCCGATCGCGCGCCCGCCGTTCCAGAAGTCGTACCACTCGCCCGCGGGCAAGTAGACATCCTTCGTGGTCTGGCCCTGTGTCGTGATGGGGGCCACGAGCAGCTGCGACCCGAAGAGGTACTGCTGGTCGTAGGCGGCGGCCGCGGCGTCGCCGGGGAACGCGAGGCTCATCGCCCGCATCATCGGCACCCCGGTCGTGGCGCTGTCGTCGGCCTCCGTGTAGAGGTAGGGCACGAGGTTCATACGCACGTTCGCGAACTTCGCGAATGTCGGAACGACGCTCGTGTCGCCCGTCCGCGCCTGAACGTTCCAGGGCGTACGTGCTTCGGACGGGCTCGGGTCGGACTTCTCGGAGTGGTACTGCATGATCGGCGAGAACGCCGCCTGCGACGTCGAGCGGAGGTACAGTTCGGAACTCGGGAACGAACCGGTGAAGCCCGCCAGATCCCACGCCCAGAAGGGCACGCCCGATTGTCCCGCGCTCTGGCCCGCCCGGACCGCCTCCTGGAAGGCGCCGAACGTGGAGGCCTGGTCGCCGGCCCAGAAGATGGACTGGCTCTGGCCGCCGGAGGTGCCCGCCCGGCTGAAGATCGTGCCGTCGCCGTCGGTCTTCGCCTGGATGTAGTCGTTGTAGGCGCGCGTGTACTCGTTGGGGTACGCGTTGTGCATCTCGTCGCCGCGGCGTCCATCGGCCACCTGCAGGTCGCGTCCGAAGAGCGCCTCGCTGCCGTCGGTCTTGAAGCCGTCGACGCCGAGGTCGTCGAGCAGGTACTGGCGCTTGCTCATCCACCAGTTGGTCGCCGCGGTGCTGGTGAAGTCCGGCACGGTGCTGTCACCGAACCACTGACCCGTCGGGATGCGGTACGGCTGGCCTGCACCGTCCTTCACGAGGTAGTTCTGCGCCTCGGCGTAGGCCTTGTCGTTGAGGTGCTGTTGCGGGGCGGTCGACGGATTCGAGGAGAAGTTCTCCTTCAGTACCGGGATCTGCCACAGGATGACCTTGACGTTCTGATCGTGCGCGTCCTGGATCATCTGCTTCGGATCGCTCCACGCGCCTCCGGCGGGGAAGGTCAGGTCGGCGTAGTCGAGCGAGCCGCTTCCCGCGGTGGGCGTGTACTGCGCGTCCTTCCACAGGTAGAAGGTCGCCTCGTCGCTCCACTGCTCGAGCACGAGCACGCTGTGCGGGATGCCGGAGCTGTCGACCTGATCGAGCCATGCGTCGACCTCGGCCTGCGTGTTCCATTCGTTGGCCGACCCCCAGAGTCCGAACGCCCACTTGGGCGGCAGCAGCGGGCGCCCGGTCACAGCGGTGTAGTCGTCGAGCATCGCGGTCTGATCGCCCGTGAAGAACTGGTAGGTGAGCGTCGAGTTCAGCGCGCCGCCGGTGTCGACGGTGAATCCGGCCATGTCCGAACGGTGGGTGGCGAGGTTGAAGATCGCGTAGCGGGTGCTCGGGATGTGCACGCCGTAGCCCGCGGAGTTCGCGAAGTAGGGCACCGAGTAGTACGTCCGCCCGGTCGCACCCTGGTCCTGGTACTGGTTGTAGACGTAGTTGTGCACGTCGGTGCCGCGGTGATCGAGCCGGTCGTAACGCTCGCCGAAGCCCTCGAACCGCTCGCCGGCGGGCGTGAGGTAATGGTCTTCGATCTTCGTCACGGTCGAACTGCCGTCACTGGCCCAGCCGATGTTGCGGAACTGCGCCGGGTCGTACTGCCGGGTGATCAGCGTCGTGCCGTCGCCCTTGTACACCGAGAGACGGTAGGGGTTCTTGTCGATCTTGAGCACCAGCTGACTCGTGGCGATCGTCACCTGAGAGGCGCCGTCGGTGAGCGTGTATCCCGTCGGTCCGCTGAGGTCCAGCCCCGAGCCGGTCGGCGCGATCTGCACGTCGTAGCCATCGGGACGGGGGAAGGCGAAGCGCACCTTCGGCGTGAAGTCTCCCGCGCTGTCACCCGTGACGATGTCGACCGAGGTGCCGTTGTCGATCACGTCGGTCACGTCGGTCACGGTGCTCCACGAGGTGGTCGCGAACGAGAAGGGGCCGACATCGCGCTGCCCGCCGCCGTTCACGTCGGCGTGGACGGTGTACTGCACGTCGTCGCCTCGCGAGAAGGATCCGAGATCGACCTTCCAGTACGTGTTGTTGCCGGAGTTGTAGTCGTAGCTCGCGCCGCGCGGGGTCTGCGCGACGCCGTTGACGCTCCATGTCACCCAGACCGACTGGCCCGAGGCGATCGGCCAGGTCGTCGCCCTGACCGTGACGTTCTCGCCCGCCATCGGATCGCGCGGGGAGCGCTCGGTCGGCTGCGAGGCGTACAGCTCGTCGTCGCCGTACGGGTCGTGCCACACGCCGTTGAGCGTGTCGGCGTGGGCCGGAACAGCGGTGAGGAGCGCGACGACGAGGGCCGCCACGAGCCCCGCGGCGAGCACCATCGCGCGGCGCGGTCCCGCATGCAGCGCGGTGCGGGCGGTCGCGAGCAGCGGTGCCTGCGTCGTGCGGGCAGCGTCAGACATGGGAACCCCTTTGTTCAGGTCTGTATTTAGTGGAGAATATGGACCACCTATGCCCCGCAGGTCAAGAGCATGTATCAAACTGTCTGGCTCGGAACATTGGAGAGAGCCATCGACATGTGTCGAGTTGACGTCCGGCTTGAGTCCGCTCTAGAGTTCGTTCAGACCTGAACAAAGGGGTTCTCTTGCCGTCATCCTCTGCCCGCGCCGACGTCACCCGCTCGGCTGTGCTCGCCTTCATAGGCGGCAGCGGTCCCACCTCCCGCGCCGATCTCGCGCGCGAACTCGGCGTCTCGCCCGCCCTCATCACGCAGCACACGCGTCAGCTGATCGCCGACGGACTGCTCGCCGAACTCGACCACAGCCCGTCCAGCGGCGGTCGCCCCGCGCGCCTCCTCGGCCTGGTGGCCGACGCGGGTCGCGCGATCGGCGTCAAGGTCGTCGCCGACCACATCACGGTCGTCGAGGTCGGGATCGATGGAACCGTCGTGCGATCGGCCACCGAGCCGTTCGACGCGGCCGCCGGAACGGCCATCACGCGCCTGAGCGAGAAGCTGCGTGCCTTCATCCGCGGCGGAGACGACGCGCCGCTGCTCGGCATCGGCGTCGGCGTGCCCGGCAACGTCGACGAGCAGGCCGTGGGAACGGTCGACTCCACGCAGCTCGGCTGGCAGCGCGTCCCGCTCGGTGAGGCGCTGCGCCGCGAGCTGGATCTGCCGGTCCTGGTGGAGAACAACGTCAACGCGCTCGCGATCGCCGAGGCGCTGCACGGCCAGGCGCGCGGGCACGAGAACGTGCTCGTCCTGACGATCGGCACCGGCATCGGTGCGGGACTCGTGACCGACGGACGGGTGCTGCGCGGACGCAGCGGGGGAGCCGGTGAGATCGGTCACGTCCCGGTCGAGGAGGACGGCCCGCTCTGCCAGTGCGGTGGGCACGGATGTCTCGAAGCCCTCGTGGGCCAGGCGGCGCTCGTGCGTCGCGCGCGCGCCGAGGCGCTGATCGGTCCGGATGCCGGTATCGCCGCGCTGCGCTCGCTCGCGGATGCCGGCGACGCCGGCGCGCAGAGGCTGTTCTCCCACGCCGGGCACCTGCTCGGTCGCGTGCTGGCCGGCGTCGTGAACGTCGTCGACCCGGAGATCGTGATCGTGCTCGGCGAAGGCGTGGAGTCGTGGCGGCACTGGTCGTTCGGGTTCGAGCCGACGTTCCGCGCGGGCCTGATCCCGCGCAACCGTGCCGTGCCGGTGGCCGTCGAGACCTGGCAGGACGACCGCTGGGCCCAAGGCGCGGCGTCTCTCGTCCTGTCGACGCCGTTCGACGACCAAGGACGATCCGGCGAGCAGGGGCGGCTCGTTCGAGAGCGTCTCGCGGTCGCCCGTGCGACCGAGCCCGGCGAGAACGGTCAGTCGACATGACCCTGACCTTCCGGCCCCTCTCCGCCGAAGAGGGGCGCGAGGCGATCGTGACTCCGCCCGTGCGCCGCCGCAGGGGGCGCGTGCGCTACGCACTCCTCGTCCTCGCCTTCCTGCTGCCCAGCGCCGTCCCGCTCGCGATGTTCACGATCTATCCGATGTTCGGGGCCCTGTGGACGAGCCTGCACAAGTGGAACCTGCTCGCCCCGATGACCTGGGTCGGGTTCGACAACTACGTGCATCTCGCCCAGGATCCGGCCACGCAGCGCGCCTTCTTCAACACCTTCTACTACCTCGTCGGCTACCTGCCGCTGGTCTACGTCGGCGGACTGGCGCTCGCGCTCGCGCTCAACGTGCGCCTGCGGGGCCGCAACATCCTGCGCGGCGTGTACTTCCTGCCCGTCGTGACGAGCTGGATCGTGGTCGCGCTCGTATGGCGCTGGCTGCTCAACCCCTCGGTCGGCATCGTCAACGCCACGCTCGCGGTGTTCGGGATCGATGGCCCCGGATGGTGGACGGATCCGGCGTGGTCGATGCCGTCGATCATCCTCGCGTCGGCATGGAAGGACCTGGGCTTCGTGATGATCATCCTGCTCGCCGGTCTCCAGGCCATCCCGACCGAGATGTACGAGGCGGCGAAGGTGGACGGCGCGGGCCCGTGGCGGCGCCTGTTCAACGTGACCCTGCCGCTGCTGTCGCCCTCGACGTTCTTCGTCGTCGTGATCTCGCTCATCAACGGGTTCCAGGTGTTCGACCAGGTGTACGCGATGACCGGCGGCGGCCCGGCCGGATCCAGCACGGTCGTCGTGCAGCAGATCTACGACCTGACCTTCCGATACGGCGCCGCGGGCGAAGCATCCGCCCTGTCGTGGATGCTGTTCATCCTCGTGCTCGGCGTCACCGTCGTGCAGATCGTCGGGCAGAAGAGGTGGGTGACCTATGCGTGAGAGAACCCGACGCGGACTGCTCACCGCGGTGCTGATCCTCGGCGCCCTCGTGATGTTCTTCCCGTTCCTGTGGACCCTGTCCACGTCGCTCTCGCCGGGGGCGGGACTGGATGCGACGCCGCAGCTCATCCCCGACGAGCCCTCGTTCTCGGCGTACCAGACGCTGTTCGCCGAGCTGCCGTTCGCCCGGATCATCGCGAACTCGATCGGACTCGCCGTCGTCACGGCCGTGCTGCAGCTGGTGACGAGCTCGCTCGCCGCTTACGCGTTCAGCCGTCTGCCGTTCCGCGGGCGCGGCGTCGTGTTCGCGCTGTACCTGGCGACCATGATGATCCCGATCCAGGTGCTGATCGTGCCGTTGTTCGTGCAGATGCGAGACCTCGGGCTCGTCGACACCTATCTCGGTGTGCTGCTGCCCGGCGTCGCGAGCGCGTTCGGCGTCTTCCTCCTGCGTCAGGCGATGAACGCCGTGCCGCGCGAGCTCGACGAGGCGGCGACGCTGGACGGCGCGGGGCACTTCCGCATCTTCGGCACCGTGGTCCTGCCGCTGGTGGGCCCTACCCTCGCCACGCTCGCGGTGTTCTCGTTCATGAACAGCTGGAACAGCTTCCTCTGGCCGCTCATCATCCTGCGCTCGGCCGAGCTGAAGACCCTGCCGCTCGCGCTCGCCGGGCTCCAGGGTCAGTACACCACCCAGTGGGACGTGATGATGGCCGGTTCCGTCGTCAGCATCCTTCCCATGCTCGCCATCTATCTGTTCGCTCAGCGCTACGTCGTCCAGGGCGTCGCATCGAGCGGCATCAAATGACCCGCACCACTCCCACCCGCATCCATATCGAAGGAGATATCGCATGAACCGCACAGCACCCCTCGCCGGGATCGGCGTCCTCGCCGTCGCCGGCCTCGCCCTGACCGGATGCTCCGGCTCGACGACGCCGTCGGACGGCGGAGCCGTCACCATCACGTACACCAACTTCATCTCGGCCGGTGGCAACGAAGACAACCTGCAGAAGATCGTCGACGCGTTCGAGGCGGAGAACGCCGGCATCACGGTCGAGGTCACGACGCTGCCGTACGCCGACTACTTCACGGCGCTGCAGACGGACCTCGCGGGCGGCACCTCGTCGGACGTGTTCGACATCGAGTTCGCCAACTACGCCGCCTACCAGCAGAGCGGAGTGCTCGCGCCTCTCGAGGGCGTCGACACGAGCGCCTACCAGACCTCGCTCGCCGACGCGTACGCCACCGACGGGACGCAGTACGCGCTGCCCAGCTCGTTCTCCAACGTCGTGCTGTTCTACAACACCGACCTCTTCGATGCGGCGGGCCTGGAGTACCCGACGTCGGACTGGACGTGGGCGGATGAGAAGGCCGCAGCCGAGAAGCTCACCGATGCCTCCGCCGGGGTGTGGGGCGACTACCAGCCCATCTCGTACCACGAGTTCTACAAGGCCGTGGCGCAGGCCGGCGGCGAGTTCCTGACCGCCGACGGCGAGCTCGGATTCAACAGCCCCGAGGGGATCGCGGCAGCCGAGTGGCTCGTCGGCAAGAGCGGCACCACGATGCCGACCGCCGAGCAGGGTGCGGGCACCCCCGACTTCGACAGCGGCCTGTTCGCGGGGGGCAAGCTGGCGATGTGGCACAGCGGCATCTGGATGTTCGGTACGCTCGCCGACGCCTCGATCGGCTGGGACATCGCCGTCGAGCCGGGCGACACCCAGCACGCGAGCGCGCTGTTCTCGAACGCCGTCGCCGTCTCGGCAGGCACGAAGAACAAGGAAGCGGCGACGAAGTTCGCCGAGTTCCTGACGAGTTCGAAGACCACGGTCGACACGCGCCTGGAGGCCGGATGGGAGCTCCCGCCGATCGCCGACGAGACGGCGCTGTCGGCCTACCTCGACATCACTCCGCCGACCAACCGCCAGGCCGTGTTCGACTCGCTCGAAGAGGTCGCCCTCGCGCCCTCGATCGGCGACGGCCAGGCGGAGATGCAGGACATCGTCACCGAGGAGCTGACCGAGGCTGCCGCCGGCCGCAAGACGGTCGAGCAGGCGCTCACCGACGCCGAGACCCGCATCACGCCGCTGCTCGGCTGACACCCGCCCTCTGACCGGGGGCGGAGCGCCCGCCCCCGGTCACCGCGACTTCCACGGAACGGACCCATGACCACGACACCCCGCGTCGATCTCGGCGCGCTCCTCGACCGCTCTCGCGCCGTCATCACCTCGCTCCAGGAGCCCAACGGCGCCTACCCCGCCTCGCCGTCGTTCTCGGCGTACCGCGGGTACTGCTGGTTCCGCGACGGATCGTTCATCGCCGACGGCGCGTCGGCCGCCGGCGAGGTGGCTTCCGCATCCGCGTTCCACGACTGGTGCGCGATGGTCGTGGACCTGCACGCCGACCGCATCCGCGACATCGTCGAGGCGGCCGACGCCGGTACGCCGCTCCCGGACGAGCACATGCTGCCCGCGCGCTTCACCTTCGACGGCGGTCTGGGCGCGGACGACTGGTGGGACTTCCAGCTCGACGGCTACGGGACGTGGCTCTGGGCCGCCGCCGCGCACGCGGAACGTCACGCGATCGACCCCGCGCGATGGGGCGATGCGGCCGCACTCACGGTCGAGTACCTGCTCAGCTCCTGGGAGCGCCCGTGCTACGACTGGTGGGAGGAGCACGACGAGGCTGTGCACGGCTCGACGCTCGGCTGCATCGCGGCAGGTCTGCGCGCCGCCGCGGACGCGGGCCTGGTGACCGGGGAGCGCGCCGAGCGCGCCCGGGCGGGAGCCGAGGACGTGACCGCGCGCCTCGAGCGCGACGCCGTGGTCGACGGGCACCTCGTCAAGTGGATCGGTTCGGACGCCGTGGACGCGAGCCTCAGCTCGCTCATCGCCCCGCTCGGCGTCGTGGATCCGGCCTCGCCGCTCGCAGCGGCGACACTTCAGGCGGTGTCGGATCAGCTCGAGGTCGACGGCGGCGTGTACCGCTTCCGCGCCGACACCTTCTTCGGCGGCGGCCGTTGGCCTCTGCTGTCATGCTTCCTCGGCCTCGCCTACGCCGCGGTCGGCGATCGCGCCGAGGCACGGCGCCTGCTGGAATGGGCGGCGTCCACAGCCACCGACGCGGGAATGCTGCCCGAGCAGGTCGACGGGCACCTCCTCGCTCCCGAGCACCGCCAGGAGTGGATCGACCGGTGGGGACCGGTCGCGACGCCGCTGCTGTGGAGCCATGCGATGGTGCTGCGCCTGGCCGCAGAACTCGGCGTCGACCGTGCGGAGATCGCGGCATGATCCGCCATCGGCCCTCCGGTTCGGGGCATCCGTACTCCGACGACACCGAGCAGCGCAGTCCGGTGCAGCCGGTCGCGGGCCAGAGCCTGCGGCTCGGTGTGCGCACGTCCGGCGACATCGACGACGTGACCCTCGAGCTGCATGTGGACGGCGAGGACGCCCGCTCGGTGCCGCTCACGCGCGTCGCGCGATCGTCGCGCGGCCAGGCCGTCGACGGCGGTCATCTCGCCTCGGCGCAGGCCCGGACGGCCCGCGCGGCCGGGGGCTGGCAGGTCGAGCTCGATGCCCCCGCTGCGCACACCGTGCTGCGCTATCGATTCGCCGCCACCGGTGCGGACGGTCGCATCCAGCGCACGCGCTGGTTCGAGACCCGCGTCGCCGGATGGCGCCCCGCCCCCGCGGGCGCGCTCGCGATCGAGGGCTCTGCGGTCGCGGTGCACGAGGGGATCGAGGTCCTCGACGACGGCGTGCGTGTACACCGCGTGCGCTTCGTGCTCCCGCTCGAACCCGGCGAGCACGTCACCGGGTTCGGTGAGCGCTATGACGCGCTCGATCACCGCGGCACGCGCCTGGACTCGGTCGTGTTCGAGCAGTACAAGAGCCAGGGCGCACACCGGCGCACGTACCTGCCGATGCCGTTCGCGCACGTCGTGGGCGGGCAGGGGTGGGGATTTCACGTCCGCACGTCGCGTCGCGTGTGGTTCGACATCGGCGAGACGTCGCCGGAGCGTCTGACGGTCGAGGCCGAGGTGGATGCGGCCTCCACCGACAGCGACGTGCTCACGCTCGCGCTGTATGCGGGCACGCCCACCGCGGTGCTGGATGCGTTCCTCGGTGAGACCGGGCGTCCCCGCGCGCTGCCGGACTGGGTCTTCGGGCTCTGGGCCAGCGGCAACGAGTGGAACACGCAGTCCGAGGTCGAGCGGCAGATGGCGCTGCACCGCGAGCACGGAGTTCCCGTGCGTAACGTGGTGATCGAGGCGTGGAGCGACGAGAAGAGCTTCACGATCTTCCGCGACGCCGAGTATCGGGTGCGCGAGGACGGCGGCCCGATGCGCCTGGCCGACTTCACGTTCCCCGCCGAGGGCGCATGGCCCGACCCCAAGGGCATGGTCGACGCGCTGCACGCGCACGACGTGCGCGTGCACCTGTGGCAGATCCCGCTGATCAAGCTCCGCCCGCATCCGAGGGGACAGGCCGCCGCCGACGCCCGCGCCGCGCTCGCGCACGACGTGCTGATCCGCGAGACCGCGCCCGATGGGACGCTGCGCCCGTATCGCAATCGTGGATGGTGGTTCCCGCTCTCCCTCATGCCCGACCTCACCGACGACTGCGCCGCCGACTGGTGGACCGAGAAGCGTCGGTATCTGGTGGAGGAGGTGGGGATCGACGGCTTCAAGACCGACGGCGGCGAGCACGCGTGGGGCGAGGACCTCGTGTACCTCGACGGCTCGTCGGGCGGCGCATCGAACAATCGCTTCCCCGTGGTGTACGCCGCGGCCTACGGCCGGCTCCTGGAGTCGGCGGGCAAGGCGCCCGTGACGTTCAGCCGCGCGGGCTTCACGGGCTCTGCGGCGCACGGCGCCTTCTGGGCAGGCGACGAGAACTCCACGTGGGAGGCGTTCCGCTGGTCGATGCTTGCAGGCCTGTCGGCCGCCTCGTGCGGGATCGTCTACTGGGGCTGGGACATCGCCGGATTCTCCGGGCCGATTCCCGATGCCGAACTCTACGTCCGGGCGATGGCGGCGAGCGTGTTCGTGCCGATCATGCAGTACCACTCGGAGTTCAACCACCACAAACTGCCCTCCAACGATCGCACGCCGTGGAACATCGCCGAGCGCACGGGTGACGCCGACGTGATCGGAGAGGTACGCGGGCTCGTCGAGCTGCGCGAGCGCCTGATCCCCTACCTGGCAGCCTCCGCCGCCTCCGCCGTCGAGACGTCGGTGCCGCTCATGCGCCCGCTGTACTTCGACCACCCCGACGACCCGCGGGTGTGGGAGCACCCGCTGCAATGGATGCTGGGGCCCGACCTGCTCGTCGCCCCGGTACTCGAACCCGGCGCGACGGCATGGGACGTCTACCTTCCCGTGGGCGAGTGGATCGAGGCCCGCACGGGCGCGTCGTGGACGGGGGGTCGAGTGGTCACGGCGGACGTATCGTCGCGTACCTCCGTCCCGCTGTTCGTCCGCGCCGCCGCGTGGCCCGCGCTGTCCGAGGTTCTCACGGGCCGGGGCTGACTCGCGGGAGACGGACGCCGGTGGGCTCGGCGGACACAGACTCCGGGGTTCACCCCAGGGAGTACCGGCGAGGGCTCGGCGCCGGCTGATCGACGCCGGCTCTCGCCGTCACGGCCGGAGCGACGCGACGAAGTCGAGCTTCTCGAGCACCGGTTCTGGCAGGGCGAACGGGTAGAAGTCGCTCTTGCCCATCGAGCGGTTGATCATGTTGAGCGCGGTGGCCAGCGGCATCCAGACCTCGGTCACGACGTCGCGGAACGTGTTGAACGCGTCGAGTCCTGGGAACGTGACTAGGCCGTACTGGTCGGCGGTCTCGAGCGTGTCCGTGATGTGCAGGAAGTGGGCCCACGTCTCGGCGAAGTCCTCGTAGGGGTGCATGGTCGCGTACGTCGAGATGTAGCGCGCCTGCCAGTCGGCCGGCGGCCCCTCGGAGTAGTGACGGTCGATCTCGGCCTGGTAGTCGGCGCGCTCGTCGCCGAACAGCGCGCGGGCCTCGGCGGAGCGGTCGGTGTTCTCCACGAGCAGCCACTCGATGTAGTGCCCGACCTCGTGTCGGAAGTGTCCGAGCATGGTGCGGTAGGGCTCTCCCAACTGTTTCTGCACCTTGACCCGGTACGCGTCGTCGCTCTCGGCCAGGTCGATCGTGATGACGCCCGCGTCGTGGCCGATGACGACGTTCTCCTGCACGCTCGAGAGCAGATCGAAGCACAGCCCCTTCTCGGGGTCCTCGGCCTTCCCGATGACCGCGAACCCCAGTCGGTCGAGCTCGAAGAGCAGCCACCTCTTCGCGCGCTCGGCCACCGGGTACTGGGAGAGACCGACGAGGTCGGCGTCGTTGGGTCGCACCCGCGTCAGCTCGCACGCGGAGCACTGACCGCCCTCGACTGCGGCCAGCCACGTGCAACCGGACAGGTCGAGGTTGCGGCACACCTGCCACACGGTCCCGGAAGCATCCACGTACCGGCCCGTGTCGTCGACCGGGACGATCTCGCCCTCCGTGCGGGAGAAGCCGAGCGGGGTGCCGCACGACGTGCAGACGGAGTTCTCGAAGTACAGGGCGTTTCCGCACACGCGGCATCGGAAGGCTTTCACCCGGAAAGCGTGGCAGAGCGAACAGCCCGGTGGCGCGGGCTTGCGGTCCCGAACCGCGGTCCTCGTGAGGGGGACTCCGGGCCTCAGCGCACGAGCGCGAAGCCCCCGGTCCAGCTGAGCTTCTCTCCGGCGGCGAGGGTGAGCTGCAGGAAGCCCAAGGCCTCGAGCTCGTGCGCGCGAGACAGCGAGCCGGCGTCGATGGCGCCCACGCCGCCGGCCTCGACGGCAGAGGACAGGGTCTGCTTCGCTGCGGCGTCGTCGCCCGCGATGAGGACGGTCGTCGCCTGGTCGCCGATCTTCTTGGAGGTGAGCGTGCCGGCGAACGTGGTGTTGAACGCCTTCAGCACGCGCGCGTTCGGCAGCTTCGCCTGGATCTCGGCGGCGGCCGAGCTGCCGGCGGGAACGGTGAGCGAGTCGAAGGTGTCGAAGTCGAGCGGGTTGCTGATGTCGACCACGATCTTGCCGTCGAACTGTGCGCCGTACGCGTCGAGGATGCCCGCCACAGCGGGGTAGGGCACGGCCAGCACGACCACGTCGCCGGAGAGCGGGGCGGCGCCGATCTGATCCTTGGCGATGTACGTCACGCTGCTTCCGCCGTCCGCGAGCACGCCGCCGATCGCGTTGGCCATGTTGCCCGTGCCGATGATGCTGAACTCCGTCATGAGATGTCCTCTCCTCGCACCTACGGCACCGACGATCGTCCCATCCGGCCGCCGGCGCAAGCGTCTCCGCGGCATTCATACGCACTCGATCGGCTCCGCGGCGCAGACCTGCACGTGAGGTGCCGGATGCAATCCCGTCATCCCATGCCGACGGGATTGACGTGCCCGAGTCGTCCGCTAACCTGAACCCACACACACGACACGGGGTGCCCCACGGGGCTGAGATCACACCCGTCGAACCTGATCTCGTCAGTACGAGCGGAGGGATGTCGCACATGACGCGCGCGCCAGAGAACCTGATCGAATCCACCATCCAGGCCTGGGGGGCGGTGCGCGAACGCGGCCCGCTCGTGCAGTGTCTGACCAACGCGGTGGTCACGGGCTTCACCGCCAACGTCCTTCTCGCCCTCGGAGCCGCGCCCGCGATGGTCGACATCCCGGATGAAGCCGGAGCGTTCGCGCGCATCGCTTCGGGGGTCCTGGTCAATCTCGGCACGCCCGGCTCCGAGCAGCGTGAGGCGATGCGCGAGGCCGTGGCGGCCGCGCGCGACGCGGGCACTCCCTGGGTGCTCGACCCGGTGGCGATCGGTGTGCTTCCGGTGCGTACCGCGCTCGCCGCCGAGCTCGCCGCCGCGGGTCCCGCGGTCGTGCGCGGCAACGCTTCCGAGATCATCGCGCTGGATGGCTCGGGCGCCGGCGGCCGCGGAGTCGACGCGACGGACGGCGTTGAGGATGCGGTCGCCGCCGCCCGGCGCATCGCACAGGCCACCGGTGCGATCGTCGCCGTCTCCGGCGCGGTGGACGTGGTCACGGACGGCGCCCGCGAGGTGCGGCTCGGTAACGGCGACGCGTTGCTGACACGCGTCACCGGTGGCGGATGCGCCCTCGGCGCCGTCATGGCCGCGTTCGCCGGCGTCGACGAGGACCGTCTCGCGGCGGTGATCGCCGCGGTCACGGTCTACAACGTCGCCGCCGAGGTCGCCGCGGAGCGCTCCGCGGGACCGGGTGGCTTCGCCGTCGCGTTCCTCGACGCGCTCGCCGGCCTCGACGCCGACATGGTGCGGAGCCGGGCGGTGATCGCGTGAACGCGGATCTCTCGCTGTACCTCGTGACGGATGCGGGCATCGCCGCGGCGGCGGGCCACGACATCGTCGACGTGGTGCGCCAGGCGACGGCGAACGGTGTCACGGCGGTGCAGCTGCGCGAGAAGGACGCTTCCGCGCGCCATTTCCTCGACACGGTGACGCGGGTGTCGGATGTCCTGCCCGAGGGGGTCGCGCTGCTCGTCAACGACCGCGTGGATGTCTTCCTCGCCGCCCGTCAGGCGGGGGTGCGCGTGTCGGGAGTGCACGTGGGACAGACCGATCTTCCGCCGGGCGCGGTGCGCGCACTGATCGGCGATGACGCGATCCTTGGTCTCAGCGCCGCCACTCCCGAGCAGCTCGCCGCCGCATCCGGCGGCGACGCCGTGGACTACGTCGGCATCGGTGCGCTTCACGCGACCGCCACGAAGCGCGATGCGCCGCCACCGTTGGGCCATGAGCGGTTCGCGCGGCTCGTCGCGGCGAGCGCGCTGCCGGCGGTGGCGATCGGCGGAGTCTCGGCGGCCGACCTGGGTCCGCTGCGTCGAGCCGGCGCCGCGGGCGCTGCCGTCGTCTCTGCGATCTGCGGAGCGGGCGACCCCGCGGATGCCGCTCGTATGCTGCGCGCGGCATGGGATGCGGCATGAGTGCCGTGCGCGCCGTTCCGCGGGTGCTGAGCATCGCGGGAACCGACCCGACGGGAGGTGCCGGCATCCAGGCGGACCTGAAGAGCATCGCCGCGAACGGCGGGTACGGCATGGCGGTCGTCACCGCGCTCGTCGCGCAGAACACGCACGGTGTGCGTTCGGTGCACGTGCCGCCGGTCGCGTTTCTCGCCGAGCAGCTCGATGCCGTCTCCGACGATGTGCGGATCGATGCGGTGAAGATCGGCATGCTCGCCACCGCAGAGGTGATCGAGACGGTGGGCGCATGGCTCGGCCGCGTCCGCCCGCCGGTCGTCGTGCTGGACCCGGTGATGGTCGCGACCAGCGGCGACCGCCTGCTGGATCCGGATGCGGAGGAGGCCCTCCGGCGCCTGCTGCCGCTCGTCGACCTCGTGACCCCGAACATCCCCGAGCTCGCGATCCTCTCGAGCGCGCCTGCGGCCACCGCCTGGGTCGACGTGCTCGCGCAGGCGGGCGCCGTCGCGCGCGAGCACGGCGTGCGCGTGCTCGCCAAAGGCGGACATCTGTCGGGGGAGCGGTTGCCGGACGCGCTCGTCGAGATCGTCGACGGCGAGGTCGCCAGCACCGAGTTCGCCGGTCTCCGCATCCGCACCCGCAACACGCACGGCACCGGATGCTCGCTGTCGTCCGCGGTGGCGACCCGCGCGGCCGCGACCGGGGACTGGGTGCGGGCGACGGCGGAGTCGAAGAGGTGGCTCACCGAGAGCATCCGCCACGGCGTCGAGCTCGGTGTCGGATCGGGCAACGGGCCGATCAGTCACTTCGCGGGGCTCTGGGAACGCGGCGGTCTCGACACCCGACCGAGCACGCACGAGGTCGAGGCCACGTGGTGGGCGGACATCGCCGGCATCCGTGCCGAGATCGATGAACTGCCGTTCGTGCGGGGGCTGGGTGAGGGCACCCTCGAGAGGGACGCGTTCCTCGGCTATCTCGCCCAGGATGCGCTGTACCTGCGCGACTATGCCCGCGTCCTCGCCGATGCCGCGCGCCGTGCGCCGGACTCCGCGGAGCGCGCGTTCTGGGCAGGAAGCGCGCAGAATGCGATCGTCGGCGAGCTGCAGCTGCACGATCACTGGCTCGCGGGCGAGCCCGGCGTCGGGGCGCGTCCCGATGCGGTCACGACGGCCTACCTCGACCACCTGCTGGCGACCTCCGCCCGCGGCGACTACCGCGTGCTCATCGCGGCGCTGCTGCCCTGCTACTGGATCTACCAGGACGTCGGAGAGCGATTGCAGACGCGGTCGCACGAGGGGCATGCGTATCGCGCCTGGCTCGACACCTACGCAGATCCGGACTTCGCGCACGCCACGCGCCGGGCGATCGAGATCGTCGCCGGGTCCGCCGCGGGAGCCGATGCGGCGACCCGGGCGGCGATGCGCGACGCGTTCCTGGCATCCGCCCGTCACGAGCTCGCTTTCTTCGCTGCGGACAGAACGGCGGCCCGCGGCGACGGAGCATCACCCGGTTGAGGACCGGGTCACCGCGATGCGGCGGCGACGAGCCGAAGAGCCGTCAACCGGTCCGCGGCGCGGGCGACCGCCTGCAGGGTGGCCGCGAGTGTCGAGCGGTCACGTCCCGCGACCCACGCCGAACCGTTCGCGGCTCGGTACTCGATGAGCGTGACCGCTTGGGCATCCGCTCCCGATGTGAGCGAGCTCTGGTGGAGCGAGAGGATCTCTACTGAGATGCCGCAGTCGGCCAGCGCGCGCACGGCGGCCTCGACCGGCCCGAGGCCGGTGTGGGAGCAATGGTGCACGTGGTCGTCGACGCGCACGATCATCTCGGTCGAGGCTGTCCCCTCGTCGATGTGCACGGCCTCGAGCTCGATGCGCGATTGCTGCGGATCGCTCAGGTAGACGTCGGTGAACAGCGACCAGATCGCCTCCGCCGTCACCTCTTCGCCCGTGGTGTCGGTGTGCCGCTGCACGTGCCGCGAGAAGTCGATCTGGAGGCGGCGCGGCAGGATGACGCCGTACTCCGTCTCGAGCAGGTAGGCGATGCCGCCCTTGCCGGACTGCGAGTTGACGCGGATGACCGCGTCGTAGCTGCGTCCGATGTCCGCGGGGTCGATGGGCAGATAGGGGACCCGCCAGGCGATCTCGCGCTCGTCGCGCCCCTCGGCCGCAGCTCTGGCGCGGTGCTCCGCGAAGCCCTTCTTGATCGCATCCTGGTGGGTGCCGCTGAACGCGGTGTGCACGAGGTCGCCGACATACGGATGGCGCGGATGCACGTCGATGCGGTTGCAGTATTCGACCGTACGGCGGATCTCGTCGATGTCGGAGAAGTCGATCATGGGGTCGACGCCCTGCGCGTGGAGGTTCAGGGCGAGAGTTGCGATGTCCACGTTGCCCGTGCGCTCGCCGTTGCCGAAGATGCAGCCCTCGACGCGCTGGGCGCCGGCGAGGACGGCCAGCTCGGCGCAGGCGACGCCGGTTCCACGATCGTTGTGCGGGTGCACGGAGAGGATCACCCCGTCGCGGCGGGCGAGGCGCGTGTGCATGTACTCGATCTGGTCGGCGTAGACGTTGGGGGTGGCGATCTCGACGGTGGCGGGCAGGTTCAGGATGACGGGGCGCTCGCAGCTCGCCTGCCACAGCTCGGTGATCGCGTCGCACACCTCGATGACGTAGTCGGGCTCCGTCAGGTTGAACACCTCGGGGGAGAACTCGAAGCGGACGTTCGGCAGGTGGCCCGCGAGTTCCCACACGTCCCTGCCGCCGGCGAGGATCAGCTCGCGCAGCTCGTCGCGGTCCTTGTCGAGCACGGTCGTGCGCCAGACCGGCGCCGTCGCCGTGTACATGTGGATGACGACCTCGTTGCGGATGCCGCGGATCGACTCGACGGTCCGTTCGATCAGATCACGCCGCGCCGGCGTGAAGACGACGATCGTGACGTCGTCGGGCGCGAGGTCGGAGTCGGCGATGAGGCGCACGAAGTCGTAGTCCGTCTGGGAGGCGGACGGGTAGCCGACTTCGATCTCGGTGTAGCCCATGCGCACCATGAGCTCGAAGAACCGGCGCTTACGAGCCGGGTCCATCGGTTCGGCCAGGGCCTGGTTGCCGTCGCGCAGGTCGACGGGGACCCACAGCGGTGCGGTGGTGATGCGGCGGTCCGGCCAGCGGCGTTCCGCATCGGTGAGGGGCACCTCGACGCGCGAGTAGGCGTCGGTATAGCGATGCGACGGCATGCCCGAGGGGCGCTGTCGGTTCCAGGCGGGGGCGGAGATGGTCATGGTCGGAGGTCCTCAGGTCTGGGGGAGGCAGACCGGCGCGGTGTTCGGCTCCACGACGGGAAGCCGGTCTGGCTACGCCCCGCCGTGGCGGCGAAGAAGAAGGAATCCGAGCAGGGACATGTCGGGGACGTTACCATAGTCCTCAGACAAGTTGAGGAGTTGGGATGACTCAGGTGTCGCGGACGCCACTCGCCGACCAGGCGGCGGACCTGCTTCTGACGCGCGTGCGTGCGGGGGAGTGGCTCCTGGGGGGCAAGCTCCCCGGTGAGACGACTCTCGCGGCGCAGCTGGGTGTCGGGCGCTCGACCGTGCGCGAGGCGATCCGGCGTCTGGCCGGACGCGGCGTTCTCGACGCACGACAGGGGTCGGGTGTCTATGTGACCGCCCTCGACGTTCCCGACGAGTGGGGAGATGTCCTCCGGCGTGCCGACATCGTGACCGTGATCGAGGCACGCACGGCGATCGAGGTCGAAGCCGCCATGCTGGCCGCGCAGCGGCGCACGCCCGCGGATCTCCGGGCGATCCGGCGCGCGCTCGACGCGCGGACTCTGCCCGGGCAGAGCGTCCAGGAGCATGTGGATGCCGACATGGCCCTGCATCGGGCGATCGTCGTGGCATCGCACAATGAGGTACTGGTCGAGTTGTTCGACGGTTTCGTGCCGCGCGTCCGGCGCACCATGATCGAGATGCTCCGCATCCGGCCGACGGCTTCCGAGCGACAGGATCAGGACGCGCACGCCGCGGTTGTCGAAGCGATCGCGAAACGGATGCCGGATGCGGCGGTCCGCGCGAGCCGCACGCACCTCGACGCGCTGAAGGCGGCGCTGTCCTGAGGTGCGGTCAGCCGCCGCCGGAGAGCACGAGGGCGATCGCTGCCGCCCGGTCGCGGACGCCGAGCTTGGCGAAGATCGTGTTGATGTGGGACTTCACGGTCGCGACCGAGACGAACAGCTCGGCGGCGATCTCGTGATTGTTCCTGCCACGAGCGACGAGAGTCAGGACGTCGCTCTCCCGCGCCGTCAATGCGGGGAACCGGTCGCTCAGACGCCGCGCGGGCGGCGGCACCGTCCCGGTGGCGGCTCGCACGAGGCGGGCTCCTACGTCGGATGCGAAGACCGACTGCCCTCGAGCAACGGATCGGATCGCCGCCTCGAGCTCCGCGCGCCCCGCATCCTTCGTGAGATACCCGCGGGCGCCCGCGCGCAGCGCGTCGGCGATCGAGTCGTCGTCGGCGTATGTCGTCAGCACGAGCACGGCGATTCCCGGCGCATCCCGTGTCAACCGCGCCGTGGCGTCGGCGCCGCTGAGCCCCGGCATCCGCAGGTCCATGAGCACGACGTCCGGGCGCTCGGAGAGGGCGAGGGCGATCGCCTCGACGCCGTCGGTCGC
Organism: Microbacterium sp. BG28; assembly: GCF_034044005.1. NCBI lineage: Bacteria > Bacillati > Actinomycetota > Actinomycetes > Micrococcales > Microbacteriaceae > Microbacterium > Microbacterium sp. BG28. The sequence goes on along the minus strand of NZ_JAXCHA010000002.1, from coordinate 1,012,849 downwards.
CTCACCGACGACCGACACGTCGTCGAGTAGACCGAGGATCATCACGAGACCGTCCCGCACGATCGCCTGGTCGTCGGCGACGAGCACTCTGACCGGCTGGGGACTCACCGGTGCACCTCCATCCTCACCTGGAAGCGTGACCGGTCCCGGCTGATGTCGACACGACCGCCTCGAGGGAGGGCGGCGACGCGCTCGCGCATCCCGCGCAATCCGAACCCGCCGGAAGGGGCACCGCCCGCGTCGGTCACGTCATTGGAGACGGTGAGCAGCACACGATCGGTGCTCCACCGGATGCTGACATCGACCGGATGCCCGGAAGCATGGCGCCGTGCGTTGCTGAGGGCCTCCTGCGCGGCCCGCACCAGGGCGGCTGTCTGAGCGTCGGATGGCTCCCACGGCGTTCCGTCCGTCTCGAAGGTCGCGGATCCGCCGAGGGAGCGATGCGTGCGAACCAGATCGTCGACGGCATCCATGACCGCCTCCGGCCGCGCGTGGTCATCGCGTCCGTCACCGCTGCGCAACGCCGCGACCGCCCGCCTCGCCTCGTCCAGCCCTTCGCCCGCCAGTCGCCGGGCGAACCGCGAGCGTACGAGCGCGGCATCCGTGTCGCCGCGCTCGATGAGTGCCTCGGTCGCATCGAGCTGGAGGACGAGTCCGCCGAGGGTGTGCGCGAGGACGTCGTGCAGATCGCGAGCGACGGCTGCGCGAGCGGCCTGCTCTGCGGACTCCTGCTGCTGCTGTCGCAACGTCGCCGCCTGACGCAGGAAGCGGCGCGTCTGGCGCCGGCTCGCACCGGCCAGCGAGGCGATGACCATGCCGCCGCCGAGAGCCAGCAGGGTGGGGACGCCGGGTGCCTGCCCGATCGCGCCGACCGCCAACAGTGCCGGCGCCGCGATGGAGCCCGTGATCGCGGCCCAGGCGGGAAGGGCGTCATCGGCCCACAGCAGGAGCAGGGCGACGACGACGGGCGTGAGGGCGATCCCGCCGGTGGAGATGACGGCGACGGATGCGACCACGAGCGCGACGGCCGCGAGTGCCGCGGACACCCATTGGGCGCCGCGCAGCAGCGCCGCGCCCAGCCAGGCGAGCACCGCGAGCACCCCGATCCAGGACCAGGCATCCGCGGGTCGCTCGCCCGCGAATAGCCAGAACGTCACCAGGGCTGCCCCGACCAGATGCAGCGCTGCCCGCGCCGACCGGCGCCCCGTGTTCATGACCCCATGATGGACCGCGCGGTCGGTGCTGCCGTACCGGAGCCGCCCTCAACGAGTCGGCGCGTCCGGGACTCGAGCACCAGCACCCGCATCGCACGGTTGGCAGCCAGCAGGAGCAGGATGACGCCGGCCGAGGAGGCGACGAACGCCCCGTTCGCCGCTGCGGCGACATCGATGGCGATCCGACTGGCGATCACGACCAGCCACAGCGCCATGCCCCACCATCCGGTCCGAGATTCCAGCGATGCGCCCTCCGTCCGCGCGGACGGCTGCACGACCGGCCGGATGCGGGCGATGCGTCCCATCGCCGCTCCGACGCCGAGAGAGATCGCCGCCTCGACCGTCAACGCGATGATGTCAAGGGTCGTGACGTGATCGACCGTCTGGGCGAGCACGGCGACCCCGGCGATGCCGAGCAGGATCGGCATCCGCCACATCCGACCGGATCGGATGGGCCGCCACGTCGACTGGCGGTATCCCAACCAGACGACGAGGACGACAAGGAGAAGGATGTTGAGGATCGTGGAGAAGGTCATGACCTCAGCGTCGTCGCACGCGCGGCGTCGAACGACCACCCACGGGTGGAAGCCGGGTGGAGATCGTGTGCGCTCAGACGTCGCGCACGCGGAGCGTCGTCACGGCTGCCACCGTCATCCAGGCGGTGAACACGGCCATCACTGCCAGGCCGAGCAGTGGCGGCACGCCGGTGCCGGCGGCCGTGTAGGACGCCTGGCCTGCGGTCGTCGGCCAGAAGGTCCCGGCGAACCGGCCCGCGATCCCCGGAAGGCCCGGTGCGAGGGCGGGTATCAGGAGACCGACGGTCACGACGACCGCCAGCGCCCCCGAGGAACTGCGGGTGAGTGTGCCGAACGCCAGGCCGAGCAAGGCCGACAGGACGAGGTACGCGACGGCGCAGACGAGGGCACGCACGGTGTCGCCGTCATTCGTGCTCGCCGTCGGCAGGGCGGCGGCGGCGAGCGCCGCCTGACCGGCGACGAAGCTCACCCCTACCGTGCCGACCGCCACGACCGCGGCGACAGACGCTGTCACGAGGGCCTTCGCGGTGAACAGCCCGGCGCGCCGGGGAGCGATCGCGAGGGTGCTGATGATCTGCCCCGAGGCGTACTCGCTGGTGACGGCTTGCGCCCCGAGCATGGCCATGAGCAGCTGCCCGACGAGGATTCCCTTGAAGCTGACGCCGACGGGGTCGAAGTCTCCGGGCAGCGCGGTCAGCCAGTCGGCGCTCAGGCCGCTGATGCCCAGCAGGCTCACGAGCGCGGTGACGACGACCGTCGACGCGGCGAGGATCCAGGTGCTTCGCACGCTCCGGGTCTTGATCCACTCCGATGCGAAGAGGTTCATCTCACGCCGCCTTCCGGTCGGGGGCCGTCATGCGCAGGAATGCGTCCTCGAGGGAGTCGCGCATGAGCGAGAGTTCGGATATCTCCGCACCCGCGGTGGCGGCCAGGCGACCGACCTGATCGGTGGATGCGTCTCGAACGCGCAGGGCGTCCGAATGGTCGGGATCCACCGTCGTCGGCAGTCCCGCGCCCGCGAGGATCCGGGCGAGACCGGCGGTGTCGGGTGTGCGAACGCGAACCCAGGCTGCCGTCCGGGTGGCGATGAACGTCGGCAGCGGTTCGTCGGCCAGCAGCGTCCCTCGATGGATGACGATCAGATGGTCCGCGGTCAGCTCCATCTCGCCCATGAGGTGACTCGAGAAGAGCACGGTGCGTCCCTCATCGGCGAGGTCGCGCATGAGTGCGCGCGCCCAGCGGATGCCCTCGGGGTCGAGTCCGTTGAGCGGTTCGTCGAAGATCACGATCCCCGGTGCGCCGATCAAGGCGCTCGCGATTCCCAGGCGCTGCTTCATGCCCAGGGAGAACGCTCCGGCCGGTCGGGTGCCGGCGTCGGCGAGCCCGACCATCTCCAGCATCTCGTGGGCGCGCGACCGAGGGATGCCGGCTGCGCGGGCCGTCGCCCAGAGGTGCGCGCCCGCGGAGCGTCGCGGGTGGACGGCTCGGGCATCGAGCATCGCCCCGACCACGCGTGCGGGATGAGGCAGCTCGGCCGCACGGAGGCCGCCGATGGTCGCTGCTCCCGATGACGGTCGATCGAGCCCGAGGAACATGCGCAAGGTCGTGGACTTTCCGGCGCCGTTCGGGCCGAGGAAGCCGGTCACGACGCCAGGTCTGACCTCGAACGACAGAGCGTCCACGGCGGTGATTGCGCCGTGGCGCTTGGTGAGGGCATGAGCCTGAAGGGAGAGAGGAGAGCTGAGGACCATGAGTGGCACACTACACCGTGTGGTGTAGCTTCTACACTCATCAGTGTAGAGTTGACGGCGCCGTCACAGGAAGGGGCCGCCGAATGTCCGATGCCCAGGTCAAGCCGGTTCGGGAGGGTCAGGCCCACAAGCGCTCCGCTATCGTCACCGCCGCCCGTGAGCTCTTCGTGCGCGACGGCGTCGAGCGCACCAGCATGGACGCGGTGGCGGCGCGCGCGGGTGTATCCAAGCGCACCGTCTACGACTACTACGGAGACAAGCGACGACTTCTGCTGGGCGTCGTCGAGCAGGCGGGCGAGGCGGCTCTGATCACCCTCCGCCTGCTGATCGAACGTCACCTTCCGGCGGCGCTCGCCGACGCCGACCGGGCCGGGGTCGAGCGCGCGCTGACCGCTTTCGCCCTCGACCTCGGCCGCTCCCAGCTCGCAGCCTCCGATTACGCCGCCGCCGTGCGGCTCATCACCGAGAACGAGACGCTGCTTCCAGAACTCGACGATCACCCGCTCGAAGTGGCGCACAACGGGGCGCTCGCCGAACGCCTCGACCTGTTGTCGCGAGCCGGCCTCCTCGACGCCCCCGATCCCGAACTCGCCGCCGATCACTTCCATGCCCTCACGACCCTGCGAGTGCTGAACGAGCACGGAGCGCGCCGCGCCGATCTCGAACGCGTGGACCGGATCATGGCGGACGGCGCGCGCGCCTTCCTGCGCGCCTACGCGTCGAGCGGGAACCGGGGATGACGAACGACCGGAACGACGACGCGCAGACGCGCGTCAGGCGCGCCGCATCCCTCAAGGAACGGATCTACGTGGCCTTCACCGCCCTCGCGGTGATCATCGCGTTGCGCGCTCATGAGGAGCATCCGGATGCGGGTCTCGCGCTCGCAACGCTCGCGATCACCGTCGCTGCGACCGTGTGCGCGGTCTATGTCGCCGACCTCCTCAGCCACATGGTGGTGCACTCGCGTGTGCCTGCGCGTGCCGAGCATCGGCACATGGTGACCGGCACCCTGGGCGCGGCGACCGTCGCACTCCCGCCTCTCGTGTGCATCGGGCTCGCGGCGCTCGGGTTCTATGGCGGCTCGACGGGTCTGCTGGCGGCGATGCTCATCACGACCGCCACCCTCGTCGCGATCGGTCTGCTGGCCGTGCGACGGCTCGCCGTTCCCCGGATGCAGCGCGTCGTGATCCTCGCGGGCGAAGCCGTGCTCGCGGTCGGGGTCATCGCGCTGGAACTGCTCTCCCACGGCTGAGTGCGACGCGCCGGGAAGCGCGCGGTGTGCCTCCTAGGATGAACCGGATGACCGGGTGGACGTGGCAGGCGTGGTTCGGCCTCATCGGGGGCTCGCTGATGTTCTTCGCCGTCCTCGGCCCCATGCTCCTGATCCAGATCCGCCGCTACGGCCGGCTCTCGTTCCCGAGGCTTCTGGGCGCGGCGGCGACGAGCGTCTACGCGGTGGCGCTCGTCGCCTACACGCTGCTGCCGCTGCCCGACGTCACGGCGAACTGCGGGATGAGCAGCGCGGGCATCGAGCTCGTCCCCGGTCACTCCGTCGGCGACATCCTGCGTGAGACGCAGGGCCTGTCGTTCGTCTCCGCCCTGACGAGTCGCGCCACGTTGCAGGTCGCGTTGAACGTCGCGCTCTTCGTCCCGTTCGGCATCATCGCGCGTCGCTACTGGAACCGCGGTCCCGTCGTGTCCATCGTGCTCGGTGCCGCGCTGTCGCTGCTGATCGAGACCACGCAGTTGACGGGGGTCTGGGGACTCTACGACTGCGCGTATCGCGTCGCCGACATCGACGATCTGATCACGAACACCGCCGGCGCCGCGATCGGCGTGCTCCTCGCCCCACTCCTGCTGTCCTGGATGCCGAGCTCCGGCGCTCTGCGCCGGGACCGTTCCCTGCCGCGACCCGTCACCGTCTGGAGACGCTGGTTCGGGATGGTGCTCGACGCTGTGGCCGTCAATGTGGTGAGCGGACTGCTCTCGCTGACGCTCTTCGTGCCGCAGCTGGCACTCGGAGGCGGTCGTGAGCCCTCGGAGGCCGTCGCGATCGCGAGCGTGGTCTTCGTCGGCGTGGGCACGATCTCGCTCGTCGTGGTGCTGCCCGCGGTGCGGGGTTCGGGAGCGTCCATCGGGCAGCGGCTGGTGTGGCTGACGCCGGCGTGGCCGCCGGGCCGCTCCGGATGGTGGCCGCGAGTGCATCGTGCATCGGTTGTGGCATTGCCCTACACGATCGCCACCGTTTTCGACCAACTGCCCGGCGCCGACACCGGACCGATGCAGACCGCGGTGGGCTTCGTCGGCATCGTCAGCGGGATCATCGTGCTGGTCGCCGTGGTGTCCGTGCCCTTCAGCCGTGGACGCCGCGGCCTCTCTCTCGTTCTCTCCGGCGGCGAGCTGCGCGACGTCAGGTCCTGAATACCGCGCTCTCGTCGCGCTGTCGTGAGAGCGGTTCCGGTGGATACCGTTGAGGCGTCCCTGAGATCTCGGGCACCCCGGAGGGCGCCTCTCCCGTCGTGACAGGGCATCTCGTCATCGGCCCACCCGAGGAGCGCAGAACCCCATGACGGATTTCATCGTCGATCTCGTAGCCAAGTCCTTGCTGTGGGTGCAGGGCCTCGTGCTGGCCGGACTCATCGCCGGTCTCATCGTGTACGACGTCCAGTTCGGACGCTCGCTGTCTGGCGCGCTCTGGGTCGTGATCGCGCTTCTGCTCGCCGCGGGCTGGCTCGCGGCGGCACTGGCGCGCCGGGTGACGCAGACCTGGGTGGTCGCCTCGGCGCTGAGCGTGAACGTCGTCGTGTTCGCCGCGCTGCGGCAGGAACTCCTGCCCCAGACGTCGCTCACCGTCTTCGTGGTGGCGGTGCCGGTACTGGGGTTGGCGTTGCTTCCACGCCCCTGGCCGACGGCGTCGGTCCTGTTGATGGTGCTCTTCGTCGTCGTCCCCTGCGTGATCACGGGGATCTGGCCGTCGACCCTCGCCGATGTGTTCTTCGACTACGGAACGCTCGTGGCGATGTTCCTCGTCATCGTCGTGGCAGCCTTCGGCACCCGAGCCCTGCGCCGTCACGCCGCCCGCCTGACCGCTGCGCACGGGGCGCGCGAGCAGGCGCTCGCCCGTGTCACCGACGGCAAGATGCTGGTGGACGCGGTCATCGGCACGGTCCCGACCGCGATCGCCGTCTATGACCCGGAAGGGGCGTTGCTGCTCGCCAACCCGCGCGCTCACGAGGTCGCCTGCCACGAGGGCTACGAGCTCGCGAGCCCGACCGAGCCGATCAACTCCGGTGGTGTCTTCGCCGCCGATCGCACGACACCCCTGCGCCGCAGCGATCGGATGCTGCAGGCCGTGGTCGACGGCACCGAGCTCGCGCCGACGCTCGCCTGGGTCGGCCCTCCGGGGCATCAGCGCGCCTACATCCGCTCGTCATCGAAGATCGCGCGCCCCGACGGCTCGGCGCTCGGCACACTCGTCGTTGCGGAGGACGTCACCGAGGTGCTGCACTCCGAGCAGATGCGGGACGACTTCCTGCACACCGTGTCGCACGAGTTGCGCACGCCCATGACGCCGCTGATCGGTCATCTCGACCTGCTGAGCGAGCGTGTCGCAGAGACCGACCCCGGTGCTCAAGAGCGGATCGCCATCATCATGCGCAGCGTCGATCGGATCATGACCCGCGTATCGGAGCTGTTGACCGCGGCCGACATCCGGATGGAGCTGCAGCTCAAGCCGACGGATGTCGCCGGCCTTGTCCGTGAGTGCGTGCGCATCGCGCGCCCCGTCGCAGCCGAGCGCGACCTGACGATCCGCGCCGAGGTCGCCGACGCCGCGGTCGCCATGGCGGATGCGGGCCGCATCCGACAGGCGGTAGCGGAACTGCTTTCGAACGCCGTGAAGTTCGCCGTGGAGGGCACGGAGGTGCTCGCGCAGTGCGATCGCGTCGACGACGAGATCCGGATCCGCGTCAGCGACGATGGCCCCGGCATGAGCGAGGTCGAACAGCACCGGGCGTTCGACCGCTTCTATCGCGCACCCATGGCGCATCGAGACGCGGTGCAGGGATTCGGGTTGGGGCTGTCCGTCGTGCACAACATCGTGACCGCACACGCGGGGGTGGCTTCGCTCGCACGGAGCGCGGCCGGCGGAACAGAGGTCACGATCCGCATCCCGGCCCTCTGACCGGCATCGCACCGTTGCGGACGCTAGCGTGAGAAGGCCCGGCGTCTCGTGGACGCCGGCTGCTCCACCGGAAAGGTCCGCCGCCTGTGCCACCGATGTCGCTCACTCCCGCGCAGCTCGCCGCCGTTCTCGCACCGATCGGGGAGATCGCGCACATCGAACCGCTGACCGGCGGAACGTTCGCCGCCACGTCGGCCGTGACCCTCACCGATGGTGCTCGCATCATCGTGAAGGCGACCCCGACCGATCCGCGGGGGCTCTGCCGCTACGAACGTGGGATCGCCGCATCCGAGGCGCTGGTCTACGGGATGCTCGCCGGTCACGCTCCCGTGCCCGAGGTACTGGTGACCGACTTCACCCAGTCGGTCGTCGCCGCGGACATCGTCGTCACCCGTCACCTGCCAGGGCGCGTGTGGAACGAGCTCGAACTCGACGACGCGGCCACCGCCCGCGCACGCCACGCCCTGGGCGCCCTGATGGCCGAGCTCCACCGCGTGCCCGCGCCCGCGTTCGGATACCCTGCGCCGGAGACGGGCATGCGGCGCGACGAGTGGCGCTCGGCGGTCACCGCCATGTTCGACGGCATCCTCCAGGACGCGGCCGAGTCCGGTGCCGCGCTGCCGGCGCAACGGATTCGTGCTGCGCTCTCGCGCCACGGGCACGCACTCGAGGCGGTCACTGATCCGGTCGTCGTGCACAACGATCTCTGGCCCGCGAACATCTTCCTCGACGAAGAGCTGCGGATCGTGGGTCTGATCGACACCGAGCGCGTTGTATGGGGCGATCCGCTCTTCGATCTGGTCGGGGCGAATCAGCTGGCGGAGGAGGGGGTCCAGGAGCAGATCATCGCGGGCGACACGGATGCCGGGGGAGTCCTCGCCGCCGAACTCGTCTCGCCGACGGGCTCGATCCGCCTCGCCCTCTACCGGCTGTACTACACGCTCGTCCTCGCCACGGAGATCGACATCCGCGGCTTCGAGGGCGAGTGGCTCCCGCAGTACCGGGCTTCGGTCGCTCGCCTGCTCGACGACGCCCTGCGCGATCTGGGGACGGCGGTACCGGTGGGCACGCGATGAATCGGCGATGCGTGCGCGACCGCGGGAATCGTCGGGCGAGTGGGGTGGTTGGACGCTGGTGAGCGGGCCGCGCACGAGCCACGGCCTGATGCAGAAGGCTCGGCCGAGGCCGACGCGGAGGAAAGGAAGCACGTCGATGGCACGAATCACGGTTCTCGGTGGGAGCGGCTATGCGGGCGCAGCAGTCGTCGCGGAAGCGCAGCGGCGCGGGCACTCGGTCACCTCGCTCAGCCGGACGTCGCCGACAGACCCCGTCGACGGCGTCGAAGACGTTCAGGGCTCGGTCATCGATGACGATGTGCGAGAGAGCGTGATCGCCGACCGTGACGTCGTGGTGGTGGCGCTGTCCCCGCGCGGCGACATGGCGGGCAAGGTCGAGGGCGTCGTCGCGTCGCTCATCGAGCGCCTGGCCGGCACCGCCACGCGCCTCGGTTACGTCGGCGGCGCCTCCTCTCTCCTCGTCGAGGAGGGTGGCCCGCGCCTGTGGGACATCACCCAGGAGCACATGCCGGCCGAGGTGAAGCCGGAGGTGCAGACCGGGCTCAACGCTCTCGAACTGCTCGCCGACAGCCCCGACGGGCTCGACTGGTTCTACGTCAGCCCGCCGGAGGAGTTCGGCTCCTGGCTCGGCACGGCATCGACGGGCCGGTACACGCTCGGCGGCGACGTGCTCCTGCGGGCCGCGGACGGTACCTCGACCATCTCCGCCGCAGACCTCGCGCTGGCCATCCTCGACGAGATCGAGACGCCCGCTCACCACCGGCGGCGCTTCACCGCCATCGGTTGACCCGGACGGCCGGTCTCATCCGACGGCGGAGGGACCGGCCTCGGCGAGCACGCGGCGGATCTCCGTCACGATGAGCTCCGGCTGGTCGAAGGGCACGTTGTGCCCCGAACGGCGCGCCGGCACGAGGCGGCCGCCCAGCTGCCGCGCCGTTGCGGCGTGCGCCCGGTTGATCTCCCGCCGACGGCCGCGTTCGCCGACTCCGGCGCGTGTGCCGGTGATGACGCTCGCGCCGATGCCGTGGAGCGCCTCGGCATGTGCCGGATCCTCGCGCAGTGCGGACAACGAGGGGAGGAAGTGCCCCAGCTCGGGCGCCATCGTGTGCTCCAGGGCGGCGAGATCGCGTCGCAGCTGCGCCTTCACCGCTGCCGGCTGCGCCCGAAGCGCCCGGCGACGTAGCAGAGCGATGCTGGCACGCGCGCTGAGGGAGGAGAACCGGGGAGGCCGCGCCGCCATCTGCTCGGCAAGAGCGGGGGTGAAGTAGGAGTCGATGTGCTCGTCGGTCTGATCGACGAGCACGAGAGCGCGCACATCGAGCACGCGCCGTGCGGCGAGCGTGCGCACGATGGGCCCGCCCCAGCTGTGTCCGACCAGGATCAGGGGGCGCCTCTCAGGAGCCAGCAGAGCGCCCAGATCATCGGCCAACCGGTCGAGGGTGCGCGGTGCCGCATCCGCCTCGCTCTCGCCGATCCCGGCTCGGTCGTAGCAGATCGTCCTCGCGACGCGGGAGACGGCGGGAAGCACGCGACCCCACGCGGCGCTCGAGAAGCCCATGCCGGATTCGAAGACCACGGTCGACGGTCCCGAACCCGCGCGACGGAGTGTGAGCGACCGGCCATCGGACAGGAGGCGCGTGTCCGGCTCTCCGAGCGGATGCGCGTCGCTCATGCACCGGGTGAGGGGCGGCGGAGGCGGGGAGCGGGCGGAGGCGGCACCGGTTTCGCGGCGACGATGTCGACACGGCGGATGCGCTCCACGCCGCGTTTGCCGTCGACCACGACCACGTCCTCGTCGGCGCTGAGCAGCTCGCCCAGCGCATCCGTCGCCTGGCCGGTCGGGAGCAGATAGCGCACGACGACGCGTGCGCCGGGCTCGGGGAGTCTCACCATGCGCCGGGCGCGTAATCCTTGAGGAACACGCCGAAGAGGTCCTCGCCGGCCTCGCCGCGCACGATCGGGTCGTACACGCGTGCCGCGCCGTCGACGAGATCCAGGGGAGCGTGGAACCCCTCTTCGGCCAGCCGCACCTTCGTGGGATGCGGCCGCTCGTCCGTGATCCACCCGGTGTCCACGCTCGTCATGAGGATGCGGTCGCTCTCGAACATCTCCCGGGCGCTCGTGCGGGTCAGCATGTTGACGGCGGCCTTGGCCATGTTCGTGTGCGGATGCCCGGGACCCTTGTAGCCGCGGTTGAACACGCCCTCCATGGCGCTCACGTTCACGATGTACGTGCGACGGGCCCTGCTGGCCGCCAGCGCGGGTCGCAGCTTCGAGATGAGCAGGAACGGCGCTGTCGTGTTCGCCAGCTGCACCTCGAGCATCTCGAGCGGATCGACGTCCTCCACCCGCTGCGTCCAGGAGTTGACGTGGTCGAGGTCGGGGATGAGCCCGCCCGCGTCGATCGCCGTGCCCGCTGCCAGGCGCTCGAGCGAGCTTGATCCGGCCGCCATGGCCTGTTCCGTCAGCTCCTCGGCGCGGGCGGCGGCGGCCGCGAGGATCGGGTGCGCGCTGACCGAGCGTTCGAGCGCCTGCGGGTGCTGGTCGTTCGTGTGCCCGAAGGTGACCAGTTCGGGAAGCGGGCCATCGGGCAGCGGCGCCAGCTCCGCATCGACGAGCGGCTGGTAGGCGCCGGGGGAGCGTCGCACGGTCTGGGTCGCGTTGTTGATGAGGATGTCCAGGGTCCCTGCCGCGGCCACGTCCTCGGCGAGCCCGATCACCTGGGCGGGGTCTCGTAGATCGATGCCCACGATCTTCAGCCGGTCGATCCAGTCCGCCGCATCCGGAAGGCTGCTGAAGCGGCGTACGGCATCACGGGGGAAGCGCGTGGTGATCGTGGTGTGCGCGCCATCGCGCAGCAGACGCAGCGCGATGTACATCCCGATCTTCGCCCGCCCGCCGGTCAGCAGGGCCCGCTTGCCAGTGAGATCGGTGCGCGCGTCGCGCTTCGCGTGACTCATCGCGGCGCATTCGGGGCAGAGCTGGTGATAGAACGCGTCGACGACCGTGTACGGCTTTTTGCAGATGTAGCAGCCGCGCGCCTTGAGCAGCGTCCCCGCGGTGGGGGTCGTGGTCGACGTGCTGATCGGGATGCCACGCGTCTCGTCGTCGATGCGATCGGGTGCCCCCGTCGCCGTCGCGTGCACCACCGCGCGGTCCGCGGCGGCGATCGCATCGCGGATCTCGCGGCGCCGCACCTTCTTGGTGGCCTTGAACATCGCGGCGGTCGCACGCCGGACCGTGACGTAGTCCGGGTGGGCCTGGTCCACCTGTGCGAGCTCCTCCAGCACACGCAGAGTGGTGGCGAGATCGTCGGGATCGATCCCGCTGGGCTGCGGATCGGTGTGGGCAGAGGTCGCGTCGGGCACACGAGATTCTACGTCGCGCGCCTGCGCGGGGCTGTTAGCGTGCCAGAGTGACCCTCGCCGAACCTCGCCGCATCCACGTGTCCGCCGCGGTGATCCGCGACGCCGACGGGAAGCTCCTGCTCGTGCGCAAGAGCGGTACGACCGCGTTCATGCAACCCGGCGGCAAGCCGGAGCGCGGCGAGGATGCGGCCACGACGCTCGTCCGGGAGATCCGGGAAGAGCTGGGGCTCCGGCTGGATGCCGCAGACCTCGCGCCGCTGGGTTCGTTCGCGGCGGCGGCCGCTAACGAACCGGGATTCGAGGTCGTGGCGGAGGTGTTCGCCGCCGACATCCGCGACCAGACGCCGGTCGCGTCGGCGGAGATCGCCGAACTGCGCTGGGTCGGGTCCGACGAGATCGATCAGCTGGAGGTCGCGCCGCTCGCGCGCCAGTACTTCCTGAGCTGAGCCTCGTCGGCCACGCGCCCCGAGCGGGCGACCGACGAGGGAGCCCTCACGCCTGAGAGCTGTCGGCCTTCTGTCCGCCGGCTTCGAGCACGTCACCGGCGGGCAGCTCCTGGTGGCCGCCGAACTGCAGGCGCATCGCGGAGAGCACCTGATTGGCGAAGTGATCCTCGCCGCGCGAGGCGAAGCGTTCGAAGAGGGATGCGGCGAGCACCGGCGCGGGCACGCCGGTGTCGACGGCCGCCTTCACCGTCCAGCGTCCCTCGCCCGAGTCGGACACCCGTCCGGCCAGGCCGTCGAGCGTCGGGTTCGCCTCGAGCGCCGCCGCCGTCAGATCGAGCAGCCACGACGAGATCACCGATCCGCGGCGCCAGAGCTCGGACACCTTCGCGGTGTCGATGTCGAACTGGTAGAACTCGGGCTCTTCCAGCGGCGCGACCTCGGCGGAGTGATTGGCCTCGCGCGTTCCCGCATCCGCGTTGTGGAGGATGTTCAGTCCTTCGGCGAGCGCGGCCATGATGCCGTACTCGATCCCGTTGTGCACCATCTTCACGAAGTGGCCGGCGCCGGAAGGGCCGCAGTGGAGGTAGCCGCGCTCTTCGGGGGCGAGGTCGCCGGAGCGTCCGGGGGTGCGCTCGACGTCGCCGACGCCGGGCGCGATGGTCTTCAGGATCGGCTCGATGTGGGCGAACGCCTCATCGGGGCCGCCGACCATGAGGCAGTAGCCGCGCTCGAGGCCGAACACGCCGCCGCTCGTGCCCACGTCGACGTAGTGGATCCCGGTGTCCTTGAGGGCCGCAGCGCGGCGGACGTCGTCGCGGTAGTTCGAGTTGCCGCCGTCGATGATGATGTCCCCGGGCTCGAGCACCTCCGCGAGCTGGTCGACGACGCCGCCCGTGAGGCCCGCCGGGATCATGAGCCACACCGTGCGCGGCGTCTGGAGCTGGGAGGCGAGTTCGGCGAGCGAGCCCGCACCCGTCGCGCCTTCGGACTCGAGGCCGGCGACCGCATCCTGGTTGACGTCGTAGACGACGCAGTCGTGGCCGTCCTTCATCAGTCGGCGCACGATGTTCGCGCCCATTCGACCCAGTCCGATCATCGCGAGCTGCATGGTGTTCCTCGTTCTCTTCCGGCGAGCGCGCCGGCGACGGCCGGCCCTATCGAGAGTCTAGGGATGCAGGCGATGGCGGGCGCCGATCGCGCGTCGAAGGCGCATCAGTCGTTCGCCGAATCGAGCGCCTCGTCGACGTCGCGCAGGATCGCGGCGCAACGAGTGACATCTTCGGGGGTCCCGGAGAGCTCGAACTCGAAGAGCACGGGGCGCCCGCTGATCTGGGCGAGCTCCCGCGCCGCCGCCTGGTAGTGAGCGCCGAAGTTCCGATTGCCCGATCCGATGATGCCGACCAGGCGACGTCGGTTGACCGCGGAGCGCAGGAAGGCGCGGACCGGGGCGGGCAGGGTCGCCTCGTCGGCGTTGCCCGCCTTGTAGGAAGGGGTCAGCAGAACCCAACGCCCCGGAGCCTCGCTGCGTCGTACCTCCGGATCTGCCAGGTCTCTGACGGCGCGGCCGTCGCGAGCGGCCAGGTGCTCGGCGAAGCGGCGTGTCAGGTTGGACACCGAGGAGTAGTAGTAGACCGGGATCTGGGCCATGCCCCCAGTGTCTCCGCGGACGTGCATGAGTCTTTCTCACGGCGCCGGGAATACTCCACCGACCATCGGGATTGAGCACCATATGGTTGAGAATTCACGCATCTTCGTGGCCCCGGTCCCCGTGGCGGAGATCCGGGTTCAGGTGCAGGTGCCGCTCCGCTTCTCGGACGGCTACACGACCGGTGCCGACGTGCTGACCTTCGACGGCCTCGTCGACGGCAAGGAGCATCTGCTGCTCGGTCTCGGCGACTGGCGGGGTGCCCTCGAGCGCAGCACCGCCGGGGGCGACGCGCCGCTGGTGCGCCCGCACAGCGAATGCCTGACCGGCGACCTTTTCGGCTCCGAGCGCTGCGACTGCGGTCCGCAGTTGCGCGAGGCAGTGGAGCGGATCGCCGTCGACGGCGGGTTCCTGCTCTACCTCCGTCAGGAGGGGCGAGGCATCGGCCTGTACGCGAAGCTCGACGCGTATGCGCTTCAGGACGCGGGCCTGGACACGTACGAGGCGAACCTGGCGCTCGGGCGGGGCGAGGACGAGCGCGACTACACCGTGGCCGCGCAGATGCTCCGGGCCGTCGGGGCGGAGCGCATCCGGCTCCTCAGCAACAATCCCGACAAGGCGGCGCAGCTCGAGGGCCTGGGGATCCGGGTCACCGACCGCGTGCGCACGGCGGTGCACCTCTCGGCGTCGAACGCGCGCTACCTGGCGGCCAAGCGCGACCACACCGCCCACGCCATCGACCTGCCTGCGGCGTGATGGAGACGGCGACCCCATCCGACGCGACGCGTCCCACACGGACGCTGACGGACGATGAGATGGCGGCGTGGCTTCCGCTGATCCGGCTCGTCCAGCTCCTGCCGCAGGCACTCGATCGCCGGCTGCGCGACGAGGGCGGAATCAACCACGCGCACTACGCGATCCTCGTGACCCTCGCCGGAAGCTTCGCGCAGCCCGCCACGATGACCGACCTCGCTCGCATCGCCGGTCTCAGCCGGTCGAGGCTCAGCCACGCCATCGACGCTCTCGAACGCCGCGGTTGGGTCGAGCGCACCACGTGCGGCGGTGACGGGCGCACCCAGTCCGCCCGGCTGACCGACGCCGGCTGGGACGTCCTGCGCCAGGCGGCGCCTGCCCACGTCGAGCAGATCCGCTCGTTGGTTCTCGACCGGCTCGACGATTCGGAGCGCACCGCCCTCGCCACGATCGCCGCGAAGCTCGTGCCCGGCATCGAAGACGCGCTCTAGCCACGCCGGGCAGCCTCGACGCGGCACCT
This sequence comes from Microbacterium sp. BG28, assembly GCF_034044005.1. NCBI lineage: Bacteria > Bacillati > Actinomycetota > Actinomycetes > Micrococcales > Microbacteriaceae > Microbacterium > Microbacterium sp. BG28. Next base: position 997,357 of record NZ_JAXCHA010000002.1, on the reverse strand, counting down.
CCAGCCCGGCGCAGAGCAGTCGGGCGGCGGATGTTCGGCGACTCCGGCGCGCATCGGCAGCCGGACGATCGGGGAGGTCGAGCTCCACGTGGCGCCGTCGCTCGGGCGTAGCCTGGAGGGATGCGTGAGCGGATGCGGGAGGTGGGCGTCCGCTTCGTGAAGGTGTCGCCGCGGCAGGGCGAGCATCGTGTCGCCGTGAGGGTCGCCGTCTCCGTGGCCGTCCCGCTCCTGGTGCTCTGGGCGATCGGCCGGCTCGATCTGAGCGTCTACGCCAGCTTCGGTGCCTTCGCGTCGCTCTACGGTCGGCTCGATGGCTATCGCGACCGCATCCTGATGCAGCTCGCCGCGGGCTGCGTCCAGGTGACGGCGATGCTTCTCGGAACGACGCTCTCGGTCATCGACGCACCGGATGCCGTGCGAGTGATCGTCGTTGCGGCGCTCGCCGCCGGCGTCACGCTGGTTGCGCACGCGTACCGGTGGCATCCGCCGGGCGCGCTGTTCGCGGTCTTCGCCGCGGGGGCGTGCGCGACGCTCCCGGCGAGCGGGCGCACGCTCGTCGAGGGCGCGGTCGTCGGCGCCGGCGGTGCCGCGTTCGCGGTGGCGGTGACGGTGCTGATCGCCGTCGTCCGTCGGCGCTTGCCGTCAGCTCCCGCGCCGAGGCCGGACGCCCGGCGAAACGTCGCCGCCGAGATGGCGGTGACGGTGGGTGTGGGATCGCTCTTCGCCGGAATCGTCGGTCTCGCGCTGGTGGGCACCCACTGGTACTGGGCGATGGTGGCGGCCGTCGCCGCGCTCGGGGGAGCGGGGACGACCGCCCGGATCGTGCGCGGCGCCCAGCGGTTGATCGGCACCTGTGCCGGCATCCTCCTGGCGGCAGCGCTGCTCATGTTGCCGCTGCCGCCGCTGGCGGTGCTCGCGGTCGCCATCGCCCTCCAGGTGTGCGCGGAGCTCTTCGTGGGACGCAACTACGGACTCGCGATGGTGTTCATCACCCCGCTCGCCCTTCTCATGATCGAACTGGCCGTGCCCGTCGAGCCGGGCCCGCTCCTGCGAGACCGGCTGGTGGACACGCTTCTCGGCGTGGCCGTCGGAACGGCGGTCGCGGTCGTCTCCGCGACGGTTCGCCGACGGCGAGCCGACGCCTAGGCTGGAGCGCATGCAGCAGCGTCCGCTTGGCAACACCGGCAGGTCCGTCTCGGCGTTGGGACTGGGTACGTGGCAACTGGGAGCAGACTGGGGCGAGGTCGATGAGACCGACGCGCTGGCCGTGCTGAGCACGGCGGCGGATGCCGGCGTCACCCTCTTCGACACCGCCGATGTCTACGGCGACGGACGTTCCGAGCAACTGATCGGCCGGTTCCTCCGCGACCGGGGCGGGCATGAGATCACGGTCGCGACCAAGATGGGGCGGCGTCTGCCGCAAGAGAGGGCGAACTACTCGCCCGAGAACTTCCGCGCCTGGACCGACCGCTCCCGCCGCAATCTCGGCGTAGACACGCTCGATCTGGTGCAGCTGCACTGCCCGCCCTCCAGCGTGATCGACGATGCGTCGACCTACGACGAGTTGGACCGACTCGTCGACGGCGGCGCCATCGCGGCGTACGGCGTCTCCGTGGAGACGAGCGCCCAGGCGCTCAGCGCGATCTCCCGACCCGGGGTCACCAACGTCCAGATCATCCTCAACCCCTTCCGGCTGAAGCCGCTCGACGAGGTGCTGCCCGCGGCCGCGGATGCGGGGGTCGCGATCTTCGCGCGCGTGCCGCTGGCATCCGGCCTGCTCAGCGGTCGCTACACGAGCCAGACGAGATTCGCGGCGAACGACCACCGCAGCTACAACCGCCACGGTGAAGCGTTCGACCGGGGCGAGACGTTCTCCGGTGTCGACTACGAGACCGGGCTCGCGGCCGCCCACGAACTCGCCGCAGCGCTGGGGGATGGCATCTCGCTCCCGGCGGCCGTGCTCGCGTGGATCGCGGCGCTTCCTGGCGTCACGAGCGTCATCCCGGGCGCGCGCACATCCGCGCAGGCGCGGTCCAACGCGGACGCTGCGAGGCTTCTCGACGGCGGATTCGATCTGGACGCCTTCGACGCCGTCGTCCGCGACGTCTACGACCGGCGCCTGCGGGCCGACATCCACCCGCATTGGTGACCCTCGACCGACGGCGCATCGTTGCGGCCGTCGCCGCCGCGGTCACGGTGGTGGTCGGGCTCGGGGTGCACCGCTTCGCGCCCGACGGCGCGGTGAGCGACATCGCCGGAGACGCGCTGTACGCACTGCTGGTGTACCTGCTCGCCGTCGTGATCGTCCCGCGACGTGCCCTCTGGGTTCCGGCGCTCGGCGCCTGGGTGTGGTGCGCGGCGATCGAGCTGTTCCAGCTCACCGGCCTGCCGCTCTCGTGGGGTGACGGCTTCCCGCCGATCATGCTCGTGCTCGGCACGGTGTTCGACGTCCGAGATCTCGTCGTCTACACGGTGACCGTGCTCGCCGCAGCCACGGTCGACCGCCTCTCCGGCGCGGCGCGCGGTCGGGCGCGGGCCGAGCGCGGAGCATGACGGGTATGGGGACGCGGATCGCTGTGGTCATCCCGTGCCGCGACGATGCCGAGATGCTCGCCGCGTGTCTGAAAGCGCTCACCCTGCAGCAGCGTCCGGCTGACCGGATCATCGTCGTCGACAACGCGAGCAGCGACGACTCCGCGGCGCTCGCGCGCGCCGCGGGCGTCGAGGTGATCGTCGAGACCGTGGTCGGCATCTGGCCGGCGGCCGCCGCGGGCTACGACGCCGCTTCGACCGATGCCGACGTGATCGCACGGCTGGATGCGGACTCGCGCCCCCATCCGGACTGGCTGCTGCGCATCGAGCGCGCCTTCGCCGCCGACGCGGATCTGGGTGTGCTCACGGGGGGCGCAGAGTTCTACGGGTCCACTCGTCTCGTGCACTACCTCGGCGAGCACTGGTACATCGGTGGGGGGCGCTTCTGGATCAAGCTCTGGCTCGGCATCCCCCTGGTGTTCGGGTCCAACTTCGCGATGCGCGCCGGCGTCTGGCAGCGCGTACGCGACAAGGTGCGTCGCGACGATGCGCGCGTCCACGACGACTTGGACCTGACGATCCACCTCCGCCGCTCCGACGGTGTTCGCTGGGATCGCCAGTTGCGCATGCCCGTCTCCTCGCGTCCGCTCGTGCACCCGCGGGGGCTCGCCGAGCGACTGGGCAAGGTGCTCACCACCTTCGCCGCGAGCTGGCCGCGCGGTCGGTTCCGCGCAGCGGTCCGCCCGCCGGTGCGCTCGCGGCGCCTGGGGAAAGACGCCGACGTGACGGGCTCCGGTTCTACGCTGGGCTGATGCACTTCACGTTCCGGGCGCCGCTGTTCCGGTGGGAGGCGCGCCGGGACGCGGACTGGTTCTTCGTCGCGCTGCCCCAGGATGCGAGCGAGATGATCCGCGAGGTGCCGCGTGCGCCGAGCGGCTTCGGTGCGGTGCGGGTGGCCGTCGAGGTCGCCGGCGTCTCCTGGCGCACGTCCGTCTTCCCGGATGCGGCCAGCGCGACCTACCACCTGCCGGTCAAGCGCGCCGTGCGCGAGGCCGCCGCGGCCGGCGAGGGCGACGAGATCTCGGTCGAGCTGACGGTCCTGGACGCGTGAGATGGACCCCGCCGGACTCGCGCTGCTGGTCGCCTACGGCGCTCTCGCGGTCCTGAGCGTGGTGCTCGCGGTGATCGATGTGCGCACGCACCGGCTCCCGAACGCGCTCGTGCTGCCGGCGTATCCGTTCCTGCTCGCGGCTCTGGCTCTCGCCTCCATCGGGCGCGCAGACATGGTCCCGTTCCTCCAGGCGGTCGCGGGTGGCGCGATCGCCTTCGTGTTCTACCTCCTGCTGCGCCTCGTGCAGCCTCGCGGAATGGGCGGCGGCGATGTGAAGCTGGCGGGTCTGCTCGGAATCGCGCTCGGGTATCTCGGGTGGGGCGCGCTGCTGCTGGGACTGTTCGCCGGGTTCCTGCTCGGCGGCGTCTTCAGCGTGGGTCTGCTGCTCTCGCGTCGCGGCGGGCGTCGAACCCGCATCCCCTTCGGGCCGTGGATGCTGCTCGGCGCCTGGATCGTCATCGGCCTCAGCGCCCTGACCTAAGCAAGCGCGCGGCGCCTGTCAACCGAGCGGCGCAGACGAGCGCGGACGCTAGCCTGGCGCGATGAGCAGCATCTCCGCCTCCCCGCAGCCGCTCTTGGCTCGCGCGACAGCCTGGGCACTGCGCAGGACCCTGGTCCGCGCCTTCCTGCGCTACAGCGAGCGCCGCGGCGCGCAGCTCGCCGACAGCGTCACGTATCGCGCGTTGTTCAGCATCTTCGCCGCCGTGCTGCTCGGCTTCTCGATCGCAGCGATGTGGTTGGCGGGCAATCCGGCCGCGCTGAGTTCTCTCGCGGATGCGGTGAACTCCGCCGTCCCCGGGCTCGTCGGAACCGACGGCGACGGGCTGATCGACCTGTCGGAGATCAAGGCGCCCGCCGGTCTGACGATCGCGGGCGTGATCTCGCTCGTCGGTCTGATCGGCGCCTCGATCGGCGCCATCGGATCGCTCCGGATGGCCGTGCGCACGATCGCCGACACGTCGGGCGAAGACGTGTTCTTCCTCTGGGTGCTGCTGCGCAACCTCGGCCTCGCCGTCGCGATCGCCGTCCTGCTCGTGCTGTCGGCCGCGGCCACCTTCGTCGGGTCGCTGTCGGTGACCACGGTGCTGTCGTGGCTCGGGGTCGCAGAGGACTCCACCGCGGCGCAGATCGGCACCCGCGCCGTCGGCGTGCTGGTCGTCTTCGTGCTCGATGCGCTCGTGGTGCTGCTGATGTTCTGGACGATGTCGGGTGTCACGGCGCCGCGTCGCGCACTTCTGGCCGGCGCGGCCCTGGGCGGTGCGGGTCTGACGGTGCTGCAGGAACTGTCGAGCCTGTTCGTCGGGGGAGCGAGCTCGAACCCGCTGCTGGCCTCGTTCGCGTCGATCGTGGCCTTGCTGCTCTGGGTGAATCTGTCCGCCCAGGTGATGTTGATCTCCGCCTCGGTCATCGTCACGATGACGCGCGAGGGGGACGATCGGATGCGGGAGCGTTTCGGAGCGTCCACCTTCGCCGAGCGTCGGCGTCAACGCGCCGAGGATGCGGTGCGCATCGCTGCCGACGAACTCCAGCGCGCCCAGGTCGCGGTCCAGTCGGAGCACGACAAGGCGCTCGAGAAGGCTCAGCGCGCGTAGCGCTCGACGAACGTCCGCAGCATGCGTGACGGGTGCGTGACAGGGGCTCGGCGCACGGCGGCGAGCGTGGCGTCGAGCTCGCCGTCGGCGAAGTAGCCGTAGCCGGCGTAGGCGCGGATGCGGGTCGAGATGCCCGCGACATCGAGTTCCGGATGGAACTGCGTCGCGTAGACGTTGGCCCCGACGCGGAAGGCCTGCACGGGACACGCGGGCGAGGTGGCCAGCAGCGTCACATGCTCGGGGAGATGACGCACAGCCTCTTTATGGCCGACGAACGCCCCGAAGGTGTCGGGCATCCCCGCGAAGAGGGGATCGTCACGGCCCTCTGCGGTGAGGGAGACGGGGACGACGGAGATCGGTTCGGCGTACGTACGATCGATCGTCGCGCCCTGGTGCACACCGAGGGTCCCGACCCCGTAGCAGGCGCCCAGGAACGGCATGTCGCAGGCGACGACGTCGTCGAGCAAGGTCGACATCTCCTGTTCCACACGCGCCTGCACCGACGACTTCCGCTCCGGCGGATCCGAGGCGTTGAAGGGGCCGCCGCCGACGATGATGCCCGAGAGCTCGTCGAGGTCGAGGCGCGGCATCGGCTCCGCCTCGAGGCGCACCCGTCGAAGCTCGGCGGGTGCGAGGCGCGAGTATCGGAGCATGAGCGCGTACTCCTCGTCGGCGGGGCCGTCCTCGGCCCGGGTCGCGAGCAGCACGAAGGGTTTCACGTCGGGATTCTAGGCCACCGTGCGCGGCGGGTGGGCGGCGTCTCGCCGAGGTCTAGGCTGGGCGGCATGGCTATCGCACGACTGACCGGAGGCCCCCTCGACGGGCAGGTCATCCCTCTGGAAGACGGCGTCGACGACGCGCTCATCGTTCCCTACGGCGAGGGGCAGCTGGTCTACCAGCGCCAGGCGGCCGACGCCGACGCCGACGGGCCGCAGCAGGAGGTCTTCAACTTCGTCGAGACGACCGAACCGGTCAATCCCGACGAAGAAGACCGCAACGAGTGAGCGCACCCCAGGAGCCGACCCGCTCGGTCGAGATCGAGCGCACCTACGACGCCGAGGCGGACACACCGCTGCCCGACTGGTCGACCCTGCCCGATGTGGCGAGCATCGACGCCGCGGAGCAGCGTGACCTCGATGCCAGGTACTTCGACACCACGGCCCTGGACCTCGCCCGCGCGAGGGTGGCCATCCGCCGCCGGACCGGCGGTCACGACGCCGGCTGGCACGTGAAGTCGAGCGCGGCGGAAGGGCGTCACGAGTGGGGCTGGCCGATCGTGGACGACGAGTTGGTCGTGCCGGACGCGGTCGCGGATGCGGTCGCGAACTGGGCCTCCGGACCCTTCGTGCAGATCGCCCGCATCCGCAACAGTCGCACGGCGTACCTGCTTCGCGACGCCGACGGAGGTGTCGTCGCGGAGGTCGTGGACGATCGCGTGCGCGCGAGCGAGGCCGCGACCGGTGCCGAGAGGGTGTGGCGGGAATGGGAGGTGGAGCTCGGGCCGGCGGCTCCTGCCGACTCCGCCTGGCGGGCGACGTTCTTCGCCGCCGCCGACGCGCTCGTCACCGCCGCGGGCGGCACGGTGTCCGCATCCGATTCCAAACTCGGGCGCGCCCTCGGGCGCTGACCCATCGAATGCAGAAGGCGCCCTCCGCGAGGAGGGCCCCTTCTGCATTCGATCTGAGGATCAGAAGTTGATCATGTGACCCGCGAGGCCGTGGAAGGCCTCCTGCAGCGCCTCGGACAGCGTCGGGTGCGTGTGCACGTTGCGCGCCAGCTCGAGTGCGGTGAGGTCCCACTTCTGCGCCAGCGTCAGCTCGGGCAGCAGCTCCGACACGTCCGGTCCGATCATGTGCCCGCCGAGCAGTTCGAGGTGCTCCGCATCGGCGATCAGCTTGACGAAGCCGACGGGCTCACCGAGTCCGTGCGCCTTGCCGTTCGCCATGAACGGGAAGGTCGCGACCTTGATCTCGCGACCGGTCTCGCGCGCCTGCGCCTCGGTGAGGCCGAAGGATGCGACCTGCGGCGAGCAGAACGTCGCGCGGGGCATCATCCGGTAGTCGCCCAGCGCCATGGTCTCCGCCTTGCCGATCGTCTCGGCCGCAACGACCCCCTGTGCCTCGGCGACGTGGGCGAGCTGCAGCTTGGCGGTGACGTCGCCGATGGCGTAGATGTGCGGCACGTTCGTGCGCATGTAGTCATCGATCGCGATGGCGCCGCGGTCGGTGAGGGCGACGCCGGTCTTCTCGAGGCCGAAGCCCTCGACGCGCGGGGCGAAGCCGATCGACATGAGCACCTTGTCGGACTCGATCGAGCTCTGCGCACCGCTCTTGTTGTCGGTGTAGGTCACGGTGACCTTGTCACCGGAGTCGACGACCGACTCGACCTTGGTGGAGGTCAGGATGTCGATGCCGTAGTTGCGGTACTGCTTCTGGATCTCCTTCGACACATCGGCGTCCTCGTTGGGAAGCGCGCGGTCGAGGAACTCGATGATCGTGACCTTCACGCCGTAGTTCGACATGACGTACGCGAACTCCATGCCGATCGCACCGGCGCCGACGATGACGATCGAGGACGGGAGCTCGCGGGAGAGGATCTGCTCCTCGTAGGTCACGACGTTCTCGCTGAGGGTCACACCGGGAAGCAGGCGCACCGTGGAGCCCGTGGCGATGATGACGTTGTCGAAGGTGACGCGCTCGGTGGAGCCGTCGCTCTTCGCGACGTCGATGGAGTGGTCGTCGACGAAGGTCCCGCGGCCGTCGTACTCGGTGACCTTGTTCTTCTTCATCAGGTAGTGGATGCCCTTGACGCGGCCGTCCGCCACGTCACGACTGCGGTCGAACGCCACGCCGTAATCGAAGTTCACCTCGCCGGTGATGCCGAACAGCTTGGCCTTGTGGGCGAAGGTGTGGGCGAGCTCCGCGTTCTTGAGAAGCGCCTTGGAGGGGATGCAGCCGACGTTGAGGCACACACCGCCCCAGTACTTCTCTTCGATGACGGCGGTGGAGAGGCCGAGCTGTGCGCTGCGCACGGCCGCGACGTACCCGCCGGGGCCCGCGCCGAGGATGACGACGTCGTAATGAGGCATGGGTCAAGCCTATCGCTCGGTGGAGTTCGAACGGCCTGCCGTCCGCTCGCTCGCGGCCTGCTTCTGCTGGCGCGCCCTGGCACCCAGAAGCCACACAACGAGGCCGATCGCGATGAGTACGACGACGGCTCCGACGATCCACGGCCAGACCGGCGCGGACGAGTCGGAAGTCGTCGGAGCGGTGAGGGTCGTCATCTCGGGCTCGGGCGTGGCAGTGGTCTCCGGCGTCGCGGCCGTCTCCGTCGGGGTCGGGGTCGCCGTCGGGACCGCGTTCGAGGTGAACGCGAACTCGCCGGAGATCGGGTGACCGTCGCTGGAGACGACGCGCCACGCCACCGAGACGGTGCCGCTGGCCGAACCGGTCAGGGGCTGGGTGACGACGTTGGCGCTGACGGTCGGTGCCCCGTCGGCCAGCGACGTTCCGGCGGCATCCGTGACCTGGACGACGGTGGTGGATGCGTCGGAGAGCAGGTCCCCGCTGAAGGTGAGGGTGAGCGCCGCGGGCAGCGCGTCGACCGTGGAACCCGATGCGGGGTCAGAGGAGACGAGCTCATCGTGGGCGAACGCGGGCGCTGTGCCCAGCAGCACCCCGCCCGAAGCGATCAGGAGCGTGGCGAGAGCAGCGACGAGTGCGCGCACAGGACGGCGGCGGGAAGTCTGGGAAGTCACGGCGACGAGCCTAACGCCGCGTGCCTTCGACCCGCTGTGCGTGGCGGGACGCGCGATCGCGGCGATGCATGCCGCGCGCAGAATCCGCTCCCCTCGGCGATGTCGGGCAGAGGGTCCGATCGGTTAGGCTGGGTGAGAGGAGGACGACGTGGACGAGCAGTACAGGCCCCGCCCGGACAGCATCCGTCGCGAAAGCGACCGAGCCGTGCCGGCGCACGACACCACGCAGACCTTCGGGCACGACTCGGACCTGTCGTTCGTGCCGTTCGGCAGTGAGCTGAGTGAACCCGAGCTCGAGGCGATCGAAGCGCTCCCTTCGGGTGCCGCACTGTTCATCGTCCGTTCCGGCCCGACCGCGGGAGCCCGCTATCTGCTGGACACCGACGTCACGACGGTCGGCCGGCATCCGGACGCCGATATCTTCTTCGACGACGTCACCGTCTCACGTCGTCACGCCGAGATCACCCGTGTCGGGCGGGCGTTCGAGATCGTCGACCAGCGTTCGCTCAACGGCACCTACGTCAACGGTGAGCGTGTCGACCGCGACACGCTCAGCAACGGCGCCGAGGTGCGCATCGGCAAGTTCCGTCTCAACTTCTTCGTCTCGCCCGCCGACCTTCCGGCAGTCGAAGGCTGATGGCGGCGGTCTCCGCCCGCGGCCGCAGTGAGGCCACGGGCCTGCTCAGCATCGGGCAGGTGCTGGCACGGCTGACCCCCGAGTTCCCCGCCCTGACCTCATCGAAGCTGCGCTTCCTCGAGGTGCAGGGCATCGTCACCCCGCGACGTACCGAGACCGGGTACCGCAAGTTCACGCCGAAGGATCTCGAGCGTCTGCGTCTGGCGCTCACCCTGCAGCGCGACCACTACCTGCCTCTCTTGGTCATCCGCGAATACCTCGACGACCTGGATGCGGGGCGCGATCCCGCGTCTCCTGCGGGCGGCGTGCCGCGATCCATCGTCCCCGCCGCTCGGCGCTACCGACGTGACGAGTTGCTGCGGACGGCGGGGGCGGGGACTCAGCTGCTCAACGACGCACTCAGCACGGGACTCATCGTCGGCGGCGAGACCTACGACGAGCAGGCGCTCGCGATGCTGCGCGCGCTCGTCGCCCTCGACCGTCACGGCATCGAACCGCGCCACCTGCGTGCGGTGAAGCAGAGCGCCGATCGTGATGTCTCGCTCGTGGAATCGGCGCTCGCGCCGCTGCGTCGGCGAACGGATGCAGCGTCGCGCGGTCGCGCAGCGGAGACCGCTCCAGAGCTCGCCAGGCGCATCGCCGACGTTCGCGAGGCGCTTGTGCGCGCCTCGCTCGAGCGGCTCGACGGATGATCGCGCGACACGCCGAATCTTCGAGGCGGATGTCATTGCCGGAGGGGGAGGCCTCCTCTAGCGTGGAAGTAACCCGTGACACGAAGGAGGCGCCCGCATGACCGCTGGCGAACCGCTCGGCGAGATCCCCCTCGCTGCCGACCTCCTCTTCACCGACGGTTTGCCGCAGATGGACGACGAGGTCGGATATCGTGGCGCGGTCGCAGCGCGCGCAGCAGGTATCACCTACCGCCAGCTCGACTACTGGGCACGCACCGAGCTCGTCGAGCCGACGGTCCGCGGTGCGTCGGGCTCGGGATCGCAGCGCCTGTACGGCTTTCGCGACATCCTCGTACTCAAGCTCGTCAAGCGCCTCCTCGACACCGGCATCTCGCTGCAGCAGATCCGCACCGCGGTCGAGCAGTTGCGCGTCGCCGGCATCCGTGATCTCACCGGCACCACTCTCATGAGCGACGGCGCGTCGGTGTACCTCTGTACGTCCAACGACGAGGTCATCGACCTCGTCAGTCGCGGTCAGGGCGTCTTCGGGATCGCGGTCGGCAAGGTCCTGCGCGAGGTCGAGTCCACGCTCGTCTCGTTCGATCCGCAGGTGCCGGACCCCTCCGACGAGCTCGCTGCCCGCCGCACACGCCGCACGGCCTGACCGCTTCCTCCACCTGCGCCCGTCATCTCAGGCGCGCGGCGCGCTCGGAGACACCTCACATAGAGGCAAGCGCCGTCGACCTTTCGGTCGACGGCGCTCACACGGCGGTCACTGTGCCGGGACGTCCTCGGGGGTCGCGATACGCCCCGTGCGCATGATCCGGTCCAGCAGCGCGTCGAAGTCGGCCGCAAGCTCCTGGGCCGAGTCTCCGGGCCAGATGTGCAGCGGCTTGGCCGCACCCTGCGCCTGCTGCAGTGACGTGCGCTCGGGCAGCTGGGGGGAGAGCACGAGCGGACCGAACATGTCGCGCAGCTCCTTGATGCGGAACTGGTGCTCGATCGACTGGGGCCGAACGCGGTTCACGACGATGCCCAGGGGCTGGAGCCGTGGCGACAGGCCGCGGCGGATCTCCTCGATCGCGCGGAGGGCGCGGTCAGCGGCGGCGACGGAGAACAGGCCGGGCTCGGTGATCACGACGACGCGGTCGCTCGCCGCCCAGGCCGTGCGGGTGAGCGCGTTCAAGGAGGGCGCGCAGTCGATGAGGACGAGGTCGTAGTCCGCCTCGACCGTGGCGAGGGCCTCTTCGAGCTTCCACACGTCGCGCACGCTCGGGTGCGGTCCGTCGAAGTTGATGGCGGACGGGCTGCCGATCATGACGTCGATCGTGCCCGGGTGCACCTTCGTCCAGCCGCTGGAGGTGATCGCCTGCTTGACGACCTTGTCCTTGGGGTTGGCGAGGACATCGGCCACGTTGAGACGGCCGGCGACCTGGATGTCCATGCCGGTGGAGACATCGGATTGCGGGTCGAGGTCCACGACGAGGGTCCGCACGCCGCGCGCGAAGGCCGCCGAGGCGAGACCGAGTGTCACGGTCGTCTTACCGACGCCGCCTTTGAGGGAACTGACGGAAAGGACGTGCACGCTTCCCTACGTTACCGTCCCCTAGGCTGTGAGCACACTCAACGATGTGTGAGGCGGCGAACCCGGCCGCCGGACACCCCCGCCTCACGACGGATGCGAGGTCCCCATGTTCCGGAAGATCCTGGTCGCCAACCGCGGCGAGATCGCGATCCGCGCCTTCCGCGCGGCGTTCGAAGTCGGGGCCCGCACGGTAGCCATCTATCCCTACGAGGACAGGTTCTCCCTGCACCGGCTGAAGGCCGACGAGGCCTACCAGATCGGCACGAAAGGCGCCCCGGTTCGGGCGTACCTCGACGTCGAGGAAATCATCCGCGTCGCCGTCGAGTCCGGCGCGGACGCCATCTACCCGGGCTACGGCTTCCTCTCTGAGAACCCGGAGCTCGCCGCACGTGCGGCCCAGGAGGGGATCGCTTTCATCGGTCCGCCGGCCCGCGTACTCGCGATGGCCGGTAACAAGGTCACCGCCAAGCAGCACGCGCGGGACGCGGGTGTGCCGGTGCTCCGCTCGAGCGAGGCGTCCGACGACGTGGACGCGCTGCTCGCGGCGGCGGAGGAGATCGGGTTCCCGCTCTTCGCGAAGGCCGTCGCCGGCGGCGGCGGGCGCGGGATGCGGCGCGTCGAGTCCGCCGCCGAGCTCGGCCCCGCACTCGCCGAGGCGATGCGGGAAGCGCAGAGCGCGTTCGGCGACCCACGGATGTTCCTGGAGCAGGCCGTGCAGCGCCCGCGGCACATCGAGGTGCAGGTGCTCGCCGACCGGGCGGGGGAGACTGTTCATCTCTACGAACGCGACTGCTCGGTGCAGCGCCGCCACCAGAAGGTCATCGAGATCGCGCCGGCGCCCAACCTCGACGACAGTGTGCGCGCCGACCTGCACCGCTATGCCGTCGCCTTCGCCCGATCGATCGGCTACGAGAACGCCGGCACGGTGGAATTCCTCCTGGAGACCGCCGGCCCTCGCGCCGGCGAGGTCGTCTTCATCGAGATGAACCCCCGCATCCAGGTGGAGCACACCGTCACCGAGGAGGTCACGGACGTCGACCTGGTGCAGGCCCAGATGCGGATCGCCGCGGGAGCCACGTTGGGGGAGCTGGGTCTCACGCAGCCCGAGATCCCACTGCGCGGCGCGGCTCTGCAGTGCCGATTGACGACCGAGGACCCGACGCAGGGGTTCCGGCCCGACACCGGCAAGATCACGACGTACCGGTCGCCGGGCGGCGCCGGCATCCGGCTCGACGGTGGCACCACGGCGGCGGGCTCGCAGATCAGTCCGCATTTCGACTCGATGCTGGCCAAGCTGACGTGCCGCGGTCGCGACTTCCCGGCGGCCGTGGCCAGGGCGCGCCGCGCGCTGGCGGAGTTCCGCATCCGCGGCGTCTCTACCAACATCCCCTTCCTGCAGGCGGTGCTGGACGACCCGGCGTTCGAGGCCGGAGATATCAGCACCTCCTTCATCGACGAGCGTCCCGAGCTGCTGCGCGGGCGGGAATCGAAAGACCGCGGATCGAAGATCCTGAACTGGCTCGTCGACGTCACGGTCAACCAGCCGCACGGGGCGCGTCCGGTGACGGCGTCACCGACGGCGAAGTTGCCGCACGTCGACCTGCGCGCCCCCGCGCCGGCTGGGTCCCGCCAGCGCCTGCAGGAGCTGGGGCCGGCTCGCTTCTCTGCGGACCTGCGCGCCCAGACGCGGCTCGCGGTCACCGACACGACCTTCCGCGACGCGCATCAGTCGCTGCTGGCGACGCGGGTGCGCACGAAGGATCTCGCCGCCGTCGCTCCCTATGTCGCCCGGCTGACCCCGCAGCTGCTCTCCGTGGAGGCCTGGGGCGGCGCCACCTACGACGTCGCGCTGCGCTTCCTCGGCGAGGACCCGTGGGAGCGTCTCGACGCGCTGCGGCAGGGCCTGCCGAACATCGCTATCCAGATGCTGCTGCGTGGACGCAACACGGTCGGCTACACGCCGTACCCGGCCGCGGTGACCGACGCCTTCGTCGCGGAGGCTGCCGCATCCGGGGTCGACATCTTCCGTATCTTCGATGCCCTCAACGACGTGACGCAGATGCGCCCGGCGATCGACGCCGTTCTCGCCACGGGCACGGCCGTCGCCGAGGCGGCGCTCTGCTACACGGGCGACATGCTCGATCCGGGCGAGGATCTGTACACGCTCGACTACTACCTGCGCCTGGCCGACGAGATGGTCTCCGCCGGAGCGCACATCATCGGCATCAAGGACATGGCGGGTCTGCTGCGTCCCGCGGCCGGAGCACGTCTGGTCAGCGCCCTCCGGGAGCGCTTCGACGTGCCCGTCCACGTGCACACCCACGACACGGCCGGCGGCCAACTGGCGACGCTCCTCGCTGTCAGCGCGGCAGGAGCCGACGCGGTGGACGCCGCGGCCGCGCCGATGTCGGGCACCACGAGCCAACCGTCGCTCTCGGCGCTGGTGGCCGCCCTCGCCCACACCGAGCGCGACACCGGCATCCCTCTCGCCGCGGTCGCCGACCTCGAGCCCTACTGGGAGGCGGTACGCCACCTTTACCACCCGTTCGAGTCGGGACTGCCCGGCCCGACGGGACGTGTGTACCGGCACGAGATCCCCGGCGGGCAGCTGTCGAACTTGCGTCAGCAGGCCATCGCCCTCGGGCTCGCGGAGGACTTCGAGCTGATCGAGGACATGTACGCGGCGGCGAACGACATCCTCGGACGCGTTCCCAAGGTGACCCCGTCATCGAAGGTGGTCGGCGACCTCGCGCTGCACCTGGCCGCGGTCCGCGCCGATCCCGCCGACTTCGCGGAGAACCCGCAGAACTACGACATCCCGGACTCGGTCGTGTCGTTCATGGCGGGTCAGCTGGGCGACCTGCCGGGAGGCTGGCCCGAGCCGTTCCGCACGAAGGTGCTCGCCGGCCGCACGGTCACCGATGCCGCAGGAGCCCTCGACGAGACGGATGCGGCGACGCTGGTCGAGCCCGGCCCGGCCCGGCGCACGACCCTCAACCGGCTGCTGTTTCCCGGCCCCACCCGCACGTTCCACGAGGCCCGCGACGCCTACGGCGATCTGGCCGTCCTCGACACGGCGGACTACCTGTACGGGTTGACTCCGGGCGGCGAGCACGTCGTGGAGATCGAGCGGGGCGTGCAGCTGTGGGTCGGCCTCGAGGCCATCGGCGAGCCCGATGACAAGGGTATGCGCACCGTCATGACGACGCTCAACGGTCAGCTGCGGCCGGTGTTCGTGCGGGATCGCTCCATCGTGGTGGAGGCGGCCCCCGCGGAGAAGGCCGACACCTCCAAGGCCGGTCAGATCGCGGCGCCGTTCTCCGGCGTGGTCACGCTGAAGGTGACGCCGGGGGCAAAGGTGCGGGCGGGAGAGGCGGTCGCGTCGATCGAGGCGATGAAGATGGAGGCGGCCATCACCAGCCCGATCGACGGCCTCGTCGAAAGGCTCGCGATCGGGGCGACCCAGCAGGTCGAAGCGGGCGACCTTTTGGTCGTCGTCAAAGGCGCGCATTAGCCTGAGGTGGGCGCCGGCTCTCCGGCGGCCCGTTGGGAGTACCTAAGCCATGCCTGATCGTGACGATCAGATGACCGGCCACGACGACGACATCCTGGACCAACCGGTCCGCGTCGACGCGGCCGGCATCGACATTCTCGGAACCCAGACCGCGCAGGTCGCGGTGACTCTGCCCCTCGCCGATGACGACGACGGACTCGACGACGACGTCATCGCCGACGAGACGGTGCCTGCGGCCGAGCCCGTCGTCATCGCAACCCTGGAGGACACGGGCGAGTTCTCGCCCGTGCGCACGTCCGACCTCGACATCCATGACGCGGAGATCGAGCCTCCGGTGAACGAAGAGCCCCCGGTCGCGGTGGTGCGCGCGCCCGAGCCCGCGACGGTGACTGCGACCACGCGGGTGCGTGTGCCCGTAGCGGCAGCCGAGCCTGTGGCGTCGCCGGCGCCTGCTGCGCCCACGGTCGCGACGCGATCCGAACCGACGGTCGCAACGCGATCCGAGCCGACTCCCGTCTCGCCCGTTGACGCCACGCCCGCCCCCGTCACCCTTGCGGCACGACGCGTCGATCAGGAGGAGTCCAAGCGCGAGAGCGCCGACCTGCTGACGGCCGACCGGCTGCTGGAGATCGACCGGCTGCCCAGGCGCGAGCCCGAGGGGGCGTGGCCGAACCTGGTCTACACCCTCAGCGGCGGCCGCGTGCGCCTGGGCGACAGCCGCCGCTCCCGCGAGCGGCGTGCGCTCGATGAGCGGATCGCCGCGCCCCTCGACGGCGGCGCACGCTTCGTGGCGGTCCTCTCGCGCAAGGGCGGTGTGGGCAAGACGACGGTGACCGCGCTGCTCGGGATGGCGCTCGCGGATGCCCGCGACGACCGGGTCATCGCGCTGGATGCGAACCCCGACCGCGGCACGCTCGCCGAGCGCGTGGGTCGCCCGAGCGGCAAGACCGTGCGCGATCTCGCCAGCCAGGCGGCACCGATCCACGGCTTCAACGAGATCTCGGCGATCGTCGCCCGCGACGACACGCGCCTGGACGTGCTCGCCTCCGACACCGATCCACATGTGTCCGAGGCGTTCGACGACGCGGACTATCGAGAGGTCGCCGCTCTCGCCGCGCACTACTACTCCATCGTGTTGACCGACACCGGGACCGGCATCGTGCACTCGGTGATGGATGCGACGCTGGAAGCCGCCGATGCACTCGTCATCGTGTCCGGGCTCAGCGTCGACGAGGCGCGGCTGGCCTCCGAGACGCTCACCTGGCTGGAGACGAACGGCTATACAGCTCTGGCACGCTCGGCTGTCGTGGTTCTGAACGCGTCGCGCCCGGGGGCGCCGCTGGTGCGCCTGGACGAGTTGGAGGAGCACTTCCGCTCGCGCGTGCGGCAGGTCGTACGTGTGCCGTACGACGCGCGCATCGCCACAGGCAGCGCGATCTCGTTCCGTGACCTCCAGCCCGCCACGCGCGCCGCGGCGCGCCAGCTCGCCGCCGTCGCCGTCGAGGGTCTGCGCGTGGCGGCCGCATCATGACGGTACGGGCCATCCGACTGTTCGGCGACCCCGTACTCAAGAGCCGCGCGAGCGAGATCATCGATGTCGATGAGGGTGTGCGCGCGCTCGTGCGCGACCTCGTCGAGACCGTCGAACTGCCGGGCCGAGCAGGGGTCGCCGCCCCGCAGATCGGCGTGGGCCTGCGGGCGTTCAGCTACAACGTCGACGGCGAGATCGGATACATCCTGAATCCGGTGCTCGTCGAGGTCTCGGGTGAGCCGCAGCTGACGGGCGAGGGGTGTCTCTCGGTGCCCGGCCTCTGGCACGACGTGATGCGTTACCCGCATGCGAAGGTCGTCGGGATCGACCTCGACGGCAACGAGCTCGTGCTGGAGGGCGAGGGCCTCATGGCGCAGGCGCTGCAGCACGAGACCGACCACCTCGACGGGATGCTGTACCTCGACCGGCTCGATAAGGAGCGCCGGCGCGTGGCCTTGCGCGAGGTGCGCGAGAGCGACTGGTTCTGAGTCACGCAGAAGGGGCCCGCATCCGATATCGGATGCGGGCCCCTTCTCGCTCGCTCAGGGGAGCGGGACGTTCTGCGTGGTCTCCTCGGGCGCCCGGTACAGCTGCTCGACGTCGTCGGCGAAGTCCGCGAGGATCACGTTGCGCTTGATCGACAGCTTCGGTGTGAGGTGGCCGCTGGCCTCCGTCCACTCCGTGGGCAGGATGACGAACTTGCGGATCGACTCCGCGCGGGAGACGCCGGCGTTCGCCTTGTCGATGGCCTGCTGCACCTCGGCGCGGACGGCGGGGTCGTGGGCCGCCTGGGCGAGGGTGAGGTCCTTGGGGCGGCCATTGTTCTCCAGCCAGGTCGGCAGCATCTCGGGGTCCAGGGTGACCAGGGCCGAGATGAACGGCTTCTGATCGCCCACGACGACGACCTGTCCGATGATCGGGTTGGCCCGGATCGGATCCTCGAGGGCGGCGGGCGCGACGTTCTTGCCGCCCGCGGTGACGATGATCTCCTTCTTGCGGCCGGTGATCGTCAGGTAGCCGTCGTCGTCGAGCGAACCGAGATCTCCGGTCTTGAACCAGTCTCCGTCGAACGCCGCGGTCGTCGCCTCCGGGTTCTGCCAGTACTCCTTGAATACGTTCACGCCGCGCACCTGGATCTCGCCGTCCTCCGCGAGACGGATGCCGACACCGGGGATCGCGGGGCCGACGGTGCCGATCTTGGACCGTGTGGCGAGGTTCACGGTGGCGGGCGCGGTGGTCTCGGTCAGGCCGTAGCCCTCGAGGATGTGCACGCCGAGGCTGTGGAAGAAGTGGCCGAGGCGCGGGCCGAGGGGCGCGGAACCGGACACGGCGTAGCGCACCTGGCCACCCATCGCGTCGCGCAGCTTGCTGTACACGAGCTTGTCGAACAGGGCGAACTTGATCTTCATCCCGAGGGGGATGCGCCGCCCGTCCTGCAGGTAGGCGGAGTGATCGATCGCGACCTGCGCGGCCGAGCGGAAGATCCTGCCCTTGCCGCCGGCCTCTGCCTTCTGCTCCGCGGAGTTGTAGACCTTCTCGAACACGCGCGGGACGGCGAGCAGGAAGGTCGGCTTGAAGGAGCCGAGAGCGGCCAGGAGCTGCTTGGTGTCGGGCTGGTGGCCCGTTTTCACGCCCGCGTGGATGTTGAGGATCGAGATGAAGCGGGCGAACACGTGGGCGGTCGTGATGAACAGGACGGTGGAGGCGCCGGGGGTGTTGACGACCTCCTTCAGCGAGGTCGCGGAGTTGCGCGCGAGTTCGACGAAGTTGCCGTGCGTCAGCACGCACCCCTTGGGGCGACCGGTCGATCCCGACGTGTAGATGAGCGTGGCGATATCGGAGGATTCGGCGAGAGCGCGTCGGCGCTCGATCTCCTCGTCGGGCACGGCCGAGCCGGCGGTGATCATCGTGTCCAGGTCGCCGGCGAACATCTGCCACGAGGAGCGCACGAGGGGGAGCCTGTCGCGCACCTCGGCGAGGCGGGCCGCGTGCTCGGCCGTCTCGACGAGGCAGGCCACCGCGCCGGAGTCGGACAGGATCCATTCGATCTGGCTGGGCGAGCTCGTCTCGTAGATCGGCACCATGACGGCGCCCGCGTAGAAGAGCGCGAAGTCGACCAGGGTCCAGTCGTAGGTCGTGCGGGCGAGGAAGCCCACCTTGTCGCCGGGAGCCACGCCCGCCGAGACGAAGCCCTTCGCAAGCGAGACGACCTGGCGCTCGAACTCCCGTGCCGTGATGTCGCGCCAACCGTCTCCGTCGGGGACGGCGAACAGAGGACGGTCGGGAGTCGCGCGCACACGCTCCACGAGCAGGTCGCCCACGTTGGCGTGCGGATCGGCGGGGACGATCGCGGGCACTTCGAACACTGTTGCGCTCATGTCGGCAGCTCCTTCGGTACCGGACGGGTTGCTATGAGACGCAAGTCTACGCATGCGTGGAACTGAGTCCCACCGTCGCGATCGTCGCGACGACTTGTTCCGGCCCTGCGGAAGGCGATCTGCCGTGCGCCGACTAAGCTTCTGGAGGCCTTACCGGACGAAGGGACGACAGTGTTCGCAGTGGGAATCGACATCGGCGGAACGAAGATCGCCGGTGGCGTGGTCGACGAGCACGGCGCCATCGTCCGCAGGGCGCGTGTCGCGACCCCCGCGGATGTGACGGGCATCGAGGTCGCCGTGGCGCAGATGATCACGGAGCTCTCGGCCGGCGAGCAGCTCGTGGCAGGCGTCGCGGCCGCAGGCTTCATCGACCGGGAGCGTTCGACGGTCTACTTCGCTCCCAACATCGCCTGGCGCGACGAACCCCTTCGCGAGCGCATCGAACAGCGCACCGGTGCGCGCGTGCACATCGAGAACGACGCCAACGCGGCGGGCTGGGCGGAGTACCGGTTCGGTGCTGGAGAGGATCTGCGCGACGTCGTCATGCTGACGCTCGGCACGGGCGTCGGCGGCGCTGTCGTGGTCGACGGCAATCTGCTCTCCGGCGGTCACGGCGTGGCCGCCGAGCTCGGGCACATGCGCCTCGTCCCCGAGGGACGCACCTGCGGATGCGGCCAGCGCGGCTGCCTCGAGGTCTACGGATCGGGCCGTGCTCTCCAGCTCGAGGCGCGTGAGATCGCCGTCGACGCGGAGTTCGGCATCGGAGCGCGCCTGGCGGCGGCCTCACGTGAGGAAGGCGGGCTCACCGGATCCGCCATCTCACGGCTCGTCCAAGACGGTGACCCCGGCGCGCTCGAAGCGCTGCGTCGCATCGCGGTGGCCGTCGGTACGGCGTGCGGCGGGCTGGCCGCCATCCTCGACCCGGAGCGCTTCGTCATCGGCGGGGGAGTGTCCCAGCTCGGCGACGTGCTGCTGGAGCCGATGCGGGAGGCTTTCGCTGCCGCGATGCCCGCGTATGGTTATCGTCCGGTCGCCGATTTCCAGGTGGCCCGTCTCACGAACGATGCCGGCGTCATCGGCGTCGCGGATCTGGCACGACGTCGGGCGGTCGCAGGGGGCTGACAATGTTCTACTGGCTGATGAAGTACATCGTGATCGGACCGATCGTGAAAGCGATCTTCCGGCCGTGGATCGTGGGCCGGCGCAACATCCCCGCAAACGGTGCGGCCATCCTCGCCAGCAACCATCTGTCCTTCGCCGACTCGATCTTCCTGCCGCTGATGATCGACCGGCCGATGACCTTCCTCGCCAAGAGCGACTACTTCACCGGCCGCGGTATCAAGGGCTGGGCGACGCGCGTGTTCTTCAAGGCGACGGGGCAGATCCCGATCGACCGCTCGGGCGGCAAGGCCTCGGAGGGCTCGCTCAACACGGGACTGCAGGTGCTCGGGCGGGGTGACCTGCTGGGCATCTACCCGGAGGGCACCCGCAGCCCCGACGGACGCCTGTATCGTGGGCGCACGGGCATCGCGCGCATGGCGTTGGAGGCCCGCGTCCCCGTCATCCCGGTCGTGATGGTCGACACCGACACCGTGATGCCGATCGGTCAGCGTGTTCCGCGCATCGGTCGCGTCGGCATCGTCATCGGCGAGCCGCTGGACTTCTCCCGGTTCGCGGGGATGGAGGGCGACCGCTACGTCCTCCGGTCGGTCACCGACGAGATCATGGTCGCTCTGCAGCGCCTGGGCGCGCAGCGTTACGACGACGTCTACGCCTCCACGGTCAAGGACCGGCTGGCGACGTCCTCGTCGCACGGGCTCGACACGCCCGCGGCGTCGCTAGACTGAGCGAATGCCCCACAGCTTGGACCCGCTCGATCACTGGCGCTCACTGCCGATCAAGCAGCAGCCCTCCTGGCCCGACGCCGACGCTGTCGCGGCCGTCTCCGCCGAACTCGCCACCCTTCCGCCGCTCGTCTTCGCGGGAGAGGTCGACCGTCTTCGCGACCGCCTCGCGACCGCGGCTTCCGGGCGGGCCTTCCTCCTGCAGGGCGGTGACTGCGCCGAAACGTTCGCCGGTGCGACGGCCGAGCAGATCCGCAACCGCATCAAAACGCTGCTGCAGATGGCGGTGGTGCTGACGTACGGTGCGTCGATGCCGGTCGTGAAGATGGGGCGCATGGCGGGGCAGTTCGCCAAGCCGCGTTCGAGCGACACCGAGACGCGTGGCGACGTCACGCTGCCGGCGTACCGCGGCGACATCGTGAACGGCTACGACTTCACGGAGGGTTCGCGTACCGCCGACCCTCGACGGCTCGAGAAGGCGTACCACACGGCCGCCTCGACGCTGAACCTCATCCGCGCGTTCACGCAGGGCGGCTTCGCCGACCTCCGCGAGGTCCACAGTTGGAACCGCGGCTTCGCCGAGAACCCGGCCAACCAGCGCTACGAGGGCCTGGCGGCGGAGATCGATCGCGCCATCAAGTTCATGGAGGCGGCGGGAGCCGACTTCGACGAGCTCCGCCACGTCGAGTTCTACACCGGCCATGAAGGCCTGCTCATGGACTACGAGCGGCCGCTGACCCGCATCGACTCCCGCACGGGAACGCCGTACAACACCTCGGCTCACTTCCTGTGGATCGGGGAGCGCACGCGAGATCTCGACGGCGCGCACGTGGATTACTTCTCCAAGATCCGCAACCCCATCGGCGTGAAGCTCGGTCCTTCGACGACCCCCGAGACCGCGCTGGCGCTCATCGACAAGCTCGACCCCGAGCGCGAGCCCGGCCGCCTCACTTTCATCACCCGGATGGGTGCGGGCAAGATCCGCGACGCACTGCCGCCCCTGCTGGAGGCCGTGAAGGATGCGGGCGCGACGCCGCTGTGGGTCACCGACCCGATGCACGGCAACGGCATCACGACACCCACCGGTTACAAGACGCGTCGCTTCGACGACGTGGTCGACGAGGTGCGCGGCTTCTTCGAGGCGCACCGCGCCACGGGCACCCACCCGGGCGGCATCCACGTCGAACTCACCGGCGACGACGTGACCGAGTGCCTGGGCGGTTCGGAGATGATCGACGAGGCCACCCTCGCGACCCGCTACGAGAGCCTGTGCGACCCGCGCCTGAACCACATGCAGAGCCTGGAGCTCGCCTTCCTCGTGGCGGAGGAGCTCGAGAAGCGCTGAGCCTTGAACGTCGAGAGCCGCCCCGCATCCGTGCGGGGCGGCTCTCGCGTTACGTGCGAGCCGCGGCGCGGTTCAGCCGGTCAGACTGAGGACGAGGCTGACGTTCGCGTTCTTGCGGATCTTGTCCTCGTCGGTGGGATCCTGCGAGACGACCTTCGCGACGTTCGGCGCGGCATCCCAGTAGCCCGCGTACTTCGCCTTGAACCCGGCTGCCTCGAGCGTCTTCTTCGCCTCGCTCAGCGTCATCCCGACGACGTTGGGGACGGGGAACAGGGGAGGGCCGTCCGAGACGATGAGCTGCACGGTGTCATTCGGGCGCCAGTCTCCGCCGCCCTCGCGGGCAGAGATCCCGATCACGCGACCCTCATCGATGGTCTCGCTCGTCTGCGACGCGCTATCGCCGGACACCGCCAACCCGAGCGCGGCGAGTGTCTTCGTCGCGTCCGAGACGCTCATTCCCGCCACGTCGGGAACCGGGCCACGGGAGACGGTGAAGCTCGCGCTGTCGCCCTCGTGCAGAGTGCAGCCGTTCGAACAGTCGATCGCGTCGCCGCCGGCGGCAGGCGAGACGGCCGCGGCGACGACGGTGCCATCGGCCGCGTCGGTGAACACGTACTGCGGATCGCCGACGGAGACGCGCACCTGCTGCATCGTGGCTGTCGCCGCATCCAGCGTCATCCCGGCCAACGCGCCGACGTCGTGCGGCTGGGGTCCCTGGGACATCACCACCCGCACGAGCGAGTCCTTCTCGACGCGTTCGCCGCTTCCGGGCTCGGTGCGGATCACGGCGCCCGCGGCGACGTCGAAGCTGTACTCGTCCGCCCGTTCCACCCGCAGACCGCGATCCACGATCTCCGCCTGGGCGGCTTCGAAGCTCTGCCCCTCCAGCGCGGGTACCGCCACCAGCGAGCCGGGCCCTGAGCCGAACCACCAGCCGATCCCGCCCGCGAGTGCTGCCAGCAGCACGACCAGCGTCAGCAGCCACGCACCCTTGGCCGATCGCCGACGTGCGCGCCGGCGCAGCAGCGTGGCGTTGTCGACGTCCTCGGCGGCGGCCGTGGGGCCAGTGGCTCCGAGCGGGAGCGCCTTGGTCAGTTCACCGGAGTCGAGGCGGTCGTCGCTCACGGCCGTGCCGACCGCGAGCGTGCGCGCAACCTGCGGCGCGATGCCGAGCTCGCGCTCGATCGCGCGCAGACGCTGCAGCATCTGATCCGCGTCCACCGGCCGGGCGTCGGGGGAGCGTTCCGTCGCCCACAGCACCAGCTCGTCGAGCTGCTCGGGCACCGCCGGGTTCTTCACGCTCGGGCGGGGAACCGAATCGGTGGCGTGCTGATACGCGATCTGCATGGGCTGCTCGCCCTTGTACGGCTGCTCGCCGGTGAGCATCTCGTAGAGCAGGATGCCGAGGGCGTAGATGTCGCTACGGGCATCGGCGCTGCCGCGCGTGACCAGCTCGGGTGCGAGATACGCGATCGTTCCGAGGAGCATCTGCCCGCTCGCCGTGTTCGCTGTGGTCGCGCGCGCGAGACCGAAATCGCCGATCTTGATGCGGCCGTCCTCGGCGAGGAGCACGTTCTCGGGCTTGACGTCGCGGTGCACGATGCCGGCGCGGTGCGCGGCGGCGAGGCCCGACAACACCGCATCCATGATCGTGATGGTCTGCGGGACCGGGATGCGGCGCTGCTCCTTCATGAGCTCGCGCAGCGTGATGCCCGGCAGGTACTCCATGACGAGATACGCCATGTCGCTGTCCTGGCCCTGGTCGAACACGTTGACCACGTGTGGGTCGGCGAGGCGTGCGGCCGCGCGTGCCTCTTGGATGAAGCGACTCTGGAAGACGGTGTCGTCGCTGAGATGGCCGTGCATGACCTTCAGGGCCACGCGCCGTTCCAGGCGCAGATCGGTCGCGACGTAGACGGTGGCCATGCCGCCGCGGGCGATGCGGGAGCGCACGCGGTATCGGCCGTCGACGAGACGGCCGATCAGC
Source organism: Microbacterium sp. BG28 (assembly GCF_034044005.1). NCBI lineage: Bacteria > Bacillati > Actinomycetota > Actinomycetes > Micrococcales > Microbacteriaceae > Microbacterium > Microbacterium sp. BG28. The sequence continues at coordinate 972,873 of NZ_JAXCHA010000002.1, read as the reverse complement.
GGGTCGGTGCGCTGGCTCGTGCTCACGGTGAGAGTCTACGGAGCGGTCGCTGTGAGCTCCGGCAGCGGCTCACCGCTGATCCTGCCCTCCGGTCCTACCCCAGGGCGGCCAGCCAGGCGAGAGAAGGCTCCTCCCACCGGGCATAACGATCCGGATACGCCGAGATCTGCACCGCCTGCGCGGCATCCGCATAGGACATCGACTCCCACCCCGCGATGTCGAGGAGGCCGCGCGTGCGGCTGCCGTTGGGGTCGGTGGGCCCGCCGAAGAACGCGCGGGTGGCGCGCTCCGCGTCGCGCACCTCCTCCACCGTGCCCCACCCCGTGGAGGGGCGCTGCTGAAACAGTCCCTGCGAATCGCGGTCGCCCCAGTCGAGGTTGCGCAGCCACGACTCCTGCATAGCGGTGCCCAGTGCGATGGCGATCCCGGGCTCGGGAACGCCCATCTCACGCCCGATTCGGATGATGGTGCGTGCGTTCTGGGCCTGCTCGGCGTCCAGCTCCAGGCCGATCGGAGCCACGGCAGCCGGTGCCGGTACAGGCGCGGCAGCCGGTGCTGGGGCGGCGGGCACGGAGATCGTCTGACCCGGGTAGATGATCGAGTCCCAGGTGAGGCCGTTGGCGGCCAGGACGGCCCCCGCCGTCGAGCCGTGACGCCCGGCGATGCCGCTGATGGTGTCGCCGGCGACCACGGTGTAGGACGTGCCGGCGGGTGCGGTTGCGGGTGCCGGAGCCGGCGCGGTGGGAGCGACCAGAGACAGCACCCGACCGGGACGGATGAGCGAGTTCTCCCACGACAGGCCGTTCCACGAGAGCACATCGGCTGTCGCGAGTCCGTAGCGCGCGGCGATGGCGGCGACGGACTCACCGGCTGCAACGGTGTGCGTGGCCGGCGGCGGGGTCTGGGCGGGGCGAGGAACGCCCTGACGTGGCGGTTCCACCGTCGACGCGTGCGCGGGCGCGGCCATGAGGGTGAGCGCGACCGTGCTCACGAGAGCGGAGGCGCCGATGACGGCGCGCGGGTGGGGGGAGACGTCCACGAGCATGGTCGTCCTCTCTTTCACATCCGGGGGTTCCGCCACCCTGACACGCGTGTGTACCGAGGTCAACGGAAGTGACGGGTGTGACAGATGAGATCTCTCCCATCTTTCGATCCGCGCGCGGCGCGGTGCGCCGCGCGCGGATGAGAACATGGACGGGTGAGTTCCGACACCCCCGTCCCCACCGAATGGCTTGCGCTGCCCGATCTGGTCGAGCTGACCGGTGAGTCACTGAGCCGTGTCCGGCGTCTGCTCGACGAGGGCTATCTCATCGGCTCGCGTCGTGAGGGCTCGTTCCGCGTGCCGAGCGTCTTCCTCGTCGACGGTGCGCCCTTGTCGTCGCTGCGCGGCACGATCTTCGCGCTCCGGGATGCGGGGCTGACGGATGATGAGGCCATCGACTGGCTCCTGGCCTTCGAGGACTCGATCGGGCAGGCGCCGATCATGTCGCTGCTTCAGGGGCGCAAGAGCGAAGTGCGCCGCGTCGCTCGCGCCCTCGGCTGAGCCCGGTCGCCGTCAGGAGCGTCGCTGGGTCGCCGCCCGGGCGAGGTCCCGCAGCTCGCTGACCGTCGCGTTCGCGAGGGGAGCGGCGGACAGGGCTCGATCGGCCTCGCGCACATAATCGGTGATGAGCCGCTCGACGCGGTCGAGGGCACCGCTGTCGATGATCGTTCGCTGCAGCGCCGCGATCTGCTGTTCGGCGAGGTCCGGGTCGCCCAAGAGTTCGTCGAGGGTGCGTCGCGCGCCCGGACCGAGCGCCTCGCGGGCGTAGGCGATGAGCACCGTGCGCTTTCCTTCGCGCAGATCGTCGCCGGACGGCTTACCGGTCTCGGCGGCGTCGCCGAAGACTCCGAGGATGTCGTCGCGAAGCTGGAAGGCCATGCCGACCGGATGTCCGAACGCGCTCAGCGCGTCGAGCTGAGTGGGATCGGCGCCGGCCAGGGCCGCGCCGATCCGCAGCGGCTGCTCCACGCTGTAGCGGGCGGACTTGAGCGAAGCCACGCGCAGCGCACGATCGGCGTGCGTCGCATCGTCGGCCACCGCGAAGGCCGATTCCTCGGCGATGTCGAGGTACTGCCCGACGGTGACGTCGCGCCGCATCCGGGCGTACTCGGCGCGCGCCGCCGCCGCATGATCCGTCAGAGCGAGCCCCTCCTCGAGGAGGTCGTCGCTGAAGGCCACCAGCAGATCCCCGCCGAGGAGGGCAGCCGAACGGCCGAAGCCGGCGGCGTCGCCCGCCCAGGATCGCGCGGAGTGCTGCGCCTGGAGGGCGCGGTGCAGGGAGGGGCGTCCGCGGCGGGTGTCCGAGTTGTCGATCAGATCGTCGTGGACGAGGGCCGCTGCCTGGAAGATCTCCAACGCCGCGGCCGTCGCGACGACGGCCGCGGGCGGCGTCGCTCCGGGCGCGACGCGCTCTGCGACGGCTCGCCAGCCCGTCACGCAGAACCGCGCGCGCAGGCGCTTGCCGCCGGTGACGGTGCCGCGCACATCCTCGACGAAGGCGAGAGCGTCGGGTCCCATCGCCCGCGCGGCGTGCTCCTGCGATCCGAAGAACGTATCCAGTCGCTGGGAAACCGCTTCGATCGCGTCTGTGGTCCTCGACACGGGCCTAGCCTAGTTCGACAGGCGGCGCGTAGAATCCAAGCATCGCCGTGACCCTAGGGGGACGAATGCCTCTCTCCGAACAAGAGCAGCGCCTGCTCGACGAGATGGAACGCCATCTCATGAGCAATGACGCCGACGTCGTCAGCGCGCCGCAGGGCGGCCGCGCGCTCAGCTACCGCAACATCGTGTACGGGACGATCCTCGTGCTCATGGGGCTGGGCGGCCTGATCGTCGGACTCTCCACGCAGTTGATCGTGGTGGGCGTCATCGGCTTCATCGTCATGCTCGGAGGCGTGATCTTCGCGCTCACCCCGTCGAAGACCGCTCGTCCGAGCGCCGCCCCCCGCGCCGGCGGCTCGCCGTCGCGGTCCTCCGCCGGATTCATGGACCGCATGAACGACCGATGGGACCGCCGCCAAGAAGGCCGCTGACCCACCGCTTCTCACAAAGCGCCGACCCTCCGGGGTCGGCGCTTTTTTCGTGTCCGGGGAGCATCCGCCCAGATACGCGCCCGAATGTGTAGTGAAGTGGAGGGAAGTGGAGTAAAGTGGTGATCACCTCACACGTGGGCCGGACGAAGGAGGGGGGATGCGCGAATGCTGCTCGGCACGCACACCCCCAAGCTCGACGACAAAGGGCGGGTCATCCTCCCGGCCAAGTTCCGCGACGACCTCGGCGGTGGCGTCGTGATCACGCGCGGTCAGGACCGCTGTCTCTACGTCTTCGCGACCGAAGAGTTCGAGAAGGTGCACGAGCGCATCCGTGAGGCACCGCTGACCAACAAGCAGGCGCGCGACTTCCTGCGCATGTTCCTCTCGGGCGCGAGCGCCGAGAAGCCGGACGGCCAGAACCGCATCACGATCCCGCCGGCCCTGCGCACGTATGCCGGTCTCGAGCGCGAGCTCGTCGTCACCGGCGTCGGCGCGCACGCGGAGATCTGGGACGCCGAGGCGTGGAACTCCTATGCCGAGAGCAACGAAGAGACGTACTCCGAGATGGAGCAGGAGGTGATCCCGGGCCTGTTCTGAGCCCTCGACCCCGATTCCCAGCCGCTCGAGCCCTGACGCACTTCCCCGGTGTCAGGTCGGAGCGGATGGGGATCAGGATCGAGGGACCCGGCCCCGCATCATGGACTTCCGCGACATCCACACCCCCGTCCTGCTCGAGCGCTGCGTGGAGCTGCTGGCGCCTGCCCTCGATCGCGAGGGCGCCGTCTTCGTCGATGCGACCCTCGGCATGGGAGGCCACAGCGAGGCGTTCCTCGAGCGGTTCGACGACCTCCGGTTGATCGGCCTCGACCGTGACACCGACGCCCTGCGCATCGCGGGGGAGAGGCTGGCACGGTTCGGCGACCGAACAACCCTCGTGCACACCGTCTACGACGGCATCCGAGCCGCCGTCGCGTCGGCGGGCGTCGACCGCATCGACGGCATCCTCTTCGATCTGGGGGTCTCCTCACTGCAGTTGGACGAGGCAGAGCGCGGCTTCGCCTACGCCAAGGACGCGCCGCTGGACATGCGTATGGATCAGTCCGCCGGTGTGACCGCCGCGGACGTGGTCGCCACCTACGGCGAGGGCGATCTTCGTCGCATCTTCGAGCGCTACGGTGAGGAGAAGCTCGCGGCACGGTACGCGCGCGCGATCATCGCCGCCCGCCAGGCGGAGCCCATCGTCCGCTCGGGCCGTCTCGTCGAGATCCTCGACGCCGCGACGCCCGCGGCGCTGCGCAACGCGGGGCATCCGGCCAAACGGGTGTTCCAGGCGCTGCGCATCGAAGTCAATGCGGAACTCGCCGCCCTCGAGCAGGCGCTTCCCGCGGCCCTCGAGCTGCTCGCGGTGGGTGGTCGCATCGTCGTGCTCAGCTACCAGTCCCTCGAGGACCGCTTCGTCAAGCGCGAGCTCGCCCGTGCGAGCAGTTCCACCGCCCCCGCGGGGCTGCCCGTCGAGCTGCCCGAGCACGCGCCGCAGTTCCGCCTGCTGGTCAAGGGGGCCGAACTCGCCTCCGACGCCGAGCGCGAGTCGAATCCGCGCGCCACCCCGGTACGACTTCGTGCCGCCGAACGAGTCCGGGAGATCGTATGAGCACCACCACGAGCGCAGCCTGGGCCATCGAGCCTCTCGAGCAGCGACCCGAGACCGGACGCCGGACCGAGCGCACCCTGCGCCCCGTCGATGCACCGGCCCGTCGGCGTCGGCCGCGACTGGTCTACGGCATCATCGCCGTCGCGGGGGCGCTCGCGATCGCGGGTGCGCAGATGGTGCTGTCGGTCCTGTCGACGCAGAGCTCCTTCGAGCTCGCGAGCCTGACTCAGCAGCAGCGCGATCTGACGGTGCAGAAGCAGATCCTCTACGACCAGGTCGCCGGCCTCAGCTCGCCCCAGTACCTCGCCGCGAACGCGGCAGCGCTGGGCATGGTCATCAACGAGTCTCCGAGCTACCTCCGCCTCAGCGACGGCGCGGTGCTGGGGGCGCAGCAGGCATCCGTCTACACGTCGACGATCGACCCGCTGGGGCGCGGCGCCGTGTCGAACGCGCTCATCACCCAGACGCCGCTCGTCACCGCTCCGGATGCCACGATCAACGGCGTGCAGGCACCGCCGGCGGCCGAGACCGAGACGGGCACGGGCGCCGATCCGGCGACACCCCCCGCGCTGACCGACGGACTGCCCACCCCTGCCACACACTGAGACCATGACGACGAGAAGCACGCGAACCCCCCGTCGCCGCACCGTCATCGCCCTGGCCGTGGTGCTGGCCGTCCTCGTCGCCTTCGTGGTGCGCCTGGTCGACATCCAGGTCGTGAACGCCGGAGAGCACATCGACGACTCCCTGCGCATCGCCATGGGCGGCAAGACCACCCTGTACGGCACGCGCGGATCGATCGTCGACGAGAACGGCAACGTCCTGGCGGGCAGCATCCTCACCTACGACGCGGAACTCGATCCCAGCAATGTGGGACCGATCGAGCGCACGGACTCCTCGGGCGACGAGATCGAGGTCGATTGGCCGACCGTCGCCGGTGAGATCGCCCAGATCACCGGTCAGAGCGCCGAGGACGTGCAGAAGATCGTCGCCGACGCCCTCGCCGTCAACCCGAAGTCGCAGTACGCATCGCTCAAGAACGGCCTCTCGACCGAGAAGTACCAGCAGTTGCTGGATCTGCGGATCCCGTATCTCACGATGAGACCGCATCCAGCCAGGACGTATCCCGACGGTGCCGTCGCCGGCAACCTCGTCGGCTTCGTGGGCTCCGACGGGAAGCCGTTGGAAGGTCTCGAGTCCGCCCAGGACTCGTGCCTCGCACCGACCGAGGGCGAGCGCGTCTTCCAGCGCGGCAAGGACGGCGTGATCATCCCCGGCACCGAGCAGGTCACCCCCGCCGTCGACGGCGGCACGCTCACCCTCACGATCGATCGCGACCTGCAGTACTACCTGCAGCAGCTGATCGCGGAGCAGGCCACCAACCAGGGTGCTCAGCACGGGCAGATCATGGTCGTCGAGGCCAAGACCGGCAAGATCCGCGCGGCGGCGGAGTGGCCGACGGTCGATCCGAACAATGTCTCTGCGACCGCTCCGGAGGATCGCTCCAGCCGGATCTTCCGCGGCACGTTCGAGCCCGGTTCGACGTTCAAGGCGCTGTCGGCGGCGACCGTCATCGACACCGGCGCCGCGACGCCGACCTCGACCGTCACCGCATCCGGTCGCGAGACCTTCCCGAACGGCGCCCGCGTGCAGGACGCGATCCCGCACGGCGCGTTGAACTACACGCTCGCGGGTGTGCTCATCGACTCATCCAACGTCGGCATCTCGAAGTTCGCCGAGATGGTCCCCGCCCAGACGCGCTACGACTACCTGCAGAAGTTCGGCATCGGACAGATCAGCGGCGTGGACTTCCCGGGCGAGGCGAAGGGGACGCTGCGTCCCGTCGACCAGTGGGACAACCAGACCTTCTACAACACGTCGTTCGGTCAGGGCGTCGCGACCACGCTGCCTCAGCTGATGGGTGCGTACCAGGCGATCGCGAACGACGGCACGAAAGTGCCGCTCTCGCTCGTGGAATCGTGCACGAACGCCGACGGCACCGTCCAAGACTCGGATGCCGGCGCGAGCACGCAGGTCGTGAGCGCGAGCACGGCGACGCAGGTGCGCGAGCTGCTCGAGAACGTCGCGGTGCAGGGCGGCAACGCCAAGGCCACGGCCATCAGCGGTTACCGGGTGGGACTCAAGACCGGAACGGGTGAGATCTCCGACGGCTCCGGCTACAAGAGCGGCGTCTACTTCACGACGATGATCGGCATGGCGCCGGTGGATGACCCGCAGTACATCGTCGCCGTCACCCTCGATCAGCCCACTGCGGTACGCTCGTCTGCGGCCAACGCTGCGGCCTTCCAGAAGGCGATGACCCAGGTGCTGAAGACCTACCGGGTCCTGCCCTCCGACTCGCAGCCCGAGCTGCTGCCGAAGATCGGCTGAGCGGCGCCCTCCAGGACATGATCGCACTCACACTCTCCCGCATCGCCGAGATCCTCGGCGGAACGCTGCTCCCCGCAGGCGCCGACGACGCCGACACCGTCGTCTCCGGCGACGTCGACACCGACTCGCGTCAGATGCGCCCCGGTGGCATCTTCGTCGCCAAGCCCGGCGAGGCGACCGACGGGCACCTGTTCGTCGACGCCGCGGTCTCTCTCGGCGCCGTCCTCGCGATCGTCGAGCGTCCGGTCGACACCGCGGTGTCCCAGATCGTCGTGCCCGACGCCGTCGCCGCCCTCGCCGCCCTCGCGCGCGCCGTCGTCGCCGAAGTGCGCGCCGGCGGACGCCTGCGGATCGTGGGGATCACCGGCTCCAACGGCAAGACGACCACGAAGAACCTCCTCGCCCGCGTCCTGGAGCCGGAGGGCGAGACCGTCGCTCCCCGCGCCTCGTTCAACAACGAGGTGGGCGCCCCGCTCACGATGCTGCGCGTCACCCACGACACGCGCTTCCTGGTGAGCGAATTCGGGGCGAGCGCCCCGGGCGCGATCGCGCAGCTGGCAGGGCTCGTCGAACCCGACATGGGCGTCGTTCTGATGGTGGGCATGGCCCACGCCGGCGGCTTCGGCGGCATCGAGGCCACCTTCCATGCCAAGAGCGAGCTCGTGCGGGCGCTGCGCCCGGGCGGACTCGCCGTGCTCAACGTCGACGACACGCGCGTACGGGCCATGGCCCCGATCGCGGCCGAACAGTCCGTCGACGTGCGCTGGTTCGGTCTCGGCGAGGATGCCGCCGTGCGCGGCAGCGACGTCGAAGTCACCGCATCCGGGACCCGCTTCGTCCTCACGATCGAGGGTGAGAGCCGCCCGGTGGCCCTGCGCGTCCTCGGCGCCCACCACGTGATGAACGCCCTCGCCGCGGCCGCGGCCGCGACCGCCCTGGGGGTCACGATCGACGATGTCGTGACCCGCTTGGAGTCAGTGCAACTCGCCGAGCGCTGGCGCATGCAGCCGTTGGGCTCCGATCGCGTGCGCATCATCAACGATGCGTACAACGCGAGCCCCGACTCGATGGTTGCGGCGCTGCGGACGCTGGCGCAGATCACCGCGCCGGACGAGCGCATGGTCGCCGTCCTCGGCGCGATGAGCGAGCTCGGCGAGTACGCGGGGGAGGAGCACGACCGAATCGGCGAGCTCGCCGTCCGTCTGCGCATCCCGCGCATCGTGATCATCGGACAGGCCGCCCGGCGCATGTACCTCGCCGCGGTCGCCGAGGGCTCGTGGAGTGACGAGGCCGTGTTCTTCGACGACGCGGATGCGGCGTACGCCTACCTCATGGGGGAGCTGCGCGACGGCGACCGTGTGCTCGTGAAGTCGTCCAACTCCGCCGGGCTCCGCTTCCTCGGCGACCGTCTGGGAGAATCGTTCACGTGAGATCACTCCTGACAGCCGCCGCGATCTCGCTCGCTTTCACCCTGTTCCTGACGCCCGTCTTCCTGCGGTTGTTCCGGGCGTGGGGTTGGGGTCAGGTGATCCGCACCCCGGAGAACGAGCACAACCCGAGCCACGGCGCGAAGCGCGGCACGGTCACGATGGGCGGCACGATCTTCATCGTGGGCAGCCTCGTCGGGTACTTCATCGGTACGTACGCCGGTGGCAACCCGCCCACGATCTCCGGTCTGCTGGTCATCTGGATGATGGTCGGCTTCGGCGTCGTCGGGTTCATCGACGACTTCATGAAGGTGCGTCGCCAGAACAGTCTCGGACTCTCCGGCTGGCGGAAGATCATCGGCCAGATCCTGGTCGTCGTTCCGTTCGGCATCGTCGGCCTCAGCTTCCCGAACACTGACGGGCAGACGCCGGCGAGCCCCTTCGTCTCGCTCTTCCGCGACATCCCGGTGCTCTCCTTCATGGCGCTGGGCGCCATCGTGGGGTGGGTGCTCTACCTGGCGTGGATCGCCTTCCTCGGCGTCGCCGCCTCGAACTCGGTCAACGTCGCCGACGGGCTCGACGGGCTCGCCGCCGGTTCCGGGATCTTCGTCACGAGCGCCCTCGCGCTGATCTCCTTCTGGCAGTTCAAGCAGCCGTGCGACCTCGACGCGATCAGTCGTGGACTCCAGAACGCCTGCTACCAGACACGCGATCCCTTCGATCTCGCGATCATCGCCGCATCCTTCATCGGCGCGCTCGTGGGCTTCCTCTGGTGGAACGCACCCAAGGCGCGGGTGTTCATGGGCGATGTAGGATCCATGTCGATCGGCGGCGTGATCGTCGCCCTCGCGATCCTGACCCGCACGGAGATCCTGCTCGCGGTCATCGCCGGCGTCTACGTCATCGCGTCGGGATCCGTCATCCTGCAGCGCTTCTACTTCAAGCTCACGCGGGGCAAGCGCCTGTTCCTCATGAGCCCGCTGCACCACCATCTCGAGATGCGCGGCTGGCCCGAGATCACGATCGTGGTGCGGATGTGGATCATCGCGGGTCTGCTCGCGCTGACGGGTGTCGGCCTCTTCTACGTGGAATGGCTCGTGCGATCGTGACCGACGCTCGTCTGGACGCGCTGAACAGCTGGCATGCCGACTGGAAGGGGCTGCGCGTCGTCGTGCTCGGGCTGTCGATGACCGGCTTCTCGGTCGCCGACACCCTGGCCGAGCTCGGCGCCGACGTGCTCGTGATCAGCGAGAGCGCCGACGAGGAGTACGCCCGGCTGCTGCCCGTCATCGGCGCAGGTCTGTGGACCGGGCCGCTGGACACGGTCCCGGAGGCGCTGATCGCGCACCGCCCCGACCTCGTCGTGGCCTCGCCCGGCTTCGCCCCGCATCACCCGGTGATCTCCTGGACACGGTCCGAGGGCGTCGCGCTCTGGGGCGACCTGGAGCTGGCCTGGCGCGTGCGCGACAAGGTGCGACGGCCGGACGGCTCCCCGCACGAGTGGATCCTCGTCACGGGCACCAACGGCAAGACGACGACCACGCGACTGACCGCGACGATGCTGCAGACCGCGGGATACCGCGTCGCCCCCGTCGGCAACATCGGGGTGCCGGTGCTGGATGCGGTGCGCGACCCCGCCGGCTTCGACGTTCTCGTGGTCGAGGTGTCAAGCCATCAGCTCTGGTATCTGTCGCTGCAGACGGGGCCTGAACCGGTGTCGCCCTGGGCCAGCGTGTGCCTCAACCTCGCCGACGACCACCTGCAGTGGCACGGATCGTTCGCCGCGTACCGTGATGCGAAGGCCGTCGTCTACTCCCACACGCGCACGGCATGCGTGTACAACAAGGCCGATGAGGCCACGCGGTTGATGGTCGAGGAGGCCGACGTCGTGGAAGGCGCACGCGCCATCGGCTTCGATCTCGGGATGCCGGGACCCAGTGACCTCGGCGTCGTGGAGGGCATCCTCGTCGATCGGGCCTTCCTCGACGACCGTCGCAACAGCGCCCTCGAACTCACGACTCTCGAGGAGCTGTCCCGCCAGCAGCTCGCCGCGCCGCACATGGTCGCCAACGTCCTCGCCGCCGCCGCGCTCGCCCGGTCGGTGGGCGCCGAGCCCGCCGCGATCCGCGAAGCGCTCTCGCAGTTCCGTCTCGATCCCCACCGCATCGAGGTCGTTGCCACATCGACAGGTGTGACCTGGGTCGATGACTCCAAAGCCACGAACCCGCACGCCGCCGCATCCTCGCTCGCGGCCTACCCCGGCGCCATCTGGATCGTCGGCGGTCAGTTGAAGGGCGTGGACATCTCGGATCTCGTCGCCACGCGCGGCATCCTGGCGAAAGCCGCCCTCGTCATCGGCGTCGACCGCACCGAGGTGCTGGCGGCGTTCGCGCGACACGCGCCCGCGGTTCCCGTGTTCGAGGTCGTTGACACGGAGACTGAAGACGTCATGGCGCAGGTCGTCGAGCTGGCGACGAAGATCGCGTCCGACGGGGACGTGGTTCTGCTCGCCCCCGCCGCCGCATCCTTCGATCAGTTCACGTCCTATGCGGACCGCGGGACGCGCTTCGCGGACGCCGTGCGCACGAGGATCGGAAGGGATGCGGGTGGTCGACACGACGAGGACCAGGCCCCTCCCGCCGGAGCCTGAGCCCGCGAAGCGGGGACTGGCCGCACGGGTCTCTCTCGGACGCGTCTTCGCTCCGGTTCCCAGCGAATTCCTCCTCATCGCGTCGACGGCGCTGATCCTCACCGGATTCGGGCTCGTGATGGTGCTCTCCGCCACGTCGGCGACGAGCGAGGATGCAGGCGGCGGTCCCTACGACGCCGTCATCAAGCAGGGCGTGTTCGCGGTCATCGGCATCCCGCTCATGTTCCTGGCCTCTCGCATGCCTCTGCGGTTCTGGAAGCGCATGGCGTGGCCGGCTCTCATCGGGGCGACGGTCTTCCAGCTGCTGGTGTTCACACCGCTGGGCATCACGAACGACGGCAACCAGAACTGGATCCGCATCGCGGGCCTGCAGGCGCAGCCGTCGGAGTTCCTGAAGGTCACGCTCGCCATCTGGCTGGGGTACATCCTCTATCGCAAGCGAACGCTGCTCGCCGATTGGCGCCACGTCTTCATCCCCGCCGTTCCGGTGGGCATCGCCGTCATCGGCACCGTCATGGCCGGCCACGACCTCGGCACCGCGATCATCCTCGTGCTCATCATGCTCGCGGGTCTGTTCTTCTCCGGTGTGAAGCTGCGGGTCTTCCTGCTTCCGCTCCTGCTCTTCGCGGGCGGCGTCGCCTACTTCGCCATCTCGAGCCCCGACCGCATGCGTCGATACATGAGCTTCCTCTCCAACGACTGCCTCGCCGACTACTACGGCGACTGCTACCAGCCGCTGCACGGCATCTGGGGGCTCGCCGGAGGCGGCGTGTTCGGCGTGGGCCTGGGCAACTCGAAAGAGAAGTACAGCTGGCTGCCCGCGGCGGCGAACGACTACATCTTCGCGATCGTCGGCGAGGAGCTGGGACTGATCGGCTGCATCGTCGTGCTCATGCTCTTCGCGATCTTCGCGGTCGGCGCCTTCCACATCGTGCGTAAGACCGATGATCCGTTCGTGCGGATCGCCGCCGGTGCCATCACCGTCTGGATCATCGGCCAGGCGTTGCTCAACATCGGCGTCGTGCTGCGACTGCTGCCCGTCTTCGGCGTCCCCTTACCCTTCCTGTCGCAGGGCGGGACCTCGCTCATGTCCGTGCTCATAGCCTGCGGCGTGCTCCTCTCGTTCGCTCGGACCATTCCGCCCAAGGCGCGCTCAGCGGCATCCCCGTCGCAGCGTGGCACAATCACCCGGTGACGACGTATCTTCTCGCCGGCGGTGGCACCGCCGGGCATGTGAACCCCCTGCTCGCGGTCGCCGACGGGCTGCGCGAGCGCGAGCCGGACGCGCAGATCCTCGTGCTGGGTACCCGCGAGGGGCTCGAGTCCCGGCTGGTCCCGGCGCGCGGCTACGAGCTCCTCATCGTCGACAAGGTGCCCTTCCCACGCCGCCCGAACGGCGCGGCGCTGCGTTTTCCCGCCCGGTGGCGGCGCGCCGTGGCGCAGGTGCGCGGCTACATCCGCGACCGCGGCGTCGATGTCGTGGTCGGATTCGGCGGTTACGCCGCAGCTCCCGCGTACGTCGCCGCCCGCCGCGCGCGCGTTCCCGTCGTCGTCCACGAGGCGAACGCGAAGCCGGGTCTGGCGAACGTCCTCGGTGCGCGCCGCGCCGCCGCCGTGGGGGTGGCCTTCGAGGGGACCCCGCTGCGCCGCTCCGAGGTTGTCGGGATGCCGTTGCGCCGTGAGATCGTGTCGCTGGACACCGCGGCGCTGCGGCCTCAGGCAGCCGCGTCGTTCGGCCTCGACCCCGCTCGTCCGACGCTCCTCGTCTTCGGCGGCTCCCTCGGCGCTCAGCGGCTCAACGACGCCTTCGGCGCCGCCTACCAGGACGTGCTCGCCGCGGGCTGGCAGCTGCTGCACATCACGGGGGAGCGGTCGGAGCTGCCCGACCCCGCGGTGCGCGGCTACGTCGTGCGGCGCTACATCGACCGGATGGACTACGCCTTCGCGGTCGCCGATGCGATCGTCTCCCGCTCGGGAGCGGCGACGGTCAGCGAGATCAGCGCGCTCGGCATCCCCGCCGTGTACGTGCCGTATGCGGTCGGCAACGGCGAGCAGAGTCTGAATGCCGCATCCGCCGTCGCCGCGGGAGCGGCGGTGCTGATCCCGGATGCCGAACTGGACGCCGAACGCGTGCGCTCCGATGTCCTGCCGCTCATCTCGGATCGCACCCGCATCGCGCGGATGCGGGAGGCGTCGGTCGGTGTCGGCACCCGACACGGCACCGAGAACGTCATCGCGCTGATCGACCGCGCGCGGGTCTGAGCGGCTCAGCGCGTCGCGCGCAGTGCGTCGGTCACCAGCGTGACCGCCTCCTCGTCGCTGATACCGAGCGAACGGACCTGGGCGGCGTACGCCGTCGCCGCCTGCTGGGCCTGGCGGCGCAGCGGGTCGTCCGCGAACGACACGAACGTCCCCGCACGGCCACGTGTCTCGATCACGCCGTCCGCTTCGAGCTCCTTGTAGGACCGGGCCACCGTCCCGGGCGCGACGCCGAGCTGGTCTGCGAGCGCTCGCACCGTGGGCAGCTTCGCGCCCGGGAGGAGCGAGCCCGCGGAGATCGCGCCGACGATCTGCGCGCGCAACTGCGCGTAGGGAGGTTCGGCAAGGGTCGCATCGACGTGCAGCGAGAGCATGTTCTCCTTCGTAGCGTCGGGGCTGGGCGTCGTCAATGCGGACCGGTCCCGTCCGCGCGCGCCGGAGCCGTGCCCCGACGGGGCGAACGTAGACTTTGACGGTCATGATCAGACCCGACCTGAGCCTTCCCCTGCCCGCCGACATCACGGCGGCCCATTTCATCGGCATCGGCGGATCCGGGATGTCCGGACTCGCGAAGATGTTCCTCGAGCGCGGGATCCGCGTGTCCGGTTCAGACCGGTCCGATTCCCGTGCGCTGCGCGAGCTCGCCGCGGCCGGCGCCGAGGTGCACGTGGGCCACGACGCCGCCCACCTCGGGGATGCGGACACCGTGGTGCACACCGGTGCCATCTGGCCGGAGAACCCGGAGTTCGTCACAGCCAAGGAGCGCGGGCTGAGTGTCATCCACCGCTCGCAGGCGTTGCACTGGCTCATGGGATCCCGCCCCGTGGTGGCCGTCGCGGGAGCACACGGCAAGACGACCTCGACCGGGATGATCGTCACGGCGCTGCGCTCGCTCGGCGCCGACCCGAATTACGTCAACGGCGGCGTCATCGCACAGCTCGGCACCTCCAGCGGCTCCGGCGCCGACGACCTCTTCGTCATCGAGGCGGACGAGTCCGACGGCACGTTCCTGCTCTACGACACCTCGATCGCGCTCATCACGAACGTGGACCCCGATCACCTCGACCACTGGGGGAGTCGCGAGGCGTTCTTCGACGGTTTCGTGCGCTTCGCCGACGACGCCTCCGAGGCCGTCGTGATCTCATCCGACGATCCGGGTGCCCGCGACGTGCGCGCCCGCATCCGCCACGAGAACGTGCTGACGTTCGGCCTGGACGAGAGCGCGGATGTGCGGGTCACGGGCATCGACGCCGGCGCGGAGGTGTCGTTCGCCGTGAGTTTCCAGGGGCAGGCGGAGCGCGTGTCGCTCTCGGTTCCGGGGGAGCACAACGCCATCAACGCCGCCGGCGCGATCGCCGTCCTCCTTGCGCTGGGGTACGCCTTCGCCGAGGCGTTGCGCGCCGTCACCGGGTTCTCGGGGACGGTGCGCCGGTTCGAGCTCCACGGTGTCGAACGCGGCGTGAGCGTCTACGACGACTACGCGCATCACCCCACCGAGGTGCAGGCCGCACTGAGCGCCGCGCGCACGGTCGTGGGGTCGGGGCGGTTGATCGCGGTCCACCAGCCGCACACGTACTCGCGCACGCAGCTGATGTCGGGCGAGTTCGCCCGCGTGCTCGAGGAGCTCGCCGATCACACGGTCGTGCTCGACGTCTACGGAGCGCGAGAGGATCCGATCCCCGGCGTGACGGGGGAGCTCGTCAGTGACGCGTTCGTGGATTCGGCGCGCGTTCACTACGTCGCCGACTGGCAGGAGGCCGCCGACTACACCGCTGAGATCGCCCGTGAGGGCGACTTCGTCATCACGCTCGGCTGCGGCAACGTCTACCAGATCATCCCGCAAGTGCTCAGCGCTCTCTCCGCCTCGGCGACGCCCGAGGACTGAGGATGCGTCGTCCCTCGCCGTTGCCGCCACAAGGCGGGAAGCCCGCCGACGCGCCGCTGCGTGCTCGCGCGGCGACGCCGCCGCGCGAGGAGTCCCCGCGCCCGGCCGTGGATGAGGATCTCCAGGAGACGGCGCCGATCGCGCCGCTGTTCATGCCGGGTGCGGGACCCTCGACGCTGAGAGACGACTCGGCCTCGGCCGCCCAGACCGCGAGCGTCGAACACGCCGACACCGACACTGCGCCCGTCGGCTGGCGCGATGTGTGGCGCGCCGCCCGCTCCCGGCGGAAGGCGCTGCGCGCCGAGGTTCGGCGGTTCACGGTCCGCCAACGCCGTCGGCGCATCATCTGGTTGAGCGCCGCCGTCTCCCTCGTGCTCGTCACGATCGCCACGGTCGGTGCGGCGTACAGTCCGTTGTTCGCGGTGCAGAAGATCAGCATCTTGGGCACGTCGCAGCTGGCTGCCGCCGACGTCGAGGCTGCCCTCGACGGCCAGCGCGGCACCCCGCTCGCCGCGATCGACGCGTCCTCGATCAAGGCGGCTCTGGTGGCCTTCCCGCTCGTGGAGAGCTACACGCTGGAAGCGCGTCCGCCGCACGAGCTCGTGGTGCGCATCGTGGAGCGGACGCCGATCGGCGTGCTCTCCGGTGCAGCCGGCTACACCCTCGTGGATGCGGCGGGCGTCGCGCTCTCGACCTCGCCGACACCCCCCGCGGGCTACCCCCTCCTCGACGCCGCGGGCGGCGAGGACGGGGTCGCGTTCGCCGCGATAGGCAGGACGATGCGTGCCCTGCCCGCCGACCTGCGTGCGCAAGTGACGAAGGTCGAGGCGAAGACCGCCGACGATGTGACCCTGACCCTCGGCGGGACGAACACCCGCGTGGTGTGGGGGAGCGCGGAGGAGTCCGCCCTGAAGGCCCTCGTGCTGCAGAAGCTGACGGCGACGCGCCCACCGGACGGCGTGGCCGTCTACGACGTCTCCTCGCCCGAGGTCCCCGTCATCCGCTGACGTCTCCGGCGACGAATCCCGCAGGACTTGGGCGACACGCCCGCGCGCCTGCGGGCGCCACGGCGTGCGGCGCATACCTTCGATTCAGGAATTGCATACCGGGCAATACTTTAACCCTTTACGTGAGGTTTAAGGTTCAACGCTTCGGTAGGGACGTCGGTTCAACGAGACGAAAGGGCTGGGATGAGCCAGAACCAGAACTACCTCGCGGTCATCAAGGTCGTCGGGGTGGGTGGCGGCGGAGTCAACGCCGTCAATCGGATGATCGAGCTGGGTCTGCGCGGAGTGGAGTTCATCGCGGTGAACACCGACGCCCAGGCGCTGCTGATGAGCGACGCGGACGTCAAGCTCGACGTCGGTCGCGAACTCACGCGCGGTCTCGGAGCAGGAGCGGATCCTGAGGTCGGACGACGTGCCGCCGAGGATCACGCCGAGGAGATCGAGGAGGCGCTGGCCGGCGCCGACATGGTCTTTGTGACCGCCGGCGAAGGCGGCGGGACCGGTACGGGCGGCGCGCCGGTGGTGGCACGCATCGCCAAGTCGATCGGCGCCCTCACGATCGGTGTCGTCACCAAGCCGTTCTCCTTCGAAGGTCGCCGTCGGCAGAGCCAGGCCGAGGCCGGTGTGGCGAAGCTGAAGGAAGAGGTCGACACCCTCATCGTCGTCCCCAACGACCGTCTGCTGGAGATCAGCGACCGGGGCATCTCCATGATCGAGGCCTTCGCCACAGCTGACCAGGTGCTGCTCGCCGGTGTGCAGGGCATCACGGACCTCATCACGACCCCTGGTCTCATCAACCTCGACTTCGCCGACGTGAAGTCCGTCATGCAGGGGGCCGGCTCTGCCCTCATGGGCATCGGATCCTCTCGCGGCGCGGACCGGGCCATCAAGGCGGCCGAGCTGGCCGTCGAGTCGCCCCTGCTGGAAGCCTCGATCGAGGGTGCGCACGGTGTGCTGCTGTCTATCCAGGGCGGTTCCAACCTCGGCATCTTCGAGATCAACGATGCGGCGCAGCTCGTGAAGGAAGCGGCACATCCCGAGGCCAACATCATCTTCGGTACGGTCATCGACGACACCCTCGGCGACGAGGTGCGCGTGACCGTGATCGCGGCGGGATTCGACGGCGGCGAGCCCAGCCCGCGGCTCGAGCCCGTCACCGCGACGCGACCCGCGGTCAATCCGCTGACGACGCCGGCCGCGCCGGCCGTCGCCGCCGAGGAAGCCGCCTCCGCCCCCGTGCCCGCGGCGGAGGAGTCGCCGGCCGTGCCGGTCACCGCAGGAGTGTCGGAGTCCTCCTCGTATGACTCCGCCTTCGGCGATGACGACCTCGACATCCCCGACTTCCTGAAGTAAGCCACGCGCAACGGGCGGGTCGCGGACATCCGCGACCCGCCCGTTCCCAGTCTCCTGGAGGACGAGTGGGCGACACCCTCGCATCCCGTCTGGCATCGATCGACGAGCGCATCGCGGATGCGGCGCGAGCCGCGGGCCGAGACGCGACCGACATCACCCGGATCGTCGTCACGAAGTTCCATCCCGCGGCTCTCGTGCGTGAGCTGCACGCGCTCGGCGTGCGGCAGCTGGGGGAGAACCGTCAGCAGGAGCTGTCGACCAAGCGTGAGGAGACGTCCGAGCTCGCGGATCTCGTCTGGCACTTCATCGGGCAGGCCCAGACCAACAAGGCGCGCGCCATCCGCGATGCCGCATCCGCGGTGCACACGGTCGACCGCGCGCGCCTCGCCGATGCGCTTCAGCGCGCGGCCGTCGAGGGTGAAGCCGCGCTCGACGTGCTGGTGCAGATCAACCTCACCGACGATCCGGGACGCGGGGGAGTCGCCCCGGACGATCTCGAGGCGCTGGTAGAGCACGTCCTCGGATGCGACACGCTGCGCCTGCGCGGCGTGATGGCGGTGGCGCCCCTGGACGAAGAACCCGCCGCCGCCTTCGCCCGCGTCGCCGAATACGCCGCGCGCGTGCGCGGACTCGAGCCCGCGGCGAGCTGGATCTCTGCCGGGATGACCGGTGATTTCGTCGAAGCGATCGCCGCAGGCGCGACACACCTGCGGATCGGGTCGGCAATCACGGGTCCGCGCCCGCTACACGGTTAGCCTCGAAGAGGACGAGCAAACGGAGGATGCGATGTCGAACCCGCTGAAGAAGACCATGGTCTACCTGGGCCTCGCTGACGAGGAAGAGGTCTACGAGGAGCAGCCTGCTCCGGTGCGCGAGCGCCGCAGCAAGCCCGAGCAGGTCGTCGAGAAAGCCGCGCCCGTGACCCCCATCCACCGCCCTGCGGTCGTCCGTCAGCCGTCCGTCGGCGCGGTGACCGAGATCCTCACCGTGCACCCCAAGCAGTACCGCGATGCGCAGATCATCGCCGAGAACTTCCGCGAGGGCGTGCCGGTCATCATCAACCTGTCGCAGATGAGCGACGCCGACGCGCGCCGTCTCATCGACTTCGCGAGCGGGCTCTCGCTGGGACTCTACGGCCGTATCGAGCGCGTGACGAGCAAGGTGTTCCTGCTCTCGCCGGAGAACGTCGCCGTCTCGGGCGACGGTGCCGTGGCGCAGGCCGACCCCGAAGCGACGCCGTTCGCTGCACAGCAGTAACGCGTCGTGGAGGTCGTCCGCCTCGTCGCCTCGATCGCGAACATCCTGCTGCTGCTCTATCTGCTGGTGCTGTTTGCGCGGTTGGTGCTGGATTACATCCCCATCTTCAACCGCGAGTGGCGCCCGCGTGGCGCGGGTCTGGTGGCCGCTGAGCTCGTCTACACGGTCACGGACCCGCCCATCAAGCTGTTCCGTCGTTTCATCCCCCCGCTGCGCGTCGGCCCGATCGCGATCGACTTCGCCTTCACGCTGACGATGCTGCTCTGTTTCATCCTGCTGTCGGTCACCGGTTCCCTCGCAAGGTGATTCACGGCCGACTATGCTTGGCTGAAGCGGCCCGTCCGCGGGCATCATCCCCCTGAAATCGGCACGCCGCCACGCCCCGAAAGAGGAATCATCATGGCATTGACTCCGGATGACGTCGTCACCAAGCAGTTCCAGCACGTCCGGTTCAAGGAGGGCTTCGACCCGGACGAGGTCGACGACTTCCTCGACGAGATCGTCGTCGAATGGCGCAAGACCATCGCCGAGAACGACGAGCTGAAGGCGAAGGTAGCGGCTCTCGAGTCCGGCGCCCCCGCCGCTCCCTCCGCCGCGGAGACCGTCGTCGAGGAGCCCGTCGCAGAGACTCCCGCTCCCGCTCCGGTCCCCGCGCCGGCTCCCGCCGAGGGCGCCGCTGCCACCGCCGGCATCATCGAGCTCGCGCAGCGTCTGCACGACGAGCACGTCGCCGAGGGCAAGGCCCAGCGCGACCAGCTCATCGCCGACGCCCAGGCACAGGCCGCGACCATCGTCGCCGAGGCCGAGGCCAAGGGACGCGACGAAATCGCGCGCCAGGAGAAGGAGCGCAAGGCGCTCGAGGCCCGCATCACCGAGCTCCGCCAGTTCGAGCGCGACTACCGCGCTGAGCTGCGCAGCTTCATCGAGGGCAAGCTCCGCGACCTCGAGACCTCGCCCAGCGGTTCGTCCAGCACGCCCGTCTCGGCCATCGGTCTCTGAGTAAGGCCTTGTCGGACCGACGACCCCTGCGTCAGGCGGCGGCCGGCATCATCATCGCGTCTCTCGCGGTGCTGGTGCTGGCCGCCG
Source organism: Microbacterium sp. BG28 (assembly GCF_034044005.1). Lineage (NCBI taxonomy): Bacteria > Bacillati > Actinomycetota > Actinomycetes > Micrococcales > Microbacteriaceae > Microbacterium > Microbacterium sp. BG28. Next base: position 952,832 of record NZ_JAXCHA010000002.1, on the reverse strand, counting down.
ACCAGTTTGCGAAGCTCCTCGCGATCGCCCAGCTGCCCCCGGAGCAGCCGGTGCCCGTCATCGGGGACTTCCTGATCTTCTACCTCGTGAGAAATCCCGGCGCGGCGTTCTCACTCGGCGAGGGTGTGACCTGGATCTTCACCATCGCGATGGCGGCTGTCGCCGTGGCCATCGTGGTCATCGCTCGCCGCATCCGCTCTCGGATCTGGGCGGTCGTTCTGGGTCTGCTGCTCGGCGGCGTCCTGGGTAACCTGACCGACCGCCTGTTCCGCGAGCCCGGATTCGCGGTCGGCCACGTGATCGATTACATCTCCACGCCGTGGATGATGCCCGCCATCTACAACGTCGCCGACATCTTCATCGTGACGATGATGATCTCCGTCGCCCTGCTCGTTCTCGTCGGCCTCCGCTTCGACGGGACGCGCGAGCGTCGCTCGAGCGCCGTCGAGCCGACGGGGGATGCGTCCGAGCCGGGCGATGCGACGCCGCTCGGCACCGGTGAGCTGCGCGATCCGCTGTTCCCCACGGCAGACCCCGACGCGGGCGCTCCGCCGGCAGCGGGTGACGGCCGCCGCGAGAGCTGATGGAGTCGCGCAGCCTGCCCGTTCCCGACGGGCTCGACGGCGTCCGCGTCGACGCCGCGCTCGCCAAGATGCTCGGCTTCTCGCGGACGTTCGCTGCAGAGATCGCCGACGCGGACGGCGTGGAGCTCGACGGCCGGATCGTCGGACGCTCGGACCGTCTGCGCGCGGGCGGTTGGCTCTCGGTGAGCTGGGAGCCCAAGCGCGAGCCAGAGATCGTTCCCGTCGAGGTGCCGGATCTCGGCATCGTCCACGACGACGATGACATCGTTGTGGTCGACAAGCCCGCCGGTGTGGCGGCGCATCCCTCACTCGGGTGGGACGGTCCGACCGTGCTCGGCGCTCTCGCGGCCGGCGGCTATCGGATCGCGACGACCGGTGCCGCAGAACGGCAGGGCGTCGTGCATCGCCTGGATGTGGGCACCAGCGGGCTGATGGTGGTCGCGAAGACGGAAAGCGCCTACACCGCGCTCAAGCGCGCCTTCAAGGAGCGCGAGGTCGAGAAGATCTACCACACCGTGGTGCAGGGCCACCCCGACCCCCTCGCGGGCACCATCGACGCACCGATCGGGCGGCATCCCTCGCACTCCTGGAAGTTCGCAGTCCGCCCCGAGGGCAAGGATTCGGTCACCCACTACGAGACGCTGGAGGCTTTCCCCGGCGCATCCTTGCTGGAAGTGCACCTCGAGACCGGCCGCACGCACCAGATCCGCGTGCACATGGCCGCGCATCGGCATCCGTGCGTCGGCGACCCGCTCTACGGCGCCGATCCGACGATGTCGGCGCGCCTCGGTCTCACCCGCCAGTGGCTCCATGCCCGCGAACTCTCGTTCACGCATCCGCTGACCGGGGAATGGGTCACGTTCACCTCGGAGTACGCGCCGGATCTTGCCGCCGCCCTCGCGATCCTCCGCCGCGACTGATCCGCGGCTTCGTCCGCCTTCTTACCCGCGAGACTGCATCCCCTTCACGAGATCACGGTATTTACCCGTGATCTCGTGCGGGAAATGCAGTCTCGCGGGGAGGAGGGGTCAGGGCTCGCCGAGGCGGTCGGCCAGAGCGCGGGTGTCGGCGCGGGCGGCGAGCAGCGCGTCGACCAGCGAACGGTGCGCGGCCTCGAGCGCCGTGGGGTCCCCGTGCGCGGCGGCCAGCTCGAGCCCCCCGCGGAGGTTCGTCGCGGCGGCGCCGAGGCCCGCGGCAGCGATGTCGGCCGCAACGGCCAGATCCGACATGAGGTGGCGGTTGCCCACATCCGCCACCGTCCGAAGCTCTCGCGCCAGGCCGAGCGCGAGCTCGCCCAGAGCAGCGGATGCGGCGCAGGCATCCGTCGCGGCGTCGAACACCGTCGGTGAGCGGTCCGGGGCATCGGGCAGCGCGAGCGCCGCGCCCAGCCTCTCCGAGGCCTCCGCGTCGGCCTCGGCACCCGCGACGAGGCGATCGCCCAGCAGGTCGAGGGCGAGCGCGCGTTCGCGTGCGCGGGGCTCATCGGGCGTGTAGTTGCACACCATGGTCCCGAGCGCCGCGCCGATCGCCGCCGCGACACCTCCTGCGGCCCCGCCGCCCGGGTTCCCGCTCGCCCGTCGCAGCCCCCGGATGAACCCGTCGAGCGTGCGCGTCATCAACGCGTCCGTCGCCATCACCGGCCGCCGGCGAAGCGCGTCGGCCCGTCCTCGAGAGCCGCGGCGACGCGCGCGCGCATCTCATCGTCCAGCTCCGAGAGGTCGTCGAGGGGATACCAGCCCACTTCGGTCATCTCGCCGTCGGCGGGGTACGGGTCGCCGTCGAGCCATGTGCACCGGAAGGTGAGGTCGAGGTAGTCCGTCTGGTCGCCGTTCGCGTAGACCACGCGCGGGATCTGGTGCACCCAGGCGAGACGCTCGACCCGGATCCGGACGCCCGCCTCCTCTTCGGCCTCCCGGCGCGCGGCGTCGGCGGGCTCCTCGTGCGGGTCGACGATGCCCGTGATCGGGGTGAGCGCGCCGTTGTCGCTGCGCCGCCCGAGCAGGATGCGTCCCTCGTGCACGATCACCGCCGTGACGCCGGTGAGGGTGAGCGGATGCGTGCCGACCATGCGGCGCAGTTCGAGGATGAACTCGGGGGTGGCCATGCCGCAACGCTAGTCGAAGGCGCCGACCGGGCGTCCGATGTCGGGGGCTGCGCGTACCCTGGACAGGTGGCAGACTCCTTCGTTCACCTCCATGTGCACAGCGAGTACTCGATGCTCGACGGCGCCGCCAAGATCGGAGCGATGACGCAGGCGGCGTCCGAGTACGGGATGCCCGCGATCGCCGTCACCGACCACGGCAACACCTTCGCGGCGTTCGAGTTCTACCGCGCCGCGCAGGGCGCGGGTGTGAAGCCGATCATCGGGCTCGAGGCCTACGTGACCCCCGGAACGCACCGCAGCGACAAGTCGCGCGTGGCCTGGGGATCGCCCGACCAGAAGAGCGACGACGTCTCCGGCTCGGGCGCCTACACCCACATGACGATGTGGAGTCAGACCACCGAGGGCATGCACAACCTCTTCCGGCTGAGTTCGCTGTCGAGCATGGAGGGGTACTACTTCAAGCCGCGCATGGACCGCGAGCTCCTGCAGACCTACGGCAAGGGGCTCATCGCGACGACGGGCTGCCCGTCGGGCGAGGTGCAGACGCGTCTGCGTCTCGGGCAGTACGACGCGGCGCGCGCGGCCGCGGCGGAGTTCCAGGACATCTTCGGCAAGGAGAACTACTTCGCCGAGATCATGGACCACGGGCTCTCCATCGAGCGGCGGGTCATGAGCGATCTGATCCGCCTGTCGAAGGATCTCGACATCCCGCTCGTCGCGACCAACGACTCGCACTACACCCACCAGCACGAGGCGGATGCGCACGAGGCCCTGCTGTGCGTGCAGTCCGGGTCCACCCTGGACGACCCCAACCGCTTCAAGTTCGACGGCGACGGCTACTACATCAAGACCGCGCAGGAGATGCGTCAGCTCTTCCGCGATCACCCGGAGGCGTGCGACAACACGCTGCTGATCGCCGAGCGCTGCGAGGTCGAGTTCAACACCTCGGCCAACTACATGCCGCGCTTCCCCGTGCCCGATGGTGAGACCGAGGACAGCTGGCTCGTCAAAGAGGTCGAGAAGGGGCTGCACTACCGCTACCCGCAGGGCATCCCCGACAAGGTGCGCAAGCAGGCCGAGTACGAGACCGGCATCATTCTGCAGATGGGGTTCCCCGGCTACTTCCTCGTGGTCGCCGACTTCATCAACTGGGCGAAGGACAACGGCATCCGCGTCGGTCCCGGCCGCGGCTCCGGCGCCGGATCGATGGTCGCCTACGCGATGAAGATCACCGATCTCGACCCCCTCGAGCACGGGCTCATCTTCGAGCGGTTCCTCAACCCCGACCGCGTTTCCATGCCCGACTTCGACGTCGACTTCGACGACCGTCGCCGCGGCGAGGTGATCGAGTACGTCACCGAGAAGTACGGTTCCGAGCGCGTCGCGCAGATCGTGACGTACGGCACGATCAAGTCGAAGCAGGCGCTCAAGGACGCGGGCCGGGTGCTCGGCTTCCCGTTCTCCATGGGGGAGAAGCTCACCAAGGCCATGCCCCCCGCCGTCATGGGCAAGGACATGGAGCTCGGCGGCATGTTCAACAAGGAGCATCCGCGGTACAAGGAGGCCAGCGAGTTCCGCACGCTCATCGAGACCGACCCCGAGGCGAAGACGGTCTTCGACCGCGCGTTGGGGCTCGAAGGCCTGAAGCGTCAGTGGGGGGTGCACGCGGCCGGTGTCATCATGTCGTCGGAACCGCTGCTGGACATCATCCCGATCATGCGCCGCGAACAGGACGGCCAGATCGTCACGCAGTTCGACTACCCGTCGTGCGAGACGCTCGGGCTGATCAAGATGGACTTCCTGGGGCTGCGAAACCTCACGATCATCTCCGACGCGCTCGACAACATCCGCAGCAACCGCGGCGAAGAGCTCGACCTCGAGCATCTGGCGTTGGACGACCGGCCCGCCTACGACCTGCTGACCCGCGGCGACACGCTCGGCGTGTTCCAGCTCGACGGCGGGCCCATGCGGTCGCTGCTGCGACTCATGAAGCCCGACAACTTCGAGGACATCTCGGCTGTCATCGCGCTGTACCGGCCGGGTCCCATGGGGGCGAACTCGCACACCAACTACGCCCTGCGTAAGAACGGCCTGCAGCCGATCACCCCGATCCATCCTGAGCTCGAAGAGCCGCTGCGAGACATCCTCGACACGACCTACGGCCTGATCATCTATCAGGAGCAGGTCATGGCGATCGCGCAGAAGGTGGCCGGCTTCTCGCTCGGCCAAGCAGACATCCTGCGCCGTGCGATGGGCAAAAAGAAGAAGTCCGAGCTCGACAAGCAGTACGAGGGCTTTTCGGGCGGAATGAAGGAACGCGGGTTCGGCGACGGCGCGGTCAAGGCGCTGTGGGACATCCTGCTGCCCTTCTCGGACTACGCCTTCAACAAAGCGCACTCCGCGGCCTACGGGCTGGTGTCCTACTGGACGGCCTATCTGAAGGCGCATTACCCCGCCGAGTACATGGCAGCGCTGCTGACCAGCGTCGGCGACTCCAAGGACAAGATGGCGATCTACCTGAACGAGTGCCGCCGCATGGGGATCCGGGTGCTGCCGCCGGATGTGGGGGAGTCGATCAACTTCTTCGCCGCCGTCGGCGACGACATCCGCTTCGGGCTCGGAGCGGTGCGCAACGTCGGATCGAACGTCGTGGACGGGATCGTCGCCTCCCGCGAGAAGGAGGGCTTCGCCTCGTTCCACGACTTCCTCGCGAAGGTGCCGATGCACGTCGCGAACAAGCGCACCGTCGAGTCGCTGATCAAGGCCGGCGCGTTCGACTCCATGGGTCACACCCGGCGGGCGTTGCTGGAGATCCACGAGGACGCCACCGAACAGGCAGTCCTCGACAAGCGCCGCGAGGCCAACGGCGAAGTCGGGTTCGACTTCGACAGCCTGTGGGGAGACGACGAGCCGCAGCAGGTCTCGAAGGTCCCGGAGCGGCCCGAGTGGACCAAGAAGGACAAGCTGGCCTTCGAGCGGGAGATGCTCGGACTGTATGTGTCCGATCATCCCCTCGCCGGTCTTGAGATCCCGCTCGCGAAGCATGCCTCGACCTCGATCCACGACCTGCTCTCCTCGGAGAGCGTGCAGGACGGCGATCAGGTCACGGTGGCGGGTCTGGTGACGAGCGTCCAGCATCGAGTGGCCAAGCAGAGCGGTAATCCGTACGGCATGATCACCGTCGAGGATTTCAACGGCGAGGTCACCGTGATGTTCATGGGCCGCACGTACACGGAGTTCCAGTCGGTGCTGCAGGCGGATTCGATCCTGGTCGTGCGCGGACGCGTCTCGCGCCGCGACGACGGGTTGAACCTGCACGCCCAGAGCTGCTTCAGCCCTGACCTGGGAGCTGTGGATGCCACGTCCGCCCTCGTGCTGGTGGTTCCGGAGCAGAAGGCGACCCAGTCGGTGGTGGAGGAGCTGGCCGCCGTGCTGCACCGTCACCCCGGCGAGACCGAGGTGACGCTGAAGCTGCACCGGGCGGGCACCGCGAAGGTGTTCGAGGTGCCGCATCCGGTCACGATCAGCGCCGATCTGTTCGGTGACCTCAAGGGTCTGCTCGGTCCCAGCTGCCTGGGTTGACCGTCCGGTGAACGCTCTGACCGCTCATAGCCGTCGCCGTTAGGATCGACTCGCACTTTCCCCCTGCCCGCGCCGAGAGGATGCGACATGACCGATGAGAACCCCGTCGTGACCGGTGACGACGAGTTCGTCGACGCCGTCGAGGACGACCAGTTCGACGCGTCCGACGATGACGACGCGCAGGCGGCGCCCCCGCAGTACGGGGTCTGGCCGTTCTCGATCCGGGAAATCGTGCTCCTCGGGATCTGGGCCCTCGCGTTCATCGTCTCCTTCTTCTCCCTGAGTTACTTCGCCCCCGTCTCGGTGTGGACGATGGGCATCGCCTGGGTGCTGACGATCGGCCTGCCCACCGTGGCCGTGTTCCTGATCGTGCTGCGCCGACTTTCACCGCAGGGCATCCGTCGGGTGGGATCGCTCGGGATCGATCAGTTCGCCTCCGTCGCGTTCGCGGTTTCGGCGGTCGTGTGGGTGCAGATGGTCTGGGAGTCCTTCGCGCTTCCGGGCCTCGGCAGCTGGGTCCACTGGGTCGAGCTCGTGCTCATGGCCGCCGGCGTCGTGTTCACGGCGATCGCCCCCTTCATCCCCGGCCTCAAGGACGACTTCGAGTTCCGCGAGGAGACCGTCTCCCATCGCGTCGCGCGGGGTGCCCGCCCCATCGCGCAGCGTCCGGCACCCGAGCCCGTCGCTCACGCTGCTGCGCCCGCCGCGACCTACCCGGTGACGCACTCCGAGGCTGGATGGGTGCAGCCCGCACAGTCCGCTGAACCCGCCCGCGACGAGGCGGCCGCGCTGTTCGCCACCACGGGCGACGTGTATGCCGACCCCCACGCGCAGACCGCAGCCTACGACCAGGGCTTCACTGCCGCGGCGGAGCCGGCCACTGAGCAGATTCCGGTCTCGCAGGCGTTCTGGGCGCTCGTGCCCGAGGAGCGCGAGGTGCTCGACGAGATGGGCGTGCCGATCTTCCGCGTGGACGCGACGGCGTGGGCGCTCGTCATCGAGGACCGCGGCGAGGTCTTCGTGGTGCGCCACGAGGATGGTCGCATCGGCTACCTGCACGACGTCTCCGGCGTCACTCGCGGCTGACGTCCGCGCGGAGTCGGGTGCTCGAGACGGTAGCCTGAAGGGATGCTTCAGACGATCGACCTGCGCGGTCGCACGCTCACCGCGAGCGAGCTCCTGGCCGCTGTCCCGCGTGCGGAGATGGCGCGCGAAGCGGCTCTGACAGCGGCAGCGCAGATCGTCCATGATGTCGCCGCGCGTGGCGAGCAGGCTCTGCGCGAGCAGGCGGAGCGTTTCGACGGCGTCGCCGACCACGCGGTGCGGGTTCCGGCATCCCATCTCGACGAGGCCCTGGCGGAGCTCGCTCCCGAGGTGCGCGCGGCGCTCGACGAGGCGATCATCCGGGTGCGGACCGCGTCCGCGGCCCAGGTCCCTCCCCCCATGACGACCGAGCTGGCCCCCGGGGCGCGGGTGGTCCAGCGGTGGCAGCCGGTTCGACGCGTCGGCGTGTACGTCCCCGGTGGGAAGGCCGTCTACCCCTCCAGCGTCGTCATGAATGTGGTGCCCGCACAGGTGGCGGGCGTGTCGGTGGTGGCGCTCGCGTCGCCCCCGCAGCGGGAGTTCGGCGGCCGCATCCACCCCGTGATCCTCGCGGCGGCGCGGTTGTTGGGCGTCGACGAGGTCTACGCGATGGGCGGTGCCGGCGCGATCGGTGCCCTCGCCTACGGCGTACCCTCGCTCGATCTCGACCCGGTCGATGTGGTGACCGGCCCCGGCAACAACTTCGTCGCTGCGGCCAAACGTGCCGTGGCGGGACTCGTCGGGACGGATGCGGAGGCCGGCGCGACCGAGATCCTCATCGTCGCCGACGACTCGGCGCAGCCCGCGCTCGTGGCCGCCGACCTCATCAGTCAGGCCGAGCACGATGAACAGGCCTCGGCCGTGCTGGTCACCCCATCCGCCGACCTCGCCGAGCGGGTGAGCGCCGAGCTCACCATCCGCCAGCCGCGCACACGGCACGCGGAGCGGGTCGCTGCGGCGCTGTCCGGCCCGCAGTCGGCGATCGTGCTCGTCGACGGCATCGACCAGGCGATCGCCTTCAGTAACGCCTATGCGCCCGAGCACCTCGAGATCCACCTGTCCGAGCCGCGTGTCGACGAGTTCGTCAACGCCGGTGCGGTCTTCGTGGGCGATCACGCGCCCGTCAGCCTCGGCGACTACCTCGCCGGGAGCAACCACGTCCTGCCCACCGGCGGTCAGGCGCGGTACGCGGCGGGACTGTCCGCATCGACGTTCCTCCGCCCGCAGCAGGTCATCGAGTACGACCGCGCCGCCCTGGCCGAGGTGCGCGATGCGATCGTCACGCTCGCCCGCGCCGAAGCGCTGCCCGCGCACGGCGAGGCCGTCGAGGCCCGTTTCGAGGACTAATCTGGCCTGGTCATGCATTGCCCGTTCTGCCGCCACCCCGATTCCCGCGTCATCGACTCCCGCACGACCGATGACGGACTCAGCATCCGTCGTCGTCGCCAGTGTCCCGAGTGCGGCGGGCGTTTCTCGACCGTCGAGACGGCGAGCCTGAATGTCATCAAACGTTCGGGGGTCATCGAGCCCTTCAGTCGCGACAAGGTGGTCTCGGGGGTGCGCAAGGCCTGCCAGGGGCGCCCGGTCACCGACGGCGATCTGGCGCTGCTGGCCCAGCGCGTGGAGGAGATCCTGCGGCGCACCGGCAGCTCGCAGATCGACACGAACGAGATCGGGCTGGCGATCCTCGATCCGCTGCGCGAACTGGACGAAGTCGCCTACCTGCGGTTCGCGAGCGTCTATCAGGCCTTCGAGTCGCTGGAGGACTTCGAGTCGTCGATCGCGCAGCTGCGCGCCGATCACGAGCTGCGCGCGGCCGCCGCTTCGGAGCCTGCCGCCGACTGACGGTGCGCGAGGCCGGTCTCGGCAGCGATAGCCTGGCTGTCGATGTATGACCTGCTCTTTCGCCGCGTTCTTGCCCGTATGGATCCTGAGACGGCGCACCACGCCGCCATGCTCGTCATCCGGGCGCTGGGTGTGCGTCCGCTCACGCCGATCGCGCGCGCATTGACCCGCCCGGCCCCGCAATCGAGGGTTCGCGCCCTCGGGCTGCAATTCGATTCGCCCTTCGGTGTCGCCGCGGGCTTCGACAAGAACGCGGTCGCGGCCGCCGGTCTGTACGCGCTCGGATTCGGACACGTCGAGGTGGGCACGGTGACCGCCGTGCCCCAGCACGGCAATCCGCGCCCGCGCCTGTTCCGACTGATCCCCGACCGCGCCGTGATCAATCGCATGGGCTTCAACAACGCCGGGGCGGATGCGGCGGCCGCACGTCTGCGCCGACTGCGTCGGCGGCGCAAGCGACCCGTCCTGGGCGTCAACATCGGGAAGAGCCGCGTCGTCGACGTCGCAGACGCGGTCGACGACTACGTCCGCAGCGCGCGCCTGCTGGCACCCCTGGCCGACTACCTGGTCGTCAACGTGTCATCGCCCAACACGCCGGGGCTGCGCGGTCTGCAGGAGATCGACACGCTCCGACCCCTGCTGCAGGCGGTGCGTGCCGCATCCGGCGCGACGCCGCTACTGGTCAAGTTCGCTCCCGACCTCTCCGACGACGGCATCCGCGCCGTGGCGCGCCTTGCTGTGCAGCTCGGGCTCGACGGCGTCATCGCCACCAACACCACGGTCTCCCGCGAGGGGCTGCGCACAGCCCCTGAGATCGTCGACGCCGCGGGCGCCGGGGGCCTGTCGGGAGCTCCGTTGCGCGAGCGTGCGATCCAGGCGCTGCGGATCGTCCGCGAAGAGGTGCCCTCGGACTTCTGCGTGATCGCCGCCGGGGGCATCGAGACCGCGCAGGATGTCCAAGACCGATTGGACGCCGGCGCGACCCTGACGCAGGGGTACACCGGGTTCCTGTATCGCGGACCGTTCTGGGCGCGCCAGATCAACAGGGGACTCGCCGCGGCACCGTCGCGCGTGCGCTGAGACGAGAGAGCGGCCGGTCCCCGAGGGGCCGGCCGCTTCTGGATTGATCAGGCGGGACGCTGTCCGCGCTTCACCTGGGGCTTGGGCAGGCGCATGAAGCGCATCTGGACCGTTCGCATGGCGCCGTAGAAGCCGAGGCCCTTCTCGATGCGGTCCTCGCCGAACTTCGCGCGGGCGGCGCGCTTGACGCGGATCGATGTGATCACCATGTCGAGCACCGCCACGATGATGAAGGCCCACAGCACCAGGTATGCGTAGACCTGGATCGCTGGGATGCCGACGAACATGAGCAGGAGCACCGCGACCATGATCGGCATCACGAGCTCGGCGACGTGCCACGTGGAGTCGACCCAGTCGCGCACGAAGCGGCGCTGCGGACCCTTGTCGCGGGCCTGCAGGTAGCGATCGTCGCCGTTGGCCATGCCGATGCGCGCCTTCTCCTGCCGCTCTCGCAGCTCGGCGCGGGCGCGAGCCTTCGCCTCCTTCGTGTCGGCGACGAGGGGGCGCTTGCGCGCGGCCTCACGCTCGGCACGGGTGGGCGTCGCGCGCCCCTTGCCGGTCGTCGGAGTGCTCGGCGCGTCGTGCGCGGCGGAGTCGGCAGAGGTCTTGGCCACGATGGTCCTCAAAAGAACGGGGAAGGGTGCGCCTTAAGATTACCCGCATGACCTCCGAGAATCCCAGGAACGGGGCCGTTCACGAAGCGGCCGCCGCAGGCATCCCCGTCGCCCTCGCCGATCTGGGTGCGCTCGTGCGCATCCCTTCGATCGCATGGCCCGCCTTCGATCAGGACGCGCTCGTGCGCAGCGCCGAGGCGATCGCCGCCCTCGCGGAGGGGATCGGGATCTTCGATTCAGTGGAGATCACCCGCTCGGCCGTGCCCGGGACGGACGAGATGGGTCAGCCCGCCATTCTCGCCACGCGCGCCGCGCGGAACGGTGCGCCGACTGTGCTCCTCTACGCGCATCATGACGTGCAGCCGCCGGGAGACGACGCTCTCTGGGAAACGCCCCCCTTCGAACCCACGGTGCGCGACGGTCGCCTGTACGGACGCGGCGCCGCCGACGACAAGGCAGGGGTGATGGCGCACATCGCCGCCTTGCGCGCGATCCACGAGGTGTACGGCGACGACCTCGCCCTCGGCATCGCCCTGTTCATCGAGGGGGAGGAGGAGTACGGTTCGCGGTCCTTCGCGCAGTTCCTCTCCGATCACCGCGATCAGTTGCGATCCGATGTGATCGTCGTCGCGGACTCGGGCAACTGGGATGCGGTGACCCCCGCGCTGACGGTGTCGCTCCGCGGCAACGCCCGCTTCACGCTCACGGTGCGCACGCTCGAGCACGCCTCGCACTCGGGGATGTTCGGCGGTGCCGTTCCCGACGCCACCACGGCGGCGATCAAGCTGCTCGCGACGCTCTGGGACGACGACGGCGCGGTGGCTGTCGAGGGTCTCGCCGAGCGCGACGCGTCCACACCGGCCTACACGGAAGAGACCCTGCGCTCGGAGGCGGGTCTTCCGGCCGGGGTCACGCCCATCGGACGTGGCACGATCCTGTCGCGCATCTGGAACAAGCCCTCGGTGACGGTGACCGGCATCGACGCGACGAGCGTCGCTGCCGCATCCAACACGTTGGCGCCGGAGATCTCGGTCGTCGTGAGCGCGCGTGTGGCGCCGGGGCAATCGGCGAGCGAGGCATACGCCGCGATCGAGGACCACCTGCGCCGTCACGCTCCGTTCGGCGCAGAGCTGACCTTCTCCGACATCGACCTCGGCGACGGTTTCCTCGTCGACACCGAGGGTTGGGCCGTCGAGGTGGCCCGCACGAGCCTCGCCACCGGCTACGGGGTCGACCCGGTCGATGTCGGCGTGGGCGGGTCGATCCCGTTCATCGCGGATCTCGTGGAGCAGTTCCCCGGTGCGCAGATCCTCGTGACCGGCGTGGAGGACCCGCATTCGCGAGCGCACAGCCCGAACGAGTCCCTGCACCTGGACACCTTCCGGCACGCCGTGCTGGCCGAGGCATCGCTGCTGGAGTCGTTGAACGAACGGCGCTGAACCCGCCCTCGATGCGGATCGGCGGCGTAGAATCGGCGTGATCCGTCGCCCTGCGGGCGCACCGCCTCGCATCCGACGTCATCGCACCGTACCCCGCAGTACACGAGGAGAGTCATGACCGACACCGCCCTGTCGAACGAAGCGACGGCCCGCGCACACGGCGTGGCCCTCACCGACGACGCCGCCGCCAAGGTGAAGAACCTGCTCGAGCAGGAAGGCCGCGACGATCTGCGCCTGCGCGTGGCTGTGCAGCCCGGTGGATGCAGCGGACTGATCTACCAGCTCTACTTCGACGAGCGGCTGCTCGACGGCGACCAGACGGTCGACTTCGACGGCGTCGAGGTCGTCGTGGACGACATGAGCGTCCCGTACCTCGATGGCGCGAAGATCGACTTCAAGGACACCATCTCGGAGCAGGGGTTCACCATCGACAACCCCAACGCGGCGGGATCCTGCGCCTGCGGCGACAGCTTCCACTGACCCCGTGACACGCCGTCAATCGGCGCGGTCGGGTTCGCTTTCACGCGATCCGGCCGCGCCGATTCGTCGTTCCGGGCTGGACGCGTGGCCTGAATCAGGTGTGAGCTTGCTCTAGACTGAAGGAAGCTTTATTCGTGACCTGGAAAGGTGCACCGTGCCTTCGAAACGTCGAATCCGACTAGCCGTTCTTCCGCTGGGGATCGCGACGGCTGCCATCCTCGCTGGATGCAGCCCGACCCAGCAGCACGGCTTCCTTCCCGGATTCACCGAAGACGGCCAGGCTGCGACGAACCACACCGACATGGTCGCCGGTCTGTGGGTCAACTCCTGGATCGTCCTGCTCGCCGTCGGCGTGATCACGTGGGGTCTGATGCTGTGGGCGATGATCGCCTACCGTCGTCGTCGCGGACAGACGGGCCTGCCGGTCCAGCTGCGCTACAACATGCCGATCGAGATCTTCTACACGATCGTGCCGCTGATCCTCGTGGTCGGCTTCTTCGCCTTCACCGCGCGCGACCAGGCGACCCTCGAGACCCAGACCGACGACCCCGACGTGTCGATCGTCGCGATCGGCAAGCAGTGGGCGTGGGACTTCCAGTACAACGGCGAGGAAGCCTCCGGCGACGACGCCGTGTGGTCCATGGGCATCCAGGCTCAGACCGACGCCGCGGGAAACGTCGACCAGTCGCAGCTGCCGACGCTGTACCTGCCCGTCGACAAGAGCGTCAAGATCAAGCTCGAGTCCCGCGATGTCATCCATTCCTTCTGGATTATCGACTTCCTGTACAAGAAGGACATGTACATCGGCCGTGACAATTACTGGTCGTTCACGCCGACGCGTGAGGGCACGTACTCCGGCAAGTGCGCCGAGCTGTGCGGCGAGTATCACTCGATGATGCTCTTCAACGTCAAGGTCGTGAGCGACGCCGAGTACGAGCAGTACCTCGAGAGCCTGCGCGACAAGGGTCAGACCGGCGACATCCAGGACGCCTACGACCGACTGGGCAACCTGCCGGGCACCGGCGCAACCGCCAAGGGAGACGAGTGATCATGGCGACGACAGTCCCGCTTCAGGAAGCGCCTTCCCGCCCCACGACCCTGCCGCCGCGTCAGGCAGCTCTGCTGAGCTCCTCGCGGATCGAGCAGAAGGGCAACATCATCGTCAAGTGGATCACCTCCACTGACCACAAGACCATCGGGTACATGTACCTGATCGCGTCGTTCCTGTTCTTCCTGCTGGGCGGCGTGATGGCGCTGATCATCCGCGCCGAGCTGTTCGAGCCCGGGATGCAGATCATCCCGACGAAAGAGCAGTACAACCAGCTGTTCACGATGCACGGCACGATCATGCTGCTCATGTTCGCGACGCCGTTGTTCGCGGGCTTCGCGAACGCGATCCTTCCGCTGCAGATCGGTGCCCCCGATGTCGCGTTCCCGCGACTGAACGCCTTCGCCTTCTGGCTGTTCCTCTTCGGCTCCACGATCGCCGTCGCCGGCTTCCTCACGCCGGCGGGCGCCGCTTCCTTCGGCTGGTTCGCGTATCAGCCGCTCGCGAGCGCATCCTTCACACCGGGCGCCGGAGGAAACCTCTGGATGCTGGGTCTAGGCATCTCGGGCTTCGGCACGATCCTCGGTGCGGTGAACTTCATCACCACGATCGTCACGATGCGCGCCCCCGGCATGACCATGTGGCGCATGCCGATCTTCTCGTGGAACACGCTCGTCACGAGCATCCTGATCCTGCTCGCGTTCCCCGTTCTGGCTGCGGCGATCTTCGCCGCTGCTGCGGACCGCGTGCTCGGGGCCCACATCTACGATCCGCACAACGGCGGCGTTCTGCTGTGGCAGCACCTGTTCTGGTTCTTCGGTCACCCGGAGGTCTACATCATCGCGCTGCCGTTCTTCGGCATCGTGTCGGAGATCTTCCCGGTGTTCAGCCGCAAGCCGATCTTCGGATACAAGACGCTGATCTACGCCACCATCGCCATCGCCGTGCTGTCGGTCGCTGTCTGGGCCCACCACATGTACGTCACGGGCGCGGTGCTGCTGCCGTTCTTCGCCTTCATGACGATGCTCATCGCGGTACCGACCGGTGTGAAGATCTTCAACTGGATCGGGACGATGTGGCGAGGCTCGGTCACGTTCGAGACGCCGATGGTGTTCTCGCTCGGCTTCCTGGTGTCGTTCGTCTTCGGTGGTCTGACCGGCGTGATCCTCGCCTCGCCGCCGCTCGACTTCGCACTGAGCGACTCTTACTTCGTCGTCGCCCACTTCCACTACGTCGTCTTCGGAACCGTGGTCTTCGCGATGTTCGCCGGGTTCTACTTCTGGTGGCCGAAGTGGACCGGCAAGATGCTCAACGAGCGTCTCGGCTACATCCACTTCTGGATCCTGTTCATCGGTTTCCACATGACGTTCCTCATCCAGCACTGGCTGGGCGTCGACGGCATGGTCCGCCGCTACGCGGACTACTCGTCCGCCGACGGCTGGACCTGGCAGAACCAGGTGTCCACGATCGGCTCGATGATCCTGGCCGCCTCGGTCATCCCGTTCCTGCTGAACGTCTGGATCACCGCGCGCACGGCGCCCAAGGTCACCGTCAACGACCCGTGGGGCTACGGCGGATCGCTGGAGTGGGCCACGAGCTGCCCGCCCCCGCGCCACAACTTCACGTCCATCCCGCGCATCCGCTCCGAGCGTCCCGCCTTCGACCTGAACCACCCCGAGGCCGCTGTGCCCGTCGGCGTGGGCCCCGCGAAGGATGCCCCTGACGCCCCGGTCGTCGATGCGGCCGACGGAGAGGTCAAGTAAGTGCGCACCAATATCAACCTGTGGTGGATCCTGGTCGGGTTCTTCGTCTTCATCGACGTCGTCTACACCGGCTGGAACATCCTCGCCCACCCCGATCTCGCCTGGCACAACGCCATCGAGTGGGTCGGCTCGGTCGCTCTGCTGTTCGGTGCCTTCATGGCGCTCATGATCGGGTTCTACACGCACCGCGTCTACAAGGCGCAGCAGGGCGAGCTCCCCGAGGACACGCTGACGGCCGACATCGACGACGGAGACCCTGAACTCGGCGAGTTCAGCCCGTGGTCGTGGTGGCCGCTCGTTCTCGCAGCCTCCGCAGCAGTCGCGGCGATCGGTCTCGCGGTCGGCACCTGGATGCTCCCGATCGGTCTCGGCATCTTCGCCGTGGCGATCGTCGGCTGGGTGTACGAGTACTACCGCGGGTACTTCGCGCACTGATCCGTGCCGATCAGGCTCGACGCGGCCGCCGTCTCAGACATCGGCCGATATCGCACGTCCAACCAGGATGCGGCCTTCACCGCATCCTGGGGGGCTGCCGTCGCCGACGGCGTCGGGGGAGGTCCCTCGGGAGATCTCGCTTCGGCAGCCTTCGTGCACCGGCTCGTTCCCTCGCCGCTGACGGCGAGGGATGCGGAGCAGCTGCTGGTGCAGATCCGCGAGGCGAACTGGGACCTGCGTGCCCACGTGCAGCGTGATCCTTCGCTGCAGGGCATGGCGACGACCTTCACCGGTGTCTTCGTCGCACCCGAGGATCGGCTGCTGCTCGCCCACACGGGCGACTCCCGTGCGTATCTTCTCCGGCACGCGCAGCTGCGTCGTGAGACGCGAGACGACTCGTACGTGCAGGCGCTCGTCGACAGCGGCCTACTGACGCCCGAGGCCGCGGCATCGCACCCGCGCCGCAACATCATCACCGCGTCGCTCGGCGGCGGTGAGGAGGATGTCGTGTCGATCGCTGACCGCGACACGGTCATCGGCGATCGGTGGCTGCTGTGTAGCGACGGGGTCAGCGATTACCTGGACGACGAGGAGATCGGTCTGACACTGCTCCGCCATCGCACTGTCGCCGACGCAGCTGCCGCCCTCGTGACCCTCGCTCTGGACAGCGGCTCGCGGGACAACGTCACGGCCGTGGTCTGCGACGTCCTCGCGGGTGATGCGGCCGCGGAGCCGGCCGCCTTCGCAGGCTCGGCCGGTGAGCTCTTCCAGGAGAACCTGGACATCTCCGCCTGAGCGCCGGCGCCTCAGGGCGCGACGATCGACACGAGGGGGTCGCGGTGGCGCGGGAGAGGGCCGGAGGCGTCTTCCGCGGGATATCCCTCCCGCACCCAGTACTCGTATCCACCGATCATCTCTTTGACCTCGTAGCCGGCCTCGATGAAAGCGAGGGCGCCTTTCGTGCCCGCGTTGCAGCCGGGGCTCCAGCAGTAGACGACCACCGACGATCCGGTGGGAATCAACTCGGCGGCGCGCTCCGCGATGTCGCGGTACGGCAGGTGGATCGCGCCGGTGATGTGACCCTGATCCCACGCGGCGGCGCTGCGCACATCCACGAGCATCAGCTGCTCGCCGGCGCGCTGGGCCTCGTAGACGTCTGAGGCGTCGGTCTCGTGGGCGAGTTTGGCGGAGAAATAGCTGCGTGCATCCTGCATGGTTCGACTCTAGGGAGTGCGCCGTCGGATGACAGCGGTCGAACTGTCGCCGACCAGCGGGATCCTGCCTGTCAGGTCAGGAGCCCACCGATCGTCACGGGACTGTCGACGATATTGCCGACGATTCCACGGATGACATTCTCGCCGGTCTCCTGACGCAGCCCCGCGTACCAGGCGGCGGTCGTCTCGGGGTCGAAGCCGTGGGTCTCGGCCGCCCGTTTGCGCGCCCGGAGCACGAGGTCGCCGGCACGCGCCGTGCGGGCGGCCTCATATCGCCGGAGCGCGTCCGCGACGCCGAGGGTCGTGGTGGCGAAGACCAGACCGAGCACGAAGCTGTCCTCGAGGGCGGAACAAGCGCCCTGGCCGATGTCGGGAGCGGTGTTGTGTGCGGAGTCGCCGAGGAGGACGACGCGACCGCGCGTCCACGTGTGGAATGGATCGATGTCCCAGATCTCGACGCGGTTGAGCGACGTTGTCGGGTCGATCGCGTCGAGGAGCACCTGCACACCATCGGTCCACCCGGCGAACGCCTCTTTCAGTGGGGCGACGCCTTCGTTGCGGTCGTACGGAATTCCCGACGGTTGCGGTACGTCGAAGAAGAAGTAGAAGCGGTCGCCGGCGACCGGCATGACCGAGACGCGCTTGCCCTCACCGACGTACGTGGTCCACTGGTCGGTGGGGGAGATGCGGGCATCGACCGGGACGAGACCGTTGAAGTTGGTGTAGCCCGAGTAGCGGCGCTCGGTCGGAGCGCCCAGCACGTACTCGCGCGTCAGCGATCGTGCGCCGTCTGCGCCGATCACGAGATCGGCTCGGACGGTGCTGCCGTCTTCGAATGCGACGGTGACCTCGTCGTCGGCCTCCGAGATGCCGGTCATCCGCATCCCGAGGTGGATGCGGTCGGCACCCACCGTGTCCATGAGCAATGCCTGCAGATCGGCGCGGGCAACCGGGTAGGCGCGCTGACCCGTCTGCTGGGTCACGGGATCGAGGCTGAAGCGGCACATCTCGTCGCCGTCGAGCCCGTCGACGTAGGCCATGTAGTCCATGCGGCCGCCCAGCGCGGCCACCTCGTCGCCGAGGCCGAGCCAGTTGAGAACCTTGACGCCGTTCGGCCACAGCGACAGCGCGGCGCCGACGGGACGGTTCTCACGGATCTGGTCGTAGACGTGGACGTCGTGGCCGAGTCGGGCGAGCGCGATCGCCGCGCTCGTTCCGCCGATGCCTGCTCCGATGATGATGACTCGCACATCGTCACGGTAGCGAGGCGCTGTCACGGGAATGTTACAGACACCAACATCGATGTGCACAGATGATGAGAGGGCCCCGATCCGCGGATCGGGGCCCTCTCTTCATCTGGACGAGGTCACTTCTTGTCGTCGTCCGTCTCGGGCTTCTCAGCGCCCTCGAGGAACTTCGGTGCGGGGATCTCCACCTCAGCCTTGTCGTGCAGGGCGACCGTCGGGCGACCCTCGGCGGCGGCGCGCTCGGCGGCGCCTTCGAGCTCGGCCGTCTCCTCGGCGTCGATGTGGTCGAGCTCGTGGTGCTGGTGTGCGAGTGCGGCATCCACCTCGGCCTGCGTGACCGGCGTGAGGCGGTCCTCGAAGAACCAGCGCGAGAGCGAGGCCCGCATGTTCTGGTGCCACGGGATGCGGCCCTGAGCGTTGGGACGCACGACCAGCGGCTCGTTGACCTCGAAGTCCACCAGCTTCCAGCGCTCGTACTCGTCGACGGGCTGGTGCACCTCGATGTACTCGCCGCCGGGCAGGCGGACGATACGGCCGGACTCGTAGCCGTGCAGCGCGATCTCGCGGTCCTTCTTCTGCAGCGCGATGCATAGGCGCTTGGTCACGAAGTAGGCGATGATCGGGCCGACGATGAGTAGCGCCTGGAGCGTGTGGATCACTCCCTCCATCGTCAGATGGAAGTGCGTCGCGATGATGTCCGACGAAGCGGCGGCCCACAGCACGGCGTAGAACGTGACGCCCGCGGCGCCGATGGCCGTGCGGGTCGGCGCGTTGCGCGGACGCTGCGCGATGTGGTGCTCGCGCTTGTCGCCCGTGATCCACGCCTCGATGAACGGGTAGATCAGCACGAGGACGATGAACAGACCCAGGATGCCCAACGGCAGGAGGATGTTCCACGACCACGTGCGGTCGAGGAAGACGAACTCGAGGTGCGGCGGGACGAGGCGGAGCGCACCGTCGGCGAAGCCGATGTACCAGTCCGGCTGCGTACCTGCCGACACAGGGGAGGGGTCGTACGGACCGTAGTTCCAGATCGGGTTGATCGTGAACAGCGAGGCGATCAGGACGATCACGCCGAAGGTCAGGAAGAAGAACCCGCCCATCTTGGATGCGTACACCGGCACCATCGGGTAGCCCACCACGTTACTGTTCGTGCGGGCGGGCCCGGCGAACTGGGTGTGCTTGTTGATGATCATGAGCACGAGGTGCAGCGCCAGCAGCGCGATCAGAATCGCCGGAAGCAGCAGGATGTGCAGCGTGTAGAGGCGCCCGACGATGTCGGTGCCGGGGAACTCGCCGCCGAAGAGCAGGAACGAGATCCAGGTGCCGACGACCGGGATGCCCTTGACCATGCCGTCGATGATGCGCAGGCCGTTGCCGGAGAGCAGGTCGTCGGGGAGGGAGTAGCCGGTGAATCCTTCCGCCATCGCGAGGATGAACAGGATGAAGCCGATCACCCAGTTCAGCTCGCGCGGCTTGCGGAACGCGCCGGTGAAGAACACGCGCAGCATGTGGACGCCGATACCGGCGACGAACACGAGGGCCGCCCAGTGGTGGATCTGACGCACCAGCAGGCCGCCGCGCACATCGAACGAGATGTGCAGCGCGGACTCGAGGGCCGCGGACATCGCGATGCCGCGCATCGGCTCGTACGCGCCGTAGTAGTGCGTCTCGACCATGGATGCCTGGAAGAAGAACGTCAGGAACGTTCCGGACAGCAGCACGACGACGAAGCTCCACAGCGCGATCTCGCCGAGCATGAACGACCAGTGGTCGGGGAAGATCTTGCGGCCGAGCTCCTTGACGAGACCCGACAGGCTCGTGCGCTCATCCAGATAGTTCGCGGCGGCACCGACGAATCGACCGCCGAGAGGCTTGCTGCGCTCCGAGGAGCCTGCAGGCATCGCGGGTTCCGTCGTGACGTTCTCCGTGGGGTGGGTTGCGGTGCTCAATGGCGCTCCCAGAAGCTCGGACCGACGGGCTCGGTGAAGTCACTGCGGGCGACGAGGTAGCCCTCGTCGTCGACCGCGATGGGCAACTGCGGCAGCGGACGTGCGGCCGGGCCGAAGATGACCTTGGCGCCGTCAGAGACGTCGAACTGCGACTGGTGGCAGGGGCAGAGGAGGTGGTGCGTCTGCTGCTCGTAGAGGGCGACGGGGCATCCGACGTGGGTGCAGACCTTGGAGTAGGCGACGATGCCGTCGTACGACCAGTCCTTGCGGTCCTCAGCCTCGATCAGCACGTCCTGCGGCATGCGCATGAGCAGCACGATCGCCTTCGCCTTCTCCTCGAGGTAGCCGTCGTGGTGGCTGAGGGAGGCGAGCTCTTCCGGGATCACGTGGAACGCGGAGCCGAGGGTGACATCCGATGCCTTGATCGGGCGACCGCTCGGGTCGTGCGCGAGGCGCATGCCCTGCTTCCACATGGTGTGGCTGAGCAGGTGCACCGGGTCGCCGGCGTACGGGTTCTCCGGGCTCGACTCGGGAGCGAGACCCCGGAAGAGCACCACACCCGGGACGACGGAGGCGACGAGAGCGGCGAACAGCGAATTGCGGATCATCGCGCGACGCCCGAACCCGGACTCCTCGTTGGCGACCGTGAGCGCCTCGACGACCGCCTCACGGGTGGTGTCGCGGCCGCGCGTCGCGTGACGCGGCTCGATGAACTCCTTGTCGGACATGATCGCCTTCGACCAGTGGATCGCGCCCACGCCGATGGCCAGCAGCGCGAAGGCGATGCCGAGTCCGATGAAGAGGTTGTTGTCGCGGATCGCCGCGATGGAGCCGCTCTCGATGGGGAACACCATGTAGGCCACGACGGCCCACACCGAAGCCGCCACCGACAGGTAGAACAGCGTGTACACGGTGCGGACGGCGCGCTTCATCGCGGCGGGGTCCTTATCGGTCACGCGCTCGCGGTGGGGCGGCAGACCGGGGTTGTTCACCGGGTCGGACACCGTCACGGCGAGCCCGCTGGAGGGCTTCCAGGAAGCCCTCTCGTGCTCGAGCGCGTCGTCCTCGTGTGCCATGGTGCTCCTCGTACGTTCCGTCAGTTCGTCAAAAAGATCAGTTGGACTTCGCGGTGATCCACACCGTGATGGCGATCAGCGTGCCGATGCCGAAGATCCAGATGAACAGGCCCTCCGAGACGGGGCCGAGAGAGCCGAGCGAGAAGCCACCGGGGGACTCGGTCTTCTGCATGTACAGCAGTGCCGAGATGATGTCGCGCTTGTCCTCGGGGGTGAGGTTCATGTCGTTGAAGACCGGCATGTTCTGCGGCCCGGTGACCATGGCGGCGTACATGTTCAGCGCGCTGGTCGTGTGCAGGTCGGGGGCGTACTTGCCCTCCGTGAGCGCACCGCCGGCGCCGGCCACGTTGTGGCACATGGCGCAGTTGATGCGGAAGAGCTCTGCTCCGGCGGAGACATCACCCTCGCCGTCGAGGACCTCAGACGACGGGTAGGTCGGGCCGGGCGCGATCGACTGGACGAACTTGGCGATCGCCTCGGTCTGCTCGTCCGTGAACTGGACGGGCTTCTGCGGCGCCTGCGGTGCCTGGGCCTGCAGGGGCATACGTCCGGTCGAGACCTGGAAGTGCACCGACAGCTCGCCGACGCCGTAGAGCGACGGGCCGTTCGCCGTGCCCTGGAGGTCCATACCGTGACAGGTGGCGCAGTTCGCCTGGAACAGCTTCTTGCCGTCTTCCACGGTGAGCTGGGACGCGGCGGTCTGCGTCTCGGTCGTCGCGGCCATCGCGGCGGATGCGCCGGCGTAGATGCCGCCGGTCATCAGGAGGCCGATGCCGATCAGGGCTGCGGCGGCCAGGGGGCTTCGACGACCGGAGGTGCGCCGCTTCTTCTCACGTGCCATGGTGCTGGACTCCGGCTTCTTATTTCAGGAAGTAGATGACGAGGAACAGGGCGATCCAGACCACGTCGACGAAGTGCCAGTAGTAGGACACGACGATCGAGGTGGTCATCTCCTTGCGCCCGAAGTTCTTGACCGCGTAGGCGCGGCCGATCACGAGAAGGAACGCGACGAGACCGCCGGTGACGTGCAGGGCGTGGAACCCCGTCGTCAGGTAGAAGGCGGATGCGTAGGCGTTCGCCGAGATCGGCATTCCCTCGGTGACGAGCTGGGCGTATTCCCACACCTGGCCGGACACGAATACCGCGCCCATGAAGAAGGTGAGGAAGAACCACTCGACCATGCCCCAGCGGCGCAGGTTCCAGATCGAACCGGTGCGGTACGGCTGGAAGCGCTCTGCCGCGAAGACGCCGAACTGGCACGCGAAGCTGGACAGCACCAGGATCATGGTGTTGACGGCGGCGAACGGAACGTTCAGCAGCTCGGTCTCCTGAGCCCACAGGTCGGGGGAGGTGCTGCGGAGAGTGAAGTAGATCGCGAACAGGCCCGCGAAGAACATGACCTCACTGCCGAGCCAGACGATTGTCCCCACGGCGACCGGATCTGGCCGTTTGACCGAACGGAGGGCCTGGTTATATGTCGCTGGCGTCGTCACGCTCACCATTATGACCGATATTCACGGCCGACTCTTGCACCTCGCGCCCTCGAAGCGACCTTGTCGCAGCTTAGGGCGACCTAAGAGATTGGGGCGAGCCCGCCGTGAAGACGCTCGGGATACGGTGACCGCGCCCGCAGGGTCGTTTCCGTCGCCGTCGAACGCGCTCGGTAGGATCGGGAACCATGTTCCCCGCGCGCACCTGGTCCGACATCCTCACGGAGTTGCTCGGGGGTGCCGATCTGAGCGTCTCGGATGCAACGTGGGCGATGCAGCAGATCATGGCCGGTGAGGCGACACCCTCTCAGCTCGCCGGATTCCTCATCGCCCTCCGCGCCAAGGGTGAGACCGTGGACGAGATCGTGGGCTTCCGCGACGCGATCCTCGCGGCCGCCCTCCCGCTTCCCGTGCCCGCCGATGTGCTCGACATCGTCGGAACCGGCGGCGACCGCTTCGGCACCGTCAACATCTCGTCGACGGCCGCGATCGTCGCCGCATCCACCGGTGTTCCGGTCGTCAAGCACGGCAACAAGGCGGCAAGCTCCTCCTCCGGGTCCTCCGACGTGCTGCGCGAGCTGGGCATCGACCTCACCCTCAGCCCGGATGCGGTCGCGGCGACCCTCGAGCGCGCCGGCATCACGTTCGCCTTCGCCGCGGCGTTCCATCCGGGATTCCGTCACGCCGGTCCCACCCGGGCCGAACTCGGTGTTCCGACGGTTTTCAATTTCCTGGGGCCGCTGTGCAATCCAGCGCGTGCGGAGGCCAACGCGGTGGGCGTCGCGCATCTGGACCGTGTGCCGCTGATCACGGGCGTGTTCCGCACGCGCGGTGCGACGGCTCTCGTGTTCCGCGGCGATGACGGACTGGACGAGCTGACCACGACCGGGCACAGCCGGATCTGGGAGGTCTCCCGCGGCGACGTGCACGAGCACGACCTGGATCCGCGCGATCTCGACATCCCGCTCGCCGACATCTCGGAGCTCATCGGCGGCTCTCCCGCCCACAACGCCGAGGTCGTGCGCCGGGTGCTGGCGGGCGAGCCGGGTCCGGTGCGCGACATCGTGTTGCTCAACACGGCGGCCGGGCTCGTGTCGTACCGTCTCTCGCAGGATGCGGTCGAGGTGCAGCGTCCGATCCTCGAGCGCCTCGCCGAGGCGAAGGACGAGGCGGCAGCAGCGATCGACAGCGGCGCGGCCGAGCGCACGCTCGCGACGTGGGCGGCGACGACGCAGGAGCTCGCGGCGGGCTGAGCGTCCTGCCGGGCCGATATTCACGGCGCCCTGTCTTTCGGCGGCTCACAGCGCACCCCTAGGTTCGAAGCACCACCGTTCGAACCCACCGAGGAGCAGAGATGTCCACCGCCACCACCGCCGACACCATCGAGGCGCCCGCCAAGAAGGTCGGCTTCGTCAAAATCGCCGCAGTCCTGGGAATCCTGGGCGGCGTTGCCCTCATCGTCGTGGGCATCGCCGTCTGGGTCATGGTCTCGTCGCAGCTGCGCGCCGAGAACATCGTCGTCCCCGACGACGCGATGGCCTTCCAGGGGCAGGTCGTCGACGGCCCCTTCACCGCCTACGTGCAGGCCGACATCATCCAGCACCACGCGCTCGAGGCGTCCAACGGTGCCACCTACGCCGAACTCGACCGCGACGACCCGGTGCGCGCCACGATGATGAACGCCTCGTTCCTGCGCGCGTCGCTGTTCACCTCGGTCGTCTCCTTCGGAGTCGCCGCGTTCGCGATGGGTATCGGCGTGCTGTCGATCCTGTTCGGCGCGGCCATCTACCGGCTCGCCGCGGTTCCGGTCGTCGTTCGTCGCACGAACGTCTCCGGAGCCTGATCCGGTCGCGGGTCGGCGCAACGCCCGATCCGACCCGCGTTCATAGACTGGACGGATGAGCCCGCCCGCCCCGCCCCATGCTGGGGGTGCGGGGCGGGCATTTCCGTTTCTCGTGGTCATCGGTCTGCTCGTCGCGGCGCTGAGCCTGCGCGGCCCGATCGTGGCCCCGACACCGGTGATCCGTCAGATCGAGGACGACCTGGGCATCGGGGCTGCGTCCGCGGGCCTGCTGACCACCGCGCCGGTGCTCATGTTCGCGCTGCTCACCCCGATCGCCGCTCTCGTGATCCGCCGGGCGGGTGCCGAACTGGCGTTGCTGGTGACACTGAGCGGCGTTCTCCTCGGAACGGCGATCCGCGCACTGCCCGGCTATCCCGCGGTGCTGACGGGGATGATCGTCATCGGTGCCGCGATCACGATCGGAAACGTCGTGATCCCCGTCGTGATCCGTCGTGATGTGCCGCCCGAGCGCGTCGCGTTCGTGACCGCGTCCTACACCGCGACGCTCAACGCGGGCTCGTTGGTGACCTCGCTGCTGACCGCTCCGATCGCCGAAGTCGTCGGCTGGAATCTGGCGTTGGCGGGCTGGTCCGTGCTGACGTTCGCCGGGGTCGCCGTATGGAGCGTCCACCTCGCGCGGGAGCGTCGGCGTGGCGCCCTGTGGGGCGAACGCTTCTCCGGCGCGCCTTCGGCCGCGTCCGTCGGCACGACGCCGGTCGACGACGTCGCCGCCCTGACAGGACCGCTCCCGATCGTCTCCACGAGGGGCGGCGTCTTCCGGCGACCGGTGGTCTGGTTGCTGCTCGGGGCCTTCTCGCTCCAGGTCACCATCTACTACGCGCTCTCGACCTGGCTGCCCTCCATCGGCGCGGACGAGCTGGGGCTCGACCGATCCGGCGCGGGCGCCCTCGCCTCCATCTTCCAGGGTGTGGCGATCGCCGGATCGTTCCTCGTCCCCGTCCTCGCCCGCTACACGCCGCGCATCGTGGTTCCGCTGACCATCAGCGCGTGCTGGCTGACCCTGACGGCGGGCATGCTGTGGGCGCCCGAGCTCATGTGGCTGTGGTTGTCCTTCGGTGCGCTCGCACACGCGGGCGGATTCGTCGCGATCTTCTCGGCCGTCGTCACCGTGGCCCGCACGGATGCGGAGGCCACGACGATCTCCGCGCTCGTCCAGGGCGGCGGCTACGGCATCGGAGCGTTCGGCGCTCCGATCGCAGGTGCCCTGCACGAGGCGACCGGCGGATGGCAGGGACCGCTGGTGCTCATGCTGGTCGTCGCGGTCGGTTACGCGGTGGCGATCCTCGCGGCGATGGCTTTCGTGGCGCGGGCGAACGCTGCTCCCAGACCCCACTGATCGGCGAAGGCTGCGGCGTCGGGGGAGACCTCGCGAAGGGTCGCGTCGAACATCGGCAGATCGAGGTCCCGTACCACGCGCACCACGGTGGGGGCGACGGCGAGGTAGTCGGCGCCGGCGGCGACCTTTGCGCGCACCCCGGCGCTCATCCCCTCACCGGTCGCCGCGGCGGCGACGATGCCCGCGAGGTCGCCGTGTGCGCTGAGCAGCGTGGCCGCCGTCTTCTCCCCGATGCCCGCCACCCCCGGAAGACCGTCGGATGCATCGCCACGGAGCACGGCGAAGTCGGCGTACTGGTGCGGTGCGACGCCGTACTTCGTGCGCACGACGTCGTCCGTCACGATCTCGAGGTTGCTCATGCCGCGCGCCGTGTAGACCACGCGGACCGCGGCCGCGTCGTCGACGAGTTGGAAGAGGTCGCGGTCCCCGGTGACGATGTCGACGGGCATGCCCGCATCCGTCGCGAGAGTGCCGATGACGTCGTCGGCCTCGTGCTCGGCGGCACCGACGATCGGGATGCCGAGCAGGTCGAGGGACTCGCGGATCAGCGGGATCTGCGCCTCCAGCGGGTCGGGCATCTCCTCGACATCCGGGCCGGCCTCCACCTCGACGACCACGCGGTGGGTCTTGTAGCTCGGGATGAGCTGCACGCGCCACTCGGGGCGCCAGTCGTCGTCCCAGCACGCCACGATGTGCGTCGGCTCGTAGGTGCTGACGAGCTTGGCGATGATGTCGAGCAGTCCGCGAGCGGCGTTCACCGGCTGCCCGTCAGGCGCCTTCACCGAATCGGGGACGCCGTAGAACGCGCGGAAGTACAGCGACGCGGTGTCGAGGAGCATGAGGCGGGACACGCGCTCATCCTGCCACGCGAGACGGTTCTGGTGAGTGCCCCTAACGCGGATCGGGTGCCAGGGCAGACTGGGGCGATGGATCCCATCGACGCGCTCCGCGAGATCGCGACGCTGCTCGAGCGCGAGCGGGCGTCGCGATACCGGTCACAGGCTTTCCGCGCGGCGGCCGAGGCGGTGGCCGCGCTGCCGGCGGCCGCGAGGTCGGATCCGGAGACCCTGCGGCGCACGAAGGGGATCGGCAAGAGCTCGCTCGAGGTGATCCTGCAGGCGGTCTCGGGGGCGGTCCCCGACTACCTGGCGGAGCTGAGAGAGCGTGTCGCCCCAGAGGAGTCGAGCACGCTGTTCGCGCGGCTCCGCGGTGATCTCCACGCGCACTCGAACTGGTCCGACGGGCAGGCGCCCATCGCGGCGATGGCGGATGCGGCGCGTGCGATGGGCCGCGAGTACGTCGCCCTCACGGATCACTCGCCGCGGCTCCGGGTGGCGAACGGCCTCACGGCCGAAAGGCTCGCCCGCCAGCTCGAGGAGCTCCCGCGGTACTCGGGCGACGGGTTCACACTGCTGAGCGGCATCGAGGTCGACATTCTCGAGGACGGTGCCCTCGATCAGACGCCGGAGATGCTCGCGCGGCTGGACGTCGTCGTGGCGAGCGTGCACTCGAAGCTGAGGATGCCGGGCGCCGAGATGACCGCGCGGATGCTTCGCGCGGTGCGTGACGAGCACACGGATGTCCTCGGGCATTGCACGGGCCGCCTCGTGGAAGGCTCCCGCGGGACGCGGCCGCCGTCCGACTTCGACGCGGATCGCGTGTTCGCGGCCTGCGCCGAGAACGGCGTGGCGGTGGAGATCAACTCCCGACCCGAACGCCGGGACCCGCCGGATGAGCTGATCGCGATCGCGCTGGATGCGGGATGCCTGTTCGCGATCGACAGCGACGCCCACGCGCCGGGGCAGCTCTCGCTCCTCGACCACGGTGCGGCACGCGCCGAGCACGCGGGTGTGCCGGCGGAGCGGATCGTCACGACGTGGCCGCTCGACCGGCTCCAGTCGTGGCTGGCGCGAGAGCGGTGAGCGTCGTGTAACAGAGCCGACATGTGCCCCGGACAGGATGTCCTCATGCCTCTCGCTTCCTCGATCTCCGCCTCCTTGCCCGCCTGGCTCCTCAGCGAACTCGAATCGCTGCCCGAGGTGCTTCCCACCGCCGAGGAACGGATGGACCTCGTCAACGCCCTCGCCGACCGCAACTGGCGCGAGGGGAGCGGTGGCCCCTTCGCGGCGATCGTCGTCGAGGCCGGGAGCGGGCGTCTCGTCTCGGCGGGGGTCAACGTGGTGCTGGCTTCGGGCCTGACCTCGATGCACGCCGAGGTGACGACGCTGAGCCTCGCGCAGACCGCACTCGGGCGCTGGGACCTGGGCGCGGACGGCGCCGAGCTCGAGCTCGTGGTCAACTGGCGCCCGTGCGTCATGTGCTACGGCGCCACCATGTGGAGCGGGGTGCGTTCCCTCGTGGTCGCCGGCGAAGGTCCGCTCTTGGAGCAGCTCACGGGCTTCGACGAGGGACCCGTCGTGGACGACTGGGCCGAACAGTTCGAGCGGCGCGGCATCCGCGTCACGATCGGCATCCGTCACGACGAGGCTGTTGAGGTCTACCGGGCGTACGGGGCGAGCGACTCCGTCGTGTACAACGCTCGCGGCGCCGTCGACTGACTGTTGCGCGATTGTGACCGGCCACGGGCCGCCGTGCCAGGATACTGACCACATGAAGTTCAGCAGACTCGTGCTCGGTGCGGCCGTCGTCACCGCGTCCCTTCTGATGGCGGGATGCGCCGCCGCGGCGTCGTCGTCGCCGACCGGGGACTCAACACCGATCGGCGGCGACATCGTCGCGCCCGTGACCATGTCGGCGGGTGATCTCCAGGGAGAGAGCGTCGATCTGGTGGTGGGTCAGACCCTCAACATCAACACGGGTGACCTCGCGGTCGACAGTTATGCCGGCACCGTCGCCGACGGGGCTGTCGCCGAGTTCGTCGCGGGGAAAGACGACGGCAGCGCCACTTTCAACCCCGGAGTCCGGGCGTTGGCGGCGGGAACGACGAGTGTCACCATGACGAACAAGGACGGCGGAATCCAGCCCCTCGAGTTCACGGTGGTCGTCACGGCACGATGAGGCTGTGAACGAAGAGATCGATCGCGCTGTCTTCACCCAACTGCTGACGTCGGCGCGTCGGGACGCGTCGGCACGTCTGATCGCGCGGGGCGAGGCCATCCGAGGCGTGCAGGAAGCCCGCAACGATCCCGCCGGCGCCGATGACGAACACGACCCCGAGGGCGCCACGCTCAGCGACGAGTGGTCGCGGCTGGAGGGGCTTCGTCGGGCGGCGGGCGCTGAGATCGCCGAGATCGACGACGCCCTGCGCCGACTGGAGGACGGCGTGTTCGGTGTGTGCGCGTCGTGCGGCCGCGACATCCCGGTGGGTCGCCTTCTCGTGCGTCCGACGGCGACGCTGTGTGTGCCCTGCGCCGAGCGGGTGCGCTGAGCGTTCCTAGGCCTCCTCGCGTTCGACGAGGCTGTGGTGGATGCGGTGCAGATCCTCCAGCAGCGAGCCGATGAGCACCCAGTGTGCGGAGGGAGGCCGCGGGATCTGCAGCGGTGTGGTGAGCGCGGGCGGCTCGTCGACCGGTGCGGCCGCCGACGCGCGCGTACGCTCCACGTCGTGCGCGGCGCGGCGCATCTGCTCCGCGAGAGCCCGCACCTGCGGATCGGTGACGATCTCGGGCGCGTAATGGTCGTACACCGCGCGCGTCATTCCCGTGACCTGCGTCACGATCGGCGTGTAGAGATCCAGCCGGCCCCGGAGCTCCGCCAGTTCGGTGCGGTGGCGCCGGCTGCGGGGATTGAGTGCAAGCGACTCCGCTCCGCCGCCGATGGCGCGCTCCGCCGCATCCCGCATGGGTCGCAGGAGCCGCGCCTCGACCATCAACGCCTCCAGCTCGCCCGGGGAGCGTTGTGTCTCGAGAGCGTCGGCCAGACGGGTCAAGGATGCGGCGAGCTCTGCCGACAACCGGTCGGTCGCCTCGCGCGCCGGGGCGATCGCGACCGGCGGGACGATCGCGATGTTGACGACGAAGCCGATGGCCGCGCCCAGCAGGGTCTCCAGGATGCGATCGAGCGCGTAATCGGGAGTGGCCGGGCCCAGCGAGAGCACGAGGATCGCGCTGATCGCGATCTGCGTGGACGCGGTGGGGGACAGACGCAACGCCCAGGCGACCAGGAGTCCCGCGCACGCGGCCAGCAGGACGACCCACGTGCCGTTGCCGAAGGCGAGGCCGAGGGCGGAGGCGAGCAGGACTCCGGCGATGACGCCGACGGATCGCTCGATCGCGCGCGTGAACGACTGGTTCAGGCTCGGCTGGACGACCAGGACGGCGGCGATCGCCGCGAACACCGGCGGCGGGCCGGGGATGAGCCACTGCGAGAGCAGCCACGCCCCCACGGTCGCGACGGCGGACTTGACGACGAGTAGGAGCGGTGAGCGCTGCGTCGCGCGCACCGTGACAGGCAGTGACAGACGTGCCATCAGGGCTGGAGCGCGCGCAACGACCGAGCGGCCTCCGCCGGCGGACACCCGAGATCGTGCGCGGTGAAGGTCAGGTCGTAGCCGCCGCTGCGCTCCCGCTGCGCCCGCAGGCTCTCGCGTGTGTGGCTGTTGTGCGCGCCGGCGAGGAGGGCCTCGGTACGACGCATCCGGATGCCCAGCTCGCCCTTGGCCGTGGTGGCGATCCGATCGACGTCGCCCCACGGCGCCGCGCCCATGCGTGCGACGCGGATACCGTCGGCATCCGCGCGCAGCACGGTCCCGTTGCGGAACTGGCCGATCAGGGAGAAACCGCCGCCCAGACCGAAGATGCCCACGACCGCGACGCCGAGCAGGAGGCTGGGCGTGTTGTCGATGTTGAGGGCGATGATGACCGCGCCCATGGCGGTGATGACGGCGCACAGGGCGGCGAGCACGAGCAGGCGACCGCGCGGTGTGACGAAGCGGAGGGTATCGGTGTCGGAGGCCACCCGTTCAGGGTACGGGGCGCCGCGCCGCATCATCGTGTCAGCAGCTCGTCCGTACTGGTGCCGCCGATGGTCACCGTGACCCGCGTGCCCCACGGGTCGTTGGCTGTCACCGTGCGGCCGTCGTCGTCGAAGGGGACGCTCGCGCGGCGCAGCCGATCTGTCAGTGCGTCCAGTGCCGCGCGGTCGGGCACCGCCAGCGCCACCTCGCCGAGGCCGAGACTCGCTGCCCGAGGCCCCGCGCCCGCGCTGTTCCACGTGTTCATGGCGACGTGGTGGTGATACCCGCCGGCCGAGGCGAACAGCGCGGTCGGAATGCCGGTGAAGGAGGGGGCGAAGCCGAGGGCGTCGACGTAGAAGCGACGCGCGGGCGCGATGTCTCCCACCTGGAGATGGACGTGTCCGACCCGGCCGGGCTCGGCGGACACGCGATCGAAGGCGTCTTGCGTGAGGTGGGCGCGAAGGTAGTCGTTCGGGTCCAGGAACACCGTGTCCATCTGCACCTCTCCGTCGACGTGACGCCAGAGATCGCGCGACCGGTCGGTGTACAACTCGATGCCGTTGCCCTCGGGATCCGTAAAGTAGAACGCCTCGCTGACGAGATGATCGCTCGACCCCGTGAACCGGGCGCGGCCGTCCTGTGCCGTCCGGTAGACGGTGGCAGCGAGGGTCGCGGCGTCGTCGAAGAGGAACGCGGTGTGGAAGAGCCCGGCGGAGCCGGGAGCGGCGAGGGGGAGATCCGGCGTGTGCACCAGGCGCACCAGGGGAACATCGCCGCGCCCGAGCACGCGATGGACCTCGCGTCCGCGTGCGCGTTCCTCGAGGGGCTCCAGCGCGATCGCGGACCCGTAGAAGCCTGTCATCTTCTCCAGGTCGCCGACGCGCAGGGTCACTGCGTCCATGGCGGTCTCATCGGGCAGAAGCTCGCCGGCGGCAGGGTTTCGGGTGGTGTTCATGATGCTCGTTCCTGGATCGTCACAGACTGCAACGCCGACTCGGCGGCGAATATTGCGTCGGATCGGCCCGCGGGCGAGGATCGTCGGATGGAGAATCAGCCGTGCCCGTGCGGGAGTGGCCGCTCTTTCGGGGAGTGCTGCGGTCCCGCACTGGCGGGCACGCCGCCGACGACCGCCGAGGCGCTCATGCGTTCGCGGTACACGGCGTTCGTCCGTCTGAACGCCGACTATCTCATCGACACCTGGCATCCGGGCACGCGACCGTCGGAGCTGACCCTCGACCGTGACGTGCGCTGGCGAGGACTCAGCATCCTCGACACGGCCGGCGGCTCGCCCGACGACCGGAAGGGCACCGTGGAGTTCCGTGCCGCGTGGCGCGAGGGCTCGTCATCGGGTGTGCTGCACGAGCGCAGCCGGTTCGTGAAACAGAGCGCCAGGTGGTGGTATCTCGACGGCGTCCTCAATCCAGCCGGCCCCTCGTCGGAGCCCGGTACGTAGGCTGGAGACACGCTCACGACGCGAAAGGACGGACCATGTCTCGCATCCTCATCATCGGTGGACACGGCAAGATCGCTCTCCTGCTGGCGCCCCTGCTCGCGGCGCGGGGCGACGAGGTCACGTCCGTCGTGCGCAACCCCGATCACGTCGACGACGTTCACGCGGCGGGCGCGACCGCGCTGGTGCTGGACGTCGCTGCGGCGGACACCACGTCACTGTCCGAGGCCTTTGTGGGTTACGACGCGGTCGTGTGGTCGGCGGGGGCCGGCGGGGGCGACGCGGCTCGCACCTACGCGGTCGATCGCGACGCCGCCATCCGCGCGATGGATGCGGCGGAGGCGGCCGGCGCCTCGCGCTTCGTGATGGTGTCGTGGATCGGCTCTTCGCCGGATCACGGCATCGATCCCTCCGACTCCTTCTTCCCCTACGCCGACGCGAAGTTGGCGGCCGACGAGCACCTGCGGCGCAGCTCTCTCGAGTGGACAGTGCTCGGCCCCGGCGCACTGACCTCCGACGATGCGACCGGCCGCATCACCACCGAGCCGACGGGTCGAGGAGAGATCTCCCGGGCCGACGTCGCCCAGGTGATCGCGGCAACGCTCGGGGAGACCGCCACGATCCGTCGCACGATCCGCTTCGGCGCGGGCACGACGCCGATCAGCGAGGCACTGAGCGCCTGAGGCGGAATGCGCCGCACTCCGCGAGCGTTGACGACGGCATGACCGCATCCGATTCCGCTGTCGGCGTGCCCGTGGATGTCGTCGTGATCGGAGCCGGGCAGGCGGGCCTGTCGGCCGCCTACCACCTGCACCGTCGAGGGTTCCGTCCGCTCGATGCGCAGGCGTCCGATGCTGGGACGTTCGTGGTGCTCGACGCCGAGCCCGCGCCGGGCGGGGCCTGGCAGCACCGATGGGAGTCGCTGCGTATGGCGACGGTCAACGGCATCCACGAGCTTCCCGGCTTCCCGGTCCCGCCGGCGGATCCCGCGGCGTCGAGCCGCGACGTCCTTCCGCTGTACTTCGCCGCCTACGAGGAGCGCTTCGATCTTCGGGTGCGCCGCCCCGTGCGGGCGCGCGCGGTCTCGCGTGACGGTGACCGGTTGCGGGTCGAGACGGATGCAGGCACGTTCGCAGCGCGATACGTGATCAACGCGACGGGGACGTGGACGAGGCCGCATTGGCCCGCTGTGCGCGGGCGTGAGAGCTTCCGTGGCACGCAGCTGCACGTGCACGACTACGTCTCCGCCGAGCAGTTCGCCGGCAAGCGCGTGGTCATCGTCGGGGCCGGCGTGTCGGGCGTGCAGCTGCTCGAAGAGATCTCGCGGGTGACCGACACGTTCTGGGTCACCCGGCGGGAGCCGGAGTGGCGCGACGACGAGTTCGACATCCCGGCGCGCGTCGCCGCGATCGCGGGCGTCGAGGAACGGGTGCGCCAGGGGCTGCCGGCCGGCAGCGTCATCTCGGTCACGGGGATGCACTGGACCCCGTGGGCACGCGAAGCCGATCGACGAGGCGTGCTCGTGCGGCATCCGATGTTCCGCGCGATCGAACCCGATGGCGTACGGATGCCGGACGGCACCCTCGAGCGGGCCGATGTGATCCTCTGGGCGACAGGCTTCCGCCCCGCCCTCGACCACCTCGCGCCGCTCCGGCTGCGGACACCGGCCGGCGGCATCCGGGTCGAGGACTCACGCGCCCTCGACGAACCACGGCTGTTCCTCATCGGTTACGGACCCTCGCAGTCGACGGTCGGTGCCAACCGGGCCGGTCGATCCGCCGTGCGTCAGCTCGTGGCGGACGGTGTGCTCCGGGCGCCCGAGCTGGCGGTCGCTGGATGATGCGTTGCGCCGTGTGTCGCCCTGTGCCCTGCCCGAAACATGAAAGTCGTAGCGTCGACGTATGACCACTCCCGCACCTCTGCCGAACCCGCTCGACGAAAACGGCGCCGAACGCGACCGTTTCGCCGGCGCCTCGCTGTCGCCGGACGAGTTCAAGGCACTCTTCCGCGGTCATCCCGGTGGTGTCGCGGTCATCACGGCCGAGGGACCGGGCGGTCCGGTCGCTCTGACGGCAACCTCTGTCTCGTCGGTGAGCGCGGAGCCGCCGCTGCTGATCTTCTCGGTCTCGGCACTGTCGTCGGCGACACCCGCGATCCTCGCGGCCGACACGGTCGTCGTGCATCTCCTCGACAGCGACGACCTCGGTGTCGCCAAGCTCGCATCCACTAGCGGCATCGACCGTTTCGCCGACCCCGAGAGCTGGAGCCGCCTCGTTACCGGAGAGCCCGTCTACAACGGCGTCCGGGCCTGGGTGCGCTGCGCGATCATCGAGCGCATGAACGCGGGAGGATCGACCGTCATCGCCGCTCACGCCCTGCAGTCGGGTATCAACCGCGACGTGCAGCCCGGTGAGCACGGCGACGCGCTGGTCTACCACAACCGCTCGTGGCATCGGCTCGGCGACCACTCGCGGATCGACTGACCCTCACACCGAAAGGACCCCCGCCTCCTCGGAGGGCGGGGGTCCTTTCGGTGTGATCTGCTTACTCGGCGAGGTGGGCCGAGAGGAACCAGCGGTCCTTCTCGAGACCGGCACGGATGCCGATGACGATGTCCTGGCTCGTGAGATCGATCTCGTCCAGGCCGTCGATCGCCGTCTGGACGTCGACGATGATCGTGTCGATGTCGGCGACGATGTGGCGGATCATGTCGTCCCACTGCGTGAAGCCTGCGGGAACCGACGACGGGGCGACCTTGGCCGCGATCGTCGACAGGCGGGCGTCCACCGGCAGACCCAGGGCGACGATGCGCTCGGCGGTCTCGTCGGCCCAGCCCTGTGCGTGCTCGACGACCGAGTCGAGAAGTTCGTGGATGGCGATGAAGTTCGCACCGCGCACGTTCCAGTGCGCCTGCTTGCCGGTGACGGCGAGGGCCTGCAGGCCCAGCGTGACGGGGGTGAGGAACTGCGCGGCTCCGGCGGCGACGGTCGGGTCGGCAGCGCTGGCGGGGATGGTCTGGTTCTTCGTCATGACAAAGCCTTCCGTTCGGGCAGTCGCATCTGCTGAATCAAACGCTAGCCAGCCGGAGAAATTCCGCAAGCAAGATGAGGCTGGGCTCACACGATCGCTGGTCGTGCCGCAGACGGGATTCCGGGGAACCTGCGGCTAACGTCGGAGGGTGCCAGCCTCAGACCCCGCCCGGACTCCGCAGAATCTGGACGAGCCGGCGCGCCTGCGCCGTCGTCAGCCGACCGGTGCGTCGCCCGAGCACGCGGAACCCTCGCGCTTCATCCCGCACGTGCAGGGCCTGCGCGCGATCGCCGTGCTGCTGGTCGTGCTCTACCACTTCTGGCCGGGGCGGATCCCTGGGGGCTATGTCGGTGTCGATGTCTTCTTCGTGATCTCGGGCTTCCTGATCACGGGGCATCTGATGCGCGAGCTGACGGCGACCGGAACCGTGCGCCTGGCGCAGTTCTGGGCCCGTCGGGCGCGGCGCCTGCTGCCGGCCTCGCTTCTGGTCCTGCTCTTCTGCGCGATCGTCGCCGCATCCCCGTACCTCATGCCCATCTCGGGTCTGCAACGGGAGGTCAGCGAGATCATCGCGTCGACCTTCTACGTCGAGAACTGGTACCTCGCCGTCGCCTCCGTCGACTACCTCGGCAACTCCGGGGAAGCGGCGATGGTGCAGCACTACTGGTCGCTCTCGCTCGAGGAGCAGTTCTATGTGCTCTGGCCGCTCATCATGCTTCTTGCGGCATGGATCGGGGTGCGATTCTTCGCCGGCCGTCGCCGCCGCGCCGTCCTGATCGCGCTGGGTGCGGTGAGCGCCGCGTCGCTCGTGTTCTGCATCATCTTCACCCTCAACGACCCGGCGCCGGCGTACTTCGTCACCTTCGCGCGGATGTGGGAGTTCGGACTCGGTGCCATGATCGCGCTGGTGCCGGCGCTGCGTGTGCGTCACGCGGCGGCGAGCTTCGTGCTCGGCTGGGTCGGCATCATCGCCCTCGTCTACACGGCTTTCCGCTTCGACTCCTCGACGCCGTTCCCCGGCTATGCAGCCCTGCTTCCGGCGCTGGGTGCCGCCGCCGTGATCGCTGCTTCCAACTCCGCCCGATGGTGGTATCCGACCCGCATCCTGTCGATCGCGCCGATGCGCTTCACCGGTGACATCTCGTACTCGCTCTATCTCTGGCACTGGCCGCTGATCATCATCGCGCCCTCCGTGCCCTTCTGGGGACTGAGCATCTACCACCGCGTCGCGCTGCTGGCCATCTGCTTCGTGCTCGCCTGGCTCACCAAGAAGTTCGTGGAAGACCCGGCGCGCTCGTGGCGTGTGCTCACCTCCCGGCGCCCGCGTGTGACACTCTGGGCGTCCCTCGCGGCGATGGTGCTGGTCGCCGGCACCGCGGGCGGCGCGTGGGCGCTGAACGCGCCCGCGTACCGAGACGGCGTGGCGCAGCTCGAGCAGCTCCGCAGTGATCCGCCCTCGTGCTTCGGCGCGCAATCCGTGCTCGATCCGAACTGCGAGGACGAGCCCGCATCCGACGCCGTTCTCCCGGCGCCGGGATTCGCCGGGGTCGACAAGCCCGCCGACGAGCAGTGCTTCGTGCAGCTGAACGATGCGCGGCCCGTGAGCTGCACCTTCGGTTCCGATGCGGCGGATGCACCCACGGTGGCGCTGATCGGCGACAGCCACGCGTTCCAGCTGCTGTCGACGTTCGAGCGGATGGCGGACGAGAACGGATGGCGCCTGGTGACTTTCTTCAAGGGCGCGTGTCCGTGGAACGACACCCCGTTGTCGACGCCGGGAGCGTTCGGCGCGGCGTGCTCGGCGTGGCGCACCGCGGTCGATCAGGCGCTCGTGGACGCGAAGCCGGACGTGGTCTTCACCTCCGCCCTCGCGACGACGCCGTACGCGTCGGCCGGTCACGACTCGTCCTATGACGCCGCCGTGGCGGGCTACCGTTCGGCATGGTCGACGTTGACGGATGCGGGCGTGCCGGTGATCACCGTCGTCGACAACCCGGTCTGGGAGACCGACCCCAACAAATGCCTCCGCACCCGCGACGCGGCTGCGTGCGACGGCGCCCGATCGGACGTGCTCGTCGCCAAGGATCCGCTACGCGAGGCTGCGGAGGGTGCGCCGGGGGTCACGCTGCTCGACTTCACGGACGTGTACTGCGACGACTCGACATGCTTCCCTGTCGTGGGCGGTGCCGACGTCTATCGGGATCAGGACCACCTCACGGTGACCTTCGTCGACTCGCTCATGCCGCAGTACACCGAGGCGATCCGCTCCGCGCTGGAGCGGGCCGCCGGTTAGGGTCGGGGCATGACCGTCTCGGAATCCGCATCCGTGATCGCCCTCGGTGACATCGCGCCGGAGGTGCCGGCATCCGCTTTCGTGGCCGCCGGCGCTCGCCTGATCGGCGGGGTACGGCTGGGAGAGCGGGCGAGCGTCTGGTACAACGCCGTGTTGCGCGCCGACGGCGACATGATCACGGTCGGGGCCCGCAGCAACGTGCAGGACTCGGTGAGCGTGCACGTCGACGGTGGGCATCCGGTCGTGGTCGGCGAAGACGTGTCGATCGGGCACAACGCGGTCGTGCACGGCTGCACGATCGGCGACGGGAGTCTGATCGGCATGGGTGCGGTCGTCCTCAACGGTGCGCGCATCGGCGCCGGCTGCCTCATCGCCGGGGGAGCGGTCGTGCTCGAGGGCGCGGAGATCCCCGACGGCTCCCTCGTGGCGGGCGTGCCCGGAAAAGTGCGGCGCGCGCTGACGGATGAGGAGCGCGCGGGTCTGGTGCGCAACGCTGCGGCCTACCTGGCACACAGCGAGCGTCACGCCGCCGCGGGCTGACGAGCTGTCCACAGACGAGCCGTGGCGGCGCGGCAGCGGGCTGCGACTCCCTTAGCGTGGAACCCCCTGGTAGGCGCAAGGGTTACGGCGGAGTCTTCTCTGCTCGGTTAGCGTGTGCGAGGTCCCCGCAGCATCTCGAGAATCAGGGCGTCATGGCAGAAGCGACACCGGCCGGTTGGTACCCCGATCCCGCGGGCGGCGGTGGGCGACGTTACTGGGACGGCACCGCGTGGACCTCCCACGTGAGTCCCGATGCCCCGATGCAGCCCGCGCCCGCCGCGCCCGAGCGGGCCGCATCCGCTCCGATGCAGGCCGCATCAGCTCCCGGGCAGGCCGCGCCCGCATCCGCGCCGGAGTCGGGCGTGCGTCCCGCGCGCAAGCGCCGTAAGGGGCTCATCATCGGGCTCGGCGTGACCGGCGGTGTTGCGCTGATCGCGGTGGTGACGCTCGTGGTCGGGATGTTCACGTTCCTCCGTCCGATCGAGGGCGTGCCTGCCGCGCTGCACACCGACGTGTCCGAGCAGTACGACTACACCGACCCCATGCTGGATCTCGACCGTGATCACGAGTTCCGCTTCGATGTGGACTATCTCCTCGAGGACGTCAACGCGGCGAACAGCCCGAAGACCGAACAGTCGGGGTACGACGAGGGTCGTGCGGCGCCCGACTGGGCGTTCCAGGTCTACTACGACGCCGCGTTGACGCACGAGGCCGGCGCCACGGTGGTGCAGCCTGCCAGCTCGAAGTCGTACCCGTCGGATGATCGACGTGTCCGCGTCGTGCCCAACGACTCGACCTACGCGCGCACGGCAGACGACCAGCGCGATATCGCCGACTCGGCGATCCCGGAGTGGTCCCTGCACGACCAGTACTACCTCGTGCAGCGGGCTGACAAGGAGGGCAATCCTCTCGCGAAGCCGATCGTGACGATGTTCACGGTCAAGCGCGAACTGGCTACGCCGGTCGCGAGTCTCGGCACGCCCACCGGCGATGGAAGCCTCTCCTTGAACTGGCAGGCCGTCGACGGCGCGACCGAGTATCTCGTCGTCGCCTCCGAAGCTCAGATCACGGGTCCGCGGAGCTACACGCTTCTGGGCTCGACCTCCGACACCTCGTGGACCAGCGAGTCGGTTGTGACGGAGAGCGGCCTCCAGAACGAGCCCTGGCCCGAGCGTCAGAACGATGCACTGAAGGCGTACGAGGGATCGAGCGCTGACGAAGACGGCGCCGGATACCTGCCCGGACCGAACTACGGCACGTCGGGCTGGGACTTCGGCGTCATCGCCACCGACGGCAAGCGCTTCTCGCCGTACCAGAGCTTCGACACGATCGGTCAAGGCGTCGGCGCGCTGCCGTACCAGATCGCGACCGCCACGCTGCGGGGCGAGATCGGCACGTCGGTGCCGAGCGTCGCGGCTCTTCCGAAGACCATCCCGTTCACGTCGCTGGACGGTGCGACGCGCGCCGCTATCACGTACGTGGACGCGTCCAAGGCCCGCCCCTACCGCGAGTGGTACATGGTGCCGATGTTCGCGCGGGGGACGCAATTGGGCACGTGGACGTATGTGCCGCAGGCGGCGGTGACAGACCTGCAGGCGGAGGCTGATGCTTTCAACGCTGCGGCGCTTGCCGCAGCGCCGCCGACGGGAGCGGCGGGCTTCCAGCTGGTCTCGGCACCGGTCGATCCCAACATCGAGACGGTCGACACCTACCCCGACGTGGCGTATCCGGTGTTCGGTAGCACCGAGTTGACGCGGTTCATCGCGGCGCATCTGATCGCCGGGTCGAAGGCGGTGGACATCTCCGCATTGACCTCCGCGCCGGGGGCTCCGCAGGGTGACGACGCGCTGGACGAGGCCCTCGCTCAGAACCCCTATGCGCTCGGCGTGAAGGGGGTAGCCGTCTACGACAACAAGACGTTGTACGTCACCTACGACGAGGACCACTCCGCAGTCGAGGCGCAGCAGGCCGAGATCAAGACGGCGGTGGACGCGGCCGTCGCCGCGGTCACGACGCCGGAGATGTCCGCTCGGGATAAGGCGATCGCGCTCAACGACTGGTTGACGGCTCACGCCGAGTACGACCATGCGGCGCTCGAGGCGAAGAACGCGACGGGGGTCGAGGTCATTCCCGACGGTTATGAGGATGCGTGGACGGCGGCGGGTGTGCTGCTCAAGCAGACGGGTGTGTGCGCGAGCTACGCCGACGCGTATCACCTGCTCATGCAGGCGGCGGATGTGGACTCCGTCGTCGTCACCGGCACCGTGTACTCCGCCGGTCGGCACGCCTGGAACAAGGTGAACATCGATGGGGCGTGGCTGGCCGTCGACTCCACGTGGAACGACTCGCCGGACGCCAACCGTTTCCTCCTCATCCCCGACTCGGGCTTCCAAGGCAACGCGGCGCGCTCCGAGGAGGCGAGCTGGATGGTGGATTCGCTCATCAGCTCCTACGCGACCACGCCGCAGTGATCAAGGGGCGTTGGTCGCCCGTAGCGACGGAGAGTGTTTGTTCTGCACGACGGCGGTCGCTCCGGCGTCGACGATGGCGATCGCGTGCGGGGCTGACGATCGGCGTGTGACGGTCTAGAAGGGTGGTGGATCGGACCCGTTGCTCCCTGAGTCATCGGGAAATCCGACGAACTGTACGGGCGGCGGCGGGTCGTCGATGTAGGTGGCACCCAGCGGCGAGGTCCACTCGATGACACCGCCGGGCAACTGTCGGACGCGCCATGCCGTGAACTGCTTCATCGAGTGATGTCGCTGGCACAGACACTGCAGGTTGTCGAGGTGCGTCGCTCCACCGCGTGCCCAGTCGCGCACGTGGTCGATCTCACACCGGATGGCGGGAACGCGGCATCCGGGGAATCGGCAGTGCCGATCGCGTGCGTGGATGGTGCGACGCAACGCCGGCGGGACGCTCCGCCTGTCGACGGCCACGACCTGACCGGATGCAGCGTCGGTGAGGATGCGGTCCCAGCCGGTGCACGATCCTCCGGCGAGTACGCGGGCGGTCTCGGCATCGATCGGGCCGTGGCCGACGAGCTCGCCCACCTGGGCGTCGCGGCCCGTGAGCGCGCCGACCGGGACGACGACCTGTACGTGTGCGCGGATCGCGCCGAGGGTGCCTGGGCCGTCGTCGTCGCGTGTCGGGTCGGCGCCCGGCTGCGTCGTGAGGAGCATGTCTGCGAGGAGGTCGGCGCGGATCTGACCTGTCGTGCGGGTGTCGCTCGCGAGCAGGAGGTCGCCGGCATCCGGCTCGTCTCCGGCGCGGCGGGCTGCGTTGGCCCGGTCAGCGGCCTGCTTGCGGAGATCGATCAGGGTCTGTGCCTGTCGGGTGAGGCGGTCGTGGATCGCATCGGCGATGACGGCCGGCTGGATCGAAACGATCTCGCTCATTCCATGGGGGAGCGGTGTCGTGAACACACGTCGACCCTCGCGCGCGATGGCGTGGCGCTCGGTAAGGGTCGTCGGATGGTGCCGCTCGGCGAGGATCTCCACCCGCGAGCGTGCGCGACCCACCGTCTCGGTCTCGCAGACGGTGAGAGCACTCCGCTCGAACGCCGCTCGACGGTCGCGGGGGAGGTTCGCTCCGGCGTCGACGATGACGCGTGCGTGGCTCAGCTGGATGCGGCCCGCTGCAAGCGCCGCATGCGTCTGCGGATAGTCGTCGACGAGCTCGGCCGCCGCGCTCATCTGCCGCTGCACCGTCCTGTCGGCGAGGCGCGTCGCCGCGCTGATCTCGGAGGCGACGGCGCGCTGGGCCATGTCGTGCACGCGCACGTTCGCGCGCGAGTGGGAGGCCAGACGCCGTGCGAGGCGCTCAGCGTCTGCCAGCGCCGTCATGCGGCGAGCCTGCGCCGCGGCGATGTCGGCGTCGGCCTTGCGCACGGTGTCGACGGCCTCGGCCAGCGCCGCCGCATCCGCGTCGCTGAAGCCGATCATTCCGTCGTCTCGCATGGCCCATATCTCGTCGAGGCGCGCTCTCGCGCGACCTGTTTCGCCGGGGCACTCGGCGGGTGAATCAGCTCGGAACCAGGTGTTTCCGACCTGATATCAGTGTGGCATCGCCCTCGGACATCGCCGGAGGACGGCTGGCGCATGTGGGTCAGCTCTGCGCGCCGCGCGAGGGGATGACGGTCCTCACCGCCTCTCCACACGCCGCTGCGCGGCGCGCGGAGCCTTTGCAGCGTGGGCCCAATCGAAGACGCAGGCTGCGCCTGCTTTCGATTCCCGGCATTGCATGACATAAGCGTGAAGGCCCGGACGAGCCGGGCCTTCACGCTTATCGGAGGGGATGACGGGAATCGAACCCGCGTAATCAGTTTGGAAGACTGAGGCTCTACCATTGAGCTACATCCCCGGAGCGGCATCGGCCGCAACCTCAGCAAGCATAGCTGAGTTCTCAAGGTCGATTCGACGCGCGGGCAGCGTCGGCTAGACTTCTCGGGGCCGAATCCGGTGCACGCTCGCGTGCCCGCCCGCCCGGGGCGTAGCTCAGCTTGGTAGAGCGCCCGCTTTGGGAGCGGGAGGCCGCAGGTTCAAATCCTGTCGCCCCGACACGGCCCCCAAGACCCCAGACCTTCAGCCACCGTGCGTTGGCGCGGAACAGAGGAGAACAATAGGCATGGTCACTAGCACCGTCGAGAAGCTCACCCCGACACGGGTGAAGCTCGAGATCTCGGTCTCGCCCGAGGAGCTCAAGCCCTCGATCGCTCACGCGTACGAGCACATCGCTCAGGACGTGCAGATCCCCGGCTTCCGCAAGGGCAAGGTCCCGGCTCCGATCATCGATCAGCGCATCGGGCGCGGCGCCGTGCTCGAGCACGCCGTCAACGAGGGCCTCGACGGGTTCTACCGCGAAGCGGTCGCCGAGCAGGGTCTGCGCGTCGTGGGCCGTCCCGAGGCCGACATCGTCGCCCTCCCCGAGGTGAGCGACTTCTCCGGCGACCTGAAGGTCACCGTCGAGGTCGACGTGCGTCCCGACTTCGACCTCCCCGCCTACGAGGGCCTCGAGATCACCGTCGACGCGGTCGCCGCCGACGAGGCGGCCATCGACGCCGAGCTCGACAACCTCCGCGCCCGCTTCGGGACGCTCGTGACCGTCGAGCGTCCCGCTGCGAAGGGCGACTTCGTCGAGCTCGACCTGGTCGCCACCATCGACGGCGACGAGATCGATCGCGCCGAGGGCGTCTCCTACGAGGTCGGCTCGGGCGAGCTGCTCGAGGGCATCGACGAGGCCATCGAGTCCCTCACCGCCGGTGAGGACACCACATTCCGCTCGAAGCTGGTCGGTGGCGACCACGCCGGTGAAGAGGCCGAGGTCTCCGTCAGCGTCAAGGCCGTCAAGGAGCGCGAGCTGCCCGACGCCGACGACGACTTCGCCCAGATGGCGAGCGAGTTCGACACGATCG
The DNA here is from genome assembly GCF_034044005.1 of Microbacterium sp. BG28. Classification (NCBI taxonomy): domain Bacteria; kingdom Bacillati; phylum Actinomycetota; class Actinomycetes; order Micrococcales; family Microbacteriaceae; genus Microbacterium; species Microbacterium sp. BG28. The sequence goes on along the minus strand of NZ_JAXCHA010000002.1, from coordinate 908,955 downwards.
ACGAGCTGCGCGCGAGCCTCTCCGAGCGCGTCGCCCAGCAGTCGAACTTCACTCAGGGTGCCGCCGCGCGCGACAAGCTCGTCGAGGTGCTGCTCGAGAAGGTCGACATCCCCGTGCCGCCGAAGCTGGTCGAGGACGAGGTCCACGCCCACCTCGAAGGCGAGGGTCGCCTCGAAGACGACGAGCACCGCGCCGAGGTCACCGAGGCCAGCGAGAAGCAGTTCCGCACGCAGGTGCTGCTCGACAAGATCGCCGAAGAGGCGAACGTGCAGGTCTCGCAGGACGAGCTGACCCAGTACCTGATCCAGTCGGCGGCGCAGTACGGCATGGCTCCGCAGGACTTCGTGAACGCGCTGCAGCAGGGCAACCAGCTGCCGGCTCTGATCGGTGAGGTCGCCCGCAACAAGGCCCTCGCGATCGCGCTCGGTCGCGTGAGCGTCGTCGACACCGACGGCAAGCCCGTCGACCTCACCGGCTTCATCGCCGTCGAGGACGAGCCGGCCGCTGAGGCCGACGTCGTTGAGGAGGCCGAGGAGATCGCCGACGCCGCCGCGGACGCCGAGACCGAAGCTGCCGCCGAGGAGGCCAAGCCCGCGAAGAAGGCTGCGGCCAAGAAGCCCGCTGCGAAGAAGGCTCCGGCCAAGAAGGCCGACGCCGAGTAACACACGCCAGGACGAAGGGCGGATGCGCAAGCATCCGCCCTTCGTCGTCCCGAAGGAGAACGACCATGACCGACTGGCAGACACGCGTCGACGCCGTATGGGACGACGAGTCGCTCAGCGACGAGGCCCGCATCGACGAGATCGAACGTCTGGCGACCGAACGGGACGCCGGAGACGCCGTCGCCCTGTTCGAGCGCGCCGGAGCCTACGACTCCGCGGGGCGCGAGACCGAGGCTGAACCGCTGTACCGCGCCGCGCTGGCTGCAGGGCTCGACCCCGAGCGGCGCACCCGGGCCGTCATCCAGCTCGCGAGCACCATCCGCAACCTCGGCAAGCTCGACGAGAGCCTGTCGCTGCTCGAGACGGAGTACCGCGCTACTCGCGCAGGCGGAATGAAGGATGCGGCGGCGGCCTTCTACGCGCTCGCGCTCGCGTCGTCGCACCGTGAGCGGGAGGGTCTCGCCGTCGTGCTCGAGGCGCTGGCCCCGCATCTTCCGCGGTACCAGCAATCGGTGCGCGGATACGCCGCCGAACTCGTTCATGCGCCGGAGCGTATGCCGACGGCGAACACGGGCGAGGGGTCCGAACCGCGCCGGTAGATTCGTTCTCACGATCACCGAACAGGAGTGAACATGGCCGACCCCCTTGTCGCGACAAGCGTCTTCGACAGGCTGCTGAAGGACCGCATCATCTGGCTCGGATCCGAGGTGCGGGATGAGAACGCCAACGAGATCTGCGCGAAGATCCTGCTGCTCGCCGCCGAGGACTCGCAGAAGGACATCTACCTCTACATCAACTCGCCCGGTGGCTCGATCACGGCCGGTATGGCCATCTACGACACCATGCAGTTCGTGCCCAACGACATCGTGACCGTCGGCATCGGCATGGCGGCCTCGATGGGTCAGCTGCTGCTGACCGCGGGAACCAAGGGCAAGCGCTACATCACGCCGAACGCCCGCGTGCTGCTCCACCAGCCGCACGGCGGATTCGGTGGTACCGCCAGCGACATCCAGACCCAGGCTCAGCTCATCGTGTCGATGAAGAACCGCCTGGCGGAGATCACCGCGGCGCAGACGGGCAAGTCCGTCGAGCAGATCAACGAAGACGGCGACCGTGACCGCTGGTTCACGGCCGACGAGGCGCTCGAGTACGGTTTCGTCGACCACATCCGCGAGTCCGCGACCGACGTCGTCGGCGGCGGCGGCACGGCCAACTGACGAGCGACGGCGAGAAGAGAGAACCCGAATGAACATCCCCACTTTCGGCGCCGCGGCCCACACGCCGCAGGGACTGCAGATGCCGTCGAGCCGCTACGTGCTGCCCCAGTTCGAGGAGCGCACGGCCTACGGCTACAAGCGCCAGGACCCGTACAACAAGCTGTTCGAGGACCGCGTCATCTTCCTGGGCGTCCAGGTCGACGACGCCTCGGCGGATGACGTGATGGCGCAGCTGCTCGTGCTGGAGTCCCAGGACCCCGACCGCGACATCATCATGTACATCAACTCGCCCGGCGGCTCCTTCACGGCCATGACCGCGATCTACGACACCATGCAGTACGTGTCGCCGCAGATCCAGACCGTCGTGCTCGGGCAGGCCGCCTCGGCCGCGGCCGTGCTGCTCGCCGCCGGCGCACCCGGCAAGCGTCTGGCGCTGCCGAACGCGCGCATCCTCATCCACCAGCCCGCCATGGGAGAGGCCGGCCACGGCCAGGCCTCCGACATCGAGATCCAGGCGGCGGAGATCCTCCGCATGCGCACCTGGCTCGAGGAGACCCTCGCGAAGCACTCGCACCGCACCAAGGAGGAGGTCAACCGCGACATCGACCGCGACAAGATCCTCTCCGCCGAGACTGCCGTCGAGTACGGCCTCGTCGACCAGGTGCTCACCACGCGCAAGCGCACGCCCGCCGCTCTCACGAGCTGACATCGTGCGACCCACGACGCCCCGGTCCGAGCGAGGACCGGGGCGTCGTGGCGTGTGCACACATCCTGACGCGCAATACGACCGTTGTCCCCGACTCCGGTTAGGCTCGATGTACCGCGCAGCTATCCGGGGGGAAGAGAGGCATCATGGCACGAATCGGTGAGAGCGCCGACCTGTTCAAGTGCTCCTTCTGCGGCAAGAGCCAGAAGCAGGTGCAGCAGCTCATCGCGGGGCCTGGTGTGTACATCTGCGACGAATGCGTCGAGCTGTGCAACGAGATCATCGAAGAGCGCATGGCCGAGCAGACGTCCGGTGAGGTCGCCGAGTTCGATCTGCCCAAGCCGCGCGAGATCTTCTCCTTCCTGGAGGACTACGTCGTCGGACAGGAGCAGGCCAAGCGCGCTCTGTCCGTCGCGGTCTACAACCACTACAAGCGCGTGCGCGCGCAGAGCACGATCATCTCCGCCGACCAGCGTGCCGACGAGGTCGACATCGCCAAGAGCAACATCCTCATGCTCGGCCCGACCGGATGCGGCAAGACCTATCTCGCCCAGACGCTGGCAAAGCGCCTCAACGTGCCTTTCGCCGTCGCCGATGCCACCGCGCTGACCGAGGCGGGCTACGTCGGCGAAGACGTCGAGAACATCCTGCTCAAGCTTCTGCAGGCCGCCGACTTCGACACGAAGCGCGCCGAGACGGGGATCATCTACATCGACGAAGTCGACAAGATCGCCCGCAAGGCCGAGAACCCCTCGATCACGCGTGACGTGTCGGGCGAAGGCGTGCAGCAGGCGCTCCTGAAGATCCTGGAGGGCACGGTCGCCTCCGTACCGCCGCAGGGCGGCCGCAAGCACCCGCACCAGGAGTTCATCCAGATCGACACGACGAACGTGCTGTTCATCGTGGCCGGTGCCTTCGCGGGTCTCGAAGAGATCATCTCCGCGCGCGTGGGCAAGCACGGCGTCGGCTTCGGCGCTCCGCTGCAGCGTAAAGACGACGCGCCCGACCTCTTCAGCGAGGTGCTGCCCGAAGACCTGCACAAGTTCGGCCTCATCCCCGAGTTCATCGGCCGCCTTCCCGTCGTGGCTGCAGTCTCGCCGCTCGACCGCGAGGCGCTCATGGAGATCCTGACGGAGCCCAAGAACGCCCTCGTGAAGCAGTACCAGCGCATGTTCGAGCTGGATGACGTGGAACTCGACTTCGAGCGCGACGCACTCGAGGCGATCGCCGAGCTGGCCGTCTCCCGCAAGACCGGCGCGCGTGGCCTCCGCGCGATCCTCGAGGACGTGCTCGGTCCGATCATGTTCGAGATCCCCTCGAGCGAGGACGTTGCGAAGGTCGTCGTCACACGAGCCGCCGTCGAAGAAGGGGCTGCACCCACGTTGGTGCTGCGCCAGAAGCGCAAGACCGCCTGACCCGCGTGCGCGGTTTGGGTCGGCGGTGAACGGCGTCTCCGGTCGCGGCGGGGATGCCCGGGTTCGTCCGCTGCGGTGGAACGGTCTGCCCGGACGCGCCGTGCGGTTTCTGATCCAGACGGATGCCGCGTCCGCGCTCGAGGTGGCGCGGTGCGACCTCGTGGCGCAAGGCTTCGCCGCCGGCGGCAGCGGATTCGGGGAGCGTGTGGCGCAGTCCGGCTCCGAGTGGATCGCGCACGACCTGTACCTCGGGGATGTGGGGATCTCGCGCAAGCGCGGTGTGCTCACCTGGCTCCTGGAGGACACGGGACTCGAGTTGATCGTCCCCTTCCGTCGCCCCGCGACGCCGACGCTGATCGTGGCATGTGCCCGGCCGACGCAAGGCGGTGCGGAACTCGTCATCGCCTCGCATGTGTCCGTGCGGGGTGCGTCCGAGAGCAACGACGCTGCGCCCCTGCTTCGTTCCGTGTGGAACAGGCTCGAGGAACGCTTTCGCGCGGAAGGCGTCCTCGTCTCGCGCGAGAAGCTCTGGCAGATCGAGAACGACGGCTCTCCCGCATCGCAGAAGGTCGTCCGAGACCTCCTCGGCTGGCGCTGAACCCTTAAGCGTCGAGGCCGCGCCGTCGCAGCAGCGGGGCGATCGCCGCGTCCCGGCCGCGGAAGTCGCGGTAGGCCTCGAGCGGGTCCTTCGCGCCGCCGACGCCGAGCAGCCGGCGGCGGAACCGCTCGCCCGCCGCACGATCGAGGCCGCCGTTCTCGCCGAACCACTCGACGGTGTCCGCGTCGAGGACCTCGCTCCAGATGTAGGAGTAGTAGCCCGCGCTGTAGCCGCCCGAGAAGATGTGGGCGAAGTAGGTCGTGGAGTACCGCGGGGGCACGGCGGGCTCGGTGAGTCCGATGTCCTCCAGGGCGCGCCGTTCGAACTCCACGACGTCGATCTCGGCCGACGCGTCATCGACGCTCAGCGAGTGCCAGGCGAGGTCGAGCCACGCGGCGGCGAGGTACTCGCTCGTCGCGAACCCCTGATCGAACGTTCCGGATGCGGTCAGCCGCTCGATCAGCTCCGAGGGCAGCGGCTCGTCGGTCTCGATGTGGCGGGCGTAGTTCTCGACGACGCCCGGGGCGAGCATCCACATCTCGTTGACCTGACTCGGGAACTCGACGAAGTCGCGGAAGACCGCCGTTCCCGCGAAGTGCGGGTACCGCGTGCGGGCGAACAGCCCGTGAAGCGCATGGCCGAACTCGTGGAAGAGCGTCGTGACCTCGTCGAGGGTCAGCAGGGTCGGCTGCCCCTCGCCGGGGTCCGACACGTTGAGGTTGTTCACCACGACGGGCGCGGATCGGCGCAGGTCGGACGGCGTCACGATGGAGTTCATCCACGCGCCCCCGCGCTTCGTGTCGCGCGTGTAGAGATCGAGGATGTAGAGCCCGAGACCCGTGCCGTCCTCTTCGAACACCTCGAAGACGCGGGCGCCGGGATGGTACGCCACGAGGTCGTGCCGCTCGGTGAAGGTGATGCCGTAGAGCGCGGTGGCGGCAGCGAAGACACCATCGCGCAACACCCGTTCCGCCTCGAACCAGGGACGCAGCCCTGCCGCGTCGATGTCCAGCTGCGTCGCGCGCACCTGCTCGGTGGCATACGCCCAATCGTGCGCCGCGAGGTCGGCAATGCCGGAGACCTCGGCGCGTTCCGCCTTCTCTGCAGCGGCGTTGCGGGATGCGGGCTCCGCCAGCCGGCGCAACAACCCAGCGACGGCCTCGGGGGAGCCGGCGGTCTGGTCGGCGGTGACGGCGGCCGCGTGCGTCGGAAAGCCGAGAAGCGCTGCCCGCTCCGCCCGTAGCCGCACGATCTCGCGCACCGTCGCGCTGTTGTCGTTGTCGCCGCCACGACCGCCCCGCGCGCGCGAGGCGTCCATGATGCGCTTGCGCAAGGGTCGGTCGGCGAGCGACGCCAGCCACGGGTGCCCCGTGAACAGCGGCAGCGTGATCAGCCAGCCGTCCAGACCGCGCTGCTCGGCCGCTCTGGCTGCGGCGGATCGTTCGCCTGCCGCGAGCCCCTCCAGTTCCCGCTCGTCGCTCACATGCACCGCGAGCTCATTCGTGTCGGAGAGCAGGTGCTTCTCGAACGTGGTCGTCAGCGTCGACAGCCGCGTGTTGATCTCGACGAGACGCCGCTTGTCATCGGGCGAGAGCCCGGCGCCCGCGAGAGTGAGTTCGCGGAAGGTGCGTGTCAGGAGTCGGAGCGACTCCGCATCCAGATCCAGCGTGTCGCGTACCTCGTGCAGTGAGCTCACCCGCGCATACAGCCGCTCGTCGAGACGAATCGCGTCGCCGTGAGCGGACAGAAGCGGCGCGAGCTCTTCCTCGATCGCCTGAATGGGGGGAGTGGCATCCGCCGACGAGACGGTGAAGAAGGTCCGACTCACGCGGTCGAGCGTCTCTCCCGCACCCTCGAGGGCGACAAGCGTGTTCTCGAACGTGGGAGGGGCCGTCTCGGACGCGATCCGCTCGACCTCCGCACGGTGCTCACGAAACGCCTCGTCGAACGCGGGCAGGTAGTGCTCGGGCTCGATCGCGGCGAAGTCGGGAAGCGCGTAAGGAAGAGCGGATGGGGAGAGCAGCGGATTGACGGACGCCATCCGCTCAGACTATCGGCGCTCGGAGCAGGGCCGAGAGTCTGCGCTCAGGCGAACTCGTCGTCGACGTCGTGGCGGACGACCGCTGTACCGTCGGCATCGAGCGACACGATGACGCCCGTGTCGAGTTCCGCGACCGGGCGCCCCTCGAGCCATGTCAGCGTCCACCGCGGTGTCGGTTGCGACGACCACTGCGACTCCGTGATGGCCGACTCCACGGCGGCGATCTGCTCACGGAGCGAGGCGGGGACCGAGGCGGGCGGCTCCGTCCGGGCGCTCCAACGCGTGCCGAGCTGCATGTCAGACCTCCTGCGGGGCGAACTCGATGTCGACGACCTGTACGGTCTCGGCGTCGACGATAGCGAGATCCGCGACGCGGCCCACGGCCTTGAGATCGCCCTCGGCACTCGCTAGGGCGGCAGCGATCGCCGACGGCGCCCCGAGGGTCAGGTGCGCGATCGGCGTCTTCTGCGAGGCCTTCGCCTCGGTCTTGGCCCGCCGGATGGCGATGAGCGCGGAACTCGCCGCGGCGAGGACGGCGGGGTCGCCAGCCTCGGTGTCACCGTCGTTCGGTGCGAGCGGCACGGGCCACGGTGCGGTGTGCACGGAGCCGTCCTCGAACCACGACCAGGCTTCCTCCGTCGCGAAGGAGAGCACCGGGGCGAGCAGGCGCAGCAGCGTCGACAGCGCCGTGCGCAGCGCCAACGCCGCCGATGCCTGTCCCACGTCGCCCTGATCGTAGGCGCGCTCCTTGACGAGTTCGAGGTAGTCGTCGCAGAAGGTCCAGAAGAACGACTCGGTGATCTCCAGCGCCCGCGCGTGGTCGTACGCCTCGAAAGCCGCCGTCGCGTCGCGCACGACACGATCGAGCGTGGCGAGCATCGCCGCATCCAGTGCATGGGTGACCTGGGCGCCCTCGGGGACGGGGAAGGACAGCACGAACTTCGCTGCGTTGAGCACCTTGATCGCCAGGCGCCGGCCGATCTTCACCTGGGTCGGGTTCTGCGGGTCGAATGCGGCGTCCGCGCCGAGCCGGCTGGATGCCGCCCAGTAGCGCACCGCGTCGGTGCCGTGCTGGTCCAGGATGTCGGCGGGCGTGACGACGTTGCCCTTCGACTTCGACATCTTCTTGCGGTCGGGATCGACGATGAAGCCGCTGATGGCGGCGTCCGTCCAGGGTGCGCGGTCGTCCTCGAGAGCGGAGCGCACCATCGTGGAGAACAGCCAGGTGCGGATGATGTCCTGGCCCTGCGGGCGCAGGTCGAACGGTGCGACGAGTTCCCACAGCTCCTCGTCGCGCTGCCAGCCGCCGGCCAGCTGCGGCGTGAGCGAGGAGGTCGCCCACGTGTCGAAGATGTCCTTCTCTCCCTCGAATCCGCCTGGGACGCCGCGCTGCGACTCGTCGTAGCCGGGAGCCGTGTCGGTGGTCGGGTCGACGGGAAGGGATGCGACGTCGGCCGTGATGACGCCGCCCTCGACCCGCTCGCCGTTCTCGTCCAGCGGATACCACACCGGGATGGGGACGCCGAAGAAGCGCTGGCGGCTGATGAGCCAGTCGCCCGTGAGCCCGTTGGTCCAGTTCTCATAGCGCACCCGCATGAAATCGGGATGCCACTGCATGCCCGCTCCGAGCGCGAGCAGCTTCTCGCGGAAGGCCTCGTCGCGGGCGCCGTTGCGCAGGTACCACTGACGCGTCGAGACGATCTCGAGGGCCCGGTCGCCCTTCTCGTAGAACTTCACCGGGTGGTTGAAGGGCTTCGAGACCTCGAGGAGCTCGCCGGAGGCCTCCAGAAGCTCGACCATCTTCTTCTTGGCGCTGAAGACCGTGAGCCCTGCCAGCTCCGCGTACGCGGCCTTCGCCGCATCCGTCTCGAGGGCTGCCGGTGCATCGGGGAGGATGCGGCCGTCCTTGCCGAGGATCGTGCGGTTCGGCAGATCCAGCTCCCGCCACCAGATGATGTCGGTGACGTCGCCGAAGGTGCAGACCATCGCGATGCCCGAGCCCTTGTCCTGCTGTGCCAGCGGGTGCGCGAGCACGGGCACCTCGACGCCGAACACGGGCGTGCGCACGGTCTGACCGAAGTACGGCTGGTACCGCTCGTCGTTGGGGTTGGCCACGAGGGCGACGCAGGCGGCCAGCAGCTCGGGGCGGGTGGTCTCGATCTGGATGTCGCCCGAGCCGTCGGTCTTGTGGAAGGCGAGGCGATGGTAGGACGCCTGCTGTTCGCGGTCCTCCAGCTCGGCCTGGGCGATGGCGGAGCGGAAATCGATGTCCCACAGCGTGGGCGCGAGCGCCTGGTACGCCTCGCCGCGCTCAAGGTTGCGGAGGAACGCCAGCTGGCTCGTGCGGATCGTGTCGTTCGAGATCGTGCGGTACGTCTGGGTCCAGTCGACGGAGAGCCCGAGCTGGCGGAAGACGGCCTCGAACGCCTTCTCGTCCTCGAGAGTCAGCTCTTCGCACAGGTCGATGAAGTTGCGGCGGCTGATCGGCACCTGGTCGGCGGGCTTCAGGCTCTTCGCGTCGCCGCGGAACGGGGGAGTGAAGTCGGGGTCGTAGGCCAGCGAGGTGTCGCAGCGCACGCCGTAGTAGTTCTGCACGCGTCGCTCGGTCGGCAGCCCGTTGTCGTCCCATCCCATGGGGTAGAACACCGTCTTGCCGCGCATCCGCTCGAAGCGCACCTTCACGTCGGTGTGCGTGTAGCTGAACACGTGACCGATGTGCAGCGAGCCGGATGCGGTCGGCGGAGGCGTGTCGACGGAGAAGACGCCGCCGCGGCCGGAGGTCTTCGCGGCCTCTCTATCGAAGAGGTACGTGCCCTCGGCGGACCAGGTCTGGTCCCACTTGGCTTCGAGGCCCTCGAGTGCGGGCTTGTCGGGAATGGCCATGGGTGTCTCCTCGATATGTGCGGCACCGTGTGAGCGTGCCTGAGTGTGCGGTGCGGCAAGTCTAACGGGACGCCGACGTGCCGCATCCGAGGAGGGATGCGGCACGTCGGTGCTGGGAGCACCGAGTCGTGTATCAGGCGCGATCGTGGAGGGTGATGTGGTAGCCGTCGGGGTCGGCGAAGGTGAAGGTGAGTCCGAACGGGCCTTCGACGAGTTCCGAGACGATGGTGTGTCCCGCGGCGACCAGAGCGTCGTGGATCTCCCGGACGCCGGTCGCGTGCAGCCAGACGGCCGTGCCGATGCCCGGTTGATCGACGCCCGAGAGGTCGGTGTCGGGGAGAAGATCGCGCAGTGCGAACGCGATGGGCGTCGTCGTGAACACCACCGCATGAGGGGGACCGGCGGGGGAGCGCACGAGTCCGAGGTGGGTTTCGTAGAAGGCTTGCGACGCATCGAGATCGCGCACCTGGAGGGAGATGAAGTCGGGGCCGGTGACGGGCATGGGAACTCCTCGCTGGATGTCAGATAACTGACACGCACTCTATGTCAGAATACTGACATGAGTCAATCCCGTCCGCAGGTCCACCTGGACACGTCTCTGGGCTATCTCCTGAAACAGGCGGCGAGCGCGCTGCGCACCGCGATGGAGGATGTGCTCCGGCCCCTCGGTATGACGATCACGCACTACTCATGCCTGGAACTGCTCGCCCAGCGGCCCGGCTCGACCAACTCGGAACTGGCCCGGGGCACGTTCGTGACCCGTCAGTCCATGAACGTGCTGCTGCAGGCGCTCGAGCGTGACGGCGAGGTCGTCCGTCCCGCCGATGCTGCCGTGGGCAAGGCGCTTCCTACTCGGTTGACCCCCTTGGGGAGGCGACGCCTCGATGAGGCCAGCGCGGCGGTGCGTTCGGTCGAGGCTCGGATGCTGTCGGGACTGACCGACGCCGAGCAGTCCGCCGCCTTCACCGCCTTGACGAGCATGGTGCGCTCTCTGCGGACCGCTCCCGACGCGTCTGCCTAGACCGTGGCTCGCGCCTCGCGCGATCGATCGCAAAGCCCAGGTGCGGCATGTCCACACCGCGGTCGTGCGTGGTGGAGGCGCGACGCACCCGCATCCCGAGCCGGATGGCGACGTTCATGGACGCGATGTTCGTGCTCCGGACCTTCGCCCAGACGGCGTCGACCCCGAGCCCGTCCATCTTCGTCGACCTGGATCCACCTCGCGGCGCGCTAGAATTGCAGGTACAAGCACGGATCCGGCCATCACCGGGGAGCTCTCGGAAGAACGGCGTTCGCGCCCAGTAGAACCGAGCGGGGCAGGCCCGTCATCGCCGCAGTGAAAGTGGTCGGGGTCGTTTCTCCGGCAAGCAGGGTGGTACCGCGGCTTCGGCCGTCCCGGCAGGAAGAGTTCTTCGACCCCTGCGAGATGACGATGACCTACCCCCGTTCCTCGGCCTTCGGGCCCGCTGCCGACGTCACGCCGAGCCCGCGCTTCCCCGAGATCGAGCGCGAGGTGCTCGACTTCTGGTCCGCCGACGACACCTTCCGTGCATCCATCGCTCAGCGTGAGGGCGCCGACGAATGGGTCTTCTACGACGGCCCGCCCTTCGCCAACGGTCTGCCGCACTACGGTCACCTGCTCACCGGGTACGCCAAGGACCTCTTCCCCCGCTTCCAGACCATGCGGGGCAAGAAGGTCGACCGCGTCTTCGGATGGGACACCCACGGACTCCCGGCCGAGCTGGAGGCGATGAAGCAGCTCGGGATCACCGAGAAGGACGAGATCGAGCGGATGGGAGTGGCGACCTTCAACGCGAAGGCCCGTGAATCCGTGCTGGCGTACACGCACGAGTGGCAGGACTACGTCACCCGCCAGGCGCGGTGGGTGGACTTCGAACGCGGGTACAAGACGCTCGACACCGGATACATGGAGTCCGTTCTCTGGGCGTTCAAGAGCCTGTGGGACAAGGGTCTCGCGTACGAGGGTTACCGGGTGCTGCCGTACTGCTGGCGCGACGAGACGCCGCTGTCGAGCCATGAGTTGCGCATGGACGACGACGTCTACAAGATGCGCCAGGATCCCTCGGTGACGGTCACGTTCCCGCTCGTGGGCGCGAAGGCCGAGGCGCTCGGGCTCACCGGTGTGCGCGCCCTCGCGTGGACGACGACGCCGTGGACGCTTCCCACCAACCTCGCGCTCGCGGTCGGTCCCGCCATCGAGTACGCCGTGCTGCCCGCCGGTCCCTCAGGCGCCGCCGACGTCCACCGGGCCCCCGATGGAACGCCCGACGATGCCCTCGAGACCAGCGCGCACCGTTACCTGCTCGCCGCGGACCTCGTCGGCGCCCACGCGAAGGATCTCGGCTACGAGTCGGCGGATGCGGCGCGCGACGCCGTGGAGCGCCGGATCGTCGGTGCGGAGCTGGCGGGTGTGTCCTACGACCGCCTGTTCGACTACTACGCGGACGCCGAGACGTGGGGAACCCAGGATGCCTGGCGCATCCTGGTCGACGACTACGTCACGACCACCGACGGCACCGGCATCGTCCACCAGGCGCCGGCCTACGGTGAGGACGACAAGCGTCTCGCGGATGCGGCAGGACTGCCGACCATCGTGAGCCTCGACGACGGCGGACGGTTCCTGCCGCAGGTCGCCGACGTCGCCGGCGAGCTGTGGCTCGATGCCAATCGCCCCCTCATCCGTCTGCTGCGCCAGGAGGGGCGTCTTCTGCGCGAGGCCAGCTACGAGCACTCCTACCCGCACTGCTGGCGCTGCCGTAACCCCCTGATCTACAAGGCCGTCTCCAGCTGGTTCGTGCGGGTCACCGACGTCAAGGAGCGCCTGGTCGAGCTCAACGAGCAGATCACGTGGGCTCCCGAGAACGTGAAGCACGGCCAGTTCGGCAAGTGGGTCGAAGGAGCGCGCGACTGGTCGATCAGCCGCAACCGTTACTGGGGTTCGCCCATCCCCGTGTGGAAGAGCGATGATCCCGCCTATCCGCGTATCGACGTGTACGGCTCGTTCGAGGAGCTCGAGCGCGACTTCGGACGACTGCCTCGCGACCCCGAGGGCAACGTCGACCTGCACCGCCCGTACATCGACGAGCTGACCCGCCCCAACCCGGACGACCCCACGGGAGCGTCGACCATGCGGCGGATCGAGGACGTGTTCGACGTCTGGTTCGACTCGGGCTCCATGCCCTACGCCCAGGTGCACTACCCGTTCGAGAACCGCGAGTGGTTCGACACCCACGCACCCGCCGACTTCATCGTCGAGTACATCGGGCAGACGCGCGGCTGGTTCTACGTCATGCACGTGCTCTCGGGCGCCCTTTTCGACCGTCCGGCCTTCACGGGTGTCTCCTGCCACGGCATCGTCCTCGGCAGCGACGGGCAGAAGATGTCGAAGTCGCTGCGCAACTACCCGGACGTCAGTGAGGTCTTCGACCGCGACGGCTCCGACGCCATGCGTTGGTTCCTCATGTCGAGCTCGGTGCTGCGCGGCGGCAACCTCGTGGTGACCGAGGAAGGCATCCGCGCGGGCGTACGCGAGTTCCTGCTGCCGCTGTGGAACACGTGGTACTTCTTCTCCACGTACGCCAACGCCGCGGGCGGGCCCGACGGTTCGGGGTACGAGGCGAGGTGGCGGACCGACTCGACCGATGTCCTGGACCGCTACATCCTCGCCCTCACCGGCGACCTCGTGCGCGATGTGGCCGCCGATCTCGAGGTGCTCGACTCGACGACGGCCGCCGCGCGCCTGCGCGACTTCGCGGAGGTGCTGACGAACTGGTACATCCGTCGCTCTCGAGACCGGTTCTGGGTCGGCGTCGGCGCCGATGCCCGCTCGACGGAGGCCTTCGACACGCTCTACACGGTGCTCGAGACCCTTACGCGCGTGGCGGCACCCCTCATCCCACTCGTGGCCGAGCGTGTCTGGCAGGGGCTCACGGGAGGTCGCAGCGTGCACCTGACCGACTGGCCTGACGCATCCGCCTTCGCCGACGCCGCCGATATCCGCGAGGCGATGGATGCGGTGCGCGAGGTCTCCTCGGTCGCCAACGCCCTGCGCAAGCGCGAGGGCAAGCGCGTGCGTCTGCCGCTGCCGCTGCTGACCGTCGTCGTGCCGCACGCCGGCGCTCTCGGGCAGTTCGACGACATCCTGCGCGACGAGCTCAACGTGAAGGCGATCGAACTGGTCGAGCTCGGTGAGCACACGGCGACGGAGTACGGCATCACGCATCGCCTCACGGTGAACGCGCGTGCCGCGGGCCCCCGCCTCGGAAAGCTCGTGCAGCAGGTCATCCGCGCCGCGAAGGACGGTGAGTGGTCCGAGCGCGACGGCATCGTGACGGCGGGCGGCATCGCGCTCGAGCCCGCGGAGTACGATCTCGTCTTCGAGACCAGTGGGCGCCCTGAGGGCGAGGCGCTGGCCGTGCTCGGTGGCGGCGGCTTCGTGCTGCTGGCGACGGCGACGACGCCTGCGCTCGAAGCCGAAGGCTTGGCACGCGACGTCATCCGCGCCGTGCAGGACACACGCAAGGCTGCCGGCTTCGAGGTCAGTGACCGCATCCGGCTCGTTCTGACGTTCGCGGATGCGGCCGACGCGGACGCCGTGGCGTCAGCGTTCGACGCGGCGGACGTGGCGGGGGAGACCCTGGCGGTTCAGGTGATGGTCGCGGGCGCTGACGGCGTCGAACGGATCCGACGAGCCGTCGACAGCGACGATGTCGAGCACACGGGGGAGGTTGCCGCGGGAGCGTACGCGAACACGGGTGCGTTCACGGTCGGCGTCGCACGGGTGGAGGTCGCACGATGAGCGGAACCGAGAACGAGCGCCACCGGGCCGACGCGGTCTACGCGGCGCTGCTGGAGCGGCAGGGCGAGCAGTGGGTGCAACCGCGCATCGAGCGCACCCGCCGCGTGCTCGAGTTGCTGGACGACCCGCAGCGGACATACCGCGTCGTCCACGTGACCGGCACCAACGGGAAGACATCCACGAGCCGGCTGATCGAAAGCCTGCTGCGGACCATGGGGCTGCGCACGGGGTTGTTCACGAGCCCGCACTTGGAGCGTTTCACCGAGCGCATCATGATCGACGGCGAACCGATCGCGGATGCCGCGGTCGTCGAGGCATGGGAGGAGATCCTCCCGTTCGTCGAGCTGGTGGATGCGGAGCTGATCGCCGAGGGCGGCGCCCGGCTCACCTTCTTCGAGGTGCTCACGGTGCTGGCGTTCGTGGCGTTCTCCGATGCCCCCGTCGATGTCGCCGTCATCGAGGTCGGCATGGGCGGCGAGTGGGACTCGACGAACACCGCCGACGGCGATGTCGCTGTCATCGCCCCCGTCGGGATGGACCACGCCGACCGACTCGGCGACACGATCGAGAAGATCGCCCGGGTGAAGGCGGGCATCATCAAGCAGGACGCCGCGGTCGTCTCCGCCGCGCAGGAGCCGGAGGTCGATCGCGTGCTGCGCGAGGCGGCAGCCGCTCGGGGGGCCACGATCGCGGTCGAGGGTACCGACTTCGCGCTGCGGTCCTATCGCCTCGCCGTCGGGGGACAGCTCCTGGACGTGCAGGGGCTGGCCGGCGAGTATGCGGAGCTGTACCTGCCGCTCTACGGCGAGCACCAGGGGCGCAACGCCGCCCTGGCGATCGCCGCCGTCGAATCCCTCGTCGGTGCCGGTTCCCAGGCGCTCGCACCTGACGTCGTGACCGACGGTCTCGGCCAGGCGACCTCGCCCGGACGCCTCCAGCTGGTGGGGGCGCATCCCACGGTCGTCGTCGATGCGGCGCACAACCCGCACGGGGCCGCGGCTCTCGTCGAGGCACTGCGCGGATCGTTCGACTTCGACGAGTGGGGCGTCGTGCTCGGAGTCCTCGGCGACAAGGACGCGGAGGGGATCGTCGCGACGCTCGCCCCCGTCGCGACCCACGTGTTCGCCACCGCTCCCGACTCCGAGCGGGCGAACGACGCGGACACGATCGCAGACCTCGTCGAGGCGCAGGGCCTGCGTGTGACCGTCCACACCGACCTCGCGGATGCGGCCGAGGCCGCCCGGGAGTGGGCGGCCGCATCCGATCGACGTGCCGTCGTCATCGCCGGCTCCGTCGTGTTGGCGGGAGAGGCGCTCGCCCTCGCCGAGGCCGAGGCCTGGAAGGACGGGTGGTCGGCGTGAACGCCAAGCGTCCGCCGCGGGTGCGGCGTCAGCGCGGCGCGCAGGAGTCGCTCGCGCAGGTCGTGCTCGGTTTCGAGACGATCGTGGTCTTTCTCGCGTGGCTCGTCATCTACGGCCTGAAGTCCACTCCCGACGGTGTCGAGCCGTGGTGGGCGATCGTGGTGGGTTCCGTCTTCGCCGTCGTGATGATCGCCGCGAGCGGTGTCGTGCGCTGGAGATGGGGAATCGCGCTGGGATGGGCGCTGCAGGTGCTCCTCGCCGCGTCGGCGATCCTCGAGCCCGCCATCCTGCTGGTCGCGTTCATTTTCGGTGGCATGTGGGCGTATGCGACGATCAAGGGAGCATCGCTGGACCGCCGCAACGCGCGTCTGGCCGCCGCATCCGCGACTGCGAACGGAGATTGACCCACCATGGCCATCGAAGAAACCCTCGTCCTCGTCAAGCCGGACGGTGTGGCCCGCGGGCTCACCGGCGCCATCCTCGCCCGTATCGAGGCGAAGGGATACGCGCTCGTCGACCTGCGCCTGGTCGAGCCCGACCGGGGGCGCCTCGAACAGCACTACGCCGAACACGAGGGCAAGCCGTTCTACGAGCCCCTCGTCGAGTTCATGATGTCGGGTCCGTCGGTAGCGATCCGCCTTGCCGGAGACCGCGTCATCGAGGGCTTCCGTTCCCTCGCCGGCACCACAGACCCGACCACCGCTGCTCCCGGCACGATCCGCGGCGACTTCGGCCGCGATTGGGGTCTCAAGGTGCAGCAGAACCTGGTGCACGGCAGCGACAGCCCCGAATCCGCCGCGCGCGAGCTCGGCATCTGGTTCGGCTGACCTTCTCACCATCACGACGAAGCCCGCCCCTTCAGCGAGGGGCGGGCTTCGTCGTGGGCGTGGTCAGCCGATGATGCCGTTCACCTGGTCCCAGTCGAGCACGATCCCCAGAGGTCCGTCGCTCGCACTCACGCGTGCCGGCGCTCCGAGAGACTGCGCCGGACCGTCTAGGTCTACGAAGGCGCTGTCGTCCGCGTTGCGCAACGAGAAGTCCAGCTTGTCGCCGCCGAGCGTGTTGTTGGACCGGATGATCTGGAGCATCTCCCGCAGGTCGTCCGGCGACACATCCTCGCGCGAGGACGTTCCGCCGACATTGAGCACGACGGCGAAGCCGTCCGTGCTCCGGCTCGCCCACACGTCGGAGAGTCCGAGATCTGCGGACTCCAGCGCCGCGGGGATCTTCTGCTCGTAGGACGAATCCGCCGCCGGCGCCGCGAAGCACCCTGTCAGCGCCGCGGGGACGGCGACGACTGCTGCTATGGCCGCCGTCACGCGGCGGAGAAACCTCGAGCGCATGGCGCCCCCCTCTCAGCGGCCGTCCGACCGGCCGTCGATGGTGAACCGTGTCATCGGCCCTCGGATGCGGTGAACATACTGTGCTCGACGACCTCTCCCGTGAGCAGGTCGAGTCCCGGAGGCGCCGTGCCGTAGATCTCGCGGTACTGCGCCTCCCATGCGGCCACGGAATTGGTGTAGTTGTCGTTGTTGTGCGCCTCGATGGGGTTGCTCATCGGGGGCAGGATCACGCGGTTGACGTTCGTCCCCGTCGCGCCGGACACGTTGCCGTCGAGCATCGGCACCGCGTCGTTGGCGTGTTGGAACGCGTAGACGGGGATGTTCGGCGGGATGTTGAACGTGTCGATCGGGGACCCGTTGGTCACGACGCCGACCGTGTTGTAGGGGAAGGTCGGGTCCGAGGCGAGGTTGGCCGCCATGATCCCGCCCTGGCTGAACCCGGTGAGCACGACGTCGTCGCCGGGGGAGATGCCCGCGTCCTTCATGGCTTCCAGCACAGCCCGCTCGTAGACGGTCTTGAACGCAGGATTGTCCATCATCAGTGCAACGTTCGAGTCGCGATCGTTGAGCGCGCCCGTATCTCCCATCAGCTGCCAATCCTGCGTGGAGGGCAGGGAGACGACCCAATGCTCCTTGCCGTCCGGGCCGACGACACGCTTGATATCGATGACGGATGCATCCTCGCCGCCCATGCGATCGGTCGTCCCGTTGACCGACACGAGGTCGGAGAGGGAGTCCAGCTTGCGGACGTCCTGGGCCTCCTCCCACGCCTTGCGCTGCTCCTCGGTCATGTTCGCCGGGTCGAGCTCCTCGACATCGGCGTCCTTCTGGAGGAAGTTCTCGCCGGCACCGCCCAGGATGGAGCCCACCAGACTGCCCCCGAGCGGACCCAGCGGGCCGAAGGCGGCTCCGAGAACGGACCCGATGGTGCCGCCGATGGCGGGCAGCATCTGCGCGATGATCTCTTTCAGCTCGGCCAGGGCCTCGGCCACCAGGGGCATGAGGCGCTGGATGAGGGACGCGAGCGCGAAGAGCGCTTCGAGCAGATCTGTGACGAGGCGGCTGCCGGCCTCGACGAGCTCGTAGGCGGCCTCGGCGAAGTTCTTGATCCGGTCGGCCGCCTCGAACGGGTTGAGCGTGAAGGAGAACAGCTCGTCCGCGAAGCGCGACAGGCGCACCAGCAGGTCGCAGACGAACGAGCGCGTGGCATCGACGATGCGGGCGGCGAGTCGGAGGGCACCGGCGGTCGCCGACGTCCACTCCGCCGCATCCGTCGCGATCACCGACAGATCTTCGTAGCGCTCGCGCAGAGCACGCACGGTGCGCCCGTCCAGTTCGGCGAGCGCGTTGCGAGCGCTCGTGAACTGCGGGGCCAGCTGTGCGAGCTCGTTGGCGGAGTCCTCCCAGTTGGCCGCGAACCCGGCCACTTCGGCCGAGTTGCCCAGGAGCTGGTCGAACAGCTCCCGCAACGGCTGGACGTACTGCAGCAGAAGCCCTGCGAAGCCCGGGATCTGCGCGCAGGCGTCGCCGCCGGGCCCGGATGCGGGAAGTCCGCCTGCCCAGCTTCCGCTGCGGATCTCGCCAGCGATGGCTGTTGCGCCGCTCACGAGTCATCTCCCTTGTTGAACGCGTCTGCCGCATCCTCTTCGAGTGACGAGAAGGCCTTGAGGGCGGTGTCGGTGCCGTCGGCCATCTTCTCGGTCAGCTCGCGTGCGGTGTTCACCAGTTCACGAGAGCGACCGGCGAGCGCCTGCACCGCGGGCACGAGGATGCCTTGGCTCAGCAGACCGAACGCGTCGCCCGACAGCGGGGAGTCGAGTTTGCCGGCCACGGAAGAGAAGGTGCTCGACGCCTCACGCAACGTGTTCACCTGGGATGTGAGGATGTCGCCGTCCAGGACGATCCGCTGGTTCGCAGCCCCCGTCATGATGCTGCTCCCAGCGCACGCGCACTCTCGAGGTCGATCTGCGAATAGCCGTCTGCGAGCGCAGACAACGCGGCGCAGATCTTGCGCACGGCCTCCGTGCGGCTCTCGAGCGCATCCGAGAAACGCAGGCGCGACGCGTCGAAGGCGATCTGCGCCTCCCCGGACCACTCGGCGCGAAGCGTCTTCGCTTCGTCATCGAGCCGTTCGAGGATGTCGTCGATGGCCTGCGCCGCGTCGCGGATGTTGGAGGCCGCGTCCGCGAGGCGGATAGGGGTGACGGTCAGCTGATCCAGCATGGTGTCACCGCAGATCCGTGCCGGCGCCGAACTGGGCCTGCACCTGCTCGCGCGTCTGTGCGAGAAGCGGCGAGTCCGCCCCCAGCGAGTCCGCCATGCGAGCCAGGGCGGACTCCGCCGCGGCACGCTGCGCCTCGCGCACGGTGTCGGTCACCAGCCGCGACAGTGTCCTGGCGTCGAGATCGAACGCCCCGTCGGCGATGTCGACCTGTTCGATCGCCCCACCCGCTCGCGCGGTGACGCTCACCTCGCGGCCGACCGAGTTGACGCTCGCCCGCGCGTCACGGACGTCATCGGCCATGCGGGCCGCGTCGTGGGCCGCCGTACGGGCCCGTTCCGTCTGTGCGATCACTCGCATCCGCGCCGCTTCGAGTGCGGCCAGGCTGTCTGCTTCCAGTGACATCGAGTTCCCTCCCCTGACTCGCCCTCACCCTAGCGAGCCGGAGAAGTTCGTCGGGAACCCTTGTGGACAGCGCCCCGATCAGACAAGCGTGGCGAGCACGTGCAGGCGGGTCTCGGCCAGCACGGCGATGATCGCGTAGGCCACGACCGCCATGAGCGGCACCCACGCCGCCAAGGAGCCCGCGACCTCGCGAACCCGCGCACTCACGGGGACGGAGCCGTTGCGCACCACGTGCAGGGTCACCGCGAAGAACGAGGGGATCGTCACCGACCAGGTGACCATGCACCAGGGGCAGAGAGTTCCGAGCGAGAAGATGCTCTGCGCGATCAGCCAGCAGACAAAGGCGAAGGCGAAGGCCATGCCGGCCCAGAACGCCAGCCAGAACCAGCGGTTGAAGCGCGCGCCCGCGAGCAGGGCAGCGCCGACCACGATGGGCGCGACCCAGCCGGTCAGTCCCAGAATCGGGTTGGGGAATCCGAACACGCTGCCCTGCCACGACTGCAGGTTGGCGGTGCACTGGACCAGCACACTGAAATCACAGGATGCGGTGGCGTTCGGGTCGGCGAGGAGGTGGAAGCGCTCGGTCGTGAGCGAGAACGCTGCGATCCAGCCGACGACTCCGGCGACCATGAGCCACACGGCCAGAGCGATCGGGCGTGCGGGGGCCTGGGAGTCGGACATGTTCGGATTATGGCACCGCGTTCTCATGCGCGCGCTGAGGGTGTCGACGGGCCGGCCATCGCGCCTGACGCGGATCGGCGCCGAAAGTGCGATAATGGCTCTCGATGCTCTGCGCGGCCGCGCTGCGCGGGTCATCGACGCAGACTTCGGGCAATGACCGCCCGCGCAGCCCGTGCCGTGTGCCGGCTGCAGACCGAATGAGCCGACGGCACCGCAGGTGCGGCGCCGCACGAGATTTTGCCGGGCGACGCGCGGTGTCGCCCCGGTGAGGAGTACGCCGGTGAAGGCCGATGACGCAAACCAGTCCGATGATCGCAATGAGCAGAGCGACGAACAGCTGACATTCCCCGTGGACGAGGCCGCCCCGACGGCGGAGGAGTCCGCGGTGGGCGAGCTCCCGCAGGACGCTGACGCGGTTGACGCGCCCGCCGCGCCCGAGGATGCGGCGCCGGTGGGCGACGCGGATGCGGATGCGCACGAGGTGGCCGAACCTGTGTCCGAGCAGCCGGCGGGGACGCCGGACGCGACGGCCGATGCGTCCCCCTCCGCTGACGACGCACCTGTCGACTCCGCGACGGATGAACCGACCGAGGCTGCGGCAGAGCCCGCATCCGACGAGCCGGTCGCCGCCGCCGAGGAGCCCGCCGCCGTCGTCGAACAGAAGCCTGAGGAACCCGCGGAGAAGCCCGGTCCCGTCACGGCCGTATCGCTGGGCCTGCTGCCCGAGGTCTTCGTGTCGGCCGTCTCCACCCAGCTGCACTTCTACGCTCCCGAGGTCGTCGCGCTGCCCGCCCTTCCCGAGCCGGAGGACGAGGACGCCCCGTCGTCATCGAGCCGCCGTCGCGGTCGCCGACGGGGATCCGACCGCGACAGCGCCGACAGTGCAGAATCCGCCCGCGCCCCGCGTCAGCGGGCCGTCGAAGTCATCACCGAGCCGCAGCGCATCAAGGGTTCGACCCGCCTCGAGGCCAAGAAGCAGCGCCGTCGCGACGGTCGTGACGCCGGACGGCGCCGCCCGGTGGTGACGGAGGCGGAGTTCCTCGCACGCCGCGAGGCCGTCGATCGTGTGATGGTCGTCCGCTCGAAGAACGGCCGCATCCAGATCGCCGTGCTCGAGGACAACGTCCTCGTCGAGCACTACGTGGCCCGCAACCAGGACGCGTCGCTCATCGGTAACGTCTACCTCGGTCGCGTGCAGAACGTGCTCCCGAGCATGGAAGCCGCCTTCGTCGACATCGGTCGTGGGCGCAACGCCGTCCTCTACTCGGGCGAGGTCGACTGGGATGCGGTGGAGACCGGCAACCAGCCGCGACGCATCGAGCTCGCGCTCAAGAGCGGCGACAAGGTGCTCGTGCAGGTGACGAAGGACCCCGTCGGGCACAAGGGTGCTCGCCTCACCAGCCAGATCTCGCTGCCGGGCCGGTACCTCGTGTACGTGCCCGGGGGCGCGATGAACGGCATCTCCCGCAAGCTGCCCGACACTGAGCGTGCGCGCCTCAAGCGCATCCTCAAGGAAGTGCTCCCGGAGTCCGCCGGCGTCATCGTCCGTACCGCGGCCGAAGGCGCGACCGAGGAGCAGCTGACGCGCGACGTGCAGCGCCTCACCGCACAGTGGGAGCACATCAGTCGTCAGAACGAGTCGGTTCAGGCCCCGGCGCTGCTGCACTCCGAGCCCGACCTGCTCGTGAAGATCGTGCGCGACGTGTTCAACGAGGACTTCACGAAGATGCTCATCCAGGGCGAGGAGGCGCAGCACACCATCGAGGGTTACCTCGAGGCCGTCGCCCCCGACCTTCTGGAGCGTGTCGAGCGGTACGAGGGCGGGGGAGACCCGTTCGACGACTTCCGCGTCACGGAACAGATCGAGAAGGCGCTCGACCGCAAGGTCTGGCTGCCCTCCGGCGGTTCGCTCGTGATCGACCGCACGGAGGCCATGACGGTCGTCGACGTCAATACCGGGAAGTTCGTCGGCTCCGGCGGAAACCTCGAGGAGACCGTCACCAAGAACAACCTCGAGGCCGCGGAGGAGATCGTCCGCCAGCTGCGCCTGCGCGACATCGGCGGCATCATCGTCGTCGACTTCATCGACATGGTGCTGGAGTCCAACCGCGACCTCGTGCTGCGCCGCCTGATCGAGTGCCTGAGTCGCGACCGCACGAAGCACCAGGTCGCCGAGGTCACCTCTCTCGGGCTCGTACAGATGACCCGCAAGAAGCTGGGCCTCGGCTTGCTCGAGACCTTCAGTGAAGCCTGCGAGGTGTGCGCCGGGCGCGGCGTCATCGTCCACCACGACCCTGTCGTCAAGCACCGCGGAGGCGCGGGCAACGGGAACGGCGGCGGCAACAACGGCGGCAACTCCGGCAACGGGCGCCGCTCGCGGCAGAACACACCGCCGCAGGCCCCGGCGGGCCAGGCGCACGTCATCACGGCAGGCGTGAAGTCTGCTCTGGCTCAGATCGCCGCATCCACGATCCACCCGGGCTCCGAGGAGGCGATCGTCTCCGACGTCGAGGTCTCGGTCGCAGCGGTGGAGGTCGTCGAGCAGGTAGAGGAGCGGCCGCGCGCCAAGCGCAAGAAGCCGCGCCACGAGGCGAAGCCCAAGTCGGAGAAGGAGCTGCTGCTCGACTCCGTCCTGGATGCGCTACCCGAGCCGAAGGCCCCGGGACAGGGCCGCGGACGTCGACGTGTGACCACCGCGGCCCTCACCGGCACGCCCGTCGTCCACGTCCCCGACGGCGAATGAGCCCGGTGTCACCGTCCGCGACGTTCGCGGGCGGTGACACGCAGCCCTGAGGCGATCAACGCGCGAACGAGCGTGTGGCCGTCGACGGCGTGCGCCCCGGCAGACACGAGGCGCTCGTGCGCATCGTCGGGGACGTCGTAGTGATCGAGATCGAAGCCCCGCCGGGGAATGCCGTTGGCGGCGGCGAAGGCGTGGAGTTCATCGAGATCGCTGTCGCTGATCAGATGCGACCACAGACGACCGTGCGCGGGCCAACGAGGGTCGTCGATGAGGATCGCCATCCGATGATCGTAGGGCGCCGCAGAAGACGTGCGGGTGCGCGCGACACGCGCTCCGGCTCCTTTTGCCACCTCGGCCCTCGATCGGGTAAACTCTTCCTTTGGTGCGTCGCCCTATCGCTGGGCACCCGGCTTGACGATGTGCGAGTCGATGCATCACCGGACTTCTCCGCCCCTGGCGGAGTCCCTCCAGACAATCGGAGCCGAGCGCTCCCAAGACGAAACAGGTGTGAAGTGGTTTACGCAGTTGTGCGCGCCGGCGGCCGGCAGGAAAAGGTCGAGGTCGGCACGATCGTCGTTCTCGACCGCCAGAAGGCGAAGATCGGCGAGACCCTCGAGCTGCCGGCCGTCCTGCTCGTCGACGGCGACGCGGTCACGACCGACGCGGCGAAGCTCGCCAAGGTGACGGTCACCGCCGAGGTCCTCGGTGAGGAGCGCGGCCCGAAGATCGTGATCCAGAAGTTCAAGAACAAGACCGGTTACAAGAAGCGCCAGGGTCACCGTCAGGACCTCACGCGCGTCAAGGTCACCGGCATCAAGTAAGTCCAGGAAGAGGCGAAGAAATGGCACACAAAAAGGGCGCGAGCTCGACTCGTAACGGTCGTGACTCGAACGCACAGCGCCTCGGCGTGAAGCGCTTCGGCGGCCAGGTCGTCAACGCGGGCGAGATCATCGTCCGTCAGCGCGGCACGCACTTCCACCCCGGCGCCAATGTCGGCCGCGGTGGCGACGACACGCTGTTCGCACTGTCGGCCGGCGCCGTGCAGTTCGGCACCAAGGGCGGCCGCAAGGTCGTCAACATCGTGGGCGCCGCGGAGTAATCCGCCGCACACGCAGACGTCGGCGAGGGGCGGGCTTCGGCCCGCCCCTCGCTTCATATCCAGGAGGGCGCACCCATGGTCACGTTCGTCGATCGAGTGACGCTTCACCTGCGCGCGGGCAAGGGCGGCAACGGCTGCGTGTCGGTGCGCCGTGAGAAGTTCAAGCCGCTTGCCGGCCCCGACGGCGGCAACGGCGGCAACGGGGGAGACATCATCCTCGTCGCCGACCCGCAGGTGACCACGCTCCTGTCGTATCACCACTCGCCGCACCGCACCGCCGAGAACGGCGGCTTCGGGATGGGCGACAACCGCTCCGGTGCGATGGGTGAGCCCGTCGAGTTGCCCGTGCCGGTCGGCACCGTCGTGAAGGATGAGGACGGCACCGTCCTGGCCGACATGGTCGAGCCCGGCATTCGCTTCGTCGTCGCGCCCGGCGGACGTGGGGGACTCGGCAATGCGGCGCTGGCCACCACCAAGCGAAAGGCTCCGGGCTTCGCGCTGCTGGGCACCCCGGGGTGGGAAGGCGACGTCCGTCTCGAGCTGAAGACCGTTGCCGACGTCGCGCTGGTGGGCTATCCCTCTGCCGGCAAGTCGAGCCTGATCGCCGCGGTGTCCGCCGCCCGCCCGAAGATCGCCGACTACCCGTTCACCACCCTGCATCCGAACCTCGGTGTCGTGCAGGCGGGGGATGTTCGCTTCACGGTCGCCGACGTGCCCGGGCTCATCGAGGGCGCGAGCGACGGTCGTGGGCTGGGGCTCGAGTTCCTGCGTCACGTCGAACGCTGCACCGCACTCGTCCACGTGCTCGACTGCGCCACGCTGGAGCCCGGCCGCGACCCGTTGTCCGATCTCGATGTCATCCTCGCCGAACTCGCCGCCTACGAGGTCCCGGAGGGCCAGGTTCCGCTCCTGGAGCGCCCGCAGGTCGTCGCGCTGAACAAGATCGACGTGCCAGAAGCGCGTGATCTCGCCGACCTGGTGCGGCCCGATCTCGAGGAGCGCGGCTACCGCGTGTTCGAGATCTCCACGGTCAGCCGCGCGGGTTTGCGAGAGCTCACCTTCGCGCTCGGCGAGATCGTCGAGAAGCACCGTGCCGAGGTCGCCGCCGAGCCCGCACCCGAACGCATCATCATTCGCCCCAAGGGTTCCGAGAAGGAGTTCTCGGTGCGCGTCGAGGGCGGCACGTACGGTCCTGTCTACCGCGTTCTCGGCGAGAAGCCCGTGCGGTGGGTGCAGCAGACCGACTTCCAGAACGAAGAGGCCGTCGGCTTCCTCGCCGACCGTCTCGACAAGCTCGGCGTCGAAGACGAGCTGTTCCGCGCCGGCGCGACCCCTGGCGCGACCGTCGTCATCGGCGAAGGTGACAGCGTCGTGTTCGACTGGCATCCGTCGCTGTCGTCGGCCGCTGAGCTCATGACGGCTCCTCGCGGCACCGACCCCCGCTTCAACCTCGACGGCCGCCGGACGACCAACCAGCGCCGCGAGCGCTACCACGAGCGCATGGACGCCAAGGCCGCCGCGCGCGCCGAGCTGGAGGCGGAGCGCATCCGCGAGGGCGAAGAGTGAGCGTGAGCTCGCGTGCCGACCTGCCCGCGGCCAGGCGCCTCGTCGTCAAGGTGGGCTCGTCGTCGATCAGCGGCGACAACGCGGCGAACATCCAGCCGCTCGTCGAGGCACTGGCCGCAGCGCACGGTCGTGGCACGGAGGTCGTCCTGGTCTCGTCGGGGGCGATCGCGACCGGAATGCCGTTCCTCGCGCTCGACG
Organism: Microbacterium sp. BG28; assembly: GCF_034044005.1. Lineage (NCBI taxonomy): Bacteria > Bacillati > Actinomycetota > Actinomycetes > Micrococcales > Microbacteriaceae > Microbacterium > Microbacterium sp. BG28. The sequence continues at coordinate 882,997 of NZ_JAXCHA010000002.1, read as the reverse complement.
CCCGGCCCTCCGACCTGGCCACGCAGCAGGCTGCCGCAGCGGTGGGCCAGAACATCCTCGTGTATCGCTACCAGGAGGCTCTGCGCCCCTTCGCCGTGGTCGCGGGGCAGGTGCTGCTGACGGCGGGCGACCTCGAGAACCCGACCCACCGCTCCAACGCCCGCCGGGCCATGGAGCGCCTTCTCGGCCTCCGCATCCTGCCGATCGTCAACGAGAACGACACGGTCGCCACCCACGAGATCCGTTTCGGGGACAACGACCGTCTCGCCGCCCTCGTTGCCCAGCTCATCAGCGCCGACGCGCTCGTGCTGCTCAGCGACATCGCCTGCCTGTACACGCGGCCGCCGGACGAGCCCGGGGCGCGGCCGATCGCCGAGGTGCCGTACGGCGACGATCTCTCAGGCTACGAATTCGGTTCCGTCGTCGTGAACAGCGTCGGTACCGGGGGAGCGGCGACGAAGGTTTCGGCGGCGCGGCTCGCTGCGGCCGCCGGTGTGGCGGTGCTGGTGACGAGCATCGATCTCGTCGAGTCCGCTCTCGGCGGCGACGAGGTCGGCACGTGGTTCGCGCCGAACCCGCATCCGGTCGAGCATCCGTTGACCGGACCGGTCCTGACGCGTCGCTAAACTGAGCGGATGAGTCTGACGACCGTCACCGCAGGCGAGCGGATGCTGCTCGCGAAGACCGCTTCGCGCCAGATCGCACGGCTCTCGGACGCGCAGAAGAGCGGCCTGCTCGATGGCATCGCCGACGCGCTGGAGGCGGCGACGGACGAGATCGTCGCGGCCAACGGCGAGGACCTCGATCGCGGGCGCGAGCAGGGTCTCTCCGCCGCGCTGCTGGACCGGCTGAGCCTCGATGCCGCACGCGTGCACGCCCTGGCGCAGGCTGTTCGGGAGGTCGCGCAGCTGCCGGACCCGGTCGGACGCCTGCTCGAGGAGAAGACCCTCGAGAACGGGCTGAACCTTCAGAAGATCTCCGTCCCCTTCGGTGTGGTCGGCTCCATCTACGAAGCGCGGCCCAACGTGACCGTCGACATCGCTGCGCTCGCGCTGCGATCCGGCAACGCGGTCGTGTTGCGCGGCGGAACCGCCGCCGAGCTCAGCAATGCGGCCCTCGTGCGGGCCATGCGTGGCGCGCTGGCGGAGGAGGGCGTCGATCCGGAGGCGATCCAGACGCTCGACGCCTTCGGGCGCGCCGGAGCCACCGAGCTCATGCATGCCCGCGGCGTCGTGGACGTGCTCGTCCCCCGGGGCAGCGCGCAGCTCATCGAGACGGTCGTGACCGAGTCCACCGTGCCCGTCATCGAGACCGGTGCCGGCGTCGTGCACGTGTACCTCGACGAGAGCGCGCCGCTGGAGCGGGCCGAGACGATCGTGGTGAACGCCAAGGCGCAGCGTCCCAGCGTCTGCAACGCCGCCGAGACGGTGCTGGTGCACCGGGGCGCGGCGGAGCGTGTCGTCGGGCCTGTGGTGGCGGCCCTGCAGCAGGCCGGTGTGACGGTGCACGGTGACGAGACGGTGGCGCAGCTCGCGCCCGACGTCGTCCCCGCCGACGAGCAGGACTGGCAGACGGAGTATCTGAGTCTCGACATCGCGATGCGCGTGGTCGACGACCTGGATGCGGCACTCGACCACATCCGTCGCTACTCGACGCACCACACCGAGTCGATCATCACGGACGACGAGGTCAGCGCCGAGCGCTTCCTCGCCGAGGTGGATTCCGCGGTCGTGATGGCGAACGCATCCACGCGCTTCACCGACGGCGGGGAGTTCGGTTTCGGCGCGGAGGTGGGCATCTCCACCCAGAAGCTCCACGCCCGCGGACCCATGGGACTCCGGGAGCTCACGAGCTCCAAGTGGGTCGTCCGCGGCTCCGGGCAGGTACGCGGCTGACAGACTAAGCTGGGAGCGCCCGTGCGCCCCACCGATCGATCGGAGAACCGATGAGCCTCGCCCCCTTCCTCACCCTTGTCGCCGAGGAGGCCGAGCACCACGGTAACGTCGCCGCGGAGACCGTCGGATACGGGATCCTCGCGCTCCTCGTCTTCACCGCCCTCGCGCTCGTGACCCTGTCGTATCGCAACGTCGCCAACCGTCACGCGCACAAGGCCGAGGCGTACGCCAAGAAGCACGCCGCCGATCTCGAGCCGCGCGGACACGGCCACTGACTCTCGGGCAGATGAGTGCAGGTCGAGCGCCGCGCATCGGGGTGATGGGCGGCACCTTCGACCCGGTTCATCACGGACACCTTGTCGCGGCGAGCGAAGTCGCCGCATCCTTCGACCTCGACGAGGTCATCTTCGTCCCCACGGGCGAGCCATGGCAGAAGTCGCAGGTCACCGAGAGCGAGCATCGCTATCTCATGACGGTGATCGCGACCGCCTCGAACCCCGACTTCAGCGTGAGCAGGGTCGACATCGACCGCTCCGGGCCGACGTACACGATCGACACCCTCCGGGACCTGCAGGCGCAGCGTCCCGATGCCGAGCTCTTCTTCATCACGGGTGCCGACGCCGTGGCGCAGATTCTCAGCTGGAGGGACCATGATGAACTGTGGGACCTCGCCCATTTCGTGGCGGTCTCCCGGCCCGGGCACCCGTTATCGGCGGCTGGTCTGCCGAGCAAGAACGTGAGTCTGCTCGAGATCCCGGCCCTGGCCATCTCTTCGACGGACTGTCGGAACCGCGTGCACAACGGACAACCGGTGTGGTACCTCGTTCCGGACGGAGTCGTCCAGTACATTGCGAAGCACCACCTCTACCGGAGTAAGGCATGAGCAACCCTGACCAGCCCAGCACTCCGCCGCTGACCCGGCGCCAGATGCGCGACCTGCGCAACACCGGATCGACCCCGATCCAGAACCCGCAGGACGCTCCCGCGAGCGAACCCGAGCCGAAGCCGGAGCCGGCCGCCCCGCTTCCGCGCGCCGCCGCGCCGGCCGTCGTCCCGCCCGCCCCCCGCGCGGATGCCAGCGTCGACCTGGGCGTCTCGCCTCTCACCCGCCGTCAGGCGCGTGAGCAGGAGCGCATCCGCACCGCGTCGGTGCCGGTCATCACCCCCGACACCGCCGCGCAGGCACAGGCGCCGACCGTGAAGCCTGCCGACGAGGACTCGTCGGCTCCGGAGACCGGCGGCATGACGGCGCTGTTCACCCCCAGCGCGGATGAGCGGCCGGCCGACGAGACTCCGCTGGCCACGGCCGAGGCGGCCCTTGCGGACGAGCCCGCGCCCGTGGTGTCGCCGCAGCTCGGCTCCGCGCTGCTCGAAGGCGGTGTCCCCGACGTCGCGCTCCCTCCGTCCTTCGACCACCTTCTGACGCGGGAGGGCTCGACGGGCAGCATCGCGACGCCGAATGCCCTGATCCTCTCGCAGACGCCGTCGGCGGACGCGTTCACATCGCCCATCGCAGCGACCGGAGAGGTGCTCATCACCGGCACCTTCGCGTTGCCGGAGGGGCTCGGTTCGCGTGGACACGCGCCCGGGACCACCGACGGCAAGGAAGCCGACGCGGTTCTGGTGGACGGCGAACTGCCGCCCGCTTCTTCTCCCACTCCCATCGCGGCCAGCGCCGCGATCAGCACCATCAAGAGCGCGGACGAGATCATCCGTCCGCCGGCGCCCGAAAAGGGCAGTCGCCTCATGCTCGTGCTCGCCATCACTGCCGGTGCGCTTGCGCTCGCGCTGGTCGGCGTGCTGGTGTTCGCCGTATCGACAGGACTCTTCTCATGACCCTCACCGACGCATCCGTCGAGGTGCTGCAGATCGCTGCGCGCGCGGCCGACGCGAAGGGCGGCGAGGACCTCGTGGCTCTCGACGTCTCGGAGCCGCTGCCCCTCGTCGACATCTTTCTGCTCGTCACGGGGCGCAACGAGCGCAACGTGGCAGCGATCGCCGACGAGATCGAGGAGCAGCTGCTCGAGCACGGCGTCAAGCGTCTGCGCCGTGAGGGCCGCGAGGAGTCACGCTGGATCCTGCTCGACTTCGGCGACCTCGTCGTGCACGTCTTCCACGAGCAGGAGCGGGTGTTCTACGGCCTCGAGCGCCTGTGGAAGGACTGCCCGACCGTGCCCATCGACCTGCCGGTGCCGACGCGCCCGGAGTGACCGGGCTGATTTCGCTCACGACTCATCCGTGTTGTAAGCTGAATGAGTTGCCCGGACGGGTGACAGAGGGCCTGTGGCGCAGCTGGTAGCGCACCTGCATGGCATGCAGGGGGTCAGGGGTTCGAGTCCCCTCAGGTCCACCCTCAAGATGTGAAGGCCTCCGCGATGCGGGGGCCTTCCGTCGTCTTCCGCGCTCATCGACAGCCTCACGGTCCGGGTAGCGGACAGTTCGTGCGCCGAAAGCGACAGGTTGTGCGTGAGCGCGATGCGGGCTGTGCCGAGCGCGTGAAATAGGACTCGGCACCGGTGCGCTGACGCCCGGGCCGTCCTCCGATGACGGAGGTCTGCACACAGAGGAGAACACAGTGAGTTCAACGACGGCTCGGAAGCCGATGTCGAACAAGAGGTTCCTCGCGATCTGGATCCCGATCGTCGCCGTGGTGGCAATCATCGCCATCGGTGCGAACATCGCGATCGGGATGTATCGAGGAGCCATCGAGTCGTACATGGGCGCGGGAACCTACGCGATCAGCAACACGGCGGACGGCGACAAGCTTGACACCGAGTACTACACGGCCGACTACGCGACGAATGAAGAGGCCAAGAGCGCGTCGTCCGAACTCGTGGAGGAGATCGCGGGTGAGGGTATGACCCTCGTCAAGAACAACGGGACTCTGCCGTTGGCGGCCGGTGCCGTCACGCTGCTGGGCCGCGGCGCAGCCGACCCTGTCTACGGCGGCTCCGGTTCCGGAACGGCGGACACCCGCACCGCTGTGAACATCAAGGCCGGCATCGAGAACGGCGGCTTCACGGTCAACGGGACGGTCTACGACCAGCTCGCGGGGTTCGCCGAGGCGAACCCCGCGGCGGAGGGCGGCCGGACGAACATCGTCATGGACAAGCCCGAGGAGTCGAACTACAACATCGGTGAGATGCCGGTCGCCGACTATTCGCAGGCCTCGCGCGACAGCTTCGCGGAGTTCCCGGACGCCGCGATCGTCGTCATCGGCCGTGCCGGGGGCGAAGGCGGAGATCTCGCCACCAACATGGAGAAGTGGGACGAGCGCGCAGAGCCCGGTCAGCACCAGCTCGAGCTCAACGCAGATGAGAAGGACCTGCTCGAACTCGCCAAGAGCCAGTTCGAGAACGTCATCGTGGTCGTGAACGCATCGACGTCCATGGAGCTCGGTCCTCTCCAGGACGACGAGGGCATCGACGGCATCATCCTGGCAGGCTCTCCTGGAGTCAACGGATTCAACGCGCTGGGGCCGATCCTGAGCGGCGACATCAACCCCTCGGGGCGCACGGTCGACGTGTTCTCGCGCGACTTCACCGCTGATCCGACCTTCGTCAACTTCGGCGACTTCGCCTACACGAACGTCGACGACGCCTACTTCGTCGACTACGAAGAGGGCATCTACGTCGGCTACCGCTATTACGAGACCGCGGCTGTCGAAGGCTTCATCGACTATGACCAGGCCGTCGTCTATCCGTTCGGCTACGGGCTCAGCTACACGAGCTTCGACAAGGCGATCACCGGACAGCGCCTCGGCGATGTGGACGGCGACATCTCCGTCGACGTCAGCGTCACGAACACCGGCGCGGTCGCAGGCAAGGATGTCGTGCAGCTCTACTACACGGCGCCCTACACGCCGGGCGGGGTCGAGAAGTCCTCCGTCGTGCTCGGAGCGTTCGCGAAGACGAGCCTGCTCGAGCCCGGCGCGTCGGAGACGGTGACCCTCACCGTTCCCGTCGAGGAGATGGCGTCCTACGACAGCACCGGCGACGGGGCGTACGTGCTCGACGCCGGCGTCTACGAGATCAAGGTCCAGAACGACTCGCACACGGTCGCCGCGGGCACTGCTCCGATCACGTACACGGTCGACGAGAAGGTCACTTACACCGAGGGGCGCGCGAGCGACGAGACGGCGGCGACCAACCACTTCGAGGATGTCACCGCGGCCTTCTCCGAGGGCAAGGTGACTGCGCTGTCCCGTGCGGACTTCGCCGGGACGTTCCCGAAGGCGCCCGAAGGAGCCGACTTCGAGGGGAGTGAGGCGACGATCGCCGACTTCGCTCCGTACGATGCCGCCGCGGCCGCTGCGACAGACACGGACTCCGAGACGCCCGTCTGGGGCGCAGATGGCAACGTCTCACTCGTCGACATGCGCGGACTCGCGTACGACGACCCGAAGTGGGACGCCCTGCTTGACCAGCTCACGCTGGACGAGGTCGTCGACATGCTCACCTCGGGTGCGTACAACACGGCCGGTCTCCCGGACATCGGCAAGATCCGAACGAACGACCTCGACGGTCCTGCCGGATTCAGCTCGTTCATCAACCCCGATCTGTGGACCGGAACGGCCTTCCCGTCCGAGTACCTGCTCGGACAGACGTGGAACGTCGAACTCGCCAACGCGATGGGTGTCGCGATCGGCAACGAAGCGCTCACGATGGGGGCCAACGGCTGGTACGCACCTGCCGCGAACCTGCATCGCTCTCCGTTCGCCGGCCGCAACTTCGAGTACTACTCCGAGGACCCGGTGCTGTCCGGGGCTCTGGCCACGGCTGCTGTGGACGGCGCGCTCACGAAGGGCGTCTACTCGTTCACGAAGCACTTCGCGATGAACGACCAAGAGACGAACCGCGTCAACGGCAACGGCATCGCGACGTGGGCGACCGAGCAGACGATCCGTGAGATCTATCTGAAGCCCTTCGAGATGATCGCCAAGAACGCCAGCGGCGAGCTGTCGTACTACGACGCCGACGGCACGAAGCAGACCGCCGAGATCGGTGCCACCGCCATGATGAGCTCGTTCAACCGCATCGGCGGCACGTGGGCCGGTGGCTCCGCGGCGCTCATGCACGACGTGCTGCGCGGCGAGTGGGGCTTCACGGGCTTCGTGATCACCGACTTCAACCTCTATCCCTACATGTATGTCGATGAGGCGTGGGCCGCTCGCGGCACCGACCACATGCTGACCTTCGCGGGGATGAAGACGGTCGAAGACACGGAGAGTGCCTTCGCGCAGTCCAACATCCGCTACGCCGCCCACAACCTGCTGTACACCGTTGCGAACTCCAACGCGGTGAACGGGATGGCTCCGGGAGCGACGCTGACGTACCAGCCCGCATCGTGGGAGATCTGGATCACGGTCGGCACCGTCGTGCTGGCACTGCTGGTGGCCGCGGGAGTGGTGTGGATCATCGTCCGCGTCCGCCGTCATCGCAATCGCCCGGTGACGGTCAACGACGAGCTCGCTTCGTCCTGACACGGCACGTTCGGGGCCGGGCCGCCGCGCCCGGCCCCGAACAGCGATTGTCCTCCCGCGCTCGACGCGCGACGCGAACGACCAAGAAAGACCCATTGTGAAAGACACCCCCTCGCTCGTGGCGAGTCTCTCGCTGCTCGAGAAAGCGGCCCTGCTGAGCGGCGCCAACACGTGGCAGACGCGAGCGATCGAACGCGTCGCGCTGCCGCCGGTGTGGCTGGCTGACGGCCCTCACGGTGTGCGCAAGCAGGTCGGTTCCGCCGACCACCTCGGCATCAACGGCTCGGAACCCGCCACCTGCTTCCCGACCGCCGCCACGATCGCCGGCAGCTGGGACGACGAGCTGGCCGAGCAGATCGGTGCGGCTCTCGGCCGCGAAGCATCCTCGCAGGGCGTCGGCGTCCTGCTCGGACCGGGCCTCAACATCAAGCGCAGCCCCCTCGGAGGCCGCAGCTTCGAGTACTTCTCCGAGGATCCCGAACTGGCAGGCCGCCTGGCCGCCGCCTATGTGCGTGGCATCCAGTCCGAAGGCGTCGCCGCCACCCCCAAGCACTTCGCGGTCAACAGCCAGGAGCTGCGCCGCATGGTCAGCGACTCCGTCGTCGACGAGCGCACGCTGCGCGAGATCTACCTGACCGCTTTCGAGATCGTCGTCCGCGACGCGGCCCCCTGGGCGATCATGTCCTCGTACAACCTCGTCAACGGCGTCTACGCCCACGAGAACGCGCACCTGCTGACCGAGATCCTGCGCGACGAGTGGGGCTTCGACGGTGCGGTGATCTCCGATTGGGGCGGCTCCAACGACGCGGTCGCCGCGGTCGCCGCCGGCGCCGCACTGGAGATGCCCTCGCCGGGCTTCGACTCCGCGCGCGAGATCGTGGCTGCGGTGGAGTCCGGCCGGCTCGCGGTGGCAGACCTCGACGCCCGCGTCGCGGAGCTGATCGACCTGGTGCGAAGCGTGACGGCGCGCGCGGCCGCGATCATCGATCTTCCCGCGCATCACGCGCTCGCTCGCCGGGCCGCCGCAGAGTCCACCGTGCTGCTGCGCAATGAAGGCGACCTGCTGCCGCTCGCGGCCGGCACCACGGTGGCCCTCGTCGGTGCGTTCGCCACCGCGCCCCGTTACCAGGGCGCCGGATCCTCGCTGGTGAACCCCACCATGCTGCCGACACTCGCCGACGTCCTGCCGGACTCGACCCTCGACGTCGTGGGCGTCGCGGAAGGGTTCCGCCGCGATGGCCGCGCAGACCAGGCGTTGCGTGCGGAGGCCCTGACGCTCGCCGGACGTGCGGATGTCGTGGTGCTGAGCCTCGGGCTCCCCGAGATCGCCGAGTCGGAGGGGATGGACCGCGCGACGCTGGATCTGCCACGAGAGCAGGTTCGCCTGCTGCGCGACGTGCACCGAGTGAACCCGCGGACGGTCGTGCTGATCAGCGCCGGAGGCGTGGTCTCAACGCCGTGGGCGACGGATGCGGCCGCGCTGCTGCACACCTACCTCGGGGGCCAGGCAGGAGCCGAGGCCGTCATGGATGTGCTCACCGGCACGGTCGACCCGGGCGGGCGGCTGGCAGAGACGATGCCTCGAGCTCTCGAGGACACCCCCACGGCCGACACGTTCCCGAGCTCTGCTCGCACCGCGGAGTATCGCGAAGGACCGTTCGTCGGCTACCGGCACTATGACACGGCCGGCATTCCTGTCGCCTTCCCGTTCGGCTACGGCTTGAGTTACACGAGGTTCGCCTACGCGGATCTCGCGGTGGATGCCGACGGCGCCGAGGTCACGGTCACGAACACCGGCTCCCGTGCCGGGAGCGACGTGGTCCAGATGTATGTCGGACGCGTCGGAGACAGCGCCCTGGCGCGTCCTCGTCGCGAGCTGAAGGGCTACGCGAAGGTGCGGCTGGAGCCGGGGGAGTCGCGCCGCGTCGCACTTGCGTTCGGTGACCGCACGTTCCGCGTCTTCGACGCCGCGACCAACACCTGGGTCGTCGAGCGCGGCACGTACGAGATCGCGGTCGGCGCACACGTGGGCGCACTGGATCTCATAGCGACCGTCGAGCGCGACGGTGTGGCGCTCGCGCCCTCGCCTCGTACCGGTGTCGCTCCGACAGATGCGGAGTTCGCTGTGCTTCTGGGGCGTGAGATCCCCGACCCGCAGTGGCCGAACGGACCGCTCGGGGAGAACGACCCGATGGATCGTCTCGCCGAGTCGCGCAGCCCCCTCGGCCGACTCGGATTCCGCATCCTCGACGGCCGGCGTCGCAAAGCAGACGCGGCCGGCACCCCCGACCTGAACGTGCTGTTCCTGCTGAACGGCCCGTTCCGGGTCATCTCCAAGATGAGCGGCGGGCTCGCCACCCGCCGGCTCACCGGAGCCGTGCTGACGCTGGTGAACGGGCAGACGCTGCGTGGCCTCGGGCGTGTGATCGTCGCCTACTTCGGCGGTCGACGCGATGAGAAGGCGACGAAGAAGGCGTTCGACGCCGCCGCAGGGAACAGGAGCGCACGATGATCACCGCCATCTCGAAGTGGTGGGGTCGATTCCAGACCTCACGTCCGGAACTGTCGAAGTTCATCATGTTCCTGCTGCTGTCCAACGGCGTCACTGTGCTGCAGCTGGCGCTCATGCCGATTTTCCGGTGGGCTTTCGCGAGCTTCACGGGACTCACGGACGTCGGCTTCCAGGTGCTCCCCGTCGGTTCGAACGTCGACGGCAGCCAGTACTACATGTTCGACTACGCGGCGGGCGCGCTGCCCGCCGGCGGCGGCGGGCTGGCGTACTTCCTGGCGGTGCAGATCACGTTGCTGATCGCGCAGGTCATCAACTTCTTCCTGCAGCGCAACATCACGTTCAAGTCCAACACCTCCGTGTGGGTCGCGGCCGGCTGGTACACGGTGGCCTATGTGGCGATCACCTTCATCGCCGCCGCCGCGCAGGGCTTCTACAAGGCGCCCATCTACGACTTCTTCATGGTGACCCTCGGATGGGGCTCGAGCGGATCGGTCGTGGCGGACGTGCTGACGATGATCATCAACGCGGCCATCTCGTTCTGGGTGTTCTATCCGATCTTCAAGGTGATCTTCCGCCAGGTGCCGACCGAGGTCGAGGTGGTGGCGGAGCCCGGCGACAAGGTCGAGCGATGACGCACCGCCCGCAGGTCGGGCCGGCACTGTCCATCGTGGTTCCGGCCTTCAACGCCGAGGGCTACCTGGGGCGCGCCCTGTCGGAGCTCGACGCGGTCGCCGGCGTCGAGGTGATCGTCGTCGACGACGGCTCGACGGATGCCACCGGGTTGCTCGCGGATGAGTGGGCCGCGCGGCGGCCCGCATCCCGGCGGGTGATCCACCAGCCCAACCGCGGGCACGGCGGTGCCATCACGACGGGGCTGTCCGACGCGTGCGGCAGGTTCGTGAAGATCCTGGATGCGGACGACTGGCTCGACATCGCCTCGCTCGCCACCCTGGTGCGCGAGCTCGTCGCTCTCGAGGATGCGGATGTGGACGCGGTCTTCACGGACTTCGTGCATGAACGGGTCGGCAAATCCGCGCGGCCGGCTCGTTTCGACTCGGTGTTCCCCTCCGACGGCGTGTTCGAGTGGGCGGACACGGAACGGTTCGGACGCCGTCAGGTGCTGATGATGCACGCCATCGTGTACCGGACGGAACTGGTGCGCGCGAGCGGACTGCGCCTGCCCGAGCACACCTTCTACGTCGACAACCTCTACGTCGTGACGCCGTTGGCGAGGGTGCGCCGGATGCGGTACCTGCCGATCCCGCTCTATCGCTACCACGTGGGCCGGCCCGGGCAGTCGGTTGCGCCGGAGGTCATGGTGCGGAGGGTGGAGCAGCAGCTGCGGGTGAACAGGCTGGCTCTCGCCGCGCTTCCCTCCCCGCACGCGGTCGCTCGCGGTGAGGTGCCGGCGCAGCTGTACCGGGCCCTTCTGCACCACGTGGAGGGGGTGTGCGCGGTCACGAGCGCGACCCTGGCCCGTGCCGGGACCGCGGGCCACCTCGTCGAGCGCGACCGCTTCTGGCGAGAGGTGCGCGCGGAGAACCCCTGGCTGTACACGCGGATGCGACGCAGCCTTCTCGGAGCGGTGAGCAACCTCCCCGGCCAGGCCGGGCGCCGCGCGACGAGTCTCGCCTACGACTGGGCTCGTCGCGTCGTCGGGTTCAGCTGAGACGAGTCGAGGTTTCCGCACGTGAACGGCGTCCCGTCTACGATCGAGGTGGAGACCGGTCGACCCCGCGACCGGCTCGTCATCATCGCCGTGCGTGCAGCCTCCTATCGCCGCGCGCGGCGCCGGACGGAGGGTGCCCCGGTGTCATCGCCCCTGCTGACGGTGGCCGTGCCCGCCTACAACTGCGCAGAGTTCCTCGGTCGCGCTCTCGCCGCGCTCTGTGCGAGCGACGCGCGCGTCGAGGTGGTCATCGTGAATGACGGCTCGACGGACGCCACCGGGTTGCTCGCCGCGTCATATGCGCATACCCACCCCGACCGGATCCGCGTGGTGAACCAGGCAAACGGCGGGCACGGAGCGGCGATCGACGCCGGTGTCGCCCACGCGCGCGGTCGCTACCTCAAGGTGCTCGACGCCGACGATTGGCTGTCGTCCGCCGCTCTCGCTCGAGTGCTCGACGTTCTCGAACGGCTGGAGGAGACCGGGGGAGTCGATGCGTTCCTCACCGACTTCGTGCACGATCGCGTCGGCAAGCCTTCGCGCGCGACGCGTTTCGACACCGTCTTCCCGGTCGATCGCGTCTTCGGTTGGGAAGACACGCAGCGCTTCGCGCGTCGGCAGTACCTCATGATGCACGCGGTCATCTACCGCACAGCTCTGCTGCGGGAGGTGGGTCTGCACCTCCCGCGTCACACGTTCTACGTCGACAGCCTGTACGTCCTGCGTCCGCTCGCACGCGTGCGCCGCATGTACTACCTGCCTGTTCCGCTGTACCACTACTACATCGGTCGTGCCGGCCAATCGGTCGCTCCGGAGGTCATGCTGGCTCGTGTCGATCAGCAGCTGCGGGTGAACCGGCTCGCGCTCGAGACCCTGCCGAGCGTCGAGGACGTGCGTGCCGGACGGGTCCCGCCACAGCTCTACGCCGCGCAGCTGCATTACGTCCGCGCGCTGTGCGCCACCGTGAGCGCCACACTCGCGCTCGGCGGCACTGCACAGCACCTCGCGGTGCGCCGAGCCTTCTGGCGGGAGGTCAAGCGCGACCGTCCCCGCATCCACGGTCATCTGCGGCGAAGCCTCGTGTGCGCGGGAAGCAACCTGCCGGGATACGCGGGACGGCACGTGACGCGGGCCGCGTACCACCTCGCCCGCCGCTACGTCGGCTTCAGTTGAGAACAGACCAGGAAGGAGACAGAGCATGATCCGCATCGGCGTCGTCGAAGACGATCCGGCCAGCATCGACCGCCTGCTGTCGCACCTGGACCGGTTCCAGCGTGAGCACGGCGATCGCTTCCACATCGGGGCGTTCCGCGACGGACGCGACATCATCGAGGACTACCGCCCCGACTGGGACATCCTGCTGCTGGACATCCAGATGGCGCGTGTGGACGGTATGACGGCCGCGCGACGCATCCGCGAGGTCGACAGCGAAGTGCTCATCGTCTTCGTGACCGCATCCCCGCAGTACGCGGTCAGCGGTTACGAGGTGGATGCGCTGAGCTATCTGCTCAAGCCCGTCTCCTACCCTGTCTTCGCCCAGGAGCTCGGCCGCTGTCTCGTGCGTCTGCGCAGGCGCGAACGCCGGCAGATGCTGTTCACCGCGGCCGACGGCGACAGGCACCGCCTCGACATCGCCGACGTCCTTTACCTGGAGAGCGCCAAGCACAACGTCCTGATCCACACGCTGGACGGCGACTACACCGTGGCGACGTCGCTGAAGGCGATGGAGGGAGACCTGGAGGGCGAGGACTTCTTCCGCTGCAACAGCGGCTACCTCGTGAACCTCCGCCACGTGACCGGGGTGGAGGGCAACGACTGCCGCATCCGAGGTGGGGTGCGGCTGCAGGTCAGCCGGCCGCGCAAGAAGGACTTCCTCGCCGCCCTGGCCGGCTACATCGGCACGCGCGGGATCACGGCATGAACGAGTTGTACGTCGCGGACATCCCTCGCAGCTTCACCGCCATCGCGGAGTGGGGTGCCTGTTTCGTCTTCGTGCTGATCGTCGCGCGGCGGGCCGGTTGGTGGATCACGGCGGCGGCGTCCGCCGTGGGGCTGCTCGCGCTGCTCGCGGTGCAGGAAGCAGCGGGGCGCCTCTCGCTCGCGTTATGGATCCCCGGGATGCTGGCCGCCGTGCTGGTGATGTTCGCGATGCTGTACACGACGCTGCGGGTCTCGCCGGTGACCGCGGGCTACCTCACCGCGCGGGCGTTCGTGCTGGCGGAGCTCACCGCATCCATCCACTGGCAGCTCGACCGCTTCTACCTGGATGCGCCTGCCGAGGTGAAGGCCACGATGATGGTGGTGGTCTACGGCGGGATGCTGGGGCTCGCCTGGCTCGCCGAGCGGCGTCACCTGGTGCGGGGCGAGGTCTTCGAGGTGGGCTACGCCGATCTCGTCGCCGCGCTCTCGATCGCGACCGCCACGTTCATCATCTCGAACCTCAGCTTCGTGACCACCGCGACGCCGTTCAGCGGCCGCATCGGTCACGAGATCCTCTACATCCGCACGCTCGTCGATCTCTGCGGCTACATCGCGCTCTACGTGCAGCACGAGGTGCGCCGTGGTTTCCAGGCGCGCCGCGAGGCCGACGCGATGGCCAGGCTGCTGACCAGCCAGCACCAGCAGTACGAGATGTCGCGCCGCACGATCGACGAGGTCAACCGCAAGTACCACGACATGAAGCACCACCTCGATGCGATCCGCGCCGAGCAGGATCCGCAGTCGCGCCTGCGCATCCTCGACGATCTGGAGACGTCGATCCGCGACTACGCGACGCAGGTGCGCACGGGCAACGACGTGCTCGACGCTGTGCTGACAGCCAAGCTCATGTACGCCAGAGAACAGAGCATCCACGTCGCCACCGTCGCCGACGGGCGGCTGTTGGCGCGGTTGCGGCCGCTGGACATCACCGCGATCGCGGGCAACGCCCTCGACAACGCCTTCGAAGCCACCGCGCGGCTTCCCGAGTCGCAGCGGATGGTGAAGTTCTCCCTCTTCGCGCACGACGACTTCGTGATGCTACGGGTGGAGAACACGTTCGACGGGCACCTGCGTCGGCGCGACGGTCGCATCCTCACGCGCAAGGTCGGCGACGGGCACGGGTACGGGCTGCGCAACATCGAGGCGGCGGCGGAGACCTACGGCGGGTCGGTGTCGGTCGACGGCGGCGCCGAGTGGTTCTCGCTCCGGGTGCTGCTTCCCCGGGACGTCGCCGCCGTGCGCTGAGCCGGCCCGTTCAAGCGGCCAACGCCCAGCGGACGTGGGCCAGCAGCTGCTCGCGCAGCGGCTCGGCCCGGCGCGTGAACGCCCTCTGCTCGGCGACGTAGACGGCCTTGCCCTCCGCCGTCTCCACAGTGACGGGCTCGTAGCCCCAGTCGCGCAGATCATACGGCGAGGCCCGCATGTCCAGCGTCCGGATGTCGCGGGCGAGCTCGAACGTGTCGAGCAGGGTGACGCCGGGCACGAGCGGACCGAGCTTGACCGCCCACTTGTAGAGGTCCATGCCCGCGTGCAGGCAGCCCGGTTGCTCATGGGCGGCCTGGGTGCCGCGCGCGAGCAGCGCACGATTGCGGGACACCGCATCGTCGGTGAAGAAGCGGAAGGCGTCGTAGTGCGTGCACCTCAGCTCGTGAGACTCGACCACGGCGTCCGTGCCCGCCGATCCCAGCCGCAGCGGCACAGCGTGGCGGGACGTCGGGGAGTGATAGAGCATGGCCCACTCGTGCATCCCGAAGCAGCCGTACTGCGCGCTGCGCCCGCGGGTGGATTCCAGGATCGCGGTGACACCGGTTAGCAGCAACCGCTTCTCGGCAGCGAAGGCGCGTGCATCGACACGCACGGAGTCGTTCTCTCCGCGCACATACCAGCGCCAGCCGGCACGAGCCTCGTGCCCCGCATCCGCCAGCGCGTACGACGTACCCGGATGCCAGCGACGCAGGAGCGCGGGCTTGTAGCCGTAGTAGGTGAACAGGAAATCCTCGACCGGATGGGTCCGGCCCCGAGCGGCTCGGGCGCGACGTCCGGCGGTGAGCGCATCGGCCCGCTCGGTGTGACTGCGCTCGCGGGACTTCCAGTCGTCGCGGGTGAGAACGCACTCCGATGCGCGAAGGGGCGTCGCGGCGCTCACGCGGGTTCGATCAGCGCGGGCGAGTCGTTGTGCACGTTGCCGACGGCGGAGGAGACGACCCGGGTGTCGAGGGTCTGGGCGAGCTCGGGAGCCGCGTCGATCGCGGCATCCAGGATGTCGCCGACGTTCTCCGTGTCGGTGTCGAGCCACGCATCGGCGAAGTCGGCGTCGAGGAACAGGGGCATCCGGTCGTGGATCGAACCGAGAGCGCCGATCGCGTCGCGGGTGAGGATGGTGAAGCTCAGCAGCCAGCGGTCGGGGTCGTCATCGCCCTTGCTCGGGTCCTTCCACCACTCGTACAGCCCCGCGAGGAACAATGGCGAGTCGTCGGCCGGGTGGATGAAGTGCGGCTCTTTGCCGTCGGCGAGCTGCTTCCACTCGTAGTAGCCGGTCGTCGGGATGACGGCACGGCGCTTGATGAGAGCACCGCGGAACATGGGCTTGTCCTCGAGCTCCTCCGCGCGGGCGTTGAAGGCGCGGGCACCGATCTTCGGATCCTTCGCCCACGCGGGAACCAGACCCCATCTCGCGGGCTCGAGTCGCCGCGTCGGCGGTTCGGTCTTGGCGGAGTCGAGCACGATGGCCGCCGTGCTCATCGGGGCGATGTTGTACGACGGCGCGGGGAGCGAGGGGTTGATCGTGTCGACGCGGAGAACGCCGACGAGCTCCGACGCGACGTTGGCGACGACGAACCGACCACACATGCGGGTCAGCCTACGCCGGGGCGTACGACACCGGCCTCTTCCAGCCGGTCGAGCAGTTCTGCTCCGTCGTCGCCGCTGACCCATGGCACGCTGGCGGCGGAGTGGTCGTTGACGGCCGTGCGGCCACCGGCGAGCACGGCCTCGGCCGGGGTCAGGCGGCGGATGGCGACCGCGGCGACGTTGCCGGGATGCGCGCCGGCGAACTCGGTGTAGATCGCATCGTCGGCCTGTCCGTCGTCTCCGATCAGGAGCCAGCGGATGTCCGGGAACTCCTGCGCCAGCCGGTTGAGGTTGGTCGACTTGTGGGCGGGCCCGCTGCGGAACCACCGGTCGTGGGTCGGCCCCCAGTCGGTCAGCAGCATGGCGCCTGGAGGGAACAGATGGCGGCGTAGGAAACGGGTGAGCGTCGGCGCGACGTTCCACGAGCCCGTGGAGAGGTAGACGAGGGGAGCACCGGGATTCTCGCGCGTCACGCGCTCGAGCAGCACCGACATTCCCGGCACCGGCTGCCGCGCGTGCTCATTGAGGACGAAGGAGTTCCAAGCGGCGAGCATCGGACGGGGGATGGCGGTGACCATCACCGTGTCGTCGATGTCGCTCACGACACCGAACCTGGCGCCGTCGGAGACGATGAACACGCGCAAGGTGGTGATCTGACCGCCCTCGACCTGCGCCGTGAGTGTCTGCCACCCGGGCTCCAGACTCACCGGGAGCACCACATCCACGACACCCCCGCGGTCGGCGACGACGTCATGCGTCTCTCCGCCCACAGTGACCCGCACCTGACCGTACGCGACCGGGATCGCGGCGAAGCTGCGCCATCCGCGGATCCCCGCGTACTCACCCTTGTCTCGGCCGACGGGAGGGATCACGACGCGTGCGAGCACCCGCACCCAGCGCTGCGAACCGTAGCCGGGAAAGGCGGCCACCGACGGCGTGCGCCCGCGACGACGGGCGCCCCGTTCACGCCACGCGTGAAATCGGCGCTCGAGTCGGGCGATCCAGAGGATCTTGTCGGAACGGGTCGGACGACGGGATTCGGCCACGCCCTCAGTCTTCCACGTCCGTCGCGCGGGGCTCCGGGGTGGACGCGGGCTCGGCCATGTGCCGACGCTCGATCCGTTCGATGATCTTCTTGCCGATGAACACGAGCACGACGAACACCACCATGATGGCGACGAAGATGTAGCCCGCGTAGTGGATGCGCTCTGACAGCTCGCGGTACGTGCCCGCCGCGGCCGCCGCGACACCGATGTAGAGGCTCGCCCAGATGATGCATGCGGGGGCAGTCCAGGCGAGGAACCGACGGTAGGGGAAGCGCGCCATGCCGACCGTCAACGGCACGAGCGAGTGAAGCACGGGCAGGAAGCGGGACAGGAAGATGGCGGGCCCGCCCCGACGTTCCAGGTAGCGCTCCGACCTGGCCCAGTTCTCCTCGCCGATGCGGCGTCCGAGGCGCGACCGGCGCAGCCACGGCCCCAGATAACGGCCCAGGACATATCCGAGTGTCTCGCCCAGCAGCGACCCGAGCACGACGGCAGCGCCGAGGAGAACGCCTTCCAGGGGGGTGGCGACGGCGGTTCCCGCGACGATCACGATCGTGTCGCCCGGAACGATGAGCCCCACCAGGACACTCGTCTCGAGCATGATGGCGACGCCGGCGAGAATGACGCGCAGCACCGGATCCACCTCGCGCACGGCGTCGAGAATCGCGGTGAGCAGATCGTTCACGCCGTCGAGCCTAGAGGCTCGCGGTATCGCTAGCCTGGGAGCGTGCCCGCTGCTCCTGTCCGCGTGCACGGCGCGAAAGATCCCGCAGCCGTCCACGCACTCTTCGCCGAGAGCGACCACACGTTCTGGCTCGATGCAGGCCCCGGTGCCCGCGCCGGCTACAGCTGGATCGGATGCGGCATCCCCGTCGACGGCGCAGAAGTCCGAGCGGTGCAGGTCGTCGCGGACGATGCCGCGCCGCATCCCGCCGGGCCGTTCCGGAGCGGCTGGGTGGGATGGCTCTCGTATGAGAGCGGTGCGGATGCGGCGGGCGCCCCGGTCGCCGCCGACGATATGCCGCGCGAGAACTGGATGAGGGTGCGCACGCTGGTGACCTTCGATCACGCCGCCGGCGCGACGTGGATCAGCGGGGAGGATGCTGAAACATGGGCGGAACGCATCGTGTCGGCGTCTCCGGCTGCTCCGGCTGCGGTGCCCGATCGAGGCGCGGCGATCGCGCGGGTCGATGCGCTCCGCTACGCCGAGGACATCCGTACCGCCATCGCGGCGATCGGTCGCGGGGACGCATACCTGCTGTGCCTCACGACGCGCTTCGACGTGACCGGCGAGGTCGATGCGCTCGGCGCCTATGCGGCGCTGCGATCGGACACCCCCTCGCATCACGGACTCCTGCTCCGAAGCGGCGGGATCGCGCTGGCGGGTGCGAGTCCGGAGCGCTTCCTGCACGCGCGCGACGGACGCGTCAGCACGCATCCGATCAAAGGCACGCGTCCGCGCGGGGCCACCCCCGAGGCGGACGCCGCCCTCGCCGCCGAGCTCGCGGCCGACCCGAAGGAGCGCGCCGAGAACGTCATGATCGTCGACCTCATGCGCAACGACCTGGCGCGCGTGTGCGACCCGGCGACGGTGAGCGTCGACCGTCTTCTGGAAGTCGAGACGTATCCGCGCGTGCATCAGCTCGTCAGCTCTGTCAGCGGGGTGCCGCATCCGGGCGTGACGCTGGGCGAGATGCTGGGGGCCGTCTTTCCCGCGGGCAGCATGACGGGTGCGCCGAAACTGTCGGCGATGACGCTGCTGCACGACATCGAAGGGGCTCCCCGGGGCGCCTTCTCCGGCTGTGCCGGCTGGGTGGGAGATGACGGTGCGTTCGATCTGGCGATGACGATCCGCACCCTCGTCGTGCACCCCGGGGGTGCGTACGTGGGCGCGGGCGGCGGGATCACTTGGTCCTCGGACGTCGCCGCCGAGGTCGCGGAGGTCGCGCTCAAGGCGACGGCGCCGCTGCGGGCCGCGGGGGCGAGGCTCCCGGCCGACTGGGGTGGTTAGGGGTCGGGTATCCTGAAATTTGCGCCTTGCGCACCTTCCCGACACTCCACGATTGGTCCCTCTGTGTCTACGACCTCGACCGACACCGCAGGCGCGTCCGCCGACGGCGGCTTCGACGCCCACGCCATCCAGGACAAGTGGCAGCAGCGCTGGGCGGAGAGCGATCCGTTCCGCGCCGGCGGCGAGAACGACACGCGCCCGCGCAAGTACGTGCTCGCAATGTTCCCGTACCCTTCCGGCGACCTGCACATGGGGCACGCCGAGAACTACCTCTACTCGGACATCGTGGCGCGGTTCTGGCGTCACCGCGGGTACAACGTGCTGCACCCGATCGGATGGGACTCCTTCGGCCTCCCGGCCGAGAACGCGGCCATCAAGCGCGGCGCGAACCCGGTCACCTGGACGTACGACAACATCGCCCAGCAGAAGGAGAGCCTCAAGGCCTACGGCGTGTCCTTCGACTGGAGCCGTGTCCTGCACACGAGCGACCCGGAGTACTACCGCTGGAACCAGTGGCTGTTCCAGAAGCTCTACGAGCGGGGTCTGGCGTACCGCAAGGAGAGCCCGGTCAACTGGTGCACGCACGATCAGACCGTGCTCGCCAACGAGCAGGTCATCGACGGGCACTGCGAGCGCTGCGGCGCCCTGGTCGTCAAGAAGAAGCTGACCCAGTGGTACTTCCGGATCACCGATTACGCCGACCGGCTTCTCGACGACCTCAACCAGCTCGAGGGCTTCTGGCCGCACAAGGTCATCCAGATGCAGCGCAACTGGATCGGCCGCTCGATCGGTGCCGACATCGACTTCGAGATCGAGGGGCGCGCCGAGAAGGTCACCGTCTTCTCGACGCGTCCGGACACGCTGCACGGCGCCACCTTCATGGTGGTCGCGCCTGACTCCGATCTGGCCGCGGAGCTCGCCGCCGGCGCCGGCCCGGAAGCGCGTGAGCGTTTCCAGACGTATCTGTCGCAGGTGCAGCAGGCGACGGATGTGGAGCGCCAGAACGCCGACCGCCCGAAGACGGGCGTGTTCCTCGACCGTTACGCGATCAACCCGATCAACGGGGAGCGCCTGCCGATCTGGGCGGCCGACTACGTCCTGGCCGACTACGGTCACGGTGCGGTCATGGCCGTGCCCGCGCACGACCAGCGCGACCTCGACTTCGCGCGTGCGTTCGATCTGCCGGTGAAGATCGTCGTCGACACGACGGCTCCCATCACGGGTGCCGTGCCAGTCATCGAGCTGGACGCCGACGGCAACCCGATCGACCCGTTCGAGGGCGCCGACACCCTCGACGACATCGACCCGGTGCGCACCGGTGTCGCGCTCAGCGGAGACGGTCGCCTCATCAACTCGGGCAGCCTCAACGGTCTCAGCAAGCGCAACGCGATCGCGCGCGCGATCGAGGAGCTGACGGCGGCGGGGACGGGCCGCGCGGCCAAGACCTATCGCCTGCGCGACTGGCTGATCTCGCGTCAGCGGTTCTGGGGCACCCCCATCCCGATGCTGCACGGAGACGACGGCCGTATCGTTCCGGTACCGGACGACCAGCTGCCGGTGCGTCTTCCCGACCCGGAGGGGCTCAATCTGCTGCCGCAGGGCACCTCGCCACTGGGAGGCGCGACCGAGTGGGTGCAGGCGAGTGATCCGGAGACCGGCGAGCCCATGCGTCGCGACCCCGACACGATGGACACCTTCGTCGACAGCTCCTGGTACTACCTGCGCTTCCTGTCGCCGGGCGACCCCGACGCCGCCTTCTCGGGCCGTGAGGCCTCCAAGTGGGCGCCGGTGGACTTCTACATCGGCGGCGTCGAGCACGCGATCCTGCACCTGCTGTATGCCCGGTTCATCGTCAAGGCCCTCTACGACATGGGCTACGTCGACTTCACCGAGCCGTTCTCCAGCCTGATCAACCAGGGCATGGTCATCCTCGACGGCGCGAAGATGTCCAAGAGCAAGGGCAACCTCGTGCTGTTCCAGGACGAGCTCGACGCCCACGGTGCCGACGCGCTGCGCGTCGGGCTGGCGTTCGCCGGTCCCGTGGAGGACGACAAGGACTGGAAGGACGTCTCGACGACCGGCGCGACGAAGTTCCTCGCGCGTGCGCTGCGCATCGCCGGGGAGGTCTCCAGCCCCACGGATGCGGTGTGGGCCGAGGGCGATGTGGCGCTTCGTCGCGTCACGCACAGGCTGTGGGCCGACGCGCCCTCTCTCATCGAGCAGACGAAGTTCAACGTCGTCGTCGCGCGCCTCATGGAGCTCGTCAACGCCACGCGCAAGACGATCGACTCCGGTACGGGCGCAGCGGACCCGGCTGTTCGTGAGGCCGCCGAGGCCACCGCGATGATCCTCGACCTGTTCGCGCCGCACACGGCGGAGGAGATGTGGTCCCAGTTGGGCTACGAGCCCTCGGTCGGCCTCGCATCCTGGCGTCAGGCGGACGGCACCCTGCTGGTGGAGGACACCGTCACCGCCGTCGTCCAGATCGATGGCAAGGTGCGCGCGACGCTGGAGGTGTCGGCCAAGATCGGCGGCGAGGAGCTCGAGCGACTCGCCCGTGAGGACGTCCGGGTGCAGCGTGCGCTCGGTGAGCGCGCGATCGTGCGGGCGATCGTGCGCCCGCCCAAGGTCGTGAGCTTCAGCACGCGCTGAGCGAACTGCTCTCCCCATCGGACGAACCCCCGCGGTGCATGCACACCGCGGGGGTTCTCCCGTCGGCGGCGCACGCGGGTTCCTAGCGTGGGCGTGTGAAGCCCGCATCCGATGCCGCAGGACGTGTGCGCCTGGGTGTCGGCGCCGTCATCGTGCTGGCATTGCTCGTGTTAGCCGTGACGGTCGTGGTGGGGGTTCTCCGAAGCGCGGCGGTCCCGCCGCCAGCGCCGGTGGCGACGCCCACGGCGGCAGTCGAGGACACCGAGGTCTACGTGCATGTCTCCGGCGCGGTGACGGAGCCCGGGCTCTATGTCCTTGCGTCGGGTTCGCGGGTGGCCGACGCGATCTCGGCGGCCGGCGGGTTCGGTGAGAACGCCGACACCGCCGCGGTGAACCTCGCCCGGCCACTCAGTGATGGCGAGCAGCTCGTCGTGCTGGAGCTGGGGCAGGCGCCCCCAGCTGGCGCGGCCGGGGGCGAGAGCGGCGGCGGCGGTCCGATCAACCTCAATACCGCTGGGGTGGAACAACTCGATGAGCTGCCGCGCGTCGGACCGGCCATCGCGCAGCGGATCGTGGACTGGCGGGAGCAGAACGGCCGGTTCACGAGTGTGGACGATCTGCTCGGTGTGCCGGGGATCGGCGAGAAGATGCTCGCCGGGCTCCGCGATCTCGTGACGGTGTGATGGATCGGCGCGCGTGGCGGCTGGTGCCCGCTGCTGTTCTTTCCTGGGCCGTCGCCGCTCTCGCGATCACGCAGTCGACGGCGGCGCCGGTGCTGGCTCTGCTCTGCGGCGGTGGTGCAGTGGCGACTGCGCTGACGGCGGTGTTGATCGGGCGATCGGGGCGGGCGCGCATGTGGATTCTCGTGACGCTCGCCCTGCTGATGGGGGCGATGCCAGCGATGTCGGTGGCCGTGCAGGGCCCGGCCCGCGCCGCCGCGATCGAGGTGGGCGATGGCCACCAGGTCGGCGGTGAGTTCTCGATCGTCGGCAAGATCGAGACGACCTCTCTCGGCTATCGAACGGATGCGGTCACGGTGTCGGCGTCTGCCGGACGCGAGCCCTTGCCCGGCGGTGTGCCGGTGACGGTGTTGATGTCGGAGCGTCCCGACGGGGCCGAGGTCGGTGCCGTCGTGCGGATCGATGGCGGGGCCTTCGCGGCGGAGCCCGGTGATCGTTCCGTGCTCGTCGTGCGTGCCGAGCGGGTCGAACTGGTACGGCCGCCGGAAGGGGCGGCGGCCGCATCCGCGTGGCTGCGTGAACGTCTCGGCGCGTCGACCGAGGGGCTGCCCGCACCCGGCGCGGGTCTCATCCCCGGCCTGGCGGTCGGAGACACCGGGGGCGTAGATGCCGAGCTGGAGCAGCAGATGCGTGCGGCATCCCTCACCCACCTGACCGCCGTCTCTGGCGCGAACTGCGCCATCGTCGTCGGGCTCGCCTTCCTCCTCGGGGCCCGGTGCGGTCTCGGTCGCGCGGGTCGCGTGGTCGCCGGACTGTCGGCGCTCGCGGGGTTCGTCGTGCTGGTGACGCCCGAGCCCAGCGTCGTCCGCGCGGCGACGATGTCCGCGGTCGCGATGCTCGCGTTGCTGCTCGGACGCCGGGGGCGCGGACTCGCCCTGCTCGCCCTCGCCGTGTGCGTGCTGCTGGCTGCCGATCCGTGGCTGGCTCTGTCGCTGGGGTTCGCTCTGTCGGTCGCGGCGACGGGAGCACTCCTCGTGCTGGCACCGCCGCTTGCCCGGGGGCTGGGCAGGTTCCTGCCCGCGTCGCTCGCTCTCGCGCTGGCCGTCCCGCTGTCGGCGCAGCTCGTGTGCGGCCCTCTCATCGTGCTCGTCAGCCCCGGTGTCGCCGTCTACGGGGTGCCCGCGAACCTCCTCGCAGCACCCGCCGCGCCGGTCGCCACCGTGCTCGGGCTGGCAGCGTGCCTCGCGGGGCCCGTGCCCGTGCTGCAGGCGGGGCTCACCGCGCTCACGTGGCTGCCCGCGGCGTGGATCGCCGGGATCGCGGGTGTCGTAGACGCGCTGCCCGCGCGGACCCTCCCGTGGGCGGAGGGCCTGCCCGGGCTCGTCGGCCTGGTCATGGTGACGGCCGCCGGGACGGTCCTGCTGCTCCCACCGGGACGAACACGTGTCGCTCGCCTCGGCCGCGCAGTCTCGGGCGTGATGACCGCCGCCGTTGCCGCGGCAATGGCGGGGATTCTCGTGGTCGAGTCCGTCGTCGTTCCGATGACGACGCCGCAGGACTGGAGCATCGCCATGTGCGACGTCGGTCAGGGGGACGCGGTCGTGGTCCGCTCCGCCGGCGCGGTCATGCTCGTGGACACCGGTCCCGAACCCGAGGCGCTCGCCTCCTGTCTCGCGAGGTTGGGGATCACGCGGATCGACCTGTTGGTGCTCACCCACTTCGACATCGACCACGTGGGCGGGCTCGACGGCGTTCCGGCGCCCGTGGGTCTCCTACTGCACGGTCCGGCCGACGAGCGCGACACCGCACGGGTGCTCTCGGCCGGCGCGCAGGATGTCGTGGCCGCAACGGCGGGAATGGGCGGCGCGTTGGGGGCTGCGCGATGGCGGATCCTGTGGCCGTCTGCGGATGCCGTGACACCGGGTAATGACGCGAGCATCGTCGTGGAGGTCGGGGGTGGCGATGTGCCGCGCGCGCTCCTGCTCGGGGATCTCGGTGCCGACGCTCAGCGGGCGCTCCGCGCGAGCGGAGAGCTGCGCGGGCCCTACGACGTCCTCAAGGTCGCGCATCACGGCTCCGCAGATCAGGATGCGGGACTGCAGCGTCAGGTCGCTCCGTCTCTCGCGCTGATCGGCGTGGGGGCCGACAACGACTACGGGCACCCGCGAGCGGAGATCCTCGACATCCTGGCGGCTCAGGGCGCGACCGTGGCGCGCTCGGATCTGGACGGGCTCATCCTGGTGGGGATGAGCGACGGGCGTGCGACGCTGTGGCGCGAGCGGGCGGAGGCGGCGTCGGCCGCCCTCGGTAGGCTGGGGGGATGGCGACCCGAAAGCCCACCCCGACGCGCAGCGCGATCCCGCAGCAGTCGTGGCGGACCCCGGAGCCGGCGCCGATCGTTCTGATCTCGGGCCCCGAGGAGGTCTGCGCGGAGCGGGCGACCGCGAGGCTCCGCGACTACCTGCGCGCCGAAGACCCGAGCCTCGAGATCTCCGACATCGACGCCTCCGACTACACCGCCGGAACGCTTCTGGCCGTCAGTGCGCCCTCGCTGTTCGGGGAGCCGCGACTTGTCCGCATCCGCAGTGTCGAGAAGTGCTCCGATGCCTTCCTCGCGGAAGCTCTGGCCTACCTCGAGAACCCGCAGGACGGAGCGACGGTCGTGCTGCGGCACACCGGCGCGAGCGTGCGGGGCAAGAAGCTGCTCGAAGCCATCCGCGCCGGATCCGGCGCCGGAGTCGAAGTGGCGTGCCCGGCGATCAAACGCGACTCCGACCGCTACGACTTCGCCGCGAGCGAGTTCCGCGAGGCGGGCAGGCGCATCGCTCCCGCCGCACTGCGCGCCCTCGTCGGTGCGTTCTCCGACGATCTGACCGAGCTCGCTGCGGCCTGCCAGCAGCTGGTCAACGACGTCGAGGGTGACATCACGGAGCCGATCGTCGAGCGCTACTACGGCGGTCGCGTCGAGACCTCCGCCTTCACCGTCGCAGACACCGCGATCGCCGGTCGCTACGGCGAGGCGCTACTCGCACTGCGCCAGGCGCTCGACTCGGGCGCCGACCCGGTTCCGATGGTCGCGGCGATCGCGATGAAGCTGCGCACGATGGCCCGGGTGGCCGGCACGCGTGAGCCGTCGCGGCAGCTCGCGACGCGGCTGGGCATGAAGGATTGGCAGGTCGACCGGGCCCGTCGAGACCTGTCGGGATGGACCCAGGAGTCGCTGGGCCTCGCGATCCAGGCGACCGCGCGCGCCGACGCCGAGGTCAAGGGCGGCTCCCGCGACGCGGTGTTCGCGCTCGAGCGGCTCGTCACCGTCATCGCCACGCGCGCTCCTTACGCGGCCTGAGTCCCGCCCCCGACAACGACGAAGGCCCGCCGCTACAGCGACGGGCCTTCGAGGAGGAAGCGGCTCAGAGAGCGGAGACCTGCTTCGCGATCGCGGACTTGCGGTTCGCGGCCTGGTTCTTGTGGATGACGCCCTTGCTGACGGCCTTGTCGAGCTTCTTGGTAGCCGTGACGAGCGCCTTCTCGGCGGCGGCCTTGTCGCCACCGGCGACGGCCTCGCGGGTGCGACGCACCGCGGTCTTCAGCTCGCTCTTGACGGCCTTGTTGCGCTCGTGCGCCTTCTCGTTGGTCTTGTTGCGCTTGATCTGCGACTTGATGTTTGCCACGTGTCGTGAACTTTCGTTTCGGAGTCTGCTCGGAAGTTGCCGGTCAGCGGTAGAGGGGCGCTTCACGGCGGTCGTGAAGAGCGGGAAAACCCTTCACGCGCAAGCCAAACATGGAGTCTACCAGACCGGGTCCTTCGCACCCGCCTCGATCGTGGCGACGGCGAGCGCGAGCACGGCATCGAAGACCTCGGGGCGCATGGCGGAGACGAGGTGACTCGTGCGGGGGATGACGATGAGCTCGGCGTGGGGAGCGACGCGCTGGAAGAGTCGCTCGCTGACCCGCAGCTGATCGTACTGTCCGTTGACGAACCACAGGGGGACGCGGATGCGGGCGAGCGCCGTCAACACGTCGAGCCGCGCGAGTTGAGCGAGCGCGCCGTCCTGGGCGTCGAGGGCGTATCCCCCCGCGCCGAAGTCCGAGCGCGTGTGCTCGGGAAGCGTACGGGCAAGCACGTAGTTCGTCAGCCCCATCCCGCGATCGGGGAGAGCGTCGAAGCCTCGCGCTAGCGTCCGATAGGTACGTAGAGCGAGTCCCCGCGGCACCGCGGTGCAGGATGCGGCGACGAACCCGGCGACGGGTGGGGGTGCGGTCTGGCCGGCGTACTCGATGCACAGCAGGCCGCCCATGGAATGGCCGACCAGCAGCACCGGCCCGCGTTCGGCGGCCGTGCGCACCGCGCGGTCGATCGTGGCGAAGGCCTCGTCGAGAGTGAACGGCTCCGACATTCGGGTGCCGTGGCCGGGAAGATCGACGGCGATGACGCCGATACCCGCCGCATCGAGGGTCTCGCGCTGGGCGCGCCACATGGACGCGGACGTGCGGATCCCGTGGACGAAGACCACCTGCACCGCCATCACCCCAGCCTAGGCTCGGGCGCGCGGTCGCTCACCGTAGAATCGACGGAACATGTCACCGCGCGCCCTCAAGCCCCTGCAGCCGTCCGCGACTCCGCCCGAGCTGATCCGCAACTTCTGCATCATCGCCCACATCGACCACGGCAAGTCCACGCTGGCCGACCGGATGCTGCAGATCACCGGCGTCGTCTCCGACCGCGACATGCGGGCGCAGTACCTCGACCGCATGGACATCGAGCGCGAGCGTGGCATCACGATCAAGAGCCAGGCCGTGCGGATGCCGTGGTCCGACGCGAACGGCACGTACGCGCTCAACATGATCGACACCCCCGGGCACGTCGACTTCACCTACGAGGTGAGCAGATCGCTCGCCGCGTGCGAGGGGGCCATCCTCCTGGTGGATGCGGCCCAGGGCATCGAGGCGCAGACGCTCGCGAACCTGTACCTCGCGCTCGAGAACGACCTCACGATCATCCCGGTGCTGAACAAGATCGACCTGCCCGCGGCGGATCCCGAGAAGTACGCCGCCGAACTCGCGGGCCTGATCGGCGGCGACCCCGAGGACGTGCTCCGCGTCAGCGGCAAGACCGGCATCGGCGTCGAAGCGCTGCTGGATCGGATCGTCGAGCGCATCCCCGCTCCCGTCGGAGACCCCGCGGCGCCGGCGCGCGCGATGATCTTCGACTCCGTCTACGACGCGTACCGCGGCGTTGTCACCTACGTCCGCATGGTCGACGGCAAGCTCGAGCCGCGTGAGCGGATCCAGATGATGTCGACGAAGGCCACCCACGAACTGCTCGAGATCGGTGTCTCCAGCCCCGAGCCCGTCCCCACCAAGGGCCTGGGCGTCGGCGAGGTCGGATACCTGATCACCGGTGTGAAGGACGTGCGTCAGTCGAAGGTCGGCGACACGATCACGAACCACCGCAAGCCCGCCACCGACGCGCTGCCCGGTTACACCGACCCCAAGCCGATGGTCTTCTCCGGCATCTACCCGATCGACGGCAGCGACTACGCGGAGCTGCGCGAAGCACTCGACAAGCTGAAGCTCTCCGACGCCTCCCTGCAGTACGAGCCGGAGACCTCGGTCGCCCTCGGCTTCGGATTCCGCTGCGGGTTCCTGGGGCTGCTCCACCTCGAGATCATCACCGAGCGCCTCTCGCGAGAGTTCGGCCTCGACCTGATCACCACCGCGCCCTCGGTGACGTACGAGGTCATGACGGACACGGGGGAGACGGTCACCGTCACCAACCCGAGCGAGTACCCCGACGGTCGGGTCGCCGAGGTCTCCGAGCCGGTGGTCAAGGTCGGCATCCTGCTGCCCAAGGACTACGTCGGCACCGTGATGGAGCTCTGCCAGTCGCGCCGCGGAACGCTGCTGGGCATGGACTACCTCAGCGAAGACCGCGTCGAGCTGCGCTACAACATGCCGCTGGGTGAGATCGTCTTCGACTTCTTCGACCACCTCAAGAGCCGCACGCAGGGCTACGCGAGCCTGGACTACGAACCCGCGGGATCCCAGACGGCCGACCTCGTCAAGGTCGACATCCTCCTGCAGGGCGAGAAGGTCGATGCCTTCAGCTCGATCGTGCACCGCGAGAAGGCGTACGCCTACGGCACGATGATGACCGAGCGGCTGCGCAAGCTCATCCCTCGTCAGCAGTTCGAGGTTCCGATCCAGGCCGCCATCGGCGCGCGGATCATCGCCCGCGAGAACATCCGCGCCATCCGCAAGGACGTGCTCGCCAAGTGCTACGGCGGTGACATCACGCGTAAGCGCAAGCTGCTCGAGAAGCAGAAGGAGGGCAAGAAGCGCATGAAGATGGTCGGACGTGTCGAGGTGCCCCAGGAGGCGTTCATCGCCGCGCTGTCGGGCGACGTCGAGACGAAGAAGTAGGGGATTCACATTCGGATCGTGCGTCCAGGCCGGCTCGGTACGCTGGAGACCATGCGCCGTGGGACCTTCCGGGACGAGACCGTCGACTACGCCGCCGTCGGGGCGACGCAGGCTCCCGACCTCCTCCAGTACCCGCCGGAGAAGAGCATCCCTGCACAGGAGTCGTGGAAGCTCGGCAGCGGCGAGGAGCGCTTCCGTTCGGCGGGCGACGCGTTGCTCTCCTGGAGCGCCCTCCGCGACGGCGGTATCTCGATCGCCGAGGTGCGCCCCGCATCCGATCCGAGCTACTCGGGTGTCTCGTTCGATGACGAGGGTCAGCCCATCGCGCCCAGCCGCCTCGACGCCGACCAGCGCTTCGACGCCGACGGAACGCCGTACGTGGCCGCGGGATCGTCGGTGCATGTGCGCGGGCGCGTCGGCGGCTACCGCGTCGACGCCGAGCTGCGCGTGATCTTCGTCGTGGAGGAGAAGCGTCGCATCGGGTTCGCGCTGGGCACGGTGCGCGACTCGGTGGTCAGCGGTGAGGAGTCGTTCATGATCGAGTGGCGCGGCGACGACGAGGTCTGGTTCACCGTTCGCGCGTTCGACCGCCCGGTGGCCCCGCTCTACCGCCTGCTCCCCGCCCTCGTGCGCCGTCGCCGCCGCGAGCTGTTCGGCCGGTACCTGCGCGCGATCTCGCCCATGTACACGACGCCCGCCTGATGGCCCCATCCGTTCTTCCCGACGGCGACATCGCACCCGCCGACGGGGCTCTCCCCGAGGGCACGGTGGTGGATCCCGGCACGGACTTCGGGGTCTACATCCACGTCCCCTACTGCCGTGTGCGCTGCGGATACTGCGACTTCAACACCTACACGGCCGATGAGCTGCGCGGCCACCGACGCGACGACTACCCCGACGACCTGAGCCGCGAGATCGCACTGGCGACCCGGGTGCTGGCAGACGCCCCGCGTCCGGCGCAGACCGTCTTCTTCGGCGGGGGCACGCCGACCCTGCTGTCGTCGGCGGCGCTGGGCGGGATGCTGCACGCCGTCCGCGAAGGCTTCGGCATCGCCGAGGGCGCCGAGATCACTGTCGAGGCCAATCCCGACTCGGTGACTCCCGCGTCCCTCGCCGAACTCGCCGAGGCGGGCGTGACCCGCGTCTCGATCGGCATGCAGTCGAGCGTCCCGCACGTGCTCGCCGCCCTCGATCGCACGCACGATCCCCTCAACGTCGACACGGCCGTCGCGGGCGCACGGGCGGCCGGGCTCGACGTGAGCGTCGATCTGATCTACGGCGCACCGGGGGAGTCCCTCTCCGATTGGCGCGCGTCGGTCGATGCCGCTCTCGCGCTGGAGCCGGATCACCTCTCCGCCTACGCGCTCATCATCGAGGACGGCACGAAGCTCGCCCGCCGCATCCGCTCGGGTGACGTGCCCGCGCCGGATGACGACCTGCAGGCAGAGATGTACGAGCTCGTCGACGACGCGATGGCGGATGCGGGCTACGACTGGTACGAGGTGTCGAACTGGGCCCGCGGCGCCGACCACCGCTCGCGCCACAACCTCGCCTACTGGCGCGGAACGGACTGGTGGGGGTTCGGTCCGGGCGCGCACAGTCACGTCGCCGGCGTGCGTTGGTGGAACGTGAAGCACCCGGCCGCGTACGCGCAGCGGCTCTCGCTGGGATCATCACCGGCAGCGGCCAGGGAGGTCCCCGACCAGGAGGCCCGCACGCTCGAGCGCATCCTGCTGGAGTCCCGCATCCGAGAGGGGCTGCCGATCGAGGTCGTTCCGAGCGATCGGCGCAGCGCCGTGGCCGGGCTCATCGCCGACGGCCTGGTGGAGGGTGCTGTCGCGCTGCGCGGCCGCATCGTGCTGACGCGCCGTGGCCGTCTGCTCGCCGACGCGGTCGTGCGGGCACTGACCGACTGACTCAGCGGGTGAGCGCCGCGAGCGCTTCCGCACGCGGCAGCGGGACCTCTTGGGTCACGGTGTCGTAGCGGCGCACGAGCGAGCGGTCGCGGAAAGCGGGCCAGCCCGGGTCGCCGGTCTCGGCGAAACGGATCCAGTCGGCGTGCATGCGCGTGGCCAGCTGCTGCGGGGCCTCAGTGCCGCCCATCGTGATCGTTCCCTCGTCGCCCAGTGCGTCGAAGACGAAGCCGAGCTCGAGGGCGTGCGCGGCGCGGAGATCACGGATCGGGCTCGGCCAGGCGAACTCGTAGACGAAGGTGGGTGCGCGGCGCGCACGCGCGACCTCGATCGCCGGCCGTCGTACGGCTACATCGGTCAGGACCTGTCCGATGATCTCTCCCGCTGAGGCGTTGGGGAACGCCGCTCGGTACGCGCGCCAGACGCCGCGCGGAAGACGCTTCGCGAGAGCGAGGAGGGCGTACGTGCGCCGCGAGAGCTTCGCGAGCGCCTCGGGCGGATACCAGAGGCGGTACTCATCGGTGTTGGTGCCGATGAGTACCGGAACGTCGGCATCGAGGAGCGCGAGCCGAGGATTCTCGGGCAGCGTCGTCGGATCGACGGTGGCGTTGTATCCCGGCGCCGCCTTGAGAAGGGTCGATGCCGCCGAGAGCTCGTCCCTCGCCGCGACGAGACGCTCCGGCGGCATCCGGCGGAACTCCTCGGCGGTGGCGGGGATTCCGAGCCGGCGAGCGATGTCGCGCGCCGGACGGGCGGCGCGCTCCGGCGTCGCGGTGTCCAGCGGCCCCGACTCGATGATCGCCCCCGCGATGAGCGGACGCAGGTCCGCGCGGGCCAGAAGCGCGGCGACGACGGCGCCGCCGGCAGACTCGCCGAAGATCGTGATCCGCGAGGGGTCGCCCCCGAAGCGGGCGATGTTTCGGTGGGTCCACCGCAGTGCTTCGGCAGCATCCGCCAGTCCGATGTTCCGCGGGGCGTCGGGCAGGACCGAGAACCCCTCGGCGCCCAGACGGTAGTTCGCCGAGACGAAGACGACGCCGTCGCGGGCGAAGGGGGTGCCGTCGTACGTGCTGATCGCCGCCGTGCCGCGCTCGAGCGCTCCACCGTGGAACCAGAGCATGACCGCGGCGCCGTCCGCATCCGCCGGTCGCCACACGTTGACCGTCAGGATGTCGTCGCCGGGAATGAGGGTCGAGGGGAGGAGCTTGCCGATCTCGCCCGGGTAGGGCGACTGCGGCGATGTGGGCCCGAACGCCGTGGCGTCTCGCACGCCCTCCCAGGCCGCGACGGGCTCGGGCAGAGTGAATCGCCGTGCTCCGACCGGAGGTTCCGCGTAAGGGATGCCGAGGTAGCGCTCGATCCCCTCGAAGCGGGTCCCGGAAACGGCTCCGGTCTCGGTGTGGACGACGGGATGCGACATGCGACCTCCTCTCGAGAGTCTACGGGTGGCCCTCCGGCGACTTCCCTCGTGAGCGCGCTAGAATTGGCACTCCCAGACCTCGAGTGCCAGGAGGGAGTGCGCATGGTCAGCGATCGGGGACTCGACGTGCTTCGGGCGATCGTCCAGGACTACGTCGAGACGCGCGAACCCGTCGGCAGCAAGTCGATCGTCGAACGCCATTCTTTCGGCGTGTCCGCGGCGACGATCCGCAACGACATGGCACTGCTCGAGGATGAGGAGCTCATCACCGCACCGCACACCTCGTCCGGCCGTGTGCCGACCGACAAGGGCTACCGCGTCTTCGTCAACCACCTCGCCGAGCTCCGCCCGCTCACGAGTGCCCAGCGCTCGGCGATCACGGCGTTCCTCGGGGCTCCGGCAGACCTCGACGACATGCTCGGGCGCACGGTTCGCGCTCTGACCCAGCTCACCGGTCAGGTCGCCCTCGTGCAGTACCCGTCGTTCGAGCGCGCGAGCATCACGCACGTCGAACTCGTCCACCTCGGCGGCTCGCGTCTGGTCGTCGTGCTCGTCACCGACACCGGTCGGGTGTCGCAGCGTCTGATGGCGGGGCCCGAGCCGCTCGAGGAGACGGATGTGGCGACGCTCCGCGTGCAGGTCTCGGTCCTCGTGACCGGGCGACCCGTGCGCGAGGGCACGCAACGCGTTGCGCAGGCGCTGGCCGAGACGTTGACCGACAGCCGAGCCGACCGCGCCCTCGGCGCCCTCCTGCGCACCGTCGGCGAGGAGCTCGACGAGTTCCGGCAGGACCGACTGGTCATGGCGGGAACCGCCAACCTCGCCCGGGCCGAAGGTGACTTCCGCGGCAGCATCTACCCGCTGCTGGAAGCCATCGAGGAACAGGTCACGCTGCTACGTCTGATGGGCGAGATGGTGGCCGACGAGCAGGGGCTCGCCGCATCTATCGGACGCGAGAACGAGGCGTTCGGACTCGTCGAGGCGTCGGTCGTGGCCAGCGATTACGACACCACCGGGGGGCAGGCGCGCGTGGGCGTGCTCGGACCCACTCGGATGGACTACTCCAGCAACCTCGCGGCCGTCCGTGCCGTGGCTCACTACCTGGGCCGTCTGCTGGAAGAAGACGAACGCGCGCGCTGAGCGCGTGCGAGACGATTCCGCGGTATGCGGACGGGAAGGCTGAAGTGGCAGACCACTACGAAGTACTCGGGGTGCCTCGCGACGCATCGCAGGACGACATCAAGAAGGCGTACCGCAAGCTCGCGCGCCAGCTGCATCCCGATGTGAACCCCGGTGAGGATGCGGCAGAGCGCTTCAAGCTCGTCACGCACGCCTACGACGTGCTGAGCGACAGCGAGCAGCGTCGCCGGTACGACATGGGCGGCGACAGCGGCGGGTTCGGCGGCGCGCAGGGCTTCGGCGGGTTCAGCGACATCTTCGACACGTTCTTCGGCGGCGGCGGTGCGGGACGGGTGCGCCCGCGTTCGCGCACCGAACGCGGCCAGGACGCCCTCGTTCGCGTCACGCTGGAGCTGCGGGAGGTGATCTTCGGCGCCCATCGCGACATCGAGGTGGACACCGCCGTGCTGTGCGAGACGTGCGAGGGCGGGTGCTGCCAGCCCGGGACGTCGCCGGTCACGTGCGACATCTGCCACGGCAGCGGCCACGTGCAGCGGACGGTCCGGAGCCTGCTGGGCAACGTCGTCACCAACCAGCCGTGCGCGACGTGCCAGGGATACGGCACCACCATCCCGTACCCGTGCGCGACGTGCCAGGGGCAGGGTCGGGTGCGTGCGCGCCGTACGGTCTCGGTCGACATCCCCGCGGGCGTGGAGACGGGCCTGCGGCTGCAGCTTCCCGGCTCGGGCGAAGTGGGTCCGGCGGGCGGCCCCCACGGCGACCTGTATCTGGAGATCACGGTGGCCGCCGACGAGGTCTTCAGTCGCGACGGCGACGACCTGCTCGCGACACTCGACGTCTCGATGCCCGACGCGATCCTCGGCACCACCACCAGGATCGAGGCGCTGGACGGCCCGGTCGATCTCGAGCTGCGTGCCGGAGTCCAGGCCGGCGACGTGCTGACGATCAAGGGACGCGGCATCACGCCGCTTCGCGGCAATCAGCGCGGCGACCTGAGGATCGGGGTACACGTGGTCACCCCGACCCGCCTCGATCACAAGGAACGGGCTCTCATCGAGGAGTTCGCCAAGAAGACGAAGGCGCCGGCTCCCCGCCTGTCGGAGTTCCAGCAGGGCCTGTTCGCCAAGCTGCGCGACCGCTTCCGCAACGGGTGATCCGGTGGCGCTGCACTTCCTCGTCGACGACACCTCCGACGCGCGTCCCGGCCGCACGGTCGTGCTGACCGGAGCCGAGGCGCACCACGCCGCCACCGTACGGCGTGTGCGCGTCGGCGAGGAGGTCACGGTCGGTGACGGACGAGGCGTCTGGGCCACCGGAACGTGCGTCAGCGTCGCGCCGCGCGAGGTGGCGATCGAGATCGGGCGGCGCGAGGACGTCCCCGCCCCTGCGCCGCGCATGGTCCTCGTCCAAGCGCTGGCGAAGGGCGACCGCGACGAGATGGCGGTGCAGGCGGCGACGGAGCTCGGCGTCGCCGAGGTCGTGCCCTGGCAGGCCGCGCGCAGCGTCTCGCGCTGGGATGCGGCCAAGGCGGTCAAAGGCCGCGCCCGCTGGACACAGATCGTCCGCGAGGCCGCCAAGCAGGCCCACCGCGCGTGGGTGCCGGAGGTGAGCGAGGTCCGCACGAGCGCGCAGATCGCGCAGCGCGCCGCCACCGTCCCGACGCTCGTGCTGGAGCCCGGCGCATCCGAGTCGCTCAGCGCCAGGATGCGGGAGCTGCACGATGCGCCGGAGATCCTGCTGGTCGTGGGGCCCGAAGGAGGGATCGACGCGGGCGAGCTCGATACATTCGCCGCGGCGGGCGCGCACCCGGTCCGGCTCGGAAGCGGAGTTCTGCGCACCTCCACGGCGGGACCCGCCGCCCTCGCCGCCATCGAGGCCCTCCTGGGTCGGTGGTGAACGCGCGCGCATAGACTGGAGGAATGAGCGAGCCGTCCGTGTTCACCCGCATCCTGCAGGGCGAGATCCCCGCGGAGATCCTCGTCGAGACCGAGCGCGTCTTCGTCATCCGTGACATCGCGCCCCAGGCTCCCGTCCACCTCCTGGTGATCCCGAAGACTCCGGAGTACCGCGACGTCGTGTCGCTCGCGGCGCAGGCGCCCGATCTGCTCGCCGAGATGGTCGAGGTCGCAGGCAAGGCGGCCGCGCAGCACGCGGACGGCGACTTCCGCCTCGTCTTCAACTCCGGTGCCGGCGCCGGTCAGACCGTCTTCCACGTGCACGCGCACGTCCTCGCCGGCGACCTTTCGGAGGGGAGCGTCGGTGCCTGAGCAGCCCCAGCCCGAAGCCGTCGAGAAGCTGATGGCCGACGGCATCGCCATGGTGCAGCTTCTCGGACCGCAGGACCGCCTCCTGCGCGTGGTCGAGCGCGAGCATCCGGACGTCGACGTGCACGTGCGCGGCAACGAGATCACCCTCTCCGGTTCGACCGCCGAGGTCGCCGCGGCGAAGACGCTTGTGGAGGAGCTGCTGGTCATGACCCGCCGCGGACAGAACCTCGGCCCTGCCGACGTCGCGTCCTCGCGCCGCATCCTCGACACCGACGGCGGGATGCGTCCGTCCGAGGTCATGGGCGAGGCGATCCTGTCGTCGCGCGGCAAGGTCATCCGCCCGAAGACGCTCGGGCAGAAGGCCTACGTCGACGCGATAGAAGAGAACACGATCGTGTTCGGTATCGGTCCGGCCGGCACAGGCAAGACCTACCTGGCGATGGCGAAGGCCGTTCAGGCGCTCCAGCGCAAGGAGGTCAGTCGTATCATCCTCAGCCGGCCGGCGATCGAAGCGGGGGAGCGCCTCGGATTCCTCCCCGGCTCGCTGACCGACAAGATCGATCCGTATCTGCGGCCGCTCTACGACGCGCTCAACGAGATGCTCGACCCCGAGCTCGTGCCCAAGCTCATGGCGAGTGGGACCATCGAGGTCGCGCCGCTCGCCTACATGCGCGGACGCACGCTCAATGACTCGTTCGTGGTGCTGGACGAGGCGCAGAACACGACGCCCGAGCAGATGAAGATGTTCCTCACCCGCCTGGGTTTCGGAACACGCATGGTCGTCACCGGTGACATCACGCAGATCGACCTGCCGCAGGGAGCGTCTGGCCTGCGCCTGGTGACGCGGGTGCTCAAAGACATCGACGACATCCATTTCTCCTACCTCACCAGCGACGACGTGGTGCGCCACACCCTCGTCGGCAAGATCGTCGACGCCTACACCGAGTTCGACGAGCGACGCCTCGCCTCCCGACGCGAGCGGGATGAGGCCAGCGAACTCGCCAATCGTGCCCAGAGGCGCGGTGGTGCGCGCGACCACCTTCCGAAGCGAGGACGCTCATGACGATCGAGATCACCAACGAGTCCGGAATCGACGTCGACGAGACCGTCCTGCTGCGACTCATGGAGAGCAACTTCTCCGAGCTCCACATCAGCCCGGACGCCGATGTCGCGATTCTGCTGGTCGACGAGGGCGCCATGGAGGCGCTGCACGTGCAGTGGATGGATGAGCCGGGACCGACCGACGTGCTGAGCTTCCCGATGGACGAGCTGCGGTCCGGCTCCGAAGAGGCCCCGACGCCTCCCGGGCTCCTGGGCGACATCGTGCTGTGTCCGCAGGTCGCCGAGACTCAGGCGCGTGAGGCGAAGCCGCCGCATCCGATGCAGGACGAGCTGATCATGCTCACCACGCACGGGCTGCTGCACCTGCTCGGCTTCGATCACGCTGAGCCCGATGACGCTGCCGAGATGTTCGGCCTGCAACGCGATCTCATCGTCGCCTTCACCCTCGCCGAGCGGCGCAGGGCGCGGGGATGACCGCTGCGCTGCTGCTGACCGCGGCCGTTCTGCTCATCGCGTTCGGCGCTCTCATGGCCGCGATCGACGCGGCGTTCGGCGTCACCTCCCGACAGGACCTCGTCGATCTCTCGGGGTCCGGGCGCAACGCCGTGCCGCTCGGTCGCATCAGCGCAGACCCGGAGGCGCACGCCAACGCGGTGGCTTTCATCCGCGTCCTGGCGGAGACCGGTGCCGCTGTGCTCGTGACCGCCGCCTTCGACCAGCTGTTCGACAACGTCTGGTGGGCGATTCTGGCGGCCGTCGTGCTCATGACGGGCCTCTCGTTCGTCGCTGTCGGCGTCAGCCCCCGCTCGGTGGGCCGTCGCCACGCCGAGGGTCTGTTGCGCGGAGCCGCGCCGGTGATCCGGGGCGTCCGCATCCTCCTCGGCCCGCTCGCGCACGGCCTCGTCGCGCTGAGCAGTCGGGTGACACCGGGCGGTGCGCGCGGGGCGTCCTTCGACACCGAGGAACAGCTGCTCAGCATGGTCGACGAAGCCGCAATGCACGACCTGATCGAAGAGGACGACCGCGAGCTCATCCACTCCGTCTTCGAGTTCACCGGCACCTACGTGCGCGCCGTCATGGTGCCGCGCACCGACCTGGTCACGCTCGCTGAGGACGACACGGCCCGAGAGGCGTTGCGGATCTTCCTCGACACGGGAGTCTCCCGCATCCCCGTCCTCACCGCCGACGGCGAAGACGTCAGCGGGATCCTCTACCTCAAGGACCTCGTGCGTCGCGCGTTCCGTGACGAGCAGGACTGGGGCGCGCAGTCGGTGGCGCAGCTGGCACGCGTCCCCGTCTTCGTGCCCGAGTCGATGCGGGTCGAGCCGTTGCTGCAGCAGATGCAGCGCGACGCGGTGCACGTGTGCATGGTCGTCGATGAGTACGGCGGCATCGCGGGCCTCGTGACCCTCGAGGACGTCATCGAGGAGCTCGTGGGGGAGATCGCCGACGAGTACGACGCCCCGGCGACGGAGGTCGTCGAGCTCGGCCCGGACCGCTATCGGGTGAGCGCTCGCCTCGGCCTGGACGCGGTCGGCGAGCTGTTCGGCCTCGAGCTCGACGACGACGAGGTCGACTCCATCGGCGGGCTCCTCGGCAAGGTGTTGGGTCGCGTCCCGCAGCCCGGCGCCAGCGTCACATACGAGGGACTCACCCTGACAGGCGGCGCTTCGCGCGGACGAGGGCGCGGTCTCGCGACGATCCTCGTCGAACGCGCCCCGGAACCGCAGACGGATACCCGGACGGGGTCGATCCCCGTGCCGGTGAAGGGAGAACGATGACCGACGAGCACCGCAGCGGCTTCGTGACATTCGTGGGCCGCCCGAACGTCGGCAAGTCGACGCTCACCAACGCGCTCGTGGGCGAGAAGATCGCCATCACGAGCGAGAAGCCGCAGACGACGCGTCGCGCCATCCGCGGCATCGTGAATCGGCCGGCCGGTCAGCTCGTCGTCGTCGACACGCCGGGACTTCACCGACCCCGCACCCTGCTGGGCCAGCGCCTCAACGACCTGGTGGAGGACGTGCTCGGCGATGTCGACGTCATCGCGTTCTGCGCCCCGGCGACCGAGAAGGTCGGCCCCGGCGACCGCCGCATCGCCGAGTCGCTGAACGGCTACCCCCGCGCGCGCAAGGTCGCCGTCGTCACGAAGACGGATGCGGCATCCCGCGAGCAGATCACCGAACGGCTGATCGAGGTGGATTCCCTCCGCGAGGACTGGGATGCGGTCATCCCGCTCTCCGCGCTGACGGGAGAACAGCTGGGAGTGCTCTCCGACGAGCTGCTCGCGCTCATGCCCACCGGTCCCGCGCTCTACGACGCGGATGTGGTCACGGACGAAACCACGGAGGACCGCATCGCCGAGATCATCCGTGAAGCGGCCCTGGGTGATGCGCGCGAGGAACTCCCGCACTCCATCGCCGTCGTCGTGCAGGACATCTCCGAGCGTGAGGACTCCGACCTGACGGATGTGTTCGCCGACATCGTCGTCGAACGCGACAGTCAGAAGGCGATCATCATCGGACGCAAGGGTCAGCGCCTGCGCGATGTGGGCGCGGCTTCGCGCGCCGGGATCGAGCAGCTGCTCGGGCGCCGGGTGTACCTGTCGCTGCACGTGCGCGTCGCCAAGGAATGGCAGCGCGACCCCAAGCAGCTAGGGCGCCTCGGCTTCTGAGATGCCGGGTGTAAGCTGTCCGCATGCGCGCGGCCGTGCTTCTCCTTAGTCGCCGCGACGAGACCTCGATCTAGGGCCCTTCTCGTCGCGGAGCTCGTCGACGGCCCGCATCATCCGACGAGGAAAGCAGCCATGGAGAACACTCAGAAGCCGTCCGGCATGCCGACGCACAAGTACCGTCCGTTCCACGAGCAGATCCGCGTGGACCTGCCCGACCGCACCTGGCCTTCGAAGCGCATCACCGAGGCGCCGCGCTGGTGCGCGGTCGACCTGCGCGACGGCAACCAGGCGCTGATCGACCCGATGAGTCCCGAGCGCAAGCGCGTCATGTTCGACCTGCTCGTGCGCATGGGCTACAAGGAGATCGAGGTCGGCTTCCCGAGCGCGAGCCAGACGGACTTCGACTTCGTGCGGGAGTTGATCGAGAAGGACCTCATCCCCGACGACGTGACCATCCAGGTGCTGACGCAGGCGCGCCAGCATCTGATCGAGCGCACCTACGAGGCCATCGCCGGCGCCAAGCAGGCGATCGTCCACCTGTACAACTCCACGAGCGTGCTGCAGCGCGAGGTCGTGTTCCGCACCGACAAGCAGGGCATCATCGACATCGCGCTCGAGGGCGCGCGGCTGTGCCGCGAGTACGAGAAGCGCGTTCCCGAGACCGCGGTGTACTACGAGTACTCGCCCGAGAGCTACACGGGCACCGAGCTCGAGTTCGCGGCGGAGATCTGCAACGCCGTGCTCGAAGTCCTGGAGCCGACGCCCGAGCGCAAGGTCATCATCAACCTGCCCGCCACGGTCGAGATGGCGACCCCGAACGTCTACGCAGACTCGATCGAGTGGATGGGGCGCAACCTCAACCACCGTGAGAACGTCATCATCTCGCTGCATCCGCACAACGACCGCGGCACGGCCATCGCCGCGGCGGAGCTGGGCTACATGGCCGGCGCCGACCGCATCGAGGGCTGCTTGTTCGGCAACGGCGAGCGCACGGGCAATGTCGACCTGGTCGCTTTGGGGATCAACCTGTTCACGCAGGGCATCGACCCGCAAATCGACTTCAGCGACATCGACCAGGTCAAGCGCACGGCCGAGTACTGCAACCAGCTGCCGGTTCCTGAGCGCAGCCCGTGGGCCGGCGACCTCGTCTTCACGGCCTTCAGCGGCTCGCACCAGGACGCCATCAAGAAGGGCTTCGAGGCGATGGCCGCCGAGGCCGCTTCGCGCGGTGTCTCGGTGGATGAGATCGAGTGGGCCGTGCCGTACCTGCCGATCGACCCCAAGGATCTGGGGCGGTCCTACGAGGCGGTCATCCGGGTCAACTCGCAGTCGGGCAAGGGCGGGGTGGCATACCTGCTCAAGACCGACCACGCTCTGGATCTTCCCCGCAAGCTCCAGATCGAGTTCTCCGGGGTCGTGCAGGCCAAGACCGACGCCGAGGGCGGCGAGGTCACGAGCGACCAGATCTGGTCGGTCTTCTCCGACGAGTACCTGCCTTCCGAGTCGGAGGACGCCCGCTGGGGCCGTTTCGAGCTTCTCGGAACACGGACCTCGAGCGAGATGACCGGCGACGTCGAGCTGAACGTGCGCCTGCGCGACGGCGACAACGTCGAGGATGCGACCGCAAACGGCAACGGCCCCATCGCCGCCTTCCTCGAAGTACTGCGTTCCCGGGGGTTCGACATCTCGCTGTACGACTACGTCGAGCACACCATGAGCGCCGGCGGCGACGCGCAGGCGGCGGCCTACGTCGAACTGCAGGTCGACGGCGAGCGTCTCTGGGGCGTCGGCATCGACGGGGACATCTCCACGGCGAGCCTGAAGGCGGTCGTCTCGAGCGTCAACCGCGCGATCCGCACCCGCGAGCGCGAGCTGGTCGCCAGCGCCTGAGCCCGCATCCCTCCTCCGCGAGACTGCATCTCTCGCACGAGATCACGGGTATTACCCGTGATCTCGTGGCGAGAGTGCAGTCTCGCGGTGGTTACTCGGGCTCGGCGGCGGGGCGCACGATCGGGATGGCGGCGGTCTCCACCGCGACCTTGCGGCGGTACAGCATCCGCTGCTCCGGCAGGGAGAGGTCGAAGATCACAGCCAGGATGCGGATGGTGGTCGTCACGGCGATGCCGACGATCGCTGCGGCGACCAGGTTCACGCCGAACGCGTCGAGCGTGGCGAGGACGACGCATCCGGCGGCCGCAGCCACGGCGTAGAGCGACCCGACGTGCATGATGGCGACCGGCAGGCCCATGATCACGTCACGGAGCACCCCGCCGCCCACAGCCGCGCAGACGCCGACGAACACGGCGGGCACGACCGGAAGTCCCAGGGC
Source organism: Microbacterium sp. BG28 (assembly GCF_034044005.1). Lineage (NCBI taxonomy): Bacteria > Bacillati > Actinomycetota > Actinomycetes > Micrococcales > Microbacteriaceae > Microbacterium > Microbacterium sp. BG28. The sequence goes on along the minus strand of NZ_JAXCHA010000002.1, from coordinate 840,992 downwards.
GAGCGCCTTGCTCGTGCCGAAGGCGCCGAAGAGTCCGATGACGAACGCGTCGAGCGAGACGATGACCCGGTTCAGGCGCTGGAAGAGGCCCGCCAGCAGCATGCCGATGAGGGATGCCGCCATCGCCGTGAGCAGGTACCAGTCGCTCTGCAGGGTGGCGGGAGCGACGCCGAGCAGCAGATCGCGGATCAGACCGCCTCCCATGCCGAACAGGATGCCGATGATCGCGACCCCGAGCAGATCGAGACGCCGTTGCCCGCGGAAACCGGACGCGAAGAGCGCGCCCTGCACCCCTCCCAGGGCGACGGCGGTGAGATCGGCCCACAGGGGGATCACGAAGAGCGGCTCGGTCACGCATCCATTGTCTCTGCTCCGCGGGATAATCGAGTGTGCCCACCTATCGCGACGAGGTCGTGGTCCTGCGCACCCACAAGCTGGGTGAGGCGGATCGGATCGTCACCATGCTCGGGCGCCGCACCGGCAAGATCCGCGCCGTCGCGAAGGGCGTGCGCCGCACCTCGTCCCGACTGGGGGCGAGGTTGGAACCGTTCATGGTCGCCGACGTGCAGCTCTACGCGGGCCGCTCGCTCGACATCGTCCAGCAGGCCGAATCGCTGGGCACCTACGGCGCCGACATCGCCGCCGATTACGACAGCTACACGGCCGCGAGCGCGATGGCGGAGACGGCCGACCGGCTCGGCGACGCGGAAGCGTCCTCGTCGCATTATCTGCTGCTGGTGGGCGGCTTGCGTGCGCTCGCTCGCGCCGATCATGCGCCGCGCAGCATCCTCGACTCCTACCTCCTGCGCGCCCTGGCCCTCTCTGGCTGGGCTCCGGGCCTCGACGACTGCGCCAGATGCGGCACGCCCGGCCCGCATGGCGCGTTCGTCGCGCAGGCCGGTGGCATGGTGTGTCGCTCCTGCGCGCCCGCGGGATCGGCGCGCGTCGATCTCGAGACCACGGGCCACCTCCGCGCGCTGCTGACCGGCGACTGGGACAGCGTGGATGCGGCGACCGAGCGCACGCACGCCTCCGCCTCCGGACTCGTCGCCGCCTACGCCCAGTGGCACCTCGAGCGCGGCATCCGATCCCTGTCCCACGTGGAAAGAGCCCGATGAGTCCGAAGCCCTACACGCACCGGGATGCGGTGCCCTATCGTCCGGTCGACTGGACGGGCGAGTATCCGCCCGCGTACCAGCGCGGCACTGTGCCCCGTCATGTGGCGATCGTGATGGACGGCAACGGGCGGTGGGCGAACGGGCGCGGACTCACCCGTGTCGAGGGGCACAAGGCGGGTGAGGCGGCGCTCCTGGACGTGGTGGCCGGAGCCATCCAGGCTGGAGTCACCCATCTCTCCGTCTACGCGTTCTCGACGGAGAACTGGAGCCGTTCGCCCGACGAGGTGCGCTTTCTGATGGGCTTCAATCGCGACGTGCTGCACCGTCGCCGCGACCAGCTCAACGAGTGGGGCGTGCGCGTACGGTGGGCGGGGCGCAAACCGCGACTGTGGGGCTCGGTCATCAAAGAGCTCCAGTACGCCGAAGAGCTCACGCGCGACAACACGGTTCTGACGTTGACGATGTGCGTCAACTACGGCGGTCGGGTGGAGCTGGTCGACGCCATGCGGTCGATCGCCGACGATGTCGCCGCGGGGCGCCTGCGGCCCTCCGCCGTGACGGAGAAGCTCGTTCAGCGTCGGCTCTACCAGCCTGATATGCCGGATGTCGACCTGTTCGTCCGATCCAGCGGTGAGCAGCGCACCTCGAACTTCCTGCTGTGGGAGTCCGCATACGCCGAGTTCGTGTTCCTCGACACCCTGTGGCCCGACTTCGGCCGCCGCGATCTGTGGCGTGCGATCGACATGTACCTCGGCCGCGATCGCCGTTTCGGCGGCGCCGTCGACGCACCTCGCTCGTGACGCGGGTTCAGCCGATGCCGAGCTCCGCGTCCGTCTTCGGATAGGAGCGCTGCAGCCACGCGCCGAACCCCTTGCGGGCGAGGCAGGCGGTGTTGTCGGCACAGGCGATCACCGGGTCCTCCTTCGCATAGATACGGTATGTATCGACCTTTCGGTTGAGGAGGTCGCCGCTGAGGTTGGCAGGAAGATTCTGCGAGGGATATCCCACGAAGTATCGGATGGCGTCCATCGGGTATCCGACGCTCTGTGCCGCCGCCCGCACGATCGCGCCGGTCGCGCCGTGGTCGGGATGATCACCCTGTGTCAGCGGCGAGGTGGCGGGAATATGGGTGAACAGCCGGGTGGGTGCCCAGGCGGTGATGGCCTCGGCGACGGTCTGCTGCAGCACCGCCGCGCTGAGGGCCGGTGCGCCGTCGATGGGCGCGAGCGCCGGGATCGCGCCAGACTCCAGCTGCGGGATGCTGCTGTGGCCGGTCGCAGTGAACCCGCCCGCATCGAGGCCGCCGTCGGGGAGACGCAGGAATGCCACGCTCAGCTTGGGGTCGCCCTGGCGGGAGAACAACGTGACGTGTGCGCCCGACAGCATGGTGATGCTCGTTTCGTCCCAGAACGCCTGCGCGCCGCGCATCGTGTTGTAGGCGCGCAGGATGCCGAGCTCGCGCGAGCGCGAGTAATTCGTCCCCTTGCCGGCGTCTCCGGCGGTCAGGTAGAGCGTGCGGACGCATTCGCCGTTGCTCACGGCCTCCTGCAGCGACGGGTTCGCGAAGATCAGATCGTCGTCTTGGTGCGCCCACACCGACATCACGGATGTCGTGTCGCACCCGAGCGCGAGCGGAGAGACCGGCGCGGGCGGCGGCGGTGGCGGGATGTCGGGTGTCTGCACCGGGGTGGGCAGCGGTGCCGGATCCGGTGAGTGGATCTGCGAGGGTGATGCGCCGGGCGTGGGTTCGGCGGCGAACGGGAAGGACGGCGGCAGCTGCGGCAGGACCACGGCCGCTGCGGTGGTGGCACCCACTGCCAGAACGGCGATGAGCGAGCTCACCCAGATGATGGTGCGGCGTCGCCGCCGTCGTGCGTGGCGCGCGTCACGCGCCGGGGTTCGGGTCCCCACGTGCTTTCCCCATGTTGCTCAGGTGCCGGCATACCCCCACGGCAGCCCTCAGAAGTCTCGCACAGCGCGCCCCGGTTGCGCGGTCATTCTTCACACCTTCTCAGCGTTCGTCGCTCCCGTTCGCCGATCATCGGAATAGTGGGGGCCGAGCAGCCGTTGCTCCCGTCATGACAGACCCGATTCGTATCGACGTGTGGAGTGACATCGCGTGCCCGTGGTGTTACATCGGAAAGCGCAATCTCGAGGCCGGCTTGAAGGCCACCGCGGACGACGAGGACGCCCCGCTGGTGGAGGTGACCTTCCACTCGTACGAGCTCTCGCCCGATACGCCCGTCGACTTCCACGGGAACGAGGTCGACTTCCTTGCGGAGTACAAGGGGATGCCGCACGACCAGGTTCGGCAGATGCTGGACCGTGTCACCGGTGTGGCGGCCGAGGCCGGTCTGGACTACCACTTCGAGAAGCTGCAGCACACGAACACGGTGCTCGCTCATCAGCTGCTGCACTTCGCGAAGGAGCAGGGTCTGCAGCGGGAGATGACCGAGCGTCTGATGGCCGCCTACTTCGTGGAGGGGCACCACGTGGGTCGGGTGGACGATCTCGTGGCGCTGGCCTCGGAGGTCGGACTGGATGCGGATGCGGCGCGTGAGGCACTGCAGAGCAACCGCTACCTCGAGGCCGTCGAAGCCGACAAGGCGCAGGCGACGGCATACGGGATCAACGCCGTGCCGTTCTTCGTGATCGACGAGCGCTACGGAGTGAGCGGGGCCCAGCCGCCGGAGGCGTTCGCACAGATCGCCCGTCAGGTGTGGGCGGAGCGACAGGGCGCCGAGACGGCCTGAGTCAGGCGGGCAGGTTCCGCTCGATGACCTCGACGATCGCGGGATCGTCCGGCTTCGTCGTCGGGCGGAACCGGTGCACGTCTCCGGCCGGGGTGAGCACGAACTTCTCGAAGTTCCAGAGGATCGGGCCGTGCTTGCCCTCTTCGTCCTTCGCGCGCTTGAGGGCCTTGTAGAGCGGAGCGGCGCCGGGACCGTTGACCTTCACCTTGTCGTTCACGGGGAACGTGACGCCCCACGTCATCGAGCAGTACTCGAGGATCTCCTCGACGGATCCCGGTTCCTGGCCCATGAACTGGTTGCAGGGGAATCCGAGGACGGTGAAGCCTCGCTCGCCGTACGTGCGCTGCAACTCCTCGAGCTGCTCGTACTGCGGGGCAAGGCCGCAACGGGAGGCGACGTTGACGATCATCAGGACGTTCTGTCCGTACTCAGCGAGGGTCTTCTGGGTGCCATCCGCAGCGGTGAAGGGGATGCTGCGGAGGTCTTCGGCGGTGGTCGCGCTCATGAGGCTTACAGTACGCCGCCGCGCGGTCCCTCGGTCTGGGAGAATGATTTGGTGACCACGACAATCGCCCCCGCGCGCCCCTTGCGGCTCGGCCCCATCGAGGTCGAGGTGCCGGTGGTACTCGCGCCCATGGCGGGCATCACCAACACGGCGTTTCGCCGGTTGTGCCGCGAGTACGGTGCCGGCCTCTACGTGAGCGAGATGATCACCTCACGCGCCCTGGTGGAGCGCAACGACACGACCATGCGCCTCATCCGTCATCACGAGTCCGAGACGCCGCGCTCGGTGCAGCTCTACGGCGTGGACCCGGCGACGGTGGGCGCTGCCGCACGCCTGCTCGCAGACGAGGATCGCGCCGACCACATCGACCTGAATTTCGGCTGCCCGGTCCCCAAGGTCACTCGTAAGGGCGGGGGAGCGGCGCTGCCGTGGAAGAGCGGGCTGTTCGGCGAGATCGTCCGCGCGGCCGTCCGCGGCGCGGGCGACATCCCCGTGACCGTGAAGATGCGCAAAGGCATCGACGACGATCACCTCACCTACCTCGATGCCGCCCGCATCGCGGAGGATGCGGGGGTCGCGGCGATCGCGCTGCACGCGCGCACCGCGTCGCAGTTCTACTCGGGCAACGCCGACTGGGACGCGATCGGGACGCTGAAGCACACCATCACGAGCGTGCCGGTGCTGGGCAATGGCGACATCTGGTCGGCGGAGGATGCCGTGCGGATGGTCGAGCAGACCGGCTGCGACGGCGTCGTGGTGGGGCGCGGCTGCCTCGGTCGTCCGTGGCTGTTCGGCGATCTGGCCCGCGCGTTCGGCGGCGGTGCCGGTACGCAGCCCGTCGATGCGACGCTCGGTTTCGTGGCGGGCGCCTTCCGGCGTCACGCGGAGTTGCTGGTCGAGTTCTTCGAGGACGAGGATCGCGGATGCCGCGACATCCGCAAGCATGTGGCCTGGTACTTCAAGGGATATCCCGTCGGCGGCGACATCCGCGCGCGCCTGGCGACGGCGTCTTCGCTGCAGGAGATCGACGACCTCCTCGGCACGCTGGAGCTCGATGCGCCGTATCCGGGGGAAGCGGCCGAGGGCCAGCGCGGTCGAGCGGGAACCCCGAAGCGGCCGGCGCTTCCCGAGGGCTGGCTCGACAGCCGAGAGCTGGCGACCGACGCTGCCGGCGCACTGGCGGATGCGGAGCTCGACCACAGTGGCGGCTGAACACTCCCTGACGGGGACGCGCCCCGACGGGTACGAGACGAGCGACGCCGAACGCTTCTTCGCCGAGCAGCACCGCTCGCAGCGCGACGACTTCGCCCGCGATCGCGCTCGGGTGCTGCACTCGGCCTCGCTGCGCCGGCTCGCCGCCAAGACGCAGGTGCTCTCTCCGGCGAGCCCGGCCGATTTCGCCCGCAACCGGTTGACGCATTCGTTGGAGGTCGCGCAGGTAGGGCGCGAGCTGGCCACCGCTCTGCAGCTGGCGCCGGATGTCGTGGATACGGCGTGTCTGAGCCATGACCTCGGTCATCCGCCGTTCGGACACAACGGCGAGCGCGCCCTGAACGATTGGGCCGAGGACATCGGCGGGTTCGAGGGCAATGCCCAGACCCTCCGCATCCTGACCCGGCTCGAGTCGAAGGTGATCTCGGACGACGGGCGCAGCTACGGGCTCAATCTGACACGCGCCAGCCTCGATGCGACCTGCAAGTACCCGTGGACCATCGACAGTCCCGTGCCCGATCCAGGTGGACGGTTGAAGTTCGGCGTCTACCCGGACGACGAACCCGTGTTCCGCTGGATGCGTCAGGGCGCGCCGGGCCGGGTGCGCTGCATCGAGGCCGAGGTCATGGACCTCTCGGACGACATCGCCTACTCGGTGCACGACTTCGAGGACGCCGTCATCAACGGATACCTCGATCCCGGACGCCTCTCGGACCCGCGTCAGCACGTGGCACTCCTGAGCGCGATCCAGACGTGGGTCGGGTACGACTTCACGCGCGACGAGCTCGAGGATGCCCTCTACCGCCTGACCAGCCTGCCGGAGTGGATCGCCTCCTTCGACGGCACGCGTGCGGCGCACGCCAGGTTGAAGAACCTGACCTCCGACCTGATCGGCCGCTTCGCGCGTGCCGCGACCGCTGCGACACGCGAGGCATACGACGCACCGGCGCTGACTCGGTACAACGGCCACGTGGTCGTCCCGCGCGTCGTGGAGGCCGAGATGGCGGTGCTCAAGGGCACGATCGGAGCGTTCGTGGTCACGATCGAGGGGAGAAAGGGTCTCTACCGCGAGCAGCGACGCCTGCTGAAGCGGCTCGCGACCGCCCTGTGGGAGGCGCCGGAGCATCTCGATGCCCTGCACGCGGAGGATTTCGCCCGCGCGGAGAACGACGGCGCGCGTCGGCGCGTCATCGTCGACCAGGTGGCGAGTCTGACCGACCGTTTCGCGCTCGGCTGGCACCACCGCCTTGTCGGCGAGATCGACACCGAGACCCTCGACGTCTGGATGCCGGGAGGGCGAACCATCGCCCGCTCCCTGTACGCCCTTCCCGAGCCCCTCGAGGGGCTCTGATGCCGGGGCGCATCGCGCAGGCCGACGTCGAAGAGGTGAAGGCCCGCACGAACATCGCCGACATCGTGGGAGAACGCGTCGCGCTCAAATCCGCGGGCGTGGGATCCCTCAAGGGTCTGTGCCCCTTCCACGACGAGAAGAGTCCCAGCTTCCACGTGCGGCCGCAGGTGGGTTTCTACCATTGCTTCGGATGCGGCGAATCGGGCGACGTCTACACGTTCTTGCGGCGGATGGACCATCTGACGTTCACCGAGGCGGTCGAGCGCCTCGCAGGACGCATCGGCTACACGCTCCACTATGAGGAGGGCGGGGCGGCGCCGGAGACCTCCGGGCGCGCCCGACTCTACGCGGCGAACGCAGCGGCCGCCGAGTTCTTCCGGGCGCAGTTGCTGACACCCGAGGCGGAGGTGGGGCGCCGCTTCCTCGGCGAGCGAGGCTTCGACGCCGGTGCGGCCGCGCACTTCGGAGTGGGTTTCGCGCCGCCGGGATGGTCGGGGATGCTCGACGCCCTGACGGCGAAGGGCTTCACGAAAGAGGAGCTGCTGACAGCGGGACTCGTGTCTCAGGGACAGCGCGGCGTCTACGACAGATTCCGCGGTCGGCTGGTGTGGCCCATTCGCGACGTCACCGGTCAGGTGCTCGGATTCGGTGCGCGGCGTCTGCTCGAGGACGACAAGGGGCCGAAGTACCTCAACACGCCCGAAACGCCGATCTATCGCAAGTCGCAGGTGTTGTACGGCATCGATCTCGCCAAGCGCGACATCGCCCGCGGGGAGAAGCGCCGCGTGATCGTCGTCGAGGGGTATACCGATGTCATGGCGTGCCATCTGGCCGGGCTGACGACTGCGGTCGCGACCTGCGGGACGGCATTCGGCGCCGAGCACATGAAGGTGCTGCGTCGCATCATGGGCGATGACGCGGCCGCCGAGATCGTCTTCACCTTCGACCCGGATGCGGCGGGCCAGAAGGCCGCGGTGCGCGCTTTCGCCGAGACGCGCACGGCCAATGCGCAGAGCTTCGTGGCCGTGGGGCCCGCGGATCTCGATCCGTGCGATCTCCGGTTGGCGCGCGGTGATGGAGCGGTGCGCGCGCTGATGGACACCAAGGTTCCGATGTTCGAGTTCGTCATCGATCAGCGCCTCGCCGGCCTCGACCTGCGTACGGTCGAGGGCCGGCTCGCGGGTCTCAACCTCGCCGCCCCGCTGCTGGCGGAGATCCGTGACGAGCCGCTGCGGCGGCGATACGAGCACGTTCTCGCCCGACGACTCGGCGAAGATCTGAAGGACGTCCACCGCGAAGTGGCTCGCCAGCGCGCCCGCGCCGCCGGCGCACCGGCGCCTGCAGCCGCGCCGGCGAACCCGCCCGATGCCCCGCAACCGCCGGCCGTGCGCGTCACGCTCGCCTCGCTGCCTCGCTCGGCCGACCTGGAGCGCGACGCGGTGATGGGCTTCCTGCAATACGGACACCGTCTCGATCCTGCAGAGCTGCGCGCAGCGCTGGATGAGACCTTCCAGCATCCGGCCCTCGAGGCGGTGCGCTCGAGCATCGCCGCGGTTGCGGATCACTCCCGTCCGGGATGGGCGGCCGCGGCGGTCGATGCCGTGAGGGAGCCGTACCGATCGCTTGCGGCCGAACTGCTCACGGGCGATTTTCCGGCGCGCGACGAAGAGCACGCGGTGATCTCCGCCCGTGACCTGGCGCTGCGCATCCGACTGCGTGCCATCGACCGCCAGAAACAGGAGCTGGTGGGAGACATCCAGCGGCTCGCACCCGATTCTCCGGAGGGGCGCGAGGTCCGGCTGCGCCTGCGCGAACTGGATGCGGCGCGACTGCGCCTGACGCTCGATCAGTAGCGATTCGAACGCTCAGCGTGCAGGATGACTGCATGGATCAGGCCGCGCTCAGCATCGATTGCAGCGACATCTCGCTCGCTCACGCAGGCAGCGAGGAGCGGGTGATCGACGGGATCTCCTTCCGCCTGGAGCGCGGAGCCGCCCTCATCCTGGTCGGTTCGACGGGATCGGGAAAGTCGACCCTCGCCGCCGTCCTGGCAGGCCATGCGGATGACGGCGTCCAGGTCGTCGGCGGCGATGCGGTGGTCGAGGGGGTGTCCGTGCGGCGCGGCGGGCGGCGTCGTCGCGCCCTCCCCGTCTTCGCGGGCTACCTCGGACAGCAGGACGGTGCCCAGCTGCCGCCCCGGCTGACGGTGGCGGAGATCGTGGCAGAACCGGTGACGAGTCGTGCGCGGCGGGTGAACGCTCGTGCCCTCGAGCTGCGGGTGGTGACGCTGCTCGACGAACTCGGCCTCAGCATCGGCGCGGCGTCGAAATTCCCGTACGAGCTGAGTTCGGGAATGCGTCAGCGTGTCGCGATCGCCCGCGCACTCGTGCTCGATCCCCAGTTGGTGGTCGCCGACGAGCCCATGGCGAATCTCGACGTCGAAGGGCGTGAACTGGTGCGAACCGCCTTCGAGACTCGGCGCCGGGAACGGGGTACATCGCTGTTGCTCGTGGCGAACGAGGCCGAGACGCTCGCGAGCTTCGACGCCGATGTGCTCGTGATGCAGGGCGGTCATGCGGTCGGATTCGGGCACGGCGTGAAGAAGATGCAGTGGACGCCCTCGGCGTCGGCCGATCGTCGTCTCGTGTCGTCGTGAGCCCGCGGAGTTTGCTACGATAGTCGGGTTGCCTTCGCGAGAAGGACAGCATTCCTCGGTAGCTCAATTGGCAGAGCAATCGGCTGTTAACCGATAGGTTCTTGGTTCGAGTCCAAGCCGGGGAGCGAGAGTACTGCGTCATCTACCGCAGCTCTCACCTGAGACCCGGGCTTCCACCCCGGGTCTTTTTTCATTCCTGCGTATCGGGTCGGTGTGCTCGTCCACAACCGGGTCGGCACGGACATAGCCGGTCGATAGGGTGAGGGGGAGACGCTTCGGGGTGAGGCGTCCGTCGTCGCGACCGGAAGGATGCACATGGATATCGCCGCACTCGGAGCAATGGGGCTACTGGCCATCGTCGGCGGAATCGTGCTCGTCGTCGTTCTGATCATCGTGCTGATCCTGATCCGCGCCTGGTACCGGGTGGCGAAGGCCGACGAGGCGCTCGTGATCGTCGGTAAGAAGCAGCGCAGCAGCAGCGGGGACTCGCGGATCACCGTGATCACCGGCGGCGGCGCGATCGTGAACCCGCTCACCCAGCGCGGCGAGATGATCTCCCTCCGCGCGCGTCAGATCAAGATGGAGCCGACGGCGCAGTCGTCCAATGGCGTCACGGTCAACGTCAGCGGTGTCGCACTCGTCAAGATCGGTTCCGACCCCGAGTCCGTCCGTCGCGCGGCCGAGCGCTTCGCCTCGCAGGACAAGGCGATCGAGCAGTTCACGACCGAACAGCTCGAGGGTGCGCTCCGCGGCGTCGTCGCGACGCTGACGGTCGAGGAACTCATGCGCGACCGCCAGCGGCTGTCTGACCAGATCGCCGAAGGCATCAAAAGCGACCTGTCGTCGCAGGGTCTGATCCTCGATTCGTTCCAGATCCAGGGCATCACCGACCAGAACGGCTACATCTCGGCTCTCGGCGCGACCGAGGTCGAGCGCGTGAAGCGTGAAGCGGAGGTCGCCAAGATCAACGCGGAGCGCGAGATCCGGGCGCGTCAGATCGCCACGCAGGAAGCGAACCTGATCGAGCAGACGGCGCTCGACAAGAACACGGCAGCCGCGCAGGCCGAGGTCGGCCGGGCCAACGCCGAGGCCGAGCAGGCCGAGGCCCTCGCCCGCGCCGAGCGTCAGCAGGCTGTTCTGCTGCAGGAAGCCGAGAACAAGCAGGCTCGACTGGATGCCGACATCAAGAAGGTCGCCGACGCCAACCTCTACGAGCGCGAGCGCGCCGCCGACGCCGACGCGTACGCCAAGGTCAAGGCGGCGCAGGCGCAGGCGCAGATCGCCGAGCAGGATGCGGCCGCCACACGTCTGCGTGCGAACGCCGAAGCCGACGCCGTCCGCGCCGAGGGCGAGGCGCGCGCTGCGGCGATCCAGGCGGAGGCGGAGGCGCTGAGCCGCAACCAGCAGGCGTTGCTCGCCCAGCGCGCTCTCGAGGCGCTCGTTCCGATGATGACCGAGTTCGCCAAGGGTTACGACAAGGTCGGCTCCATCACGGTGCTCGGCGGCGAGGGTGCGAGCAGCCACCTCGCGACGGAGTCCGCGCAGGGTCTGCGGGCCACCTTCGACGCGGTCAAGGTCGCAACGGGCCTCGACCTCGCCGAGATCATTCAGGGCCGTGTCGTCGGTCAGGCGATGGGGGAGCAGCTTCAGGCTGCTGCGGTGCAGACGCAGCACACGCCGCCCGCACCGCCGGCAGCGGCGCAGCCCGCCGAAGGAGTCTGAGCCTCAGCCTTCGAGGTCGTCGACGCCCGGGAGCCAGGACGCTCCCGGGCGTCCCCATCCGCGCTTGCGGGCGATCTTCTGCGTCGTCTTCCAGTCCGAGTCGCTGAGGCGATCGATGTAGAGGATGCCGTCGAGGTGATCGAACTCGTGCTGCAGGATGCGGGCGCGCCAGCCGTCGACCTCGATCGACACCGGACGGCCTTCGAGGTCGGTTCCCGTCACGCGGACCCGTTCCGAGCGGCGCAGCGGAAAGCGTTCGCCGGGAAAGGAGAGGCAGCCCTCGGACTCTTCGTCCTCGTCCGGATCCCCGGGGATGAGAGGTGTCATCCACAGCTCGGGGTTGATGATCTCGCCGCGCCACTCGGCGCCCTCGTCGTCCTGATACGTGTAGGTGAAGATGCGCAGGCCCACACCGACCTGGGGTGCGGCGAGACCGACGCCGGGTGCCGCGTCCATGGTCTCGAACATGTCGGCGACCAGGGTGCGGATCTCGTCGGTCACCTCCTCGACGGGCGCGGCGGGGGAGTGGAGGACGGGATCGCCCATGATGCGAATCGGAAGGACAGCCACGTGTCTGAGCCTACCCAGCGCACGCCGGAGGTTAGGGTCATAGGGTGCTCCCAGCGGAAGTGATCCTGAACGATGTCGCCAACGACCTCGTCGGTGTCTTCCGTGACCCGGGCATTCTCATCGGCATCCCGATCGCCTTGCTCGGCGCGGTGTTCATGTCGCTCGGCGCGCAGTACCAGCACCGCGGTGTCGTCAAGGTCGAGCGCCTGGCGAACGCATCGGGTGCCAGCGGACTCAGCGGAGGGCAGCTCCTCCAACTCCTGCGGCGGCCGTCGTGGGTCGCCGGCACCGTGATGCTCGGGTTGGGCATCACCTGTCAGTTGACGGCTCTCGCCTTCGCGCCCTTGATCCTCGTACAGCCTCTCGGGGCGGTGTCTCTCGTGATCACGACGCTGCTGAATGCGAGGATCTCCGGACACAAACCCACCAAGGCGTCGGTGCGTTCGATCATCGCGTGCGTGGGAGGAATCCTCATCTTCGTCACCATCGCCGCGTTCGTCGCGACGGAGCAGCCGATCTCGCAGTCGGAGCTCTTGACGATCCTCGGACTGCTCGCGGTCGTGGTCGTGCTGACCGCTCTCGCCTGGTGGCTGTGGATGCGTAAGCACGCGCGCCCTCTCTTCTACATCGTCGCGGCGGGGGTGCTCTACGCGTTCGTCGCCACCCTTGCGAAGGTCGTGATCAAGAACATCCAGGAAGGCGACTTCGGTTGGCTCTCGATCCTGTGCATTGTGGGTCTGCTCGTGGCGGTCACGCTCGGTGCGTACTTCGTCCAGACGGCGTACTCGGTGGGACCGCCCGACCTGGTCATCGCGGGGCTCACGGTCATCGATCCCATCGTCGCCGTCGTGATCGGCCTCGTCATCCTTCAGGAGGCGGCTACCGCGGGAGCCTGGGCCATCGCAGGCTTCGTCGTGGCGGGTCTGATCGCGGTCTACGGTGTGTTCTCACTGACGCGGAACCACCCGCAGGTCATCAGCGACAGCCAGGAGCTGCCCCTGCAGCGAGGCAGTCGCGGAGACACAGCGCCGCCGCGATAGGCTTTTCGCCACAGGGGGCGGTGGCCAAGCTGGTCAAGGCAGCGGGCTCATAACCCGACGATCGTGGGTTCAAGTCCCACCCGCCCTACAGAAACCGAGCCACGCATATCGCGGATGTATCGGAAACTCCATACGACGCTGTGACGGCCGTATGGATTGACTCTGAGGGTGCCGTACGCTTCATTACCCCGCGCTCATGCGCACAGATCCGGTGCGGAACTGCACGTGCACGAGGACGCGATCCGAGCCAACGCGCGGCACTTCTCCCGTCTCACGCGTGGTCGTCTGATGGCGGTGATGAAAGCAGACGCGTTCGGGCACGGTCCCGTCGCGTCTGCCGTGATCGAGGAGGGTGCGACCGCCCTCGGGGCCGCATCGATCGACGAGGGGCTCGCCCTTCGTCGTAGCGGTCTCGACGTTCCCATCCTGAGCTGGCTGAATCCGATCGATGCCGACTTCGCGTCGGCTGTGTCGGAGCGCATAGACCTCGGCGTGGCGGGTGCGGATCTGCTGCATGCCATCGTGCGCGTCGCCCGTCGTCTCGGTTGCCCGGCGCGTCTGCACCTGCATGCCGATCTGGGCATGAGTCGCGACGGCGCACCCGCAGCCGAGTGGCGCACCCTGTGCGAACTCGCCCGGATGGCGGAATGCCGGGGGCACGCGCAGGTCGTCGGGATCATGGGCCACATGTCGTGCGCAGATCGCCCTGATGACCCGCAGAACCTCCGCGAGCGCCTGCGCTTCGATGCGGCTGTCTGCAGCGCTCGGCATCGGGGGCTGTCTCCTGCCGTCACGCATCTCGCGGCGACATCGGCGACGCTGGCCGGAGTCGGTGGCGAGCACGATCTTCACCGCGTGGGAGCAGGGCTCTACGGCATCGATCCCTCACACACGTCGCACGAGCTGCGCTTCGCCCTCTCGCTGCGCGCTCCGGTCATCAGTGCGAGGCAGGTGGGCGCGGGCGTCGGCGTCGGTTACGGTGCCCGCTTCACCACCGACCGCCCCACGCACCTCGCCCTGCTTCCGCTGGGATACGCGGACGGGTTGCCGCGTGCGGCCTCTCATCGGGCCGAGGTCTTCGTGCGGGGTCGTCGTCGTCCCATCGTCGGTGTGATCTCCATGGACATGGCGGTGGTCGACACCGGGGACGACGTGCTGATCCCGGGGGAGATCGTGACGTTCTTCGGTCCGGGCAAAGAGGGAGAGCCCACCGTGGCCGACTGGGCGAGCTGGTCGGACACCATCGAGCACGAGATCGTCACCCGGATCGGCGCACGCGTCTCCCGCGTGCACCGATCGACACACATCGAAAGGACCCCCGAATGACGACACTCCGGCGGCGAAGGGTCGCGGTTATCGGCGGCGGAGCGAACGACGAGCATGATGTGTCGCTCGCATCGGCGGCCGCGGTGGCGCGCGGGGCGCGAGAGCTCGGTGACGACGTCTGCGAGCTGACCATCGAGCGCGGCGGACACTGGCGCTGCGCGGAGGGGTCGCTCACCTCCGGCGAGGCGGTTCGTCTCCTGGACGGCTGCGACGTCGTCTTCCCGGCGCTGCACGGCGTGAACGGCGAGGACGGGGCTGTCGCCGGCCTCCTCACGATGCTGGGTGTCCCGTTCGCCGGCTCGCCGGTGCGGGCGGGGGCGCTGGCGATGGACAAATGGGCGATGAAACTCGTCGCGGGTGCTTTGGGAGTGGCGACGGCCCCGGGGATCCTGATCGAGCCCGGTGATGCGATGTCCGTTGTTCCCCTCGCCGCTCCCTTCGTGGTGAAGCCGACCACGGGCGGCTCGAGTAATGGCGTCTCCTTGGTCTCGGACGCATCGGATCTGGCGGTTGCGATCGAACGGGCGCGTTGCGCGGGCAACAGCGTGCTGGTGGAGCCCTTCATCACCGGGCGCGAGGTGGACATCGCGGTCTTCCGCGGACCCGCCGGCGCCTTGCGGGTCGGTGAGCCGCTGGAGATCGCCGTCGCGGAGCGGGCCGTGTTCGATCATGCCGCGAAGTACGACGGCAGCGCACCGTTCATCATCCCCGCGCGCGTCACGTCGGACGAGCTGGAGGTCCTGGAGCGGGATGCGGTGCGTCTCTACGACGCGCTCGGATGCGCCGGTGTCGCACGGTTCGACTTCTTCGTCACCGGGCGTGGCGTCGTGCTCAACGAGGTGAACACCACGCCGGGGATGACCGAGCACTCGCAAGTGCCGCGCATGTTCGCGGCCGTCGGGCTCAGCTATGCGGCGCTGATCGACGAGCTGCTGAAAGCTGCCGTCGCGCGGTGAACGGGCGACGGCCGGCTCCGCCGCGCGAGGCGTGAGAGGTGCGCCTCGTGCTCACGCGGATCGCGCCGCCGGATCGGTGGCTATCAGGTGCTCGGTGTCGACGGACAGAGCGAGTATCTGCGCGTCGTGAATCACTTTCTGGTCGTATCCCGTGAGCCGCTCGGCATGCTGGCTCAGGTGCTCGCGCCAGCTGCCGACGTCGAACGCCTCCACGAGCACGCCAGGCTGTTCCCGATCGGCGTAGAGCGCCCAGCTGCGCGCCCCGGTGCGCCGTCGGCTGTGCTCGACGAGCTGCATCCGAGTGAGGAAGTCCGCCCGATGCTCGTCGTCGACCCGGTAGCGCACGAGAACGAGTGTCTGCGCGTTCTCATCGATGTCCGCGTCCGATTCGAGCTCGGGCAGGGGGAGCTCACCGCGACCGCGCGCGATGTGCCCCGTCGCCGCGAGAGGAAGCGCGAGCTGGGTCAGGGCCACGAGGACGACGAGGAGACCCGCCACCAGGCAGGCTGTGACCGATCCGACCCAGCCGGCCACGGCGCCGGCGAGCGCGGAGCCCGCTGCGGTCGAGCCGAACAGCACCATCTGATAGATCGAGAGTCCGCGCGTGCGCACCCAGGCGGGGAGGAAGGACTGGACGGCGCCGTTGAGGGTCGCGATCACTCCGATCCACCCGGCACCGCCCACGGCCAGGATCACGACGCTGAGCGCGGCCCACGAAGACACGGCGGTCCCGACCATGCTCGCTCCGAACGCGAGGGCGCACAGCAGCACGGTGCGGTTCACCCCGATCGTGTCCCGCACGCGCGGCATCGTGAAGGCACCCACGATGGAACCCACCCCGACCCCGGCGAGAAGCACGCCGTAGCCGGTCGCATCGAGACCGAGCCGTTCGGTCGCGAGCAGCGGGAGAAGCGCATACAGCGCCGATGCGGGAACGATGAACAGTCCCAGGCGCAGATAGAGGGCGCGGATGATCCCGGCGTTGCGAACGTAGCGCACGCCCGCACGTGTGGCATCGAGGAAGGGTTCGAATCCGTGCGGCGAGGGGCGATAACCCCGCCACGCCAGCAGTACCACCAGAAACACCGCGAAGGATGCGGCGTTCAGCGCGAAGACGAACGCCACGCCGAGCAGCGAGACCAGGGCTCCTGCGATGGCGGGACCGATCGCCCGTGCGACGTTGACCGATATCGAGCTGAGGGACGCCGCGTTGGGGATGAAGGCCGTCGGCACGATCTCGGCGGAGATCGCGCCGTACGCGGGCAGCTGCACGGCCGAGGCCGCCCCGAGAACGAGGGTCAGGGCGAGCAGCAGATAGGGCGACATCTCGCCCGTCATCGTGAGAACGACGAGCACGCCCCCGATGACGACCTGCGTGGCCTGCACCCAGATGAGCAGGGTGCGTCGATTCAGGAGCTCGCCGATCACGCCGGCGGGGATTCCGAGCAGCAGGACGGGTGCGGCACTCGCCGTCTGGACCAGGGCGATGAGCAGAGGGGAACTGTGCTGCTCGACGAGGAACCACTGCGCCCCGACCGTCTGCATCCAGCTGCCGATGTTGCTGATCAGGGCCGCGATCCACAGGGCGCGGAATGCGGGCACGGTGAGCGGCGCGAGTGCGCCCACGCGTGTGGGCGCGGCGGGGACGGCTGCAGGGTCGGATGCCTCGATCATGTGTCTCCCTCTCATCGCCCGACGACAGACGCGCTCTCCAGCAAAGCGCGTCCTGCCGCCGGACCGGCAGGACAGCTGACGGAAAAACGCTCGACACGCTCGACGGGGCGACGACATCCAGAGAGTTACAGACTTGTGATTCTCAGGTGGGCCGGAGATAATGGCCGGGACAACCGCATATCCGCAGCTCGTTCGCCGAGTCAGGTCGTAGGGGAAGACGCACCTGATGATCGGAGAGAGAATGGCTGCACACATGGCGCGCGGAGTGGTGTTCATCCACTCGGCGCCACGGGCGTTGTGTCCCCACCTCGAGTGGGCTGTCGGGCGTGTCCTCGGGCGGGCCGTGAACTTCGAGTGGTCTGATCAGCCGGTGCTGCCGGGCAGCCGCCGTGCCGAGTTCTATTGGGAGGCGCCCACTGGCACCGGAGCGGCGCTCGCCAGCGCGATGCACGGCTGGGAGCATTTGCGCTTCGAGGTTTCCGAGGATCCGAGCGCCCGCAGCGACGGCGGTCGGTGGATGCACACGCCGGACCTCGGCGTGCACTTCGCGCAGACGGACACCGCCGGCAACGTGGTGATCGGGGAGGACCGCATCCGCTACGCGGTGGAGATCGCGGCAGGGGATGCAGCGGAGCTGCAGCGCGAACTCAGCGTCGCCCTGGGCGGAGCATGGGACGAAGAGCTGGAGCCGTTCCGTCAGGCCGGCGACGATGCCCCGGTGGTCTGGCTGCACAAGGTCGGATGACCTAGACCTCGGGCGGCGGGAGCGCTGCTACCGGATGCCGGTCGACCTCGTCCCGGCGCTGGGAAGGCGCACTGCCGCCCGACACGACGAAGGCCCGGAGAGCGGTTGCTCTCCGGGCCTCTCGACGTCCTGGTTCAGACGTTCGAGAACGCGACGACGGCGTTGTGTCCGCCGAAGCCGAACGAGTTGCTGATCGCGAGCTGGTCGCCGGCGCCCAGCGACTGCACCGAACCGGACACACGGAAGGGCACGGCCGGATCCTGCTCGGTGATGTTGATCGTCGGCGGTGCCTGTCGCTCGCTGATCGCGAGGATCGTGAAGATCGCCTCGAGAGCGCCGGTGCCGCCGAGAAGGTGCCCGGTGGACGCCTTCGTCGCCGACACGGGGATGTCGTCGATGCGGTCGCCGAAGACCGCCTTGAGAGCGGTGTACTCGTTGGGGTCGCCGACGGGCGTCGAGGTGGCGTGCGCGTTGATGTGCGTCACGTCGTCCACGGACGCGTCGGCCATGGCGAGCGCGAGTCCCACCGCTCGTGCGGCGCCCGCACCTTCGGGGTCGTTGGCGGTGATGTGATACGAGTCGGCCGTGACGCCGCCACCGACGACGTACGCGTAGATCTTGGCGCCGCGCGCGCGTGCGTGTTCCTCGGTCTCGAGGATGAGCGCCGCGGCGCCCTCGCCCATGACGAAGCCGTCGCGGTCGATGCTGGTCGGGCGCGATGCGGTGGCCGGGTCGTCGTTGCGCTTGGAGAGCGCCTGCATGGAGGCGAACGAAGCGATCGTGATCGGGTGGATGGCCGATTCGGTTCCACCCGCGATCACGACGTCGGCGAGGCCGTCGCGCAGGTGCTCGACCGCGTTGACGATGGACTCCGTGCTGGAGGCGCACGCGCTCGCGACGGTGCGCGCGAACGCACGGGCACCGAAGTGCAGGGACAGGTTGCCGGCCGCCGCGTTGGGCATGAGCATCGGAACCGTCATCGGCATGACGCGACGGGGGCCCTTCTCTCGCAGGGCGTCCCACGCATCCAGGAGAGTCCACACGCCGCCGATACCGGTGGCGAAGTCGACGCCCAGACGTTCCGGGGCGACGTCGGGTGCTCCGGCATCCGCCCAGGCTTCCTTGGCCGCGATGAGGGCGAACTGCGAGGACGGGTCGAGACGCTTGGCGATCGGCCGCTCCAGCACCTCCTCCGGGCGGACCTTCGCCTCGGCGGCGAACGTCACCGGGAGGGAGTACTGCTCCACCCAGTCGTGCTCGAGAGTGCGGGTGCCGGACTCTCCGTTCAGCAGGGCGGACCAGCTCTCGGGGGCCGTTCCTCCGAGGGGGGAGGAGGCTCCGATGCCGGTGACGACGATGCGGGCGGTGCTCATGTTCGGTCTCCGAGTCGGGGTGGCGGTGGGGGCTGGGCGCCCCCACCGCAGGGGGTCACGCCTGGTTCGAGGTGATGTAGGTGACGGCGTCGCCGACGGTCTTGAGGTTCTTGACCTCGTCGTCGGGGATGGTGACGCCGAACTTCTCCTCGGCGTTGACGACGATCGTCATCATCGAGATCGAGTCGATGTCGAGGTCGTCGGTGAAGGACTTCTCGAGCGCGACCTCGTCGGCCGAGATTCCGGTCTCGTCGGTGATGAGCTCGGCGAGTCCGGCGAGGACCTCGTCAGTGGTGAAAGCCATGATGTCTCCTTGTTCGATATGGCTGGGGGCGTTGACCGCGAATCAGTCTAGAGGCGCGGGGTCTCGGCTCACGGGAGCACGACGACCTGTGCGCCGAACACGAGACCGGCACCGAAGCCGATCTGGAGCGCGAGGCCGCCGCTGAGTTCGGGGTGCTGTTCGAGCAAGCGGTGGGTGGCGAGCGGAACAGAGGCCGCAGAGGTGTTGCCCGTGGTCTCGATGTCGCGACCGATAAGAACCGTGTCGGGCAGACCCAACTGCTTGGCGAACTCGTCGATGATGCGCATGTTTGCCTGGTGGGGCACGAACGCGGCGAGATCGGATGCGGTGACGCCGGCCTCCTCGAGCGCCTGGCGTGCGACCTTCACCATCTCCCACACGGCCCACCGGAACACGGTCGGGCCTTCCTGGCGGAGCGTGGGCCAGGCAGAGGTGCCGTCGCGGAACTCGACGAGCGTGGCGTCCATGCCCACCGCATCCGCCTTGGAGCCGTCCGATCCCCAGATGGTGGGCCCGATCGCCGGAGTCTCGCTGGGGCCGATCACGACGGCGCCGGCGCCGTCGCCGAGCAGGAACGAGATCGTCCGGTCGGTGGGATCGACGACGTCGGAGAGCTTCTCCGCGCCGATCACGACAGCGTAGTGCGCGACGCCCGCGCGGATGAGCGCATCGGCCTGGGCGACACCGTAGGTGAATCCCGCACACGCGGCGTTGGAGTCGTACGCCGCCGCGGGGTTCGCCCCGATCCGGTCGGCGACGACGGCCGACATCGAGGGCGTCTGGCGGACGTTGCTGATCGTCGCGACGATGACGAGGTCGATCAGCTCGGGAGAGACACCGGAGCGCTCGACGGCTTCCTTCGCGGCGATCGTTGCGAGGTCGGTGGCACTCGTGGTCGCGTTGGCGCGCACGCGCGTGACGATGCCGGTGCGCTGGCGGATCCACTCGTCGCTCGAGTTGATCGGCTCGACGAGGTCGTCGTTGGGAACAGCGTTCTCGCCGCGCGCGGCACCGTAGGAGAGGATGCGCGTGTACTGCGGACCCGTGGTCTGGCGCAGAGTGGGGGCGGTCATGCGTTCTCCTCCGAGAGCAGTGCGACGGCCGCATCCAGGTCGTCGGGGGTCTTGACGGCGACGGCGGGAACGCCGCGCAGCCCGCGCTTGGCGAGGCCGGTGAGGGTTCCCGCGGGTGCGAACTCGATGAGGCCGGTGGCGCCCGCCTCAGCGAAGGCGGCCATGTCGAGATCCCAGCGCACGGGCGAGGCGACCTGGCCGACGAGCAGGTCCAGCGCGCTCGCGCCGTCGGTGACCTCCGAGCCGTCCTTGTTCGTCCAGAGGGTGAGTGTCGGGTCGGATGCAGTGAGCTCCGCCGCAGCGGCCGCGAGCTCCTCGACGGCCGGCTGCATGTAGCGCGTGTGGAACGCGCCCGCGACCTGCAGCGCAACGACACGCGTGCCGCGCGGGGCCTCCGCGGCGAGCTCGGCGAGTGCGCCGACGGCGCCGGCAGCGACGATCTGGCCGCCGCCGTTGTAGTTGGCGGGGGTGAGGTCCAGCTCCGCCAGACGGGCGAGGACGGCTTCTTCGTCGCCGCCGAGGACGGCGCTCATACCCGTCTCGGCCTGCGCGGCCGCATCCGCCATGGCGCGTCCGCGTACACCGACCAGGCGCAGAGCGGAAACGTCGTCGATCACACCGGATGCGGCGAGGGCGGCGACCTCACCGACGGAGTGCCCGGCGACACCGGCGGGAAGGCCCGCGGCGCGTGCGACGAGTGCGTGCCAAGAGATCAGGCTGGCGGCGACGATCAGTGGCTGCGCCACCTTCGTGTCGCGGATCGCATCGGCGTCCCACTCCGTGCCCGCTGCGGCGAGATCGACCTGTGCCGCCTCGGAGAGCTCGTCGAGCCGGGTGGCCACGCCGTCCAGCTCCAGCCAGGGCGAGAGGAACCCGGGTGTTTGGGAACCCTGCCCGGGGAAGAGACCGATGATCACCGTTCTATCCTGCCAATCTCCCCGACCGGGGTATGGATGTCATGCGACAAGAAACGCGGGTTCCTTTGCAGATACCCGCCAATTATCAGCGCGGTCGGCGTGTCCCGGCCGCGCGGCGACGCGTGTTGTCCGTTCCGATGGCGCCCAGAACGAGCGCGGTCTGAAGAATCAGCGCTTCGCGCGGCCCCGTGGCGTCCCAGCCGATGACGTCGGACACGCGCTTCAGCCGGTATCGGACGGTGTTGGGATGCACGAAGAGCTCACGCGCCGTCGCCTCCAGCGAGCGGCCGTTGTCGAGGTAGCTCCACAGCGTCGTGACGAGGTCGGAGCTGTGTGCCTTGAGAGGACGATAGATGCGCTCGACGAGGGTGTGCTTGGCGAGAGGATCTCCCGCGAGCGCACGCTCGGGCAGGAGATCGTCGGCTTCGACCGGGCGGGGCGCGTTGCGCCAGGCGCGCGCCACCGCGAAGCCGGCGAGGGCGGCGCGGGCGCTCTGACCCGCGTCGACGAGGGCGGGAACGGTGGGGCCGAGCACGAGGTGGCCGGTGCCGAAACCGGGCTCGAGGCGTCGCGCGATCTCGGGGAAGGGCAGTTCGGACTGCTCGTCGCCGCCGGCGCGGTGGTCGGCGTCGGTACGACCGATCACGAGCACGAGACGGGATCCCTGTACGCCCACCAGGACGTCGACGCCGAGTTTGCGGGCCATGCGTCGCAGCTGGTCGACATCGAACTGCGGCGGGGTCGTGCCGACGAGCACGGAGACCTCGCCGTGACCGTGCCATCCCAGAGCGGCGATGCGGCTCGGGAGCTCTTCGTCCGCCTCGCCCGTGAGGATCGAGTCGACCACGAGAGCCTCGAGGCGTGCATCCCAGAGTCCGCGAGCCTCGGCAGCGCGCGCATAGACGTCGGCCGCTGTGAAGGCGAGCTCGCGGGAGTAGAGCAGGATCGCCTCGCGCAGATCCTCACCGCGGCCCGCGACGCGCTCCTCGGTGACCTCGACGGTCACGCGGATGAGCTGCAGCGTCTGCTGCAGACTCACCGACCGCAGCAGCTCGCGAGGAGCCGCGGCGAAGATGTCGGCCGCGATCCACGGCGTCGCCGTCGGATCGTCGTACCACTGGATGAACGAAGTGATGCCGGCCTGGGCCACGAGACCCACCGAGGAGCGCCTGGCCGGCGGCATGTCGGCATACCAGGGCAGGGTGTCCTCGAGGCGCTTGAGAGTGACCGTGGCCAGATCCCCGGAGATGCGTCGCAACCAGGCGAGTGTCTCCGTCTTGTCCGACGACGACTCCGGGGATCGGCTCATTCTCAGCTCTCGCCGCCGGCGTTGCCGGAGGTTCCGGCGTTCACGTCGTGCAGACGGTACTTCTCGATCGCCTGACCGATGACCGAGCGGTCGAGGCGACCCTCATCCACCAGGCCCTGCAGGGTGCGCACGACGATCGACGGACCGTCGATCTTGAAGAAGCGACGTGCGGCCGCACGGGTGTCCGAGAAGCCGAAACCGTCGGCGCCCAGGGTCAGGTAGCGTCCGGGGACCCACTGGCGGATCTGGTCCTGCACGGCGTGCATGAAGTCGCTGACACCGACCACCGGACCCTGCGCGTCGCGCAGCTTCTCGGTCAGGTACGCGGTGCGCGGCTCCGCCTCCGGGTGGAGGAAGTTGTGATCTTCGGCGGCGAGGCCGTCGTTGCGCAGCTCCGACCAGGAGGTCACCGACCATACGTCGGCGCTCACGCCCCAGTCCTCGCTCAGCAGCTTCTGTGCCTCGAGTGCCCACGGCACACCCACACCGGACGCGAGGATCTGCGCGCGGTGTCCGTCGCCCGAGCCTTCCGAGATGCGGTGGATGCCCCGCACGATGCCGTCGACGTCGACACCCTCCGGCTCAGCCGGCTGCACGATGGGCTCGTTGTAGACCGTGATGTAGTACATGACGTTCGGGTCGGGGTGGTTGCCGCCGTACATGCGGTCGATGCCCGAGCGCACGATGTGGGCGATCTCGTACCCGTAGGCCGGGTCGTAGGCGACGGTGGCCGGGTTCGTCGAGGCGAGCAGGTGCGAGTGACCGTCGGCGTGCTGCAGTCCCTCACCCGTCAGCGTCGTACGACCGGCGGTGGCGCCGATGATGAAACCGCGGCCCATCTGGTCGCCGACGGCCCACTGGGCGTCACCGGTGCGCTGGAAGCCGAACATCGAGTAGAAGATGTAGACCGGGATGAGCGGCTGGCCGTGCGTCGCATACGAGGTGCTCGTCGCGGTGAAAGCGGCCACCGCTCCTGCCTCGTTGATGCCGACGTGCATGATCTGGCCCTGCGGGCTCTCCTTGTACGCCAGGAGAAGCTCGCGGTCGACCGAGGTGTAGTTCTGGCCGTTCGGGTTGTAGATCTTCGCGGTCGGGAAGTACGCGTCCATCCCGAACGTGCGGGCCTCGTCCGGGATGATCGGGACGATCCGCTCGCCGAAGCCCTTGACGCGCAGCAGGTCCTTCAGAAGCCGGACGAACGCCATGGTCGTCGCGATCTCCTGCGTTCCCGAACCCTTCTTCGGCAGCGCATAGGCCTTGTCGTCCGGCAGCTCGAGACCGACGTGTGTGGTGCGGCGCTCGGGCAGGAAGCCGCCGAGCTTGCGGCGACGCTCCACCATGTACTGGATCGTCTCGTCCTGTGCTCCGGGGTTGTAGTACGGAGGCTGGTACGGGTTCTCCTCGAGCTGCGCGTCCGAGACCGGGATGTGCATCGCGTCGCGGAAGTGCTTGAGGTCGTCGAGGGTCATCTTCTTCATCTGGTGGGTCGCGTTGCGGCCCTCGAAGTGCGGACCCAGGCCGTAGCCCTTGATGGTGTGGGCGAGGATGACGGTCGGCTGCCCCTTGTGCTCGACGGCTGCCTTGAACGCCGCGTAGACCTTGCGGTAGTCGTGGCCGCCGCGCTTGAGGTTCCAGATCTGATCGTCGGTGTAGTCCTTGACCAGAGCGGCGGCGCGCTCGTCGCGACCGAAGAAGTTCTCGCGGATGTACGCGCCGTTCTCGGCCTTGTACGTCTGGAAGTCGCCGTCGGGGGTGACGTTCATGAGGTTGAGCAGTGCGCCCTGGTCGTCGTTGGCGAGCAGCGAATCCCACTCCCGGCCCCAGATGACCTTGATGACGTTCCAGCCGGCGCCACGGAAGAAGCTCTCCAGCTCCTGGATGATCTTGCCGTTGCCGCGGACGGGTCCGTCGAGGCGCTGCAGGTTGCAGTTGACGACGAAGGTCAGGTTGTCGAGACCCTCGTTCGCGGCCACCTGGAGCTGGCCACGGCTCTCGACCTCATCCATCTCGCCGTCGCCGAGGAAGGCCCAGACGTGCGAGTCGGACAGGTCCTTCATGCCGCGGTTGGTGAGGTACTTGTTCGTCATCGCCTGGTAGATGGCGTTGATGGGGCCGAGGCCCATCGAGACGGTGGGGAACTGCCAGTACTCGGGCAGCAGGCGCGGGTGCGGGTAAGAGGGAAGCCCGAGGGGCGCTGCCGACTTCTCCTGGCGGAACCCGTCCAGCTGCTGCTCGCTCAGGCGTCCCTCGAGGAAGGACCGTGCGTACATGCCGGGGGAGGCGTGGCCTTGGAAGAAGACCTGGTCGCCGCCGTTGGGGTCGTCGAGCCCGCGGAAGAAGTGGTTGAAGCCGACCTCGTAGAGGGCTGCCGAGGAGGCGTAGGTCGAGATGTGACCTCCGACGCCGATGCCCGGGCGCTGTGCGCGGTGCACGGTCATGGCCGCGTTCCAGCGGATCCATGCGCGATACCGGCGCTCGATCTCCTCGTCGCCGGGGAAGTCCGGCTCGTTCTCGGGGGCGATCGTGTTGATGTAGTCGGTGGTGGGAACCATCGGCACACCGAGGTGAAGCTCACGCGAGTCCTGAAGCAGGCTCAGCATGATCTCGCGACCGCGCCCGCGGCCCTTGGCCTGGACGAGCTGCTCCAGCGACTCGCGCCATTCCGCGGTCTCTTCCGGATCGCTGTCGAGGGGGCCCTGCGAGTACGGATCCTGTTGGTTGACAGTCACGAGACGCCTTTCATCACACGGCAGGTCTTGCCGGAAGGAACCATCGGGTTGGTGCGAGCCTTGTCGGCAGTGGACAAATGCACCGTCGTCCAGCTTAGCGAGTGTGTAGACGCCCCCGGGTGACATGGCGGCACGGGCCGTGGGTCGGCGCCGCCTAGACTGTTCACGAAGGGCCTTTAGCTCAGCTGGTAGAGCGCCACGTTTACACCGTGGATGTCGTCGGTTCGATCCCGGCAGGGCCCACCGAGTGAGGGGTCCCGCGCTTCGCGAAGGCGACGTGCGGGGTAGCAAGGGGGGGCAGCGAGTAAGCGGTCCCGCGCGACGCGAAGGCGACGAGTCAGCAGCCGGGGCCGCGCGGATTCTGTGCGCAGGTCTTGTCGACGAGGGCGGTGCGCGCTTCGAGGACGCGCAGCGTCTGCGGCGCCGCATCCGCGACCACGGTGCCGTTGACCGCTCGCGTCGTGACGCCGAAGTCGACGACGGCTGCGTAGGCCACGCTCACGGTGACGGTGTACTCGCCGGGGGAGGTGAAGGTATGGCTTGTGGGGGTCGGCGTGAACTGCGCTTGTCCGAGGGCGGCCCACGACGCGCCGCCGCTCGAGGACGTGCTGGTCGCGCCATCGCCGTAGTCGAAGCGGTACCCGACCGGGGTGAAGCGAACGGTGACCGGGCGTCCGAAGAGCGTGCCCGCGACCGTGTGCTCGGACGCTCCTGCGATGACGTTGGTGGGCAGCCCCGCCACGCCGAGCCCCGCGGGCTCGGCGGCGAAGGACGGCTGCCGCGGAGTGAACGCCGCGAGATCGGCGACTGTGACAGCGGGGATGTCTTCGGTGGGCTCGTCCTGCGGGATCTGTTCGTAGAGCAGATCCATTCCGAACGGGTTCTTCGGCTCCGCAGGCGCCGTCGCACCGTTTCCGGGTCCGCTCGTCGGGATCCACTCCGATCCGTCGCCGTTCGCTCCCGGCTGCGTTTGCGTCCCCTCCACAATGACCGACGTGCCGTCTGTGCTGGTCCAGCAACCCTCTCCAAAAGATGAAGCGCCGCCGCAAGTCCCAGGTGAAGTCGTAACTACCAACGAGAGAACGACTGCGCCGGTGTAAGTGAAGGCCGTTAACACTGCAGTGGCTCCCCGCTCAGACCGATCTGGATGAGCTTCTTCGCATCGTTGTCAATCCGGATGTCTAGCGACTGCACGTCGGGTCGGGTCGGCGAAACGGCCGAGGAGCCGTCCGCGGCGTTTAGTGCGACCTGCGAGACGTCGTAGCAGACTCGGATGACTGCGATCGGATCCATCCACTCGACAAGCTGCGCGTCGGTGACTACCGCCTCACCTTGCTTGACCCACTCGTCTGCGTGCATCTGCGAGAACGTCGTCCTGTCAAGTGCGTTCAGCTCCCCGACTGTCAGCTCATAGACAGGCTCGAAGGTGGCGGGGTCGCTGAGGTCGACGTTGTTGAGCGCATCGATCTACGCGCGGTACGTGGCCTCGGCCGCGGCGAAGGCTTCAGCTTCGGAGGCGAAGCCCGTCGGGGTGGGCGTCGGTTCGGGCGACGGCGTCGTGCAGCCGGACACGCTCAGCGTGACGAACAGGCCGATCATGGCCGCGATCGAGACGTGACGCCGGAACATGCCGACACGGTAGCCGCGAGCGGATGACGTCGGCAGGGCTTATCCACAGCAGGAGGACGCCCGCATCCGCTCGCCGTGCGCGCCGTCGGCGCCCCGAGCGTCGGAGATTGGCGCCGATGTCGGAGGATTCGGGCGCAAACCTCCGACGGAAGGCGGAATCTCCGATGGTTGTGCAACGGATGCGTGCACCGCACGCGCCGGGTGGGCGTCCCGCACGGCCGGGAGCGGGGGAGGAGAGGTCAGCCCCAGCGGCGTACAGCCCAGCGCTGCAGGACCGCGAGCAAGGAGTCGCTGAGTTTGCCGATGACCGCGAGCAGGATGATGGCGAGCACGATCTGATCGACACGGCCGTTGTTCTGGCCGCGCAGAAGCAGGAATCCGAGTCCCATCGATGCGCCGAGGAGCTCGGCGGCGACGAGGAAGAGCCACGCCTGCACGAGCGCCAGACGCAGCCCGGAGAAGAGCGCCGGCAGAACCGCGGGCAGCTGCACGGTGAAGAACAGGCGCAGGCCGGTGTAGCCGAACGAGCGACCCATTTCGACCAGCTGAGCGTCGACATGGCGCAGCGCGAGCGACACCGTCGTGAAGACGGGGAAGAACGCGCCGATGGCGATCAGGATGATCTTCGACTGCTCGCCGACCTGGAACCACACGATCAGCAGCGGGACCCACGCGAGGCTGGGCACAGCACGGATGACGCCGAGCGTGGGGGAGAGCAGCGCGTCCCAGAACCGCGACAGCCCGATCAACCCGCCGAGAGAGATGCCGAGCAGCGCTCCGACGGTGAATCCTATGACGACCCGCTGGAGCGAGATCGCGGTGAATTGCCACAGCTCTCCCCGCTGGGCGAGATCGATACCCGCGGTGACGACCGCCTCGGGGCTCGGGAACTTGTAGCTCGGCACGACGGGTGCCGCGGGGTTGGTGAGAAGGAACCACAGCGCGATGAGGACGACCGGCACCACCCAGCCCAGGAGGGTGCGCACGCTGCTGCGCGACAGCGGTCCGGGCGCGGATGCGGTCTGCGCCGCGCGCGGGGCGGTGCCGGTCGTGCTCATCGTCGTGTGGTCCTCTCGGATGCGGGACTCAGCCCTTGGCCTTCTCGGCGAACTCCGGTGCGAACAGGGTGTCGAGCGCCGTGTCCACCTTGTCCTGCGAGGTCACGTCGCCCAGTGAGACCTGGATCGCGCCGATGGGCGCGAGCACGGTCGCCAGCGCGGAGCCCGGCACGGGATCGACATCGAGGCCTTCGCGCTCGTCGATGACCTTCTGAGCGACGGCGGGGTCGATCGCCGCGGCGTCGGCGAGAATCTGCGCGGTCTTGTCGGGGTTCTCCAGGGCCCAGGCGCGCGCACGCTCGTAGGCATCGACGACGACCTGCACGACCTCGGGGTGGTCCTTGATGATCGATTCGGTGGCGTTCAGCACGCTGTACGAGTTGAAGTCGAGGTTGCGGTAGAGGAGCTTCGCCCCGCTTGCCTCCGCCGAGGCCATGATCGGGTCGAGTCCCGCCCACGCCTGCACGGAGCCGCCCTGGAGTGCGGCCCAGCCGTCGGCGTGGATGAGGTTCTGCACGGTGACGTCGTTGATCGACAGGCCCTCTGCCTCCAGCGCCTGCACGAGGAAGAAGTACGGGTCGGTGCCGAGGGCGGCTGCGACCGACGTGCCCTTCAGATCGGCGACGGAGGTGATGTCGGAGTCTGCCGGCACGACGAGCGCCGACCATTCGGGCTGCGCCACGACATCCACGATCTGCTGCGGAACGCCGTTGGCACGGGCAAGCAGCGCAGCGGAGCCGGCCGTGGACCCGAAGTCGATGGATCCAGCGCGCAGCGCCTCGTTGGCCTTCGATGAGCCCAGCGACTGCACCCACTCGACGTTGTAGCCGTCGGCCTCGAGCCACCCCTGGTCCTTGATGATGAGGCTGAGCGGGTTGTAGGTGGCCCAGTCGAGCTTGATGGTGACGTCGGATGCGGCCGCGCCGCCGCCCGCGTCAGCGGGAGCATCCTCTCCGGCGACACAGCCCGAGAGGGCCACGGCGGCGACGGCGAAGCCGGCGAAGGCACCGAGAAGACGGCGAGAGCGGGACATGGCAAGCCTTTCGATTGCTGTGGAGAGGGAGGGTGCGGGAAGGGATGGATCAGTGCGCGTGGCGATCGATGCCGAGCGCGCCGAGGAGATCGGCGCGGAGCTCAGCGAGCTCGGCTGAGCCGCGGTCGCGTGGCCGGGTTCCGGGAACCGTCACCAGGCGCTGGATGCGGGCGCCCGCTGATCCGGGCTCGACTCCGAGAACGATGACGCGGTCGGCGACCTGCAGAGCCTCGTCGACGTCGTGCGTGACCAGAAGCGTGGTCGTGGGCGCCTCATCCAGGATCGAGAGCAGGAGATCCTGCATCTTGAGCCGTGTGAGCGCGTCGAGGGCGCCGAACGGCTCGTCGAGCAGCAGCACGCCGGGGCGCCGCGCGAGCGCGCGGGCGAGCGAGGTGCGCTGCGCCATTCCGCCCGAGATCTCGCGAGGACGATGGTTGGCGAAGGCGGTGAGCCCGATGAGCTCGAGCAGCGATCCGATGCGCTGCGAGCGCTCGTCCCGCGAGAGGCCCGGAGGAAGCCCGAGGGCGATGTTCTCCGACACGGATCGCCACGGCAGCAGGCGCGGCTCCTGGAAGCCGATCGCGACGCGGGCATCATGTGCGGCGACAGACTCGTCGTCGATCGACACCGATCCCTCGCTGGCACGGTCGAGGCCGCCCGCGATGCGCAGCAGCGTCGACTTCCCAGAGCCGGAGGCGCCGAGGATGGCGACCAGCTCACCCGGCTCGACCGTGAGATCGATCCCGTCCAGCACGACGTGCCTGCCGAAGGTGCGACCCAGGCCGTCGAAGCGCAGACGGGATGCGGGCGCTCCCGCATCCGGGCGGACGCGGTCCGTGGCAATGGCGGTGCTCATGGCGGGCTCCTCGGGGCGGACGGGGGTCGAGTCCCGAAACTAACGAGCCGTGTCCGCCTGAGCACACCGGCCGACACGGGAGGTAACAAGCCGTCACCGATCCGCCCGCCGCGGTGCCCTGTGCGCTGGCGTAGGTTGGAGGGGTGAACGCCGCCCACGCTGACCAGTTGCGCCTGTTGGACCTCGCCGACATCGACGCCCGCCGTGCGCAGGCCGACCACGCCCGGCGCAATCCGCCGCAGGCCGCGCGGATCGGCGAACTCGTGAAAGTCAAGCAGCAGCTCGCTCAGGAGCTCGCCGCACGCCAGAACATCGTCGATGACGTCACCGTGGAGCTGCGGCGTGTGGAGGGCGATGTGGCGCTGGTCGTCGCGCGTCGTCAGCGCGATGAACAACTGCTGCAGAAGACCGTGAGCGCGAAGGATGCGGTCGGCCTCGAGCGGGAGCTGGCGTCGCTGACTCGTCGACAGGATGAGCTCGAAGAGGCGCAGCTGGAGCTCATGGAGCGGCTCGAAGCCGCCGAGGCTGCCGTTACCGAGCAGCAGCAGCTCGTGGCCGCGAACAACGACGAGGGATCGCGCCTCTCGGCGGAGGCGAAGGAGACGGTGGAGGCAGCGTCCGCTCTCGAGCAGCAGCTGGGTCGTGACCGCGCTGCTGTCGCCGGCGCCGTTCCCGAACAGCTGCTCGCCCTGTACGAGAAGCTGGCGACCCGCTCCGCGGGGGCAGCGCTCTTCCAGGCCCGCACCTGCGGCGGTTGCCACATGATGCTCTCCGGCACCGACCTCGCGGCTTTGCGGCAGGTGGCCGACGATGTTGTGGCGACGTGCCCGGAGTGCGGCTGCATCCTCGTTCGCACCGCCGAGTCGGGGTTGTGATCGACCGCGGTCGGATGAGATGACCGGCCGCGATGGCGCGCAGTCGTCGTGGCGCATCGTCGCAGCGGACGGCGTCCGCGATGTCTCCGACGACCCGCCGACGCCCACCCGCTGGGTGTGGGCCGACACCGGTGCCGGCTACCTCGAGATTCTCCGGGCGGGAGAACGCGTGGCGCGCGCGTGGGACCTGCGGCTGGCGCGCCGCATCCTGCGCCACAGCCCACTGAGTCCCGCGAGCGTGCCGTGGACCGCGAGCGACCGGTGGGATCTCGCTCCGACCGCGCCCGACGGGAGGGAGACGCTGTTCGCGTTCGACGACGTTCCCGCCTTCGGTCTCGATGAGGTCGAGGCCGAGTGGCGCGCCCAGCAGGGGGTGATCGCCGCATCCCACGACCCGGGACGATTGATGCTGCTCATCACCGCGGAGTCCGCCGGCGCACTGGTCGCCGCCGAGATGCATGCGGCGGGACTGCCTTGGCATCGCGCGTCGCATGAGCGGATCCTCGTCGACACGCTTGGCCGTCGCCCCATCGGCGGCGGGGTGCCCGACCGCATGCGTGAGGTCGGCGAACGGGTGCGCGAGGCATTGGGCGACCCGTCGCTGTCCCTGGACTCACCGCCGCGTGTGCTACGCGCCCTGCATCGTGCCGGGCTGACGGTGGGCTCGACGAGCAAATGGGAACTCGCGCACGTCGAGCATCCGGTCGTGGAGCCGCTGCTGGAGTACAAGAAGCTCGCGCGGCTGTACACGGCCAACGGGTGGGCGTGGCTCGACGAGTGGGTGCGCGACGACCGCTTCCGTCCCGTGTACGTGCCGGCGGGCGTCGTGACCGGCCGATGGGCGTCGAGCGGCGGGGGAGCGCTGCAGATTCCGCGACAACTGCGTCCGGCCGTGCGCCCCGATCCGGGGTGGGTCATCGTGGATGCGGATGTGGCCCAGCTGGAGCCGCGCGTGCTCGCCGCGATGTCGCGCGACACGCGGATGGCGGAGGCTGCGCGCGGGCGGGACCTGTACGAGGGGATCGTCGAGACGGGTGCGGTGGCGACGCGCGAAGAGGCCAAGTACGCGGTGCTCGGGGCGATGTACGGCGCGACGACGGGAGACAGCGGACGTCTCGTGCCGCGCCTGCGCCAGACGTTTCCGACGGCCATGGCGCTCGTGGACGCTGCCGCCGTGGCCGGTGAGGACGGCGGGGGCGTCGCCACCTGGCTCGGACGGGGGACGCCGGATGCTGAGGGGCCGTGGCTCGCGTTGCAGGCGCGTGCGAGCGAGGCGGATGCGGAGCCGGGCGTACGGGAGGGTGCGCTGCGCGCGGCCCGCGAGCGTGGCCGCTTCACCAGGAACTTCGTCGTCCAGGGGACGGCGGCGGAGTGGGCGTTGTGCTGGCTCGCCGAGATCCGGCGGCGCCTGGACGCGTTGCCGCCGGCCTCTGGAGCGCCCGCAGCCGCGTCCGGTCCAGCCTTCGCGGATCGCGCGCACCTCGTCCTCTTCCTCCACGATGAGGTGATGGTGCACGCGCCGGCCGAGCTGGCGGATGCGGTCGCGCAGGCGGTGGCCGAGGCCGCCGAGGCGGCCGGGCGCCTGCTGTTCGGCTCGTTCCCGATCGACTTCCCCTTGGATGTCGAGGTCATCCGGCACGAGCCGGAGGATGCGGCTCGCCCCGGTAGACTCGAGACGCGAATGGGTCGGCTGGACGGTCGCGTCGCGGGTAACCGCGCCGAGGAACGTCCGGGCTCCGTAGGGCAGGGCGGTGGGTAACACCCACCCGGAGCAATCCGCGAGACAGTGCCACAGAGAGCAGACCGCCCGGGTTTCGGCCCGGGTAAGGGTGAAAGGGTGGTGTAAGAGACCACCGGGGTCGTGGTGACACGACCCGCAAGGTAAACCTCGTCCGGAGCAAGGCCAGACAGGGGATGACGACGCGGCTCGCCGAGTCCCCGGGTAGGCCGCTGGAGCGGCACGGCAACGTGTCGCCGAGAGAGATGACCGTCCACGGGGCGAAAGCCCCCGGACAGAACCCGGCGTACAGGCCGGCCCATTCGCCCCCGCCCGCAGCGAGCTATACCGCCTGCGACTCGGCGTAGATCCTCTCGCGCAGCTCGTCGAGCCGTCGGTTCACCGCCGCGATCTGATCATCGGTCACGCTGTGCCCGTTGGCCGGATGGATGACCAGGTCGTTGACGCTGCCCATCCCGCCGAAGACGCCGCGCACATCGCCGGGGTCACCACCCGCGGCGATGCGGTCGGCGGCGCGCGCCGCCCACTGCGCCCAAAATGTCTCGCCGACCGAGGCGAGCAGCGCGTCGAGCTCCCGCAGCGACCGCTCCAGCGATGTGTCGCCCATCATGACGGTGCCGCCGGGTCACTGACCGGTGACGGTCTCCTCCAGGTCCGGCTCGACGCCCAGCGAGAGCGCCGCCGCGCCGATGATGCCGGCGTTGTTGCGGTGCACGGCGGGCACGATCGGCGTGCGGAGCTCGAGAAGGTGCAGGAACTTGTCCGCGTGCTTCGAGACGCCGCCGCCGACGATGAACAGGTCGGGGCTGAACAGGAACTCGACGTGCGAGTAGTACCACTGCAGGCGTTCCGCCCACGCCTCCCAGCTCAGTTCGTCGCGCTCCATCGCGGAGTAGGCGGCGTACGCCTCGGCGTCCTTACCGTGCTTCGCGCGCTGCAGGTGGCCGAGTTCGCTGTTGGGGATGAGAACGTTGTTGTAGATGACGGCCGAGCCGATGCCCGTGCCGAGCGTCGTGAGGATCGTGAGTCCGTCGACGCCCTTCGCGGCGCCGAAACGCATCTCGGCGACGCCTGCCACATCCGCGTCGTTGGCGAAGTGGATGTCGCGGCCGAGCCCTTGCTCGAAGAATTCCTCGGCGGGGAAGTCGATCCACTTGTCGGAGACGTTCGCGGCCGAGAGCGTGCGCCCGTTCTTCACGATCGCCGGGAAGGCGACGCCGAGCGGGTAGTCGGAGTCCGCGACCTCCAGCGTGTCGAGCACGCTGCGCACCGCATCCAGAACGTCCTTCGGCTCTGCGCCCGAAGGTGTGGACACCTTGATCCGGTCGCTGATCAGCTCGCCCTTCTCGAGGTCGACGATTCCACCCTTGATCCCGGTTCCGCCGATGTCGATACCCACCGCGCGAGACTTCTCTGCTGCCATGAGTTCAGCCTATCCAGCACACGGGTCGCGATCAGTAGGATCGTCTCGAGAGCGATGAGGAGTCCGCCGTGAGCGAAGACAGCGAGAAGTACTGGTACAACCTCACCACCGGCGAGGTGGAGCGAGGTTTCGAGTCCCCGGCGATCGACCGCGCCGGCCCGTTCGACACCGCTGAAGAGGCGGCGAACGCCCCCGAACTGATCAAGCAGCGCTCCGCGCAGTGGGCGGCAGACGACGCCCGCGAGAACGACTGACGCGCCGCTCGGAGCGCACCCCCACCACGTGATCGGGCCCCGCGGGGCCGGGAGGAAAAGCATGGACAAGCAGCGCGATTTCGTACTGCGCACGATCGAAGAGCGCGGCGTCAAGTTCATCCGTCTCTGGTTCACCGATGTGATCGGAACGCTGAAGTCGGTGGCGATCGCCCCCGCCGAGGTCGAGGGAGCCTTCACCGAGGGCCTCGGTTTCGACGGTTCCGCGATCGAGGGCCTCACGCGCACCTTCGAGTCCGACCTGCTCGCTCATCCGGATCCCACGACCTTCCAGATCCTGCCGTGGCGCGGTGAGATCGACCCGACCGCGCGCATGTTCTGCGACATCACGACGCCCGACGGCCAGCCCGCGGTCGCCGATCCGCGTCACGTCCTCAAGCGCACGCTGGCGAAGGCCTCGGATGCCGGATTCACCTTCTATACGCATCCCGAGATCGAGTTCTACCTGCTGAAGTCATCGACTTACGGCCCGGGCGGCCCCGAGCCGGTCGACTCCGCCGGCTACTTCGACAACGTGCCCGGCGGAACGGCGCACGACTTCCGTCGCCGCTCGGTACGGATGCTGGAAGACCTCGGTATCTCGGTGGAGTTCAGCCACCACGAGGGCGGTCCTGGGCAGAACGAGATCGACCTGCGCTACGCCGACGCGCTGGCCACCGCCGACAACATCATGACGTTCCGCACCGTCATCAAGGAGGTGGCGATCGAGCAGGGCGTCTACGCGACGTTCATGCCGAAGCCGCTCAGCGGGCAGCCGGGCAGTGGCATGCACACGCACATGTCGCTGTTCGAGGGGGACCACAACGCCTTCTACGAAGAGGGCGCCCAGTACCAGCTCTCCAAGGTCGGCCGTCAGTTCATCGCCGGCCTGCTGCGTCACGCCAACGAGATCTCGGCGGTGACGAACCAGTTCGTGAACTCGTACAAGCGTCTGTGGGGCGGCGATGAGGCGCCCAGCTTCATCAGCTGGGGCCACAACAACCGCTCGGCTCTCGTCCGCGTGCCGCTCTACAAGCCCAACAAGGGTGGCTCCTCGCGAGTGGAGTACCGCGCCCTCGACTCCGCCGCGAACCCGTACCTCGCGTACGCGCTCATGCTGGCCGCGGGCCTCAAAGGCATCGAGGAGGGCTACGAGCTGCCGCCCGAGGCCGAGGACAACGTGTGGTCGCTGACCGATTCCGAGCGCCGCGCGCTCGGATACGCGCCGCTTCCGGCGAGCCTCGATCAGGCCCTGCAGTACATGGAGGAGTCCGAGCTCGTCGCCGAGACGCTGGGCGAGACCGTCTTCACCTACGTGCTCGCCAACAAGCGGCGGGAGTGGGCGGGCTACCGTTCGCAGGTGACGCCTTTCGAGCTGCAGAGCAACCTCGAGATGCTCTGAGCCGGCGATGGCCGGCACGGAGCGCTCATCGAGCCGAACGGACCTCGTCCGGCTCGGACTCGGGGACCTCGAGGCGGCGGAGCAGGCGTTCGACGAGCTCGTCGAGCTGCTGGCGCTCGGTCGCGCCGAAGTGATCACCGATCTCGGCCTGGCGGCTGATCCCGACGGTGCGCTGCGCAGCGCGAGCAGGATCGCCCGCCGCAACCCCGATGCGGTCACGGCGACGCTGCGCGATCCGCACGCACGCCGGGTGTTCTGGCTGCTGCTCGGTGCGTCGGAAGGCTTCGGCGAGTTCTACCTGCGTCGCCCGGAAGAGCTCGCGGACCTCGCGACGGCGGGGGAGATCCTGCCGCGCGCGGATGAGATGCAGCGAGAGCTGCAGGAGTCGGTCGGGGCGCAGGACGGCTTCGCCGCATCCGGCGAAGAGTCCGCCTGGGTCGCACTGCGCGTGCGCTACCGCAGACTGCTCGCACGCATCGCGGCCTTCGACCTGCGGGCGCCGGACGCGATCGACGTGCTGCCCGAAGTTGCCGCTGCCCTCGCGGATGCGGCGGGCGCAGCTCTCGAGGCGTCGCTGAGCGTGGCCCGCACCCGGATCTCGCAGGGCAGACCCGGAGGTCTGTTCCCGCGAGAACAGGTCGCAGCAACGCGGCTCTCGATCATCGGCATGGGAAAGACCGGCGCCCGCGAGCTGAACTACGTCAGCGATGTCGACGTCATCTTCGTCTGCGGCGCCGCAGACGGCGCCGAGGAGGAGTGGGGCGCGAGTCGCCTGATCGACATCGCGACGCGCCTCGCCGTGCAGACGATGCAGGGGATCTCGGGGATCGAGATCGAACCTCCGCTGTGGGAGGTCGATGCGAACCTGCGGCCCGAGGGCAAGCAGGGCGCGCTCGTGCGCACCCTCGAGTCCCATCTCTCGTACTACGACAGATGGGCGGGCAGCTGGGAGTTCCAGGCGCTCCTGAAGGCGCGACCGCTCGCCGGCGACCTGGCACTCGGTCGCGACTACGTGGCCGCCGTGCAGCCCAAGGTGTGGACAAGCGCCGCCCGCGAGAACTTCGTCGACAGCGTGCAGCGCATGCGGGAGCGCGTCACCGACCACATCCCGGCACACGAGGTGCCGCTGCAGATCAAGCTGGGGCCCGGCGGCATCCGCGACATCGAGTTCACCGTGCAGCTGCTGCAGCTCGTGCACGGACTCACCGACGACCGCATCCGCCAGCGGGGCACACTGGACGCACTGGATGCGCTCGTCGCGGAGGGCTACATCGGGCGGGCGGAGGCTGCGGCGTTCGCCCGCGACTATCGGTTCCTGCGTGTGCTCGAGCATCGACTGCAGTTGCGCGGACTTCGTCGCACCCACCTCATGCCGGAGAATGACGACGACCGCCGCGTGCTCGCGCGCGCCAGCGGCGTCGCCGACAGCGCCGCCGGAATCACCGCCGAGTGGGAGCGGGTCAAGCGCGAGGTGCGCGACATCCACGTGCGTCTGTTCTACCGACCGCTCCTCTCCGCCGTGGCGGCCCTCCCGGAAGGCGAGCGCACCCTGTCAGCCGCGCAGGCGCACGATCGTCTGGCGGCCATCGGGTTCCAGGACCCGGCCGGGGCGCTCCGGCACATTGCGGCCCTGACGAGCGGCATCAGCCGGAAGGCGACGATCCAGCGCCACCTCATGCCGATCATGATCCGGTGGTTCGCCGACGGGGTCGACCCCGACTACGGGCTGCTTGCCTTCCGCCGCATCAGCGAGCGGCTGGGGGACACCCCGTGGTTCCTGCGTCTGCTGCGCGACTCGTCGGCGGCCGCCGAGAGCCTCACCCGCGTGCTGTCCGGCTCCCGTTACATCGGTGAGCTCATGGAGTGGATCCCCGAAGCGGCGGCCTGGCTCGACGACCCCGAGCTCCTCCGCCCGCGCAGCGGTGTCGCGCTGCAGACGGAGGCCCGCGCGATCCAGACGCGGCATGACAGCCTCGATGACGCGATGCCGTTCGTGCGCGCGCTACGACGACGTGAGCTCCTGCGCACCGCGATGGCCGCCGTTCTCGGTGTGCTCACGATCGAAGAGCTCGCCGACTCGCTCAGCACGATCACCGAGGTCACGATCCAGGCGACGCTCCGGGCCGTGCGTCGCGAGGTCGTGCCGCCCGAAGACGACGCACTCGACTTCTCGGTCATCGCGATGGGGCGCTTCGGCGGGCGAGAGCTCGGGTTCGGCTCGGATGCGGACGTGCTGTATGTCTATCGGGCGAACGGTGTCGACCCGGAACGCGCGCACGCGCTGTCGTTGAAGCTCGTCCAGGGGCTGCGCACCCATTCCGAGGATCACCGCGTTCCGCTCGACCTTGACGCGGACCTGCGCCCGGAGGGGCGCAACGGCCCCCTCGTGCGGTCGCTGGAGTCCTACGCGGAGTACTACGGTCGGTGGTCGCTGTCGTGGGAGGCGCAGGCCCTGCTGCGCGCCCGCGGCGTCGCGGGCAGTGTGAAGCTCATCGACGCGTTCACGGCGCTGGCCGACGGCGTGCGGTACCCGGTGCGGGCGGACCCGCAGGGCGTGCGCGAGATCAAGCGCATCAAGGCGCGTGTCGAGAGCGAGCGGCTTCCGCAGGGCGTCGCCCCCTCACGCCACCTCAAGCTCGGTCCCGGCGGCCTCAGCGATGTGGAGTGGCTCGTCCAGCTGCTGCAGCTGCAGCACGCTCATGCCGTGCCTGCGCTGCGCACGACCTCGACGACGGACGCTCTGCGCACCGCAGGAGAGGTGGGGCTTCTCCCCGAGAGCGCTGTGCCACGCCTTTACGAGGCCTGGCGGCTCGCCAGCCGCCTGCGCTCGGCCAACACCCTGCTGTCGGCGCAGACGAGCGACGTCCTGCCTGTCGATCGGCGCCGCCTTGACGGCATCGGACGATTGCTGGAGTACCCGCCGCGTTCGGCATCTCGGGTCGAAGAAGACTGGATGCGGGCGGCCCGCCTGTCGCGCCGCGTGTTCGAGAAGCAGTTCTACGGTTGATCGCCACCGTGAGACGAGGCATCTCTCACCGGCTGCAACAATAGGGTCGTGCGCCGTTCCCGTCTTCCCCGCCTTTTGCGCGGGACGACGTCTGCGGCCGTGGCGACCTTCGTCGCCCTCCTCTCGCACGTGAGCGCTGGCGGAGCGGTGCCGGGGTGGCTCGGGATCCTGATCCCGTTCGTGCTGTCGCTCGCCGTCTGTACGGTCCTCACGGGGCGTCGCCTCTCGGTGTGGCGCCTGTCGGCCGCCGTCGCGCTCAGCCAGGCTCTCTTTCACACGCTCTTCGTCCTCGGATCCTTCGCAGTGCCCGGGATGGGCCAAGAGCATCACGCGATGCACGGCATGGGCAGCACTCAGACGACCTCGAGCGTCGGGATGACCGACGCCCTGCACGGCGATCCGGCGATGTGGCTCGGTCACCTCGCCGCCGCCGTGGTGACGATCCTCGCGCTGCATCGCGGCGAACGATGCGTGCGTGCCCTGATCGAGCTGGCGCGCACACTGGTCGTGCGCCTCCGCATCCGCCTGGCGCTCGTCGTCGCGGACGTCGACGTCGAGGCTCCGCGCTTTCCCGCTGTCGCCTGCGCACGACAGCGTCCGCCCCGTCAGAGACTCTTCCTCCGAGACATCGCCCGCCGCGGCCCACCGCGACTTCACACGGTCTGATCACGCTGTCACGACGCGCTCGCGTCGTGTGCTGCGCTTCCGCCTGTCGCCGAGACAGGCGTCCGTGTGGTGCGGCGCCTGCGCGCGCCGCTGTCGAAAGGTGTCCCATGTCCCTGTCGCGACGTATCGTCGCGGGGATCGTGGTGGCGTTCGCCGCCGTCTTGGCGGTGGCCGCCCCCGCGTCCGCTCACGATGAACTTCTCTCCTCCACGCCCGAGACCGGGCAACGACTCACCGAGGCTCCGACGCAGGTCACGTTGACCTTCTCCGCCGACGTGCTCGACACCGGTGCGGCGGTGATCGTCGCCGATGCCGGAGGGCACGACTGGGTGGCCACCGAGCCGGTACTGGACGGCCCGACCGTCACCGTCGAGCTGCAGCCGGACATGCCGGCGGCAGGCTACGAGGTGCGGTGGCGCGTGGTGTCGTCGGACGGGCACCCGATCGCGGGCACCGTCCCGTTCACGATCGGCGATGGGACCCCTCTCGAGCACACGGCCCAGCCGACGACACCGAGTGCCGACGGCCAGGCTGCGCAGTCAGACGAGCCGACGGCCGATGAGGCCGGTCAGGAGAACGCCGGAGCGCTGCGCATCGCGTTCATCGGCGCCGCCGGTGCCGGCATCGCCGTCGCGCTCTTCGCACTCATCCTCTTCCTCCGCCGCCGCTCCGACGCGCGCGGCACGGACGACGCCGAGCACTGAGCTCGCCCGTCCCGCTTTTGAAAGGCACACCTCTGTGAACACTCCCACCACCCGCATCCGCTTCACCGCAGCGCTCGCTCTCGCCGCTCTCGCCCTCGCGGGCTGCGCCGCCCAGAGCCAGCCGACCTCGAGCTCCGTCACCGCTGCTGAGGCGATCTCCGTGTCCGACGCCTGGGTCAAGTCCGCCGACTCCGGAATGTCGGCCGCGTTCGGGGAACTGACCAACGACGGCGACACCGACGTCACGGTGACATCGGCGACGACACCCGCATCGTCCGCGGTCGAGCTCCACGAGACCGTCGAGAACGAGTCGGGGCAGATGGTCATGCGTCAGATCGAGGGCGGCTTCGTGATTCCCGCGCACGGCAGTCTCACCCTCGCCCCCGGCGGCAACCACATCATGCTCATGGATCTGACCGCGCCGCTCGTCGCGGGCGACGACGTCACCCTCACCCTCACGTACTCGGACGGCACGAGCTCCCAGATCACCGCTCCGGTCAAGGACTACGCCGGAGCGAACGAAAACTACGAGGGCGGCGACATGGACATGAGCGGCGACAGCGGGATGAGCCACTGATGTCACGGCGCGATCCCGACGACACCACGGTTCGGCATCGCGCCACCCGGCGACAGTTCCTCCTCGGAGGAGCTGTCGCCGGTGTCGGCGCGGCGGCCGCGATCGCGATGGATGCCGCATTCCAGACGGCGCCGCCCGCGGCGTCTGCCGTCCCACCCCTCAACGGCGACACCTCCGTGCCGTTCTACGGCGTGCATCAGGCCGGAATCGACACGGATGCACAGTCGCACGCGGTCTTCGTGGCCCTGGACCTGAGACCCGAGGTCGACCGCGACGGCCTGCGGCGGCTCATGCGCACGCTGAGCGACGACGCCGCTCGGATGACGCAGGGGGAGCCCGCCCTCGCCGACTCCGAGCCCGAGCTCGCGCTGGCACCCGCCCGCCTCACCGTGACGTTCGCGTTCGGGCCACGCTTCGTCGCGGTGGCGGGCGGGTCCGCGCCCGCGTGGCTGGCGCCTCTGCCGGCCTTCGGCATCGACCGCCTGCAGCCGGAGTACTGCGATGGGGACCTGCTGATCCAAGTGGCATCGGACGATCCCGTGACGCTCGCGCACGCGTCGAGGATGCTGCTCAAGGATGCGCGCAGCTTCGCGACCGTCCGGTGGACGCAGAACGGGTTCCGCCGTGCACACGGCACGGTGAAACCCGGCACCACGATGCGCAACCTCTTCGGACAGGTCGACGGCACGGCCAATCCCGAACCCGGAACGGCCGACTTCGACGAGCTCGTGTGGCATCAGCGCGGATGGCTGGCCGGCGGCACCGGGGTGGTCGTGCGCCGCATCGCGATGGACCTGGACAAGTGGGATCGACTGGACCGTCCCGGACGCGACGCGTCCGTCGGCCGCTACCAGTCGAACGGTGCGCCGCTGACGGGGAGCAACGAGCACGACGAGCCCGACTTCGAGGCGAAGACAGCCATCGGTTTCCCCGTCATCCCGGAGTTCTCGCACATGCGCCGAGCCCGCAGCGACGATCGTCGGGAGCGCATCTTCCGGCGCGGCTACAACTATGACGACACTCCCGCAGGCGGCGAGATCTCGCGTGCGGGGCTCGTCTTCGTCGCTTTCCAGGCGGATGTGGCGAGTCAGTTCGTGCCGCTGCAGCGGCGCCTCGACGAGCTCGATCTGCTGAACGAGTGGACGACACCCATCGGCTCGGCGGTGTTCGCGGCACCGCCCGGCTGCGCGCAGGGCGGGTTCATCGGCGAGACCCTGCTGTCGTGAGCAGCGAGACGATGACCGATACCCTCGTCCCTCCGTCACAGGCCCGCCCGCGCCCGGCCCGTTCCCGCGGTGGATGGTTCGGATCGCTGCTGCTGCGGCTCCACTTCTTCGCGGCGCTGCTCGTCGGTCCCTTCATCCTCGTCGCGGCGACGAGCGGGGCGCTGTACGCGATCGCCCCGACGCTCGATGAGCTCGTCTACGGGCACGAGCTCCATGCGCCGGCGACCGCCACGTCGCTGTCGCTGTCGGATCAGATCACGGCGGCGGAGGAGTACGTCGGCGAGAGTGCGGTGCTGACCGCCGTGCGACCGGCTCCAGAGCCGGGCGATACGACCCGGGTCATGTTCGCCGAGGACGACCTCGCGGCCAGCGAATCGCGCGCCGTCTTCGTCGACCCCGGAACGGGGGAGATCCGCGGCGACCTCACGGCGTACGGCACGAGCGGCTCCCTCCCGGTGCGCACGTGGATCTCCAACCTCCACCGCAATCTGCACCTCGGTGAACCCGGACGCCTGTACAGCGAGCTGGCCGCATCCTGGCTCGCGATCATCGTGCTCGCGGGTGCGGCGCTGTGGGTTCAGCGCATCCGCAAGGCGCGCGTCAAGCGGGAGTTCGTGGTGCCCGCGGTGCGACGAAGCGGATACCGGCGTCTGTTCAGCTGGCACGCTTCCGTCGGTATCTGGGTGCTTCTCGGTGCTCTCATGCTCTCGGCGACGGGGATCACCTGGTCGACCTATGCCGGTGCGAACGTCTCCGCGGCGCGCTCGGCGATCGATGGTGCGACGCCGGCACTGCAGACGGATCTCTCCGGTGCCGAGGAGGCGCCGGACGAGCACGCCGGTCATCACGGCGGTGCGGCGCCGATGCCGACGGGGGAGGCGAACCCGGCGACGTTTGACGCGGTCCTCGCGATCGCACGCCGGATCAACGTCAACACGGGCGAAGTGGAGATCAAACCCCCCGCGGCCTCCGCACAGGCGTGGACCGTCACGGAGATCAAGCGCTCGTTCCCCACGGAG
Organism: Microbacterium sp. BG28; assembly: GCF_034044005.1. Classification (NCBI taxonomy): domain Bacteria; kingdom Bacillati; phylum Actinomycetota; class Actinomycetes; order Micrococcales; family Microbacteriaceae; genus Microbacterium; species Microbacterium sp. BG28. Next base: position 798,195 of record NZ_JAXCHA010000002.1, on the reverse strand, counting down.
GCAGACGCGGTGGCGATCGACGGTGCCACGATGCAGGTGGTCTCGCGCGTGGATTTCGCCGACTTCCCGTTGCTGGCCAAACTCGCCCGCTGGGGCATCGATCTGCACATGGGAGTCCTGTTCGGGTGGGTGAATCAGCTCGCGCTCCTGTTGATCGCCGTCGGCATCGGGACGCTCGTCGTGATCGGCTACGCGATGTGGTGGAAGCGCAGGCCGACACGCGGGGGAAGGCGGATGGGGTCTGCGCCGGCACGGGGTGCATTGCGCGCGGCGCCCTGGTGGGGCGTGCTCTCCGTCGTCGCGGCCGCGGGTGTGATCGGTTGGTGGCTCCCGCTGGTCGGGTATCCGCTCGTCGCATTCGTGGTCGTCGACATGCTGCTCGGCCTGTGGGCGCGACGGCCGGCTCGCTGAGGCGACCGTCAGCGTCTCTGGTGGTCGTGGAGCGAGCCCACGGCCACCAGAGAGACGTTCATCCCCATCTGCCCGCAAGGGCGGGTCCTCGCCGCATCCTCATCCGTATGCTGGACGGCAACCGCTGAGTGCGCTCGCGAGACTCGGCGCGATGCACAGCGACACGATGAAAACCGGGGGAACGATGTCCGATCCGCAGCAGCCGTCCGATCCGCACGTTCCCGCGCCCGACGCCGTGGCCCAGTCGTGGCCCGTTGCGAGCGAGCAGCCGGCGGCGCCGCAGTCGGGCGATGCTCCGCAGCCGCCCGCCGCAGCGGCACCCCAGCCGACCTATCCGTCGTACGGTGTCCCGCCGCAGCCCTACGGCGTTCCTCCGCAGCAGGGCTACTCCGGATACGTGCAGCCGCAGGCACCGGGTTACCCGACGGCCCCACAGGGATACAACCAACCGCCGGCTCCGGGCCACGCGCCGGCGCAGGGATACGCCGTACCGCCCCAGCAGGGCTATCCGCCGGTGCAGGGATACCAGGTGACGCAGGCGCCCGGGTACCCGCAGCAGCAGCCCGTCTACGCGCCGCATCCTGGTTACCAGCCTCCGGCGCCCGGACAGCAGTCGGCCGTGGCGTCGTCAACAGCGGGCGCAGCCCCGGTTGTCGCGGGCCCACCCACCAACAACCCCGCGCTGTGGTCGCTGATTCTCGGCGCGATCTCGGCCGCATCCCTGCTCAGCCTGCTGATCCCCTTCCTCGGATTCTTCATCGTGATCATGACGTTCCCGCTGAGCATCTGCTCGGTCGCACTCGGCTACGCAGGGCTCGCGAAGGCGAAGCGTACCGGCGGCGTGGGACGCACGCTCGCGATCATCGGCATGATCTTCGGTCATATCGTGCTGCTGCTCGCCGTCGCCGTCGGCGTCTTCCTCTTGGTCGCACTCGTCGCGGCCATGAGCAGCGGCTCCTTCGGCTGAGCCGTAGACACGAAGAACCGCCCCGGCGAGTGCCGGGGCGGTTCTTCATGGGGAGCGCGAGGCTCTGGTCGTCAGACGCCGAAGTAGAGCTCGTACTCGAAGGGGTGCGGGCGCTGAGCGATCGGCTGGATCTCGTTCTCGATCTTGTACTCGATCCAGGTCTCGATGAGCTCCTCGGTGAAAACGCCACCCTGCAGCAGGAACTCGTGGTCGGCGCGCAGCGCCTCGAGCGAGTCGAGCAGCGAGTTCGGCACCTGCGGGATGCCCTTGGCCTCCTCGGGGGGAAGCTCGTACAGGTCCTTGTCGACCGGCTCGTGCGGCTCGATGCGGTTCTTGATGCCGTCGAGACCGGCCATGAGCTGAGCGGCGAACGCGAGGTACGGGTTGCCCGAGGCGTCGGGCGCGCGGAACTCGATGCGCTTGGCCTTGGGGTTGGTGCCCGTGATCGGGATGCGGATGGCCGCCGAGCGGTTTCCGGCCGAGTAGACCAGGTTGACCGGAGCCTCGAAGCCCTTCACCAGGCGGTGGTAGCTGTTCAGCGTGGGGTTCGTGAAGGCCAGGACGGCCGGCGCGTGCGCCAGGATGCCGCCGATGTACCAGCGGGCGATGTCGGACAGGCCGCCGTAGCCCTTCTCGTCGTAGAACAGCGGCTTGCCGTCGTTCCACAGCGACTGGTGCGTGTGCATTCCGGAGCCGTTGTCGCCGAAGAGCGGCTTGGGCATGAAGGTCGCGACCTTGCCCCACTGCTCGGCGACGTTCTTGACGATGTACTTGAACTTCAGGATGTCGTCGGCCGCGTGCACCATGGTGTCGAAGCGGTAGTTGATCTCCTGCTGGCCGCCGGTGCCCACCTCGTGGTGCGCGCGCTCGAGGATGAGGCCGGCCTCGATGAGGCGCAGGCTGATGTCGTCGCGGAGGTCCGCCGTCTTGTCGACGGGGGAGACGGGGAAGTAGCCGCCCTTGTACGGGGTCTTGTTGGCCAGGTTGCCGCCCTCTTCGGCGCGGCCCGTGTTCCAGGCGCCCTCTTCGGAGTCGACCGAGTAGAAGCTCGAGTTCTGCTTCACCTCGTAGCGGACGTCGTCGAAGATGTAGAACTCGGCCTCGGGGGCGAAGAACGCGGTGTCGGCGATGCCGGTGGAGGCGAGGTACTTCTCGGCCTTCTTGGCGACCTGACGGGGGTCCTTCGAGTAGATCTCGCCGTTGCGCGGGTTGTAGATGTCGAAGACCATGACGAGCGTCTTCGCCTCGCGGAACGGGTCGAGGTACGCGGTCGACACGTCCGGGATGAGCTGCATGTCCGATTCGTGGATGTTCGCGAACCCGCGGATCGACGAGCCGTCGAACAGCTGACCGACGGTGAAGAACTCCTCGTCGACGGTGGAGGCGGGGATGTTGAAGTGCTGCTGCACACCAGGGAGATCCGTGAAGCGGATGTCGAGGAACTTGACGTCCTCGTCCTTGATGAACTTCAGCACCTCGGATGAATCACTGAACATGGAGACTCCAGAGGTAGGGCATTTCGGGAAGTTCCGCCCGCCACGGCGGGCTGATCCGACGCTATCGATCGGGCGTTGCTCGCCAGTGTCCCATATGTTTCCGGGATGTTACGGGTGCCCGATTAGGGTTGATGCATGCCCGAGACCCCCGTCGAATCCCGCTATCCCGGTGAGCGCCTCGGGCTGCCCCGTGCCGGATCGACCTCCGTCGCCCGTGTCGGACGACGCCTTCTCGCCCTGCTGATCGACTGGACCTGCGCCACGATCCTCGCCGTCGCGTTCCTCCGGTACGACCCCTGGGCTCTGCCGGCGGAAGCGGGGTTGTCGACCTTCGCGCCGATGCTCGTGTTCGCGCTCGTGCAGATCCTCTTCATCCCCCTGATCGGGGGAAGCCCGGGCCACCGCATCCTCGGGATGCGGTTGGTGCTCGTCCGCGGCGGATGGATCGGACTGTGGCGGCCGATCGTGCGCACCGTGCTGTTGCTGCTCGTCATCCCCGCGGTCGTCTGGGATGCCGACCAACGCGGCCTGCACGATCAGGCCGCGGGGAGCATCCTCATCCGATCCTGAGGATCAACGCGGGCGCTGAGCCCGCACGCGGTTGGGGTCGACGCCCTTCGGGATCGGCAGCGACGTCAGCGACTGCGACACCGAGTCGATCCGCTTGATGACGGCGGCCATCGTGGTGCGGTCGATCTTCTTCGGCAGAGCCTTGATCGTGCCCGCGAGCTTCGCGATCGGAACCTCGTCGTCGCCGTGGCCCACGTAGAACACGGTCACGGGTACGCCCGAGGCCACCCGCTGCGCCTTGGAGCGCTCGTCCGCGATGAGCCGGGTCAGACGACCGCGCGCGCCCTCGCCCACGAGAACGATGCCGCCGCGGCCGACGGCGCGGTAGACGGCCTCCTGTGTACGCGGGTTGATGCCGACGGGCATCTCGCTGGCCTGCCACCGGCGGCCGAGCGACACGGACATGACGCGTCCCGCCGCTCCCGGCATGCCGTCGATCTGCTTGTACATCGCGGTGGTCGACAGGCGGGTCGTCAGAATGAGCGAGCCCAGGATGCCGGCGAACAGGCCCGTGATGCCCCAGAGGATGACGCTCCAGATGGCGAACGGCGGGATGAGGAGGCCGACGCCCGCGCCGAGCGCGATGCCGAGCAGCACGATGCCGATGAGGGCGTACGGCAGCCAGGAGTACGCGTCCTTGGTGTAGCGGTACAGGGTCTTCAACTGCGAGAAGAATCCGGGGCGCTTCTCGGGTGCGGAATCGCGGGCTGCCATACCCTCCAGCCTACCGGTGCCGTCCGATCTCTTCTCCCCATCCGCGGGCTGCCCATCGAGTCTCCTTACATCGTGCGGCCGGAGCAGGACCCGCCGTTCCCGCGGAGACGATCGGAGCATGTCGTCGTCGCTCCTGCCCGCACCGTCGCCGTTGCGCCCGCTCCTGGAGCCGGTGGTGCTGCGCGCCGTCGCCGCCGATGCGGCCCCCTTCGACGGTCACGTCGTGGTCCACGAGGGCGAGCCGGCCCTCGCGGTCCCGGTGGCCACCGTCGAAGGCACGGGGATCTGGGCGGCCTCGGGTGAGCACGTCATGGCGCCACTGGACATCGTCACGACGATTCAGGGCCCGCTCGTTCTCCTCCCGGGGGTCCGCTGCCCCCTCGAGTCGCTGCTTCGTCGCCGGGTGACGGTGGATCCGGGTGAGGCCGTCACCATCGTCGTGAGCCTGCTCCGCGGCGTCGCGGCGGAGAACACCGCGCATCCACGGGGCAGTTGCGTCGGCGCCTGGTGGCTGGACAATGCCGGGACACCGCTGTTCGTCCACGCTCACGAGGGCTCCGCCGCAGCGGTGGGTGCCGCCGAACTGATGGCGATGCTCGACCCCGGTGATCATGAAGCCGCAGCACGCGCGATCACTGCGGCGGCGGGCGCGGTGATCGACACCGCGCGTATCGTCCGGGGGCTGCCTGCTCTGGAGGACGACCTGTTCGCCGCGGCGCGGCCCCAGGCAGTGCGCATCGACGGACCATCCGCCGGAGCGTCGATCACGCGCGCCCAGGCGCGCGCGGAGGCCAATCGGCCCACCGCGGCCTGGCGGCGCCTGACCGTGGCGATGGACGGTTCACTCAGCGACCTGGTCGCCGAGCGCGTAGACGCCCTCCGTCAGCGATGGCGTCGTCCCACCCCGGCGAAGAAGCACCGCTCCCGTCGACCCGTGCTGCTCGTCGGGATCGGGGTCGTGGGTCTGGTTCTCGCGGTGGGGCTGCTGTGGCCGGAACCCGACGACAGCGCACCCGTGCCGGCATCATCCCGGGCTTCCCTCGCCGCGGAGGCGGGGAGCTCGGCGCCGCCCGGGCAAGCTCCTGCCGCGGCGCAGGTGTCGGACGACCCCGTTGCTGCGGCACGCGGATTGCTCGCCGCATGGAACGCGTGCGGCGACGAGTCTTGTCGGCAGAAGCTGCAGGAGGCGCGGATCGAGGCCGACCCGGCAGGCGCGGCCGCGGTCGCCGACGCATCGCTGACGGTCATCGACGACCTCGGCGATCTCACCCTCCTACGTGCCGACGATCCGAGCGGTCGAGCGGTGTCGCAGATCGTGGCGATCGTGCGCCAGAACGACGAATGGGTGCTGCGCGGCATCCACGATGTCGCGCAGCACCCATAGGTGCGGGGAAGGTCAGATCCCGAGGTCTCCGGCGAAGTCGGCCGTCTCGAGGCGCGTCTTCATCGCCGACAGGAAGCGTGCCGCGTCGGCGCCGTCGATGATCCGGTGGTCATACGACAGAGCCAGGTACACGTAGGAGCGGACCGAGAACGCGTCCTTGCCGTCGACCGTCACGACGCCGGGGCGCTTGACGACGGTGCCCGTGCCGAGGATGGCGGACTGCGGCAGGAACACGACCGGGGTGTCGAACAGCGCCCCGCGGGAGCCCGTGTTCGTGACCGTGAAGGTGCCCCCGGCGAGCTCGTCGGGCTTCAGCTTGTTGTCGCGCGTGCGGGCCGCGAGGTCGGCGATGTCGTGAGCGATCTGGGCGAGGTTCTTGTCGCCCGCCTCGCGCACGACCGGCGTGAGCAGGCCACGCTCCGTGTCGACCGCGATCGAGATGTTCTCGCTCGACGGGTAGACGATCTGCTCGCCGTCGACGGTGGCGTTGATGACGGGATACGTCTTCAACGCCTCGGCGGCGGCCAGGACGAAGAACGGCAGGAAGGAGAGCTTGTCGCCCGTCTTCTGCTGGAACTCGTTCTTGACGCCGTCGCGGAACAGCGCGACCTTCGTCACGTCGACCTCGACCACGGTGGTGAGCTGCGCGGTGGCCTGCATCGACTCGACCGCGCGCTTGGCGAGCACCTTGCGCAGACGCGACATCGGCTGCGTCGTGCCGCGGAGCTCGGACACCTCGACGGGAGCCTTGGCCGCTGCCGGGGCTGCGGGTGCGGACGGAGCGGCGGGAGCGGCGGCGGCCTCGGCGGCCTTGAGCACGTCTTCCTTGCGGATGCGTCCGCCGACACCCGAGCCGGTCACGGTCGACAGGTCGACGCCCTGCTGGGCGGCGAGGCGGCGCACGAGCGGCGTCACGTAACCCGAGCCCTCGTCACCGGAGGTCTCGGCCGCGGGCGCCGGTGCCGCAGCAGCGGCGGGTGCCGGTGCCGCAGCGGGGGCCGGCGTTGCGGGGGCCTCGGCCTCGGCCTCTTCGACCTCGACGGGCTTCTCCGTGGACGGAGCCTCGGGAGCGGCCTCAGCGGCCGAAGCAGCGCCGTCGCCGATGCGGGCGAGCGGGCTTCCGACCGCGACCGTCTCGTCTTCCTGGACGAGGATGGCCTGCAACGTGCCGGCGAACGGCGCGGGGATCTCGGTGTCGACCTTGTCGGTGGAGATCTCGAGCAGCGGTTCGTCCACGGCGACCTCGTCGCCCACGGCCTTGAGCCAGCGGGTGACGGTGCCTTCGGTCACGCTCTCGCCGAGCTCCGGCAGGACGACATCGCGGCCACCGGATGCGGCGGGCGCGGCGTCTGCGGCAGGTGCCGGCTCGGCGGCCGGAGCCGCTTCGGCGGCGGGCTCGGGAGCGGCGGCCACCTCGGGCTCTGCGGCGGGAGCCGCAGCGGCGGAGCCGTCGCCGATCTTGGCGAGGACGGCGCCCACCTCGACGGTGTCGTCCTCCTGGAAGAAGATCTCTTCGATGACGCCGCTGACCGGCGAGGGGATCTCGGTGTCGACCTTGTCGGTGGAGATCTCGAGCAGACCCTCGTCCGCCTCCACCGTGTCACCCACATTCTTGAGCCAGCGGGTGACCGTTCCCTCGGTGACGCTCTCGCCGAGAGCGGGGAGGACAACGGAAGTGCTCATGGGATTTGCTCCTTCGAACTGCGATATCGGTGTCTAGCTTAGTGAAGCCGAAGCCTCATAGCGTGTGCAGGGGCTTGCCTGCCAGAGCCAGAAACGCTTCGGACAGCGCCTCGCTCTGAGTGGGGTGGGCGTGGATGAAGGGGACCACATCCTCGGGGTGTGCGTCCCAGCCGATCACCAGCTGCGCCTCGGTGATCAGCTCGCCCACCCGCGGACCCGCGAGATGGACGCCCACCACGGGCCCGTCGACGCGTCGGATCACCCGCGCGACACCGCCGCCACCCAGGATCTCGGTGCGCGCGTTGCCTGCCAGGTTGTAGTCGACGACGCGGATGCCGTCGGCGCCGTAACGCTCCTCGGCCGCCCGGCGCGTGATGCCCACCGACGCGAGTTCGGGCGAGCTGTACACCACGCGCGGCACGAGCTCGTCCGAGACGATCGTGGGGTCCTGGCCCGCGATCCGCTCGGCCACGGCGATGCCGTGTTGGAACCCGCGGTGCGCGAGTTGCGGGCCCGCAACGATGTCGCCGACGGCCCAGATCCCGGGAACGGTGGTGCGCAGCCGCTCATCGACGACGACGAAGCCGCGATCGAGGACGACCCCGGCCTCCTCGAGTCCGATGCCGTCGGCTGCGGGCTCACGCCCGACGGCCACCAGCAGGTATTCGCCGGTGACGACGCTTCCGTCCGCCAGCTCGACGCGCACATGCTGCTCATCCTGGGTGACGGCGACGAAGGGTGATCCGAGCCGGGTCTGGATGCCGCGGCGACGGAACGCGCGGGAGAGCTGCTGGCGCAGGATCTCGTCCTCCGCGGGGACGAGGCTGTCGGCGGCCTCGACGATCGTGACCTCGGCTCCGAGGGAGCGCCAGAGACTGGCGAACTCCACGCCGATGACGCCGCCGCCCAGCACGATCGCCTGCGACGGGACCTCGTCGAGCTCGAGCGCGGTCTCGCTGGAGAGGATGCGGCCGCCGAGCTCGATCCCCAGGGTGCGGGTGCGAGCCCCGGTGGCGACGATGATGTCGGTGGCCGCGATCGTCTCGCCGTCCACCGCCACGACGCCGGGTGACGCGATCCGGCCGCGGCCGGGCAGTATCTCCACGCCGCGTGCTGACAGCAGGCCCTGCAGACCCTTGTACTTCTTGGCGACCAGGTCGGTGCGGAACGCGTGCATCGCGGGGACGTCGATCGCCTCGAGCGTCGCCTTCACACCCAAAGAAGGGCCTTCACGGACCGCATCCGCCGTCTCGCCGACGTGTAGGAGCGCCTTGGTGGGGACGCATCCGCGATGCAGACACGTGCCGCCCATCTTGTCGGCTTCGATGACGACGACCTTCTTGCCCAGCTCCGCGGCGCGGAGAGCGGCCGCGTAGCCACCACTGCCGCCGCCGATGATGGCGACGTCCGTGCTGCGGGCGGTCACCGCGAGGATCCGGTGACGAGGTCGATCAGGCTGCGAACGGTGGCGGCGGTGGGCCCCTTGTCGGTGAAACCGTAGCCCGCGCCCTTGTTCATCCCGACTCCCGCGATGTCGAGGTGCACCCACGGGATGCGCGGCGAGTCGGGACCGTCGGTACGGCCGACGAACCGCTGCAGGAAGAGGCCGGCGAACAGGGAGCCTGCGGCGGGGTCGCCGATCTTCGCGTTGACCATATCGGCGATCGGGGAGTCGAGCTCCTCCTCCATGTGCGCCGGGAGGGGCAAACGCCACGAGAGCTCGGAGACCCGGTCGGCCGACGCGAGGTACTCGGCCACGGCGTCGTCGGAACCCATGACGCCGGTGAGGCGGTTGCCGAGCGCGACGGTGATGGCGCCCGTCAGGGTGGCGACATCGACGATCAGATCGGGGTGCTCACGGCTGGCCGCGACGAGGCCGTCGCCCAGGACGAGGCGGCCCTCCGCATCCGTGTTGAGCACCTCGACCGTTGTTCCGTCGGCCATGCGCAGGACATCGCCCGGGCGGGTCGCGCGGCCGGACGGCATGTTGTCGGCGATGCAGAGCCAGGCCGTCACGCGGACGTCCGCGGCGAGCTGCGCCGCCGCGCGAACGACGGCGAGGACGGTCGCGGCGCCGCACATGTCGTATTTCATCCCGACCATGGAGGCTGCGGGCTTGAGCGAGAGGCCGCCCGTGTCGAAGGTGATTCCCTTGCCGACGAGCGCGATGTGGCGCTTCGCATCGGCGGGGGAGTAATCGAGGCGGACGAGTCGCGGCGGACGGTCGGAGCCCTGCCCGACGCCGAGGATCCCGCCGAAGCCCTCCTCGAGAAGCCGCGCCTCGTCGTAGACCTCGACGGTGATCGGGAGATCGGCGACCAGCTCGGCGGCCTGATCCGCGAGATCGGCCGGCCCCAGCCACTCGGCGGGCGTGGATACGAGGTCCTTCACGACGGCGGCGGCGGATGCGGTCGCCCGCGCCGCGGCGAGGTCTGCTTCGGTACCGTCGGCGTGCACGGTCACCGACTCGGCGCGCGTCTTGCCCGCGGAGCTCTTGTAGCCCGCGAATCGATAACCACCGAGGCCCGCGCCCTCTGCGAGTTCGCGTGCCCCGCCGATCACGGAGGGTGCGGCGATCGACAACGAGCCGAAGCCGACGAGCGTGCGCACGCCCGCGCCCACGGCGAAGCGCAGCGCTGCGCCGTCGGGTGCGCCCCCGGTACCCACGACGGCGACGGGGACGGAGGGAAGCTCGGCCACTCCCGGAAGGACCACGCGCTGCACGGCCCCGGCGGCACCGGTGAAGCCGACCGCATCCAGCGAGTCGCGCATCGCCTGGCCGAGTCCGTCGTCGTAGAACGCGTCATCGAGGGGAGGCAGTGCCAGCAGCAGCGCGTCCGCGGTGCTGTCGGTGAGAGGGGCCGAGGTGAAGTGCAGATCCGGGAACGGCATGACTCCATCCTAAGGACGCCGAAGCGAGTAGAGACGGCCCACCGCGGCCGTTGCGTGTTCGCAGCCTCGTACCATGGAGGAATGTCCTGGACCCCGCCGCTGTACGTGAGCGTCGATGACGCGCCCGCGGTGCCCACCGGGCTGCCGCTCGTGATTCTGCTCACGGGTTTCACGGATGCGGGTTCCGCCGTGTCGCAGTCGATCGCGTATCTGCGCGATGAGGCGAGCCCCGCGGTACTGCTGCGCTTCGAGAACGACGTGCTGCTCGACTACCGTGCGCGCAGGCCCCAGATCACCTTCGACGCCGACCACCTCACCGATTACCGTCCGGCGCGTCTCGAACTCTCGCTGGCTTACGACGCCCTCTCCCGTCCGTTCCTTCTGCTGGCCGGTTACGAGCCCGATTTCGCGTGGGAGGCGTTCGTCAACGCCGTCGTGGGGGCGGCGACGGCGTTCGCCGTCTCGTCGGTCACGTGGGTGCACGCGATCGGCATGCCGGTGCCGCACACGCGCCCCTTGGGCACGACGGTATCGGGCAACCGCGCGGCGCTCACCGAGGCGCACTCGGTCTGGAAGCCGCACACGACCGTGCCCGCGACGGTAGGGCATCTGCTCGAGTACCGCTTCGTCGCCTCGGGCCACTCCGTCGCAGGCTTCGTCCTCTTGGTTCCGCACTATCTCAGCGACACCGAGTATCCGGCGTCCGCCATCACCGCGCTCGACAGCATCACGGCCGCCACAGGCCTCGTCTTCGCTGTCGACGACCTGCGGGAGCAGAACGAGGACTTTCTGTCGAAGGTGGGTGAGCAGGTGAGTGCGAGCGATGAACTCACCACGATGCTCACGGGCTTGGAAGAGCGATACGACGCCTACATGGCGGGCGCGACGATGGCGACACCGCTCCTGCATGAGGCGGATCTGCCCAGCGCGGACGAGATCGCGGCGGAGCTGGAACGCTTCCTCGCCAACGGCTCCCATGACGACGATCAACGGGGACCGAGTTTCGGCTGACGCCAGGCGTCGGGGGAATGCAGGGGGATCCGGGGGTGTTGTCAAGAAGAGCAGGCCGCGCGTGCAATGCCGCGGTCGGGGGTATGAGACAATAGAGCACCGGCCCGTTGTCGATCAAGGAGTTTCCCGCTCCGGACTTGACAAGGGTCTTACTCGTGTTCGAGAACGACCGGCGTGATCGCGTCGGTGAAAGGTGAACCGTGACTCCTGGCACGAAGACCGAATCCCGCTCGCGGAAGACCGCGACGCCGGGTGACGAGGAGGTCGTCGACACGGCGACCGAGACCGCGGCGCCGGCCAAGAAGGCGCCCGCGAAGAAGGCTCCGGCCAAGAAGGCTCCGGCGAAGAAGGCGCCCGCCAAGAAGAAGGCAGCCGGCGACGACGAGGAAGAGTTCGAGGACGACGTCGATGTGGACGTCGAGGTCGACGACAGCGACGACGCCGAAGAGGGCGACGAGCAGCAGGCTGCGGGCGAGAAGAAGGGCGCCAAGGCGTCCGACGACGATGCGGACGACGAAGACGGCGAGAACACCAAGCCGGCCTTCAGCGAGCCGCTTCCCACCGGCGCCATCGTCATCTCCTCGAACGACGAGGACGACGTTCCGGTCTACTCGACGCAGATCACCGGCGCCACCGCCGACCCGGTCAAGGACTACCTGAAGCAGATCGGTAAGGTACCGTTGCTGAACGCGGCCGAAGAGGTCGAGCTCGCCATGCGGATCGAGGCGGGTCTGTTCGCCGAGGAGAAGCTGTCGAAGATGTCGGCAGCCGAGAAGTCGACGCAGCTCGGTCTCGACCTGCAGTGGGTCGCACGCGACGGGCAGCGCGCCAAGAGCCACCTGCTGGGCGCGAACCTGCGCCTGGTCGTCTCGCTCGCGAAGCGCTACACCGGACGCGGCATGCAGTTCCTGGATCTGATCCAGGAGGGCAACCTCGGCCTGATCCGCGCGGTGGAGAAGTTCGACTACACCAAGGGCTTCAAGTTCTCGACCTATGCGACGTGGTGGATCCGTCAGGCCATCACTCGCGCCATGGCCGACCAGGCGCGCACCATCCGTATCCCGGTGCACATGGTCGAGGTCATCAACAAGCTGGCACGCGTGCAGCGCCAGATGCTCCAGGATCTGGGTCGTGAGCCCACGCCCGAGGAGCTCAGCCGCGAGCTCGACATGACCCCCGAGAAGGTCATCGAGGTGCAGAAGTACGGCCGTGAGCCGATCTCGCTGCACACGCCGCTGGGTGAAGACGGCGACAGCGAGTTCGGCGACCTCATCGAGGACACCGAGGCGGTGGTCCCCGCCGATGCGGTGGGCTTCACGATGCTGCAACGTCAGCTCGAGTCTCTCCTCGACTCGCTGAGCGAGCGCGAGGCAGGTGTCATCCGCATGCGTTTCGGTCTCGGCGACGGCCAGCCCAAGACCCTCGACCAGATCGGCGACACGTTCGGTGTGACCCGCGAGCGGATCCGCCAGATCGAGTCGAAGACCATGGCGAAGCTGCGGCACCCCAGCCGTTCGCAGTCGCTGCGCGACTACCTGGAGTGATCGGGGCGTGAGCGGCAGCATCCGTTATGTTCCCGCGGTGCTCGCAGGCAAGGCCGCCCGTTTCGCCACGCGTCTGCGTGGTGGCGGGTCGGCCTTCCCGGGCTACCTCGCCAACCGGCTCGCGCCGAGTCTGCTGAGCAGCCTCGCGGCGCAGTTCCCGTACGGCGTGGTCTTCGTCCTCGGCTCCAACGGGAAGACGACGACCACGCACATGGTCAGTGAGGTGCTGCGCGCCCACGGGCTGCGTGTGTTCACCAACCCGACCGGCGCCAATCTGCCGCAGGGCGTGACCAGCGCACTGCTGGCCGAAGCGACCCCCACCGGTAAGGTGCGGGCCGACGTGGCCGTGCTCGAGGTGGATGAGGGGTACGCGGCGGATCTCGCCGACATCCTCTCGCCTCGCGTCATCGTCGCGCTCAACGTGCAGGTCGACCAGCTCTACCGCTTCTACGAGACCGAGCGCGTCGCCGACATGATGCTGCACGCCGCGACCCGTGCGTCCGTGCGCGTGGTGGTCAACCGCGACGATCCGTACCTCAGCAAGATCGACACCTCGGAGCTGCGCTCTCCGGTGTCCTTCTTCGGTGCTTCCCCTGACGTCGTCGCCGCATCGGCACACGGACTGAACAACGCCGCCGACACTCGTAGCGGCACGGTCGGCGCTCTCGATCATCCGGCCGAGAGCGAGGTCACCTCGGTGACCGGGCGCAATGTCGAGATCACGCTCGACGGCCGGCCGATCGCCGTGGCGCTGCCGGCTCGCGGGCTGCACTACGCGGTGGACGCGGCAGCCGCTATCAGCACGGCACGCCACGTCCTGGGGGAGGCCTTCCGCGCCGACGCGGCCGCCGCCGGCTTCTCGCAGATGACGCCGGCCTACGGCCGCGGCGAGCTCGTGCCGCTACGCCGCGACCGCTCGGGTGAACAGGTCGAGTTCGTCATGTTCAAGAACGGCCCGAGTCTCCAGCTCAACGTCGACGCCCTGGACGGTGCTCCCGAGCGCGTCCTCATGGCGATCGATGAAGGCACTCCCGACGTGTCCTGGCTCTACGACGTCGACCTCAGTGCGTTCGACCACGTGGACGTCGTCACGGGGGAGAAGGCGCACCAGATCGCGACGCGACTCGCATACGCGGGCATCCCGATCGGAGTCGTCGAACCCGACATGGAGAAGGCCGTCGAACTCATGCGGGCCTTCGCTCCGACCGCGGCCGGCCGCCAGATCTGGTTCGTCAACTACGAGCTCATGATGATCGGTCGCCGCATCCTCGGCTACGGCGACCAGGAGGTGGCTCGACGATGACGATGCTGCGAATCGTTCAGCTCTACCCTGATCTGCTCGGTGTGACGGGCGATCGCGGAAACGTGGAAGTCCTCGCCGCACGTGCCTCGTTGGCCGGCCACGAGACGGAGGTGACTCTCGTCGGCCTCGGCGAGGACGCGCCGGTGGAGGCCGACCTCGTCGTGATCGGCAACGGTCCGCTTTCGGCACTGAGAGTGGTGCGAGACGACCTCGCGAGCCGTCGAGAGTGGCTCAGGGCGCTCATCGGAGGCGGGTCTGTCGTGCTCGCCGTGGGCGGGGGGTCCGAGCTGCTCTCCGAGGGGATCGACCTCGTCGACGGCACGCACCTCGACGGCCTCGGACTCATCCCCGCCCGCGTGGGGCGTACGAAGCAGCGCCGGGTGGGTTACGTCGTCGCCGACACCGCCGACGGAAAGCTCGTCGGATTCGAAGACCACGCATCGCTGTGGCGCCTGAGCGATCCCGCCATGGCCTACGGCACCGTGACCGCCGGCAACGGCGGGATCGAGGGCGGGTTCGAAACGGTCCGCATGGGCTCGGTCTACGCGACGAACGTGCAGGGCCCGGTGCTGCCGCTCAACCCCGACCTGGCCGACGCGCTGCTCACGGAGGCGTTCGCGCGTCTCGAGGCGCAGTATTCGCCCGGCCCCGCGCACGCTGAGATCGATGCGCACGCGCGTGCGGCACGCGCGGAGATCGAGCGCCTCGCCGTTGACAAGCGCTTCACCGCGATCCAGCTCTGAGACGCATGAGCGACGACGGCGCACCCGTGGCGCGCATCCGCATGTCGGCAATCGTGACCAACGTGCGATCGGCCGGCGTCGTCGCCCCGGTCGTCGACCTTCGCCGTGACGCATACGGCCACGGTCTCCTGGCGACCGCCTCCGCCCTGCGCGCCCAGACGGACGCTGTGCTGCTCGTCGACGACGCCGCCGAACTCGTCGAGTTCGATCGCACGGTGACGGCGGGGTCCGCGACTCTCGCGCCGGACGTTGTCTTCGGGTGGGATCGGACGCTTCCCGCAATGACACTGGTCGGCACCGTGCTCTCCACCAAGGCGCTGCATGCCGGCGAGGGCGTCTCGTACGGCTACATCCATCGCGCGCCGCAGGATACGCGTGTCGCGCTCGTGACGGGCGGCTACGCGCAGGGCGTGGTGCGTGAGCTCGGCAACCGCGCGCACGTCATGATCGGCGGCGCTCCGCATCCGATCGTGGGCCGCGTGGCGATGGATGTGTGTGTCGTCGACATCGGCGAGGCGCCCGTGGCACGCGGAGACCGGGCGGTGTTCTTCGGCGACGACGGACCGCGTGTCGCCGACTGGGCGCGCGCGACCGGATGGCGCGCGGACGAGATCGCGACCGCGGTGGGACTGCGGGCTCGGCGGGAGGAGACGCGTTGAGCTCCGTGTTGCACGTGGATCTGGATCAGCTTGCTCGTAACATCGCCGTGGTGCGCGACCGAGTGGCGCCGACCGCGCTCATGCTCGTGGTGAAGGACGACGCGTACGGGCACGGAGTGTCGCAGGTGGTGCGTCGTGCCGTGGCGGAGGGAGTCGGCTGGATCGGCGCGTTCGACGTCGCGACGGCGCTCGAGGTGCGACGGGCCGTCGGGCAGGAGGCGCGCATCTTCGTCTGGATGATCGCCGGCGAGAGTGCGATCCTCTCGGCGCTCGATGCCGATCTCGACCTCGGTGTCGGCGACGCGGACCTCCTCGAGGAGGTGGCGGATGCGGCCCGCGCGCGCGGAACTCGCGCCCGCATCCACCTGAAGGTCGACACCGGTCTGCACCGCAACGGCATCCGTCCGGAGGAATGGACGGATGCGGTGAACCGCGTCGTCGCGCTGGCCCGTGACGGCGTGGTGGAACTCGCCGGCGTCTGGAGCCACATCGCCGAGGCGTCCGACGACGAGGACGATCTCTCGCGGGCGGCGTTCGAACAGGCGGTCGTCGCCGTGACGGCCGCGGGTTTCGACCGTCCGCTCCGCCATCTCGCCGCGAGCGCGGCTTCCTCGGCCCGCGCGGAGTTCCGGTACGACCTCGTCCGTGTGGGGGCTTTCTGCTACGGGATCCGCCCCGCGGGCGGTCCAGCCGACGCGGAACTCGGCATCGCGCCTATCGGGTCGTGGGACGCGGAGGTGCTCTCCGTCGACGATGATCGGGTTCGCATCGGCGCGGGCGCGCTGGACGGGCTGGTCTCGGTGCTGGGCGGGCGTGTGGACGTCCAGACGCCGGCGGGTCCGCGGCGTCTGGTGGCGGTGGACGAGGTCAGCGCGGTGGTCGTCGGATGGGACGGTGCGCGCGCGGGTGATCGGGTGCGCATCTATGGCACGGATGCGGCGAGCCCCACCGATCTGGCCGAAACGATCGGCACGATCGGCGAGGAGATCGCGCTGCGGGTATCGCCGCTCGTGGAGCGCCGATACCGCTGAGGCGGATCAGACCGCGTCGACCAGGCGAGCGGTCTCGTCGTGCCAGCTGGTGGCGACGGCGCGGAGCTTCTCTTCATACTTTCGGCCGTGGTGCGCGCAGAACAGCAGCTCGCTGCCGTTGACCTCGGCGGCGATGTAGGCCTGAGCTCCGCAGGAGTCGCAGCGGTCGGCGGCAGTCAGCCGGTGTTCCAGTACGGCGGACTGCTCGGTGGGTGTCGACGTCGTGCTCATCGGAGACCTCCTCGGTGCGTCGGGCGGGTACGGATATGACATGTAACCATGCGTCCCTGTGACCCATGCCCGCTCTGGCGCGCGTTTCGCTGACCGCGTACGGCGGCCCCGGTGGCGTCGTGTCTGTGCAGGGCCGCGGGGGTGGCCCCGGATACCCTTGAGAATTGTGACTGCCGAGTACTCCGCCCACCATCTGCAGGTCCTCGAAGGTCTCGAGGCCGTCCGCAAGCGCCCGGGCATGTACATCGGCTCCACCGACTCCCGCGGTCTCATGCATTGTCTGTGGGAGATCATCGACAACTCCGTCGACGAGGCCCTCGCCGGGCACGGTTCACGCATCGACATCCTGCTGCACGCCGACGGTAGCGTGGAGGTACGGGACCGTGCGCGCGGCATCCCCGTCGACGTCGAACCTCGCACCGGATTGACCGGTGTCGAGGTCGTCTTCACGAAGCTCCACGCCGGCGGCAAGTTCGGCGGCGGCTCCTACGCCGCATCCGGTGGTCTGCACGGTGTCGGCGCCTCGGTCGTGAACGCGCTCTCGGAACGTCTGGACGTGGAGGTCGACCGCGGCGGTAAGACCTACGCCATGTCGTTCCACCGTGGCGAGCCGGGCATGTTCGCCGGCGATTCGCCCGACGCGCCGTTCACCCCGTACCAGCGCTCGTCGGAGCTGCGCGTCGTGGGCAAGGCGCCGCGTGGAGTGACGGGAACCCGCATCCGCTACTGGGCGGACCGGCAGATCTTCACGAAGGACGCGACGTTCGGACTCGACGAACTCGTGCAGCGCGTGCGCCAGACGGCGTTCCTGGTGCCTGGGCTCGAGATCGTGGTGGACGACCAGCGCGGCGAGCAGCGTGTGGAGACGAGCTACCGCTTCGATGGCGGCATCTCCGAGTTCGCCGATTTCTTGGCCCCCGATGCGCCGATCACCGATACCTGGCGTCTGACGGGCGAGGGCACCTTCACCGAAACGGTTCCCGTGCTGCAGCCGTCCGGTGCGATGGTGCCGACGGAGCTCGAGCGCTCCTGCGAGGTCGACGTCGCGCTGCGCTGGGGAACCGGTTACGACACGACGATGCGCTCCTTCGTGAACATCATCTCGACCCCGAAGGGGGGAACGCATCAGGCGGGATTCGAGGCCGGCCTGATGAAGGTCGTGCGCAACCAGGTCGAGCAGAACGCCCGTCGGCTCAAGGTCGGCAACGACAAGCTCGAGAAGGACGACATCCTCGCAGGACTCACGGTCGTTCTCACGGTGCGCCTGCCGGAGCCGCAGTTCGAGGGACAGACGAAGGAGATCCTCGGTACGCCTGCGGTGCGTCAGATCGTCGCCAACGTGGTCTCGCGCGAGCTGACGGCGAAGTTCACCTCCACCAAGCGCGACGACAAGAACCAGACCGCGCAGCTGCTGGAGAAGGTCGTCTCGGAGATGAAGGCGCGCATCTCTGCGCGCACCCACAAAGAGACCCAGCGTCGTAAGTCCGCGCTCGAGTCCTCGTCGTTGCCGGCGAAGCTCGCCGACTGCCGCACGAACGAGGTCGCCGACTCCGAGCTGTTCATCGTCGAGGGCGATTCGGCTCTCGGAACGGCGAAGCTGGCCCGCAACAGCGAGTACCAGGCACTCCTGCCGATCCGGGGCAAGATCCTCAACGTGCAGAAGGCGTCGATCAGCGACATGCTGTCCAACGCCGAGTGCGCCGCGATCATCCAGGTGATCGGTGCGGGTTCCGGCCGCTCCTTCGACATCGACGCCGCTCGTTACGGCAAAGTCATCCTCATGAGCGACGCCGATGTCGACGGCGCCCACATCCGCACCCTTCTGCTGACCCTCTTCTTCCGCTACATGCGGCCGCTGGTCGAGGCGGGGCGCGTCTACGCGGCCGTGCCGCCGCTGCACCGCGTGGTCGTGATGAACCCGGGCACGAAGCCGAACGAGACGATCTACACATACAGCGAGCAAGAGCTGCATACGCTGCTGGCGAAGCTGCAGAAGTCCGGCAAGCGGTGGCAGGAGCCGGTGCAGCGCTACAAGGGCCTGGGTGAGATGGACGCCGACCAGCTCGCGACCACGACGATGGACCGTGCCGGTCGCATGCTCCGACGCGTGACCGTGGAGGACGCGGATGCGGCCACCCGTGCGAACGAGGCCTTCGAGCTTCTGATGGGCAACGAGGTCGCCCCACGCCGCGACTTCATCGTGACTTCGAGCGACCGGCTCTCTCGCGAGTCCATCGACGCCTGAGTCGCCGCATCCGCCGTTCGGCTCTTTCCCCTCCCGCGAGACTGCATCTTTCGCACGAGATCACGGGCAATACCCGTGATCTCGTGCTCGAAACGCGGTCTCGCGGTGTGAGGGAGTGGGATCAGGCGATCGTGGTGCCGACGGCGCCGATCACGTCGTCGAACGGCTGACCGGATGCGTCGCGCTTCGCGCCCGCCTCGGGAAGCGTGCGCACGGCGCCGTCGGGCCCGACCGCGCGCGGTCGGTCGCCGACCCACGCGAGCATGAGGGTGTCTTCGCCCTTCAGGAAGCGCTGCGCTCGCACGCCACCGGTCGCGCGTCCCTTCGCGGGGAATTCGGCGAGCACCGAGACCTTGCCGCTGCCGCCGGCCGTGCCCGCGAGCGCCTGCGACGAATCCGCGATCGTCACGACCACAGACTCCTCGGTCGCGGCGACGGCGGTGAACATGATCACCTTGGCGCCGTCGGCGAGCCGGATGCCGGCCATGCCGCCGGCACTCTTGCCCTGGGGGCGCACCGCGGAAGCGTCGAACCGCAGCAGCTGCGCGTCCGAGCTGACGAAGACGAGCTCGACATCGTCGGGTGCCAGAGCCGCGCCGACGACGCGGTCGCCGGGCTTCAGGGAGATGATCTCCGCATCCGGCTTGCCGGGTGCCAGCTCGGTGACGGCGACGCGCTTGACGACCCCCTGGGCCGTACCCAGTGCGATCGGGGCGGACACGTCGAGCGGGACGAGCGCGAGGATGTGCTCGTTCGCGCCGAGACCCAGGTACTGATCGGCCTTCGCGCCGGCGGCTGGCTGCACGCTGTTCGCCGGAACCGATGGGAGGTCGACGGGGGAGAAGCGCACGAGGCGTCCGGCGCTGGTGACCGCTCCCACGTCGCCGCGGACGGTCGCGTCCACCGCGCTGCGGATGGCGTCGTGCTTGCTGCGCCGCGCGGGCGGCACGATGCCGCCGTCGAGCGCATCCGCGACGAGTTCGGCGCGCAGCATCCGCCCTGTGGCCGTCAGGAACACGCGGCACGGCGCATCGGCGATCTGCAGGTCGGCAGCGGCCGCCGCCTTCGCGCCGCGGGGCGTGACCGGACCGCCGTTCAGCAGCAGCGTGCGACGCGGCGTGCCGTACGTGTCGGATGCGGCCTCCAACTCGCGAGCGACCTGGGCGCGCAGGAGGACGTCGCTGCCGAGCAGCTCTTCGAGCGCCGCGATGTCGGCGCGCAGCTGGTCGCGCTCGGTCTCGAGCTCGATGCGCGAGAAGCGGGTGAGACGTCGCAGGCGCAGCTCGAGGATGTACTCCGCCTGCAGCTGCGAGAGGTCGAACACTTCGATGAGGCGCGTCCGTGCCTGCTCGCTGTCGTCCGAGGACCGGATGACCTGGATGACCTCGTCGATGTCGAGGATCGCGATGAGCAGGCCCTCGACGAGGTGCAGTCGTTCCTGCTTTCGCGCGAGACGGTAACGACTGCGGCGACTGACGACGGAGATGCGGTGGTCGAGATAGACGCGCAGCAGCGGCTTCAGACCGAGCGTCTGAGGCTGACCGTCGACGAGCGCGACGTTGTTGATGCCGAACGAGTCTTCCAGCGGCGTCAGCCGGTAGAGCTGGTCGAGGACGGCCTTGGGATCGAACCCCGTCTTGATCGTGATGACCAGGCGCAGCCCGTGGTTGCGGTCGGTGAAGTCCGCCACATCCGCGATACCGGTGAGCTTCTTCGCGTTAACGGCGTCCTTGATCTTCTCGATCACACGCTCCGGGCCCACCATGTACGGCAGCTCGGTCACGACCAGTCCGGTGCGACGGGGGCCGAGCGACTCGACCGACACCTTGGCCCGGGTGCGGAAGCTCCCGCGACCCTGAGCGTAGGCGTCTTTGATGCCGTCGAGACCGACGATGACTCCGCCGCCGGGCAGGTCAGGACCCGGCACGAACTCCATGAGCTCTTCGAGGGTGGCGTCGGGGTTGTCGAGCAGGTGGATGGCGGCGGCGACGACTTCGTTGAGGTTGTGCGGCGCCATGTTGGTCGCCATGCCGACCGCGATACCGGTCGTGCCGTTGACGAGCAGGTTGGGGAAGGCGGCGGGAAGGACCTCGGGCTGCTGGAACTGGCCGTCGTAGTTGGGAATGAAGTCGACGACGTCCTCGTCGAGATTCTCGGTGAGCGCGAGCGCTGCCGGTGCCAGACGCGCCTCCGTATAGCGGGCGGCGGCCGGACCGTCGTCGAGGGAGCCGAAGTTCCCGTGTCCGTCGACGAGCGGCACCCGCAGCGCGAAGTCCTGCGCGAGGCGCACGAGTGCGTCGTAGATGGGAGAGTCGCCGTGGGGATGGAGCTTTCCCATGACCTCGCCGACCACGCGCGCGCTTTTCACATGCCCACGGTCCGGGCGCAGGCCCATGTCCGCCATCTGGAACAGGATGCGCCGCTGCACCGGCTTGAGCCCGTCGCGCGCGTCCGGGAGGGCGCGCGAGTAGATGACCGAGTACGCGTACTCGAGGAACGACCCCTGCATCTCGGCAGACAGGTCGATGTCTTCGATGCGGCCTTCCTCGGCGGGCGCGGAATCGGACGTGGCTCGGGACATGCAGAACACCTCGGGTCGAAAAGGGCCTGGCGCGGGTATGCGAGACTGGGCCCGATGACCCTCAGCCTACCGGCGGACCCTTCCGGCGCCCCGAGGCTCACCGGTGTGCTGACCGACGCGATCGCGGCCCTAGACGGCGGCTCGGCCCGTTGGCCCACCGTGCAGAGCCTCATCGTGTTCGTCGTCGACGGACTGGGAGCCGCCAACCTCGCCGAGAACCTCGCCTACGCCCGTTTTCTCGCCGAGCATCGCGGCAAGAAGCGCGTCGCGACGTCGGTGTTCCCGAGCACGACCGCAGCCGCCCTGACGAGTCTGCTCACCGCATCCGATGTCGGCGAGCACGGACTCGTCGGCTACCGCGCGCGCGACCCGCTGACCGGACTCGTCCACAACCAGCTCACCGACTGGGGCCCTCGCGCCCTCGACCCGCTCGCATGGCCGCAGGTCGCGCCGCTGAGTGCGAGGGATGGGGTGCACCGCTGGGTCGTCGCGTCCAAGCCCGAGTACGCCGGGACGGGCTTCACCGAGGCGACCCTCCGAGGGGCGGAGAACTTCGGTGAGAAGCGGCTCGACGACCGGGTCGAGCGCGCGATCACCGAAGCCCGCAGCACCCCGGGGACGATCGTGTACCTCTACGCTCCCGAGCTCGATGCGGCCGGCCACCGGCACGGTGTCGCATCCGAGCGGTGGACCGCCGCGCTCGAAGCGGTGGACGCGGCGGCGCGCCGCCTGCATACGGGCGCGGGGGCGAGCGTCGGGGTCGTCGTGACCGCGGACCACGGCATGGTCGACGTTCCGCGGCACCGTCAGATCGTCATGGCGGACGGCGACCCGCGGCTGGAAACGGCCGCGGTGATCGCCGGGGAGCCTCGCATGCTGCACCTCTACGCTCATCCGGGCGACGAAGAGTCCTTGATCGGCGCCTGGCGGGACGAACCGACCGCCTGGGTATTCACGCGGGAGGAAGCGATCGCCGCCGGGCTGTTCGGCGACACCGTCTCCGCCGAGGTGTCCGCGCGCATCGGTGACGTGATGGTGGCGGCGCGGGGTCGCGTCGCCTACTACGACGGTCGCCTCGCCGACACCTCGGCGCAGCACATGGTGGGCCAGCACGGCTCGCTCACCACGGAGGAGCGGGTCGTCCCGCTCATCGGGCTGGGGGGCTTCGCCGGCTGAGAGAACTCAGCTCTCGTCGGAACGGGCTCCGAAGACGATCTCGTCCCACGAGGGCATCGAGGTGCGACCCTTCCGGCGTCCCGCGTCGGACGCCGGTTCGCTGCGAGAGGTCTCCGCGGGGGCAGGCTCGCTCGTCTCGGTGTAGCCCGGCTCCAGGGCGTCGAAGAGGGCGACCGGCGTGGGTGAGCGGGTGGGCTCCTCCGGAGTCTCTGCGGTGGGAGCGGCCGTGCGCTGACCACGCCGGCGACGCAGCGCCTCCAGCAGGTCGGCCGTTTCGGCAGAGGTCTGTACGGCATCGGGGGCACGCTTGATGGCGGCATCCTGCACGGCGGGGCTTGCCGGGGCCGGAAGCGTCGGACGCTCGGCCGCGTCGTAGCGGGGGCCGAACGCGCCGCTGTCGAAGCGCGTGTCGTCCTTGATGCCGGGGGTGTCGAGAGCGCGCAGACGCGGGATGAGACCCTCGGGGAGCGATCCTTGACGGGAGAGCTGTGTGGCGTCGGCGTTCAGCGGCGACAGCGAGCTGCGCCGGGGCTCGAAACTCCATCGCGCGTCGCGTTCGACGTCACCGGCGACGAAGCCTAGCTTGACCACCCACCCGGTGGGCTCCTTCCAGCTGGTCCACCGCTCGCCCGTCGCACCTGCTTCCGCCAGCTTGGCGCGCACGGCGTCGCCGAAGCTCGTCTGGTTGTCGCCGTCGAAATCGGATCCGAGCAGCACCGGCACTGCGAGCGCCTGCCCGACGATGAACTCGCGTTCGGCGAGCACGGGCGGCTCGAACCGGACCACGTCCTCCAGCGTCGTGTCGAGTACCTCCGCGACCTCGCGCGCCGAGAGGCCGGCGCGGATCTGCGCCTGGATCTCGCGGGGGCTGGGGCGGTTCACCTTGGCCGGCTCTTCGCGCTCCTTGCGTGCTCGACGAAGCTCTGCGCGCAGCACCTCATCGATGGCCAGGGAGTAGCGCTGCCCGGACTCGGTGGAGACCACCAGCACACCGTCTTCGGTGCCGATCACTCTGAGTTGTTCCATGCGACACACGCCTCCCATCTGCCGTGTGGGCCCATGCTGACACAGGGCACCGCCGCGGACGGGAATATCCGGGGCGTGGCGCGAGTTTCGATGCGTGCCGACCGCGATGAGAGCACCACGCATCCGCATTTGCTAAATGCCACCGGGTCATGCAAACTATCGCCGCCTGCCCGACGGCGGGAGATCCACAACGCGACAAGAGACACGAGAAGAATGGCTACGGACTACGACGCCCCCCGCAAGACCGAAGACGACAGCGAGTCCATCGAAGCGCTCAAGGAGCGCGTTCCGGACAAGATGTCCGGGGCCGTCGACGTCGAGGACGCCGACAACCCGTCGGGCTTCGAGCTGCCCGGCGCCGACCTTTCGGACCTGGAGCTCGACGTCGTCGTGCTCCCCGCGCAGGAAGACGAGTTCACCTGCGTCAGCTGCTTCCTGGTGAAGCACCGCTCACAGATCGACCACGAGGAGTCGCTCGGCGCTATCTGCGTGGAGTGCGCTGCCTGACCTGCGCTCTGCGCACCGCCGCGGCGAGTCGGTCGGGGGTCCGGGAGGACACCACCCACGCCGGTGTCGGATCGTCCGTATCCTCGACGGGAACGACGACCGCCCCACCGATTCCGCCGCGCACCAGCATCCACGACCGAGGGTCGGCATCCCGGCCACGCGCGAACCGCGCGTCTTCGCCCGAGTAGGCGACCGGCTCTCCCAGAAGGTCGACCGGGATGTGGGCCCTGCCCGCACGAAGCTCCCCATCGCTGACCTCGACACGAGGCGCGGTCGCCATCAGGGCCCAGATGATCACGGCCGCGACCGCGACGCCCGCCACCAGCGCGAGGGTGGTGTCGACAGGGGAAAGCGCGAGCGCCACCATGGGGGCGCAGACCGCGGCGGCGACGAGAGTCCACAGCGAGGGGCTCAGGCGTTCGCGATAGACGACGTCGGAAGTCATGTTCTGCATTACCCTCGTGAGGTGGCCGAAAGCGTGGACATCCCCATTATCGCGCCCGTCGTCCCGGAGTTCGCTCACCCGGGCGACGCCGGTGCTGACCTGATCGCCGCAGAGGGGGTGCGACTCGGGCCCGGAGAGCGTGCTCTCGTGGCCACCGGCGTGCGCATCGCGCTGCCCGAGGGGTATGCGGCGTTCGTCATGCCTCGTTCGGGGTTGGCGGCCAAGCACGGGGTGACCGTGGTCAACGCTCCCGGGACCGTGGATGCGGGCTACCGCGGCGAGATCAAGGTCGCGCTCCTGAACACCGACCGCACGCAGGCCTACGAGGTCTCGGCGGGCGACCGGATCGCACAGCTGGTGGTCCTTCCGATCCCGCCCGTGCGCTTCCTCCCGGTCGATGAGCTGCCCGCCAGCGTGCGCGGCGAAGGGGGCTTCGGCTCCACCGGATACGACACTTCTGCGAGGACGACCCGATGACCGACGCATCTCTGGAACCGAGCGGCAAGAGCGCTCCGATCGACCGCGAGACCGCGGGGCCCTTCGACGAGTCGGAGGTGAATCCGGTGCGCCCCTACATCGATCTGGGTGCGATCAAGGTGCTCCCGCGCGAGGGACTGAATCTGCGGCTCGAGGTCGAGGAGCAGACCAAGCGCATCGTCGCCGTGGGGCTCGACTACGCCGACTCGACGCTCCAGGTGCAGCCGTTCGCTGCGCCCCGCTCGAGCGGGCTCTGGGAGGAGACCCGCGAGCAGATCCGGCAGCAGGTGCGTCAGCAGGGCGGGCGCGTCGAGGAGCGCGAGGGTCCGCTGGGCCCGGAACTGCTCGCCGAGGTCCCGGTCGTCGTGGCCGGTGATGCCACCAGCGGCGCCAAGCGACTCGCGCGCTTCGTCGGCGTCGACGGCCCCCGCTGGTTCCTGCGCGGCGTGATCGGGGGCGCGGCGACGTCGAACGTCGACGCCGCTGCGCAGATCGAGGATCTGTTCCGGTCGCTCGTGGTGGTCCGAGGCGGCACGCCGATGCCACCGCGCGATCTCATCCCGCTGAAGATGCCGGCGACTCCGGGCGCGGCGTGAGTTCCGACGAGGTGCACGACGAGCGCCCGTCGCTCGATCCGCCGGCTCCCGCCGAACCCCGCGCATCCGAGCTCATCGGGTCCGCTCTGGGCGCGGCCGCGCGACGCGCAGGACTGGACCCGGCGCAGCAGGCGAGCACCGGTCATGTGGTGTGGCACGCGATGGGCGGCTGGCGCGGTGTCGTCGAGTCGGTGCTTCCGAGTCTTCTCTTCGTCGTCGTCTACACGGCGACGACGAACCTCGTCCTCTCCCTCGCCACGTCGGTCGGCATCGCCGTGGTCTTCACCGTGGTGCGTCTCTTGCAGAAGTCGCCGGCATCCGCCGCCCTCGGGGGACTGGTCGCCGCCGCGGCAGCCGCCGTTCTCGCTCTGATCACGGGGAATCCCTCCGACAACTTCGTGCCGGGCCTTCTGACGAACGCCGGCTACGGCCTGGCGATGCTCGTCTCCGCGCTCATCGGCTGGCCGATCATCGGCCTGGCAGCCGGCTATCTGATGGGCGAGGGCACGTCCTGGCGACAGGTGAAGGCGAAGCGCCGCGCCTACTTCTGGCTCACGATCGCCTGGGCGGCACTCTTCGTGGTCCGGCTGGGCGTGCAGCTTCCGATCTACTTCTCCTCGCTCGACCCGGCGAACCGGGAGAGCGCGGTGGCGCTGCTGGGGACACTCAAGATCGCGATGGGCCTGCCGCTGTTCGCGCCGCTCGTGGCGGTCACTTGGCTCACCGTCCGCGCCGTGCACGCGCGGGTCTCGCAGGGCGGCGCGTCCGCCGAGGAGTCCGACCCCCGGTGA
This sequence comes from Microbacterium sp. BG28, assembly GCF_034044005.1. Lineage (NCBI taxonomy): Bacteria > Bacillati > Actinomycetota > Actinomycetes > Micrococcales > Microbacteriaceae > Microbacterium > Microbacterium sp. BG28. The sequence goes on along the minus strand of NZ_JAXCHA010000002.1, from coordinate 771,712 downwards.
TACTATTTATCTCGACATCGAGATAAATTTCCGGGCGACGGGGTAAGGCTTACCTTCCTAGCAACCCCTTCCGGACGCGGGGAAGATGGGCAGATCGGGCCCCGCGACGACGCCCGTGAACGCCGACGAAGGAGACAAACGTGTCCACGGTTGACAGCTTCGGTGCGAAAAGCACCCTGACGGTCGGCAGCACCGACTACGAGATCTTCCGTATCGACACGGTCGCCGGTTACGAGAAGCTCCCCTTCAGCCTCAAGGTCCTCCTGGAGAACCTGTTGCGCACCGAAGACGGCGCCAACGTGACGAAGGAGCAGATCCAGGCCCTCGGCTCGTGGAACCCGGATGCGGAGCCCGACACCGAGATCCAGTTCACGCCCGCTCGTGTCGTGATGCAGGACTTCACGGGTGTGCCCTGCATCGTGGACCTCGCCACGATGCGTGAGGCCGTCACCGCCCTCGGTGGCGACCCGAACCGCATCAACCCGCTCTCGCCCGCCGAGATGGTCATCGACCACTCGGTCATCGCCGACCTCTTCGGTTCCGAGAACGCGCTCGAGCGCAACGTCGAGATCGAGTACGAGCGTAACGGCGAGCGTTACCAGTTCCTGCGCTGGGGCCAGACGGCTTTCGACGACTTCAAGGTCGTCCCGCCGGGCACCGGCATCGTGCACCAGGTGAACATCGAGCACCTCGCCAAGGTCATCTACGACCGTTCGGTCGACGGCGTGCTTCGCGCGTACCCCGACACCTGCGTCGGAACCGACTCGCACACCACCATGGTCAACGGCCTCGGCGTGCTCGGTTGGGGCGTCGGCGGCATCGAGGCAGAGGCCGCCATGCTCGGTCAGCCCGTCTCGATGCTCATCCCGCGCGTCGTCGGCTTCAAGCTCACCGGCGAGATCCCTGCGGGTGTCACCGCGACCGACGTCGTCCTGACGATCACCGACATGCTGCGCAAGCACGGCGTCGTGGGCAAGTTCGTCGAGTTCTACGGCGAGGGCGTTGCTTCCGTCCCGCTGGCCAACCGCGCCACCATCGGCAACATGAGCCCGGAGTTCGGCTCCACGGCCGCCATGTTCCCGATCGACGACGTGACCCTCGACTATCTGCGCCTCACCGGCCGCAGCGACGAGGCGATCGCGCTCGTCGAGGCGTACGCCAAGGAGCAGTCGCTCTGGCACGACCCCTCGCGCGAACTGGTGTTCAGCGAGTACATGGAGCTCGACCTCGCCACGGTCGTCCCCTCGATCGCCGGCCCCAAGCGTCCCCAGGATCGCATCCTGCTGTCGGAGGCGAAGGCTCAGTTCGAGAAGGACATCCTCAACTACGCGACCGCGTCCACCTCGGACTCGATCGTCGACCTCGAGGGCGACCAGTCGTTCCCCGCATCCGACCCCGGTCCCGTGCCCGGCGAAGAGCACGTGCACACCGGCGAGATCCTGATCTCCAGCGGCGGACCGGCGGCGGCGTCCAAGCCCGTCAAGGTGACGCCTCCGGAGGGCGCCCCCTACATCCTCGACAACGGCGCTGTGACCCTCGCGGCGATCACGTCCTGCACGAACACGTCCAACCCGTCGGTCATGATGGCGGCGGGCCTTCTTGCCAAGAAGGCCGTCGAGAAGGGCCTGAAGCGCAAGCCCTGGGTCAAGACGACGCTCGGCCCCGGCTCGAAGGTCGTCACCGACTACTACGAGAAGTCGGGTCTCGACAAGTCGCTCGAGGGACTCGGCTTCTACACCGTCGGCTATGGCTGCACGATCTGCATCGGCAACTCGGGTCCGCTCATCGAAGAGGTCTCCGAGGCCATCAACGAGAACGACCTCGCCGTGACGGCCGTCCTCTCGGGCAACCGCAACTTCGAGGGACGCATCAGCCCGGACGTGAAGATGAACTACCTCGCGTCGCCGCCCCTGGTGGTGGCCTACGCGCTGGCGGGTTCGATGAACTTCGACTTCGACAACGACCCGCTCGGCAAGGACCAGAACGGCGAGGACGTGTTCCTCAAAGACATCTGGCCCTCCACCGAAGAGGTGCAGGCCGTCATCGACACCTCGATCTCGCGTGAGCAGTTCATCAAGCAGTACGCGACCGTCTTCGACGGCGACGACCGCTGGCGGAACCTGCCCACGCCCACCGGTCCGGTCTTCGAATGGGATGCGGACTCCACCTACGTGCGCAAGGCTCCGTACTTCGACGGCATGTCGATGGAGCTGACCCCGGTCTCCGACATCACCGGCGCACGCGTGATGGCGACCCTGGGCGACTCGGTCACGACCGACCACATCAGCCCGGCCGGCAACATCAAGGCGGGCACCCCCGCCGCGCAGTACCTGACCGAGCACGGTGTCGCGCAGAAGGACTTCAACTCCTACGGCTCGCGCCGTGGAAACCACGAGGTCATGATCCGCGGCACGTTCGCGAACATCCGCCTGAAGAACGCGATCGTCAGCGCGGTCAACGACGGCGCGGTCGTCGAGGGCGGTTACACCCGCGACTTCACTCAGCCCGGCGGTCCGCAGTCGTTCATCTACGACGCCTGCCAGAACTACGCCGCAGAGGGCACGCCGCTCGTGGTGTTCGGCGGCAAGGAGTACGGCTCCGGCTCGTCGCGCGACTGGGCGGCCAAGGGCACGAGCCTTCTCGGCGTCAAGGCGGTCATCACCGAGAGCTTCGAGCGCATCCACCGCTCGAACCTGATCGGCATGGGCGTGGTCCCGCTGCAGTTCCCGGAGGGCGAGAGCTGGTCCTCGCTCGGGCTCGACGGCACCGAGATCGTCTCGATCACGGGCCTGGAGAAGCTCAACGAAGGCGTCACGCCCAAGACGGTGACCGTCACGGCCGAGCCGAGCGAGTTCTCGCCGGAGGGCAAGCAGACGATCACGTTCGAGGCGAAGGTGCGCATCGACACCCCCGGTGAGGCGGACTACTACCGCAACGGCGGCATCCTGCAGTACGTGCTGCGCTCGCTCGTCTGAGTATTCGCACCCGAGACGGGTCGGTCCCGACAAGGGACCGACCCGTCTTCTGCTGCAGCGGCTAACCTGTGGAGATGAGCCGGATCTTCGCGACGCCGTTCGCTGACATCTACCCGCTCTACGTGACCAAGATCGAGCGGAAGGGGCGCACCAGCGCCGAGCTCCACGAGGTCATCCAGTGGCTTACCGGATTCGATCACGAGGAGATCTCCCGCCACCTCGACGCGCGCACGAGCCTCGAGGAGTTCTTCGCTCTGGCGCAGCTCAACCCGCGGGTCGATCGGATCACCGGGGTGATCTGCGGTGTCCGGGTGGAGGAGATCGACGATCCCCTCATGCAGCGGATCCGCTATCTCGACAAGCTCGTCGACGAACTCGCAAAGGGGCGCCCGCTGGTCAAGGTGCTGCGGCAGGAACCCGCCGATGCCGGAGGGACCCGATCGTGACGGCCTCGCCCGAGAGGAAGGGAACTGATATGTCGTTGTTGTCCGACGTGACCCAGCCGAGCGATCTGCGCACCCTCACGACTGCGCAGCTCGAGGAGCTCGCCGGAGAGATCCGTGCGTTCCTCATCGAGAACGTGGCCCGCACCGGTGGGCACCTCGGACCGAACCTCGGGGTCGTGGAACTCACCATCGCCTTGCACCGCGTGTTCGACTCCCCGAACGATCCCATCGTCTTCGACACGGGCCACCAGTCGTACGTGCATAAGCTCCTCACCGGTCGTCAGGATTTCTCGGAGCTGCGCTCACGCGGCGGCCTCGCCGGATATCCGCAGCGGTCCGAGAGTGAGCACGACATCGTCGAGTCGTCCCACGCCTCCAGTTCGCTCAGCTGGGCCGACGGCATCTCTCGCGCCTTCGCCCAGACGGGTCGTCGTGACCGTCATGTCGTCGCCGTCGTCGGCGACGGTGCCCTCACAGGCGGAATGACCTGGGAAGCGCTCAACAACATCTCCGACGACAATGATCGGAACCTGGTCATCGTCGTCAACGACAACGGCCGCTCGTACGCGCCGACGATCGGCGGCATGGCGCGCTACCTCAACCGCGTGCGGACCGCCGACGCCTACCAGAGCCTGCATCGCGGTTCCCGCAACCTCATCACCCGTCTGGGGCCGGCGGCACGAGCGTTCTACCGCGGTGTGCGCGGTGGCACGCGCGGCTTCCTCTCGCGGTTCACCAACAACGAGGCGCTGTACTCCAACCTCGACATCAAGTACCTGGGCCCGATCGACGGTCACGACATCCGGGCGCTGCTCGAGACGCTCGAGCTCGCGAAGAACTACGGCGCTCCGGTGATCGTGCACACGATCACCGAGAAGGGTCGCGGTTACCAGCCCGCCGTTGACGACGAGGCCGATCAGTTCCACGCGGTGGGCCGGATCGACCCCGTGACGGGTGCGACACTCGGCGTGGATGGCGGAACCGCGTGGACAGACGTGTTCGCGGAGGAGCTCACACGCATCGGAGCGGAGCGATCCGATGTGATCGCCGTCACGGCCGCCATGCTGCGCCCTACGGGCCTCCTGCCGTTCGCGCAGCAGTTCCCCGACCGGGTCTACGACGTCGGCATCGCCGAGCAGCATGCGGCCACGTCGGCTGCTGGTCTCGCGTACGGCGGGCTGCATCCTGTCGTCGCGATCTATGCGACATTCATGAACCGAGCGTTCGACCAGGTGTTGATGGACGTGGCGCTCCACCGTGCCGGTGTCACGTTCGTCCTCGACCGCGCCGGTGTCACGGGTCCCGACGGTCCGAGTCACCACGGCATCTGGGACCTCGCGATGCTGCAGCTCGTACCGCGCATCCGGATCGCCGCGCCGCGTGACGCAGCGCGGCTGCGGGAGGAGCTGGCCGAGGCGGTGGCGGTCTCGGACGGGCCTACCGTGCTGCGCTACCCGAAGGGGGCGGTGGGAAAGGAGCTCCCGGCCGTCGAGCGTCTGGACGACGGCGTCGACGTGCTCGTGAAGCCCCAGGCGGCCGACGTGCTCGTCATCGGTATCGGGCCCATGGCGCACACCGCGCTGGAGGTCGCCGAGCGACTCTCCGCGCAGGGCATCGGTGCGACGGTCGTCGATCCGCGATGGGTCGTCCCCGTGGCAGGCTCCATCGTCGACCTGGCGGCGGCGCACAGACTCGTCATCACGATCGAGGACGGTATCCGGGTGGGCGGGATCGGCACCCGGATCCGTCAGGTGCTTCGCGAGAACGGCGTCGACACGGCCGTCGACGAGCTCGGGGTCCCGGATGAGTTCATCGACCATGCCTCCCGCGATCAGATCCTGGCGGATGCCGGCCTCACCGCCGCGAAGATCGCGCAGGACGTCGTGGCGCAGGTCCTGGGCACGCGGATCCCTGTGGCCCGGGGGTCCAAGGACGCAGCGGACCTCCGCGTTCCTGATGACGAGGGTGTCGGTACGCGCAACTCCTGACACAACGCGGATCGGCGGGTTATGGAACGTCGCGCCGAACACGCGCTCCGAGGCGCCCTCTCGATCGAGGTAGGGCGATGCCCCGCCGTCGATGAACGGCCACCCCGCGCCGAGGATGAGACACAGATCGATGTCCTGCACCTCCGGCACGACCTCGTCGTCCAGCATGATGCGGATCTCTTGCGCGAGGCCGTCCTGCACGCGGCGCAGGATCTCCGCCTCCGCGACGGGTGTCGTGCCCAGAGCGGGCTTCAGGACCTTCTCGGCCGCCTTCGTCCAGCCGGTGACCCGTCCGGTCTTGTCCTTTTCGACGACCTCCGGCAGTTCGGCCAGCTGGTGGAAGTTCTCGGATGCGAAGAACCGGTCGGGGAACGCGTGCGCCATCGTGTCCTGCACGTGCGCCGCCACCTTCCAGCCCACCAGATCGATGAGCTGGAACGGTGTCATCGGCAGCCCGAGCGGAGCGAACGCCCTCTCTACGGTGAGCAGCGGTGTGCCCTCGTAGACGGCGCGCGCCGCCTCGCCCATGACCTTCGCCAACAGTCGGTTGACGACGAAGCCGGGAGCGTCTGCGGTGAGAACGGCGTTCTTGCCGAGGCCCTTGGCCACGACGAAAGCCGTCGACAACGCCGCATCCGAGGTCGCCTCCGTCTTGACCACCTCGATGAGCGGCATGACGGCCACCGGGTTGAAGAAGTGGAAGCCCACCAAGCGCTCCGGGTGCGCCAGCTTGGACCCGATCTCGGTGACCGAGAGCGACGAGGTGTTGGTCGCGAGGATCGCATCCTCGGCCACGATCGACTCGATCTCCGCGAACACCTGCTGCTTGACGCCGACCTCCTCGAACACGGCCTCGATGACGAAGTCGCAGTCCGCGTACTGCGACTTGTCGGTCGTGCCGGTCACGAGTCCGCGCAGCTGGTTGGCGGCGTCCGCATCCAGACGGCCCTTCGCCTCGAGCTTGCCGATCTCCTCGTGGATGTGCGCCACCCCCTTGTCGACCCGAGCCTGGTCGATATCGGTGATGAGCACGGGTACGCGGAGCTTCCGCACGAACAGCAGCGCGAACTGGCTCGCCATGAGTCCCGCGCCGATGACGCCGACCTTGGTGACCTTCTTCGCGAGCGCCTTGTCCGGCGCGCCCACGGGGCGCTTCGCGCGCTTCTGCACGAGATCGAAGGCATACATCGAGGCCGCGAACTGATCGCCGACGACGAGATCCGCCAGCGCCTCGTCCTCGCGCGCGAAGCCCTCGGCCCTGGTTCCCCCCTTGGCCTTGTCGAGGAGCTCGAGCGCGACGTAAGGCGAGCGCGGGACCGTGCCGATACGGCTCTCCAGCATGCCCCGCGCCATCTTGATCGCGATCGGCCACTTCGTGAGACGCTCGATCTTGCCGGGCTCGTTCCTGCGCTCGACCTTGATCGCGCCACCGATGACACCGTCGGCCCAGGCGAGCGACTCCTCGAGGAAGTTCGCGGGCGAGAAGATGGCGTCGAACATCCCGAGTTCGTACGCCTGGCGGGGCTTGAGCGTGCGGTTCTGCTTCAGCGGGTTCGAGATGACGACCTCGAGCGCCTTCTCGATGCCGATGAGGTTCGGCAGCAGGTACGAACCGCCCCAACCCGGGATGATGCCCAGGAAAACCTCGGGCAACGCGATCGCGGCCGCGGACGCATCCACCGTGCGGTACGTGGAGTTGAGCGCGATCTCGACGCCACCGCCGAGCGCGAGGCCGTTCACGAAGGCGAAGGACGGCACGCCGAGCTCCGCAAGGCGACCCAGCACCTGGTGACCGCGCTGCGCAATGAGCTTGGCGGCATCCCGTGACGGGACCTTCGAGACATCGGACAGGTCGGCCCCGGCAGCAAGGATGTACTGCTTGCCCGTGATGCCGACGGCATGGATCTCGCCGGCCGCTGCGCGCGAGGCGAGCGTGGACAGCGTCTCGCCGAGCTCCTTGAGCGTCGCGGGGCCGAGAGTGTTCGGCCGGGTGTGATCCCGGCCGTTGTCGAGCGTGATGAGCGCCAGCACCCTGCCCGAGGGCAGCCGGATGTCGCGCACGGGGGAGTGGGTGACGACCTCGTCACCGCTGAACTGGTCGAGCGGGGAGAAATCGATCGCTTCGTAATCGGTCATGGTCGCGCTCACTTCCGCTTCTTGCCGTCGAAGAACGGGTTCTCCCAGATGACCGAGCCGCCCTGGCCCAGCCCCACGCACATCGCTGTGAGCCCGTAACGGACATCCGGCCGCTCACGGAACTGCGCGGCGAGCTGGATCATCAGACGAACGCCGGATGCGGCCAGCGGGTGCCCGAGGGCGATGGCACCGCCCCACGCGTTCACTCGGGGGTCGTCGTCGGCGATGCCGAAGTGATCGAGGAGCGAGATCACCTGGATCGCGAAGGCCTCGTTCAGCTCGAACAGGCCGATGTCGTCGATCGTGAGTCCCGCCTTGCGCAGGGCCTTCTCCGTCGCAGGGATCGGCCCGATGCCCATGATCTCCGGCTGCACGCCGGCGAAGGCGAAGGAGACCAGGCGCATCTTCGGCTGCAGGCCGAGTTCCTTGACCGCGCCGCCGCCGGCCAGCAGGCCCATCGTCGCGCCGTCGGTGAGCGGCGACGAGGTGCCGGCCGTGACACGGCCGTGCGGGCGGAACGGGGTCTTCAGAGTCGCGAGCTGCTCGAGCGTCGTCTCGGGGCGGCGCCCCTCATCTTCGGTCGCCAGTCCCCACGCGCCGTCGGCGCCCTTGATCGCCACCGGCACGAGGTCGGGCTGGAACTTGCCGTTCTCGTACGCCGCCTGCGCCTTGTGCTGGCTGAGCATGCCGAACATGTCGCTGCGCTCGCGCGTCAGGTGCGGGAAGCGGTCGAAGATGCGCTCTGCGGTCACGCCCATGTTGAGCGCCCCCGGGTCCACCATCCGCTCGGCGACGAATCGCGGATTCGGATCGGCGTTGGCACCGATGGGGTGACGTCCCATGTGCTCCACACCGCCGGCAAGGGCGACGTCGTACATGCCGACGCCGATCGAGCCGGCCATCGTCGTGACGCTGGTCATGGCGCCAGCGCACATGCGGTCGATCGCGAAGCCGGGCACCGTCATCGGCAGGCCTGCCAGAATCGCCGCCGAACGGCCGAGCGTGAGGCCCTGGTCGCCCGTCTGGCTGGTCGCGGCGATGGCGACGTCGTCGATGCGGTCCGCGGGGACCTGCGGATTGCGCTCCATGACGCCGATGATCGTCTTGACCACCAGATCGTCCGCGCGGGTGTTCCAGTACATGCCCTTCTCGCCGGCGCGCCCGAAGGGCGTACGCATGCCGTCGACGAAGAAGACGTCCGAAATCTCGGCCACTCTGCCTCCAATGATCGGGGTTTCCTCCAACGTAGGAGGGGCTCGGGGCCGGAAAAAACCGGTTGGATCGAACCTACGAAGCGTCCTCCGCCGCGTTCTCGACCGATTGCACGGAAGCCACAAAAGCATCGGCGATCACCTGTGCGGTTTCTCGCACCTGCCAGCGGCGGGCGCCCAGGGAGAGGAGGGCTTCCCCCACGGTGTCCGCGTCGATCGGCGTCGGCGGCTCCCACGCGACGCGCCGCAGCAGCTCCGGGGTGAGCAGGTTCTCGGTCGGCATCGTCAGTTCCTCGGCACGCGCCTCGACGATCGGGCGCGCGGCCTTCAGACGGGCGTCGGCCTCGGGGTTGCGGTCGATCCACGCGCGGGGCGGGGGCAATGCGTCACTGCCGACGCGCTCGAGGGGAAGATTCGTGGTTGCGCGCCCCTCCTCGATGGCCGCCCACCACCGGTCGAGCTCCGAGCGGCTCGCGCGACCGGTGAACTCCTTCACCGCCGCGAGAGCTCGCTTGCTATCGGGTGCCGCCGCCACGGCCGCCACGAGCGCACGGTCGGGTACCAGACGGCCGGGGGACACATCCTGCGCCACGGCGAGATCTTCGCGCGCCTGCCAGAGCGCGCGGGCCACGGCCAGGTTGCGGCGCCCGCGGAGCGTGTGCAGGCCGCTCAATCGTCGCCACGGATCCGCGCGCGGCGGCTTGACGGGCCGGTCGAGGACGGCCTGGAACTCCTCTTCGGCCAGTTCGGTCTTGCCCTGCTCCGCCAGCTCCGACACGAGTGCGTCACGCACATCGATCAGGTGCACCACGTCCAGCGCGGCGTACTCGAGCCATGACTGGGGGAGCGGCCGCGTCGACCAGTCCGCCGCGGAGTGCGCCTTGGCGAGGGTGATGCCGAGCGTGTCCTCGACAACGGCCCCGAGCCCCACCCTGGCGTGCCCGAGAAGCCGCGAGGCGAGCTCGGTATCGAAGATGCGCGGCGGCTCCAGCCCCAGTTCCCGCAGCGACGGCAGGTCCTGGCTGGCCGCGTGGAGCACCCAGTCCGCCGTCCCGAGGACGGCTTGCAGCGCGGAGAAATCGGAGAGGGCCGGCGGATCGATCAGGAACACGCCCGACCCGCGCCGATAGATCTGCACCAGATATGCGCGCTGCGAGTAGCGGAAACCGGATGCACGTTCCACGTCGACAGCGAACGGACCTTCACCCTCGGCGAGTCTCTCGATCGCCGACGTGAACTCTGCTTCGTCGGCGATGACGGAGTACTCAGGCACGGGATGAACCCCTTCCCCGGATCTGCGCGATCCCTTCCGAGCCGGGCGGAAGCCCGGCGAGCATGCATACCAATTCTGCCCACGCTTCGACGTGTCGTTGGATCTCGCCCTCCGGAGACCACGACGCACGCAGCTCGATCTGGGCACCGTCCCCCTCGGCGGCGAGCGAGCCGAACCCCTTGGACAGCGTCTTCGTCGCTGTACCCGATGCGGCGTGGTAGCCCGCATCGCGGGTCTGCAGGGCGTCGACGAGCCAGGACCAGGCCACGTCGGCGACCAGCGGATCGGTGCCGATCTCGGTGTCGAGGGGCGCTTGTGCGAAGCACACGATGCGCCACGGCGATTCCCAGGGCTCCGGCTCGGACGCGTCATGCAGGAGCAGGAACCGACCGGTGCCGAAAGCGGACTCGTGCTCACCGGGTTCGGGGCGCACATCGCCGGCCAGCGCGAACGAGGCGGGGGCGATTCCGGAGGGAGCGGGAATCTGACGCACGACGAGGTCCTCGCGGAACGACACCTCGAGGATCCGCGCGACGGCGTCGTCGAGTGCAGACGCGGGTGCGGCTGGGTCGGAGGGCACGGCGACAGACTAGAGTGAAGCCACGATGTTGGACTCCAGGCGCGCCGCCCGCCATGGCGCCTCACCCACCGCCTTCGCCCTCTTCCGCGGCGCAGCCGTCGCTCTCGCGACCGCGACCGCGCTGTGCTCCGCGCTGATCGGGGCCGTCGCCATCCGCGTCGCGCGTCAGGTCGTGACGCCCGCCGGGCGTCGCGCCGACACCCGCATCCTCGCGCTCGATCCGGCGTCGCAGACCATCACCCTCGAGCGCAACGACGACACCGGGCTCCCAGGGCGCTACGGCCTCTTCACCCGCGGCACAGAGGACTACGTCAAGCTCGGCAGCGTGCTGGCCGAGAACGAGGCCGGCGTCAAACGCAAGCTGCTGACGCACGTCGGACAGGATGCGCGGCTCTCCGCCGAAGCGGCCTTCAGCGGCTGGTACTTCGACCGTCCGGAACAACTGCAACTGCCCTTCAGCTCGCAGCTCATCGGTTCGGCGGTCGGGCCGTGCCCCGCGTGGCTCTTCCCGGCCGAGCAGGACACGGATCTGTGGTGCATCCAGATCCACGGCCGCGGGACGACCCGGGCGGAGTGCCTCCGTGCCGTTCCGCTCATGCACAATCTCGGCATCACCACGCTGGTCGTCTCTTACCGCAACGACGGCGAGGCGCCGCGCAGCCGCACGGGCACGTACGGGCTCGGTGCCACGGAGTGGCGCGACGTCGATGCGGCGATCGGCTTCGCCCGCCGCAACGGCGCCCGCCGCATCCTGCTCATGGGATGGTCGATGGGGGGTGCGATCGCGCTGCAACTGGCACTCAGTTCGGCGCACCGCGACATGATCGCCGGTGTCGTGCTGGACTCGCCCGTCATCGACTGGCGCGTCGTGCTCGACTACCAGGCAGGACTCATGAAGCTGCCAGCCACCGTCACCAAGCTCGCCATCTCGGCGCTGGAGTCGGACTGGGGCACGGCCTTCACCCGCACCGGCGCACCGATCCCGTTCGACCGACTGGACGTCGTCGCGCGCGCGGGCGAACTGCGTGATCCGATCCTCATCCTGCACAGCGACGACGACGGCTTCGTCCCCTCGGACGCATCGCACGATCTCCGTCAGGCACGGCCCGATCTCGTCGAGCTCGAGGTCTTCGAGGTGGCTCGCCACACCAAGCTGTGGAATTACGACGAGCAGCGGTGGAGTGCCCGCATCCGCGACTGGGTACGCGCGCAGGGACTCACGCCGACGGCCGCGCCCGCAGATAGCTGAAGCCGGAGTCGTCGACGAGCAGACCGTGCGGCGCCGCCAGCGTGTGACCGTCGGGAACGCGGATGAACGGTGCGGTGGCGGGCACGAGTTGCGGAGCGACGGAAACGCAGAACTCGTCGATCACGCCCGCTCGAGCGAACTGCGACGCGAGCGTGGGTCCGCCTTCGCAGACGACACGCCGCCACCCGCGATCGGCGAAGGCCGAGATGACGCGGGACGGCTGGAGAACGTCGCCGGGTACGGCGATGACGTCGAGCCCCAGACTCTCGCTGTTGCTTCTCACGGTGTCGGCATCGCTCTCGGCGCAGACGAGGAAGACGCGGGCGGTGTCATCGTCCGGCGCCAGCTGGTGGCCTTCGAGCCGTCCCGTTCGTGTGACGATCGCCAGTCGGGTGCGTTTGGGCACGACATATCGCTCGGCGCGCACGCTCTGCGCACCCACCACCACGACATCGCTCCACCCCCGGATCACCCCGAGGATGCGTCGATCGACGGGGCTCGAGAGCGTATCGCTCGTCCCGTCCGTGCCTGTCGCCGAACCCGTCAACGACGTGATCATGTTCAGCCGCACCGACCGCTCTGCATCCGGCTCGTACTCGGCGCGGAGCCAGGCCAGCCCGGCGTCATCGCCGGCGTCTATGCGTTCGATGGGGCGGGGGATCACACGCGTGAGGTGCATCGTCAGGCGCCGCTCTTGCGTTGGATCTGTCGCTTGGCGCGCAGGAGCATCCCCGTCATCCCGGCGATGCGCAGGGGAGAGACCGCGCGGGTGAGGCCCAGGCTCTGCGGGTAGTCGTCCGGAACGGCGAGGGCGTCCGCGACGGTGAGGCCTGTCAGCCCCTGAGCGAGGATGCTGGCGAAGCCGCGGGTCGTGGGAGCCTCCGCCGGAGCGGTGGCGTGCATCGCGACGATGCCGTCCTCATCCACATCGACGACGATGTACACGGGGGACTGGCACTCGGCCACGCGCTCGCACAACTCCGGATGCCCCTCGTACTCCACCGGGATCGGCGGGAGCTCCTGCGAGAACTCCAGAAGCAGCTGCAGGCGTTCGGGTTCGGCGAGGGCGAGGAAGTCCTCGCGGATCTCGGCGAGCTTCTCGGGGAGGGCGCTGTCGGTCATCCGCGACATTCTCGCACGCGGCGTCTAGCGGCCAGGCACCTCGCCCGGCTCGGCACCGGTGACGATGGGCACGCGCACCGCGCTGCCCCACTCGGTCCAGGACCCGTCGTAGTTGCGGACATCCTCGAAGCCGAGCAAGTGCTTCAGGACGAACCAGGTGTGACTGGAGCGCTCCCCGATCCGGCAGTATGCGACGATCGGCTCGCCGTCGGTCAGGCCCGCCTCACCGCGGTAGATCGCATCCAGGTCCGTGCGCGTCTTGAACGTGCCGTCCTCGGCGACCGCGCGTGCCCACGGCACACTCTGCGCAGAGGGGATGTGGCCGGCACGCAGTGCGCCCTCCTCCGGGTAGGCGGGAGCGCTGGTCCGCTCACCCGAGTACTCCTCCGGTGACCGAACGTCGATCAACGGATGCCCCAGATGCGCGAGGACGTCCTCCTTGTAGGCGCGCAAGACGCTGTCGTCGCGCTCGGTGACGGGATACTCGGTGCGCGCGCGGTCCGCCGGCTCGGTCGTGATCTCCCGACCCTCTGCGATCCAGCGGTCACGGCCGCCGTCGAGCAGACGCACATCCTCGTGGCCGAACAACGAGAACACCCAGAGCGCATAGGCCGCCCACCAGTTGTTCTTGTCGCCGTAGATGACCACGGTGTCGTCACGCGAGATGCCCTTGCGGCCGAGGAGCTCGGCGAAGCCGTGGCCGTCGACGTAATCGCGCACGACGGGATCGTTCAGCTCGGTGTGCCAATCCACCTTGACCGCGCCGGGGATGTGCCCGGTCTCGTACAGCAGCACGTCCTCATCCGACTCGACGACCACGAGTCCGGGCGTCCCGAGCCGCTCCTGGAGCCACTGGGTTGTGACGAGCCGCTCGGGGTGCGCGTAGGCGGCGAACTTCTCGGACGAGGCATCGAGGTCGACGGGCACGGGGATCTCCTGTTCAGTCGGGGCGCGAGCGAGCACGTAAAGTGAGCACGTCGCCTGACCGAGCCTAGGTTCGCGTCGCCGCGCCCGCATCCGCTCCGTAACCGTGTGACACAGGATCCCGCATGACTTCGCCCGCTCATCAGAACGCATTCGTGCACCTCGCCGAGCGGTCTCCGCAGGTGACCGGTGCGGACATGGTCGCCGCTCTGACGCCTCCGCCGCAGTTCACCGATGCGACCTTCGACACGTACCGCGCGGATGACGCCTTCCCCTCGCAGGCCGAGGCCAAGCAGACGCTCCGCGAGTTCGCCGGTGCCGTGGTCGAGACGCCCAAGCGCGGTCTGTTCCGCCGCGCTCCCCGCGCTCCCGAGCGGAAGCCTGGCGTCTACCTCGACGGTGGTTTCGGCGTCGGCAAGACCCACCTGCTGGCATCCGTCTATCACGCGATGCCTGCGCGCAGGAAGTACTTCGGTTCGTTCATCGAGTACACGGCTCTGGTGGGCGCCCTCGGCTACCAGCAGACCGTCGAGCTGTTCCGCGGATCCGACCTCCTCTGCATCGATGAGTTCGAGCTGGATGACCCGGGCGACACGATGGTGATGACGCGGCTGCTCGGCGAACTCGTCGCCTCCGGCACCAAGCTCGCGGCCACGTCCAACACGCCGCCGAACGCCCTGGGCGAGGGACGTTTTGCCGCGCAGGACTTCCTTCGGGAGATCCAGGCGATGTCGGCGTCGTTCGAGACGCTGCGGATCGACGGTGTCGACTACCGTCAGCGCGCGGTGGACGGTCATGCGGTCATCCTGGATGCGGACGCCTACGACGGCGCTCTCGCCGAGGCCTCCGGAGCCGGCGTCGTCTCCGATGATGAGTTCTCGGCCCTCATCGCCCACCTGGCGAAAGTCCACCCGTCGCGTTACATCCGCCTCATCGACGGCGTGACGACCATCGGGCTGCGCGACGTGCACCAGCTGACCGACCAGTCCGCGGCCCTTCGCTTCGTCGCCTTCGTCGACCGCGCCTACGATGCGCAGATTCCCGTGAGGGCGACCGGCACGGCGCTGGACCAGGTCTTCGGCGACGAGATGCTCGCGGGCGGCTACCGCAAGAAGTACCTGCGCGCCATCTCACGTCTGATCGCCCTCACCCACTCCTGAGCCGCGATCCCTGGCGGGTTCCCGGTGTGGGGAAACCTGTTGTTTACCGTGGCGGGCGCGCTGTAACACAGCCGAAACACCATTCGCGCACCGCTGGAACTCCTTCTCGACAAACTGTGGACGTCCTGAAGCACCGCTACCCGATCTGCGGTCCTCGGACACCTCGAGTAACACGACATGGATGAGGAATTTCATGGATAGCGGAAATCTCGCCTGGGCCGTCACTGCGACGGCATTGGTGCTCTTCATGACGCCGGGCGTCGCGTTCTTCTACGGAGGACTCGTCAAGGCCAAGAGCGTCGTCAGCATGATGATGATGAGCTTCGGCGCGCTCGGCCTGGTCAGCGTTCTGTGGATCCTCTACGGGTTCAACATGAGCGCGGTCACCGACGTAATGCAGTTTTCGGGCAACCCCTTCTCCGACTTCGGTATGGGGTCGGTGGGAGACAACAGCCTCGTGGGCGCCACCTACGGCGCGACGTTCGCGATCATCACGGTCGCCCTGATCTCGGGAGCGATCGCCGACCGCGCCAAGTTCGGTGCCTGGATGATCTTCGCGGGTGTGTGGGCCACCGTCGTCTACTTCCCCGTCGCGGCCTGGGTCTGGGGCGGTGGCTGGATTATGCAGCTCGGCACGACCTTCGGTTTCTCGACGGAGGTCATCGACTACGCCGGTGGTACTGCCGTGCACATCAACGCGGGTGCTGCAGCCCTCGCGCTCGCGCTCGTGCTCGGCAAGCGCATCGGCTTCCAGAAGGGCATCACCAAGCCCCACAACGTGCCCCTGGTCATGCTCGGCGCGGCAATCCTGTGGTTCGGCTGGTTCGGCTTCAACGCCGGTGCGCAGGGCACCGCGGGTCTGCTGGGCGCTGAGGACTCCTCGGTCGGTCTCATCATCATCAACACGCTCGGTGCTACCGCGGCGGCGATCATCGGTTGGCTCGTGGTCGAGAAGCTCAAGGACGGCAAGGCCACGTCGGTGGGTGCGGCCTCAGGTGCCGTCGCCGGTCTCGTCGCCATCACGCCAGCGTGTGCCAACCTCACGCCCGGCTGGGCGCTGCTGCTCGGTGTGCTCACTGGTGCCGTCTGCGCCCTGGCGATCGAGCTGAAGTGGAAGCTCGGCTACGACGACTCGCTCGACGTGGTCGGCATCCACCTCGTCGGTGGTCTGATCGGAACGATCTACCTCGGCTTCTTCGCGACCGAGACGGGCCTGTTCGTCGGCGGCAACTACGAGCAGCTCGTGGTGCAGGTCATCGCGGCGCTGGGTGTTCTGGTCTACTCCTTCGTCGTCGCCTGGATCATCGGCTTCGCGATCGAGAAGACGATGGGCTTCCGCATCAAGAACGAGGACGAGCTCGCCGGCGTGGACTCCACGGTTCACGGCGAGGAGGGCTACTCGCTCGCCGAGCAGTCCTGACACATCGTTTCCAGCAGGAGAGGGCGTCGCGGGTCACCGCGGCGCCCTCTCCTTTCGCCGTCTGTGGCCGCCCGCCGTCGACCTGGATAGGCTGGCGCGATGGGTCTGCTCTGCCGCCTCGGCCGCGGTGTCCTGCGCCTGGTGCGCCCCGCCGCATCCGCTCGGACGTACGAGGTGGAGCCGCGTTCCGTAGGCCGTCTGAGGCTCGCGTACGCGCCGCGCCCCGACGGGATCCCGGATGCGGGGGAGATCGTGTGGACGTGGGTGCCGTACGCCGAACGTGACGGGCGCGGCAAGGACCGTCCTGTGCTCGTCGTCGCGCGTCAGAGCCGCGACCGCGTCTACGCGGTCAAGCTGACCAGTCGCGCGCATCCGGGCTCCGATGCCTACGTCGCTCTGGGGGCGGGTGCGTGGGACCCGAAGCGCCGACCGTCGTGGGTCGACATCGATCAGCTCTATAGCGTTTCCCATGCGGGACTGCGCCGTGAGGGAGCCACGCTGGACGCGGGGCGCTTCGCCCGCGTCGCCGACGCTCTGCGCGCGCGCTTCGGGTGGCGATGATCGTCAGTCGTCGCTGACCGAGATCCCGGCGTGCGCCGCGAGGAGTGGCGTCAGCTGAAACGCCTGGTCATGGGTGATCGTAGCGCCGGACAGATGGCCGATGCCCGAGACGGCTGAAAGGGTCGCGCCCCTGAGATCCACATCCACGAGGACTGCGCGGGGCACTTCGAGCGAGGCGATCCGGGTGTTGGTGAACCGCACCCGGCGGCATCGCGTCTCGCCCAGATCGAGTTCGTCGATCGAGCAGTCCGTGAATTGGACATCGAGCAGTTCCGAGCCGCGCAGATTGACGAAGCCCAGGCGGCATCCGGTGAAGTGGACGCTGCGCAGCGAGCTGTCGTACACGGTGAGGGCCCCCACGCGGCCGCTGAGGCGGGCGTCGGACCAATCTGTGCGGGCTGCGTCCATGACGGGGACGTCTACCGCATCGAGCGCGACCTCGAGCAGGCCCGCGTCGCGGAGGCGCAGCTCAGGGGCGACGAAGCGGTCGAAGTGGACGCCGTCGAGCCTGGCGTCGGTGAGATCGACGGGGAAGCGGTGGTCGACGACGAGGCCTATGCCCGTCAACGTCGCGCTGGGACGCAACTGTTCGAGGCTGCCCTCGGTGAGATCGGAGAGGTGCAGCGTGTTCAGCTGCGGGGGCTTCGGCGGAGAGGCCATGCTTCCATCCTGACGTGTGTCATACGGATGCGCGAAGGGGGATGTCGCTCCGCATGTGTTCGTCGATAGCCTCGGATCATGAGCGAGAGCATCCGCGGAAGACGGAGGTCGCTCATTCGCGGATTGATCTGGGGAGCGCTCGTCCTCATCGCCGCCGCGGTGATCTCGCTCATCACGAACTCCATTCAGGGAGCGTGCTACGACTCGGGCGCCGACCCCAGTGCGAGTTACTGCACAAGCGCGCCTGTCGTGGGCGTGGCCGGCGTATGGGTCCTCTGGGCCCTGTGGGCGCTCCTGGCCGCTGCCAGCGGATACCGGGTTCTTCGACGACGGACCCGGTGACAGCAGCACCGGTCTGACAGCGAACAAAACCCCCGGCTTAACCGGGGGTTTTCATGGTGGGCGATACCAGACTCGAACTGATGACCTCTTCCGTGTGAAGGAAGCGCGCTACCAACTGCGCCAATCGCCCGTGACCCGTGGGGCCGAGAATCGAGCATACCGGATGCGGGCGTGCTTTGTTGACCAGACCGAGAGACACGCGCGGGCCTGTCTCGGTTTTGCGAAGCGTCGGAGTTGGGATAATGTTTTCCAAGTGCCCGAGAGATCGGGAACGAAATGCGGATGTAGCGCAGTTGGTAGCGCATCACCTTGCCAAGGTGAGGGTCGCGAGTTCGAGTCTCGTCATCCGCTCGAGTGCGGGGATCTCCCTCCGGGGAGATCACGTCACGTGGGTCGAACCACACACGGTGGCGTGGCCGAGCGGCTAGGCACCGGCCTGCAAAGCCGTTTACACGGGTTCGAATCCCGTCGCCACCTCGCCCATAACTGAACAGCCTGTATAGGCGCGATTGGCGCAGCGGTAGCGCGCTTCCCTGACACGGAAGAGGTCACTGGTTCGATCCCAGTATCGCGCACCGAAGAACCCCCGGTCATCCGGGGGTTTTCTCGTTTCCGGGGTCGATCGTGCAACATGCGTGCGCGGAATTCGGGCAACATTGCTCGCGGAACTTGCGGGCCTCGCAGCGGACTTGGTATCGACTGCGCAACGGACGCGTCAGCGGAGTGAATCAGCCCCTAGTGTGGCGGCGTGAATCGACCCCGTTGGGTACGGCCGTCTCGCCTCGCGGTCGCAGTGTCTCTCATTGCCGCTGTGCTCCTGATGACGGCTTGCTCGCCGGTCGAACGCACGGTGATTCGCCTGAATGCCGACGGTTCCGTCGACTTCGCTCTGTGCACCCCGGCGAGTCGAATCACGAACCTTGAGCTCGTCGCTTCGCCCCGCAACGACCAAGGCAGGATTGACGAGGACGCGGAGGTTTCTATCCATTCGGATGAGACCAAACTCGCCGTTGGTCAGGTCGTGCACTTCGACGGTCTCCCGGATGAATGGGACCGCCTCGACTTCTATGTCGAGCCGGGTCGCACCTCCGCGTGGCGTGCGTCGGTCGAGGCCGATCAACTGACATTGGGTGAATGGCACTGGGGGGACGGCGCGCCCCTCGCGGACTACGTACCCAAGGAGCGATGCGAACTCATCGGCAGCAGAGCGTCCGGCTAGCGCTCGCGGAATTCGGGCAGCAGCTCGGCCACGCGGCATCTGCTCGTCGTGTGAGGGTACTGGTGCGACGTCTGCACGGCGCGTGGTGCGCATGGGCGCTCCTGTGACCGCTGAGGCGCGACACCGCCCATTCGCCGTGCAGATGTCTCGATGTCGGGTCCATAGGGTCGCGGTGCCGGACCGATACAGTCGGACCATGGATGCCGCACCGACGACGACACGCCGTGACGCCCTGCCCTGGGTGGGCTTCGGGCTCGCCGTGGCGCCTCTGGCGTTGATTCTGCTCACCCTCACCACAGGCATTTCGACGGGCGGCCTGAGCGCGATCTTCGTCCCCGCCATCATCGCGGGACTGGTTCTGTCGATCGTCTCGCTCGCGAAGAAGAAGCGACCGCGGTGGCCCGCGATCACGGCGATCGTCCTGATCGGCGTCGGATTCGTCGCGTGGGGCGCGTTCGCCATCTGGGCCATCGCCGGGTTCGTTCAGATCATGATGCTCTGAACCGCTCCATCTGGTTCGGATGCGGCGAGCCCGCCCGGCGCGGCGGATGCCGGGCGCCGGACGGGCTTGAGAGTCAGGCGAGCTCGGCGAGCGCGGTCTTGATCAGCTCGGCGACGGCGCCGGGGTTCGAGACCATCACCGAGTGCGACGCACCGTCGATCACACGGGTGCCGCGCGATCCGGCACGCTCCGCCATGAATGCGAGCCCTGCCTCGGGGATGTTCTTGTCGCCCGTGCCGTAGACGAACCACGACGGCAGGGTCTTCCACGCGGGCGTCTCGGCCGGAAGCCCCTCGCCGAGCGCGAAGTCCCGGATCGGCCGCTGGGTGAGCGCGGACAGCTTTGCGATCTCGAGCGGCACGTCCGCGGCGAACTGGTCGGGGAACAGCGCACGGTCGACGACGAGGTCGTTCGTGCCGTCGCCCAGAGGATACGGACGGACGCGCTCACCGAGCGTGCTGCCGGGGAACTGACCGGTCAGCTCGAGCGCGTTCTCACCGTGGTCGGGCGCGAAGGCCGCCACGTAGACGAGGCCCTTGACCTTTTCGTTCCCGCCACCGGCTTCGGTGATGACCGCGCCGCCGTACGAATGGCCCACCAGCAGCACGTCTCCGGGGAGCGCGTCCACGAGACGACGCACGTTCTCCGCGTCCGTGGTCACGCTGCGCAGGGCGTTCGGGGTCGCGATCGCGTCGATGCCCGCATCCTGCAGCAGGGTCAGAACGCCGTTCCAGCTCGAGGACTCGGCGAACGCGCCGTGGACGAGGACGACAGTGATATCGGACATGGGTGGTTCTCCTCAGGTTCCTGTGCTCGCTTGCGAGGCGCCCGGCGGCGCGGCGGGTACGCGCAGACGCTACAAGCGGTGCGAAGTGTCCGCATCCGCTTTGAGTCGGAAGCCGCCCCGCTCCCTGACGAGGCTCGACGCGCGTCGAAGCGGCTTGCGTCACCACGCGGTGCCGAACCGGGGTGCGGCTCGATGAGACTCGCCGTCATCCACCTCATGCGACCAAGGAGCACCATCATGGAGACCCCCGACAGCACAGCGCCACATCACGAAGCTGCGTCATTCGGCAACCCCGACCTTCCGCCGGAGGGCGAGGTCAACACGGTCGACCGGCCGCAGAGCGCCGTGATGACGGGCCCGCAGAACCCGGCGATCGCATCGCAGTTCCCCAACCAGATCGACGCCCCGGCCACCGACATCTCGACGCAGCCGTTCTTCTGGTCCTCGTTCAACATCTCGCCGCGTCGCGTGCAGCGTGGAGGATGGGCGCGTGAGGTGACCAGCAGCGACTTCCATATCTCGGAAGAGATCGCCGGGGTCAACATGTATCTGGAGGCGGGCGGCATCCGGGAGCTCCACTGGCATCAGACCGCCGAATGGGCGGTGATGACCCGCGGTAAGGCACGCGTGACGACGCTCAGCCGATCCGGACTGCCCTCGGTCGAAGACGTGGAGGAGGGGGATCTGTGGTTCTTCCCCGCAGGGACCCCGCACTCGCTGCAGGGACTCGGACCCGACGGCGCGGAGTTCGTGCTCGCGTTCGACGACGGGCAGCAGTCGGAGTCCAACACGCTGCTGCTGACGGACTGGTTCGCACACACCCCGCCGGAGGTCCTGGCGAAGAACTTCGGGGTCGCGCAGGAGGTGTTCTCCGACATCCCGCTGCACAACCTCTGGATATTCCCCGGCGACGAGCCGCCCGAGCTGGAGGTCGACCAGGCCGCGGCCGGTGTCGAGTGGGGGATGGAGCCGGTCATCTTCCGCCTCTCACGCTCCCAGCCCCGGTATCAGAACTCCGGAGGCAGCGTGCAGATCGCCGATTCGACCAACTACGCATACTCGAACACCGTGGCGGCGGCGCTCGTGACCGTCGAGCCGGGGTCGATGCGCGAGTTGCACTGGCACCCCAACGCGGACGAGTGGCAGTACTATCTGCGCGGCTCCGCCCGCATGACCGTGTTCACCACCGGTCCGCACGCCAACACGACGGACTTCCGTCCGGGTGATGTCGGGGTGGTCAAGAAGAACTACGGCCACTACATCGAGAACACCGGAGACGACGTCCTGCAGTTCCTCGAGGTCTTCCGCGCCGACAGGTACGAGGAGATCAGCCTCGCCAACTGGCTGGCGCACGTGCCGCCCCAGCTCGTCTCCGCCCATCTCAACATCGACCCCGCCGTGCTCGCCACCTTCCCCCGGACGGCGCAGGGCATCACCCCCCTGCGCGGCTGAGCGGATGCGTGCGCCGGGATCGGCCCTGCGGGGGCCCGGGCCCCCGCACACGCCGTTCAGCGCTCGGCTTCGGGCGGCAACGCCAACCAGGCGGCGCGACGTTGTGCCTGCGCCACCGGGTCCGGCACCGGCAGCGATGTCAGGAGCCGCTCGGTGTAGGCGTCCTGGGGATGCAGGAGCACCTGCGCGGTTGTTCCCTGCTCGCGCACCTCGCCCTGACGAAGCACGACCACGCGGTCCGCCACGGCGTCGATGACGGCCAGGTCGTGGCTGATGAACAGCGATGCGAAGCCGAGCTCCCGCTGGAGCGCCGCGAACAGCTCCAGCACCGTCGCCTGCACAGACACGTCGAGCGCACTTGTCGGCTCGTCCGCGATGAGCAGCTTCGGGTCGAGCGCGAGGGCGCGAGCGAGCGACGCGCGCTGGCGCTGCCCGCCCGACAGCTCGTGCGGGAAACGGTCCCCGTAGGCAGCAGGCAGACGCACCGCATCCAGCAGCTCGTCAACGCGCTTGCGCGCCTGAGCGGCACTGCGCACCCGCTGGTGCACCACGAGCGGCTCGGCGATGCACTCCGCGATCGTCAGCAGAGGATTGAAGCTGGTCGCCGGGTCCTGGAAGACAAATCCCACCCGCGGGCGTAGCGCCGTGAGCGCACGGGGCCTCACATCGCGCATCTCGGTGCCGAGGACCTCCAGCGACCCGTCCACGACGGAGGTCAGACCGACGATCGCGCGGCTGATCGTGGTCTTGCCCGAGCCGGACTCTCCGACGAGGCCGAGCACCTCGCCCGGTCCGATCCAGAAGTCGACGCCGTGCACCGCCACGACGCCCGTACGGCCGAAGCGGCCCGGGTAGGCGATGTGGAGGTTGCGAGCGACCACGAGGCTCCCCGCCGGTGGCTCCGTCGGTGCGGGCGTTGCCGGGTCCTGCGCCGCGCTCTTGCCGGCGCCAACATGGGGCACGGCCGCGAGCAGTTCGCGCGTGTAGGGCTGCCGCGGAGCGTCGAAGAGCTCGCGCACGGGAGCCTGCTCGACGATCTCGCCGCGATACATGACCACCACGCGATCCGCGAGGTCGGCGACGACTCCCATGTTGTGGGTGATGAGCACGATGGTCGCGCCGAACTCGTCGCGGCAGGCGCGCAGCAGCTCGAGGATCTCCGCCTGCACGGTCACGTCCAGCGCCGTCGTCGGCTCGTCGGCGATAATCAGACCCGCGTTGAGCACGAGCGCCATCGCGATGACGACGCGCTGCTTCTGCCCCCCGGAGAACTGGTGGGGGTAGTCGTCGACGCGCTTCTCCGGGTCGGGGATCCCGACCTTACGGAGGATCTCGACAGACCGGCGCCGCGCCTCTGCGCGCGTCACGCGCTCATGGGCCCGGATGCCCTCGGCGATCTGCCACCCCACGGTGAACACCGGATTCAGCGCCGTCGACGGCTCTTGGAACACCATCGCGGCATCCCGGCCGCGCATGGCGCGCAGCTGGGATGCGGATGCGTGGACGATGTCCGTCTCGCCGCCGTCGCGAGCCTGGATCACCACAGCCCCGGATGTGGTCGCGTTCTCCGGGAGCAGGCCGAGCAGGGTGTTGGCCGTCACGGTCTTCCCGGAGCCGGACTCGCCGACGATGGCGAGGACCTCGCCGGCGTGCGCGGCGAGCGAGATGCCGGCCACCGCGACGACGGGATCGCCGTCGGTCGCGAAGGTGACCTTCAGGTCGTCGACACGTGCGATGTCGCTCATGCGAACGCCCCCTTCGTGCGTGAGCGCCCCACGCGGCGTCGGGTGCGCAGCCGTGGGTCGCTCAGATCGTTGAGGCTCTCACCGACGAGCGTGATGCCGAGGACGACGAGGACGATGGCGATCCCCGGTGGGATGGCCGTCCACCAGATGCCGCTCGTGACGTCCGAGACGGCGCGATTGAGGTCGTAGCCCCACTCCGCAGCAGCCGTCGCCTCGATTCCGAATCCGAGAAAACCGAGGCCGGCGAGCGTCAACAGCGCCTCCGAGGCGTTGAGGGTGATGACGACGGGTAGCGACCGGGTGGAGTTGCGCAGCACGTGTCGCAGAAGGATGCGGGAAGTCGGCACCCCGATGACCTGGGCGGACTCGACGAACGGTTCCGCCTTGACCCGCACCACCTCGCTGCGGACGACGCGGAAGTACTGCGGGACGAACACGACCGTGATGGCGATGGCCGAAGCGAGGATGCCGCCCCAGAGCGTCGACTGCCCCTGGCTGATGACGATCGACATCACGATCGCCAGCAGCAGCGAGGGGAAGGCGTAGATGGCGTCGGCGAGGACGACGAGAATGCGGTCGAGCCAGCCGCCGAAGTACCCGCCGAGCAGGCCGACCAGCACGCCGAGGAAGATCGAGAAGGCGATCGCGCACACGATCGCGAGCAGCGCCGTCTGCGCGCCCCAGATCGTCCGCGACAGGACGTCGAAGCCGCTGACGGTCGTTCCGAGCAGGTTGACGGCGTTCGGTGCTTGGAGGGTGCCGAAGTCCTGGCCGTCCACCGAGCGCTGGGCGAAGCCGTAGGGTGCGATCCACGGAGCGAGCGCGGCGGTGAGGACGAACACGGCCGTGATGACGAGTCCCGTCACGAGCATCCCGCGCTGGAGCCCCACGCTCCGGCGGAGCTGCGAGAGGACCGGCAGCCGGTCGGCCAGTGGGCGGCGGCGGTCAGTGACGGCGGCCGGAGAAGGGGCGGTGGACATCAGTACCTCACTCGGGGGTCGATGAGGGCGGCGACGACGTCGACGATGAAGTTCGTCACCGCGACGACCACGGCGATCATCACGACGATGCCCTGCACGGCCACGAAGTCCCGCGCTTTCAGGTACTCGGAGAGCATGAAGCCGATGCCCTTCCACTCGAAGGTGGTCTCGGTGAGGACGGCGCCCGAGAGGAGCACGGCGATCTGCAGACCGATGACGGTGACGATCGGGATGAGGGCCGGGCGGTAGGCGTGCTTCGTGACGAGGCGGTACTCGCCGACACCCCGGGCACGTGCACTCGTGACGTACTGGGAGCCGAGGGTGCCGATCACGTTCGTGCGCACGAGACGCAGGAAGATCCCGGCCGTGAGGATGCCGAGGGCGAGTGCCGGCAGCACGGCGTGCCAGAGGACGTCGCCCACCGCATCCGCTCTGCCGAGTCGGATGGCGTCGATGAGGTAGATGCCGGTCTGGCCGTCCAGGCTCTGCAGGGCGAGCTCGGTGCGCGTCCCCGCGCGTCCGGATGCGGGAAGCACGCCGAGCGCGACGGAGAAGATGAGCTTGAGCACCATGCCGAGGAAGAAGATCGGCGTCGCATACCCGAGGATCGCGGCGATCCTCAGGGCCGCATCCTGCCAACGGTCGCGACGGTAGGCCGCGAGCAGCCCGAGCGGGATGCCGAGGACGAAGGCGACGATCAGCGCGTACAGAGCGAGCTCGAGCGTCGCGGATCCGTACTGCAGGAGGATCGTGACCACCGGGCGTCCGTCGGTGATCGTGTTCCCGAAGTCGCCCCGGAAGACGCCGCCGATGTACTCCGCGTACTGCACGATGAGCGGGCGATCGTATCCCGCCTCGTGGATGCGCTCGGCGAGTTGATCGGGTGGGAGCTTGCCGCCGAGTGCGGCCGTGATCGGGTCCCCGGTGACCCGCATCAGGAGGAAGACCACGGTGACGAGGATGAAGACGGTGGGGATGATCAGAACGAGTCTGATCAGGATGTAGCGCCAGAGCCCACCCCGCTGGGGAGCGACGGGCTTGACGACGGCGGCGGCGTCTACCGCTGTGACCATGCGCGAACCTCTGAACGGTCGGAGTCCTCCACCCGCGTCCGGGTGACGCCGCCGCGATGCGGCAGCGTCACCCGGAGCGATGGGGGACCGGTGGGGTCTTACTTGTGGAGCGGGGCGTAGCGGAACTTGAACGAACCGTCGAGCACGGCGCCGTCCACGTCCTTGCCGACGACGGCGACCTGCGTGCCCTGCAGCAGCGGTAGCGTCGAGAGGTCGGTGGCGACGAGCTCCTGGATCTTCTCGATGTCCGACTGGCGCGCGGCCGCATCCGTTTCGGACGCCTGAGCCGTGATGAGCTCCTGCACCTCGCTGTTGTCGTAGTGGTTCACGAGGAAGTTGTCGGCGCTGAAGAACGGCGTGAGGTAGTTGTCGGCGTCGGAGTAGTCGGGGAACCACCCGAGCTGGTACATCGGGTAGACATCCGCGGTGCGGTCCTTGGAGTACTGGACCCACTCGGTCTGCGCGAGGTTGACCGTGAACAGGCCGCCCTCTTCCAGCTGCGACTTCACCGCGGCGTACTCGTCGCCCGACGAGGGGCCGTAGTGGTCGCCGTTGTACTGAAGGTTCAGCGTGACCGGGGTCGAGACGCCCGCGGCCTCGAGCGCGGCCTTCGCCTTGTCGAGATCGGGCGCTCCCGCGCCGTCGCCGTAGAGGTCCTTCAGCGGCTCGGTGGCGCCGGTCAGTCCCTGGGGCACATAGGAGTACAGCGGCGTGTAGGTGCCCTTGTAGACGTCCTCGCTCAGCTCCGCGCGGTCGATGAGGTCGGCCATCGCCTGCCGCACCGCGAGCGACTTGGCCGGGTCTGCCTCGGGCGTCGCGGCGCCGAAGGGCATCGTGTCGAAATTGAACACGATGTAGCGGATTTCGCCGCCGGGGCCGTCCACGACCTTGACCGCGTCGTTCTTCGACAGGTCGTCGACGTCGGTGGCGGAGAGGCTGCGGAAGGCGACGTCGATGTTGCCGCCGGCGACGTCGAGCTTCAGATTCGAGGAGTCGGCGTAGTACTTGACGGTGACGCTGCTGTTCTCCGCGGCGCCGAGAGCGCCCTTGTAGTCAGGGTTCGGCTTGTAGGAGATGAGCTCGTTGATCTTGTACGAGTCGATCACGTACTGGCCGCCGAAGGCGTTCCCGGCGACGATGTCGTCGTCGCTGGTGAGGGCATCGGCGGAGAAGACCTCTTCGTCGACGATCGGACCTGCGGGACTGGAGAGGATCTGCTCCCACGTCTGGTCGTTGCCGTTCTTCAGGGTGAAGACGACGGTCGTGTCGTCGGGAGCGTCGACGGACGCGAGATTACCGAGGAGCGAGGAGGGGCCGTTCGGGTCCGCGATCTTCAGCTGCCGGTCGAAGCTGAACTTCACATCGGACGAGGTGAGCTTGTGTCCGTTCGCGAAGGTGAGTCCCTCCTTGAGCGTGACGGTGAACTCCGTCGGCGAGGTGAACTCGCCGGACTCGGCGATGTCGGGGGTCACATCCGCGGTGCCGTACTGACTGTTGAAGAGGAACGGATAGACCTGGTTCATCACCGCGAACGAGCCGTTGTCGTAGGAGCCCGCCGGGTCGATGAAGGTGATCTTGTCGGTGGTACCGATGATGAGATCGCCGCCCGCGCCGCCGCCGCTCGAGTCGTTGCCGCCCCCGCCCGAGCACGCGGCCAGCATCACTGCCGAGCCGGCCAGAGCGGCGACTGCGAGACCGACACGGCCTCGCCTGATGTGAACAAGAGACATAGTGGTATCCCTGCTGTGATTGGTCGCCAGGCGCACTTCGCCCGGCGTATGCAGGTCATTCTCACCTGCTCCTGAGCGAACACACAGGAACATGGCGATCTTTTAACGCACCCGAAACGCCTCGCCTTGTGCGTCGTCGGTCAACAGATCGCTCAGATCACCGCTCCGCGATCGTCGGTTCTGCGCGTGCCTAGACCACGACGGGGGTCGTCGCAACCGCCCCGCCCCGCGGTGGGCGGGCGCACATGGTGGATGCATGAGACGCATCACCTATGCAGGCGAGAACGTTCTGACCACCGACGACGTGGCACGCCTCCTCGTCGAGCTGACGGCGGAGCTCGCAAAGCGTGGAGAAGCGGCCGCGGTTCGGATCCCCATCGATCCGGAGGGCACAGCCGAACTCGTGGTCGGCCTCGGCAACGACGTCCTCTCGGTACCCGTCTCGCGGGATGGCGACGACCCGGACTTCGACAGCTCCGACCTCGAGGCCCACCTCCAGCGGGTCCGCCCGACGCCCGAGCGTCATCTGCGCGCGGTCGAGAGTTCCGATGCACCGGACGACGGATACGACCCTGATTACGACATCACCGAGGCGTGAGGTCATCGCATCCACAGCAGCGGAAGTGCGGCGAATCCGACGACCAGGGGGGCGGCGAGCGCGCCCCACAGGATGAAGCGGCCCCATGACACCTCGATGCCTTCCGACTGCAGCCGCTCGTGCCACAACAGCGTCGCCAGCGATGCCCACGGCGTGATGAGCGGTCCGGCGTTGACGCCGATGAGGAGGGCCGCGAGATGGACCGGGGATGTCGCGACCGCCGGTTCGAGAGCCAGGTAGGCGGGCAGGTTGTTGATCACGTTCGCGCCGACGGTGCCCGCACCGGCGACCGCGAACACCGTCCACGGCTCGTCCGACGCGTTGAGGACGGCCGAGACCGGGTCGAGCAGCCCCGCCGCATCCGCCGCGGAGGCGACCAGAAGCAGACCGCTCGCGAACACGAGCAGCTGCCAGGGGATCAGGCGCAGCGAGAGCAGCCGGGGCGAGCGCCACGAGACGAACCCGACGAGCACGACAGCCGCGGCCGTCGAGGGAATCCACGGCTCGAGGCCGGAGACCAGCAACGGCAGCATCACGGCGACGATCGCTCCGGCTGCGATCAGCATCGTCTTGTCGGCGACCTGCGGTGATCCGGCAGGGGAGAAACGGCCCCTAAGCCGACGACGATCGCGCAGCCACAGCACCACCACGGTGACGACGACGGCGATCAGCGCGGATGGTCCGAGCAGGCCTACGAACGCTCCCGTGCCTCCCTCGAGATTGTGGGCGGCCAGCAGGTTCGTGAGATTGGACACCGGAAGGAACAGCGACGCCGTGTTCGCCAACCACACGGTTGCGAACGCGAACGGCAGCGGGGGAAGTCCGTTCGCTCTCGCAACCGCGACGACCACGGGTGTCAGCAGCACGGCGGTGGTGTCGAGCGAGAGGAACGCGGTGGACACGAGCGCGAGGGCCACCACGAGCAGCCAGAGCACGATCGTGCGGCCGCGGGAGAGGCGGGCGAGAAAGGCACCCAGCACGTCGAACAGGCCGACGCGGGTCGCAAGCTCGGCGACGACGGTGATTGCAGTGACGAAGCCGAGGACCGGCAGGATGCGTTCGGTCACCGCGACGGCCGCATCCGGGGGGAGGACGCCGAAAAGGACCGCGGCGCTGCCGATCAGCAGCAGCGCGCCGCCGATGAGGGCCAGCTTCACGACACCATCTTGCCGCCTCACAAGCTCGATAGGATCGATTGAGACCCACTTCAGGAGCGTCCTTTGACTGATCTGACCCCGGCAGCCGTCGCCTACCCCGCAGACGGATTCGCCCTGTTTCCCGACCGCTCCGTCATCGCGTTGCGCGTGAACGGCGAACTGAAGGACTTGGCGACGACGATCGCCGAGACCGACGTCGTCGAGCCGGTCACGATCTCGTCCGAGGACGGCCTTGCCATCCTCCGGCACTCCACTGCGCACGTGCTCGCACAGGCGGTGCAGCGGATCAAACCGCAGACGAACCTCGGTATCGGTCCGCCCGTCACCGACGGCTTCTACTACGACTTCGGCACCGACACCCCTTTCACGCCGGAGGACGTCAAGGCCATCAAGAAGGAGATGGAGCGGATCGTCCGCGAGAACCAGCGTTTCGTTCGTCGGGTCGTCGCCGACGACGAGGCGCGTGCGGAGCTCGCCGACGAGCCCTTCAAGCTCGAGCTGATCGGTCTGAAGGGCGGCAAGAAGGAAGCGGCCGAGGGGGCGTCGGTCGAGGTCGGCGCGGGTGAGCTCACGATCTACGACAACGTGAATCGTGACGGCGAGACGGTCTGGAAGGACCTCTGCCGCGGGCCTCACGTGCCGAGCACCCGCATCATCGGCAACGGCTGGGATCTGCAGCGCATCGCCGGTGCGTACTGGCGCGGCAGCGAGAAGAACCCGCAGCTGCAGCGCATCTACGGCACCGCGTGGGCGACCAAGGACGACCTGCGTGCCTATCAGCACCGGCTCGAGGAAGCGGCCAAGCGCGACCACCGCAAACTCGGCAAGGAACTCGACCTGTTCTCGTTCCCCGACGAGATCGGCTCCGGGCTCAGCGTCTGGCATCCCAAGGGCGGCATCGTCCGCGGCGAGATGGAGCAGCACGCCCGACGTCGGCACGTCGAAGGCGGCTACACCTACGTCTACACGCCGCACATCTCCAAGGAAGACCTGTTCATCACCTCCAACCACCTGGTGACCTACCGGGAGGGCATGTTCCCGCCGATCACCATGGACGAGGAGCGCGACGCGGAGGGCAACGTCACGAAGGCCGGCCAGGAGTACTACCTCAAGCCGATGAACTGCCCGATGCACATCCTCATCTACAAGGAGCGGGGCCGCAGCTACCGCGACCTGCCGATGCGGCTCGCAGAGAACGGCACCGTTTACCGCAACGAGCTCTCGGGGGCGCTGCACGGCCTCACGCGCGTGCGCGGGTTCACACAGGACGACTCACACCTGTTCGTCACCCCCGAGCAGCTCGAAGCCGAGGCGACCCGCGTCCTGGAGTTCGTCATCTCGATGCTCCGCGACTTCGGCCTCGAGGACTTCGAGCTCGAGCTCTCGCTGCGCGACGACGAGAAGTCGAAGTGGATCGGCTCCGACGAGTTCTGGGAGTACTCGACGAACGCGCTGCGCCACGTTGCCGTCGCGAGCGGTCTGAAGCTCACCGAAGTGCCCGGCGAGGCCGCGTTCTACGGGCCGAAGATCGACCTCAAGACGAAGGACGCCATCGGTCGGACCTGGCAGCTGTCTACGGTGCAGGTCGACGTCAACCTCCCCGAGCGGTTCGGCCTCGAGTATACGGGTCCCGATGGCGAGAAGCACCGCCCGATCATGATCCATCGTGCGCTGTTCGGTTCGATCGAGCGCTTCTTCGCCATCCTGCTCGAGCACTACGCGGGGGCCTTCCCGGTGTGGCTGTCGCCGGTGCAGGTCGTCGGCATCCCGGTCGCCGAGCAGTTCGCGGACTACCTCGACGGCATCGTTGACCGTCTCAAGCTGTCGGGCGTTCGGGCGGAGGTCGATCACTCCGACGACCGGATGCAGAAGAAGATCCGCACTCACACCACGCAGAAGGTTCCGATCCAGTTGATCGCGGGCGAGCAGGACCGCGGCGCCGGCACCGTCTCCTTCCGCTTCCGTGACGGGACGCAGACGAACGGCATTCCCGTCGACGACGCGATCGCGATGATCCAGCGTTCGATCGCCGAGAAGACCCTGGTCAACACCGCGGAGGACCTCGCGTGACGACCGAGCCGGAGCAGACGGATGCGGCGCTGATCGCCGCATCCGATCTGCCCGGTGTGCCGGATGAGTTCCAGCGGCTGTGGACTCCGCACCGCATGGCCTACATCCAGGCGGGCCCCGAACCGCACTCCGAACAGTGCCCGTTCTGCGCCGCCCCGGACAAGAGCGACGAGGACGGACTCATCGTTCATCGCGGGGTACGCGCGTACGTCCTGCTGAACCTGTTCCCGTACAACTCCGGCCATCTCCTCGTGTGCCCGTACCGCCACATCCCGACCTACGACCAGGCGGATGCGGAGGAGGTCGCGGAGATCGGTGCGCTCACCCAGACCGCGATGCGCGTGTTGCGCGAGACGTCCCGGTGCGACGGGTTCAACATCGGCATGAACCAGGGCGCTGTCGCCGGCGCGGGAGTGGCGGGACATCTCCACCAGCATGTCGTGCCGCGGTGGGCGACCGACGCGAACTTCTTCCCGATCATCGCGCGCACCAAGGCGCTGCCGCAGTTGCTCGGCGATGTGCGCCGCTCGCTCGCGGACGCCTGGCCGCTCTGAGCGTTCTCCACAAGCCCCCGACGCGAGCTGCGACCTGTCGATAGCGTGGCGGGCATCGTTCCACGAGCTCGGGGGTCTCTCATGCGCACACGTTCCGTCCGCCTCATCGCACCCATGCTGCTGGTTGCTCTGGTGCCGTTGGCGGGGTGCCAGTTCACTCCACTGCCCGCATCCAGCGAGCCGGGCGAGGCCCTCGCTCCCTCGGGTGAACCGACGGAGAGCACCGGCGAGTCCGGATCCGATGATCTGATCGACGGCGACGTCTTCGCCGAGCGCGATGCCTTCTTCGAGGCCCAGCAGCAGATCCCCGGCGACCCGATGCTGACGCCGAAGACCCCCGAGCAGCAGGAGTTCATCTCGCAGCAGCGGGCCTACACCGAGTCACAGGGCGGCACGTGGTCCCCGGAGCTCGAGAGCATCACCCTCGCTCTCGCGCTGGACGCCTGCGAGACCTCGATCCTCAACGGTCACGACGTGGACGCCGATCTCTACGCCACGCACATCGCAACCTCCCCGTTGATCTCGGCCCTCGCGAACGGCGACCCGACCACGGAGCGCAACGTCGTGAGCATCATGGTCTTCGGAACAGGATTCCTGTGCCCCGCGGACGCTCCGCAGTGGGAGAGCGCTTTCCGTGCCGCTGCCGGTGGCTGAGGCGCCTCACCGGACCTGACGCACGGCGAACTGCATCCGAGGGTTCGCGTACGCCTCCTGCGACTCGACGAGCTGGAGCTCGCGCTCGCCCGAGCGGTGTGTCGCCTCGAGCAGGTCGAAGACGCTGGATGCGGTGCGAGCCAGCGCGTCCGCGGCATCGCCGCTGCCCGTGTAGTGCGCCGTGAACAAGGCGGCGGTCACATCGCCGGAGCCGTTCGCCTTCATGGGAAGCAGGGGAGTGGTCACGATCCACGCGCCTCGAGGCGTGACGGCCATCATCTCGATGGTGCCCTCCTCGCGGTCGGGGCGCTCGACGCTCGTGACCAGCACCGTATCCGGGCCCATCGCGCGGGCGGCATCCGCCGAGGCGAGTGTCTCCTCGATCGTGTGCGGATCCGTGCCGGTGAGAAAGCCCAGCTCGAACTGATTCGGCGTGATGATGTCCGCCACCGGAACGACCTTCTCGCGGAGGAGCTCGGGGATGGCAGGGGCGACGAAACAGCCGGACTTGGCGTTGCCCATGACGGGGTCGCACGCATAGACGGCCCTCGGGTTGGCCGCCTTCACGCGCGCCACCGCGTCGACGATCACGTCGGCGATGCCCTCGGAGCCCTGGTATCCGGAGAGGACCACGTCGATCTTGTCGAAGACACCGCGCTCCTCGATGCCCGTGATGACCTCGCGCACGTCGTCCGGTGCGATGAGCGGTCCTCGCCAGGCGCCGTACCCGGTGTGGTTCGAGAAGTTCACGGTGTACACCGGCAGAACCTCGACACCGATGCGCTGCAGGGGAAAGACCGCTGCGGAGTTGCCGACGTGGCCATAGGCGACGGCGGACTGGATCGAAAGTACCTTCACAGTGGAGTCATCCCATCTTCGAGGTGGCGGCGACCGCATCCACGGCCGCGACGAGGTCGGTGATGAGCCGATCGGCGTCATCGTCGGAGAGATCATGCACCGTCAGGCGCAGGTGGTGCGTGGCACGCGCGTCGGCGAGCACGAACTCGTCGCCGGTGCGTGCCAGCCAGCCGCGGCGCATGAGCTGCTCGGCGACGGAGCGAGCAGGGACGCCGAGGGGGACCCACAGATTCAGTCCGTCGCTCGACTGGACGGCGAGGCCGTGCGTGCTCGCCCGGGCGGCGAAGGCGCGGTTGCGTTCCGCGTAGTGCCGTCCTGTCGCTCGAATCGCGCGTCGAACCGTGTCATCGGCGAGCAGGGCGATGGCGAGGCGCTGCAGGAGGTGGCTGACCCAGGTGGTTCCGGGGCTGAGCCGCAGTGCGAGACGGTCGGCGGTCTCGGGGTCGGATGCCGTGACGGCCAGACACATGTCGGGCCCCAGGAACTTCGAGACCGACCGGACAAGTGCCCACCGTCGGTGGTCTCTTCCGATGATCGAGTGGTAAGGCTGCGAGGACAGGAGCGAGAAATGGTCGTCCTCGATGATGAGCACGTACGGGTGGTTCTCGAGCACCGCGCGCAGCTCGGCGGCGCGGCGCGCACTCAGACTGGCGCCGGTCGGGTTCTGGGCGCGTGGCGTGCAGACGATGGCACGGACGCCCGCAGCGAGAGCCGCACGAAGCCCGTCGACGGTCATCCCCTCGGCGTCCACCGGAACCGGAACGGCGCGATAGCCGCCGAGGCGCACGGTGTGGATGCTGGCCAGGAAGCAGGGGTCTTCGAGAGCGACGGCATCGTCTCTCGTCAGCGCCTGCGCGAGCAGGCGCTCCACGGCATCGACCGCGCCGCTCGTGATCGTCAACCGCACGGTCGACGGCGCGACGTCGGCGCCCACCCACTCTCGGGCCCAGGCCTCGAGATCGGGGTCGATGACAGGCTCGCCGTAGAGGACGGGGCGGCGGGCGATGCGTGTCAGCGCCGGAACAGCGTCCGGGATGCGGTCGGGATCGGGATTGCCGGTGCCCACGTCGCGGAGCACGGTGCCGGCGGCGAAGCCCTCCTGCGCGACGGGTGCGGCTTCGGCGACGAGCGTGCCGCCGCGCCCGCGGGTGACGACGGTGCCCGCCTGGGTAAGCAGCCGATAGGCCGCCGCGACCGTGTTGCGGTTGACCTCCAGCGCCTCGGCGAGTGCCCGGACCGGGGGAAGCGACTGTCCGGGGGCGAGCTCGCCGCGCTCGACGAGCGCACGGACGCTGTCGGCGATCTCCGCGGCGGAGGAACCGCGGATCCCGGAACGCGTGTCAGACAGAGACATCGGCACCAGCCTACGCCGTAGGACATGCTACTTTCTGGCCTAGGACAAAACGTCGCACGACGCGGCGTCGACGAAGGAGCACTCGATGACCGATTCCCTCACCGGTTCCACGCGCGTCAAGCGTGGACTCGCCGAGATGCTGAAAGGCGGCGTGATCATGGACGTGGTCACCGCCGAGCAAGCCCGAATCGCCGAGGATGCGGGGGCCGTCGCCGTCATGGCGCTCGAGCGCGTCCCGGCCGACATCCGTGCGCAGGGCGGAGTGGCGCGGATGAGCGATCCCGACCTGATCGACGAGATCATCGCCGCGGTGTCGATCCCTGTCATGGCGAAGGCGCGGATCGGTCATGTCGTGGAGGCCCAGGTTCTCCAGGCGTTGGGAGTGGACTACGTCGACGAGTCCGAGGTGCTCTCGCCTGCGGACTACGTGAATCACATCGACAAGTGGGGCTTCACCGTTCCGTTCGTGTGCGGTGCGACGAATCTCGGTGAGGCGCTGCGGCGCATCACCGAGGGCGCGGCGATGATCCGCTCCAAGGGCGAGGCGGGCACGGGCGACGTGTCGGAGGCCACGAAGCACATCCGCACGATCCGCGGCGAGATCGCGGCTCTCGGCGCGAAGAGTTCCGACGAGCTGTATGCCGCGGCGAAGGAACTCCAGGCGCCGTTCGAACTGGTGGCCGAGGTCGCCCGCACCGGCACGCTGCCGGTGGTGCTGTTCACCGCAGGCGGCGTCGCAACCCCCGCGGACGCCGCGTTCATGATGCAGCTGGGAGCCGACGGCGTGTTCGTGGGGTCCGGGATCTTCAAGTCCGGCAACCCCGCCCAGCGTGCTGCCGCCATCGTGAAAGCGACCACGTTCTTCGATGATCCCGCCGTCATCGCCGAAGCCTCACGAGGGCTCGGCGAGGCGATGGTCGGCATCAACGTGGCCGATCTCCCCGCTCCGCATCGTCTCGCCGACCGTGGTTGGTGACGCCCCGCGCATCGGGGTGCTCGCCCTACAGGGCGACGTGCGCGAGCACGCCCGCATCCTTCGCCTGCTCGGCGCGGCGGTGCGGCCGGTTCGACGGCCGGCGGAACTCGACGAGGTCGACGGTCTGGTGATCCCCGGCGGCGAGTCGAGCGTGATCGACAAGCTCAGCAGAGCATTCGGGATGCGTGACCCGCTCCGCCGGGAGATCGCTGCGGGGCTCCCGGTCTACGGCACGTGCGCGGGTCTCATCCTCCTCGCCGACGAGATCCTCGACGGCCTCCCCGGGCAGCAGGGCTTCGGCGGTCTTGATGTGGCCGTGCGGCGCAACGCCTTCGGTTCGCAGCTCGACTCCTTCGAGAGCGACGTGCGTGTCGATACGCTCGGCGGGCCGCCGGTCAGGGCCGTCTTCATCCGCGCGCCCGTGGTCGAACGGGTCGGTGCGGGCGTCGCGATCCTCGCGTCCCTCGACGACGGGCGCGTGGTCGCGGTCGAGCAGGGGAACGTGCTGGGAACCTCGTTCCACCCCGAGGTCTCCGACGAGACGCGGTTCCACGAACGCCTCCTCGAGCGGGTCCGCGCGCGGCTGAACTAAGATCGACGCTGGACTTTCCAGCCGCTGAACACGGGAGACTCATGTCCGGTCACTCCAAATGGGCCACCACGAAGCACAAGAAGGCCGTCGTCGACGCGCGTCGTGCGAAGTCGTGGGCCAA
Source organism: Microbacterium sp. BG28 (assembly GCF_034044005.1). NCBI lineage: Bacteria > Bacillati > Actinomycetota > Actinomycetes > Micrococcales > Microbacteriaceae > Microbacterium > Microbacterium sp. BG28. Next base: position 735,243 of record NZ_JAXCHA010000002.1, on the reverse strand, counting down.
GCTCATCAAGAACATCGAGGTCGCCGCAAAGCTGGGCGGCGCCGATCTGGCGGGCAACCCGACGCTCTTCGATGCGGTCCTCAAGGCCAAGAAGACCTCGGTGCCCAAGGACAACATCGATCGCGCGATCAAGCGCGGAGCCGGCATCGGCGGCGAGTCGGTCGAGTACTCCTCGATCATGTACGAGGGCTACGGCCCCAACGGCGTCGCTCTCATGATCGAGTGTCTCACCGACAACAAGAACCGAGCCGCCGCTGAGGTCCGCACGGCGCTGTCGCGCAACGGCGGCACTCTCGCCGATCCCGGGTCGGTCGCCTACAACTTCACCCGCAAGGGCGTCATCGTGGTGTCCGAAGAGGGCACGAGCGAAGACGACGTCATGATGGCGGCGCTCGAGGCGGGGGCGGAAGAGATCGAGCCGCACGCGCAGGGCTTCGAGGTGATCACCGAGGCGTCCGACCTCGTGTCCGTGCGCACCGCGCTCGCGGACGCCGGTATCGAGTACGAATCGGCCGACGTCGAGTTCGTGCCGAACCTCAAGGTCGAGGTCGACGCGGACACGGCGCGGAAGGTCTTCCGCCTGATCGACGCGCTCGAAGACAGCGACGACGTGCAGAACGTCTTCAGCAACTTCGATCTGACGCCCGAGGTGCAGGCGGAGCTCGAAGCCGACGAGTGAGCATCCCTCGTTGCGGGCGCGTCGGGTGCCCGGTGCGTCCCGAGGCACGTAGCGTGGCGGAGTGGGTTCTTCTCTGCGCGTCCTCGGTGTCGACCCGGGCCTGACGCGCTGCGGCGTGGGCGTCGTGGACGTCGCGGCCGACCGTCGCGCGAATCTCGTGCATGTCGGCGTCATCCGCACATCGCCCGACCTGCCGATCGCCGAGCGGCTGCACCTCATCGCGCAGGGGCTCCGCGACGCCGTGCGGGAGCACCGCCCCGAAGTCGTCGCCGTGGAGCGGGTGTTCGCTCAGCAGAACCGCAGCACCGTGATGGGCACGGCGCAGGCCAGCGGCATCGCCCTGCTCATCGCAGCCGAGCACGGTCTGCGCACCGCGACCCACACGCCCAGCGAGGTCAAGGCGGCGATCACCGGGTACGGCTCCGCCGAGAAGCTGCAGGTACAGACCATGGTGGCGAGGGTCCTTCGACTCGACGCGCTCCCTCAACCCGCCGATGCCGCTGACGCGCTCGCGCTCGCGCTGTGCCACGCGTGGCGCGGGGGCAGCGCCGGGGGAGCGGCGGTCGTGGACGCGAGCCTCACACCGGCTCAGCGTGCATGGCGGGCGGCAGAGAAGGCGCGCCGCTGAGCGTGTCGAATCGAACAAAGGTGCGAAGCGGGATAGGCTCGCAGCCATGATCGCCTCGCTACGCGGCTCCATCGTGCACGCATCCTCCGACGGCCTCGTTCTCGAGGTCGCCGGCGTCGGCTACAGCGTGGCCGTGACCCCGGACGTCTCGCGCACGGCGCACCTGGGCGACGACATCCTGCTGCACACGCACATGATCGTCCGTGAGGACGCCCTCTCTCTCGTGGGCTTTCGCACGCGAGAGGAGCTGGCGGTCTTCGCGGCGCTGATCGCCGTGTCCGGAGTCGGCCCGAAGTCCGCGCTCGGCGTGCTGGCCGAGCTCAGCATCGACCAGATCGCTCAGGCGGTAGCAAACGAGGCCGATGGCCCCTTCCGCAAGGTATCTGGGATCGGACCCAAGACAGCAAAGCTGATCGTGGTCCAGCTCGCCGGAAAGCTGGCGCCGCCCACCGCGTCCGCCGCCGGCTCCTCGGCGGCGTCCACCGGTCTCGTCGATCAGCTCGCACAGGCGCTCGTCGGCCTGGGCTGGTCCGAGCGCGTCGCCGCAGAGACGGCCGCGGTCGTGGTCGCCGAGGCGCCCGACGAGCGGACGGTCGCGGCTCTCCTGCGCAGAGCGCTCGCGGCACTGGGCCCGGCTCGCGGGGAGGCCGTGCGTGGATGAGCTGAGGGATGCGGCTACGCCCGCGGACGACAGCGAACTCGCCATCGAAGGCGCGCTGCGTCCCGACTCGCTCGCTGACTTCGTCGGACAGCAGAAGGTCCGCGGACAGTTGCAGCTGCTGCTCGATGCGGCGCGCATCCAGCAGCGCCCGCCCGACCACATCCTGCTCTCGGGGCCTCCCGGGCTGGGCAAGACGACGCTCGCGATGATCGTCGCGCATGAGAGCGGACGCGCGCTGCGCATGTCGAGCGGACCTGCCATCCAGCACGCCGGTGATCTGGCAGCGCTCCTGTCATCGTTGACGCCCGGCGAAGTGCTGTTCATCGACGAGATCCACCGCATGGCGCGCTCGGCCGAAGAGATGCTCTATCTCGCCATGGAGGACTTCCGGATCGACATCATGGTCGGCAAGGGTGCCGGCGCCACGAGCATCCCGCTCGACCTCGCGCCCTTCACCCTCGTGGGGGCCACCACGAGGTCCGGGCTGCTGCCCAACCCGCTGCGCGACCGCTTCGGCTTCACCGCGCACCTCGAGTACTACGAGCCCGACGAGCTCGAGCGGGTCATCGCCCGCTCGAGCTCGATGCTCGGCGTCGAGCTGCCCGCTATGGCCCGCTCCGAGATCGCCCGCCGCTCGCGCGGCACCCCGCGCATCGCGAACCGACTGCTGCGGAGGGTGCGCGACTATCTCATCGTCTACGCCGACGGCGGATCGGGCAGCCTCGCCAGCGTGGATGCGGCGCTCGAGCTGTACGACGTCGACCCTATCGGCCTCGACCGGCTCGACCGCGCCGTGCTGGACGCGCTCATTCGTCGCTTCCGCGGCGGTCCCGTGGGCCTCAGTACGCTCGCCATCGCGGTGGGTGAGGAGGCGGACACGATCGAATCGGTCGTCGAGCCGTACCTGGTGCGGATCGGATTCATGGGCCGCACGCCACGGGGGCGTGTGGCAACCCCTGAGGCGTATGGGCACCTGGGCGTACCGCATCCGACCGGAGCGCTGCGCTTGGATGACCTATAATCGCTGAAGGCTTTCGCCGCAACTGACTCGACCAGCGCTGGACCCGGTTCGCGCTGCCCCGGAAAGGGCTCCTCCTCTTCATGGACTTCGCGACCTTCTTCGCCAACTACGGTCTGATCATCCTGCTGGTGATCCTCCTGATCTTCATGTTCTGGAGCTCGCGTCGCCGCATGCAGAAGGCGAAGGCCGAGCAGGAGCAGAAGGCCCGCCAGACAGTGCCGGGTGCCGAGGTTCTTCTGCAGGGCGGCCTGTACGGAACGATCGTCGAGTTCGACGCCGACAACCTCGACCAGCCGGCCCTCATCGAAATCGCCCCTGGTGTCGAGATCAAGGTGCACAGCCAGGCGATCCTCCGTGTCGTCGACCCCGCTGAGGGTGTGGTGACCGAGGACGAGTTCATCGAGGCCGAGGCGAGCGAGGCCGAGTACATCGCCGGTGTCGCCGATGGTGACATCACCTCGATCAGCGACGACCACAAGTACTCGTCGCACAGCGACGAGGTCGAGAACGACAAGAAGGACAAGCCCGAGGCCTGACGCCTCCATCCCTTCCTGCACGAGAAAGCTGATCGTTCGTGGCGACATCCACTCCCGTCCGTCACGCCTGGCGCGCCCTCATCGGGCTCCTCGCGGTGACCGCTGTGCTCTTCGGCGTGAACGCCTTGGGCGTGTACGTCTTCAAGACCTCCGCGGGGGCACCCGCGAGCTCCTGGTCCCCTGAACTCGCCCTGGATCTTCAGGGCGGGACGCAGATCATCCTTGCCGCGCAGACCGCCGATGGCGCTGCTCCGAGCAGCGACCAGATGACGCAGGCCGTCACGATCATCCGCCAGCGCGTCGACGCCTCCGGCGTCGGCGAGGCGGACGTCACGACCGAGGGCGGACGAAACGTCGTCGTCCAGATCCCCGGTGAGGCCGATGAGGAGACGCGTCAGCGCATCCAGGACTCGGCGCAGCTGCAGCTGCGTCCCGTGCTCGTCGAGTCGGGCGAGGTCAGCGGCAGCTTCATCGGTCAGGACGGCACGGCGACGCCGTATCCGACGCCCGATCCTTCGCTCGAAGCCACGCCGACCGCGTCGCCCACGAACGGCAGCGACGTCAGCTGGATCACGCCGAAGCTGCAGGCGGAGTTCCAGGCGTACGACTGTGCCAACCCCACGAACGATCCCGCGAATGCTCCCGACGCCGATCCGCTGATCACCTGTTCGACGGACGGTACCGCGAAGTACATCCTCGGCCCGGTCGAGATCAAGGGTGATGACGTCGCAGACGCGAGCTCGGGGGTCGTGCAGAACAACGGCCAGTGGGCGGTCAACCTCGTCTTCAACGCTGAGGGCACCGAGAAGTTCACCGAGATCAGCCAGCGGCTGTACCCGCTGCAGCGCCCGCTGAACCAGTTCGCGTTCGTGCTCGACGGCACGGTGCTCTCCGCTCCGTCGATGAACGGCATCATCACCGACGGCAAGCCGCAGATCACGGGCTCCTTCACGCAGGAGAGCGCGAAGACGCTGGCGGACCAGCTCAAGTACGGCGCCCTGCCGTTGAGCTTCACGGTGCAGAGCTCGGACACGATCTCGGCCACCCTCGGTTCTCAGCAGCTGATGATCGGTCTGATCGCCGGCCTGATCGGCCTGGCCCTCGTCGCGGTCTACTCGTTGACCGTCTACCGCGCGCTCGGCACGGTGATCATGGCGTCGCTCGTGGTCATGGGCGTGCTGACCTACATCACCCTCTGCATCCTGGCCTGGCGCATGGGCTACCGGCTGTCGCTGGCAGGTGTCGCGGGTGTCATCGTGTCGATCGGATTCACGGCCGACTCGTTCATCATCTACTTCGAGCGCATCCGCGACGAGCTGCGCGACGGCAAGTCGATCACGGCCGCGGTCGAGGATGGCTGGAGCCGTGCCAAGCGCACGATCTACATCTCGAAGTCGATCAACGTGCTCGCCGCCGTCGTGCTCTACATCCTGGCCGACGCGACCGTGAAGGGCTTCGCGTTCACGCTCGGCCTGACGACGGTCATCGACGTGCTCATCTTCATCCTGTTCACCCACCCCGTGATGCAGCTGCTGGCCCGTACCCGATTCTTCGGCTCGGGACACCCGCTGTCCGGCCTCGACCCGACAGCGCTCGGAGCGGTCTACCGCGGTCGCGCGCAGTTCCGCGCTCCCGTGGCCCAGACCGGTCGCGTCGCCCGCTCGCGCGGCGAGGCGGAGCGTCGTCAGACCATCGCCGAGCGCAAGCGCGCCGCGCAACAGGGCGATGCCGGCTCCTCATCCACGGACGAACCCGTGTCCCCGTCGAAGGGCGGCCGCAACTGATGCGCTCGATGTCCCAGGTCGGTAACGACCTCTACACCGGCAAGACCTCCTTCCCGTTCGTCGGGCGTCGCCGGCTCTGGTTCCTGATCGGCGCCCTGCTCGTCATCGCCTCTGCACTGGTGCCGCTGTTCCGACCGATCGAATTCTCGATCGAGTTCACCGGGGGGTCCCAGTTCACGATCAACGAGCTGTCCAACCCCGACCAGGCCATCGCCACCGACGCCGTGCAGTCCGTCGTCCCGAACGCGGAGACGCGCGTCACGACGGTCGGGGCGGACTCCGTCCGGGTGCAGACCGACCAGATGTCCAACGACGACACGCAGCGCGTGTCTGAGGCTCTCGCGGAGGCATACAACGTCCCCGCCGCCGACGTCACGTCGTCGTTCATCGGCCCGAGTTGGGGCGAGGGGGTGACGCGCCAGTCCCTGTGGGGCCTGGCGATCTTCCTCACGCTGACCTTCGTGATCCTGGCCCTGTACTTCCGCACTTGGAAGATGTCCGCGGCTGCCATCATCGGCGTGGTCGACGTGCTCGTCGTCACAGTAGGTATCTACGCGGTGTTCGGATTCCCGATCTCGCCGGCGGCCGTCATCGGATTCCTCACGATCCTCGCGTACTCGCTCTACGACATCACCGTCGTCTTCGACAAGATCCGAGAGAACACGAGGGATGACGGGGAGATCTCTGCCCGCACGTTCGGTGAGTCAGTGAACCTGGCGGTCAACCAGACCCTCATCCGCTCGATCAACACGACCGTCGTCGCCATCCTGCCGACTGGCGCGATCCTGTTCATCGGCGCGTTCTGGCTCGGTGCACAGACCCTCACGGACATCTCGCTGTCGATCTTCGTGGGCACGATCGTTGCCGCGTACTCGACACTCTTCCTCGCGGCGCCGCTGTACAGCCTGTTCCGCGAGGGCGAGGCGAAGGTCAGAGCGAGCGACGCGCGCGTGCTGTCCGCGCGCGAGCGCGCGGTCGTCGAAGCCTGATCGGATCGCACACGCGTAAAATGATCCGACCGGGCGAAGGGTGGTGATCGAGGCATGGCCGAGACGCTTCCCGCGGGCGCCCAGAGTTCTTCTCTGCGACGCCTGATCCCGCGCATCTTCTCGCGCGCCGCCCGCCGTGACGACGTCGACAAGCTCGTCCGTACGGTCCGCACCCACCATCCGAAGGGCGATCTCGCGATCGTCGAGCGGGCCTACGTGGTGGCGGCCAGGGCACACGAGGGACAGAAGCGGCAGAGCGGCGAGCCGTACATCACGCATCCGCTCGCGGTGGCGCAGATTCTCGCGGATCTCGGCCTCGGGCCGAAGGCGGTCGCCGCGGCTCTCCTGCACGACACCGTCGAGGACACGGGGTACCGGCTCGACGAGCTGAGCGCCGAGTTCGGCGACGAGGTCGCGATGCTCGTGGACGGCGTCACCAAGCTCGACAAGGTCAAGTACGGCGAGAGCGCGCAGGCAGAGACTGTCCGCAAGATGATCGTGGCGATGTCGCGCGACATCCGCGTGCTCGTCATCAAGCTCGCCGATCGGCTGCACAACGCCCGCACCTGGGGCTTCGTGCCGCCCGAGAAGGCGTCCAAGAAGGCCACCGAGACGCTCGAGATCTATGCCCCGCTGGCGCATCGGCTCGGTATCCAGGCCATCAAGTCCGAACTCGAAGACCTCTCCTTCGCGGTGCTCCACCCGAAGCTCTATGTCGAGATCGACAGCCTGGTCAAGCAGCGCACCCCCCAGCGGGAGCAATACCTGCAGAACGTCATCAACGCGGTCGAAGAGGACCTGCGCGAGCTGCGGATCCGCGGGCGCGTGGCGGGTCGACCGAAGCAGCTCTACTCCGTCTACCAGAAGATGGTCGTGCGAGGTCGCGAGTTCGACGACATCTACGATCTGATCGGCATCCGCGTGATCGTGGCGACCGTTCGCGACTGCTATGCCGTGCTCGGCGCGCTGCATGCGCGATGGACGCCGCTTCCCGGGCGTTTCAAGGACTACATCGCGACGCCCAAGTTCAACCTCTATCAGTCGCTGCATACCACCGTCATCGGCCCCAACGGACGCACGGTCGAGATCCAGATCCGCACGAACGAGATGCATCAGCAGGCGGAGTTCGGTGTCGCGGCGCACTGGAAGTACAAGGAGCGGATGGCGGGGGCCAAGACGGACGCGAAGGCCGTCGACGCCGACATGGCCTGGCTCGCCCACATCTCCGACTGGCAGGCGGAGACGGCGGATCCGGGGGAGTTCCTCGACTCGCTCCGGTTCGAGATCGGCGCGAAAGAGGTCTACGTCTTCACGCCCAAGGGGCGCGTCATCGGCCTGCCGGCTGGCGCGACTCCGGTGGACTTCGCGTACGCGGTGCACACCGAGATCGGCCATCGCACGATGGGCTCGAAGGTCAACGGCCGCCTCGTGCCGCTCGAGTCCGAGCTTCACTCCGGCGACGTCGTCGAGGTCTTCACCTCCAAGAACCCGGATGCGGGGCCGAGTCAGGACTGGCTCGGATTCGTCAAGAGCACCCGTGCGCGCAACAAGATCCGCGGGTGGTTCACCAAGGAACGCCGTGAAGAGGCGATAGAGCAGGGGCGCGAGTCGATCGCGCGCGCGATGCGACGCCAGAACCTGCCGCTGCAGCGCCTGATGAGTCAGGACTCGTTCACGCAGGTCGCGCAGCAGCTGCGCTACGAGGATGTGTCGGCGCTCTACGCCGCTGTCGGTGAGGGACACGTCTCCACCCAGTCGGTGATCGAGAAGGTGACCGCTCTCGTCGCGGCGGACAACGACACCTCCACCGGCCCCATCGACATCCCCCACATCGGTCGAGGTCGTGCGCCGCGCGACGGCGACTCCGGAGTGCTCGTTCGCGGTGCGCCCGACATCCTCGTCAAGCTCGCCAAGTGCTGTACCCCCGTTCCGGGCGATGAGATCGTCGGATTCGTGACCCGCGGCAGCGGTGTGTCGGTGCACCGCGCCGACTGCACCAACGTCAAGGCGCTGGAGTCCGACCCCGAGCGCATGATCGATGTCGAGTGGGCGCCGACGACGAAGAGCGTGTTCCTCGTGCAGATCCAGGTCGAGGCGCTCGATCGCTCGGGACTGCTCAGTGACGTGACGCGAGTGCTGAGCGAACACCACGTCAACATCCTCTCCGCGACGGTCTCCACCTCGAACGATCGTCTCGCTCTGAGCCGGTTCGTGTTCGAGATGGGCGACACGGTGCACCTCGACCGCGTGCTGAACGCGGTGCGCCGCATCGACGCCGTCTACGACGTCTACCGCGTCACTTCCTCCTGACGAGGTCCTGAAGAAGAGCGAGCGCGGCCAGGCGACGCGGCACGCGGCGTTTGGCCGCGAGCCATTCGATGGCGCCATGAACGGCCTCAGGCGCCCGCTCCGCGCACTGCCCCAGCAGGTTGTAGGCGGTCTCGTCGGTGCCCCGAGCGAGATCGGCGACGGTGCGGGCCGGCGTCGTCACCGGAACGCCGCCGAGACGGAGCAGGTCGCCCTCGGGGATACGCGGATCGCGGTAGACGAAACGCCGGTCCACCGGTTCGTGCAAGCGATGCGCGCTGATGCGCTGCAGGTCGTGACGGACGGGCGCGTCGTCTATGAAGCCGTGCACCCAGGCGGCGCTGCGGTGGGTCGCAGCCATTCGTTCGCCGACAAGCGGACGCAGGGATGCGGCCCGTAGCGCCGCCGTTTCGATCGTGTCCGCGGGAACGAATCCCTCGCCGAGTCCCACGAGATCCCCGTCGAGGCACGCGGCCGTGAGCTCGGCTCGGCTGAGCAGTTCGCTCGGGAAGTAGAGGAAACGGGATCCCATCACCTCAGTGTGCCGGGATCGAACGCCACGACGCGCGGGACCCGTCCGGTCTGTGGACAGGCCCCGCGCGTCGAGGTCAGGCGGAGGAGGGGTCAGCCGCCGATGGCGCGCAGCCACGCCTTCCGTGCTTCCAAGGACTCGCGTGCCGTCTTGGCCGCCTTCGTGTCTTTGCGGGCCTCGGCGTCGGCGAGTTCGCTCTCGAGCTTCTCGATGGCATCCGTCAGCTGGCGGGTCATGTCGTTCGCACGGGCGGTCGTCTCGGGCTCGTTGCGCTTCCACTCGGCGTCCTCGCGCCCGCGGACATGCTGCTCGATCTTGCGCAGTTCGTCGTCGAGGGCGCGCTCACGATCGCGCGGGAAGATGCGGCCGATCTCATCCCACTGGCGCTGGATCTCGGTGAGACGCTGACGGGCCGTGGACAGGTTCTTCTCGTCGACGATGGGCTTCGCCGTCTCGAGCAACGCCTGCTTGGCGACGATCCGTTCCTTGGACTCCTCGGCCTCGGCGGCTTCGCGGCCCTGGCGTGCACCGTAGAGCGCATCGCCGGCAGCCTTGAAGCGAGCCCAGAGCGCATCGTCGACGCGCTTGCCGGCACGTCCCGCTGCCTTCCAGTCGTCGAGAAGGTCGCGGTAAGCGGGGATTCCGTCCTCGCCGCGCGGTGCGAGGGCCTCTGCGCGCTCCACCAGGCGGGTCTTGCGATCCTTGGCGGCCTTGTGCACCTCATCGAGCTCCGCGTAGAACGCGCGGCGATGACGCTCGAGCGCACTGCGCGCGTCGCGGAACCGGGTCCACAGCTGCTGCGACGCGGACTTCGGCAGGCGCGGGCCGTTCTGCTGCTGGCTCTGCCACTGGTCGAAGAGCTCGGTCAGCTCTGCGGTGACCTGCTTCCACTGCAGCGACTTCGGATCACGCTGAGCGAGGGCCTCTGCCCTCTCGACGAGGACGGTGCGCTGGGCCAGTGCGTCATCGACGGCGGCTTTCGCCGCCTCGGCCTCGTTCGCGGTGGCTTCGGCCAGCGAGGCGACCAGGGCGTCGAGCCGAGCGCGCAGGGACTCCAGATCGCCGACGGCTGCGGCGTCAGCGACCTTCTCGCGCAGCGCGTTCGCCGTGTGGCGCAGGTCGGACGCCGACGCACCACCTCGGCGGTGACGCACCTCGAGGAGCGTCACTTCGCTCACGAGATCGGTGTACTTGCGAACGAAGTACGCCAGCGCCTCGTCCGGAGTCCCATCGGGGTACTGGCCGACGACGCGCCAGTTCTCGCCCTCGCGCACGGCGACGGTGCCATCGGCATCCACCCGACCCCAGGGCTCGTCAGCGGCCCCGGTGGTGTCGGGCTGGTCAGGGGTGTGGTCTGTCGCGGCAGTCACGGGGCACCTCGAGCGTCTCGCGTCGGCGGGGGAAATCGGATTCAGCCTAGTACGCCTGCCGGTCGGGCGCCGTGCAGGTCAGGACGTCGGCTCCGGCGTCGGCAGCGGTGTCGATTCGGGAGCAGGGTCGGAGGGTGCCGGGCTGGGTGTCTCGACGGCCGGGGCGCTCGCACCGGGGCCGACCGTGTAGTAGGCGATCTGACCGCCGAGGACGACGAGGACCAGGAGGCCACCACCGAGGCTCGCGATGAGGTTGTCGCGCCGACGTCGAGTGACCTGCGCGTCGTGGTGAGCGCGGCGCGCCTGGTACAGACGAGCGCGTTCGCGCTCGGCGCGCTGCTGCTTGTTTCCCGATGCCACGGTTCCTCCTCGCCGGCCGGACCAGCCGATCCTATGCGGCGGCGACCGCAGTCATCAAAGCCGGCGTCGCCGGCCGCCGTTAGCCTGGGGGAGTGAGCTCCTCCGGTGCCCTCTTCCAGGGCCAGACGCCTCTTGCTGTGCGCATGCGCCCGGCGTCGCTGGCCGAGGTCGCAGGGCAGGGACACCTGTTGAAGCCCGGTTCGCCGCTCGTCGCGCTGGCCGACCCCGAGCGGCAGACGTCCGGAGCGGTGTCCGTGATCCTGTGGGGACCGCCCGGCACCGGCAAGACCACGCTCGCGCAAGCGATCGCCCGCTCCTCCGGGCGCCGCTTCGTCGAGCTGTCGGCCATCACTGCCGGCGTGAAGGACGTTCGCGAGGTGATGCAGGAGGCGCTCAATCAGCGCGACCTGTACGGCCAGTCCACCATCCTGTTCCTGGACGAGATCCATCGCTTCACCAAGGCCCAGCAGGACGCGCTCCTGCCCGGCGTCGAGAACGGTTGGGTCGTGCTGATCGCGGCGACCACCGAGAACCCGTCGTTCTCGGTCATCTCGCCACTCTTGTCCCGCTCGCTCCTGCTGACGCTGCAGCCGCTCGGTGACGACGATCTCGGCGAGCTCGTCGATCGTGCCGTGAGCGATCCACGGGGACTCGCCGGGCGGATCGCGCTCGACGATGAGGCGAGGGAGTCGCTCGTCCGCCTGGCGTCCGGAGACGCCCGGCGTGCGCTGACGGCGCTGGAGGCCGCGGCGGCCATGACCGACGGCGAGGAGGAACCGCGGATCACGGCGGCCCTCATCGCACAGGCGGTCGATCGCGCGCTTCTGCGCTACGACCGCCAGGGCGATGAGCACTACGACGTCATCAGCGCGTTCATCAAGTCGATCCGCGGGTCGGATGCGGACGCCGCGATCCATTACCTCGCACGCATGATCGAGGCGGGGGAGGACCCCCGGTTCATCGCACGGCGTCTGGTCATCTCCGCGGCAGAGGACATCGGGCTCGCCGATCCGCAGGCCCTACCGATCGCGGTCGCCGCAGCGGATGCGGTCGCGTTCATCGGTATGCCCGAAGGGCGTATCCCCCTCGCCGAAGCGACGGTGTATCTCGCGACCACCGCGAAGTCGAACGCTGCGTACAACGCGATCAACGCCGCGATCGCCGATGTGAAGGCCGGTGGCTTCGGCCGGGTCCCCGCACACCTGCGCGACGCGCACTATCCGGGTGCCAAGCGTCTGGGGCATGGCAAGGGCTATGTCTACCCGCACGACCTCGACGTCGGCGTCGCGACGCAGCAGTACCTGCCCGACGAACTGCGAGGGCGACGGTACTACCAACCCACGCAGCGCGGCCTCGAGCGTGACATCGCCGCGCGTGTCGAGAAGATCCGCCGCATCCTCGAAGGATGACCTGTTCGGGCGCCGAATCGCGCCGAACGACCGTCTGATAGCATGAATCGGCTCGAAACCGAGTTTTCGGGCATCCCCCTCCTTCTGCATCACCGTCCGACGCGCCCCGGCGTGCGCGTCATCGGGAGAAGTCGGGTGATACGCCCGTGAGCCGCGAGAGGCGCGGCCACGTCATCGGAAGGACATCTTCGTGACCACGAAGTCCCAGGACCGCCGCAAGGTCCGCCTGTCGCGCGCGCTCGGCGTCGCGCTGACCCCCAAGGCCGCTCGCTACCTCGAGAAGCGTCCCTACGCTCCCGGCGAGCACGGCCGCACCAAGCGCAAGGCTGACAGCGACTACGCCGTCCGTCTGCGGGAGAAGCAGCGTCTGCGCGAGCAGTACGGCATCCGCGAGAAGCAGCTGCGCATCGCGTTCAACGAGGCCCGTCGCACCGACGGCCTGACGGGTGAGAACCTCGTCGAGCTGCTCGAGATGCGTCTCGACGCCCTCGTGCTGCGCTCCGGCTTCGCCCGCACCACGGCGCAGGCACGTCAGTTCGTCGTGCACCGCCACATCATGGTCGATGGCCAGATCGTGGACCGCCCGTCGTTCCGCGTGAAGCCCGGTCAGCTCATCCACGTCAAGGCCCGCTCCGAGGGCACCGAGCCGTTCCAGGTTGCGGCCGCCGGCGGTCACGCCGAGGTCCTGCCGAACGTTCCCGGTTATCTCGAGGTCGAGCTCGACAAGCTCCAGGCCCGCCTGGTGCGTCGCCCGAAGCGCGCCGAGGTCCCCGTGACCTGTGACGTGCAGCTGGTCGTCGAGTACTACGCCGCGCGCTGAGTCGTTCGCGCACGAAGGGCGTCGGGGTCACCCCGGCGCCCTTCGTCGTCTACCCGTCGCGGGCATCCGTTCTCGCCTACGATGGAGGATGCTCGCGACAGACGCGGACACGATGAGGAAGAGGTCACGGTGAGAAGTCTTCTCTGGTTCGCCGTCGGAACGACGGCCGGGTTCGTGCTCGCGCACCTCGTCAACAAGGATCCGCGCGGACACGAGATGCTCGCAGAGATCGATGCCCGCATCACAGAATTCACCGACCGCATCCAAGACGCCTACCACGAGCAGCAGGCCCGGTTCGAGACCGGGCCCGACGCCGCAGGCTCCGCCGCCGACGATCGCTGACCACCCGCGAACTCCGAACGGCCGCTCCGGCGGCCTTCCTGTCCTGCCCGAGGAAGACACCGCATGAAGACCGCCGAGATCGCCCAGCGTTACCTCGACTTTTTCGAGAAGAACGATCACACCATCGTTCCCTCCGCCTCTCTGGTCAGCGATGACCCGACGCTCCTGTTCACCGTCGCCGGCATGGTTCCGTTCGTACCGTTCCTGAACGGAACGGTGCCGCCGCCGTTCCCGCGGGCCGCCGATGTGCAGAAGTGCATCCGGACGAACGACATCGAGGAGGTCGGTCACACCGCCCGTCACGGCACGTTCTTCCAGATGCTCGGGAACTGGTCTTTCGGCGACTACTTCAAAGAAGGTGCCATCACCTACGCCTGGGATCTTCTGACGCGTTCCGAGGCCGACGGCGGTCTCGGTTTCCAGGAGAAGGATCTGTGGGTCACGGTCTACGAGACCGACGACGAGGCCGCCGATCTCTGGCGACGCATCGCTGGACTGCCGGAGCACCGCATCCAGCGACTCGGGCGCGAGGACAACTACTGGTCGACGGGCCAGCCGGGTCCGGCCGGCCCCTGCTCCGAGATCTACTTCGACCGTGGGCCGGCCTACGGGCGCGACGGCGGCCCTGCCGTCGACGATTCGCGGTTCACGGAGATCTGGAACCTCGTGTTCATGCAGTACGCGATCACCAACGTGCGCTCGAAGATCGACTTCGACATCGTCGGTGAACTGCCGAACAAGAACATCGACACCGGCATGGGGCTCGAGCGCGTCGCCTTCATCAAGCAGGGTGTCGACAACATGTACGAGACGGATCAGGTACGCCCCGTCCTCGATCGTGCCGTGGAGCTCTCCGGCCGTCCGTACGGCAAGGAGCACGAGGACGATGTGCGCTACCGCGTCATCGCCGACCATGTCCGGTCGTCCCTCATGCTGCTGTCCGACGGTGTGACGCCGTCCAACGAGGGCCGCGGCTACATCCTGCGCCGCCTCATGCGCCGCTCCATTCGCGCGATGCGACTGCTCGGAGTCGACGGCGCGACCTTCCCGGAGCTCTTCTCGGCGTCTCGCGACGCGATGGCCGCGTCGTACCCCGTCGTGGCCGAGGACTGGGGTCGCATCTCGCAGTATGCCTTCGCGGAGGAGGAGACCTTCCTTCGTACGCTGGCCTCCGGCTCGTCGATCCTCGACCTCTCGATCGCCGAGACCAAGAAGACGGGAGGCGCCTCGATCTCCGGTGACCAGGCGTTCCTCCTGCACGACACGTACGGCTTCCCCATCGATCTGACCCTCGAAGTCGCCGAAGAGGCCGGGCTCAGTGTCGACCGCGACGCGTTCGACACCCTGATGCAGCAGCAGCGCACCCGGGCGAAGGCGGACGCCAAGAGCCGTCGTCGCCAGCTCGCCGATCACAGTGTGTACCGCGACTTCCGCGCTCAGGGCGAGACCGTCTTCACCGGGTACACGGACCTCGCGACCGAGTCGCGCGTGCTGGGCATCCTGCACGATGGCGTCTCTGTCGACCGCGCGCGGCAGGGCCAGGTCGTCGAGGTGATCCTGCCCGCCACCGCTCTGTACGCGGAGTCCGGCGGACAGGTCGCCGACAAGGGGACCATCGTCGGCTCGGGCTTCGAGCTGGACGTGCTGGACGTGCAGAAGCCCGTGCCCGGGCTCATCAGCCACACCGTCGAGGTCCTCACGGGCGAGGTCGGTGTCGGCGACGCGGCGACGACGGTGGTGGATGCGGCCAACCGCCGCGCCGCGCGTCAGGCGCACTCCGCGACCCACCTTGTGCACGCCGCTCTTCGTGACACGCTGGGAAGCTCCGCGACCCAGGCGGGATCGTTGAACCGTGCCGGGTACATGCGCTTCGACTTCAACTGGAGCCAGGCGCTCTCGCCTGCGACGCGGAGCGAGATCGAGGAGATCGCCAACAACGCCGTGCGCGACAACCTCGAGGTGACCACCCGAGTGCTGCCCCTCGACGAGGCCAAGGAACTGGGCGCCATGGCGCTGTTCGGAGAGAAGTACGGCACGACCGTGCGCATGGTCGACATCGGCGGCCCGTGGTCACGCGAGCTGTGTGCCGGTACGCACGTCGCCTCCAGCGCGGAGGTGGGGCTCATCAACCTGGTGGGGGAGTCCTCCGTGGGCGCGACCGCGCGCCGCGTCGAGGCGCTCGTCGGACTGGACGCGTTCCGCGATCTCGCGGCGGAGCGTGCGATCGTGTCCCAGCTGACGTCGGACCTGAAGGTCCCGCGCGAGCAGATCCCCGCGAGGATCGCCGATCTCGCGGCGAGCCTGAAGGCGGCGGAGAAGAAGATCGCCGCCTTCGAGGCGCAGGCTCTCGCGCAGCGTGCCCCCGAGCTCGCGGCGCAGGTGCGCCGGCTCGGACAGGTCGGCGCCGTCGTCGCCTCCATCGGCACCGTCGGATCGGCAGATGATCTGCGCACGGTCGCTTTGGCGGTCCGCGATCGGCTCGGCGAGGACGCGGGCGTCGTCGCTCTCGGCGCGACGACGGGCGGGCGTCCGATCGTCATCGTCGCCACGAATGAGGCGGCACGACGAGCGGGCGTCAAGGCCGGAGTCCTGGCCAAGGGCGCCGCTGGTGTGCTCGGTGGGGGCGGCGGCGGGCGCGACGACGTCGCACAGGGCGGCGGTTCGGATGCGGCTGCGCTTCCCGACGCGCTCGACGGCATCGTCCGATCGCTGGAGACCACGTCGGCGTGAGCGACTTCCGCAGGGGCGTCCGGCTCGGCATCGATGTGGGCAAGGCGCGGGTCGGGGTGGCCCGGTGCGATCCCGATGGGATGCTGGCGACGCCGGTGGAGACGGTCGCGCGCGCGGATGACTCGGCGCAACGCGTCCTCGCCATCGCCCGAGACGAGAATGCGATCGCGCTCTACGTCGGCCTCCCGATCAGCCTGAGCGGCAACGAGACGGCCTCGACGCAGGACGCCCGCGAGTTCGCGCGCGCCCTCGCCGACGCTGGGTCTCTTCCCGTACGACTGGTCGATGAGCGTTTGAGCACGGTGTCGGCGCATGCGGCGCTCCGACGCTCAGGGCGTTCCCAGCGCTCTTCGCGTGGGATAGTGGACCAGGTCGCCGCCGTGATCCTGTTGCAGAACGCCCTCGACGTCGAGAAGCAGACAGGACGGGCGCCCGGCACTCCCGTCGACCCGGACCAGGAGACCGACTGATGTCCGACACACCGTCTTCCCGCCGTGAGGCGCGCGAGGCCGCCGAGCGCGCGAGCGCGGCGCAGCCCGCATCGGCGCCCCAACCGACGCCCGCGGCGTCCGAACCGATCTTCCGCGCGCCGGCGGAGCCCGCGCCGACCACCCCCGCGCGTCCCTCGCTGGACGACCTCTTCACGGGTGATGCGACGACCGAGGTTCTGGGCGCCCCGCCGCCTCCTCCGAACAAGCGCCGGCGTCGCAAGGGCGGGTGGATCGCTCTGGCCATCGTGCTCGTGCTGTTGGGCGGCGTCGCCGCGGGAGGACTCTGGGTGTGGAACACCTACGAGGACAAGATCCGAGCCGTGCTCGGCTGGGAGGAGCCGACCGAATTCGACGCCGCACAAGCGCACGGCGAGGCGACGATCACGATCGTCAGCGGCGACGCCGGTCCCCAGGTCTCCCAGAAGATGTTCGACGCAGGCGTGACGCGCACCGCGACCTCGTTGTACAGCTACATGATCGACAACAACATCGCCTTCACTTTCCAACCCGGAACGTACAAGCTGCAGCAGGAGATGACCTCGGCGGCGGCGCTGGAGGCGCTCGGTGATCCCGCCAACCGGCTCGAGGGGCGCGTCGTGCTCCCCGAAGGACTGACCGTGGATGTGTCGCTGCAGCGGATCGCCGACGGTGCGAGCGTTTCGCTCGACGATCTGACCGCCGCCGTCGCGGACCCCTCGGCCTACGGCGTCTCGGCCTCGAGTCTTGAGGGTTGGCTCTTCCCCGCGACGTACACGATCGAGCCCGGCACCAGTGCGACGTCGATCATCAAGATGATGGTGGACCGCACCGTCCAGTCGCTCGATGCCGCCGGGGTCCCTATCGATCAGCGAGAGCGGATCCTGACGATCGCCTCGATCATCCAGCGCGAGGCGCGATACGAGGCCGACATGCAGAAGGTGTCGCGCGTCATCCTCAACCGGCTCGACCCGTCCAACCAGGAGACCTTCGGTCTGCTGCAGATGGACTCCACGGCACAGTACGGATACGGCGAGCTCCACGCCGGGTCCGTGAGCACGTCGGAACAGGCGCAGCATGACGACAACCCGTGGAACACGTACGTCCATCCGGGATTGCCGGTCGGACCGATCTCGAACCCGGGGGATGTCGCGATCGATGCCGCGATGCACCCCGCCGATGGCCCGTGGCTGTACTTCGTGACGGTGAACCTGGACACCGGGGAGACGGTGTTCACGACGACCTATGCGGAACACCAGAAGTACGTGAAGCAGTTCCAGGAGTGGTGCAGCGAGCACCCGGACTCGGGATGTTGACCGGCACGCGTCTCGCCGTGTGGGGCGATCCGATCGCCCATAGCCGTTCGCCGCTGCTGCACGCAGCCGCCTACAACGTGCTCGGGGTGGCGTGGACGTACGACAGACGACGCGTCGATGAAGCCGGGTTCCCGTCGGCACTCTCGTCGCTCGATGCATCGTGGCGAGGACTGTCGCTCACCATGCCCCTCAAGCCGGCGGGGTTCCAGGCGGCCGTCGAGGTCGACGCGAGGGCGCGCGCGACCGGCGCCGTCAACACGCTGCTCTTCGAGCGGCGTGGTCTCCGCGGGTACAACACGGATGTCGGCGGCATCGTAGCTGCGCTCCGCGAGCTGGGGGTGGGAGAGGTGCCGTCGGCACGCATTCTGGGCGCCGGCGCCACCGCCACATCGGCGTTGGTCGCGCTGTCGGAGATGGGCGTCGGCTCCGTGGAGATCCTGGCTCGCCGTCCGGAGGCGGCGAACGACCTCGTGGCCCGCGGTGCCGCGCTGGGCATGCACAGCACTGCTGGCCCTCTAGACGCCCGGCATCATGCCGTCGACGTCACCGTGGCGACACTGCCAGGCGATGCCGCCCTGGCCCCCGACGTGGTGTCCTCGCTGGCGGATGCGGGTGGCGTCCTCATGGATGTCGTCTACGGCACCTGGCCGACGTCGCTGTCGGCGGCATGGACCGAACGCGGCCTGACCGCGGCGTCGGGGCTGCCGATGCTGCTCCATCAGGCACTCCGACAGGTGCGCGTGTTCGTAGCTGGGGAACAGGACCAACCCCTCGACGACGAAGCCCGCGTGCTGGCCGCAATGCGCCGGGCGCTCGTGGGAGAATAGACGAATGCTCCGCGTGCTCACGGCCGGCGAATCGCACGGCCCCGAACTCGTCGCCATCATGGAGGGCCTGCCTGCCGGTGTGCCCGTCGCCCGTGACGCGATCCAAGCCGACCTCGCCCGACGCAAGCTGGGCTACGGCCGCGGCTCGCGGATGAAGTTCGAGGAGGACGAACTCTCGATCTCCTCCGGCGTGGTGCACGGGTACTCCATCGGCAGTCCGATCGCGCTTCGCGTGGGCAACACGGAGTGGCCGAAGTGGGTCGAGGTCATGAGTCCCGAGCCGGCGCAGCTCACGGAGCGCTCGCGCGGCCGCGGGGCAGCCCTTACGCGTCCTCGGCCCGGTCACGCGGACCTCGTCGGGATGCAGAAGTACGGATTCGACGAGGCGCGTCCCATCCTTGAGCGAGCGAGCGCCCGCGAGACCGCCGCGCGCGTCGCCCTGGGCGCCATCGCGCGCTCGTTCCTCGGCGAGCTCGGCATCCGCCTCGTGAGCCACACGCTCTCGATCGGACCCGTGCGCGTGCCCGAGGGGGCAGCGCTTCCGATGCCGGACGACGTCGACGCACTGGATGCGGATCCGCTGCGCTGCTTCGATGCGACGACGTCCGCGGCGATGGTCGCCGAGGTCGACGCCGCGAAGAAGGACGGCGACACCCTGGGCGGCATCGTCGAGGTGCTCGCCTACGGCGTACCGCCGGGACTCGGGTCGCACGTCCAGTGGGACCGCCGTCTCGACGCCAAGCTGGCGCAGGCGCTCATGAGCATCCAGGCCATCAAGGGTGTGGAGGTCGGCGACGGCTTCGAGACCACCCGTCGACGCGGCTCTGCGGCGCACGACGAGTTGTTCGCGACCGACGGCGGAATCACGCGCGGCACCGACCGCGCCGGCGGCACCGAGGGCGGAATGTCCACGGGGACCGTGCTGCGGGTGCGAGCGGGGATGAAGCCGATCGCGACCGTTCCGCACGCGCTGCGGACTATCGACGTCGCGACGGGTGAGACGGCGTCGGCGCACCACCAGCGTTCGGACGTCTGCGCCGTTCCCGCCGCCGGCGTCGTGGCGGAGGCCATGGTCGCCATCGTCCTCGCCGATGTCGTGCTCGAGAAGTTCGGCGGTGACAACATCGTCGAGACCCGCCGCAACCTTCAGTCCTACCTTGCGGCGATCCCCGACACCTTGCGCACGGCGGACGCCAGCGATCCCGACCTCGATCGATGACGACGCACGCCGACTCGGCGATCGTGCTCGTCGGTCCGATGGGTGCAGGCAAGACCAGCATCGGTAAGCGGGTCGCGAAGGTTCTGGAGGTCGGCTTCGTCGACACGGACGCGACGGTCGTGCGTTCGCACGGCGCGATCTCCGACATCTTCGCCACGCACGGCGAGGCGCACTTCCGCGAACTCGAGCGTGAGGCCGTCGCGCACGCGCTGACGCAGGGCGGCGTGGTGTCGCTCGGCGGAGGCTCGGTTCTCGACCCTGCGACGCGCTCCGATCTCCGGGCCCACCGAGTCGCGCTGCTGACGGTCTCGCCGGCGCTCGTGGCCGGTCGGATCGGGGGAGGGCACCGCCCGTTGCTCGCCGACGAGGGTGAAGATCCCGTCGCTCGCTGGCGCCGCATCCTGGAAGAGCGGATGCCGCTGTACACCGAAGTCGCCGACGCGACGTTCGACACCTCGCACGGACCGCTCTCCGACGTCGTCGACCAGATCGTGGCGTGGGCGCGGACGGCCGCACCGAAGGGACACTCATGACCGAGACGACCGAGATCACCGTCGCCGGGGACAACGGGTACACGATCCACCTCGGGCGCGACATCCTGGATCGTGTCGGGGAGGCGCTCGCCCCGTCCGTGCGCAAGGTGCTCGTCGTCCATCCGCCCACCCTGGGGGCTGCAGCGGCATCGCTGCGGGAGCGGCTCATGGCCGAGGGAGGGCGCGAGGTGCTCCTGGCGGAGATCCCCGACGCCGAGCAGGGCAAGCGCGTCGAGGTGGCCGCGTTCTGCTGGCAGGTCATGGGTCAGGCGGATTTCACGCGGACGGATGCGGTCGTCGGATTCGGCGGCGGCGCGGTGACAGACCTGGCGGGCTTCGTCGCTGCCACCTGGCTGCGTGGCATCCAGGTGGTGCAGGTGCCGACGACCGTCCTCGGCATGGTGGACGCCGCTGTCGGCGGCAAGACAGGGATCAACACCGCGGAAGGCAAGAACCTCGTCGGCGCCTTCTGGGCGCCGCAGGCCGTCGTGTGCGACCTTTCGATGCTGGACGGACTGTCTCAGAACGAGGCGACCGCGGGCTTCGCCGAAGTCGTCAAGGCGGGCTTCATCTGGGCGCCCGAGATCCTCGACCGCATCGAAGCGGAGCCGCAGTCGATCGTGGACCCGTCAGCGGCATCCTTCCGACGCTGCCTCGAGCTCGCGATCGACATGAAGGCGCGCGTCGTGGGCGAAGACTTCCGTGAGGCGGGGCTCCGGGAGATCCTCAACTACGGTCACACGCTCGGCCACGCGATCGAGCATGCGGAGCGCTACCGCTGGCGTCACGGCGCGGCGATCTCCATCGGCATGGTGTACGCCGCCGAACTCTCGCGCCTCGCCGGTCGTCTGCCGGACTCAGCCGCCGGCCGTCACCGCGACATCCTCGAGTCTCTGGGGCTCCCCACGAGCTACCGGGCGGGCGCGTGGCCGCAGCTGCTCGCGACGATGCAGCGCGACAAGAAGTCGCGCGGCGGCATGCTCAGGTTCATCGTGCTCGACGACATCGCCCGTCCGACCGTGTTGCAGGCGCCCGACGAGTCGCTGCTGTTCGCGGCCTACCAGGAGGTCGCCGGCTGAGGACGTCGCGCGACTCGCGCTCCTGGTAGCGTGCGAGCGTGACCACCGCACGTCGTCTCCTGCTCGTCAACGGCCCGAACCTCAATCTGCTCGGGACGCGCGAACCTGACATCTACGGGACGGCGACGCTCGCGGATGTCGAGCGCATCGCGTCGGAGGCCGCGGCTGCGCACGGTTTCGAGCTGCGTGCCGTGCAGAGCAACCACGAGGGCATCCTGCTCGATGCGATCCATGCCGCGCGCGAGGACTGTGCGGGGATCGTGATCAACCCGGGCGGTCTCACCCACACCTCGGTCGTGCTGCGCGATGCCCTGAGCGGTGTCTCGCTCCCCGTCGCTGAGGTCCACATCTCGAATGTGACAGCGCGAGAGGAGTTCCGGCGCCACTCATACGTCCGGGACGTCGCGATCGTGCATGTCGTCGGCGAGGGCGTGCAGGGTTACGCGACGGCGGTGGATCGCCTCATCCGGGTGATCGCCGGACAGTCGGACGGCTGAGGATTCTTCCTTCCTCAGGGAATGAGTCGGCTCATTTTTGAGTTGACTCATTTGTGGCCGATGACACGGGACGCCGGGAGCGGGGAAAGCGACTGAAGCAACAGCGCATCTTCGCTGCTGCGCGCGATCTGTTCGA
The DNA here is from genome assembly GCF_034044005.1 of Microbacterium sp. BG28. Taxonomy (NCBI): domain Bacteria; kingdom Bacillati; phylum Actinomycetota; class Actinomycetes; order Micrococcales; family Microbacteriaceae; genus Microbacterium; species Microbacterium sp. BG28. The sequence goes on along the minus strand of NZ_JAXCHA010000002.1, from coordinate 713,001 downwards.
CGAGTTCGGTTACGCGCAGGTGACCACTCAGCAGGTGGCGGATCGCGCGGATGTCGCTGTGGGGACGGTGTTCCGATACGCCGCGACGAAGGCGGAGCTGCTGCTCATGGTGCGTAATGAAGATGTGCGCCACGCCGTACGTCGCGGACTGGATGCAGCCGGAGCGGTGCCGGACGCAGCCGAGGCGGTTCACGCCGCGCTGAGTCCGCTCTTCGAAACCGCGGCGCAGCGCGCCTCGGATGCGGCCGTCTACCAGCGCGAGCTGATGTTCGGCGATGCGGACGAGCCGTACCGAGCGGACGGCTTGGCAGTGGTCGCCGAACTGGAGGACGGTATCGCCCGGATCCTGACCGGCGGCCAGGAGAGCCCGGCCGCCCGCAGTGCGGCCCGCGCGATCTTCGCCTGTGCGCACATCGTGCTCGTTCGACCCCGGGGCGAAGGGCGCTTCGACACCTCCGACCTGCCCAGGCAGATCGCGCAGATCGTCGCCGGCTACCGTGCCGGCGCGGCTGATACCGCGGCCGACCCGACCGCGAAGTGAGCGACGGGGGATCCCCGTCAGAAGGAAGAGATCATGACTGACATCACGACCGTCGCGGTTCTCGGAACAGGTGTTCTGGGATCGCAGATCGCCTTTCAGAGTGCGTACAGCGGATTCCCCGTCGTGGCGTACGACATCAGCGACGAGGCGCTCGTCGGTGCGCGCGAGCGTTTCGAGCGACTCGCCGCCACCTATCGAGCGGAGGTTCCCGGAGCTGCTGAGGGCACGCGCGTCGAGGATGCGCTGGCTCGCGTCACCCTCACCACCAGCCTCGCCGATGCGGCGAAGGTCGACCTCGTGATCGAGGCCGTTCCCGAGGTGCTCGATCTGAAGCGCGAGATCTACACGCAGCTCGCGGGACTCGCGAACGAGAACACGGTCTTCGCGACCAACTCGTCCACACTGCTGCCGTCCGACATCGTCGACTTCACCGGGCGGCCCGACCGCTTCCTCGCGCTCCACTTCGCGAACCGCGTATGGAAGTTCAACACCGGAGAGGTCATGGGCACGGATCGCACCTCGCCCGAGGTGTTCGATGCAGTCATGCGCTTCGCGGAGGCGATCGGCATGGTACCGATCGCCATCCGCAAGGAGAAGGCGGGCTACGTGCTCAACTCGCTCCTCGTTCCGCTGCTCAACGCCGGTATGGGCCTCGCCGCGGGAGGATACGCGTCCGTCGCTGACATCGACAAGACGTGGCGCATCGCCACGGGCGCCCCGATGGGCCCGCTCCAGATGCTCGACGTGATCGGCCTGAACACGCCGTACAACATCCTCACGCACTCGAGCACGGGGGATCAGGCCCTGGCCGCCTGGTTGAAGGAGAACTACATCGACCAGGGCAAGCTGGGTGTCGCGACCGGCGAAGGCTTCTACCGGTACGCATGACCACGCCGCCGCCGGCCCCGCCGCGCCATCGCGTGCCCGGCAGGGCCGGTGGCGATCCCGTAAGATGGGTAGCTGGGCCCTCGCCTGCTGCGACGTGCCCGCAGATCTCACGACGAACGGAACCTCCACCCCCATGGCATCTACCGCAGACATCAAGAACGGCGTCGTCCTCAGCATCGACGGACAGCTGTGGAACGTCGTGGAGTTCCAGCACGTCAAGCCCGGCAAGGGCGGAGCGTTCGTGCGCACGAAGCTGAAGAGCGTCATGACCGGCAAGGTCGTCGACAAGACGTTCAACGCCGGCGCGAAGGTCGACATCCAGAACGTCGACCGCCGTGACTTCACCTACCTCTACAACGACGGTGAGGGCTTCGTCTTCATGGACGTCGCCGACTACGACCAGATCACCGTGGGCGCGGCGACGGTCGGCGACGCGGCCAACTACCTGCTCGAGAACCAGCAGGTGCAGATCGCGTTGCACGACGGCAACCCGCTCTACATCGAGCTGCCCGCCTCGGTCGTCCTCGAGATCACCTACACCGAGCCGGGTCTGCAGGGCGATCGCTCGTCCGCCGGAACGAAGCCCGCGACGGTGGAGACGGGTCACGAGATCCAGGTCCCGCTGTTCGTCGAGACGGGCACGAAGGTCAAGGTCGACACGCGCACGGGCGACTACCTCGGCCGCGTCAGCTGACGGGTGAGCGCTCGTAGCAAGGCGCGCAAACGCGCCCTCGACATCCTGTTCCAGGCGGACGTCCGCGGTGAAGACCCCGCGGCCATTCTCGCCGCAGAAGCCTCACGCGCAGCGGGGGAGCCCGACCGACAAACGTCCTGGTTGTACGCTCGCGACATCGTCGACGGTGTCATCGACCACCGTGACGAGATCGACGAGCAGATCATCACGCACGCCCGCGATTGGAAGATCGAACGGATGCCCGCGGTCGACCGTGCGGTCCTGCGCATCGGTGTCTGGGAAGCCGTCTTCAACGACGAGGTTCCCGTCGCGGTCGCCATCGATGAGGCCGTGGAGCTCGCGAAGGAGTACTCGACCGACGAGGCCGGGGCCTTCGTTCACGGCGTGCTCGCGCGTATTGCCCGCTCGGCCTGACGCGCAGGCCTCGCGCGAACGCTGAGGACCGCCCCGAGCGCGGAAGGGACTGGGCATGACGGCACTGCTGGAGCTCAGGATCGTCAGCCCCGTCCTGATCGGAGTGTTCTGCGCAGCGAGCCTTGTGGCGCTCGGCTACCTCCTCTGGCGACCCGGGCGCAGACGGTGGTTGCTTCATGCGGCTGTCGCGTTCGGTCTCGGAGCTCTGCTCGCGCTCCTGGTCTCGGTCGTCGCCGACGAGACGGGCATGTTCGGCATCACACTGCCGTGGCAGGTGAAGACGTGGGCGTCCGCGGGTCTCGGGGCGACCGCCATCGCGGTCGCCAACCTGTGGGACTCTCGTTGGCGGCGGCGCGTGATCGCTCTGATCGCCGCGGTGCTGTTCCTCCTCACGGCGACCCTCGGAATCAATGCCCATTTCGGGCTCAACGCCACTCTGGCGAATTTCCTGCATATCCAGATCGACAAGCCGATCGTCATCCCCACGGCGTCGCCGGGGGCGTGGGAACCGGACGTGCCCCTCTCCCAGACCTGGCAGCCCCCCTCGGATATGCCGGCGTCAGGGAAGCAGGGGACCGTATCGATCCCGGCGACGAAATCGGGGTTCGCGGCGCGGCAGGCGGGGCTCTACATTCCTCCCGCCGGTCTCACCGCCAATCCTCCGCTTCTGCCGTTGGTCATCCTGATGATGGGGCAGCCGGGGGATCCCGACCCCCAGTACATCGCGGCGACGCTCGACGCGGCCGCCGCGAAGAACAAGGGGCTCGCGCCCTACGTGCTCGTGGTGGATCAGCTCGGCGATCCCACGCGCGACCCCGCGTGTGCGGACTCGCCGATGTACGGGAACGTCGAGACCTATGTGACGCAGGACGTCGTCGACTTCGCCCGGACGCTGCCCGTGATCCCGCGGGCGAAGGACTGGATCATCGCGGGTTACTCCAACGGCGGGGGGTGCGCCTTCACGTACGCGGCCAAGCATCCGGACATCTGGGGCAACCTCCTTTCCATCAGCGGCGAGGTCGTGCCGGGCTCCGAGCACCCTGATGAGACGATCGCGGACGTCTACGGGGGCTCTGAGGCGGCCTACAAGGCGGCACAACCGATGAGCATCCTCGCCTCCGGCGCCGTGGCGTACCCGAACGAATGGGCGCTGTTCACCGCGGGTGAGAACGACCCCGGGTACGTCGCTCAGGCGCAGACCGGAGCAGCCGCGGCTGCGGCGGCCGGATGGGATGCCCAGAGCTACATCGTCCCCGGTGCCGGCCACGTGGTCGACGCCCTGGAAGGCGGGTTGGCGGAGGGCTTTGCTCGGCTGTACCCGCGGTTGGGGCTCGCGCCCTCGTGATCGACGAGCGGTGAGTCGGCGGTGCGCACGGGACACACAGGGGGCGCTGCCTAGACTCGAACGAGGAAAGGACTCTTCTATGCGCATCACGGGTCTCGGCCACGCGGGCATGTTCATCGAGACGGCGGGCGGCAGCATCCTCTGCGATCCCGTCATCGGCCCCTCGTTCTTCGGATCGTGGTTCCCGTTCCCCGACAACCGCGGGCTCGACTGGGAGCGTTTCGGTCAAGCGGACTTCCTTTACATCTCGCACCGTCACCGCGATCACTTCGACCCCCGGCTCCTGCAGCGGTATGTGCGCTCGGACATCCCCGTGCTCCTGCCCGATTACCCGACGGATGATCTCGAGCAGGATCTGCGCGCTCTCGGCTACGAGAACATCGTCTACACGCAATCCGGCGTTCCGCTGCAGTACGGCGAGCTGTCCGTCATGGTCACGCCACTGCGGGCGCCCAGCGACGGCCCCATCGGCGACTCGTCCCTGAGCGTCGATGACGGAACCGCCTCGGTCCTGAACCAGAACGACTCGCACCCGCTCGATCTCGAGAAGCTCCTGGCGTTCTCCAAGCCGGATGCGTACTTCACCCAGGTCTCGGGGGCGATCTGGTGGCCGATGGTCTATGACCTGCCACAGGACGCGAAGCAGAACTTCGCGCAGCTCAAGCGCGATGCGCAGAACAAGCGCGCGATGTACTACATCGAGAAGGTCGACGCCGAGCACGTGTTCCCGATGGCCGGACCGCCGATGTTCCTGCGCGAGGAACTGTTCCGTTACAACGGCCTCGGTCTCGAGAACGACTCGATCTTCACCGACCAGAGCGAGTTCCTGGCGCACATGGCCGAGCGTCGCCCCGAGCAGAAGGGCTACCTGTTCGTGCCCGGTACCCAGGTCGACCTGAATCACGGGGCGATCGAGGTCACGCAGACGCTGTACAGCGAGGCCGAGATCGGGCGCATGTTCGCCGACAAGTGGGCCTACCTCGCCCAGCAGCGTGACAGCCGCCAGCAGGAGATCCGCGAGGAGGAGGCGAGCCGCGCCGAGGTGCTGCCGCCGTCCGAGATGCTGGCCGCCATCAAAGAGTGGTGGGAGCCTTTGCTGCGTCGTGCCCGTACGATCCGCAACGGCGTGGGCGGCAATGTCCGGTTCCGCATCGGCGACCTGGACATGGTGGTGGACTTCCCGAAGGCGAAGGTCCGCGAATACGCGGGGGAGGAGTGCATCTACTGGTACACGATCCCGGCCGACCTCGTGTCCACCAACATCGCCGACCATGAGATCGACTGGTCGAACTCCATCTTCCTGTCGATGCAGTTCGAGGTCGGACGCAGCGGCAAGTTCAACGAGTTCCTCACCACGTTCCTGAAGTGCCTCTCACGCGACCGCATCGAGTACGTCGAGAACTGGTACGCCGAGCAGTCCGATCAGACCGAGGACACCGAGCTCGGCGACTGGGTCGTGCAGCGTCGGTGCCCGCATCTGCGCGCCGACCTGACGAAGACCGGCAAGATCGAGGACGGAGTACTCACGTGCAGTCTGCATGACTGGAAGTGGGACCTCGCGAGCGGGCGCTGCCTGACGACACAGGGGCACCCCATCCGCGCGTCGCGCACCGCGGCCGAGGTCGCCTCCGGCGTCTGAATCGGCAGGCGCGTTCCGCGTCGCCCCGTTCGTCGGCCGGAGCTGATCGCTCGGCCGACGAGCGAGGAGGTCGCAGTTCGGTGGCTCAGGCCTGGTCCGCGGTGTACTGACGGGCGCGACCTCGCACACCCGCGAAGTGGTACGGCCACGGAGACTGTGCCGGCACGGCCACGTCCTGACGGCTCCCCAGGTGGGCCGCAGCGTGTAGGGCACGGTATGCAGGCACATCCACGCTCGTGCGCGCGGCGAGCATCTCCGCGGTCTCGTCAGCGCGGGTGTGCTCACGGTAACCCGGCTGCACGACGCCGGCGAAGAACTCGCTGACGCTGCCCGAGCCGTAGCTGAACATGCCCACGCGCTTGCCGGTCAGGTCGTCGTCGCCGTCGAGCAGAGCCGCGAGTCCGAAGTACAGCGACGCCGTGTACGAGTTGCCGATACGCCGGTTGTAGAGCGTGGAGCGCAGGTAGCGGTCCTCCGCGAGTTCCGTTCCCAGGTGCTCGGCGAGACGGCGATGCGCCTTGGCGGCCATCCGCGTGAACGGCTGGTGGTGGGTGAAGACGTCGATCTCGCCGGACTCCGCCCCACCATGGGCGCGATAGTCGTCCCATGCGCCGACGAAGCCGTCGAGATACGCATCGATGGACAACTTGCCGTCGACGACGGCGGTCACGCTGTCGTTGGGTCGCCAGAAGTCGTCCACGTGGGCGGTGTGCAATCCGGTCGCCGGTTCGATGCTCATGAGGGCAGGGTCCGCGGTGACGAGCATCGCGACCGCACCGGCGCCCTGGGTGGGCTCCGCGGCGGAGTCCAGCTCGTAGCGGGCGATGTCACTTGCGATGACGAGAACCTTCGACCCCGGCTCGCGCGCGACGAGCCCCGCAGCGGCCTGCAGTGCGGCGGTGGCGGAGTAACAGGCCTGCTTGAGTTCGATGACGCGGCTGGTGGAGGGCAGACCCAGCAGATCGTGCACCCAGACACCGGCGGACTTGGACTGGTCGACCCCCGACTCGGTCGCGAAGAAGACGGTGCGGATGCCGTCCACGCCGTGCCGGTCGATGATGCGCCGCGCAGCGGTCGCTCCCATCGTGACGATGTCCTCGTCCGGGCCGGGAACGCTCATCTGGTCCTGGCCGAGCCCGATGTGGAACTTGCCCGGGTCGACGCCCGTCGCCGCCGCCAGGTCGTCGAGCTCCAGCACATGACCGGCGGTCGCGACCGCCAGGTCGTGGATACCGATCAGGGGCGCGGTCATCGCGTGGCCTTTCCGTTGCGCTCCAGCTGGAGGTGGGAAGTCATGAGTTCTCCGGGGTTGGTCTGGGCGGCCAGGAGCGAGAGCTCGCCGCAGAGCACCGTCGCCGCCACGAGGGCGGCCAGGCGCCGCGCATTCTCGCCCGATTCGCGCTCCTCGCGGCATCCGAGGCGGGTGAGCGCCTGCTCGACCTGCGGGAGGTCCTTGCCGTTGCCGACCGTGCCCACGATAAGGGTGGGCAGCGTGCACGAGAAGTAGAGGTCGCCGTCGCCGCGGACCTCCGCCCACGTGATCCCCTGCGAGCCTTCGACGATGTTCGCGGCATCCTGGCCGGTCGCGAGGAAGATCGCGAGCAGCATGTTCGCGTAGTGGGCGTTCGCTGAGCGCAGCGCGCCGGCGATCGTGGAGCCGACGAGGTTCTTGCGCGTGTTCAGCTCGACGATCCGCGCCGCGGTGGAGCGCAGTTGTGTCTCCACGAGCTCTGCCGGGATGAGGATGTCGGCGACGACATTGCGACCGCGGCCGAGGATGCCGTTGACGGCGGTCGCCTTCTTGTCGGAGCAGTAGTTGCCTGAGATCGATCCGTACTCCAGCTCGGGATGCCACTGCAGGATCTGGGTCATGAGGGACTCGGCGGCCAGCGTCACCATGTTGTGTCCGGATGCGTCGCCGGTCGACAGGGCGAAGCGAACGAAAAGCAGGTTGCCGACGACCTCGGTGTCGACATCGAGCAGTCGGGCGTGCCGGCTCTGCGCGGCCACGGTGGCCGCGAGCTCGGCGAAGCGGCCACGGATGTCGCGCCCGGCGCGGACGGCGGTCGCAGCGTCGACGGCTGTGAACAGCGAGGAGCGCGTCATCCGCTCGTCCACGACCGTGACCCGGATGCCGTCATCGATCAGCCGCGAGATGCGCGCGCCCCGCCCGACCGATGGCCAGAGCGGGCTCTCGTAGGTCGCAAGGGGAACCTCCTGCTCTCCCACCACGTCGCCGCTCAGACGTAGCGGACCGACCCAGCGGGTGGGCAGGGGAGTGAACTCACCGGTCATTCCGGCTCCTTCCAGGTGCGCCGAGCGCATCGGACCGATGCGCCAGCGAGGTGATGTCGATCGCGCGTGCCCGCGCGAAGTCGGCGGTCTCGCCGCCGATGATCAGATCCGTCATGACCAGGTCCGCACTCGTGCGCGCACCGAGGACAGTGAGGAGGGCTCGAAGCTGGGTCTTCCATGCGCCGAGCGCCGCGGAAAGGGCATCCGCACCCCCGTCGAGCACGATCCGCAGGAACGTGCCGGAGACGCCGACGGCTCCCGCGCCGAGGGCGAGTCCACGGACGACGTCGAGGGGCGTGCGCACTCCTCCGGAGGCGAGGAGCGGAGGTGCGTCGGACGGCGCATCGAGCAGACACTCGACGGCGCTCTGCCCCCATCCGGCCAGGTAACCGAAATCCGCGTCGACCCGGCGCGCGTTCTCGATCTGCACGAAGTCCGTGCCGCCGCGGCCGGCGACGTCCGCGGCGCGGACACCGATCTCGCCGAGGACGGAGAGCGTGCGTCGACTGAAACCGAAGCCGACCTCTTTGACGACGACGGGGACATCCACCGCGGCGACGATGCGCTCCAGCGAGGCGACCCAGTGACCGAAGGAGCGCCCGCCCTCCGGCATCACGATCTCCTGCACGGCGTTCACATGGATCTGCAGAGCGTCGGCATCGATGAGGTCGATCGCCCGGCGGGCATCGTCCGCCGACCGCTCGATCCCGATGTTGGCGAACAGGAGTCCGTCCGGGTTCTCCTCGCGCAGCACACGGAACGTCGGAGCCGCCTCCGCATGGTCGAGCGCGACACTCATCGACCCCGAAGCGATCGGCACACGCGCTACGGCAGCCGCGCGGGCGAGCGCGCGATTGATCTCGCCCGTGCGGGCGCTGCCGCCGGTCATCGCATTGATGTAGAACGGCGCGGACCAGCGCAGCCCGGCCACCTCGGTGTCGAGGGTCACCTCGGAGGCGTCGATGCCGGAGAGGGCGTGGTGCAGGAAGCGGACGTCGTCGAAGCCGTTCCCCGCGATGAGCGGATGCTGGGCGACGGCGAGCCGCACATGATCGTCCTTGCGGTCCGCAGCGCTCACGGCGCCCCTCCCTCAGCGGGGGACACCGACAGCGTCAGGTGCCGGACGTCGCGTTCCTCCCAGTCGCGGAGCATGCCGGCGATGTCTGCGTCCTCAGGGGCCAGGACGATCCCGCAATCGCCGCCGCCGGCGCCCGATGATTTCGCTGCGGCCCCGGCCGCTTCCGCGGTGTCGCAGAGCGCAGCGAGCGCATCCGTCTCGATGGCGACGCCCGCGCTTCGTCCGAGACGGCGCAGCAGCCTCCGCGCTCGGCGGACGGCATCGAGCGTGGAGTGGTCGTCGCCATCGTCCAGAGCGCGCGCCAGGTCCGTGACGCACGCGCGAGAGTCGAGCAGGAACGCCGGGTAGTCCATGGCGCCCGAGCCGCCCCGTACCGCGTCGACGAGCCGCGCGGTGGATGCGGGGCGACCGGTCCAGCCGACGAGGAAGCGGAGGGATGCGGGCGGCGCGAGGCGGGCGATGTCCAGCGGTGCCCATCCGGGCGACGCCAGCAGCTCGGCGACCGTCGCCTGCGCATCGAGCGCCGCACGCAGCACATCCCGGTCCGGGGAGCGATAGGAGATCCAACCACCGAAAGCGCTGGCGGCGAGGTCGCCCCCGGATGCCTGCGGAGCGACCTGGATGGTGGCCAGCAGGGCCAGGCGGTACGCGTCGCGCCGGGACAGACCGAATCCATAGAACTCGTCGATCGCGCGGATCGTCGCGATCGTCACCGCCGCGGAGGATCCGAGACCGAACTTCCGGCCGGAGGCGTCGTCGAGTCCGCTGTCGATGCGCAGGTCGTAGTAGCGCGCCGGGAGCCCGCGCTCGGAACGCAGACGTTCGGCGAGGGTGATGGCTGCGAGCACGTATTCGTACGGATGGTGCTCGGCATCGATCGTGAGTCCGTCGCCCGCACGGCCCCACACGAGTGGAGTGCGGCCGAACTCGGGCGAATGGATGCTTCCGGAGTCCGCGCTGGGTGTCAGACGGACCGTCAGGTAGCGATCGACGGCGACGAGCACGGCGGGCTCTCCCGGCGTCACGACCGCGTACTCACCCGCGATGAACAGCTTGCCCGGCGAGCGGACGACGATCGGGGCGGTCATCCGACGGACCTTCCGCCGACCACCAGCCCCGGTCCGGGCAGTGCGACGACCGTCTCGGCGAGTGCGCCGAGCTCGCCCGCGACGGCCTCGGCGTCCGCGGCGCGGCACAGGGCGACGACGTTCGGGCCCGCGTCCGCCGTGGCATACGACTCCAGGCCCGCGTCGCGCAGCGCCGCCACGCGGTCGAAGAGCGCGATGCTCGTCGGCGAGAGGTAGCGGATGGACGGTGCCGAGGCCTGGATCACGGCGTGCATCCGAAGGGCGTTGTTCTCGGTGAGGCGTCCGAGCTGCGCCACGTCGCCCTCGATGCACGCACGCCGCGCCTCCTCGAGCGTCGCCGCGGTCGAGGAGATCCACGCGGGGTAGAAGGGCGAGGTGTCCGCCGTGCGGCGCATCGCCTCCCGGCTGGAGACCTGCTTCTCGCCGCTGTCCACGATAGCGACGACCATGGCGAGATCCCCGGGTGCCGGCAGCGGCTCGGCGTAGGACTGCTCGTCGTCGCCCGCGTGCCACAGGGCGAAGCCGCCGAAGACGGAACGCGCGGCGGAGCCCGAACCGCGACGAGCGAGTCTGCTGAGCTCCCTCGCGCTCAGCTGCAGTCCGAAGGCGGATGCGGCGGCGCCGGCGAGTGCGGCGAAGCCTGCCGCGGAAGACGCGAGTCCCGCCGCGGACGGCACGGTGTTGTGGGACTCCACGCGGGCCCGCAGAGCGGAGCCGGAGAGCTCTCGTACGAGGTCGAGGAATCGCGTGGTGCGCTCGGCGGGGACGCCCGACTGCTCACGGCCGTTGAGGACGAACACGTCGGTGTCCAGCGCGTCGTCCACCACGACCGTGGTGGTCGTGGGGAACACGCCGAGCGTCATCGAGAGACTTCCGGTGGCCGGCAGGTTGAGTGCCGTGTCACGTTTGCCCCAGTACTTCACCAGGGCGATGTTGGGATGCGCGATCGCGCGGGCCTCGGTCATGTCGTCGCCTCCACCGTGGTGGTCCAGGTCGCGGCAGCTCCCGCGCCGCGCAGGGCGCCGGCGACCTCGGCAGCGCTCTCGTCGCCGCGGGCGAGCACGAGGACGCATCCGCCGCGCCCGCCGCCGGTCAGTTTCGCTCCCCACGCCCCGTGGGCGCGCGCCGCGGCCGCGAGTGCGTCGAGAGCCGGGTCGCCCACACCCAGACGATCGAGCGCCGTGTGACCCCGGTCCATGACGGCGCCCAGGCTCCGGGCATCACCGGTGGCGAGGTGCGTGCGGGCGTCGCGGGTCAGCTCACCCAACTCGTCGAGGAGGTCCGTCGTTCCCTGCGGGTCTTCATCGTGACGCGTGCGCACACCCGCGACTGCTTCTCTCGTGCGGCCGGAGATCCCGGTGTCGGCGATCACGAATGTGAGCGGCGCGGCCACGGCGACGGGCGACACGGCTCCGTCCTCGAACCAGATCGGCGCGCCGGCACTCACGGCGTGCGCGTCGAGACCGCTCGGCGACACGTGAGCGACACGCTCGGCCCGCTGGATCAGCTCGTGCTCCACGGCCGCATCCAGGACCACCCCGAAAGCCGCCGCGACGGCGCGCACGACGGCAGCGGCGACGGCGGCGGAGGAGCCGACGCCGCGCTCGGCCGGCAGGTTGCTCGCGATACGGAGTTCGATCGACTCATCGGCGGCGCCCACGGCGTCGAGTGCCGCGGTGGCAGCCATGACGGTCGGGCCCAGGCGAGCGGGTGCCGCGGCGAGAGGACCGTCGTACAGGTCGCTGTGCAAAAGGCTCGGACCGCTCGATCGTCGGACGTCCGCTTGCACCTGAAGTGCCGAGAGCGGGATGGCGAGCGCCGGCCGTCGGTAGACGACAGCGTGCTCGCCGAGGAGGATCGCCTTGCCGGATGCCCGCCCGCTCGCTGCGGCAGTGGGGGTCGGCGTCGCCGGCGCATCGGATGGGCGCACGGGACGGGCGGAGGAACTGGTCATAGGAACGCAGGCGAGCCTAACAGCGTCCGCGCCGCCGAGCGCGGAGCCGGCTGTCTGGGATAGTCTGTCCCGCAAACCCCAGCAACCTTTAACCCCGTCCTGAGAGGCGGAGAAGGGAGCGGCGGATGAGCACGCGAACCGTGCTGCATGAGGCCGACATCGCCAGAGCCCTGACTCGGATCTCCCACGAGATCCTGGAGTCCAACCGCGGTCCGGAGGGACTGGTGATCCTCGGCATCCCGACGAGAGGGGTGCCGCTGGCCCGCCGCATCGGTGCCCTGGTCTCCGACTTCGGCGGCTCACCGGTGCCTGTCGGCGCTCTCGACGTCACGATGTACCGCGACGACCTCGCCAGCAACCCCACCCGTGCGCCGCACCGCACCGACATCCCCGCGGGCGGCATCGACCAGCGCACGGTCGTCCTCGTCGACGATGTGCTCTTCTCCGGGCGGAGCATCCGAGCTGCTCTCGACGCGCTCCAGGACATCGGACGCCCCGCAGCGGTGCGGTTGGCTGCACTGATCGACCGGGGTCATCGCGAGCTTCCGATCCGCCCCGACTTCGTCGGCAAGAACCTGCCGAGCGCACGCGACGAGCGCGTCAACGTCCGTCTCGCCGAGACCGACGGCGTCGAGGAGGTGACGATCGAGTCATGAGGAACCTGCTGGACACCCGCACGCTCGGCCGTGAGCAGGCCCTGCGTATCCTCGACGTCGCAGAGGACATGGCCGACACGCAGCAGCGCGAGATCAAGAAGCTGCCGACGCTGCGCGGCAAGACGGTGGTGAACCTCTTCTTCGAGGACTCGACCCGCACCCGGATCTCCTTCGAAGCGGCGGCCAAGCGCCTGTCCGCCGACGTCATCAACTTCTCGGCCAAGGGCTCGAGCGTGTCGAAGGGGGAGTCCCTGCAGGACACCGCCCAGACGCTGCAGGCCATGGGAGCGGATGCGGTCGTCATCCGGCACGGCGCCTCCGGGGCTCCTCGTACCCTCGCCACGAGCGGCTGGATCACCGCCGGCGTGGTCAACGCCGGCGACGGCACGCATGAGCATCCCACGCAGGCGTTGCTGGATGCGTTCACCCTGCGCAAGCGCCTCTTCGGCGCCGAGAGCCGCGGCCGGGACCTCTCCGGCGTGTCGGTCGCGATCGTCGGTGACATCCTGCACTCGCGCGTCGCACGCTCCAACGTATGGCTGCTGCACACGCTGGGCGCGCGGATCACTCTCGTCGGGCCGCCGACCCTCATCCCGCAGGACGTGTCCGCGTGGCCCGCGGCGATCGAGTACGACCTCGACCGCGCCATCGCCGCCGGCCCCGACGCGCTCATGATGCTGCGCATCCAGCTCGAGCGGATGAACGCGGCGTACTTCCCGACCGAGCGCGAGTACGCGAGAGCCTGGGGACTGGACGGCGAGCGTCTCGACGCGCTGCCGGCCGATAGCATTGTCATGCACCCTGGGCCGATGAACCGCGGTCTGGAGATCTCCGCTGCGGCGGCGGATTCGCCGCGATCCACGGTGCTCGAGCAGGTCACCAACGGCGTATCCGTGCGGATGGCCGTGCTGTACCTGCTGCTTGCGGGCGAACGCCCCGCCCTCGAGAAAGAAGGTGCGTCATGAGCGGAACGTACGTGATCCGCGGCGTGCGGCCGGTCGGTGCCGCTGCGGTCGACCTCGTCGTCGCGGACGGCCTGATCCAGGAGATGGGCAGCAGCCTCAGCCGAGCCGGAGCCCGGGTCATCGACGCCGACGGCCTCGTCGCCCTTCCCGGTCTGGTGGATCTGCACACGCATCTCCGGGAGCCCGGGTACGAAGCCTCGGAGACCATCCTCACCGGCTCGCGTGCGGGCGCCGCCGGCGGGTACACCGCGCTGTTCGCGATGCCCAACACATCACCCGTCGCGGACACGGCCGGAGTCGTCGAGCAGGAGCTCGCGCTCGGCGAGGCAGCGGGCCTCGTCGACGTGCAGCCCATCGGGGCGGTCACGGTCGGACAGAAGGGCGAGCGGCTGGCGGAGCTGGGTGCCATGGCCCACTCCCGCGCGCGCGTGCGCGTGTTCAGCGATGACGGCTTCTGCGTCTTCGATCCGCTCATCATGCGTCGCGCCCTCGAATACGTGAAGGCGTTCGACGGCGTGATCGCGCAGCACGCGCAGGATCCGCGTCTGACCGAGGGCGCCCAGATGAACGAGGGTGCCGTCTCCGCCGAGCTGGGTCTCACCGGGTGGCCGGCCGTCGCGGAGGAATCGATCATCGCCCGCGACGTCCTGCTCGCCGAGCACGTCGGCTCGCGCCTGCACGTCTGCCACCTCTCCACGGCGGGCAGCGTGGATATCATCCGCTGGGCGAAGAAGCGCGGTATCGCGGTGACCGCCGAGGTCACCCCGCACCATCTGCTCTTGACCGAAGAACTCGTTCGCGGATACGACGCGCGGTTCAAGGTGAACCCGCCCTTGCGTCGGGACGAGGACGTGCAAGCGGTGCGAGAGGGCCTCGCGGACGGCACGATCGACATCGTCGCGACCGATCACGCACCCCATCCCGCCGAGGCGAAGGCCTGCGAGTGGCAGGCCGCGGCCAACGGCATGGTGGGACTCGAGAGCGCCCTGCGCGTCGTGCACCACACCATGGTCGAGACGGGGCTGCTCGACTGGGCGGACGTCGCTCGCGTCATGAGCAGCGCTCCCGCCGCGATCGGTCGCTTGCAGCGACACGGCCGTCCTCTCGCCGTGGGCGAGCCGGCCCATCTGGCGCTGTACGACGACAGCGTCCGGGCGACTTTCGCGGTCGACGACCTTCGTGGACGCAGCACCAACTCGCCCTACCTCGGGCGCGAGCTGCCGGGTTCGACGCGATGGACGTTCCGCGCCGGCGTGGCGACGGTGCGTGACGGCGTCGTGGTGGATGCGACGGAGGTGAACGCATGAGCCGGGAGGGCGCGCTGCTGGTCATGCTCGCTGTTGCGCTGCTCCTGATCGGTCTCATGCTCTGGGGCTGGCTGCGACGGGTGCGACGAGACAGCGGCCTTGCCGCGCCGCTCGGTTCGCCGCCCGCTGAGGCAGAGACGCTCGCACGTTTCGCCGGCCTGTATGTCGCGACGACCGCGCATGACACCGCCCTGGAACGCCTCGCCGTTCGCGGGCTCGGATTCCGCGCCAAGGCCGACCTCCTGATCACCGATGCCGGCGTGGCACTTGTTGCCCACGGCGGCGAGCCGGTGTTCATCGACAGAACGCGCCTCGTGTCCGCCGAGCAGGCCACCGTCACGATCGACCGCGTGGTCGAACGCGACGGGCTCGCCCGCCTCACCTGGCGCATCGACGACGACACGCTCGTCGACTCCTATTTCCGCCCGCAGGATGCCTCGGCACGCGCGGTCGCCGCCGCCCTCGACGCGATCCTGCCCCACCCCACCTCGACGGGAAACGACGTATGACTCTCTTCCGCACCGGACCGGCTGTCCTCGTCCTCGAGGACGGCACCCGCCACACCGGCCGCGCCTACGGCGCCACCGGGACCACCCTCGGCGAGGTCGTCTTCGCCACCGGTATGACCGGCTACCAGGAGACCCTCACCGACCCCTCCTACGCGGGACAGATCGTCCTGCAGACCGCGCCCCACATCGGCAACACCGGTGTCAACGACGAGGACCCCGAGTCGCGGCGCATCTGGGTCGCCGGCTACATCGTGCGCGACCCCTCTCGCGTCGTGTCCAACTGGCGTGCCGACGAGTCGCTCGACGACGCGCTGACGAACGACGGCATCGTCGGGATCAGCGGGATCGACACCCGTGCCGTGACGCGCCACATCCGCTCTGCCGGCAGCATGCGCGGGGGGATCTTCTCCGGCGACGCCGCAGCGATCGACCCCGAGGAACAGCTGCGCATCGTGCGCGAGGCGCCCGCGATGGCGGGGCAGAACCTGTCGGCATCCGTCTCTGTGGTCGAGACCGAGATCACCCCCGCGACCGCCGAGCGCGTCGGCAACCTGGCCGTGCTCGACCTCGGAGTCAAGCAGGCGACGATCGAGAACCTCGCCGCTCGTGGATTCGACGTGCACGTGCTGCCGCAGACCGCGACGATCGAGGAGATCCGGGCGATCGATCCCGTCGCCGTGTTCTACTCCAACGGTCCCGGTGATCCGGCGGCATCCGCCGATCACGTGGAGCTGCTGCGCGCGGTGCTCGATGACCGCCTGCCGTTCTTCGGCATCTGCTTCGGCAACCAACTGCTGGGACGAGCGCTGGGCTACGGCACGTACAAGCTGCCCTTCGGTCACCGCGGCATCAACCAGCCCGTCATGGACCGCACGACCGGGCGCGTGGAGATCACCGCGCACAACCACGGCTTCGCCGTGGACGCGCCGCTGGACGGAGTGAGCGACAGCCCGAACGGCTACGGCCGCGTCGAGGTCAG
This sequence comes from Microbacterium sp. BG28, assembly GCF_034044005.1. Taxonomy (NCBI): domain Bacteria; kingdom Bacillati; phylum Actinomycetota; class Actinomycetes; order Micrococcales; family Microbacteriaceae; genus Microbacterium; species Microbacterium sp. BG28. The sequence goes on along the minus strand of NZ_JAXCHA010000002.1, from coordinate 696,649 downwards.
CCATGTCGGCCTCAACGACCAGGTCGTCGAGGGGCTGCGCGCCCTCGACATCCCCGCGTTCAGCGTGCAGTACCACCCGGAGGCCGCCGCCGGCCCGCACGACGCGAACTACCTCTTCGACCGGTTCCGGGACATGGTCATCGCCGAGCAGAGCAAGAAGGACACCAAGTAATGCCCAAGCGCGACGACATCCGCTCCGTCCTCGTCATCGGCTCCGGCCCGATCGTCATCGGTCAGGCCTGCGAGTTCGACTACTCCGGCACCCAGGCATGCCGTGTGCTGCGCGCCGAGGGCGTGCGCGTGATCCTGGTCAACTCCAACCCGGCCACGATCATGACCGACCCCGACTTCGCCGATGCGACCTACATCGAGCCCATCAACTGGCGTGTCATCGAGACCATCATCGCCAAGGAGCGCCCCGACGCGATCCTGCCGACGCTCGGCGGCCAGACAGCGCTCAACGCGGCGATCGATCTGCACAAGAACGGTGTGCTGGAGAAGTACGGCATCGAGCTCATCGGCGCCAACTTCGAAGCCATCAACAAGGGCGAGGACCGCCAGATCTTCAAGGAGCTGGTCATCGAGGCCGGGGCGGATGTGGCCGCCTCCGTCATCTGCCACTCCATGGACGAACTCCTCGCCGGTGCCGAGAAGCTCGGTTACCCGCTGGTCGTGCGCCCCTCGTTCACCATGGGCGGCCTGGGGTCGGGCTTCGCGTACGACGAGGCCGATCTCCGCCGCATCGGCGGCGCCGGTCTGCACGATTCGCCCACGAACGAGGTGCTCCTTGAGGAGTCCATCCTCGGGTGGAAGGAGTACGAGCTCGAGCTCATGCGCGACACGGCCGACAACACGGTCGTCGTCTGCTCGATCGAGAACGTCGACCCCGTCGGCGTGCACACGGGGGACTCGATCACCGTCGCCCCCGCGCTCACGCTGACCGACCGCGAGTACCAGAAGCTGCGCGACATCGGGATCGAGATCATCCGTCGCGTGGGTGTCGACACCGGCGGCTGCAACATCCAGTTCGCCGTCGACCCCGTGACCGGTCGCATCATCGTGATCGAGATGAACCCGCGCGTTTCTCGCTCCTCGGCGCTGGCGTCCAAGGCCACGGGATTCCCCATCGCCAAGATCGCGGCCAAGCTCGCGATCGGCTACCGCCTCGACGAGATCCCGAACGACATCACGAAGGTGACCCCGGCGAGCTTCGAGCCGACACTGGACTACGTCGTCGTCAAGGTGCCGCGCTTCAATTTCGAGAAGTTCCCCGCGGCGGACACCACCCTCACGACCACCATGAAGTCGGTCGGCGAGGCGATGGCGATCGGGCGCAACTACGCGACGGCCCTGCAGAAGGCGCTGCGATCGTTGGAGAAGCGCGGCTCCAGCTTCCACTGGGGCGACGAGCAGCGCTCGGTCGAGGAACTGCTGGAGATCGCAGCGACCCCGACCGACGGCCGCATCGTCGTGCTGCAGCAGGCCATGCGCAAGGGCGCGACGATCGAGCAGGCCTTCGAGGCGACGGCGATCGACCCCTGGTTCCTCGACCAGATCGCGCTCATCAACGAGGTGGCCGAGTTCGTGCGCGCGTCCGGCGAGCTCGACGCCGAGGTGCTGCGGGTCGCGAAGGAGCACGGCTTCAGCGATCTGCAGATCGCCGAGCTGCGCGGCATCGGCGAGGCCGAGGTGCGCGGCATCCGTCACGCCCTGGGGCTGCGGCCCGTCTACAAGACGGTCGACACGTGCGCCGGGGAGTTCCCCGCTCTCACGCCGTACCACTACTCGAGCTACGACGCCGAGACCGAGGTGTCGCCCTCGGAGCGCACGAAGGTCGTCATCATCGGCTCGGGCCCGAACCGCATCGGTCAGGGGGTGGAGTTCGACTACTCGTGCGTGCACGCGAGCTTCGCGCTCTCGGATGCGGGCTACGAGACGGTCATGATCAACTGCAACCCCGAGACGGTCTCGACCGACTACGACACGAGCGACCGCCTCTACTTCGAGCCGCTCACGCTCGAGGACGTCCTCGAGGTGCTGCACGCCGAGAGCGCCTCGGGCGAGATCCTCGGCGTCATCTGCCAGCTCGGCGGCCAGACGCCGCTGGGCCTCGCGAAGGGCATCGAGGCGGCGGGCTACCGCATCCTGGGCACGAGCCCCGCCGCGATCGACCTGGCGGAGGAGCGCGAGCTGTTCTCGCGCCTGCTGGACGACGCGGGCCTGGTCGCGCCGCGCAGCGGCACGGCGATCGACGTCGACGGCGCGGTGGGCGTCGCCGAAGAGATCGGCTACCCGGTGCTGGTGCGCCCGAGCTTCGTGCTCGGTGGCCGCGGCATGGAGATCGTCTACTCGACGGAGGCGCTGCGCGACTACTTCGTCCGCATCGCCGACGCGGCCATCATCGGCCCCGGGCTCCCCCTTCTCGTCGACCGGTTCCTCGACGACGCGATCGAACTCGACGTCGACGCCCTGTTCGACGGCGAGGAGCTGTACATCGGCGGGGTGATGGAGCATCTGGAGGAGGCCGGCATCCACTCCGGCGACTCCTCCTGCACCCTCCCGCCCGTGTCGCTGGGCCGCACCGACGTCGACCGTGTCCGTGAGGCGACGCTAGCCATCGCCCAGGGCGTGGGCGTGCGGGGCCTGCTGAACGTGCAGTTCGCGATCAGTGCGGGCGTGCTCTACGTGATCGAAGCGAACCCCCGCGCGAGCCGCACGGTGCCCTTCGTCTCCAAGGCGCTCGGCATCCCGCTCGCGAAGGCGGCCAGCCGCATCATGGCGGGCAGCTCCATCGCCGAGCTCAAGGCCGAGGGGATGCTGCCCGAGCAGGACGGCTCACGCGTCCCGCTGGACGCGCCCGTCGCCGTCAAGGAGGCCGTCCTGCCCTTCAAGCGGTTCCGCACGAAGGACGGCCAGACCGTCGACTCCGTTCTCGGGCCCGAGATGCGCTCGACCGGAGAGGTCATGGGATTCGACCGCGATTTCCCGACGGCGTTCGCGAAGAGCCAGCAGGCCGCCTACGGTGGTATGCCCCTGTCGGGAACGGTGTTCATCTCCGTCGCCGACGCCGACAAGCGCGCCGTGATCCTGCCGGCGCACCGCCTCCAGGAACTCGGCTACGAGCTCGTGGCGACGGAGGGAACGGCGGAGATCCTCGCCCGCAACGGCATCGCCGTGCGCACCGTCAACAAGTACTCGGCCACCCAGGAGACGGGGGAGACGAACATCGTCGACCTCATCAACGCGGGCGAGATCGACATGATCGTCAACACGCCCAGCGGCGGCTTGGCGCGCGCGGACGGGTACGAGATCCGCGCGGCCGCGGTCGCCGCGGACAAAGCCCTGTTCACGACGATGGCCGTGCTCGGCGCCGCCGTCAGCGCGCTGCCCGTGCTGCGCGAGGGCTTCGACGTGAAGAGCCTCCAGGAGTACGCGGTGGAGCGGGCGGCACGCGCGTGAGCGCAGCCGGTTTCGGAACGCGACTGCAGGCCGCGCTCGACGAGTACGGCCAGCTGTGCGTGGGGATCGACCCTCACGCACAGCTGTTGCGCGCCTGGGGCCTCGGCGAGGATGCCGCCGGGGTGCGCGAGTTCGGCCTGCGCGTCGTGGATGCGGCGGCCGGGCGAGTGGGCGTCGTCAAGCCGCAGGTCGCCTTCTACGAGCGGTTCGGATCGGCGGGCTACGCCGCGCTCGAGGATGTGCTCCGGGCGGCCCGGGATGCGGGCCTGCTCGTGATCGCCGACGCGAAGCGCGGCGACATCGGTACGACGATGGACGGCTACGCCGCCGCGTGGCTCGAGCCGGGTTCGCCCCTCGAAGCCGACGCGCTCACCCTCAGCCCGTATCTCGGACCGGAGTCGCTGCACGAGACCATCACTCGCGCGATCCGGACGGACAAGGGCGTGTTCGTGCTCGCTGCGACGAGCAACCGCGAGGCCGCGGCCGTGCAGACCGCCATCACGGTGGATGCATCCGCGGGCGACGACGAGCCGATCGCAGCCCGCGTCGCTCGCGAGGTCGGCTCGTACAACGTGGGAAGCGCGGGAGCCCTGGGCCCCGTCGGCGTGGTGGTGGGGGCGACGCTGCAGCGCACATCGTTCGGACTCACCGACACGGTGCTCGCCGGTACGCCCATCCTGGCGCCGGGCTTCGGTGCGCAGGGTGCTCAGCCGTCGGATCTCGGCGCACTCTTCGGCTATGTGGCGGCGCAGGTCGTCGCCAGCGAGAGCAGGAGCATCCTGTCGGCGGGTCCCGCCCGCCTCGTCGCCCGCATCGACGAGAGACGCGCGCTCTATTCGGAGGTTCGCCGTGGTTGACAGTCGAACGCCCCCGGAGGTCGACCGGGCCGCCGCATCGCGACGAGCCGTCGAGGCGCGTCGCGCCCGTGCATCCCTCAAGCGAGACCTCGCCACGCGCGTGATCAGCGGTCAGGAAGTGCTGCGTCGCGCGGTGGCCGACCCCGTATCCGCCTCAGGAACGCTGCGCGTGCCGGAGTTCCTCACCTCCCTGCCCGCCATCGGCGAGGGCAAGCGCGACCGCATCCTCGCCGAGCTCGGCATCTCGCCCGTCAAGCGTCTCGGCGGTCTCGGGGTGCGCCAGCGCGCCGCGCTCCAGCAGTGGCTCGACGGGCGGCTCCCGGAACCGCAGCCGCGCGCCGCCCGCAGCCGCCTTCTCGTCCTCGCGGGCCCGACCGCGGTCGGCAAGGGCACCGTGGCTGCACACATCCAGGAGCACTATCCGGAGATCCTCCTCTCGGTCTCGGCGACCACGCGCCCGCCCCGTCCGGGCGAGGTCGACGGGACGCACTACTTCTTCGTCGACGACGACGCCTTCGACGATCTCATCGCGCGCGGAGAACTGCTGGAGTGGGCGACCGTGCACAACAAGTACCGGTACGGCACGCCCCGCGGGCCGATCGAACGCGCGTTGGCCGACGGTCGCACGGTTCTGCTGGAGATCGATCTGCAGGGCGCGAGGCAGGTGCGGGCGGCCGCACCGGACGCCGCACTCGTGTTCCTGCTCCCGCCCAGCTGGGACGAGCTCGTGCAGCGTCTGGTCGGGCGAGGCACCGAGGATGCCGAGGAACGCGCGCGACGCCTGCGCACCGCGCGGGTGGAACTGGCGGCTCAGGGGGAGTTCGACTACCGGGTCGTGAACGCAGAAGTCGCCGAGGCGGCGCGCGAGGTCGTAGAATTGACGAAGGCTTCCGCGCGTCCGTCGTGATGCGTCGTCGTCGAACGACTCTCCGCCGACATCCCCGAACCAGGAGGTACCGCCATGGCTGGGACCAACCAGGGCATCATCGAGCCCCCCATCGACAGCCTTCTCGACAAGGTCGACTCGAAGTACCAGCTCGTCATCTACGCATCCAAGCGGGCGCGTCAGATCAACGACTACTACTCCGATCTCCACGAGGGCAACCTCTTCGACAACGTGGGTCCGCTCGTGGACTCCACGATCGAGGACAAGCCGCTGACGATCGCGCTGCACGAGATCAACGAGGACAAGCTGCGGCTGCGTCACGCCGAGTGATCTGATCACCTCGACGCTCCCCCCGGCACTCCCGTGTCCGGGGGGAGCGTCACAGTGAGGGGTGTCCCTCACATCTCGAGTGGGAGTTGCGATGACCGAGCTGCGTCTGTTCACGTCCGAGTCCGTCACCGAAGGGCATCCGGACAAGATCTGCGACCAGATCTCCGACAGCATCCTCGACGCGATCATCGCGGAGGATCCGACCGGCCGTGTCGCCGTCGAGACCCTGGTGACGACGGGTCTCGTACACGTCGCCGGTGAGGTGTCCACGCGTGCCTACGTCGAGATCCCCGCGATCGTGCGCGATGTCGTGAACCGCATCGGATACACCTCCAGCGACACCGGCTTCGACGGCGATTCGTGCGGCGTCTCGGTCTCGATCGGCGCGCAGTCCTCGGACATCGCGGCCGGCGTCAATCAGGCATTCGAGCAGCGCGAGGGACGATCGGTGGATCCGCGCGACGAACAGGGCGCCGGGGACCAGGGCATCATGTTCGGTTTCGCCACGACCGAGACGGCGCAGCTCATGCCCATGGCGGCGTGGACCGCGCACCGGATGGCCGAGCGCCTGGCCGCGGTGCGCCGATCCGGAACCCTCGAATTCCTCCGTCCCGACGGCAAGACGCAGGTCACTCTGGGCTACGACGGCCACACGCCCAAGACGGTCGAGTCGGTCGTGCTCTCGACGCAGCATCATCCGGACATCAGTCAGGACGAGCTGCGCGAGCTGGTGCGTCGGGATGTCATCGATCCCGTCCTCGCCGACACCGGGCTCGACACACCGGATGTGCAGTACTACATCAACCCCGCCGGCCCCTTCGTGACCGGCGGCCCCAAGGGGGATGCCGGGCTGACCGGTCGCAAGATCATCATCGACACCTACGGGGGAGCGGCACGCCATGGCGGTGGGGCCTTCAGCGGGAAGGACCCGTCCAAGGTCGACCGCTCCGCCGCGTACGCCATGCGCTGGGTGGCCAAGAACGCGGTCGCGGCGGGTCTCGCCGAGCGCCTCGAGGTACAGGTCGCGTACGCGATCGGCAAGGCGAGTCCCGTGGGCCTCTACGTCGAGAGCTTCGGCACGGGGCATGTGAGCGACGAGACCATCACGGCGGCCATCCTCGACGTCTTCGACCTGCGGCCCAAGGCCATCATCGACCAGCTGGATCTGCTGCGTCCCATCTACTCGGCCACCGCCGCCTACGGTCACTTCGGCCGCGAGCTCCCCGAGTTCACCTGGGAGCGTCTGGACCGCGTCGACGAGTTGCGCGCCGCAGCCGGGCTCTGAGATGACCGGGGCAGCCGGCCCCTCTCGGCCCGTCGCGCGCGTGCTGCTCGACTCGCCGCTGCCGCAGCTCGATCGCCTCTTCGACTACGCGATCCCGCCGGAGTTCGACGAGGACGCCGTGCCCGGGGTGCGTGTGCGCGTACCGCTGCGCAGCGCCGGCCGCGTCGTCGACGGGTTCCTCGTCGAACGCGGCGAGGAGACGGACCACGAGCGTCCGCTCTCGGAGCTCGACAGCGTGGTCTCACCGATGCCCGTCCTGCCTCCGAGTCTCTACAATCTCGCCCGGCGCGTCGCCGATCGAGCCGCGGGCTCCGCGTCCGACGTGCTCCGCCTCGCCGTGCCGAAGCGGATGGTGCGTGCCGAGAAGGCATGGCTGCACTCGCCCGAGCCTGTCGTCGAGGCACCCCATCCCGACGCGGTGAAGACCGCCGAAGAGGTCCTCGCGGCCTTTCCGCACCTGGCCGAGGGCATCCGCGCCGGTGAACGCCTCGCCGTGGATGCGACGCCGCGCGTCGTGGAGCTCGCGGGGGGCGGCACGGTCGGATCGTGGGCGGTACTGATCGCCGCCGCGGCGACCATCACCCTCGCGGCGGGGCGCAGCGTCGTCATCGTCGTTCCCGACCACCGCGATCAGGAGCAGGTGATGACCGCGCTCGCGGGGCGCGTGCCGCCGAACGCGCTCGTGCAGTCCGATGCGCGGCAGACCGGGCCCTCACGCTACGGTGCGTATCTGCGCACCCTCGCGGCGGCTCCCTGCATCGTGGTCGGAAACCGATCCGCCGTCTACGCGCCCACGAGCGACACGGGTCTCGTCGTGATCTGGGACGATGGTGATCCGTTGCTCGCAGAGCCGCTCAGCCCCGGTGTGCACGCGCGCGACGTGGCACTGCTGCGGCAGGAGAGCGAACAGAGCGCTTTGCTCGTCCTCGGCCACACGCGCACCACGGATGTCGAGCGGCTGGTCCAGATCGGGTGGTTCCGCCACCTGGCGGCGGCACGTCGCGTGACGCCGCGCGTCGTCCTGACGGCGACATCCGACGCGGTCGCGCACGCACGCATCCCGTCCACGGCGTTCCAGGCCGTGCGCGACGCGCTGATGGATGGACCGGTACTGGTCCAGGTCGCGCGCCCCGGGTACGCGCCGGTGGTGGTCTGCTCCTCCTGCCGAGCACCCGCGCGCTGCGCGCACTGCTCGGGTCCGCTCCGCGTGCGCAGACAGGGCCGGCCTCCGGAATGCGCCTGGTGCGGACGGGGCATCGCCGGCTGGCAGTGCACCGTCTGCGAGGGGCAGAACCTGCGCCTCGCATCGTCAGGGAGTGAGCGCACCGCGGACGAGCTCGGTCGGGCGTTCCCCGGGACGCGCGTGATCGTGGCCGACGGCGACCATCCGGTCGCGCGCGTCGAGCACCGCCCTGCTCTGGTCATCGCGACCCGGGGGGCGGAACCGATCGCGGAAGGCGGGTACCGCGCGGTGCTGCTCCTGGACGGCGACCGGATGCTGCTCGCCGAGGACCTGCGCATCGGCGAGTCGTGCCTGCGGTGGTGGTCGAACGCCGCGGCCCTGACGGCGCCGGGCGCGCCCGTGCTGCTCACCGGGGTCGCCGGTCCGCTCGCTCGCGCCCTGGCGACGTGGACGCAGGCCGCGTACGCCCGCTCGGAGCTGGCCGACCGCGCGGTGCTGCATCTGCCGCCCGCGGTGCGGGTCGCCGTCGTGGAGGGCGAGCCGCGAACCGTCCACGGCGCGCTCGCGCAGCTGCGGGCCGAGGTCCCCTCCCTCGACCCGGACGCCGTCCTCGGGCCTGCTGAGATCCTCGGGGAGGACCCGCCCCGCTCGCGCGCCCTCGTGCGTTTCGACTACGGCCACGGCAAGGCCGTGACGGGTCCGCTGCGGGCGGCGGTCATCGCCGACGCCGTCCGCGCGCGTCGTGCACGCGGCCGGGCCCCCGCGCGGAGCCGGAATACACTCAGAGTTCGGGTGGACGTGCCCGATCCCGAGCTGTGAGGAACCCGATGCGTCTTGTCTTCGCGGGAACGCCCGAACCCGCCGTCGCTTCGCTGCGCGCCCTGGCCGCCACCGATCATGATCTCGCTTGCGTCGTCACGCGCCGTGACGCGCCCGTGGGGCGCAAGCGCGTGCTCACCGCGTCGCCCGTCGCCGACGCGGCCGCCGAGTTGGGCCTCGAGGTGCTCAAGACCGACCGGCTGGATGCGGAGGCGACCGAGCGCATCGCGGCGCTCGAACCGGATCTGGGCGTGATCGTGGCGTACGGCGGCCTCGTCCGGCAGCCGCTGCTGAGCACGCCGCGACTCGGATGGATCAACCTCCACTTCTCGCTGCTGCCGCGCTGGCGCGGAGCCGCGCCCGTGCAGCGGGCGCTCATCGCCGGAGACGGCGAGACCGGCACGAACGTCTTCCAGCTGACCGCGGGTCTCGACGAGGGCGATGTATACGGCGGCACCCGCTACCGCATCCCCGCGACAGCCACCGCCGGACGCGTCCTGGAGGATCTCGCGCGAGACGGCGCTGCGGTGCTCGTCGACATCGTCGACCAGTTGGCGGCGCGCACGGCCCGCGGAGTCCCGCAGGTCGGGGAGAGCACGTACGCGACAAAGCTGACCGCGGAGGACGGCCGTCTGGACTGGACGCAGGCGGCGGATGCGGTGCTGGCGCGTTTCCGGGGTACGACGCCCGAACCCGGCGCCTTCACGACGGTCGACGGCGTGCGCGTCAAGATCCACGACATGCATCGCGCGGAGCACGCCGCAGCCTTGGCTCCCGGCGCGATCCGCGCCGTGCAGTCCGAGGTGCTCGTCGGCACCGCCACCGACCCCGTGGCGCTCGTGCGCGTGCAACCGGCGGGCAAGGGGGCGATGGCCGCGGGCGACTGGCTGCGCGGTCTCCGCGCGACGGCGGGGCTGGTGGCGTCGTGAGCCGTTCAGATCCCCGCCGCGTGGCCTTCGACACGCTGCGCGCGGTCGCCGCATCCGATGCCTACGCGAACCTGCTTCTGCCGGTCGAGATCTCACGCGCAGGGCTCGACGCGAAGGACGCGGCGCTCGCGACCGAGCTGACCTACGGGACCCTCCGGCGCCTGGGCACCTACGACGCGATCATCGAGGCGGCGGCGGGGCGTCCCACCGACGAGATCGACGAGGATGTTCTCGACGCCCTGCGGCTGGGCGCGCACCAGCTGCTGTCGACTCGGATCGCCTCGCACGCGGCCGTGCACGAGACGGTCGCGCTCGTACGCGAGACGATCGGCGCAGCGCCGACGGGATTCGTCAACGCCGTGCTCCGGCGGATCTCCCGCGACACGCCCGGGGAGTGGCTCGCCCGCATCGAGGCGGCGGCGCGTTCGGACGACGAACGACGGGGACTCGCGTATGCGCACCCGGTCTGGGTGATCCGCGCCTTCCGTCGGGCGCTGGCCGCAGAGGGGCGCGCCGACGAACTCGACGACCTTCTGCGCGCGGACAACGCGTCGCCACGGGTCTCACTTGCGGTGCTTCCGGGTCTCGCCGACCGGCCCGCCGAGCTCGCTCCGACGCGGTACTCGCCGGTTGGCGCGCTCTCCGCAGGCGGTGATCCCGAGCCGGTGATCCGCGCGGCCGGCGGCCGCATCCGAGTGCAGGACGAAGGCTCGCAGCTGGCGGCGCTCGCCCTCAGCCGTGCCCTGCCCGTCACCCCAGGGGAGCGGTGGCTCGATCTGTGCGCGGGGCCGGGCGGCAAGACCGCCCTGCTCGCCGCAGAAGCCCTCATGGGCGGTGCGCTGCTGGAGGCGAACGAGATCGCGCCGGCCCGCGCGGGCCTCGTGCGTCAGGCTCTCGCGGGGGTGCCGGCCGACGTCGCGGTCAGCGAGGAGGACGGGCGTTCGCGTGCCGGTCGAGCCCGCTACGACCGCATCCTGGTCGACGCGCCGTGCACGGGCCTGGGTGCGTTGCGTCGGCGGCCGGAGGCGCGCTGGCGCAAGTCGCCGGCAGACGTGGCAGCACTCGCGAGCCTGCAGCGGGAGCTGCTGGAGAGCGCCCTCGATGCGCTGACGCCCGGCGGCATCGTCGCCTACGTCACCTGCTCGCCCCACCTGGCGGAGACGAGCGCGGTCGTGGCCGAGGTGCGCCAGCGCCGAGGCGACGACATCGAGGAGCTCGATGCCCGCGCCGTGCTGCAGAACGTGGCGAGCCAGCCCCTCGATCTGCCCGCGCCCGCCGACGGCGCTGGACGCGCCCAGCTGTGGCCTCACCGCCACGGCACGGACGCGATGTCGATCTCGCTCCTTCGACGGCGCGCGTGAGCGTCGCCGATAATGGCAGGGTGAGCGCTCCCCGCATCAACCCATCCATCCTGGCCGCAGACTTCGTCAACATGCAGGCGGAGCTCGGCCGTATCTCCAGTGCCGATTTCGTGCACGTGGACGTGATGGACAACCACTTCGTGCCGAACCTCACCTTCGGTCCGCAGATGGTCGAGAGGGTGCAGGCGACGAGCCCTGTGCCGCTGGATGTGCACCTCATGATCGACGACCCGGACCGCTGGGCGCCCGGTTACGCGGAACTGGGCGCAGCCTCGGTGACGTTCCACCTCGAGGCGGCCGCCGACCCGGTGGGGCTCGCGCGACGGTTGCGTCAGATCGGCGCACGCGCCGGAGTCGCGATCAAGCCCGGTACCTCCGAAGAGCCGCTTCTGGAGCTGCTGCACGAGTTCGATCAGATCCTCGTGATGACCGTGGAGCCGGGTTTCGGCGGACAGTCGTTCATGCCCGAGACGATGCCCAAGCTCGCCCGCCTCGCCGACGCCGCGCGTCGGGTCGAGTCCGCGGTCTGGCTCCAGGTCGACGGGGGCATCGCGCCGACCACCATCGAGCAGGCGGCATCCGCCGGCGCGGACACGTTCGTCGCCGGATCCGCCGTGTTCGGCGCGGCGGATCCGGATGCGGCGATCGCCGGGCTCCGGGCACAGGCCGCCGTGAGGACGCATCGCCACTGAGGGCGACATCCGCGCCGGTCGCCGGACGGTACCCTAGGACGGTGAAGACGTTCGACGACCTGTTCGCGGAGCTCGAGCTCAAGGCCCGGACGCGACCGGCCGGATCCGGCACCGTCGCGGAGCTGGATGCCGGTGTGCATGCGATCGGCAAGAAGATCGTCGAAGAGGCGGCGGAGGTCTGGATGGCCGCCGAGTACCAGAGCGACGCGGAAGCGGCGGAGGAGATCTCCCAGCTGCTCTACCACCTGCAGGTGCTCATGCTGGCCAAGGGCCTGACACCGGCGGACGTGTACCGACATCTCTGATGCCCGCACCCGCCGCATCCGTCATCTTCCCGAGAGTTTTCCCATGCTGAGAATCGCCGTGCCCAACAAGGGCTCCCTTTCCGAGACCGCGGCGGCCATGCTCGCCGAGGCGGGCTACAAGGGCCGTCGCGATCCCAAGGATCTGCACGCCATCGACCCGCTCAACGACGTCGAGTTCTTCTACCTGCGTCCCAAGGACATCGCCACCTACGTCGGTTCGGGTGCGCTCGATGTCGGCATCACCGGTCGCGACCTGCTGCTGGACGCCCGCATGCCGGGCGCTCGCGAGATCGAGGCGCTCGGCTTCGGCGGCTCCACGTTCCGCTTCGCCGGCCCCCCCGGTCGGTTCACGGAACTCGCCGACCTCGAGGGGATGCGGGTCGCCACCGCCTACCCCGGTCTCGTCGACGCCTACCTCGACGAGCACGGTGTCGCCGTCGATCTCGTGCCGCTGGACGGCGCCGTGGAGTCGGCCGTCGAACTCGGCGTCGCCGATGCGGTGGCCGACGTCGTCTCCACGGGCACCACGCTCCGCCAGGCCGGGCTCGAGATCTTCGGGCCGGTCCTCCTGGAGTCGGACGCGGTCCTGATCACCGGCGCGCAGGAGCCCGCGGGACTCGAGACGCTGCTGCGCCGCCTGCGCGGCGTCATCGTCGCGCGCGAGTACGTGCTCATCGACTACGACCTGCCCGCCGATCTCGTCGACGACGCGATCGCCGTCGCCCCCGGGATCGAATCCCCGACGATCTCGCCGCTGCGGGACCCGTCCTGGGTGGCGGTTCGTGTCATGAGCCCGCGCAAGGGCGTCAATCAAGTCATGGACGCGCTCTACGCGATCGGTGCGAGGGCGATCCTCGTGACCGAGATCCACGCGGCGAGGCTCTGATGAGTCTGGTCTGCCGAGTCATCCCGTGCCTGGATGTGGCGGCGGGGCGCGTGGTGAAGGGCGTGAACTTCGAGAACCTCCGCGACATGGGCGACCCCGTCGAGCTTGCACGGCTCTACTTCGAACAGGGCGCTGACGAGCTCACCTTCCTCGACGTGACGGCGACCGTCGACGAGCGGGCGACGACCTACGACGTCGTGCGACGCACGGCGGAAGAGGTCTTCATCCCGCTGACGGTCGGCGGTGGCGTCCGCTCCGACGAGGACGTCGCGAGGCTGCTCGCGGTGGGTGCGGACAAGATCGGCGTCAACTCCGCGGCGATCGCCCGTCCTGCCCTGATCGACGAGATCGCCGACCGCTTCGGTGCGCAGGTGCTCGTGCTGTCGCTGGACGTCAAGCGTGCCGAGGGGATGCCCTCGGGATTCGCCGTCACGACTCATGGCGGCCGCACGCTCACGCAGCTCGACGCTCTCGCATGGGCGCGCGAGGCGATCGAGCGCGGTGCGGGCGAGCTGCTGGTCAATTCGATCGACGCCGACGGCACGAAGAACGGCTTCGACCTCGAGCTCGTCGCTCTGATGCGGGAGATCTCCCGCGTGCCGGTCATCGCCTCCGGCGGCGCCGGTCACGTCGGCGACTTCGCGCCCGCGATCCGCGCAGGCGCAGACGCCGTGCTGGCCGCATCCGTCTTCCACTCCGGTCAGCTCACGGTCGGCGACGTGAAGGATGCGCTGGTCGACGAGGGGATCGAGGTGCGGCGGTGAGCGAGAGCGTCGAAGAGCGCATCGCCCGGGTCCGTTTCAACGACCAGGGGCTGGTCGCGGCGATCGTGCAGCAGTGGGACACCCGCGAGGTGCTCATGATGGGCTGGATGGATGCGGAGGCGCTGCGTCGCACGCTCACCTCGGGCCGCGCCACCTACTGGTCGCGCTCGAGGCAGGAGTATTGGCGCAAGGGCGACACCTCGGGGCACATCCAGGTCGTGCACGGCGCCCGGCTGGACTGCGACGGCGACGCCGTGCTGCTGTCCGTCGAACAGACCGGCCCCGCCTGCCACACGGGCACACGGACCTGCTTCGACGCCGACGACCTCGACCCCGTGCGAGGCGGCGAGTGATCCGTCGCGCGCGCTCGAGCGCCGTACTGGCGATCCTCGGGGCGGGGGCTGTGAGCACGCTGGCCGCCACGCAGACCTGGATCCACGTCTCGCTGACGGACGGCGCAGCCGCTGATGTCACGGTCGCGGGGACGGCGGCGATCCCCGTGCTCACGCCGCTGAGTCTCGCTGTGCTCGCGCTGGGCGCTGCGCTGTCGATCGTCGGCCGGGTACTGCGGATCGTCTTCGGCGCTCTGACGGTGGCTGCGGCGATCGGTATCGCCCTGCTCACAGCGCCCGTCGCCTTCGATGCCCCCGTCGACGCCTACGCCCCGAGTGTGACGGAGACCACCGGCATCACCGGTGACTCGTCGGTGGCGGCACTCGTCGCGAGCACGAGCGTGACCGGGTGGCCCCTCGCCTCGCTCCTCGCGGGGCTCGTGCTGCTGGTGGCGGGCTCCTTCGTTCTCGTCACCGGTTGGCGCTGGCCGGGCGGGGGGCGAAAGTACGACGCACCGCGCCGCCGAACGGCCGTCGCCGACGACGCGCCGCTGGACGCGATCGACTCGTGGGACGACCTCTCACGCGGCGACGATCCGACTTTCCCCGACTCGCCCCGCTAGACTGGATCCGGCCGTCACGTGGCCGCACCCGAAGGAGAGACATGAGCAATTCCATCGACGACCCCGGCCACGGACACTCCCCGGCAGCCTGGACGGCCGTGGTGATCATGCTCGTCGCCGTGGCGCTGGGCACGGTGTTCTTCGTTCTCGACATGCCTGTGCTCGTCTGGGCGTCGGTCGGTCTGCTCCTGGGTGGCCTGATCGTCGGGTGGGCCCTGGCCCGCGCCGGTTGGGGCGTCAACGGCCCGAAGTACGTCGCGAAAGAGCACTGATGGTGCTCGCCGACCTCACGGCCGGCGCAGTCGAGGATGCCCGCGAGCGCGAGTCGCGCACGCCTCTGGCGGCAGTGGAACGCGCCGCGCTGAGCCGTCCCGCTGCGCTCGATGCCCTCGCCGCGCTCGCCCCCGCGGACCGCGTGAAGATCATCGCAGAGGTGAAGCGCGCCAGCCCGTCCCGCGGCGATCTGGCGGCGATCCCGGATCCTGCCTTCCAGGCGTTCCGTTACGAAGAGGGCGGCGCGAGCGCGATCTCGGTGCTGACGGAGGGGCGCAGGTTCAAGGGCAGCCTCGCCGATCTCGAAGCGGTGCGCGAGCGCGTCTCGGTCCCGGTGCTGCGCAAGGACTTCATCGCCACGCCCTATCAGGTGCTCGAAGCCCGGGCGTCCGGGGCAGACCTGGTGCTGCTGATCGTCGCGGCCCTCGAGCAGCCGCTCCTGGCCGAGCTGCACGATCTCGTTCTCCAGCTGGGCATGACGCCGCTCGTGGAGACGCACTCCGCCGAGGAGTTGTCTCGCGCATCCGATCTCGGAGCACGTCTCATCGGGGTGAACGCGCGCAACCTCAGCACCTTCGAACTCGATCGCGATCTGTTCGGCCGTCTCGCCGATTCGTTCCCGAGCGGCGCGATCAAGATCGCTGAATCGGCGGTTCTCACTCCCGACGACGTGCGCCACTACCGCTCCGGCGGCGCGGACGTCGTCCTCATCGGCGAGGCTCTCGTGACCTCGGAACCGGTCGCGACCCTGCACGCTTTTCTGGAGGCTGGATCATGAGTCTGCGCGATGTCAAAGGACCCTTCTTCGGTCAGTACGGCGGGCGCTACATGCCCGAGTCGCTCATCGCCGCGATCGACGAGCTGACCGCCGTCTACGAGTCCGCGATCGTGGACCCCGCCTTCCAGGCGGAGTTCGCGGAGCTGCTGCACTCCTATGCCGGACGTCCGTCGGTGCTGACCGAGGTACCGCGATTCGCCGCCCACGCGGGCGGCGGACGCGTGTTCCTCAAACGTGAGGACCTCAACCACACCGGCTCGCACAAGATCAACAACGTGCTCGGGCAGGCTCTGCTCACCAAGCGTCTGGGCAAGACCCGCGTCATCGCGGAGACGGGCGCCGGCCAGCATGGCGTCGCGACCGCGACGGCCGCGGCGCTGTTCGGCTTCGAGTGCACGATCTACATGGGCGAGGTCGACACCGAGCGGCAGGCTTTGAACGTCGCGCGGATGCGGCTGCTGGGCGCCGAGGTCATCCCGGTCACGACGGGCTCACGCACCCTCAAGGACGCCATCAACGAGGCGTACCGCGACTGGGTGGCGAGCGTGGAGACGACGAACTACATCTTCGGCACCGCGGCGGGTCCGCATCCGTTCCCCGCCCTCGTGCGCGACTTCCAGAAGATCATCGGCGAGGAGGCACGTGCGCAGCTCCTCGAGCAGGTGGGCCGGCTTCCCGACGCCGTGTTCGCGTGCGTGGGTGGTGGTTCGAACGCGATCGGCATGTTCGACGCGTTCCTCGATGACGAGTCGGTGGCGCTCTACGGCGTCGAAGCGGCAGGCGACGGGGTGGACACGCCGAAGCACGCTGCCTCCATCGAACGCGGCCGCGCCGGCATCCTTCATGGCGCCAAGACCTATGTGCTCCAGGACGAGGACGGCCAGACCGTCGAGTCCCACTCGATCTCGGCGGGCCTGGACTACCCGGGCGTCGGCCCCGAGCACGCGTGGCTGGCCGACATCGGGCGTGCGTCATACATCCCGGCGACCGACGACGAGGCCATGCAAGCGCTGCGTCTCCTGTCGCGCACCGAGGGCATCATCCCCGCCATCGAGTCGGCGCACGCGCTGGCGGGTGCGCTGCGCATCGGCAAGGAACTCGGCCCCGACGCGGTCATCGCCATCAACCTGTCCGGTCGCGGCGACAAGGACATGGACACGGCGGCCCGCTACTTCGACCTTTACGACGCCGACGGCGACGAGGGGTCGCCGGTCGACGTTCCGCCCGCGGCGGACGAAGCACGGGGAGAGGGGACCGAACTGTGACCTCACGCGTCGCCGCGGCCATCGAGGCCGCCCACGCCCAGGGACGCGGCGCGTTCGTCGGTTATCTTCCGCTCGGGTTCCCCGACATCGCCACCAGTATCGAGGCGGCCGTCGTGCTCGCCGAGAACGGTGCCGACATCATCGAGCTCGGTCCGCCGTACTCCGACCCGGTGATGGACGGCCTGGTGATCCAGGAGGCGACCCAGGCCGCTCTCGCCGCAGGCTTCCGCCTGCGCCACCTCTTCCCGGCGATCAAGGAGATCGCGAGCCGCGTCGACGTTCCCGTCGTCGTGATGACCTACTGGAACCCCGTCTTCCAGTACGGCGTCGATCGATACGCCGATGACCTGCTCGCGGCCGGGGGAGCGGGACTCATCACTCCCGACATCACCCCCGACGCCGCGGCCGAATGGATCGCGGCGAGCGAACGAACGGGATTGGATCGCATCTTCCTCGCCGCCCCCACCTCGAGCGACGAGCGGCTCGAGCTCGTCGTGCAGAACTCGACGGGATTCGTCTACACGGTCTCGACGATGGGGATCACGGGGGAGCGCGCCGAGCTGGATGCGGCCGCCCGCACGCTCGTGGCGCGACTGCGCGAGCGGGGTGTGGAGCACGCCGCGGTCGGCATCGGCATCTCGAATGCGGAACAGGTTTCCGGCGTCCTGGAGTACGCCGACGGCGCGATCGTGGGCACCGCCCTGGTGCGGGCGCTTCGTGATGGCGGACTCGAGGAGCTGGGACGCACCGCTCGCGCCCTCGCCGACGGTACACGTCGCTGAGTCCGGCTCGCGAGGCCGGTGCTGTTCGCGTAGCGTCGCCGAGGTGAGCTCTTCCACGATCCCCCTGTCGCACCCGCTCTACGGCGCGACGTGGCCGCAGGCGATCGGGCGGTACTTCCTCAAGTACGCGACGTTCGCGGGCAGGGCGAGCCGCAGTGAGTTCTGGTGGTGGGTGCTGACGAACACTCTGGTCGGGATCGGATTCCAGATCGTCTCGACCGCCGCCGGCGCCCCGCTGACGTTCTCGGCATGGCCGGCACCCTACGTGGTGTGGAACGGCGCTCAGTCCGAGGCAGGCGTGACGACGGTCATCGGGGCTGTCGCGGCCCTCTATTCGCTGCTCACCCTGCTACCCGGTCTCGCCCTGACCTGGCGCCGTCTGCACGACACCGATCGCAGTGGGCTGTGGTTCTTCATCCTGCTGATTCCGCTGATCGGGGCGATCGTCCTGCTGGTGTTCACGATCGAGCGTTCCCGACCTGAGGGCGCCCGCTTCGACAGGTATCCCTGAGCGGGCACGAGTGCCCCATCGACGCCTTTAGACTCGTCGTCATGACGTTCGCCCTCACGAGCGCGCCCGCAGGCGTGCTCGCCAGCATCCCGAGCCCTCCGATCAACGGATTCAACCTGTGGCCGGGCGGCCCGGAGATCCGCTTCTACGCGCTGTGCATCATCGCCGGCATCGTTGTGGCCACGCTCCTCACGAACAGGCGCCTGACCAAGCGCGGCGGCGAACCCTGGGTCGTTGTGGACATCGCTCTGTTCGCGATTCCGCTCGCGCTCATCGGTGCACGGATCTTCCACGTGCTCACGCACCCGGGGTTCTACTTCGGCGACGGCAAGAACACCTGGAACCCGTTCGAGCCCGGATCGGTGTGGGCCATCTGGGAGGGCGGTATCGCGATCTACGGCGCCCTCATCGGCGGCGCGATCGGCGCGCTCATCGGCTGTCGCTGGACCGGGATCCGATTCTGGAGCTTCGCCGACGCGCTCGCCCCCGGGCTCATCATCGCCCAGGCGATGGGCCGCTTCGGCAACTACTTCAACCAGGAGCTGTTCGGTCAGCCGACCGACGGGTGGTGGGGGCTGGAGATCGCCCGACCGAACGATGCGATCCCCGTCGGACTGCCAGAGAGCACGCTTTTCCAGCCGACCTTCCTCTACGAGGTCATCTGGAATCTCTTGGGGGCGGCCGTCATCCTGTGGGCCGGCAAGCGCTTCACGCTCCAATGGGGTCGGCAGTTCGGTCTCTACCTCGTCTGGTACTCGGCGGGCCGTATCGTCTGGGAGAACATCCGTATCGACCCGAGTGAGGTGTTCCTCGGGCTGCGCTCGAACGTGTGGGCTGCCATCTTCGGCGTCATCCTCGGACTCGTCATCCTCGTCGTCCAGAGAGTGCGTCACACGGGCTTGGAGGCCTCGCCGTACCGGCCCGGTCGCGAGTGGGTGGACAAGTCGGCTGTACAATCGCAGAACACCGAGGACTTCGTCGATGTGAGCGCACCCCCCGCCGACGAAACCATCACCACTGGCAGCGCCACAAGCACCGCCGCCAAGTAACTCTCCGGGCCGACGTCGTCCCAGCAACAGCAACAATCGAGGACGGTTGGTATGGCTTCGAGCCCCCGTCACAGCGCCCCCGGATCTGCGGGCTTCGGCGCCTTCCCTGCCAAGCAGGGCATGTACAACCCGGCGTTCGAGAAGGACGCGTGTGGTCTGGCCATGGTCGCGACCCTTCGCGGCGAGGCGGGCCACGACATCATCGATCTCGCGCTCACGGCGCTTCGCAACCTGGAGCATCGCGGCGCGATCGGCTCCGACGCCGGCACCGGCGACGGAGCGGGCATCCTCACGCAGATGCCGGACGCGTTCCTGCGCGCCGTCGTGGACTTCGACCTGCCGCCGGTGGGGGAGTACGCGGCGGGTCTCGCGTTCCTGCCGCGCGACGGTGAGGAGCGCGCCGCGCAGAAGGCCGGCATCGAGCGCATCGCGGCGAGCGAGAACCTCGTGGTGCTGGGCTGGCGCGAGGTGCCCACGGAGGAGGAGCACCTCGGCAAGCTCGCCCTCGAGGCACGCCCGGCGTTCGAGCAGCTTTTCCTGTCGCGCCCGGCCGTGGGCGACGCGCCCGCGCTCAGCGGCATCGACCTGGACCGCCGCGTGTTCCGGCTCCGCAAGCGCGCCCGCAACGAGCTCGACGCCTACTTCGTCTCGCTCTCCAGCCGCACGCTCGGGTACAAGGGCATGGTCACGACGCTGCAGCTCGAGCCCTTCTATCCCGACCTGCAGGACGAGCGCTTCGCCTCCGAGCTCGCCGTCGTCCACTCCCGCTACTCGACCAACACGTTCCCGTCGTGGCCGCTCGCGCAGCCTCTGCGGATGGTCGCTCACAACGGCGAGATCAACACGGTCAACGGCAACCGCAACTGGATGCGGGCGCGCCAGTCGCAGCTCGAATCCGAGGTGCTGGGCGACATCCGTCCGCTCCTGCCGATCTGCACCGACGGAGCCAGCGACTCGGCGTCGTTCGACGAGGTGCTGGAGCTTCTGACGCTCACAGGCCGCAGCCTGCCGCACGCCATCATGATGATGGTCCCGGAGGCGTACGAGAAGCAGCCCGACATGGACCCGAAGCTGCGGTCGTTCTACGAGTACCACTCCATGCAGATGGAGCCCTGGGACGGCCCTGCAGCCCTGATCTTCACCGACGGCACCGTCGTGGGCGCCACCCTCGACCGCAACGGCCTTCGTCCGGGACGCTGGACGGAGACGACCGACGGCCTGGTCGTCATCGGCAGCGAGACCGGCGTGCTCGACTTCGAGCCGGAGCGCATCAAGCGCCGCGGTCGGCTGCGACCCGGTCGCATGTTTCTCGTCGACACGGCTCAGCGCCGCATCATCGAGGACGACGAGATCAAGAATGAACTCGCGACCCTCCAGCCGTGGCAGGAGTGGCTGGATGCCGGTCGTGTGCGCCTCTCCGAGCTCCCCGAGCGCGAGCACATCGTGCATCCGATCGCTTCCATCACGCGGCGTCAGCGCACCTTCGGATACACGGAGGAGGAGGTGCGCATCCTCCTGACTCCCATGGGGCAGACGGGCGCCGAACCGTTGGGCGCGATGGGCAGCGACACGCCCGTCGCGGTCCTGAGCGAGCGCCCCCGGCTCCTGTTCGACTACTTCACCCAGCAGTTCGCGCAGGTGACCAACCCGCCGCTGGACTCGATTCGCGAGGAGGTCGTGACCTCGCTGTCGCTGGGCCTCGGCCCCGAGCCGAACCTGCTGAGCTGGGGTGCGGAGCACGCGCGCACCGTCACGCTCGACTTCCCGGTGATCGACAACGACGAGCTCGCGAAGATCCAGCACATCGACACGGCGCTCCCGGGTCGCACCTCCGCCACCATCCGCGGCCTCTACCGCGTGCAGGCCGGGGCGAAGGGGATGGAGAAGCGCCTCACGCAGATGTGCGCTGAGGTCGATCGTGCCATCGAGGACGGTGCCGAGTTCATCGTGCTCAGCGATCGCGACTCCAACGCGGACCTGGCACCCATCCCGTCGCTGCTGATGCTCGCGGCCGTGCACCACCATCTCATCCGCAACGAGACCCGCATGAAGGTCGGTCTCGTGGTCGAGGCGGGTGACGTGCGCGAGGTGCACCACGTGGCCACCCTCATCGGCTACGGAGCCTCGGCGGTGAACCCCTACCTGGCGATGGAGAGCGTCGAGTACCTCGTGCGCGCCGGGTTCATCACGGGCATCTCACCCGAGAAGGCGGTCAAGAACCTGATCAAGGCGCTCGGCAAGGGCGTTCTGAAGATCATGTCGAAGATGGGCATCTCCACGGTCTCGTCCTACGCCGGGGCGCAGGTCTTCGAGGCGGTCGGACTGTCCGAGGAGTTCATCGCGTCCTACTTCACCGGCACCGAGTCGAAGCTGGGCGGTGTGGGGCTGGATGTCATCGCTGCCGAGAACGCGGCACGCCACGCCTTCGCGTATCCGGAGGATGCGGCAGCGCGCGCGCATGAGCGACTGTGGACCGGCGGCGAGTACCAATGGCGTCGGGACGGCTCGCCGCACCTGTTCAACCCGGACACCGTCTTCCGGCTGCAGCACGCGACGCGCGAGCGCCGTTACGACATCTTCCGCGAGTACACGAAGCTCGTGGACGATCAGGCGAGCGAGCTCAAGACGCTGCGCGGCATGTTCGGCCTGCGCACCGGCCTCCGCCCTCCCGTGCCGATCGACGAGGTCGAGCCCATCTCGGCGATCGTGAAGCGCTTCTCCACCGGAGCGATGAGCTACGGCTCGATCTCCAAGGAAGCGCACGAGACGCTCGCGATCGCGATGAACCGCATCGGCGGCAAGTCGAACACGGGCGAGGGCGGTGAGGACGTCGAGCGTCTGCTCGATCCGGAGCGGCGCAGCGCGATCAAGCAGGTGGCGTCGGGCCGTTTCGGTGTCACCAGCCTGTACCTCACCGAGGCCGACGACATCCAGATCAAGCTCGCGCAGGGTGCGAAGCCCGGTGAGGGTGGACAGCTGCCCCCGCAGAAGGTCTACCCGTGGGTCGCGCGCACCCGCGGCGGCACGCCCGGAGTCGGGCTCATCTCGCCGCCTCCGCATCACGACATCTATTCGATCGAGGACCTCAAGCAGCTGATCTTCGACCTCAAACGCGCGAACCCGACGGCCCGGGTGCATGCGAAGCTCGTGAGCCAGTCGGGCATCGGCGCGGTCGCCGCGGGCACGGCGAAGGCCCTGGCCGACGTCATCCTGGTCTCCGGGTTCGACGGCGGAACGGGTGCCAGCCCGCTCAACTCGCTCAAGCACGCGGGAACCCCATGGGAGCTGGGTCTCGCCGAGACGCAGCAGACGCTCATGCTCAACGGCATGCGCGATCGCGTGGTCGTGCAGGTCGACGGGCAGCTCAAGACCGGCCGCGACGTGATCATCGGTGCGCTTCTGGGCGCCGAGGAGTTCGGATTCGCGACCGCGCCGCTCGTGGTCTCGGGCTGCGTCATGATGCGCGTGTGCCATCTCGACACGTGCCCGGTGGGAGTCGCGACGCAGAACCCGGTTCTGCGTGAGCGTTTCACCGGCAAGCCCGAGTTCGTCGTGAACTTCATGGAGTTCATCGCTCAGGAGGTGCGCGAGTACCTCGCCGAGCTCGGGTTCCGATCGCTCGACGAGGCGATCGGCCACAACGAGCTGCTGGACGTCAACGGTGCGATCGAGCACTGGAAGGCGAGCGGCCTCGATCTGGCTCCCGTCCTGGAGGGCCCTGCGTTCGCCGAGGACGAGCCGCGCCGCAACGCCCGCGAGCAGCTGCACGAGCTCGAGAAACACTTCGACGTCACTCTCATCGAGCGCGCGCAGGATGTCATCGCGCACGGCGGAACGGTCGAGATCACGCTGCCGGTGCGCAACACCGAGCGCGCCGTCGGCACGATGCTGGGACACCACGTCACGAAGGCGCGCGGTGCGAACGGGCTGCCGAGCGGTTCGATCGTTGTGAACCTCACCGGATCCGCAGGCCAGTCCTTCGGCGCCTTCATGCCGTCGGGGATCACGCTGCGCCTCGAGGGAGACTCCAACGACTACGTCGGAAAGGGTCTCTCCGGCGGTCAGATCGTGGTGCGTCCGCCTCGCGGATCGAGCTTCGACGCCGCGCAGAACGTCATCGCGGGCAACGTCATCGGCTACGGCGCGACGCAGGGCACCATGTTCCTGCGCGGCGTCGTGGGCGAGCGCTTCCTGGTGCGCAACTCGGGTGCGACCGCTGTCGTGGAGGGTGTGGGCGACCACGCCCTGGAGTACATGACCGGCGGTCTCGCCGTGATCCTCGGAACGACCGGCCGCAACCTCGGCGCCGGAATGTCGGGCGGCACCGCCTATGTGTACCGCCTGGACGAGAACCTGGTGAACCGCGAGTCTCTCGTCTCGGGCGAGCTCGAGCTGGGGGAGCTGGGATCCGGCGACGCCGCGATCCTGCGCGATCTGCTCGAGCGCCACACCGCGGAGACGGACTCGTCTCTGGCGGCATCGCTCCTCGAGGACTTCGAGGAGGAAGTGAAGAACTTCGTGCGGGTCATGCCGCGCGATTACGCAGCGGTGCTGCAGACCCGCGAGGAGGCGTTGGCGGAGGGGCTCGACCCCGACGGCGACATCGTGTGGAGCCGCATCATGGAGGTGACCGGTGGCTGACCCCAAGGGCTTTTTGAAGGTGACCGAGCGGGAGCTTCCCGCGCGGCGTCCCGTTCCCGTGCGCATTATGGACTGGAAAGAGGTCTATGAGCCCGGCGACTCGGCCGTGCTGCGCCGCCAGGCCGGTCGGTGCATGGACTGCGGTATCCCGTTCTGTCACAAGGGATGCCCGTTGGGAAACCTCATCCCGGAGTGGAACGACCTGACCTGGCGCGGTGAGGGCCGCAGCGCGATCGAGCGTCTGCACGCGACCAACAACTTCCCGGAGTTCACCGGACGGCTGTGCCCCGCTCCCTGCGAGAGCGCGTGCGTGCTGGGCATCAACCAGCCGGCCGTGACCATCAAGCAGGTCGAAGTGTCGATCATCGACGAGGCCTTCTCCCACGGATGGGTCGAGCCGGAGCCGCCGGAGCGGCTCACGGGCAAGACGGTCGCCGTGGTCGGTTCCGGACCCGCGGGTCTCGCCGCGGCTCAGCAGCTGACCCGAGCCGGTCACACGGTCGCGGTGTTCGAGCGCGACGACCGCATCGGCGGTCTGCTGCGCTACGGCATCCCCGACTTCAAGATGGAGAAGCGCCACCTGGAGCTGCGTCTTCGTCAGATGCAGGACGAGGGAACGAGGTTCCGTGCCGGCGTCGAGATCGGACGCGACATCACGTGGGACGACCTGCGCAGCCGGTACGACGCTGTCGTCGTCGCGACCGGCTCCACGGTGCCGCGCGATCTCTCCATCCCGGGGCGCGACCTGGCGGGCGTGCACTTCGCGATGGAGTACCTGGTCGAGTCGAACCGCGCGGTGGCGGGGGAGAAGCTCCACACGCAGATCAGCGCCGAGGGCAAGCACGTCGTCGTCATCGGCGGTGGCGACACCGGCGCCGACTGCATCGGCACCGCGCACCGTCAGGGCGCGCTGAGCGTGACGAACCTCGCCATCGGCAAGCAGCCTCCCGCATCCCGCCCGGATGCCCAGCCCTGGCCGACGACACCCACGATCTTCGAGGTGCAGTCCGCACACGAAGAGGGCGGCGAGCGGGTCTTCCTGGCCTCCACCGTCGAGTTCCTCTCGAACGAGGTCGGGGAGGTGCGCGCACTGCGCGTGGCCGAGACCGAGTTCGTCGACGGACGCCGCGTGCCCAAGAGCGGCACCGAGCGGGAGATCCCGGCCGACCTCGTGCTCATCGCAATGGGTTTCACGGGTCCGGAGCGCACGGAGCTCGAGGGGCAGCTGCAGACGCAGTTCACCTCGCGCGGCAACCTCGAGCGCGACGACGCGTACCAGACCACCACGCCCGGCGTGTTCGTGGCCGGTGACGCGGGACGCGGCCAGTCGCTCATCGTGTGGGCGATCGCCGAAGGGCGTGCGGCGGCCGCATCCGTCGACCGCTACCTGATGGGTTCCACCGCATTGCCCGCTCCTGTACGGCCCACCGATATCGCGATCGGGTTGCAGCCCGCGTAGGCTGAACCTGCATCCCCTTCATCGCTAAAAGACCCGGAGTTCGAACTCGGATGAGACGCGCGAAAATCGTCGCAACCCTAGGCCCGGCA
Source organism: Microbacterium sp. BG28 (assembly GCF_034044005.1). Lineage (NCBI taxonomy): Bacteria > Bacillati > Actinomycetota > Actinomycetes > Micrococcales > Microbacteriaceae > Microbacterium > Microbacterium sp. BG28. The sequence continues at coordinate 671,091 of NZ_JAXCHA010000002.1, read as the reverse complement.
ACTTCCTCCTACGAGATGGTCCGCGCGATCATCGACGCAGGTGTGAACGTCGCCCGCCTCAACCTCAGTCATGGTGACTACTCGGTCCACGACGCGAACTTCGCGAACGTGCGCCGTGCCGCAGAGGACGCCGGCTCCGCCGTCGCGATCCTCGTCGACCTGCAGGGGCCCAAGATCCGCCTCGGCAAGTTCGCCGATGGACCTCACGAGCTCGCCGTGGGTGACATCTTCAAGATCACGGTCGAGGACATCCTCGGCACGAAGGAGATCGTCTCGACGACCTTCAAGGGCCTGCCGCAGGACGTGAAGCCGGGTGACTTCCTCCTGATCGACGACGGCAAGGTGCGCGTCGAGGTCATCGAGACCGATGGCACCGTCGTCACCACGAAGGTCATCGTCGCCGGCCCCGTCTCCAACAACAAGGGCATCAACCTGCCCGGCGTGGCCGTCAACGTCCCCGCCCTGTCGGAGAAGGACGAGGCCGATCTTCGTTGGGGCCTGAACGCGGGTGCGGACATCATCGCGCTCTCGTTCGTGCGCAACGCCGAGGACGTGAACCGCGTGCACGAGATCATGGCGGAAGAGGGCCGGCGTGTGCCGGTCATCGCCAAGATCGAGAAGCCGCAGGCGGTCGACAACCTCGAGGAGATCATCGACGCCTTCGACGGCATCATGGTCGCTCGTGGCGACCTCGGTGTGGAGCTTCCGCTGGAGGCCGTGCCGATCGTGCAGAAGCGCGCGGTCGAGCTGTGCCGTCGGATGGCGAAGCCGGTCATCGTGGCCACGCAGATGCTCGAGTCGATGATCGAGAACCCGGTCCCGACCCGCGCCGAGACGAGCGACGTCGCCAACGCCGTCCTCGACGGCGCGGACGCGGTCATGCTCTCGGGCGAGACGAGCGTCGGCAAGTATCCGGTCGGCGTCGTCGAGACGATGGCGCGCATCGTGGCCTCCACGGAGGAGCACGGACTCGACCGCATCGCTCCGCTGAACACGAAGCCGCGCACGCAGGGTGGCGCGATCACCCTGGCTGCGATGGAGGTCGCGCAGTTCGTCGAGGCGAGCTGGCTGTGCATCTTCACCGAGTCCGGCGACACCGCTCGTCGCATGTCGCGCCTGCGTCCCAGCATCCCGATGATGGCGTTCACGCCGGACCCGGCGATCCGTCGCCGCATGGCCGTCACGTGGGGCATCCAGTCGGCGCTGGTGGAGCACGTGCCGCACACCGACCACATGTTCATGCAGGTAGACGAGTTCTTCCTGTCCAAGGGCCTGGCGAAGGAGGGTGACAAGGTCGTCGTGATCTCCGGTTCCCCTCCCGGTATCGCCGGCTCGACGAACGACATCCGCATCCACAAGATCGGTGACGCCGTCAACGGCCGCGCCCCGATCTGGTCGGGCGAGTAACCCGCGAGGTGCACAGAAGGGACCTTCCCCACCGGGGGAGGTCCCTTCTGCTGTGTGGCGCTTGGGTCTGGTGCAACTTGCGGTGCGCGACGCAGGCATGCGTGTCTCACCACTTCACGCAGGAGGCCTCGGGAACGTGCACGAGTGAGACAGGGAGGACCCGGGGCGGCCCGCGCTGGGATGCGTGTCTCAACCCTTCACGCAGGAGGCCTCGGGAACCTGCACGAGTGAGACACGAAGGACCCGGGGCGGCCCGCACAGGGATGCGTGTCTCAACCCTTCACACAGGAGGCCTCGGGAACGTGCATGAGTGAGACACGACGTGCACGCGTGCGACACGATATTGGTGCCGGCGGTGGGAGTCGAACCCACACACCCTTTCGAGTAACCGAGTTTGAGTCGGTCGCGTCTGCCATTCCGCCACGCCGGCATCGGCCACGCATGTGGCCGGGTTCGACTTTATCGCACCGGTCGACCGCTTCCCGCCGCGGGAGGTCCTGCCCGGTTGAGCGATTTCCTCGGGTGCGGAAGATCGTCTCGACACCCCGGAGCGGCCGCATCCTGTGCGCGGGCAGTGTCGCATCCGGATGCGGAGTGGCCGCGTGCCGTAGGATTCAAAGGTGACTGAGCAGGAAACCGCCGCGACCAACCCGACCGCACCCCGCCGCGTGGTGGTGGCAGAGGACGAGTCGTTGATCCGCCTCGACATCGTCGAGATCCTCCGCGACAACGGCTTCGACGTCGTCGGTGAGGCCGGAGACGGCGAGACCGCCGTGCAGCTCGCCACCGATCTGCGTCCCGACCTCGTGATCATGGACGTCAAAATGCCCCAGCTCGACGGCATCAGCGCCGCGGAGAAGCTGAACAAGAACCACATCGCGCCCGTCGTCCTCCTCACGGCCTTCAGCCAGAAGGAGCTCGTGGAGCGCGCGAGCGAGGCCGGAGCGCTCGCCTACGTGGTGAAGCCGTTCACGCCCAACGACCTGCTGCCCGCGATCGAGATCGCGTTGGCCCGCTACGAGCAGATCATCACGCTCGAGGCCGAGGTCGCCGACATGGTCGAGCGCTTCGAGACCCGCAAGCTCGTCGACCGGGCCAAGGGCCTGCTGAACGAGAAGATGGGCCTGAGCGAGCCCGAGGCGTTCCGCTGGATCCAGAAGGCGTCGATGGACCGTCGTCTGACGATGCAGGACGTCGCGAAGGCGATCATTGAGCAGCTCGCCCCCAAGAAGTGAGGCGCGCCGTCTGATCCGATGGATCAGACGATGCCGACGGCGTCCTTCACGAGGTTGGTGATGCGCACGGTCGAACAGCGGCGCCCCGCGTCGTCCGAGAGGACGATCTCGTGCACCATCAGCGTGCGTCCGACGTGCAGGGGAGTGCAGACTCCCGTGACGAATCCGGATGTGGCCGAGCGGGTGTGCGTCGCATTGATGTCGACCCCGACCGCGAGTCGCCCCGGGCCCGCGAGATAGTTCGCGTGCATCGACCCCAGCGATTCGCCGAGCACGACGTACGCCCCGCCGTGGAAGAGACCCACGGGCTGGGTGTTGCCTTCGACGGGCATGCGGGCGATCGCGCGATCCGCGGTGAACTCGAGCCACTCGAGACCCATCTTGTCGGCCAGGGCACCCGTGCCGCGGCGCGTCACCCATTCCAGCGGATCGATCGTGTACTCGGGCGCGGTCATGCTGCTCCTGGGCTCCGGGGTGTCGTGTCCGCCGGCCTTACTAGGCTGTCAGGGTGACGGACTCCGAAAAGCCTACTCTGCTGGTCGTCGACGGCCATTCGCTCGCCTTCCGGGCCTTCTACGCCCTTCCCGTCGACAACTTCACGACGAAGGACGGGCAGCACACGAACGGGGTCTACGGCTTCCTCTCTATGTTCGTGAACCTGTTGAAGGCCGAGAAGCCGACGCACCTCGCGGTCGCCTTCGACACCTCGCGGATCTCGTTCCGCACGCGGGAGTACCCGGAGTACAAGGCGACGCGCAGCGAGACCCCGCCGGAGTTCTCCGGGCAGATCCCGCTGCTGCAGGAGTGCCTGCGAGCGATGAACGTCACGGTGTTGACGAAAGAAGACATCGAGGCCGATGACATCCTCGCGACCCTTGCGACCGAAGGCGTCGCTGCGGGCTACGACGTGCTCGTCTGCTCCGGCGACCGTGACACCATCCAGCTCGTGACCGAGGAGGTGACGCTGCTCTACCCGAGCGTGCAGGGCGTCTCCCAGCTCAAGCGCTACACGCCCGAGACGGTACGCGAGCGCTATGGGGTGGCCCCCGCGCAGTACCCCGAGATCGCGGCGCTGGTGGGGGAGACGAGCGACAATCTGCCGGGCGTGCCCAAGGTCGGCGAGAAGACGGCCGTGAAGTGGCTCACGCAGTGGGGGTCGCTCGACGAGCTGCTGGCAAACGCCGACAAGATCACCGGCGTCGTGGGCAACAACCTGCGGGGGCACATCGACGATGTCCGTCGCAACCGTGCCCTCAACCGGCTGCTCACAGACGTCGAGCTGCCCGTGACGCCGGAGGACCTCGCCGTGCGTCCGATCGACGCGCAGGGTGTGCGTGACATCTTCGCGCGGCTCGAGTTCCGCACGCTGCTGCCGCGCGTATTCGAGGCCACCGGAGCGGATGCGGCCAGTGCCGTCGCCGATGAGGCGCCGGTCGTCGCCGCCCCCGCTCCCATGGAGGCGACCGACCCCGCCATGCTGACCGCCTGGCTCGACGAGGCCGGAGACGCGGAGGTCGGAGTGACCGTCGTGCTCGGTGCCTCGGTGCCCGTGCGCATCGGGCTCGCCCGAGACTCCGGGGTGATCGAGGCGGGCTGGAGCGACGCCGTCGCCGAGGCTCTGGCTCCCTGGCTCGCCTCCGACCGCCCGAAGACGTTCACCGACGCCAAGGGCCAGGTGAAAGCTCTGCGGCGCGCCGGACTCACAGTCGCCGGCGTCGCGTTCGACACGCTCCTGGCCGGCTGGCTGATCCGTCCGAGTCTTCCCGACAAGTCGCTCGGCGACCTCGTCGATCGCTACCTGGGCGAGAAGCTTCCCGAGGCCGATCCGTCGCAGCTCGTACCCGAGACCGAGGGGGCGACCCCCGGTCAGCTCGCCTGGTACACGATCCGCGTGGCCGAGCCGTTGCGCGCCGCCCTGGGCGAAGGCCCGATGTCGGTGCTCACCGACATCGAGCTGCCGACGCTGCTCGCCCTGGCCGACATGGAGCTCGCGGGCGTGGCGGTGTCGCACGACGTTCTGTCGGGCTTCTCGGCCGAACTCGCCGAACGTGCAGACGGTCTGGCGCAGCGCGCCTACGCGGCGATCGACCGCGAGGTGAACCTCGGCTCTCCGAAGCAGCTGCAGGAGGTCCTGTTCGAGCAGCTCCAGCTGCCCAAGACCCGCAAGACGAAGACGGGCTACTCGACGGATGCGGCCGTCCTCGCCGACCTGCAGGAGTCGCACCCGCATCCGTTCCTCGACCTGCTGCTGCAGCACCGCGAGGCGACGAAGCTGCGGCAGATCATCGAGACGCTGGATGCGGCGATCGCGTCCGACGGCCGCATCCACACGACCTATCTGCAGACGGGTTCGCAGACGGGTCGTCTCTCGAGCACCGACCCGAATCTGCAGAACATCCCGATCCGCACCGAGGAGAGCCGCCGCATCCGCTCCGCCTTCCAGGTGGGTGAAGGCTACGAGACCCTCCTCACCGCCGACTACTCGCAGATCGAGATGCGCATCATGGCGCACCTGTCGGAAGACCCGGGCCTGATCGAGGCGTTCAACACCGGCGAAGATCTGCACCGGTTCGTCGGCGCGCGCGTGTTCGGTGTGACTCCTGAGGAGGTCACATCGCAGATGCGCACGAAGGTCAAGGCGATGTCGTACGGGCTCGTCTACGGACTGTCTGCTTTCGGGCTGTCGAAGCAGCTGCGCATCGAGCAGTCCGAGGCGAAGCAGCTGATGGGCGAGTACTTCGCGCGTTTCGGCGCGGTGCGCGACTACCTGCGCGCATCCGTCGAGAAGGCCCGCGAAGACGGCTACACCGAGACGATCTTCCAGCGGCGTCGTCCGTTCCCCGACCTCGCCAGCCCCAACCGAGTGCTGCGCGAGAACGCGGAGCGTGCAGCACTCAACGCCCCCATCCAGGGGAGCGCGGCCGACATCATGAAGATCGCGCTGTTCCGCATCCACGCGGAGTTCCAGGAGCGCCGGTTGGCCTCGCGGGTGCTGCTGCAGATCCACGACGAACTCGTCGTCGAGGTCGCAGCGGGGGAGTGGGAGCAGGCTGAGCAGATCGTGCGTGCGCGCATGGGGGATGCGGCGCAGCTCACCGTCCCGCTCGATGTGCAGATCGGACGCGGCGGGGATTGGAACGCGGCCGGGCACTGAACAGTGACGGCCGTCGGCGTAGGCTCGAATCCATGAGTGAAACGTCCCGCCCCTCCACTCCCATCGACGCCATCGCCGACGCGTGGGTCGACACCGTGGCCGAGTTGTCGCCCACGACCGCCACCTACATCGGTCGGTTCGAGTACAACGACCGGTTCGGGGACTACTCACCCGAAGGGGCGGAGCGCTTCGCCGACGCGGCTCGCCGCACGCTCGGCGAGCTGGAGGCGACCGCGCCCGTCGACGACATCGACGGCGTGACGAAGGCCGATCTGTCGCGCGAGCTGCGCCTCGACCTCGAACTGCACGACGCGCAGGCGAGCCTGCGGGACCTCAACGTCATCGCGTCGCCCGCCCAGGACGTCCGCTCGGTCTTCGATCTCATGCCCACCGACACGGTCGAGGACTGGGAGGTCGTCGCGCGTCGTCTCCAGGCTCTCCCCAAGGCGATCGACGGTTACATCGCCACCCTCCGGGCGGGCATCGCGGCGGGCACGGTCCCCGCGCGTCGTCAGGTGCTGGAGGTCGTGACCCAGATCGAGCGGTACACCGCGGAGACCGGATTCTTCGCGACGTATGCCGGCGATGCCGCCCCCGCAGAGGGGCAGCTGCCCGCTTCCCTCGCTCGTGAGCTGGCCGATCAATCGGGCGCCGCTCGCGTCGCGTACGACGATCTCGCACGTTTCCTGTCAGCAGAGCTCGCCCCTGTCGCCGGCGAGCAGGATGCGGTGGGGCGCGAGCTGTACGCCCTGCATTCGCGTCGTTTCCTGGGCGCCGAGATCGACCTCGACGAGACGTACGAGTGGGGCATCGAGGAGCTGTCCCGAATGGTCGCCGAGCAGGAGGCCATCGCGAACGAGATTCTCCCCGGTGCGAGCGTCGCGGAAGCCGTCGCCCATCTCGAGGCGGACCCGTCGCGCAAGCTGCACGGCACCCAGGCGCTGCAGGAGTGGATGCAGGCGACGAGCGACCGCGCCGTCGCCGAGCTCGGCCGTACCCACTTCGACATCGCGGAGCCGATCCGCCGGCTGGAGTGCATGATCGCCCCGACGCAGGAGGGCGGCATCTACTACACCGGCCCGACCGACGACTTCTCCCGACCCGGCCGCATGTGGTGGTCAGTGCCCGAGGGCGTGACCGAGTTCGACACGTGGCGCGAGCTCACCACCGTCTACCACGAGGGCGTTCCTGGACACCATCTGCAGATCGCGCAGGCCGTCTACAACCGCGCTCAGCTCAACTCGTGGCGGCGTCTGCTGGCGGGAACCTCCGGACACGCCGAGGGCTGGGCCCTGTACGCCGAGCGTCTCATGGAGCAGCTGGGGTACCTCGACGATCCGGCTGATCGGCTCGGCATGCTCGACGGTCAGCGGATGCGGGCGGCCCGCGTGGTCCTCGACATCGGGGTGCACCTGGGCAAGCAGCGCCCCGACGGCGCCGGCGTCTGGGACCACGATTTCGCGCTCGCCTTCATGCGACAGAACGTCAACATGCCCGACGCGTTCATTCAGTTCGAGGTCAATCGCTACCTCGGATGGCCGGGCCAGGCGCCCTCGTACAAGGTCGGACAGAGGATCTGGGAGCAGATCCGAGACGATGCGCGTCAGGCGCAGGGCGAAGCCTTCTCGATCAAGCAGTTCCACAAGCGGGCGCTCGACATCGGTGGTGTCGGTCTCGACACGCTGCGCGACGCGTTGCGCGCTCACTGAGGGAATGGCGGCAGCCGTCCGTGAGTTGTATCCGTCTGAATGAAAGGTGGTCGCGATGACCGTGGAGTTCGGACTGGACACTTTCGGTGACGTCACCGCGGACGCGGAGGGCGTGCCGCTGACGGACGCTCAGACGATCCGCAACGTGGTCGAGCAGGCGGTGCGTGCCGACGAGGTCGGACTGGCGTTCTTCGGCGTGGGGGAGCACCACCGCAAGGAGTTCGCGGTTTCGAGCCCGGAGATCGTTCTGGCTGCGGCTGCGGCCCGCACACGCGACATCCGCCTCGGCACCGCCGTGACGGTTCTCTCCTCAGACGACCCCGTGCGCGTGTACGAGCGCTTCGCCACGCTGGATGCGGTCTCGAACGGGCGCGCGGAGGTGATCCTCGGGCGCGGGTCGTTCATCGAGTCCTTCCCGCTCTTCGGTTTCGACCTCGCCGACTACGAGGTGCTGTTCGACGAGCGCCTCGATCTGTTCAGCAGGCTGCGCGATGAGAGACCGGTGACATGGCAGGGCAGTACCCGCGCCGCGCTGAAGGACGCCGATGTCTTCCCCAAGACGGAGAACGGCTTCCGCGCGTGGGTCGGCGTGGGCGGCTCGCCGGAGTCCGTGGTGCGTGCCGCGCACCACGGATACGCGCTGATGCTCGCGATCATCGGGGGAGCGGCGGCACGATTCCGCCCCTACGTCGACCTCTTCCACCGCACGCGTGACGCGATGGGTGCGGAGCGTCTGCCCGTCGGCGTGCACTCGCCGGGTCATGTCGCCGACACGGACGAGCAGGCGTGGGACGAGATGTATCCCGCGATGGAGGCGAACCGCAACGCGATCGGACGTGAGCGTGGCTGGCCGCCGTACAGCCGGGCGCAGTTCCAGAACGACGTCGGCCCCGATGGCGCCGTGTACGCCGGCTCGCCGGAGACCGTGGCGCGCAAGCTCGCGACCACCGTACGTACACTCGGCATCGACCGGTTCGATCTGAAGTTCTCGAACGGCACGCTCGCACACGAGAAGATGCTGCACTCGATCGAGCTCTACGGCTCGAAGGTCGCCCCTCGGGTGCGTGAGCTGCTGGCCGAGGCCGGCGAGTAGGCTCGACAGGTCCGGCGTAGGAGGCCGGCGGAACAGGGGGACGCGTGCCCGACATCCGGTACGTCGCGATCGGCGATTCGTTCACCGAGGGGGTGGGGGACGAGCTCGAGGACGGTCGTGTGCGCGGGTGGGCGGACCTCACGGCGCAGGGCTGGGCGAACTCGCTCGGTCAGGAGATCTCCTACGCGAACCTCGCGATCCGCGGCAAGCTGATCTGGCCGATCGTCGCGGAGCAGCTGGAACCGGCGCTCGCGCTCCGGCCCACGCACCTCTCCTTCAACGGTGGCGGCAACGACATGCTGCGACCGCGCACCGCCATCTCGCACCTGGCGGATGCCTTCGATCAGGTGCTGCGCCGGTGCGATGAGGAGGGTGTGACCCTCATCGTGCTGAGCGGTGCGAATCCCGCTCCGCATCTGCCGATGGGGCGCCTGATCCAGCGTCGTGGTGACGAGCTCTCGGCCGCGGTCGTCTCGCGCATCGAGAACCGCCCGGACGTCGTTCAGGCCCTGAACTGGCCCGACACGGAGCTGTCTTCGCGGGGATATTGGTCGGACGACCGCCTGCACATGAGCGCGCGGGGTCATCATCGCGTGGCAGCGCGCGTGCTGGCGTCTCTCGGCGAGACGCCGGATCCTTCGTGGTGGTCGCTTCCCAGCGAGTCCGCCGCACGCGCCAGCTCTGGCCTCGCGTACTATCGCACGCACGTGGGGCCGTGGGTTCAACGCCGTCTCACCGGCCGTTCGTCCGGCGACGGGCGCGTGCCGAAGTTCGGTGACTGGGTCACGGTGACACCGACAGCGTGACCTGCGCGAAAGGTCCGTCCATGGCGGCTTCCTCGACGCGCAATCGCGCGGAGTCCAGCCTTCGTGGCAGCAGGGGGCGTCCCGATCCTAGGTTCGCCGGAGCGTACGTCACGATGATGCGGTCCAGGCGTCCGGCGTCAGCGAACTGACCGGCGAGGTCGCCGCCGCCGACGATTCAGACGTCCCCTCCCGCGGCCGCCGCGTCGATCTCGGCGAGGTGCGATGAGACGGCTCCGTGGAGGTGACGGATGTCGGCCCCCGCCACAGGTGCAACCTCGCGTGAGCTGAAGACGAAGGCGGGGCGGTCCGCGTAGGCGTCATGCCAACGCTCGGGATGTTCGTCGAGGCGCTCGTGCCGATACACCCAGTCGAACGTCGTGGATCCCATCACGAGCGTGCCCACGCCGTCGAGGAAGCTTGCGAAGGCGCCCGCCTGTTCTGCGCCGGGCACGTTGAGCAGCCAGTCCCGGCTGTCCGCGTCGTCGGCGAGGTAGCCGTCGAGCGTGGATGCGGTGCAGTAGACGTAGCGGACCATGGCGTCACCGTATGCGCAGCATCCGACATCCGATCGGCGCTCTCGAGAGGCCGGCGGCCCGAGGCGTCGTCAGGGGAGGGGGGCGGCGGTCGAGGAAAGCCGGCCGCGACCGAACGGGAAGAGGGGCGCGCGGTAGACCAGCGGCGCCTGCGCGTCGGGTTGGAGATCGATGACGGCCGAGCCGAACCGCCAGACGCGGTTGAAGAGGAAGACGCCGATGCGTTCGGGCTGTGTCGCCGACACCTGCCAGGTGCCGCGGCCCCACTGCGCGGGCTGCCCGCGGCCGCCGATCACGACGGTCGGTCGCACGGCGTACAGGGCGAAGCGCGGCTTGCGCAGATCGAACTCGACCCGTCGGGTGGCGGGCGTGGGATAGGAGGGCATGTGCTCGAGAGTAGTCGGCGGCGTCACCGTCATACGATGAGGGGATGTCCGTGCAGATCCGCCTCGCCGTCGCGGCCGACCTCCCGCATCTCGAGCGGATCGAGAATGAGGCCGACGCGCTGCTGGTGGACCTTCTCCAGCCTGACCGGTGGCACCCCGCGCCGACGAGTACCGAGCGGCTCGCCGACGGGGGCATCATCCTCGTCGCCGAAGGGGAGGAGGACACCGTCGTCGGTTTCGTTCACGTCATCGAGTTCGACGGCGGAGCGCATCTCGAACAGGTATCCGTCCTCCCGGCGTTCGGCGGTCGCGGCATCGGCCGTACGCTCGTCGAAGCAGCGAAGCATGCAGCACGCGAGTCCGGACACGACCGACTGACGCTGCGGACGTTCGCCGACGTCCCGTGGAACGCGCCGTTCTACGCATCCGCGGGATTCGCGATCGAGGAGCCGTCGGACGACTTCCACCGCACGATCATCGAGACGGAGGCGAGCCTCGGGCTCCACCGTCTCGGGCGGCGCGTGCAGATGGGTGTGGACCTCCGCGGACTCCGCTGAGGCAGCGGCTCTGCTCACGCAGCGACGATCTACCGCCCGCGGGCACCTTCGCGCAGCCTCTGCAGCGCCCCTGGTAGTGCGTACACAGAATTGAGAAATGGAAGTTCGATATCGAGTTCGGGTTGAACTGCGTGAGTCTGCAAACCCCAGACCGCAGTTCCTCGGCGCCGGATCCACGATGCGACGCGCTTGACCCACTTATCGTAGTCAGCCGAGATTGCGCGCGGTGAGGTCGCCTGCGTTCCGATTGATCCGACGCGAAGCTGCGTTGTGGAGACGGAACCGGGGGACCACAACAGGACGGGAGAGGCGTCGAAGTCGACTATCGTGTCGGAGCCCGCCCGCTGGGCGGCGTCCATGTTGAGTCGATTGAAGACCCCAGATGCCGTGGACGCCTTGAGTGCCGGGTCATTCGCGCCGATGAAGACCGGGGCGCCGAGCGCGCTCTCGACGATGAGGACTCGGCGAACGGAGGCCGCGTCCTGTCGGGAGAGAGGTTGGGCGTTGTCAGTGAGCGGCCACGGACGAAGGAGAGCGCCGCCACCGACGTGCAAGTAGTCGAGCAGTTCGTGAGTGTCCTCCGCGTCGGCGTAGAAATATGAAGCACCCGTCATGATCGAAGAGTACTGGCCCGGATTTCATCAGGCGTGATGGGATGCTGGTCGAACCACGTCGCGTGGTTCATGGCTGTCTCTGCGCTGAGGTTCCGCGCTCGGCGAGGTAGTCGGTGATGGGCACCGGCGTTCTGACGACGCTGCTTGGCGACGTGGTGGGAGTAGCCGAGAGAGTCCGCGACGAATCGCGAAGCCAGGTCATCAGCTTGCATGGCCTGCGCGCCGACCCACCGATCGCTGCGGCCACTGAGGCGCAGTGACAAGGGGGCCGGACACACTGGCGTATTCGCACCAGGCAGAAGATGCCGTCAATATAATGACATAATGTGCATTATCGGTAATCGTACGGAGCGGGAGACGGGGACGCAGTCGGCACGCGGGCACACACCGCACCGCGCACAGGCGCACCATAGGCTGAAGGCGTGCTGGAGACGCTGACCGGGTTCGCCGTCGTCGGAACCGCCATCATCGTCGGCTACATCATCGGGCGCATCGATCTCCTCGGCCCGCACGCGCGGCATGTGCTCAGTCGGCTCACGTTCTACGTGCTCTCACCGTTCCTCCTGTTCACCGTGCTCAGCCAGGCGGACATCACGACGCTGTTCTCCGCGCTGCTTCCCGTGTCGACGATCGCCGCCGTGGTGATCATAGGGCTGCAGTGGCTGCTCGCGCGCTTCGTGTGGCGCCGGAGCGTCGGCGATGCGACGATCTCCGCCCTCTCGGCCGGTCAGGTCAACTCCAACAACATCGGAATCCCTCTGTCGTTGTACCTGCTCGGCAGCGCCGCCTACCCGGCGCCCGTCATTCTGATGCAGCTGCTCCTGTTGACACCCGTCGCGCTCGCGATCCTGGATGCCGCCACCACCGGCACACGTTCGTTCTGGCGCGTGCTGGGCCGGACCGCACGCAATCCCATCGTGATCGGATCGGCGCTCGGAACACTCGTGTCGGTCTCGGGCATCGCGCTTCCGACGATCGTCCTGGAGCCCGCGCTGCTGATTGCGAACGCGTGCGTTCCCATCCTCCTGATCAGCTACGGCATCTCGCTCCACGGCCAGCGCGTCCTGGCGGATGCCGGCCGCCGCGGTGAGGTGCTGATCGCGAGCGCGCTCAAGCTGTTGGCGATGCCCGCAGCAGCGTGGGCGTTGGCGACGCTCTTCGGACTCTCGGCGCACGAGGTGCTCATCGTCACGGTGCTGGCCGCTCTGCCGACGGCGCAGAACGTCTTCAACTACGCCCAGCGCTATGCCGTGGGCGAGTCCGTCGCGCGCGACACGATCTTCCTCACGACCGTCGGCAGCGTGCCCGTGCTGCTGGGGATCGTGCTCCTGCTGTGACGCATCGAGTCGGACACCACTCCCCTGCGCCGCCCCATCGCGCTACGGTGGATCCATACACTCAGCTTCTTCTCAGAAAGAGCAGGACATGTCCGAGACCGTTACCCCCAGCGCCGACAAGACCTTCGTCAACGGCATCCGCACCGCTTTCGGCATCGGCGGCGCGATCGCCCTGATCGTCGGCATCCTCATCCTCGTGTGGCCGCTGAAGACGGCCGCCGTGGGAACCGCCATCATCGCCGTCTACGCGATCGCCTCCGGGCTGGTCTATGCGGGGCTCGGGATCTTCTCGAAGACCCTCGGCGGATGGTCCCGCGTGGGTCACATCGTTCTCGGTCTGCTGTTCGTTGCAGCGGGAATCATCGCGCTCGCGAACCTCGGCGATACCACCGTGTTCCTGGCGATCTTCGTCGGAGTCTTCATCGGCATCACCTGGATCGTGGAGGGCGTCGTCGCCCTCACGACGCTGGGCAACAGCACGTCGCGGGGCTGGACAATCTTCTTCGCGGTGATGAGCCTCATCGCGGGCGTCATCCTCGTGTTCTCGCCGCTCTACGTGGCGCTGCTTTGGCTGTTCGTCGGAGCCTCGCTCGTCATCCTGGGCATCATCCAGATCGTGCGCGCCTTCTCCTTCGGCCGCGCCTGACAACGCGAGAACGCCCCCGGATCCTCGGATCCGGGGGCGTTCTGCGCACTCACTCGGCGACGAACGAGCTGGTCTCCCCCACGAGGCGCGTGTTGTCGGCGGGCACCGGCTCGACCGCCGCGAGAGCGACCTCAGCCGCGAACTCCGACACGTTGTAGAGCTTGCCGGCATCCTCACGGCGCAAAGCGATGGCGCCGGGGTTCGCGCGCTCCAGGAGCGTCGCGGTGATGGTGCCTTCGATCATGTCTCCGGAGACGACGACGAACTCGACGCCGCGCTTGGACAGGGCGGGGATCCGCTCGCGAAGCGCATCTTCACCGGCGCGCTTGGAGAGAGCCACTGGCTCGTACTCGGGCATGGTGGGCGTCGTGTGGATGAAGTGCGCCTGGTGGCTCGTGACGAAGACGACGCGCGCACCCGAACCCAGCAGAGGCAGTGCCGTCTCGAGCACGCGCACCTGGGCGTCCCGGTTCAGTTGCAGCGCGTAGTCGGCGGCCATGCCGCCTTCCATCCCGCCCGACGCGTTGAGCACAAGGATGTCGAGCGATCCGAACGTCTGCTCCACTTCCGAGAACATCGCCTGCACCGATGCCTCGTCCGTGAGATCGGCTCCGACGACAAGCACCTGCACGCCGAGTTCGCGCAGCTGCGCGGCGAGCTTCTCGGCACGCGGTGCCTTGTTGCGGAAGTTGATGACGACGTTCGCGCCGGCTTGCGCGAAGTAGCGCACGGTGTCGGCTCCGATGCCGCGCGACGACCCGGTCACGAGGGCGGTCTTGCCGGCGAGCGAACCGGCGGCGAGGGGGGTGAGCGAATCGGTCACGGGCACTCCTGAATCTGGCGCGAAAAGGCATCGCCGCGCGCCGAATCGGCGCATCGGGGCGACACCCGACCCTACCAATCCCCGCTCGGCGTCGCGCGCGATAACGTGGGCGCCGTGACGCATCCGTACCTGAGTGGCACACCTCACCCTCGGGTCCTCGCCCATCGAGGACTCGTGCCCGCGGGAAGCCCCGAGATGGTCGAGAACTCCTTCGCAGCGATCGCGGCCGCTCATGCTGCGGGCGCCGTCTACGTCGAGTCGGACTGTCATCTGACACGGGACGGCACGGTCGTCCTCTTCCACGATGACGACCTCTCGCGGGTAGCGGGTGATCCCCGTCTGGTTCGAGATGTGACGCTGCGCGAGCTCGAGGATCTCATGGCCGACCGTGGCGGGCTCGCGAGTTTCGAACAGGCGCTGCAGAGCTTCCCCGACGTGCGCTTCAACATCGACGTGAAGGCGGATGCGGCTGCCGAGCCCGCCGGACGCCTCGCCGCGAGCGCGGCCGAGCGGGTCCTGCTGACGAGCTTCTCGGAGCGCCGACGCCGAACGGCCCTCGCCGCGGCGGCACGCGCCCGCTCCACACTGTTGCCGGCCACGTCCGCCGGCGCGACGCTGGTCGCGCGTGTCGCCGCGGCAGCCGTCACCGGCTCTCATCGGCTCGCGCGTCGCACGCTGGCGGGCATCGACGCCCTCCAGGTTCCGGAGTATCAGAACCGCATCCGTGTCGTCACGCCGCGCTTCCTGGATGCGGTGCACGATGCGGGCGTGGAAGTGCACGTGTGGACGGTCAACGACGAGTCGGACATGAGACGCCTGCTCGGGATGGGGGTCGACGGCATCGTGACCGACCGCGCCGAACTCGCGCTGCGGATTCTCGGCCCTGGTCGCTGAAGATAGACTGTGAGTTGTGCTCCGTCATAGCCGCCTCGGATGATCCTCCCAACTCGACGCGTTATACCGGGTAAGCACCACGCGACGAGAGGACCACACAATGGCAGACCGCAGTCTTCGCGGCATCCGACTCGGCGCCCAGAGCCTACAGAGCGAAGAGGGCGTCGTTTTTCATGAGCGCGCGCAGCAGACCTACGTCTGCAGCGTGTGTTCGAAAGAGACCACACTGACTTTCGCGGCAGACGCTGAGCCGCCGCAGACCTGGGAATGCCGCGCATGCGGCGGAGAAGCGCTGCTGCGCGTGGGCGAGCAGACCGTCTCCGTCGACCACAGCGACGACAAGGCCGCCCGTACCCACTGGGACATGCTGCTCGAGCGCCGCACGATCCCGGAGCTCGAAGAGCTGCTGGAAGAGCGTCTCGCCTTCGTTCGCGCCCGTCGCGGCGCCGGTGACGACGTCACCAAGAAGACGGCCTGAGCGCATTCTTTTCGAACGGCGCCGCATCCTTTGGGATGCGGCGCCGTTCTTCGTTACGCGCGGTTCCGCCGCGGTGCGCGCAGCCGCGCCGCGAGCCCCGCTACCAGGAGCGCGACCAGACTTCCCCAAGCGAACACTGCGTGCAGAGCGGGGCCGAGCACCATCGCGGCGGTCGTTCCGGTTCGCAGCGGGACCTCGGTGACCATCGCGCCGGCGGTGTCGGCGGCGATGCCGTCGATGACCTCGCCGGTGGGAGCGATCACCTGGCTCGTTCCCACGGTAGAGATGTTCACGACGGCGCGTCCCGTCTCTATCGCCCGGGCGCGCGCGAACGCCAGCTGCTGGAGATTCTCGTCGGTCCCACGGAAGTCCGCGTTGTTCGTCTGGTAGACGTACACCTGCGCGCCGCCGTCGGAGGCCGCCCAGACCACGTCGTCATAGATCACGTCGAAGCAGATGGCGAGGCCGATCGGGGTGTCCCCGAGTTCGACGACGGGTTCGGCCGTGCCGGGGGTGTATTCCCGCTGGATGAGGTTGATGAGATCCGGCGCCAATGCGGCGAAGAAGGGCCGATCGGGAACGTACTCTCCGAACGGCACCGGGTGGATCTTGTCGTAGGAGGCGACGACGCCCTTGCCCGACTCCCACAACATCGACGTGTTGAAGTAGCGATCACCGCGAGCCGTGGCGGCGTTCACGAGCAGGGGTGCGTCGATGCGATTCGACAGCGTGTCCAGCGTCGCGGCCGTCGTGCGGTTGGCCGTCGGATCGGAATCGATGCCGCCTTCGGGCCAGACCAGCAGATCCATACGATCATCGGCGATCGCCTCGGTGGCCTTCAACTGGGCGTCGAGGAGCGCGCCTCTGGTGCGCTGGTCGAAGTATCCCGCCGGGCCGTTGCCCTGCACCGACCCGATGCGCAACGTGCCGTTGGCGGTGGTGTCGAACGCGGGCGTGGCGAAGGCGATGACCGCGACGAGCACGATCGGGACCGCCGTGCGGACGTCCGTGAATCTGCGCATCCGCACATACTCGATGGCCGCGGCGCACAGGAGGACGACGACGAAGCCGACACCCGACATCCCGATCCACGACAGGAGGGAGGCGAAGGGGCCGTTGACCTGCGTCACGCCCACCCTTCCCCACGGGAAGCCGCCGTACGGGAAGGTGCCGACCCATTGTTCGCGCAGCACCCAGAGGCCCGCGACAACGAGCGGGAGCACGATGAGTCGGGGCCAGATCCCCCGTAGCGCCTGCGGAACCCACCGGTACGCCCAGGTGATCAGGATGGCCGCCGCGCCGGTCAGGACGGCTTCGAGCACGGACAGCGCGAGCCACGGTACCGGTCCGAGATAGCGAGCGGTGAAGGAGACGTTGACGAGGAAGAACCCCGCGCCGTACGCCGTTCCGGCGAGGAACGCGCCAGCCGCGCTGCGGCCGATGAGCGAGACGAGTGCGAGCGGGATCGCGACGAACACCATCGGCCACCAGCTCAGCGCGGGGAAGGCCGTGGTCAGGGTGAGTCCGCCCAGCACGGATGCCAGGACGGCGGCCCAGAGTGGAAGGAGGGCACGCGGTCTCGGCACGAAGTCCAGCCTATGCGGCTCCGGCTATGGGCCCGCCGTCAGACGCCGGCGTACGCGACGATGCCGCGGCGGACGGAATCCAGCGCGGTGCGCGCGGTCGTTGCCAGTGGCGCATCGGCCACGAGCGAAAGCTGATCGAGCAGGTCGATCGTCTGCTTCGCCCACCGCACGAAGTCGCCGGCGGCCATGTCGGCCTCGGTGAGCACGCGATCCAGGATCGACCCGCGCGCCCACGAGTACATCGCCTGCGACAGTCCTGCCGCCGGCGGTGTGGATCCGGGAAGATGATGATCGCGCTCGAGGTCGTCGAGCCGCTGCCACAGATCCTCCGTCGCGGTGAGGGCGGTGCGGAAGGCGCCGCGGGGCAGGCCCCGCTCCCCCACTCCCGCCTCGTCGCGCCGGGGCTCGTAGACGAGCGCGCACACGAGCGCCGCCAGCGACGGAGCGTCGAGGCGATCCCAGATCCCGGTGCGCAGAGATTCGGCGACGAGAAGGTCGCGCTCTCCGTAGATGCGCCGCATCCGTCGACCAGATGCGGTGAGGACGGTGCGCCCGGCGTCGTCGTGAGAGACGTAGTCGAGCTCGCTCAGGACGTCCACAACGCGATCGAAGACCCGAGCGACCGTGCCGGTGCGCGAGGAGATCTGGCTCCGCATCCGATCGACGCGCTTGTTGAGCTTGAGGTAGCGCTCGGCCCACCGCGCGTGCGACTCGCGCTCCGGGCAGGAGTGGCACGGATGATGCTGGAGCCGGCGACGGAGCGACTGGATGCGGCGGGTGCGCTCGTCGCGCGTCGCGCGGGAGGCGTTCGCGTCCTTGCGGCCGAGCTTCTCCAGCTCCGAGACCTCCTGCCGTAGTTGCGCATACTCCGCGTAGTCGCCGCGATCGCACGTCATCGCTTCGCGGTAGCCGGCCAGCGACTCCTCTGCCGCCCGTACTTCCCGGGCGAGGCCGACGACGGAGCGGTCCGCCTGGAACTGCGCGAACGAGGACTCGAGGATCTCCCTGGCGCGAGTGCGGCCGAACTGGTCGATCAGATTGACCGCCATGTTGTAGGTGGGTCGGAAGCTCGAGTTCAGCGGGTAGGTGCGGCGGGACGCGAGCGCCGCGACCGCCTGGGGGTCCATCGACTCGCTCCACTGCACGACCGCGTGCCCCTCGACGTCGATGCCACGACGCCCGGCGCGGCCGGTCAGCTGTGTGTACTCCCCCGAGGTGATGGCGACGCGCGCCTCGCCGTTGAACTTCTCGAGCTTCTCCAGCACAACCGTGCGGGCGGGCATGTTGATCCCCAGTGCCAACGTCTCGGTGGCGAAGACCACTTTCACGAGCTTCCGGCGAAAGAGCTCCTCGACGATCTCCTTGAACGCGGGCAGAAGGCCGGCGTGGTGGGCGGCGACTCCCCGCTCGAGGCTCTCGCGCCATTCCCAGAAGCCGAGAACTGCGAGATCCTCATCCGGCAGGTTGCGGGTTCGCTCCTCGACGATTTCTCTGATCGCACGTCGTTCGTCGGCGTCGGTGAGGCGAAGTCCGGAACGTCGCACCTGCTGCACGGCTCCATCGCACCCCGCGCGAGAGAAGATGAAGAAGATCGCGGGGAGCAGATTTGCCCGCCCCAGCAGATCGACGACCTCGGGCCGGTCGATGCGCTCGAGTCGCCGGGCGTTTCCGGAGCGCAGTTGCTTGGTTCCGTGCCGATGCGGACGGCGGTGCGCGTCCGCATCCCGTCGTGCCTGCTGCCCGTAGCGCTTGCGATCGTGTCCCGGTCCCCCGCCGGAGCGGATGCGGAGCAGCTCCTGGTTGACCTGGGCGGCGGCGACGCCGGCACGATCGTCGAACAGCGGGAGCAGATCTCCGCGCACGAGCACATGCTGTTCGAGAGGCACCGGACGGGTCTCCGAGACGATGATGTCTGTCTCGCCGCGCACCGTGTCCAGCCAGTCGCCGAACTCCTCGGCGTTCGACACGGTCGCCGAGAGCGAGACCAATCGGACGCTCTCGGGGAGGTGGATGATGACCTCCTCCCAGACCGCGCCGCGGAAGCGATCCGCCAGGTAGTGGACTTCGTCCATCACCACGAAGCGGAGATCGCGCAGTGCGGACGAGCCCGCGTAGAGCATGTTGCGCAGCACCTCGGTGGTCATCACGACGATGCGCGCGTTGCCGTTGATGTTGGTGTCGCCCGTCAGGAGGCCGACGTTCTCCGGCCCGTAGACCTCGGTGAGCTCGCGGAACTTCTGGTTCGACAGGGCTTTCATCGGCGTCGTGTAGAAGGCCTTGTCGCGTGAGGTGAGCATGGCGAGATGAATCGCGAACTCACCGACGATCGTCTTCCCGGCGCCCGTGGGCGCGGCCACCAGTACGCTCCGGCCCTCCTCAAGGGATGCACATCCCTCGAGCTGGAACGGATCCAGCTCGAACCGTTGCGACGCGGCGAACGCTGCCGTCAAGGGATGCGACGCACGAGCCTGGGCCGCAGAGAACTTCTCGGCGGCGGAGAGCTCCGTCACAGCGTGGTGTCCAAGAGAGCGGCCTCGCGCTTCCGACGGCGTCGGTCGAAGATCATGGACAGACCAGCCGCGGCGAAGAACAGCACGATCAAGATGGCGCCGAGCAGGAGCATGCTGACGACGTCAGCGGCGGGGGTTGCCACCGCCGCGAACACCGTCGCCAGGAGAACCGCGACGCGCCAGCCCTTCAGGATGGCCATGCCCGACATGATGCCCGCGAGGTTGAGCGCGACGAGGAAGACGGGTAGGACGAAAGAGATGCCGATCACGATCATCAGCTTGAAGATGAAGTCGTAGTACTCGGATGCGGAGTAGAAGTTCACGGCGCCCTCGGGCGTGAAGCTCCACATGACTTCGATGACGTGCGGCATGACGAGAACGGCGACGTAGCAGCCTGCGAAGAAGAGCGGGATGGCCGCCGCGATGAAACCGATCGTGTACCGGATCTCCTTGCGGGTGAGTCCGGGCATGACGAACGCCCAGATCTGCCACAGCCAGACCGGCGCGGACAGGAAGATGCCGATCGTCACGGCGATCCGCATCCGCATCTCGAAGGCGGACGTCACCGTGGGGAAGTTCAACGCGGCGAAATTGTCGCCGCGCTGTTCGGCAACGATGCGAATCGGACCCGTCAGCCAATCCAGGATCGGGTCCGTCACGAAGAAGGCCACGATCATCGCCGCGACCAGCGCAATCGCCGCGATCATCAGGCGTCGCCGCAGCTCGATGAGGTGCTGCCCCAACGACATGCGCTTCTCGCGGCGTGGTTCGTCAGCTCCCGTGATGGGCGAGGCCGGGGCCGTCACGACGGGTCAGGCGCGAGTATCGGGCGAAGTCCCCGTGTCGGGAGCCTTCGGCGCGGACTCTGCCGGCGTCGGAGCCGGCGCGACGGTCGTCGTGGTGGACGGCGCCGCGGCGTCGTCTTCCTTCATGGCCTTCATCTCGCCGCGGAACACCCGGGCGGACTGTCCCACGCTCTTTGCCAGAGCCGGCAGCTTGGCAGCGCCGAAAAGGAGCAGAATCACCGCGAGGATGACCAGCAGGTGCGGCCAACCGAAAGCGCCCATGGAGATCTCCAAAAGTTCGAGGTATCCCCAGTGTAACCCGCGCATCCGCGACCGGGTCGGGGCTCAGGCGGAGTGTTCGTACTGCGCCAGGCCTGCGTGGGCCCAGGATCCGGCGGCGCGTCGGGCCGCCTCCGGCGCCAGGATCTCGACATCGCCCGCGCGACGGGCCGCGAGCCGGCGCAGCACGCCCTCGTCCGCCAAGCGCACGGTGGCGGTCGCCATACCGCCGGAGATCTCGATCTCGGCGTGCGTCAGGAACTCCCCCAGCAGCGGTGCGACGGCCTCGGGAAACCGCAGGCGTGCGACGATCTCGCCCTGCAGCGTGTCGAACAGCGCCGGCAACGGATCGGCACCGTGGGTCACCGGGATGTCCGTCACCTCGACGTCCGCAACGCGGTCGAGGTGGAACGTGCGCGTCGCCTGGCGCAGATGGCACCAGCCCTGCAGGTACCACTGTCCGTCGGCGATGTGGACCTTCACCGGGTCGACCGTGCGGGTCGTCGCGGCGGCATCCGGGGTCTTGTAGGAGAACGAGACGGCACGCCCGCGACGGAGTGCCTCGTCGACGCGCTCGCGTACCTGGTCGACGGGGGCGGGGGCGACGATGACGTCGGCCGGAGCAGTTGCCGCCCCGCGCGCGAGCTTCGCGAGAAGGCCTTCGAGAAGGGCGGGCTCGCTCACCCCGGGCAGCGAGCCCGTGAGCTGGAGTCCGGCGAGCAGCGCCGCCGCCTCACGGGCCGTCAGACGAGGTGTGCGCTCGAGGCCGACGGTGTGCGTCAGTGCGATGCGGTCCTGCGTGTCGAGCAGATCCCAATCGATGTCGAAGAGGTCGCCGGGCAGCGACCAGAAACCACCCTCTCCAGGACGGCCGATGACCGTCAGCTTCTCGACCATTCCCCGCATCTGAGCGGGGCTCACCTCGAAGTCGCGTGCGGCGTCGTCCAGCGAGACGTCGCCGCGTTCGAGCAGATACGGCACGAGTTGCATGATCAAAGCGGCGCGTTCGGTGGCCACCAGCGGACGCGAGGCGTTCACGAGCGTCCTCCGTGCAGCGCGATGACCGCGCGCAGGCGCTCGATCACGAGATCGCGCAGGTGGGGCGGGTCCACCACGCGTGCTTCCGGGCCGTAAGAGGCGAGCTCGTCGGCGAGGATGTGCGCGTCGACGTACGGCACCAGAATGCCTTGAGCGGCCGAGCGGCCACGGCGGGAGAGGCGAAGCGCGGCCTCCGTCCCAGGGTGCACCTCGATGAGGGCCTCCTGTCGCGCCGCGAGTTCCTGGAGCTCGCGGAGGGCGCGTTCCCCCGCGCCCGCACGCAACGAGGGGTCGAAGCCCTCCTTGGTGATCTGAACCGCGTCGGTGATACGAGACAGGAGGAATGTGCGCTCGGCGCCCAGCGTCACATCCGTGCCGTACACGTGCCAACGAGCCTCGTACTCGACGAGAGCGAGCGGGCGCACCCGGCGCCGGCGCGCTGTCGACTCCCCCGGTCGCACATAGGTGAACGAGACGACGCGTGCCTGCTCGATGGCACGCTGCAGGGGTGCGAACGCCGTGTCGCGAACGCTGATGCGTGGTGCGTAGCCGACGATCTCGGCGTCGACTTCGTTGCCCAGTGCACGGATCTTCCGCAGGCCGCTCCGCGCCGGCAGCGACATGCTGTTCTCGCTCCAGACCGAGCCCGCGAGATTCAGCAGGGCGATCTCAGCCGGCGTGAACGTGATGTCTTCGGGAAGCGCGTACTCCGCGGTCGGCACACGATAGCGGGCCTCGCGAAGGTCATCGGGGTCGGCGTGGTCGCCGATCGTCTCGATGGGAACGCCGAGCGCGCGCAGGTTCTCCTTGTCGCGCTCGAACATCTTCTCCAGAGCGGTCTTCGATGCTCCCGACTCCGCCTGTTCCCGGTAGCCCGACACCGACCGGAGGATGGTGTCCTTGGTGAGCCCTTGCTCCGTGGCCATGAGGGCGACGGCGAGATTCACCAGGCGCTCCTCGGGCGCGACGGAACTCGAATCGTTCATGGGCACCCCCATATCCTAGGCGCGCCGCTGTCTCCCAGCGCGGTGCGGGCGCGGGTCAGCCCAGCGCGCCGAGGATGTCGATCACGTAGATCGAGGCGCTGCTCGAGGCGTCGGCGGCGGGCTCGACGACCAGCACCTGCGACCCGACCGGGAGGCCCGCGATCGTCTGCGAGACGACGGAGTCACCGCCGAGCGCGACCGCATCGGGCTTGTCGTCCCACGTGGTCTTCGTGACGCGCTTGCTCTTCCAGTCGACCTGCAGCACGTTGACGACCACGGTGGCCCCGTCGGCAGGCACGTCATGGTCGCCCTTCTTCAGGACCTCCACCGTGCGCTCGCTCGGAGCGGAACCGTCAGGGACCACGAGTCCGGGGTGGCCGTCGTCGGTGAGCACGACGGAAGGCATGCCGTGCGCGTCGTTGTACTGCGGCGCGCCGTCGGCCGCCGACAGCATGACGGACCGGAGATCCAGAACCGCCACGAGCGGGGTGTCCTCGGCGATCCGCAGCTGCTCGAGGAAACCGGGTTCGATCTGGTCGCCGGCGAGACCCACGACGATTCGCGAACCACCGGTCGCACACTCCAACGCGCTCTTGATCCCCGGCATCGCCTGCGTGAGACCCGTCAGCGGCAGATACAGCGGCTGGCCGTAGCCCTCGGCGGCCAGGACCTCGCCGCTCGTCGCATCGGCGAGGGTGAAGCCCACGTCCACAACCTGATTCTCGGAGACGATGGCGCTGCCGTCGCCCGTGACGAGATCGTCGTACTGCACGCCGTCGATCTTGATCGGCGAGGACACCTTCACCGTGGGCGCGACGCTGCTGTCGTCCCCGGTCACGGTGACGAGCGAGCCGATCGCGCCGAGCGAGCCGGGGCGGTCACAGCCCGAAGCTGTCGATGACGAGCATCCGACGAGGGCCAGGGTCATCAGGCCGACTGCAGCGGCCGCGGCGGGAAGTCTGCGCACCGGATCAGTCTACGTGCTCGTCGGTGTCGTCTCCCGCCGCCGCTTGGCGTGCGCCGGCGGCCGCGCGCTGCGCCTCGCGCACACGCTTGCGGAGGTTCTTGTCGGTGATCTGCCGCTCCCCCACCGCACCCGGCGTCCACAACTCCACATCCTTGTCGCTGTAGCTCGACTTGGATGCGCGCCGCTTCTGCTCGGGAAGCACGGCGCCCGGAGCGAGTCGTCGCGCGGTCAGCAGGAAGCCGGTGTGCGCGACCATGCGGTGATCCGGGCGCACCGCGAGCCCCTCGACGTGCCAACCGCGCACGAGCGTCTCGCTCGCCTCAGGGTCGGTGAAGAGTTCGGTGTGACGGATGTACTCGGCGACCCGGCTGAGCTGCGTGGCGGTGGCGACGTAGCAGATCACCACACCACCGGGCGCGAGGGCGTCGGCGACGACATCGATGCACTCCCACGGCGCCAGCATGTCGAGCACGACGCGGTCGACGGATGCCGGCTCGACCGCCTCCGGCAGGCGCTCGACGAGATCCCCGACCTCGAGGGTCCAGTTCTCGGGCACGGACCCGAGGAAGGTCTCGACATTGGCACGCGCGACCTCGGCGAAGTCCTCCCGCCGCTCGAACGACGTGAGCCGCCCCGTCGCGCCCACTCCGCGCAGGAGCCAGAGAGCGAGCGCACCCGAGCCGACACCCGCTTCGACGACGACCGCCCCGGGGAAGACATCGGCCTGTGCGACGATCTGCGCGGCATCCTTCGGGTAGACGATCGCCGCGCCGCGCGGCATGGACATGACGAAGTCGCGCAGCAGCGGGCGCAGGGCCAGGTACTCGTGACCGCCGCTGTTGGCGACGACGGAGCCGTCCGGCAGCCCCTCGAGATCCCGATGACGCAGCACGCCGTGATGCGTGTGCAGCTCACCGCCGTCCTTCAGCGTGATCGTGTGGAGCCGACCCTTCGGTCCCGTCAGCTGGATGCGGTCGCCGAAGCGGAAAGGGCCGCGGGGTGCGGAGGCAGGAGTGGTCATCGTGCGACGTCCTCGGGTTCGTGATGTGCGGTGAACAGACGAGCGATGTCGTCGGCGTCGATGTCGGCGAGTGAGGGCCACAGGGCGGCGGCACCGACGCCCTCGAGCGAGACCATATGGGGAACACCCAGGGCGACGGTTCCGGCTGCGATCGCGGAGCGCAGTCCGTTGGGCGAGTCCTCGATCGCCACGGTCCGAGCCGGATGCACGCCGAGCGACGCACAAGCCTGGAGGTACGGATCCGGGAATGGCTTCGGCCGCGTGGCCTCGTCACCGGCGATCACGAAGTCGAAGGCGTCGAAGTCGATGAGTTCGACGACCGCATCCGCCATGCGGCGCAGCGACATCGTCACCAGAGCCGTGCGCACTCCCGCGGCGCGGAGACTGGCGAGCAACTCCCGGGCGCCGGGCCGGAACGGGACGCCGTCCTCGCGCAGGGAACGCATGACGCGGGTGGTGAGAGTGTCGACGATCTCATGTTCGGGAAGACGCACACCGGCGTCCTGCAGGAGCCTCGCCGCGTCATCGAGCCCGAGGCCGACCATGCCCAGTGCCTGCTCGTGGGTCCACACGCCGCCGTGCGCGGCGACGAGAGGGCCTTCGGCCGCCATCCAGTAGGGCTCGGTGTCGACGAGTGTGCCGTCCATGTCCCACAGGACGGCGTCGGGTAGCTGGGGGGTCACCGTCCCATGCTACGAGGCGCCCCGACGCCTCCCGCGCCACGGGGCGCCGCTGCACCTATCCTGGAACGATCCCCGCGGCACCCAGCTGCTGCGGAAGAGAGGGAGTGACGGTGGAGGGACTCGGTCGGCGCGTTCTGGTCGCCGCCTTCGACGGCTGGAACGATGCGGGTGAAGCGGCGTCCGCGGCGCTCGCTCTCCTGCGCGCCGAAGGCGACTACGAGCCCGTGTACTCGGTCGATCCCGAACTGTACTTCGACTACCAGTACACCCGCCCTACGGTGAGCCTGGATGCGGAGGGCAATCGCGCGCTCTCGTGGCCGGAGACGACACTGCTGCGCCCGTCGCAGCAGACTCGGGGAACGCAGCTGTGGCTCCTGACGGGCGTTGAACCGGCACGGGCCTGGAAGGCTTTCGCCTCCGAGCTCGTCGACTTCGCCCTCGCCGAGGACATCACGGGCTTCGTCGCGCTCGGCTCGATGATGGCGGATGTGCCGCACACCCGCCCGATCTCGATCTTTGCCGGCAGCGACAGCGACGCGCTGCGCACGGGTCTCGGCCTCGAGAGAAGCTCCTACGAAGGGCCCGTCGGCATCCTGAGCGTCCTCGCCCATGTCGCGGAACAGGCCGGCATCCCTGCGGCGTCGCTCTGGGCCAGCGTCCCGCATTACGTTGCGGGCCACACGCCGTCCCCGAAGGCCACGCTGGCGCTGTTGGATCGCCTGGAGGACATCACCGGGGCGAAGGTGCCCCGCGGTGAACTGTCGACCCAGGCCGCCGCCTGGGAGGCGTCCATCGACGCGGCCGCGGCCGACGACGAGGAGATGACCGAGTACATCCGCGGACTCGAGCGCACGCGTGACACGTGGGACTCGCCGGACGCGTCCGGCGACGCCATCGCCCGTGAGTTCGAGCAGTATCTGCGTCGCCGCGGCGACGGACCGGGCAAGCCCGGCCGCGACGAGCCGCGACGCTGACGCGGGGACGCGATCAGGCGGCGATGACGCCCGTGGCGAGCATGATCATCACGAACGCACCCAACGCGACGCGGTAGATCACGAACGGCAGGAAGCTGCGCTTCGAGATCCACGCCATGAAGTACTTGATGACCACGAGCGCGACGAAGAACGCGACGACCGTCGCGGCCCCCGTCTCCCACAGATTGAAGACCGGGTCGACCTCGGGCTCACGGACCACCTTGAACAGCTGATAGAAGCCGCTGCCGAACACCGCCGGAATCGCGAGCAGGAACGCGTACCGCGCCGCTGCCGCGCGCTCGTAGCCGAGGAAGAGACCCGCGGTGATGGTGCCACCGGAGCGCGACACCCCCGGCACGAGGGCGAGCGACTGCGCCAGACCGAAGACGATGCCGTGGCCGACGGTGAGGTCCTTGAGCTTGCGGCGGTGTGCGCCCACGGCATCGGCGATGCCGAGGAGCACACCGAAGAAGATGAGCATGCCCGCCACCAGCCAGAGCGAGCGGAACACTCCCTCGATCTGATCCTGGAAGAAGAGCCCCAGCGCGACGATCGGCACCGACCCGATGATGATCAGCCAGCCCATCCGCGCGTCGGGGTCGTTACGCGGTACGCGTCCGGTGAAGGAGCCGAACCAGTGCGAGATGATGCGGACGATGTCCTTCCAGAAGAAGATCACGACCGCCGCCTCGGTTCCGATCTGCGTGATCGCCGTGAACGCCGCGCCCGGATCCTGAGCGGAGGGCAGGAAGGCTCCGAGGATCGCGAGATGTGCGCTCGAGGAGACCGGAAGGAACTCGGTGAGGCCTTGGACGAGGCCCAGAAGGAGCGCTTCGAGGAAATTCTGCATCGACGGCCTTTCGCCTTATCGGATGACGGGTCAGCAGGTGCGGAGGAAGTCGGTCAGCACGCGCTGCCCGAACACGAGCGAATCGATCGGGACGCGCTCATCGACACCGTGGAACATACCGGTGAAATCCATGCCCGGCGGAAGGCGCAACGGCGCGAACCCGTAGCCGGTGATCCCCAGACGAGAGAGAGCCTTGTTGTCGGTGCCCGCGCCGAGCAGGTACGGGATGACGGGTGCCTCGGGATCGTGACGCGCGAGGGCTCCGACCATCCGGTCGACGAGATCCCCCTCGAACGTCGTCTCCAGGCCCACGTCGCGCACGACGGTCTCGATCTCGATCCCCTCGCCGACGATGCGTCGGATGTCCGCCAGCGCCGCATCCTCGGTTCCCGGCAGCACACGGACATCGATCAGCGCCTCGGCGCGGTCGGGGATCACGTTGTGCTTATAGCCCGCGCTGAGTGCTGTCGCGTTCGCCGTCGTGCGCAGACTCGCGCGAAGGAATGCGGATGCGGGCCCGGCCGCGTCCGCCAGCGCATCGGGGTCGGAGGTGTCGGTGCCCGTGAGATGGGACATCTCGGCGAGGAATCGCTCGGTCGTGTCGGTGAGGCGCAGCGGCCACTCGGTGCGCCCGAGGGTCGCGACGGCCTCCGCGAGGCGGACCACCGCGTTGTCGGGGTGGAACCTGCTGCCGTGGCCGGCTGCACCGCGCGCCACCAATCGCAACCAGATAAGCGCCTTCTCCCCCACCTGCAGGAGGTAGGCCCGTCGGGAGCCGACGTCGATGGAGAAACCGCCGACCTCGCTGACCGCCTCCGTCGCGCCGGCGAAGATGTCGGGCCGGTGCTCGACGACCAGCGATGAGCCCTCCACACCGCCGTTCTCCTCATCGGCGAAGAACGCCAACACGAGATCGCGTTCGGGCTGTCGACCTGCTCGCACAAGCTCCGCGACCGAGGTGAGGATCATGGCGTCCATGTTCTTCATGTCCACCGCGCCGCGCCCCCACAGCATCCCGTCCCGGACGACGCCCGCGAACGGGTCGACGCTCCAATCGTCCGCCACGGCGGGCACCACATCGAGGTGACCGTGGACGACCAGGGCCGGCCGGGTGCGGTCTCTCCCGGGCACGCGGGCGAACACGTTCGTCCGACGCGCGACCGGCTCGTAATACTGCGTCTCGAGACCGAGCTGCTCCAGGTAGGCGCCCACGTACTCGGCGGCCTCGCGCTCGCCGACGGCACGACCACCACCGTAGTTCGTCGTGTCGATCCGGATGAGGTCTCGCGCGATCCGCGCGACCTCGGGCAGATCGGGCGCGCCCCCGGCAGTCGCGTCCGTCATGGGGTTCAGGCTACCCGTTCCGTGTGTCCGTCCCGTGACGCGCGACACACGCGGGGCGTCCCGGATTAACGACCGGACACGGGACGTGGTAACGTTGCTCCTCGTTGCGAAAGCGACGAAAACACTGCGCGGGTGGCGGAATAGGTAGACGCGCTAGCTTGAGGTGCTAGTGCCCGTATAGGGCGTGGGGGTTCAAGTCCCCCCTCGCGCACAGTGACAGAAGAGGGTCCCGGAAGGGGCCCTCTTCTTCGTTGTCCGCGGGGTGTCCCGCGCGCGGCTGCAGAGAGCTTCTCAGCTGTGGACGCGCTTGCGCAGCAGCTCGATCCGAGCCTGCAACTGGGCGACGGTCGCGTGCGAGACGGCTGGACCGCCGCACAGTCGACGCAGTTCGGTGTGCACGGCGCCGTGCGCCTCGCCGCTCTGTCGTGCGTAGAGCCCGACGAGACTGTTCAGCAGCTGCCGCTGCTCCTTGAGGGTGCGGTGCAGGGGCGCGGGGATGTCACTCGGCGGCTCCTGCTCCCCCGCCGCCTCGCGCGCTTCCCGCGCGGAGCGATGGCGTCCTTGACGAGCCTGGCGTTGCATCAGGAGTTCGTGCACGTGCTCCGGTTCGAGCAGCCCGGGGATACCCAGGAACTCCTCCTCCTCCGGGGTGCCGGGCACGGCGAGTTGTCCGAACTCCTTGCCGTCGAACAGCACACGGTCGAAATGGGCGTTGGCGCCGAGCGCCTGGTACGCGAACTCCTCGGTCAGCGCGTCGGATGCGGAGTCCTCGCGCTCCGCCTGGTTCATCATGTCCTCTTCGGCATCCCACATGTCCTCCGCGTCGCTCTCGCGGTCGAGCGCGTGGTCGCGCTGGCGCTCCATCTCGTTGGCGAGCGTCAGAAGCTGCGGGACGTTGGGAAGGAACACGCTCGCGGTCTCACCGCGACGCCGAGCACGCACGAAACGCCCGATCGCCTGCGCGAAGAAGAGCGGCGTGGAGGCGGACGTCGCATAGACGCCGACAGCGAGGCGAGGCACGTCGACTCCCTCGGACACCATCCGCACCGCCACCATCCAGCGAGAATCGGAAGCGGAGAACGTCTCGATGCGCGACGATGCCTCGGCCTCGTCGGAGAGGACGACGGTGACGGGCTCTCCGGAGATCTGCTGCAGGATGTCGGCGTACGCGCGTGCCGCCGTCTGGTCGGTCGCGATCACGAGGCCGCCCGCGTCGGGCACCTGTTCCCGCACCTCGGAGAGACGCCGATCGGCCGAGCGCAGCACGGCGGAGATCCACTCCCCCTCGGGGGCGAGCGCCGTGCGCCACGCCTGAGACGTGATGTCCTTCGTGTTGTCCTGGCCGAGCTGGGCCTCCATCTCGTCGCCCGTCTTGGTGCGCCATCGCATGTGCCCGGCGTAGACCATGAAGAGCACGGGCCGCACGACACCGTCTTCGAGCGCACGGCGGTAGCCGTATGCGTAGTCGGTCCGGGAGATGCGGTTGCCCTTGGCATCGGGGTGGTACTCGACGAACGGAATGGGGGCGGTATCGGAGCGGAAGGGTGTGCCGGACAACAGCAGCCGGCGAGTGGCGCGGCCGTACGCTTCGCGCAGTGCATCGCCCCAGCTGAGGGCGTCGCCGCCGTGATGCACCTCGTCGAGGATCACGAGGCTGCGCTTCTCGATGGTCAGGTACTGGTGGACGGATGCCTTGACCGCCACCTGTGCATACGTCACGGCGACGCCGTGGTACTGCCGGGCCGGAACGGTGTGGCGGTTGCTGAAGTGGGGATCGAGGCGGATGCCCACCCGTGACGCCGCGTCGGCCCACTGCGTCTTGAGGTGCTCCGTCGGAGCGACCACGATGATGCGGTCGACGACGCCACGGCGCAGAAGCTCGCTTGCGAGACGCAGCGCGAAAGTCGTCTTGCCGGCGCCGGGCGTGGCCGCGGCCAGGAAGTCGCGCGGTCCCTTGCCGACGCCGTCCGGACCGTCCAGCGAGAAGTACTGGTCGAGAGCCTCAGCCTGCCAGGCGCGCAGACGCTGAGCGGTTCCCCACGGAGCTCGTTGCGGATACGTCGGCGACAGATGCTCGGCGGCGAAACTGCCGATGTGTTCGGCCCCGTGTTCGTCGGTTCGATCGGCGCCGATGGTCGTCTCCCGCTCGTCGTCCATCGCACCTCCGTTCTCGAACGCGAGAATCCACGATAGGCGAGATCGCGGACACCCGGCCCCGACCTTCGTTCAGGACCCGGGGCTACGCTGAGAGGTCAGGAGGAACGATGACGACCGAATCGGCTCTGCCCCATCGCACGCCCTACGTTGCCAACGATCAGAGACATCCGTGGCGGCGTTTCGTCGCCATCGGTGACTCCTTCACCGAAGGACTCGGCGATCCCTCACCCGAGTCCCCGGGCGGCAACCGCGGCTGGGCGGACCGCGTCGCCGAGGTGCTGGGCGCCGGCGTCGACGACTTCGCGTATGCGAACCTTGCGGTGCGCGGCCGCCTGATCGGCCAGATCGTCGCGGAGCAGATCGAGCCCGCCCTCGCCCTCTCCCCCGACCTCATCAGCTTCTGCGCGGGAGGCAACGACGTCATCCGCCCCGGCACCGACCCGGACGACATCTCGCAGCAGTTCGAGGACGCCGTCATCCGGCTCTCATCGACCGGCGCGACCGTCGTCGTGTTCACGGGCATCGACACGAACTTCTCCCCGGTGTTCCGTGGCTTCCGCGGGAAGGTCGCGATCTACAACGAGAACCTGCGCGCGATCGCCGACCGGTACGACTGCATCGTCGCCGACCAGTGGGGTCTGAAGGAGATCCAGGACACACGCTTCTTCGCGGACGACCGCCTTCATCTGAACACCCTCGGGCATCACGAGGTCGCGCGGATGGTGCTGCGGGCTCTCAACGTCCCCAACGACCTGACCCCGATGCAGCCCGCGCCGATCGCGGTGCGGAACTGGCGTGCAGCCCGAGCCGACGACCTGGTCTGGGCGCGGACCTACCTCGTCCCCTGGGTGCTGCGTCGTCTGCGGCACCAGTCGTCGGGAGACCACGTGACGGCGAAGCGTCCGGAAGCGTCGCGCGTGGCGCGCATCGACGATCAGGACCCCGCGGGCGGGTGAGCGAGCGCCCAGAGCGCCACGGCGCCCGCTGACGCGACATTGAGCGAGTCGACGCCGCCCGACATCGGGATCGTCACCACGGTGTCGGCCGCGCGGAGCGCGCCACGGCTCAGGCCGTCGCCCTCTGCGCCCAGCAGCAAGGCCACCCGCTCGGGCCTCGACGCCGCGAACGTCTCGAGCGCGACGGCGTCGTCCGCGAGAGCGAGAGCCGCCAGGTGGAACCCCGCGTCGTCGAACAGGTCGCGCGCCGCCGGCCACGCCGGAAGGCGGGTCCACGGCACTTGGAAGACCGTGCCCATGCTGACACGCACGCTGCGCCGATAGAGCGGATCCGCGCATCGCTCGGTCACGAGCACCGCATCCGCGCCCATGCCCGCAGCCGCGCGGAGTGCCGCGCCGACGTTCGTGTGATCGACGATGTCCTCGAGGACGAGTACCGTGCGGGCGTTCCGCAGGAGGTCGGCCACATCCGGCAACTGCGGCCGGTGCATCGCCGCGAGCGCGCCGCGATGCACGCTGTATCCCGTGACCGACTCGGCGACCTCAGACGGGACCACGTACACCGGCGCGTCCGAGTGCGCCAGGAGCGCCGACGCCTCTTCGACCCACTTCTGCTGCACGAGCACGGATCGGGGTCGGTGACCGGCCGCGATCGCCCGAGCGATCACCTTCGCAGACTCCGCGATGTACAAACCCTGTTCCGGCTCCGACACCCGCCGCAGTGCGACGTCGGTGAGGTTGCGGTAGTCGTGCAGGCGCGGGTCGTCGGGGTCGGTGATCTCTTCCAGGTGCATACGTCCTCCCCAGCCAGCTAACCAGCCTCGGACGCCGGCGACGAAACATGCCCGCAAACCGGCAGGCGTAGGCTCGGCAGCAGGAGGTACTGTGCCACTCGTGACGGAACCCGATCCGACCGCTCTCACGCAGCTGGAGCGCGCGATCGACGCGCTGGCCGGCCGACGGGTCGCCGTCCTCACCGGCGCCGGGGTGTCCACCGACTCCGGCATCCCGGACTACCGCGGACAGGGCGCACCGGTGCGCAAGCCCATGAGTGTCGAGCAGTTCCTCGCTGAGGAGAGCGCCAGACGTCGCTACTGGGTGGGCAGCCACCTCGGCTGGCGGCGCTTCGCCGCGGCCCAGCCCAACGAGGGCCACCGCGCCCTCGCCCAACTCGAGGCGGCGGACATCACGAGCGGCGTCATCACGCAGAACGTCGATGGACTGCACGTGCGGGCCGGGTCTCGCCGCGTGGTCGAGCTGCACGGCACGATGCGCCGCGTGGGCTGCCTCCAGTGCGGGCAGGTGTTCGACCGGCGAGATCTCGCCGAACGGGTGGAGGCGGACAACCCGTGGCTCAGCGAGACGGAAGAGCTGCCGCTCGGTCCCGACGGCGACGTCGCGGGGGCCGAGGTGGACGGTTTCCGCATCCCCGAATGCAGTGTGTGCGGAGGCGTGCTCAAGCCGGACGTCGTCTTCTTCGGCGAGTTCATCCCCGCCGAGCGGTTCCGCGAGGCCGAACAGCTGGTGCGCAGCGCCGACGCTCTTCTGGTGGCAGGATCCTCGCTCGTCGTGAACTCCGGAATCAGATTGGTCGAGCGCGCCCGGCGACGTAGGCTTCCGGTGGTCATCGTCAACCGCGGACAGACCCGGGCCGATGCCCGGGCGACGGTCAAGGTCGACGCCGGGACGAGTGAGGTGCTCACCGCTCTGGCCGAGGCTCTTCCCCGCCGACGCTGACTCCGCTTCGACACCCTGACAGGCCTGTGACCCACCTCATCCTCATCCGCCACGGCGAGACCGACTGGAACCGCGCGCGCCTCATCCAGGGCGCGACTGACATCCCCCTCAACGACACCGGACGCGCCCAGGCGCGCGAGGCCGGCCTCCTCCTGCGCGACCGGCTCGACGCGGATATGCCCGTCGTGCTCGTCTCGAGCGACCTGCAGCGCGCAGCCGAGACAGCGGACATCGTCGGGGCGATCCTGGAGCGGCCCGTGACCGGCCGTTATCCCGAGCTGCGTGAGCGCTCGTACGGCGAAGCCGAAGGCGTGTCCATCGATGAGCTCACCGAACGCTGGGGACGCGGGCCCGACGCCCGGGTGCCGGGCGCCGAGACCCGCGAGCAGCTGCGAGAGCGGGCGCTGCGTGCCGTGGCGCGGGTCATCAGCGATGCCTCGGTGGAGTCCGTGCCCCCCGTCGTCGTGGCCGTCGCGCACGGCGCCCTCATCCGCGAGGTGCTGGCCTTCGCGACGGACGAACAGCTTCCCGCCGACGGCGACCGGCTCGGCAATGGATCGGCGCAGGAATTCTCGTGGGAGAACGGCGTGCTGCGCCTGCTCTCCTACTCGTCCGTCTGAGCCGAGGCATCGACTCGACGATGCCGTAGCCTGGCTCACACCATGAGCCGTCGACCGAGGAACGTTCCGAACCCGGAATCCGGAGCCGCCTCCCGGCGCGACTTCCTCCGAGTTGGTGGGCTGGCCCTCGGCGGACTGGCCCTGGGAGGAGCCGCCGGAGCGGGGGCGGCGACGGTGCAGGCCTCGACGCGTCCGTCACGCGCCGCGAACGAGCCCGGCTTCGCCCACGTCGTGGTTCTCATGGGCGAGAACCGGTCGTTCGACAACCTTCTCGGCCATCTCTACACCCCCGACACGCTCCCCGCCGGTGCCCGTTTCGACGGTCTCGCGTTCGGCGAATACTCGAACCCCGCTCCCGATGGGCGCACCGTGCCTGCGCACGTCTATACAGGTAGCACCGATGACATCATGTGCTCGCCCGACCCCGATCCGGGCGAGACGTATCCCCACGTGAACACCCAGATCTTCGGCACGGTCGACCCTGCATCCAACGAGACCTCCTGGCACCGTCCGCTTCGCGCTCCGTGGAATGCCCCGTCCGCGGGCAGCACCCCGACGATGCGGGGCTTCGTGCGCGACTACGTCGCGAACTATCGACGAACGAGCAAGGGCAGAGAACCGTCTCCCGCCGACACCGACGTCATCATGGGCGGATTCTCGCCCGCGATGCTGCCGGTACTCTCCACGCTCGCTCAGGGGTTCGCGGTCTACGACCACTGGCACTGCGCCGTGCCCAGCCAGACGTACTGCAACCGTTCCTTCTTCCATGCCTCGACCTCGCACGGCTTCGTCACGAATCGTGGCGGCGGCGGCTACAGCAAGTGGCTGGATGCGGCTCCGGCCCCGACGATCTTCAACCGCCTGGAGGAGGCGGGTCGCAGCTGGCGCATTTACTTCGACGAACAGCAGCTGGTCTCCCTCACGGGTGTCATGCATGCGCCCGTGCTGGAGAAGTACTGGCGCAGCGACCACTTCGCATACATGGACCGGTTCTTCGCGGATGCCAAAGCCGGCGCCCTGCCCGATTACGCGTTCATCGAGCCGCGGATGGTCTACAACCACAACGACTTCCATCCGCCCTTCGGCGTCGTGCGCGGAAGCGAGGTCGACGGATCCCCCGTGTTCGACTCGGCGGTGTCGGACGTGCGCGCCGGAGAAGCACTGGTGGCGAGCGTCTACGACGCGATCCGCACCTCCGACAGCAGTGAGGGCTCCAACGCGCTGAACACCCTCCTGCTCATCACGTTCGACGAGCACGGCGGCACCTACGACCACGTCGTCCCGCCCAGGGCCACTCCTCCGGACCCCGAGGCGGCAGAGGGCGAGATGGGCTTCCGGTTCGATCGGCTCGGACCGCGAGTGCCCGCGATCGCCGTGTCGGCGTACACGAGAGCAGGAACGGTGATCAACGAGGAGATCCACCACGCGGCCGTCATCGCGACCCTCTGCCGGTTACACGGCCTCGAACCACTGACCGATCGCGACCGCGGCGCCCGGACCCTGTTCAGTGCGACCAACCTGACCGAGCCCCGTCACCCGTCCACCTGGCCCACGGTGAACCCTGCCTATGTGCCGCCTCTGCTCGAGGAGGACGAATTGGAGGAGATCCGCACCTCCGACAAGCCGCTGACGTCGCCCGCGAAGGGCCTGCTCGGACTTCTTCTGGAGCGCTACGGCCCGAGCGGCGCCCCGGAGCCGGAGACCTACGCCGACGCGTACAACATCCTCAAGGCGCACGGACTGGGTCTGTTCACGACGCAGGGTGCGTCGCCGAGCCCCACTGCGTCGTGACCTCCGCCGCGCAACATGCGCAAACGTCGCTCTCTACTGCTGCTAGCGTTGCGCATCATGCCCGCCTTGGACCGTATCGACATCGAGCTGCTCCGCGCCCTCGCTGACGACCATCGCGCAACGGTCGTCGCTCTCGCCGAGCGCCTTCAGCTGTCCCGGAACACCATCCAGGCTCGGCTCGCGCGCCTGGATCGCACGGGAGCGTTCCTCAGCTACCAGCGCGCCCTCTCGACGAGGGCGCTCGGCTTCCCCATCGAGGCATACGTCAGCGTCACCGTGCGACAGCACGAACTCCCGCGGATCCGGGAACAACTGGCGGAGGTTCCAGAGGTCTTGCAGGCGCACGGCCTCGCGGGTTCGGTCGATCTGCTCGTCCGTGTCGCCTGTCGCGACGCACAGCACCTGTTCGACACGGATGCCCGCATCCTCGCTATCAGCGGGGTGGAGCGCACGGAGACCTCCCTCGTCATGGACGAGGTGATCCCCTATCGTGTGACGCCTCTCATGGCGTTGGCGCAACCACAGCGCTAGATCCGACCGCGTGCACGGACGCCGAAGAGGCGTCCATCCGCACCAGCACCACGCCCACGATCAGGACCACCCCGCCCAGGATCTGCACCGGGCCGGGGGCTTCGCCCAGGAGCAGCCAGGCGAACAGCAGCGCGAAGAGCACCTCGGACAGCCCGACGAAGGATGCGAGCCGAGAGCCGAGCATCGGCACGGCGATCACCCCGAGGGCGTAGCCGAGCGTCGTGGCCACGGCGCCGACCCAGCCGATGGCGGCCCACGCCGGGAGCTCGAATCCCGCCAGCGCGACGGACACATCCGGGGCAGAGAACGGCAACAGGCCGGTGGCGCAGAGGACGGTCATGAGAGCGGCGCCCACGATCAATCCGCCCGCCGCGAGGGCCAGGGGCGGCAGCTCTTCGCCGGTCCGTTCGGACAGCAGGAAGTATGCACCGACGCAGACCGCCGCGCCGAGCGCGAAGATCGTGCCGAGAAGGTCGAAGCGCGCTCCCGCGATGTCCACCACCAGTACGAGACCGAGCATCGCAACCGCCGAGCCCGTGAGCACAAGTCGGGACGGCGCACGACGCGTGCGCACCCATGCGAGCAGGACGAGCAGCACGGGGGCGAGGTACTGCACGAGGAGCGCGACGGCCACCGGCATCCGCTGCATTGCGGCGAAGTAGAAGATCTGGCAACCCGCAACGCCTGTCAGACCGAACCCGACGATGATCGGCCACTGCCGCCGCAGAAGTCCCGGCCGGCGCCGCACGGCCCGCACGAGAGCCGGCGACAGGATGAGCGCCGCCAGCGACATCCTGACCAGGAGAGCCGCGCCCAGCGTCCAACCGGCTTCGATGAGCGGTTTCACGACAGGGCCGCTGGACGAGAAGGCGAGCGCCGAAGCGAGTCCGACGGTCAGTCCCGCGACACGCCGGCCGGGCGCCGGAAGGGGCTGGGCCACGGCGAGTGAGGAGGTCTGGGCGACCATCGGCGTCTCCGGATGTCAGGAGTAAAGTGGAGGAACGCTGGTGACGTTATCCCCCTTGCAGTCAGGAGTCAACTTGATCTTCACCCCTGACACCCGCTCGTCCCTGGTCATGACCGCGGACATGGTGAACACCCTGCCGGGCACGGCTTCGCCAGACGTGGACGGCCTGGTCGATCTGGACGATCTCGCCGCGTATCTGCAGGTGCACCCCTACTCGGGAACGATCCGTCTCAACCCCGTGGAACTCGAGGCGATCCGCCGTATCCGGCCGCGCTTGCGAGAGCTCTGGGCCCTCGATCGTGACTCCGCGGTGCCCCTCGTGAACGCCATGCTGCACGAGAGCAATGCGGTACCGCGCCTCGTGCGCCATGACGCATACGACTGGCACATCCATGCCACGCCCGACGACGGTCCCCTTGCCGACCGCATCCTCATCGAGGCGGCGATGGCGTTCGTCGACGTCATCCGCGCCGATGCGTACGAGCGGATCCGCGTCTGCTCGGCCGACGATTGCGGGGCCGTCTACGTCGACTTCTCACGCAACGGGTCCAAGCGCTACTGCGACACGGGCAACTGCGGCAACCGGATGAACGTCAACGCGTACCGTCAGCGGAAGGCGCGAGAAAGCGACTGATCGCGACCGCCGCCGGCTCGGGGGTCTCGTAGTGGATCAGATGGCCGACACCGGGGATCTCGACGAGCTCCGCGTCGCGGAACAGCCGGCGCAGAGCGCGCTCCGCCTCGATGGGCGTGATGTCGTCGAGTTGCGCCGCAACGAGCAGCGTGGGCTGCGAGATGCGCGGCGCGAACTCCCGCACATCGTGAGAGACGGACGCCACGAACGCCTGCAGAAGGACGTCGCGGTCGGCGAAGCGCGAGAAGTAGCGGTCGTGCTGGTCGTGCACGAACCGTCGCAGCAGCGGCTGACGCGTCTTGACCATGGCGATGCTCATTCCCCGCACGATCGCGCGGTTGCGCAGCAGCGCGTCACCGATGGGCGCCGGCAGACGCGCCGCCGCACGGTAGTAGAACACCGCGAGGCGCGTGAGGAACCCGCGAGGCCCCTCCAGCGCCGGCGCTCCGATCGGGTTCACGAGCACGAGTCGATCCGTCGGGAGCCCCTCCGCCACGGCCGCCGAGGCCACGATGGACCCGAACGAGTGGCCGAGGATCGGTGACCCTGCCGCGACCTCGTGCGCGAAACCACGCAACCACTCCGCGTAGAGCTCCAGGTCGTGGACGCGGTGCGGAACGGGTGCGGTCTCGCCGAAGCCGGGGAGATCGGGGGCGATCACCCGGAAGCCCGGCAGGTTGGCGACGACCGGCTCGAGCCCGTGGTGGTCACCGCGGAAGCCATGCACGAGCAGCAGCGTCGTGTGGGCCTCTTCGTCGCCGTACTCCCAGTAGACGGTCTCGCCGCCCAGGACCTCGGCGGTGCGCCGCTGCACGGGGATGGGCGCGAGCTTGTCGGCATAGGGATGCGGCGCTGTCACCGTTCGAGTGTACGTCCCGCCCGGCGTGGTCCTCGGGGCGTGGGGGTGGTCTCCCGTAGCGTGATCGCATGTCCGACCACCCCGTCGCCGCCGGCGCCCCCGAGGCGCTCTTCGACCTCGAGGAGTTGACACCACGTTCTCCCGAGTGGGTCAGGCGCATCGGTGTCTTCGACCTCGAGACGACCGGCGTCGATGTGACCCGCGACCGTATCGTGACCGCGCACGTCGGCGTCCTGGACGAGACCGGATCCGTGATCCGGGCACGCTCGTGGCTCGCGGATCCGGGTGTCGAGATCCCCCAGGGTGCGCAGGCCGTGCATGGCATCTCCACCGCGCACGCCCGAGCCCACGGGCGTCCCGCTCCAGAGGTCGTCGCCGAGGTGTGCGCCGCACTCTCGGAGCTCTTCGCAGCGGGCACGCCGATCGTCGCCTACAACGCCCCGTACGATTTCTCCCTGCTGCGATACGAGGCCGCCCGCCATTCCGTGCCGCCGATCGAAGACCCGTCTCCCGTCATCGACCCGCTGGTGCTCGACAAGGCGTTCGACACGTATCGTCGAGGCAAGCGCACGCTGAGCGTCGTCGCCGAGCACTATCGGGTCGTTCTCGACGGCGCGCACGAAGCCGCAGCGGATGCGGTCGCCGCGGGAAGGGTCGCGCTCGCCCTCTGCGAGAGGTATGGCGATCTGCTGCCGGCGGCCGTCGCAGAGCTCCACACGAACCAGATCGCGTGGGCGAGGTCTCAGGCGGAGAGTCTCACCGAGTACTTCGTTCGCATCGGCCGCATCGATCCACTCGATCCCGTCGACGGACGCTGGCCGATCCGGTGAGACACGCACGAAGGGCCCCGCGAGAACGCGGGGCCCTTCGTGCGTGATGGCGTCTTACTTGGCGCCGAAGTTCTTGAAGCGCTGGTTGAACTTCTCGACGCGACCGGCCGAGTCCATGATGCGCTGCTTACCCGTGTAGAACGGGTGCGAGGCGGACGAGATCTCGACGTCGACGACGGGGTACTCGACGCCGTCGAGCTCGATCGTCTTGTCGCTCGAGACCGTCGAGCGGGTGAGGAAGGTCTCGCCCGAGCCGAGGTCGCGGAACACGACGTCGCGGTAGTCGGGGTGGATGTCAGTCTTCATGGATGTTCCTTGCGGGAGTGCTTCGGAGGAAAGTCTGCGGTGCCGGAAGCACCAAAAGACGAGTCTAACAGGAGGAGCGGCGCTTCGCCGCATCCGGCGCTCAGCGTGCCGCGCGCGCGGCATAGCGGCCGTCGGCCTCGGTGACCACGATCGGCATGCCGAAGGTGTCGGAGAGGTTCTCGGCGGTGAGCGTCTCGGCGATCGGCCCCGACGCGACCACGGCCCCCGCACGCAACAGCAGCACGTGCGTGAATCCGACCGGGATCTCTTCGACGTGGTGCGTGACCATGACCATCGCCGGCGTCGTGGGCGCCTGCGCGTAGCCGCTCAGCAGCTCGAGAAGCTCCTCGCGGGCGCCGAGGTCGAGGCTCGCGGTCGGCTCGTCGAGGAGCAGCAGCTCGGGGTCTGTCATGACGGCGCGGGCGATCTGGACGCGCTTCTGTTCGCCGTCGGACAGCGTGCCGAAGGTGCGATCGGCGAGATGATCGAGCTTCCACTCCGCCAGCACACGCAGCGCACGGCGCTCGTCGATGCGGTCGTACTGCTCGTTCCAGCGTCCGAGCACGGAGAAGGCTGCGGTCAGCACGACGTTCAGGACCGTCTCTTCGGTGGGGATGCGTTTGGCCATCGCGCTGGAGGCGAATCCGATACGGGGACGCAGTTCGAACACGTCGGTGCGTCCGAGACGCTCACCCAGGATGGTCACCGCGCCGGAGGTCGGGTGGTCGAGGGTCGCGGCGAGTTGCAGGATGGTGGTCTTGCCCGCGCCGTTCGCGCCGAGGACCACCCAGCGCTGGTCGCCATCCACCTGCCAGTCCAGATGGGAGACGATGTCCTTGGCATTGCGGCGGACGACGACGTCGGAGAAATCCAGCACCTGCGGCATACCGCCCAGCCTACCGGGCCGGCGGTTGCGGCCGAGCCGGTTCAACGCGTCTCGAGCACCTCGCGATAGAGCTGCTCGGTCTCGGCGGCGATGCGCGTCCAGCTGAAGTCCTCGACCGCGCGGCGGCGACCTGCGGCACCGTAGCGCGCGGCCTGCTCGGGATCGGAGACGACCTCGGTGAGCACACGGGCGAGATCCTCGACGAAGCGGTCGGGGTCCAGCGGCGTCCCCGTCCCGTCCTGGATCTGCTCGATCGGGACGAGGCGTCCCGTCTCTCCGTCGACGACGACCTCGGGGATGCCGCCCGTGGCGGTCCCGACGACGGCCGCGCCGCACGCCATGGCCTCCAGGTTCACGATGCCGAGCGGCTCGTAGATGGACGGACAGACGAACGTGGTCGCGGCCGTCAGGATGGCGGACAGCTCGGGGCGGGGCAGGTGCCGGTCGATCCAGACCACCCCGTCGCGCGTCTCCTGCAGCTCGCGCACCAGGGTTTCGACTTCCGCCATGATCTCGGGCGTGTCCGGAGCGCCGGCGCAGAGCACCAACTGAACGTCCGCGGGCAGCATCCTCGCCGCACGGAGCAGGTACGGCAGGCCCTTCTGCCGGGTGATGCGGCCGACGAAGACCACGGAGGGCCTCGACGGGTCGATGCCGAGCGTGCGCAAGAGGTCCTCGTCACGGGTCGGCTGCCAGGCCTCGGCGTCGATGCCGTTGTAGATGACGCGCACGCGCGCCGGGTCCACTTGTGGGTACGCGCGCAGGATGTCGGCGCGCATCCCCTCGCTGACCGCAACGACCGCCGCTGCGGATTCATAGGCCGTGCGTTCGACCCAGCTCGACACGGCGTAACCGCCACCGAGCTGTTCGGCCTTCCAGGGCCGCAACGGTTCGAGCGAGTGCGCCGTGACGACGTGCGGGATGCCGTGGAGGAGGGAGGCGAGGTGGCTCGCGAAGTTCGCGTACCAGGTGTGGCTGTGCACGATGTCGGCCCCGGCCACGTCGCCGACGATCTCCAGATCGGTGCCGAGCGTCTTGACCGCAGGGTTCGCATGCGCGAGTTCCGCGGGCGTGGCATACGACGTCGTGTCCGGCTCGTCGCGAGGTTCTCCGAAGGCGCGCACCTGCACCTCGATGCGCTCCCGCAGGGCGCGCACGAGCTCGGCGACATGGACTCCGGCCCCGCCGTAGATCTCAGGCGGGTATTCCTTGGAAACGATGTCGACGCGCATGTCATGGACGCTAGTACAGGGGGTGCGTGCGGCATAGTCTGGTGCCATGCCGGCACCCAAGGTCTTCGGAATCATCCTCGCGGGTGGCGAAGGTAAGCGACTCATGCCGTTGACGGCCGACCGGGCTAAGCCGGCGGTGCCGTTCGGCGGACAGTACCGACTCATCGACTTCGCCATCTCGAACCTCATCAACTCCGGGCTGCGCCAGATCGTCGTGCTGACGCAGTACAAGTCGCACAGCCTCGATCGCCACGTCTCCCAGACCTGGCGCATGTCGGCACTGCTCGACTCCTACGTCACGTCGGTGCCGGCCCAGCAGCGCCTCGGCAAGCGATGGTTCTCCGGCTCCGCCGATGCGATCCTGCAGAGCCTGAACCTCATCAACGACGAGCAGCCCGACATCGTCGTCGTGGTCGGCGCGGACCACGTGTACCGGATGGACTTCCAGCAGATGTTGGACGCGCACATCTCGTCCGGAGCGCGCGCGACGGTGGCCGGCATCCGCCAGCCGATCGGCCTGGCCAACCAGTTCGGCGTCATCGACGTCGAGCCGGACGATCCGACCCGCATCCGCGAGTTCCTCGAGAAGCCGCAGAGTCCGGCGGGGCTCGTCGACAGCCCGCACGAGGTGCTGGCCTCGATGGGCAACTACATCTTCAACACCGACGCGCTGATCGAGGCCGTCGAAGCGGACGGCGAGCTTCCCACCTCGAATCACGACATGGGCGGCGATATCGTCCCGTACTTCGTCGACCGCGGCGAGGCCGGCGTCTACGACTTCATCCGCAACGAGGTGCCCGGCTCCACCGACCGCGACCGTGCCTACTGGCGGGACGTCGGCACGATCGACTCGTTCTACGACGCGCACCTCGATCTGATCTCCACGCTTCCGATCTTCAACCTGTACAACACGCAGTGGCCGATCCACTCCCAGCTGGTGAACTCACCGCCCGCGAAGTTCGTGCGGGACGCGGTCGGGCGTATCGGCAACGCCATCGACTCCGTCGTCTCGCTCGGATCCGTGCTGTCGGGGACGCACCTGGAGCGCAGCGTCGTGGGCCCCTGGACCTTGGCCGGCGGCGGATCGACCATCACCGACTCGGTCCTATTCGACCGTGTCCGCGTGGGGGCGGGTGCACGCATCCATCGTGCGATCCTCGACAAGAACGTCGTCCTGGCCGACGGCGCGACGGTGGGCGTCGATCGCGAACGCGACCTGGCGCGGGGATTCACGGTCACCGACTCCGGGATCACCGTCGTCGGCAAGAACGTCCGCGTCGAGCCGTAACAGCGGCGGAGTCGGTCCGGCACGCGCACCCGCGCGCGCTAGCGTGGACGGATGCGTGAGAACCGTCCTCGTCGTCTCCTCGTCGTCCTCGACGCCGACTCCACTCTCATCCGCAACGAGGTCATCGAACTGATCGCGGACGAGGCCGGACGAGGTGCCGAGGTCGCGGCGGCGACGGAAGCCGCCATGCGGGGCGACGTCGACTTCGCCACGAGTCTGCGCTCCCGTGTCGCGCAACTGCGCGGTGTGCCCACCGCATCCTTCACACGGGTGCGTTCGCGCATCCAACCGACACCGGGCGTGCGCGAGCTGATCGATGCCGTGCATGCCCGCGACGGCATCGTCGGCGTGGTCTCCGGAGGATTCCACGAGATCCTCGACGAGATCGCGCCGGCTCTCGGAGTCGACCTCTGGCGCGCGAACCGCCTCGAAGTCGAGTCCGGCGCGCTGA
The DNA here is from genome assembly GCF_034044005.1 of Microbacterium sp. BG28. Classification (NCBI taxonomy): domain Bacteria; kingdom Bacillati; phylum Actinomycetota; class Actinomycetes; order Micrococcales; family Microbacteriaceae; genus Microbacterium; species Microbacterium sp. BG28. Next base: position 627,151 of record NZ_JAXCHA010000002.1, on the reverse strand, counting down.
CGGGCGTCGTATCGGGAGAGATCGTCGATGGTGGGGCCAAGGCGTCGCAGTTGCGCGAATGGGCCGCTCGGTACGGGGTGGATCCGCGACGCACCATCGCCATCGGCGACGGTGCCAACGACCTGCCGATGATGCGTTCGGCGGGTCTCGGCCTCGCGTTCAACGCCAAACCGGCGGTGCGCGCCGCCGCGGACCTCGTCATCGGCCCCGTAGATCTGCGCGAAGTCATCCCGCTCCTGCCCTGACACGGTCCGATGCCGGGCGTAGAGTCCGGGGATGCAGCTCATCCTCATCCCGGGCCTGTGGCTGGATGCCGCGTCGTGGGACGACGTCGTGCCCACGATCGACGACGCCGGCTTCGACGCCGTTCCGCTCACCCTTCCGTCCTCGCCGGAGGCGCACCTGGCGGATTGGGTCGCCGCCGTCGTGACCCGGATCGACGCCGCCGGCGAGCCCGTCGTGCTCGTGGGGCACAGCGGCGGCGGCAATGTCGCCTGGGGCGCCGCGGACGCACGCCCGGAGGCGGTCGCGCGCGTCGTCTTCGTCGACACGGTGCCTGTGCCCGACGGCGCCGGCATCTCCGCGTTCCCGGTGGTCGACGGCGTCGTCCCCTTCCCCGGCTGGGAGACGTTCGACGCGCCGGACGTCGCTGATCTCGATCACGCCACGCGCGAGCGTGTCGCCGCCGCGGCGGTTCCCGTCCCGGCATCCGTTCCGACCGACCCGCTGCACCTGCACGATAGGCGCCGGCACGGCATTGCGGTGACAGTCCTCTCCGGCGGCGCCGACGCCGACGAACTCGACGCGCAGCTGGCGCAGTGGCCGAGCTATCGCGACGAGTGGCACTCCATCGTCGACCGCGAGGTCGTGCCGATCGGCTCGGGCCACTGGCCGCAGTTCTCCCAGCCACAACGGCTGGGAGCGTTCATCGTGCGAGCGGTGGAACGCTGACGGTCAGTGCCCCATGCCCAGACCGCCGTCGACCGGGATGACGGCGCCGGAGATGTAGGCGGCGTCGTCGGAGGCGAGCCACGCCACGACCGCGGCGACTTCGGCGGCGGTGCCGTAGCGACCGGCGGGGATGGCCTTCTTGTACTCGGCCTGCGTTTCGGCAGGCAGCTCAGCCGTCATGTCGGTCTCGATGAATCCCGGGGCGACCACGTTCGTCGTGACCCCCCGCGCGCCGAGTTCACGGGTCAAGGATCGGGCGAAGCCGACGAGTGCGCTCTTGGAGCTGGCGTAGTTGATCTGGCCCGCAGACCCGTACAACCCCACGACGCTGGAGATGAGGATGACCCGACCCCATCGCGCGCGGACGAGGCCCTTGGCCGCGCGCTTGACCACGCGGAATGTGCCGCCGAGGTTCGTGTCGATGACATCGTCGAAGTCGTCCTCGCTCATGCGCAGAAGCAACGTGTCACGGGTGATTCCCGCGTTCGCGACGAGGATGGTCACCGGACCGAGCTTCTCTTCGACCTCGGTGTATGCGGCGTCGAGCGCGGCGGAATCCGTCACGTCGGCGCGCACCGTGAGCGTGCCCTCCGGCCCCTCACCCGAACGAGCCGTCACCGCGACGCGGTATCCGTCGGACACGAAGCGTTCGGCGATCGCACGGCCGATGCCGCGGTTGCCTCCGGTGATGAGCACGACACGGTCGCTCGACATGGTTCTCCTCGTCAGATCGGGCAGAGTCTCCAGCCTATCGACCAGGCTCGTTTGACACCGCCCGGCGGTCACTGGAAGGCTTCCCTCACAGACGGAAAGGCATCAGATGAGCGATCAGAACAACGACCTCCCCGCACCCGAATCGGCGGGAGAGGCCACCACCCCCGACGCTCAGACCGTGCCCGCGGAACCCGCGGCAGCGGCCCCGGCCTCACCCGACTACCAGGCGCCGGCGTACGCACCGCCGTCCTACCCGGCCCCGTCGTCGCCGGCTCCCTCGCCCTCCGCCGGCTACCCGGGTTACAGCGCACCGGCGGCAACCCCTCCGGCCTACCCGGCGTACAACGTCCCGCCCGCCACGCCCGCTTATCCCCCGGCGTACCAGGGGGCACCGGCATACGGCGCCCCGCCTGTGTACACGCCGTATCCGACCGGCCCGAAGACGAACAGCCTCGCCGTGGTGTCCTTGGTGTCCTCGATCATCGGGGTCGTCCTCATCCCGTTCATCGGTTCCATCGTCGGCATCATCACCGGTCACATCTCGCTCAAGCAGATCCGCGAGCGCGAAGAGGGCGGTCGCGGGCTGGGGCTGGCAGGCACGATCACCGGTTACGCCGGCCTGGTGCTCTACGCGATCATCGCGGTGCTCATCGTCCTCTGGATCGTCTGGATCGTGAACCTCTCGAACGGCGCCTACTACGACTACAGCTACTCCTCCTGACCGACCCCACGAGCGGTGCCTCCGGCGTACTCTGGAAGCACCGTGAAGCAGCCCTCCCCACCACAGTCGGCGACCTCGCTCCCCCACGCGCCGCGTGAGGAGTCGAGTGCTCGCATGCTCAAGTACGTCATCATGATGGGCGTACGGGTGGCCTGCTTCGTCGCGATGATCCTCGTCACCCCTTATGGCTGGTACACGTGGCTGTTCGCGGCGGGGGCGGTCTTCCTTCCCTATATCGCGGTCGTCGTGGCGAACGTGGGTCAGGAGTCCCGCGCCGCGCCCGCCGAGACCGTGACGCTCCCCGCTCTCGAAGGGCGCGAAGACAAGCCGTCCCCGACCCCGCCCACCCAGGTGATCACCATCTCCGAGACACCCCCGAACCCGCACGACGCATGAGTGAAGAGGCGATCTGTTCGCGAGCGGGATGTCGCGACGGCGCCCTCTGGCGGGTGCTGTGGCGCAATCCGCGTATCCATGACGCGGACCGGCAGAAGATCTGGTTGGCCTGCGACGCGCATGTCGCGTATCTCCGTGACTTCCTCGCAACCCGTTCGTTCCCGGTCTCCGTCGAGCCTTTCGTTGCACAGGATGCATCATGAGCATCCGTCGTGACACAGCGCTGCGGTGGGCCGCCTACGTCGGTATCGCCGTCGCGTTCGCCGTCGCCTGCGTCTTCCTCTCGAACTGGCAGTTCGCCCGCAACGATGAGAGAGCGGCGCAGCTGGCTCTCGTCGAGCGGAACTACGACGCGGCCGCGGTGCCGCTCGATGAACTCCTCCCCGACGACCAGCTGGACCCGGAGTCGGAATGGCATCCCGTCGTCGTCACCGGCGAGTACGTCTCGGAGCAGCAGGTGGTGGTGCGCAATCGCCCGCACGGCGGCACGAGCGCCTTCGAGGTCCTGACACCCCTGCGCACGTCAGACGGTCGCGTGCTCATCGTCGACCGCGGATGGATCCCCCCGGCGGAGCGCGGCGACGGACCTGCTCTCATCCCCGCGCCACCCTCGGGCACGGTGAGCGTGGTCGTGCGGCTTCGCGCGCCGGAGGCCCTGCCGAACTCCGGACGCACCGCACCGGCCGGGCAGGTGCCGACGATCAATCTCCCGCTCGTCGCGGAGACCACCGGCTCGGCAACCCTGACCTCCGCCTACGGGATGCTCGTGAGCGAGGATCCTCCGGTCCCGGACATGCCGTTCGCGCTGGCAGCGCCGTCGGAGGACCCTGGACCGCATCTGTCGTACGCGATCCAGTGGATCCTGTTCGCCGTGATGGGGTTCGTCTTCATCGGCTACATCATCCGCACCGAACGTCGCAAGCGCGCCGAGGACGACGATCAGCCGTTGGCTCCCCGTGTCGCGGGGCCCCGTAAGCGCGTGGATCGGGACGCCGAGCAGGAGGACGCGATCCTCGACCGCGCCGACGCGTGAGAACTCAGGCCAGGGTGATCAGCTCGACATAGTCGCGACCCCAGATGTCCTCGACCCCGTCCGGCAGGATGAGGACGCGCTCCGGGTTGAGCGCCTCGACGGCTCCCGCGTCGTGCGACACGAGCACCACGGCACCCTCGTAGTGCGCGAGCGCACCGAGGATCTCCTCGCGCGAGGCGGGGTCGAGGTTGTTCGTCGGCTCGTCGAGCAACAGCATGTTGGCGCTCGACACGACGAGGGTCGCCAGCGACAGTCGCGTCTTCTCGCCCCCCGAGAGCACCCCGGCGGGCTTGAGCACGTCGTCCCCGGTGAACAGGAACGAACCCAGCACCTTGCGAGCCTCCGTCGCCGTGATGTCCGGCGCCGCCGACATCATGTTCTCCAGGACCGACCGCGACACGTCGAGGTTCTCATGCTCCTGGGCGTAGTAGCCGATCTTCAGTCCGTGCCCGGGTTCGATGGTTCCCGTGTCGGGGGCGTCGACGCCCGCCAGCATTCGCAGCAGCGTCGTCTTCCCGGCGCCGTTGAGACCCAGGACGACGACCTTCGAGCCGCGATCGATCGCCAGGTCCACGTCGGCGAAGATCTCCAGTGAACCGTACGATTTCGACAGGCCGCGCGCCATCAGCGGCGTCTTGCCGCAGGGAGCGGGCTTCGGGAACCGGAGCTTCGCAACGCGATCCTCCTGGCGCACGTCATCGAGACCGGAGAGCATCTTCTCCGCCCGCGCGACCATCTGGTGCGCGGCCGCGGCCTTCGACGCCTTGGCGCCGAAGCGCGCCGCCTGCAGCTGCAGGGCGGTCGCCTTCTTCTCGACGTTGACGCGCTCCTTCTTGCGGCGTTCCTCGTCGGCCACGCGCTGACGCTGGTAGTTCTTCCAGTTCATGTTGTAGATGTCGATCACCTGACGGTTGGCGTCGAGGTAGAAGACGCGGTTGACCGTCTCGCCGACGAGCTCGACATCGTGGCTGATGACGATGAGCCCGCCCTTGTAGTTCTTGAGGAAGTCGCGGAGCCAGACCACGCTGTCGGCGTCGAGGTGGTTGGTCGGCTCATCGAGGATCATCGTGTCCGCATCCGAGAACAGGATGCGGGCGAGCTCGATGCGCCGGCGCTGGCCACCGGAGAGTGTCTTCAGCGGCTGATCGAGGATGCGATCGGGCAACGAAAGATTGTGGGCGATCGATGCCGCCTCCGCCTCGGCCGCGTAGCCGCCGAGCGACTCGAAGCGCTCTGTGAGGCTGCCGTAACGTCGCATCGCCTTCGCCGCGACGTCCGGGTCGTCGTCCGCCATCGCGAGCGAGGCTTCCTGCATGCCGAGCGCGAGCGTCCCCAGGCCGCGTGCGTCGAGGATGCGTGTGCGTGCCAGCATCTCCGGGTCGCCGGAGCGGGGGTCCTGTGGCAGGTAACCGAGCTCTCCTCCGCGCTGGACCTCTCCCGCCGACGGCAGCAGATCACCGGCGAGCACCTTCGTGAGCGTCGTCTTGCCCGCGCCGTTGCGACCGACCAGACCGATCTTGTCGCCTCGGGAGACGCGGAAGGCGACCTCGGACATGAGAACGCGCGCGCCGACGCGGATCTCGAGGTCATGCACGGCGAGCACGGCGTACGTCCGTTCTGTTCGGGTGGGAGGTGGGCCGGAGAAGGCCACCGTTCAGTCTACCGGCGCCCACCGCGACCGTCGCCCCGGCTGATCGGACGAGCGGATTCGGGTCGAGAACGAACCAGGAGTTAGGGTAGCCTCGCCTAGCACCCCTCCAGAAAGGCCCTGCTCGTCATGCAGCTCAAGCGTTGGACCGCTGTCGCGGTCGCCGCCGTCTCTCTCGCCGCCCTCACCGCCTGCAGCTCGCCAGCCGCGACCCCCGCTGCCACCGACGGCGACGAGGCTCCCAGCGGCGCCTTCCCGCTCTCGATCGAGAACGCCTTCGGGACCACGACCATCGACACCAAACCGCAGCGCGTCGTCACCGTCGACTGGGGCAACCAGGACGTCGCACTGGCACTGGGGATCGTTCCGGTGGCGATGCCGAAGGTGACCTACGGCGACGAGGACGGCGACGGACTACTCCCCTGGGTGAAGGACAAGCTCGACGAACTGGGAGCGGAGACCCCCGTGCTCATGGACGAGACGGATGGGTACGACTACGAGGCCATCGCGGATGCCGCGCCCGACGTCATCCTGGCCGCATACTCCGGAATGACCCAGGAACAGTACGAGACCCTGAGCAAGATCGCGCCGGTCGTCACCTACCAGGACATGGCGTGGGGGACCTCGTGGCAGGACATGACCATCCTCGATGGGACGGCCCTGGGCATGGCGGATGAGGCGCAAGAGCTCGTCTCCTCGCTCGAGAAGCACGTCGCCGACACGGCCGCGGAGTACCCCGCCATCGCCGGGAAGACGACGCTTCTTTCGTACTTCGACCCCACCGACCTGAGCAACCTCGGCTTCTACAGCCGGTCGGATCCGCGTGTGGGCTACCTCGAGGAGATGGGATTCGCGCCCTCCGCCTACGTCAAGGAGCAGTCCGCCGCATCCGAACAGTTCTGGATCGTCACCAGCACCGAACAGATCGAGAGCTTCGAAGACGTCCAGGTGATCGTCACGTACGGCACGGACGAGACCCTCTCCCAGTGGCACGCCGACCCGCTCCTGTCGCGCATCCCCGCCGTCGCAAACGGCGCGGTCGCGGTGATCACCTCCGACTCGACGCTCTCTTCCGCCATCACGCCGTCGCCTCTGTCGATCGGCACCAGCTACGGCGATGATTACATCAAGCTCGTCGGAGAGGCCGCCGCCAAGGCATCATGATCCGACCGATCGTCAGAGGGTGCGGGCGGCGATGAGCGTCGCCCTCGCCCCCGACACTGCCGCCCCCACGCCGTCACCGCGACGGCGCTGGGGGCGGCGACGGGCGTTGTGGCTCGTGATCCTCCTCGCCGCGTTGCTGGCGATCTCGTTCCTGTCGGTGACCTTGGGCGCACGCGCGGTCGGGTGGCACGACATCTGGGCCGGGCTCGGCGGGGCGGTCGACACGGCGGGAGCCGCCGCGGTGAACAAGCGCATTCCTCGCACCGTCCTGGCGATCATGGTCGGCGCGGCGCTCGGCGTCGCGGGAGCGGTTCTCCAGGGCGCGACCCGCAATCCGCTCGCCGACCCGCAGATCCTGGGGATCAACGGCGGGGCCGCCCTGGCCGTGGTCTGCGGCATCGCATTCCTGGGTCTCGCGACGCCGACCGCGTACATCTGGACGGCGTTGGCGGGAGCCGCCGTCGCCGCCGTGTTCGTGTACGGGATCGGCGCACTGGGCCGCGGAGGCGCGACACCGCTCAAGCTCGCTCTCGCGGGTGCGGTGACGGCCGTCGCCTTCTCGTCGTTGACGAGCGCGATCCTGCTGCCCCGGGTCGATGTGATGAGCCAGTTCCGCTTCTGGCAGGTGGGCGGCGTCGGGGGTGCGACCAGCGCCACCATCCTGCAGGTCGCGCCGTTCCTCCTCGTCGGTCTCATCGTGTGCCTGGCGTGCAGTCCCGCGCTGAACACTCTGGCACTGGGCGACGAGCTCGCCGCGGGACTCGGTGAGCGCGTGCGAACGGCACGTCTGGCGTCCACGCTCGGCGCGGTCCTCCTCTGCGGCGCCGCCACGGCCGTCGCGGGGCCCATCGGCTTCGTGGGTCTGGTCGTTCCCCACATCTGCCGTCTGCTCATCGGCGTGGACCACCGCTGGCTCCTCCCCTTCAGCGCGGTCGCAGGAGCAGTGCTGCTCACGGGCGCGGACGTCATCGGACGCGTCATCGCCCGCCCGGAGGAGATCGAGGTGGGCATCATCACCGCGCTCGTCGGCGCGCCGTTCTTCATCGCCATCGTCCGTCGACAGAAGGTGAGGGCGCTGTGACCGTCGCCGGGGCCGTGAATGCGCTCTCCCTCGTTCGCGCGGGCCGTCGCCGACGTCGTCGACGGTGGATCGTCGTCACGTCCGCGCTCGCCGCGATCGCGATCATCGTGTTCGCGCTCTCCCTCATGCTGGGACAGACGTTCTACTCCCCCGCGGAGGTCTGGGGCGTGCTGACCGGGCAGCGCGTGCCGGGTGCATCCTTCACCGTGGGCGAGCTGAGACTGCCCCGCGCCACGACGGCGCTGCTGACCGGCCTCTGCTTCGGGATGGGCGGCGTCGTCTTCCAGACGATGCTGCGCAACCCCCTCGCGAGTCCGGACGTCATCGGCATCAGCTCCGGCGCGAGCGCCGCCGCTGTCACAGGGATCGTCGTCCTCGGGCTCGGGGAGACATCCGTCTCGTTCCTGGCCACCGGCGCCGCGTTGGCCGCCGCCCTGCTCATCTATCTGCTCGCCTACAAGCACGGCGGCTCCGGAGCCCGTCTGATCCTGATCGGCATCGGCGTGGCGGCCATCTGCAACAGCGTGGTCTCGTACGTCATCTCCCGCGCCGCGGAGTGGGATCTCCCGACGGCGATGCGCTGGATCACGGGAAATCTCAATGACGCGAGTTGGGCGAAGGTCGTGCCCCTCGCCGTGGTCATGGTTCTTGTCGTGCCCGCGCTGCTCTTCCTGTCCCGCGATCTGGAGCTGCTGCGGGTCGGCGACGAGGCCGCATCCGCTCTCGGAGTGCGCGTGGAACGCAGCCGCCTCCTGCTCATCGTGGCCGCCGTGTGCCTGCTGGCGTTCGCGACCGCAGCTGCCGGCCCCATCTCATTCGTGGCGTTCCTCGCCGGCCCCATCGCCGTAAGGGTCCTCGGGCCTGTCGGCTCCCCCGTCGTACCGGCAGGACTCGTGGGAGCCGTCCTCGTGCTGGTATCCGACTTCGTCGCGCAGTACGCGCTCGGCACGCGCCTTCCCGTCGGCGTCGTGACCGGCGTGCTCGGCGCGCCCTATCTCGTTTATCTGCTCATCCGCAGCAGTCGGGCCGGAGGAACCTCGATATGACCGCCCAACACACCCTCGTCGCTGACGCGCTCACACTCGCTTACGGAGACAGAGTGATCGTCGACGCACTGGATCTTTCCATCCCCGCGGGCAGGATCACGACGATCGTGGGCGCCAACGCGTGCGGGAAGTCCACGCTGCTGAAGTCGATGGCACGCCTGCTGCCGCCCGCGGCGGGGAGCGTGCTGCTCGACGGCAAGAGCATCCATCGACTGCCCACGCGTCAGGTCGCGCGCGTGCTGGGGCTGCTCCCCCAGTCCCCCATCGCCCCCGACGGCATCGCGGTGTCCGACCTCGTCAGTCGGGGGCGCCATCCCCACCAAGGTCCGCTGGCCCGGTGGAGCGCCGCCGATGACGCAGCGATCGCGGGGGCGCTCGATGCGACCGGCACGGCGCATCTCGCCGACCGCTCCGTGGACGAACTCAGCGGGGGTCAGCGCCAGCGCGTCTGGATCGCGATGGCCCTGGCGCAACAGACCGATCTGCTGCTGCTCGACGAGCCGACCACGTTCCTCGACATCAGCCATCAGATCGACGTGCTTGATCTGCTGACCGATCTGAACCGCGATCGTGGCACGACCATCGTCATGGTGCTGCACGATCTCAACCTGGCGGCCCGATACGCCGACCACCTCGTCGCCATGGTCGATGGCCGCATCCTCGCCGCAGGAGAGCCGGAGAGCGTCCTGACGACGGATGTGGTGCGCACCGTCTTCGGCCTGGAGAGCAGGATCATGCCGGATCCTCTGACGGGTCGCCCCATGGTCATCCCGCTCGGTCGTCACCACACGATCACGGACGCGGACGCACCGGCCTGAGCTCCGGCCCCTACTCGATGCGTTCTGAGATGCCTCGTCGCCAGTAGCCCATGAAAGCCACGCGCTTGCGGTCGACGCCGTTGCCCTGCACGAGCAGTCGTCGCAGCGTCTTCACCGTCTGCGACTCGCCGGCGATCCATGCATAGAACTCCCCCTCGGAGTCCTCCGGGCTGTCCCAGAGGAGTTCGCGGTCGACATCCACGTCCTCGAGCTCCTGCGGACGGGGCGCGGCCGCACGCGCAAGCGCGTCACCGGCGGCATGGGCCCACGAGGTGACGGCCGCGATGAGCACCTCGCCGTGCGCGCGTTCGTCGCGGCCGAGCCACGTCACACGTGCATGCGTCGAGATCGGGAGGGCATCCTGCTGCGACGGAACCTCGATGAACGCATCGACGTCGGTGTCGCCCTGCAACGACTCGAGGATGCCGGCGATGGCCGGCGCGGCGGTCTCGTCACCGGCGAGCAGGAGCCGTCGCGCGCTGCCCGGATGCCAGTCGATGCCCAGGTGGGAGTCCGGGCTGCGCTGGTCCGGACCGACGATCACGAGTTCATCGCCGGCGACGGCCGCCTCGGCCCACGCGCCCGCGGGACCGGGATCATGGTGCAAGACGAAGTCGATATCCACTTCCCTGCTCGCGGGATCGACGCGACGCACCGTGTACGTCCGGAAGGGGGTGCGCTCCGCCTGCGGCAGCTCACGCCAGCGGGTGTACCAGTCTCCCCTGGAGATCGCTTCCTCATCGCACTGGCCCACATCGCAGACGCGACCGTTCGGGCCGGGGAACAGAACCTTCAACCGTTGGTCGCGCCCCGCGGTGCCGAAGTACTCGAACTCCGGGCAGCAGAACGTGAGGCGCACGAAGTGCGGTGACAGCCGCACGACGCGCGAGACGCGCGCGATGTAGGGGCGGTAAGACGGTCGAGTGGCGAGGGCGGTCACCCGATAAGGGTATCCTTACCTGTGCAGATGCCCAAGCGGGATCAGTGAAGAACAGCGATCCGTTCGATCGCCTCGGTGAGCACCTCCGGCGCGCAGCCGAGCGTCAGACGGATGTGCCCCGCGCCACCGGCGCCGAATGCGGGACCGGAATGGACGGCCACGCGCGCCTCGCGAAGGATCCGCCGCGCCGGCGCGTCTCCCCAGCCGTAGGGAGAGAGATCCACCCAAGCGAGGTAGCCGGCCTGCGGGGAACGGAAGCCCGCATCCCGCAGATGCGCTTTCAGCAATGCACGCAGGAGAGCAACGTTCGCATCGATCGCGAGCGCTTGCGCATCCAACCAGTGGTCGGACTCGACAGACAGGGCGGCCACCGTCGCCACGGCGCCGAAGAGCCCGGTGCGCCACGACACCTCATCCGGAAGCGAGCGAAGGATGGCGTGCGTGCGATCGTCCGCCGCCACCATGATCGCGCACTTCAGACCCGCCAGATTGAACGCCTTGCTCGCGGAGACGACCGCGTACCCGCATTGCGCGGCCGCATCCGAGACGGAAAGGAACGGTGTGACGACGTTGCCTAGGCGCGGCAGGGGTGCGTGGATCTCGTCGCTGACGACGATGGCTCCGTAGCGCACCGCGATCTCCGCCAACGCGGACAGCACGGCCGCCGGGTGAATCGTCCCGGTCGGGTTGTGCGGATTGCACAGGAGAAGGGCGCGCGCGCCCTCGCGGAACGCGTCTTCGATCCCCTCGAGATCCAGCTCCCAGCCCTCTCCAGCCTCTCGCAGCGGCACGGACTGCACGACCCCGCCCGCTTCCGGCACGGCCTCGAAGAACGGCGGGTACACCGGAGGTGTGACCACGACACGATCGCCGGGCACGATGACCCTGCGCAGGATCTCGACGACGCCCATGATGACATCTCCCGTGATCCGCATCCGCTCGGGATCCGGGTGCCATCCCAGGCGCCGTGCGGCGAACGCGCTGTACGCCGCGGTGACGCCCGGATCAGCCGGCGTATAGCCGGTGTCCCCTCGCGAGACGGCTTCGTGCAGCGCGGCGCTGATCGCGGGTGCCAACGGGTAGTCCGTCTCTGCGACGAACAGCGGGATCACGTCGTCCGGGTACGACCGCCACTTCGCGCTCCGGCGCTGACGCAACTCGTCGAGAGGCAGGGCGCGAAGCGGTTCGATCGTCACGGAACGACCCTATCGACCGCCGTCAGATGGCGAAGCCGAGCGCTCGCATCATGTCGCGGCCGTCGTCGGTGATCCGCTCCGGTCCCCACGGCGGCATCCAGACCCAGTTGATCCGGAACCGCTCGACGACCGAATCCAACGCCTGTGCCGTCTGCTCCTCGAGCACGTCCGTCAGCGGGCACCCCGCGGAGGTCAGCGTCATATGGATGACGAGAGCGTCGTTCTCGTCATCCCAGGCGAGGTCGTAGATGAGACCCAGATCGACGACGTTGACACCCAGTTCGGGGTCCATGACGTCCTTCAGAGCCTCGGTGACCTCGTCGTACTTCTCCGGGGTGATCGTCGCGGTCATAGTCGAATCCTACGCGCCGGCCTGTACGCCCGGCTCGAGGAACCGATCGTAGCCCTCGTTCTCGAGGCGCTCGGCGAGCTCGGGACCGCCCTCTTCGGCGACACGGCCGTTGACGAGCACGTGCACGAAGTCCGGACGGATGTAGTTGAGGATGCGGGTGTAGTGCGTGATGAGCAGTACGCCGAGGTCGGTCTCGGCCTTGGCGCGGTTCACGCCCTCGGAGACGATCTTCAGAGCGTCGACGTCGAGGCCCGAGTCGGTCTCGTCCAGGATCGCGACCTTCGGTTTGAGCAACTCGAGCTGGAGGATCTCGTGACGCTTCTTCTCGCCGCCCGAGAACCCCTCGTTGACGTTGCGCTGGGCGAACTTCGCGTCCATCCGCAGGTTGCTCATGGCCGCCTTGACGTCCTTGGTCCACGTGCGGATGGCCGGAGCCTCGCCGTCGATCGCCGTCTTGGCCGTGCGCAGGAAGTTGGTCACGGTGATCCCGGGGACCTCGACGGGATACTGCATCGCGAGGAACAGCCCCGCGCGTGCACGCTCGTCGACGGTCATCTCGAGGACGTCCTCGCCGTCGAGGGTGATCGAGCCGCCGGTCACGGTGTACTTCGGGTGTCCCGCGATCGTGTAGGCGAGCGTCGACTTGCCCGACCCGTTGGGGCCCATGATGGCGTGGGTCTCACCGGTGCGGATCGTCAGAGTGACGCCGTTCAGGATGGGGGTGGTCCCCTCATCGGTCTCGACCGTCACGTGGAGGTCGCGGATCTCGAGCACAGACATGTCAGTTCCTTCGTCAGTCGACGTTCTTGGTCACGGCGGGATCGATCAGGACATCGTCTCCCTCGATCGTGACTTCGTATACGGGCACCGGCTCGTAGGCCGGCAGGTTCAGGGGCTTACCGGTACGCAGCGAGAACGCGGATCCGTGCGCCCAGCACTCCAGGGTGTCCCCCTCGACGAATCCGTCCGAGAGCGAGATGTCACCGTGCGTGCACGTGTCGCCGATCGCGTGCACCTCGCCGTTGCCGTCGAGGACCACGGCCATGGGCACGCCATCGATCTCGACGCGGCGGGCTTCGTCCTGCTGCAGCTCGCTCAGAGCGCACACGCGCGTCGCGCTCACCGCTGCTCCCCCGCGAGTTCGGCCTCGATCGCACCGACGAGACGTTCCTCGAGCTCCGCGATGCCGATCTTCTGCACGATCTCCATGAGGAAGCCGAGCACGACCAGGCGTCGTGCCTGCTCCGCGTCGATGCCGCGAGCCTGCAGGTAGAACAGCTGTTCGTCGTCGAAACGACCGGTCGCGCTCGCATGTCCGGCGCCGCGGATGTCACCCGTCTCGATCTCGAGGTTCGGGATGGAGTCCGCGCGGGCACCATCGGTGAGCACCAGGTTGCGGTTGGCCTCGTAGGAGTCGGTGCCGACCGCATCCGGGCCGATCAGCACATCGCCGATCCAGACGGAGTGGGCGGTATCGCCCTGCAACGCACCCTTGTAGAGCACGTCACCGACGGTCTGCGCACCCTTGTGATGCAGGTACACCTGGCTCTCGAGGTGCTGACCGGCATCCGCGAACGAGAGGCCGTACAGCTCGCCGCGCGCGCCGGTGCCCGCGAGCTCCACGTTCGGGTTCACGCGCACGACGCCACCGCCGAACGAGACCACGACATGGCGCAGACTCGCGTCACGATCGACACGCGCCTGATGCGCGGCCAGGTGCACCGCCTCGTCGTCCCATTCCTGGAGCGTGACGAGGGTGAGGGCCGCACCGTCGCGGACGATGATCTCCACGTTCTCGGCAAGCTGTGCGACACCCGCATGCCGCAGAAGCACCGTTGCCCGCGCGTTCGGCTGCGCCTCGACGACGAGATGCGCGTGTGCGCGACCGCCGGCACCGCGCAGATCCAAGACGACAGGCTCACTCAGCTCCGCGCCCGCGGGGATGCTGAGATACAGCGCCTCGGCGGAACGCTCCCAGGCGATCGCCGCGCTGAGGTCCTCCGCGGTGAAGACCTCGCCGCGCGGCGCCTGGTCGGCGACCAGACCCCCCGCAGCCAGCGGCCCGCTCACCGAGACCGCCACAGCACCGGCATCTCCCGGGACATCCTCGAGGAGACCCTGGATGCGGTCGATCGGGGTGTGCTTCCAGTTGACCTCGCGGCCGGTCGGCGCCTCGAAGAACGAGACCTCGTTCGCGCGCGGGCGCTCCGAGCGGGTCTGCACCGGCACGAACGCGGCGGCAGGGTCGATGTGCCCCTTCGTGGTCTCCACCACGGGGGCTTCGGCCTGGGGGCTCATCCGACGCTGCCTTCCATGCCCATCTCGATGAGCTTGTTCAACTCCAGTGCGTACTCCATCGGGAGCTCGCGCGCGATGGGCTCGATGAACCCGCGCACGATCATGGCCATCGCCTCGTCTTCTGCGAGCCCTCGGCTCATCAGGTAGAACAGCTGCTCCTCGCTGACCTTCGAGACCGTCGCCTCGTGCCCCAGCTGGACGTCGTCGACGCGGATGTCGATGGCCGGGTATGTGTCGGAGCGCGAGATGGTGTCCACCAGGAGCGCGTCGCAACGTACCGTGTTGGCGGAGTGGTGGGCGTTGGCATCGACGCGGACCTCGCCGCGGTAGCCGGCCCGCCCGCCGCCGCGCGCGATCGACTTCGAAACGATCGACGACTGCGTGTAGGGCGCCATGTGGATCATCTTGGCGCCGGCGTCCTGGTGCTGACCGGGCCCCGCGAAGGCCACCGAGAGGGTCTCGCCCTTCGCGTGCTCCCCCATGAGATAGATCGAGGGGTACTTCATCGTGACCTTCGAGCCGATGTTGCCGTCGACCCATTCCATGGTGGCACCCTCGTGTGCGACGGCGCGCTTGGTCACGAGGTTGTAGACGTTGTTCGACCAGTTCTGGATCGTCGTGTAGCGCACCCGGGCGTTCTTCTTCACGATGATCTCGACGACGGCCGAATGCAGCGAGTCGCTCTTATAGATCGGAGCCGTGCAACCCTCGATGTAGTGGACGTACGAACCCTCGTCGGCGATGATGAGCGTCCGCTCGAACTGGCCCATGTTCTCCGTGTTGATACGGAAGTAGGCCTGCAGCGGGATCTCCACGTGCACACCCTTGGGCACATAGACGAACGATCCGCCCGACCACACAGCGGTGTTCAGAGCGGCGAACTTGTTGTCACCGGCGGGGATGACGGTGCCGAAGTACTCCTCGAAGAACTCCGGGTGCTCCTTCAACGCCGTGTCGGTGTCCATGAAGATGACGCCCTGCGCCTCCAGATCCTCCTGAATCTGGTGGTACACGACCTCGGACTCGTACTGGGCCGCGACACCGGCGACGAGCCGCGAGCGCTCCGCCTCGGGGATGCCGAGCTTCTCGTAGGTGTTACGGATGTCCTCCGGGAGATCCTCCCAGGACTGCGCCTGCTTCTCCGTGGAACGCACGAAGTACTTGATGTTCTCGAAGTCGATGTCGCTGAGGTCCGCGCCCCAGGTCGGCATCGGCTTACGGCCGAACAACTGGAGGCCCTTCAGACGGGTCTTCAGCATCCATTCGGGCTCGACCTTGAGGGCGGAGATATCGCGCACCACGGCTTCGGTGAGGCCGCGCTTCGCGCTCGCACCCGCGGCGTCGGGGTCATGCCATCCGAACTCGTACACCCCCAGACCTTCGAGTTCCGGGCGGTCGATCAGCACATCCGACATCACACTCTCCTTATTGGACCGCAACGGTGTCATCCGCCCCGGCATCCGCCGCCCCGTCGAGTCTGCGGGGACGAACGCCGCTCTCGGGCCCTCATCATGGGCGCTCACGTGGCGCCTAAACTGTTGTCGATGCACCCTGCACGAAGTGCGGCATCACAACAACCACGATTCTACAGGTTCCCCCTGACTTCCGGGCCGCGTCCGGGGTCTGCACGGGACCGGAGGACACATGCCCGCTCGCACCACTCTGCCCGCATCCGACCGCATCCGGGAGGGGTCCGGACTCGTGGTGCGACGACCGCTGCGCGTCCTCGCGTGGATCTCTTTCCTGACCGAGGTCATCATCATCGGGACCGGCGGCGCGGTGCGGCTGACGGGGTCGGGACTGGGGTGCTCGGACTGGCCGCTGTGTACGCCCGAATCCCTCGTCCCGCTGCCTGAGCAGGGCATCCACGGCGTCATCGAGTTCGGCAACCGCACCATGACCGGTGTCGTGGGGATCGTCGCGGTGGCCGTCGTCCTGCTGACGCTGCATGCGATCGCGGGCCGACCCGCCGTGATGCGCGCACTCGTGTTCGCCGGCGGTGGCATCCTCCTCGCCATCCCCGTCTACGCGCTGGCGGCCGCCCTCCATCTGCCTGCTTTCGGTTTCGCCTCGGGCGCCCTGTTGGCGGCCGTCGTCGCTGCGGCGGTCGATGCCGGCCGGCGAGTGCCTCGACGTCGAGACCTCTCGACACTCGCGTGGATCGTCCTGGCGGGAGTCATGGCGCAGGCCGTCGTCGGCGGATTCGCGGTGCTCACCGATCTGAACCCCTTCCTCGTGGGGTTCCACTACACGTGCTCATTGCTGCTGGTGTGCGTCGCGGCGGCGTACCTGGTGCGACTCGATGCGACCGAGGGCCCGCGCGAGCGGGCGGTTCCCCTGTGGTTCCAGATCGGGGCGCACGCCACCGGGTTGGTGCTCGCCGTGACGATCCTCTTCGGCGTCCTCACCACGGGCTCGGGACCTCACTCCGGTGACGCGAACGTCATCCGCGACGGATTCGACGCGACGATCCTCGCCCACATCCACGCCTGGCCCGGCTATGTGCTCGCGGCGCTCGTACTCGCGCTCACGATCAGCGCCTGGGCCCTGCGACTCCCCCCGCGGCGCTGGCTGCTCGTGCTCGTCGTCGCGATCGCCGTGCAGGTGACCGTCGGAGTGTGGCAGGCGCGCGAGGGGTTGCCCGAGCTCCTCGTGGGGATCCACATGGTCCTCGCGTCGCTCTCCGCTGCCGCCTACACCGTCGTCGTCCTTCACCTGAAGCGACCCGTCCGACTCGAGCATTCCTCAGCAGACGCATAGACGAGTCATCGGGCGCACCTCGATTCACCCGCGAGGGTGGCCAGGTCGCGGCAACCGTTGCCGCGCGTTCGAGGAGTGATCCACATGACGACCCGTCCCCGCCTGTCCCGCAGCATCCCGTTCTGGGGGCTCATCGCAGGCTCCGCCGCCGCCGTCGGCTTCGGTGCCTGGCTCACGATCGACAAGATCTCGATCATGACCTCCACCCTCACCGACGGCAGTGCGACCGGCGTCGAGGTGTACGCCGGCCAGGCGTGGGCCCTGTTCGGCGCCGTCATCGCCGGCGCGGGCCTCGTCGGCCTCGTCGCCGCCCTCGCGCTCAGCGCAGCACGCAGTCTCGTCACCCCGAAGGTCGACGTCGTCGAGACCATCACGTGGCAGGACGAGGCAGAGCCCCTGGCGGCCGAGACCGCATCCGACATCGCCGCGGTGCCCGCCGACACGGCTTCCGCGCCGCAGAACGACGTCGAGGAAACCATCGAGAAGCCGATCACCCGCTGATCCGGCGACGCTCACGCGAAGCGATCAGAAAGGCAGCAGCGGATCGATCGCGATGGCGACGAAGAGCAGCGTCAGATAGGTGATCGACGCGTGGAAGACCCGCATCGGGCGGGGCTCGGTGCCGCGCACCGCGCGCGCATAGAGACGGTGCGACTCGTAGAGGAACCAGCCGCCGAGCACGAGCGCGGACACCGAGTAGACGGGGCCCATGGATGCGACCGGGATCAGCAGCAGCGAACATGCCACGGTCGCCCAGGCGTAGAGGATCACCTGCAGCCCGACCTGGGAGCCGGAGCGAGTCGCCCCGAGCATCGGTACGTCGACGTTCTCGTACTGGTCCTTGTACTTCATCGACAGCGGCCAGTAGTGCGGCGGGGTCCACAGGAAGATCAGGACGAAGAGGATCAGCGGAGCCCACGAGAGAGAGCCCGTCACCGCGGACCAGCCGATGACGACCGGGAAGCAGCCCGCGATGCCTCCCCATACGATGTTCTGTTCGGTGCGTCGCTTGAGCAGGATCGTGTAGATGACCACGTAGAAGAAGATGGCGCCTGCCGACAGCGCGGCGGCGAGCCAGTTCGTGGTCAGAAGCAGCCAGACGGTCGACACGATCGCCAGGGTCCATGCGAAAACCAGCGCTCCGCGCGGTGAGACTTCGCCGGTCACGAGAGGTCGATTGACCGTGCGCTGCATATGCGCGTCGATGTCGCGGTCGAGGTACATGTTGAACGTGGCCGCGGAACCGGCGCTCAGCGATCCCCCGATGACCGTCGCCAGCACCAGCCAGAGATTCGGCAGACCGTCCTGCGCCAGGATCATCACCGGCACGGTCGTCACGAGCAGCAGCTCCAGCACCCGCGGCTTCGTCAGAGTGATGTAGGCGCGCACCGTCCGACCCATCGAAGGACGGACGGCGGATGCGGGCTCGCCCTGGCTCGTCGTCATGATGTCCATCTGCTGCGTTGTCGCCCCTCGTCAAGCTCCAGACCAGTCTATGCTGAAACAACACGCGCGCCTGCCGTGGTCGTGGCCCTCCGGGGCCCGACTCATCGGCCCTCTGTGGCGCACTCCTCTTTGTGAAAGGCGGTCCCGTGGCCGATTTGCGTTGGGATGAGATTGATGCACGCGCCGTGGACACGGCCCGCATCCTCGCGGCGGATGCAGTGGAGAAGGTGGGCAACGGTCATCCCGGCACCGCGATGAGCCTCGCCCCCGCCGCCTACCTGCTCTACCAGCGGGTGCTGCGCCACGACCCCGCCGACCCGCACTGGATCGGGCGCGACCGCTTCATCCTCTCCGTGGGGCACTCCTCGCTCACGCAGTACGTCCAGCTGTACCTCGGCGGATTCGGTCTCGAGCTGAACGACCTCGAGTCGCTGCGCACGTGGGGATCGCTGACTCCGGGGCACCCGGAGTACGGACACACCAAGGGCGTCGAGATCACCACCGGTCCGCTGGGTCAGGGGCTCGCGTCCTCGGTCGGCTTCGCCTACGCCGCCCGTTACGAGCGCGGCCTGTTCGACCCCGAGGCAGCGGCCGGTACCTCGCCCTTCGACCACTTCGTCTACGTCATCGCCGGAGACGGCGACCTGCAGGAAGGCGTGACGAGCGAGGCATCCTCGCTCGCCGGCCACCAGCAGCTCGGCAACCTCGTCGTGATCTACGACTCCAACCAGATCTCCATCGAGGACGACACGAATGTCGCCTTCACCGAGGACGTCGCCGCGCGCTACGAGGCCTACGGCTGGCAGGTCCAGACCGTGGACTGGAAGAAGACGGGCCAGTACGTCGAGGACGTCGCCGAGCTCTACGCCGCCATCGAGCGCGCGAAGGGCGAGACCGACAAGCCGTCGCTCATCATCCTCAAGACGATCATCGGCTGGCCCTCGCCCGGCAAGCAGAACAGCGGCAAGATCCACGGCGCAGCTCTCGGTGCCGATGAGCTGGCCGCCACCAAGAAGGTCCTCGGGTTCGACCCGGAGAAGAACTTCGCCGTGGCCGACGACGTCATCGCTCACACGCGCGAGCTCGTCCAGCGCGGCGAGCAGGCGAGGGCCGAATGGCAGAAGTCGTTCGACGCCTGGGCCGCAGCCAACCCCGAGCGCAAGGCGCTTCTCGACCGACTCGAGGCACGGGAACTCCCCGCCGACATCGCCGACGCCCTCCCGGTCTTCGAAGCAGGCAAGGACGTCTCCACCCGCGCCGCCAGCGGCCAGGTCATCAATGCCCTCGCCGCGCAGCTGCCCGAACTCTGGGGCGGTTCGGCCGACCTGGCCGAGTCGAACCTGACCACCATCAAGGATGCGCGTTCGTTCATCCCGCAGGAGTGGTCGACGCACGAGTGGACCGGTTCGCCCTACGGCCGCGTGCTGCACTTCGGCATTCGCGAGCACGCGATGGGCGCGATCCTCAATGGCATCGTCCTGCACGGACCGACGCGTCCGTTCGGCGGCACGTTCCTGATCTTCAGCGACTACATGCGCCCGCCGGTGCGGCTGGCAGCGCTGATGAACATCCCTACGGTCTTCGTCTGGACGCACGACTCGGTCGCTCTCGGCGAGGACGGCCCGACCCACCAGCCGATCGAGCAGCTCGCGACGCTGCGCGCCATTCCGAACTTCTCGATGGTCCGCCCCGCGGACGCCAACGAGACCGCCGTTGTCTGGCTCGAGATGCTGCGTCGCACGGCAGGCCCCTCGGGAATCGCGCTCACCCGTCAGAACATCCCGGTGTTCGAGCGCGGTGACGGTGCCGCATCCGGCGATGTCTTCGCCTCGGCGGACAACGCCGTCAAGGGCGCCTACGTTCTGGCCGAGGCTCCCGGCGGCACCCCCGACGTGCTGCTGATCGCCACCGGTTCGGAAGTGCAGCTGGCCGTCGAGGCTCGCGCGGCCCTCGCTCAGGAGGGTGTGGCGGCGCGCGTCGTCTCCGTTCCTTCGCTCGAGTGGTTCGCCGAGCAGGACGCCGAATACCGCGAGTCCGTGCTGCCGTCCTCCGTCAAGGCGCGTGTATCGGTCGAAGCCGGCTCTGCGCTCACCTGGCAGGGCATCGTGGGCGACGCCGGTCGCTCGGTCGCCATCGAGCACTTCGGTGCCTCCGCCGACTACAAGACGCTGTTCCAGAAGTTCGGAATCACCACCGAAGCCGTCGTCACCGCCGCCCGCGAGTCCATCGCCGCGGCAGCCGAGTAAGTACGAGGAGAAGCAAGAAAATGAGCACCCCTACCGAACAGCTCGCCGCGGCGGGCGTCAGCATCTGGCTCGACGACCTCTCGCGTGAGCGCATCACCACGGGCAACCTCAGCGCGCTGATCTCGGACCGCACGGTCTCCGGCGTGACCACCAACCCGACGATCTTCGCCGGCGCCCTCTCCAAGGGCGAGGCGTACGCCGAGCAGGTCGCGACCCTCGCCGCCGCCGGTGCGGACGTCGACACGGCGATCTTCGAGATCACGACGGACGACGTGCAGGCAGCGTCGGACATCTTCCGCCCTGTGTACGACGCCACGAACGGCGTCGACGGGCGCGTGTCGATCGAGGTCTCCCCCGACCTCGCCCACGACACCGCCGCGACCGTGGCCCAGGCCAAGGAGCTGTGGGCCAAGGTCGACCGCCCCAACGCGCTGATCAAGATCCCCGCGACCAAGGCGGGGCTCCCGGCGATCACCGAGGTCATCGGGGCCGGCATCTCGGTCAACGTCACGCTCATCTTCAGCCTGGAGCGCTACGCCGCTGTCATCGACGCGTACCTGTCCGGTCTCGAGAAGGCGCGTGACGCGGGTATCGACATCTCGGGCCTGCAGTCGGTGGCGTCGTTCTTCGTCTCGCGTGTGGACACCGAGGTGGACAAGCGCCTGAAGGCCATCGGCACGGACGAGGCGACCGCGCTGCTGTCCCAGGCGGGCCTCGCCAACGCGCGCCTCGCATACGAGCTGTTCGAGCGGGAGTTCGGCTCCCCTCGCGCACAGGCTCTGCTCGAGGCCGGCGCGAACCTGCAGCGTCCCCTCTGGGCCTCGACCGGTGTCAAGGACCCCGCGCTGCCCGACACGCTCTACGTGACCGAACTCGTCGCAGCGGGCACGGTGAACACCATGCCCGAGAAGACCCTCGAGGCCACCTTCGACCACGGCGTCATCGCGGGCGACACCATCACGGGCAACATCGAGGGGGCTCACGCCTTCTTCGACCGGCTCGCCGCGGTGGGCGTCGATTTCGCCGACGTCACCCAGACGCTCGAGGACGAGGGCGTCGAGAAGTTCATCGTGTCCTGGCACGAGTTGCAGGAGACGGTGGAGACGGCGCTCAAGGCCGCGCGATGAGCTTCGACATCCACGTCAGCGGCGACGTCCGCGATGTGGTCGAAGCGGAGCTTCCCGCTCTCGTCGACTCTCTGATCGCTTCCGGCATCACGGCCGGCGACCCGGACCTCTGGGGTCCGGGCGCCGCCGCGGATGCCGCCGAACGACTCGGTTGGGTGCAGGCCGTCACGGTGTCCCGACCACTGGTCGAGGAGATCGTCACGCTTCGCGAGGTTCTGCGCGCCGATGGCGTCACCCGCATCGTGCTGGCGGGAATGGGCGGCTCGTCCCTCGCTCCGGAGGTGATCGCCGCCACGGCGGGCGTCCCCCTCGTCGTCCTGGACTCCACCGCCCCCGGTGAGGTCGCGGCCGCCATCGGCGGCGACGCGGAGGCCGGCGGTCTCGCGCAGACGGCGCTCGTCGTGTCGTCGAAGTCCGGATCCACGATCGAGACGGACTCCGCCAAGCGCGCGTTCGAGGCGGCTTACCGCGCTGCGGGAATCGACCCGGCCAGCCGGATCGTCGTCGTCACCGATCCCGGTTCGCCGCTCGCCGAATCCGCGGATGCCGACGGCTACCGTCTGTTCACCGCAGACCCCACGGTCGGCGGGCGCTACTCCGCGCTGACCGCGTTCGGGCTCGTGCCCGCAGGCCTGGCGGGTGTGGACATCGACGAGCTTCTGACCGAGGCAGAGGCGACGCTTCTCGAGGTCGCCATCGACGATCCTCGCAACCCTGCGCTCGTCCTCGCGGCGGCGATCGCCGGTGGCGGCGCCGCGCGCAAGGACAAGCTCGGACTGATCACCGACGGCACACACATCGTGGGACTGCCCGGATGGATCGAGCAGCTCGTCGCGGAATCGACCGGCAAGAACGGCACCGGCATCCTGCCCGTCGTCCTGCTGCCCGTCTCCCCCGAGGTCGAGAACACCCCCGCCGACCTGCAACTGCTGCGCCTCGTCGACAACGTGCGCCACGACCACCTGTTCGAGCACCACCGCGGTGAGATCCTCGTCGCCGGTTCCCTCGGCGCGCAGTTCGTCGTGTGGGAGTATGCGACGGCGATCGCGGGGCGGATGCTGAACATCAATCCCTTCGATCAGCCGGATGTCGAGGCCGCGAAAGTCGCGGCTCGTGCTCTCCTGGACAACCGTCCCGAGCCCACCCCCGCCGTCTTCGAGCAAGACGGCATCGAGGTCCGGGTGTCCGACCCGTCGCTTGCGGCGAGCGGCACATTGAGCGGGGTGCTCGATGCCCTCTGGGCCCGGGTCCCCGAGAACGGATATGTGGCGCTCCAGGCGTATGTGGACCGGGGAGAGCTCGCGCCGCTCGAGGGGCTGCGCGAACTCGTCGCCGCCGACTCGGCGCGCCCCACGACCTTCGGGTGGGGTCCCCGGTTCCTGCACTCGACCGGCCAGTATCACAAGGGCGGTCCCGCCAACGGCGTGTTCCTGCAGATCCTGCAGCACGCCCGCACCGACCTGGCCATCCCCGGCCGCCCCTTCACCTTCGGCGAACTGATCGCCGCGCAGGCCGCCGGCGACGCATCCGTGCTGGCCGACGAGCACGCGCGCCCGGTCGTCACGCTCACCCTCGTCGATGCGCAGGCCGATGTGCTCGCGCTCTTCGACGCCGCCCAGTAGGAGAACACTCTCGATGACTGCCGAGATCTCGCGGGGGCACAATCCCCTCCGCGACCCGGATGACCGACGCCTCAGTCGGATCGCTGGCCCCAGCGCCCTCGTGATCTTCGGCGTGACAGGTGACCTGTCACGCAAGAAGCTCATGCCGGCGGTGTACGACCTCGCCAATCGCGGTCTCCTGCCGCCGGGGTTCGGGCTGGTCGGATTCGCCCGCCGGGACTGGGAGGACGAGGACTTCGCCGAGGTCGTCCGGGACGCGGTGAAGCAGTACGCCCGCACCGAGTTCCGCGATGAGACGTGGGAGCAGCTGCTGCAGGGCATCCGCTTCGTGCAGGGACAGTTCGACGATCTGGACGCATTCCGTCGCCTCCGCGAGACCGTCGAGAAGCTCGACGTCGAACGCGGCACGATGGGCAACCACGCCTACTACCTCTCGATCCCGCCGCGCGACTTCCCGATCGTCGCCGAACAGCTCAAGGCATCCGGACTCGTGGACGACACCGCCGACGGCGCGGACCGCTGGCGCCGTGTGGTGATCGAGAAGCCCTTCGGCCACGACCTCGAGTCGGCGCGCGAACTGAACGACGTCGTGCGCTCCGCCTTCCCCGCCGACTCTATCTTCCGCATCGACCACTACCTGGGCAAGGAGACGGTCCAGAACATCCTGGCGCTGCGCTTCGCCAACGAGCTCTACGAGCCCATCTGGAACCGCAACTACGTCGACCACGTTCAGATCACCATGGCCGAGGACATCGGCGTGGGCGGGCGAGCCGGCTACTACGACGGGATCGGCGCCGCGCGCGACGTCATTCAGAACCATCTGCTCCAGCTCCTGGCGCTCACGGCCATGGAAGAGCCCATCACCTTCGACGCTGCGCAGCTGCGCGCCGAGAAGGAGAAGGTGCTCGCGGCGGTGACCCTGCCCGACGACCTGTCCACGGCGACCGCTCGCGGACAGTACGCCGGCGGCTGGCAGGGTGGCGAGAAGGTGCTCGGCTTCCTCGAGGAGGACGGCATGGCCGCCGACTCGACGACCGAGACCTACGCCGCCATCAAGCTCGACATCAACACCCGCCGATGGGCGGGCGTCCCCTTCTACCTGCGCGCCGGCAAGCGGCTGGGTCGTCGAGTGACCGAGATCGCGGTGGTGTTCAAGCGTGCGCCTGAGCATCTGTTCGGCCGCAGTCAGACCGACGGGCTCGGCCAGAACGCCCTGGTTATCCGCGTCCAGCCGGACGAGGGCGTCACCATCCGATTCGGATCCAAGGTTCCCGGTGCCGACATGCAGGTGCGCGACGTGACGATGGACTTCGGATACGGCCACGCATTCACCGAGGCCAGCCCCGAAGCCTACGAGCGGCTCATCCTCGACGTGCTCCTGGGCGATCCGCCGCTGTTCCCCCGCCATGAAGAGGTCGAGCTCAGCTGGAAGATCCTCGATCCGATCGAGAAGTTCTGGTCGGAACAGTCCGGCCCGCTCGAACAGTACTCCCCCGGTTCGTGGGGACCGCAGTCCGCGGACGAGCTCCTCGCCCGCGATGGTCGCACCTGGAGGCGCCCGTGATCATCGATCTGCCCGACACCACCGTCAGCAAGATCTCCCGCGCCCTGGTCAACGTCCGCGAGGAGGGCGGAGCGGTCGCCCTCGGTCGTGTCCTGACGCTCATCATCGCGACACGGCGCGGAATCGAGGAAGAGGCGATCGAAGCCGCGAACGATGCGTCCCGCGAGCACCCCATGCGGGTGATCGTGCTCATGCTCGACAACCCGAAGGCGGAGCCGCGCCTGGATGCGGAGATCCGCGTCGGCGGCGACGCCGGCGCGAGCGAAGTCATCCTGCTGCACGCTCACGGGCCCGCGGGCTCTAACGCCGAGAGCCTGGTCACGGGTCTGCTCCTTCCCGATGCGCCCGTCGTCGCCTGGTGGCCCGCGGACACCCCCGAGGTTCCCTCGCGCTCAGACATCGGCAAGATCGCTCAGCGCCGTATCACTGACGCCGCGATGCAGAGCGATCCGCACGAATGGGTGCTCAATCTGGGCGGGCACTACGCGCCCGGTGACACCGATCTCGCCTGGACGCGCCTCACGCGCTGGCGCGAGCAGCTTGCGGCGGTGCTGGATCAGCCGCCCTACGAGCCGATCACCGCCGTCGAGGTGCTGGGAGGCGGAGACTCCCCCTCGACTCCTCTGCTGGCGGCCTGGCTCCGCCTTCAGCTGAAGGTCGACGTGAGCTGGCGCTATCTGGACAGCGACGAGTGGGCGAGCGGCATCAAGTCCGTCCGGCTCACGCGTGCCAGCGGAGACATCGTGCTCGAGCGCCCCGACGCGCTGACGGCGGTACTGACGCAGCCCGGGCAGCCGAGTCATGAACTGGCTTTCCCGCGGCGATCGCTGCGCGAATGCCTGGCCGAAGAGCTGCGACGACTGGACGCCGACCTGCTGTACGGTCGCGTCGTGACCGAGGGCAGCGCCCTCATCGAGCACTGATACGAGGAGCATGATGCCCGAGGCCACCGAGAAGCAGGTCGTCGTCCGCTCGGACCCCGACCGGATCGCGCGCGCTGTGGCCCGTCGCCTCCTCAGCCGGATCGCGAAGCGCGTCGTGGAGGGGAAGCCGGCCCACATCTCGTTGACCGGCGGGTCGATGGGTGGGCGTGTGCTCGCGGCCGTCGCCGAGAACCCGCGTTGTCACGAGGTGGACTGGTCTCTCGTCCATTTCTGGTGGAGCGATGAGCGATTCGTGCCGCGAGGGTCAGAGGATCGCAACGACGCCGAGGCGTTCGCCGCGCTGCTGGATCGCATCCCGGTGCCGGCGGAGAACGTGCACACCATGGCGGCCAGCGACGACGGACTCACCATCGAGGATGCGGCCGCCGCCTACGAGGCCGAGCTCGCCCGCTTCGCAGATCCGAGCGTGGGCGCGTGGCCGTCTTTCGACGTCTGTTTCCTCGGGGTCGGCCCGGATGCGCACATCGCTTCGCTCTTCCCGGATCGTGGCGAGATCCAGGTGACCGATCGTGCGGCGTTGGCCGTGCGCGACGCGCCCAAGCCTCCTCCGGAGCGGATCACCGTCACGCGACCCGTGATCAACTCCGCCAAGCGCGTGTGGCTCGTTCTCGTCGGTCCCGACAAAGCATCCGTCCTCGGCCTCGCGCTCGCGGGCGCCAGCTATCAGAGCGTTCCCGCGGCCGGTGCGAAGGGACGCAAGCGCACCGTCTTCTTCGTCGACGAGGCCGCCGCAGCGAAAGTGCCCCTCGAGCTGATCGACAGCGACTACTGATGACACGAGAGGAGCCCCGGTCGATGACCGGGGCTCCTCTCGTGTGCGCAGCGGATCAGTCCTGACCGCGGCGCTCACGCAGCTTGTGCAGCGCCTCATCGAGGAGCTGTTCGGCTTCGTCGTCCGTGCGACGCTCCTTCACGTAGGCGAGGTGGGTCTTGTAGGGCTCGGGCTTGGCCAGCGCGGGCGGATTCGCCTGATCGCGGCCCGCCGGAAGACCCGAGTGCGGCGAGTCGATCGTGTCCGGAATCTCATCCTCGGCGATGCCGGCGGCGAAGTAACGCACCGTCTCGTTGCCCAGGGCGTCCCAGTAGGACACGGCCACGCGGTCGGCGTGGTAGCCGTGGTCCTGTTCGCCCATCGGCCCCGCTCCCACGCGGGTGCCCCGGATCGCGTTTCCCCCGGTGGCCACGATCAGACCAGCCCGGTGAACTTGGTGACCAGGCCGAGGGCCACGATCGAGATGAACCAGACGAGCGCGAGAACGATCGTGAAGCGGTTCAGGTTGCGCTCGGCCAGGCCCGAGGAGCCTAGGGACGAGCTCATACCTCCTCCGAACATGTCGGACAGGCCACCGCCGCGCCCCTTGTGGAGCAGGATCAGCAGCGTCAGCAGCAGGCTCGTGATGCCGAGGAGCACCTGAAGCACGAACTCGAGAATCTGCACTGTGTTCGTCACCCTTCTTGGCGATCCCGAGATCGCACAAGGTACAAGTATAGCCATCGGGCCGACCAGAGCCGTGGGACGGGGCCGCGCCCCGTCCCACGGCCGAGATCAGACGCCGACGTGCTTCTGGTAGCGGATGATCGCCGCGAACTCCTCGGCGACCAGGCTGGCGCCGCCCACGAGCGCGCCGTCCACGTCGGGCTGACGCATGAACGTGGCGATGTTGCCGGACTTCACAGAACCGCCGTACAGGACGCGGGTGCGCCCAGCGGCATCCTCGCCCAGTACCTCGGCCACGACACCGCGCAGGGTCGCACACACATCCTGCGCCTGCTCGGGCGTAGCCGCCTGGCCGGACCCGATGGCCCAGACGGGCTCGTACGCGACGACCACGTCGGCGTCAGCCGAGACGCCCTCGAGGGCGACCCGTAGCTGACCGACCGGCACGGCGCTCGCGCCGAACTTCTCCAGGTCCTCCGCCGTCTCGCCGACGCAGATGACCGGGCTCAGCCCGTGGCGGAGAGCCGCCTGCACCTTGGCTGCGACGACCTCATCCGTCTCGTTGTGGTACTCACGACGCTCGGAGTGGCCGATGATGACGTACTTCGCATCGAGCTTGGCCAGGAAGGCACCCGAGATCTCGCCCGTGTAGGCGCCGGAGTCGTGCGTCGACAGGTCCTGTGCGCCGAGGGCGAACGGGATCTTGTCGGCGTCGATCAACGTCTGAACCGTGCGCAGGTCCGTGAACGGCGGGAAGACGGCCACCTCAACGCTGTCCTGCTCGTGCTTCGCGTCCTTCAGCGTCCAGTAGAGCTTCTGGACGAGCGCGACCGCCTGCAGGTGGTCGAGGTTCATCTTCCAGTTTCCCGCGATGAGCGGGGTACGTGTCACTGCCATCCGAGGACCTCCAGTCCGGGAAGCTTCTTGCCCTCGAGGAACTCGAGGCTGGCGCCACCACCGGTGGAGATGTGGCCGAACTGATCGTCACGGAAGCCGAGCTGACGGACAGCCGCAGCGGAGTCTCCCCCGCCGACGACCGACAGGCCGTCGACCTCGGTGAGTGCCTTGGCGACCGCGCGGGTGCCGTCGGCGAATGCCGCCATCTCGAATACGCCCATCGGACCGTTCCAGAACACCGTCTTGCTCGCGGCGATCGCCGCCGCGAACGTCTTCGACGTCTCCGGGCCGATGTCCAGGCCCAGACCCGACGCACCGAACGGGGTGTCTTCCAGGGCATCGACTGCGGCGACCACGTGGTCCGCGTCGGCTGAGAAGGATGCGGCCACGACAGCATCCACCGGAAGCACGATCTTCACGCCGCGCTCCTCGGCAGCGGCCAGGTAGCCCTTGACCGTGTCGATCTGGTCCTTCTCGAGCAGGCTCGCACCCACCTTGTGGCCGAGAGCGGCGAGGAAGGTGAACATCATGCCGCCGCCGACGAGCAGGGTGTCCACACGGGGCAGGAGATGTTCGATGACGCCGAGCTTGTCGCTCACCTTGGAGCCGCCGAGCACGACCGCGTAGGGCCGCTCGGGGTTCTCCGTCAGGCGGTCGAGGACGTCGACCTCCTTCTCGATGAGCAGGCCCGCAGCCGAAGGCAGGAGTTCCGCGAGCTCGTAGACACTGGCCTGCTTACGGTGCACGACCCCGAACCCGTCGGAGACGAGGGCGTCGCCGAGCGCGGCGAGCTCCTGCGCGAACGCACGGCGCTCGTCCGCATCCTTCGAGGTCTCGCCGGGATTGAAGCGGAGGTTCTCGATGATGGCGACATCGCCGTCAGCCAGCGAGGACACCGCTTCCTGCGCCGAGACGCCGACGGTGTCGCGCGCGAAGGCAACGGGCTTACCGAGCAGCTCAGACAGCCGCTGTGCGACCGGCTCGAGACTGTACTTCGGGTTGGGTTCGCCGTCGGGACGCCCCAAGTGGGAGCAGACGACGACGCGGGCGCCCTGATTGATCAGGGCGTTGAGGGTCGGCAGCGTAGCCCGCACGCGACCGTCGTCCGTGATGACCCCGTCCTTGAGAGGAACGTTGAGGTCAGCACGGACGACGACGCGGCGGCCTGCGAGCGACCCCAGCGAATCGAGGGTGCGCAGTGCCATGATGTGGATCAGAGACGCTCGGCGACGTACTCGGTCAGGTCGACGAGACGGTTGGAGTAGCCCCACTCGTTGTCGTACCAGCTCGAGAGCTTCACCTGGTTGCCGATGACGCGCAGGAGGCCTGCATCGAAGATCGACGAGTGCGGGTCGGTGACGATGTCGCTGGAGACGATCTCGTCCTCGGTGTACTTCAGGATGCCCTTGAGGGGGCCCTCGGCCGCGGCCTTGTACGCGGCCTTGATCTCATCGACCGTGACCTCGCGCGACGCCTCGACCGTGAGGTCGGTGATGGAGCCGGTGGGCACCGGCACGCGCAGAGCGAAACCGTCGAGCTTGCCCTTGAGCTCCGGCAGCACCAGGCCGATGGCCTTCGCCGCACCGGTGGAGGTCGGGACGATGTTGATCGCGGCGGCACGCGCGCGACGCAGGTCGCTGTGGGGGCCGTCCTGCAGGTTCTGGTCGGCGGTGTACGCGTGGACGGTGGTCATGAGACCGCGCTCGATGCCGAAGTTGTCGTTGAACACCTTCGCCAGCGGGGCGAGGCAGTTCGTCGTGCACGACGCGTTCGAGATGATGACGTCGGTCTCGGGGTTGTAGTCGCCCTCGTTGACACCCATCACGATGGTGACGTCGTCACCGGTCGCGGGAGCCGAGATGAGGACCTTCTTCGCGCCGCCGGCGATGTGCTTCTTGGCGTCCTCGGCCTTGGTGAAGCGGCCGGTGGACTCGATGACGATGTCGACGCCCAGCTCGCCCCACGGAAGGTTGGCGGGGTCGCGCTCGGCGAGCACCTTGATCTTGTGACCACCGACGGTGATCGAGTCTTCGTCGTACGTGACCTCTGCGTCCAGTCGACCCGTGATGGAGTCGTACTTGAGCAGGTGAGCCAGAGTCTTGTTGTCGGTGAGGTCGTTCACCGCCACGATGTCCAGGTCCGCACCCTGCGCGAGCGCTGCGCGCAGGTAGTTGCGTCCGATGCGGCCGAAGCCGTTGATGCCGATCTTGACAGACACGGTGTCTCCCGTTTTCTCGTCGCGCCGCAGCGCCTTTTCCATCCCGGGTTGTCCTCCCGGGGTGAGCCGTGCGTGGGTGTGCATCGACTCGGAGAGGGGGATGCCGGAGCCCCCGTGTGGCGAGGGCTCCGAGGCATCCTCACCTGATCATGACCCTACCAGCAGGCCTGCCGTCTTCTCTCGCGCCGTAACAAAGCGGGACTGGACGTTGGACCAGTCGGCGATGTTCCAGAACGCCTTCACGTAGTCGGCGCGGACGTTCTTGTAGTCGAGGTAGTACGCGTGCTCCCAGACGTCCAACAGCAGGAGCGGAACACTACCCGCGGCGAACTGCGACTGCTGGTCGAAGAACTGCTGGATGATGAGGTTCTCGCCGATCGAGTCCCAGAACAGACCCGCCCAGCCCGAGCCCTGCACGCCCAGAGCCGCGGCGGTGAAGTGGGCCTGGAACTTGTCGAACGACCCGAAGTGGTCGTCGATGGCGGCCTCGAGCTCGCCCGTCGGCTTGTCGCCGCCGTTGGGCGAGAGGTTCGTCCAGAAGATCGAGTGGTTGGTGTGACCGCCGAGATTGAACGCGAGGTCCTTCTCGAGCTTGTTCACGTTTGCGAGGTTTCCGCTGTCGCGGGCCTCCGCCAGCTGTTCCAGCGCCGTGTTCGCGCCGGTGACGTAGGCCTGGTGATGCTTGCTGTGGTGCAGCTCCATGATCGTCGCGCTGATGCTCGGCTCGAGCGCGGCATAGTCGTAGGGGAGCTCGGGCAGCGTGTACTTCGCCATGTTCTCTTCCTCCTGTCGGGCGCAGCGCCGAACGCCTCGGCGATGCGGGGATGACGCCTTCATCCTACTGAGGGAGAACCGAGCGAGGCAGGGGTTGATTCCTCGGATGACGTCTCCGCGTGGGAGTGATCAGTCCTTCGCGGCGGCCGGCACGGCGGACTCCGTGTCCGGCAGGCCTTCGGTCTCGGCCTTCTTGTCCGCCATCGCGAGCAGGCGGCGGATGCGGCCGGCGACGGCGTCTTTGGTCAACGGCGGGTCTGCGTGGTGGCCGAGCTCGTCCAGGCTCGCATCGCGATGCGCGAGTCGGAGCTCGCCGGCGGCGCGGAGGTGCTCCGGGACCGTGTCCCCGAGGATCTCGAGCGCGCGCTCGACCCGCGCGCACGCGGCGACGGCGGCTTGCGCTGAGCGTCGCAGATTGGCGTCGTCGAAGTTCACGAGGCGATTGACCCCCGCACGGACCTCGCGACGCTGGCGCAGCTGCTCCCACTCCTGAGCGGCGCGACGCGCGCCCATCTCGTGCAGCACGGCGCGGATCGCGTCGCCTTCGCGAACGACGACCCGCGGGAGCCCGCGCACCTCGCGCGCCTTGGCGGCGATCCCGATACGGTGTGCGGCGCCCACCAGGGCCATGGCGGCCTCACCGGACGGACACGCGATCTCCAGAGCAGCCGAGCGGCCCGGGTCGCTGAGGCTCCCGGCGGCGAGGAAGGCTCCGCGCCAGATGGCGGCGAGATCGTGACGAGCGCCCGTCGTGAGGCGGTTCGGCAGTCCCCGCACCTGACGGCGACGCTGGTCGAGCAGGCCCGTCTGGCGAGCGAGAGTCTCGCCCCCGTCGATCACACGCACCGCGTACGTCGTCCCCGGTCGTCCCGAGGTGCCCTGCACGTGTGCGAGCTCGGGCCGCACGCCGTACAGGTCGACCAGTTCGCGGGCCACGCGTCGTGCGAGAGCCTCAGAATCGACCTCCGCCTCCACGGCGACGCGCCCCGCGATCGCGTGAAGCCCACCGGCGAAGCGCAGGATGGCGGTCAGCTCGGCCACTCGGGCACTCGGGCGCGGATCGCGACCGGCGATCAGTTCGGCCTTCACATCGGCGGTCAGCGGCACGGTACTCCTCGTGGGAATGGGGAACGGGACGACGTTCCAGCCTACTCTCGACCCAGGTCCCGATGTGTGACGCCGACGGCCACATCCGGCATCTCGGACAATCGTGCAGCGATCTCCCGCGCCATCACGACGGACCGGTGCTTGCCGCCCGTGCAGCCGATCGCGATGATCGAGTGCCTCTTGTTCTCACGCTGATACCCGGAGATGACGGGGACCAATGCCGCCGTATACGCGTCAAGGAACTCGCGCGCTCCAGGCTGCGAGAGGACGAAGTCACGCACGGCCTCGTCCTCGCCGGTGAGCGAGCGCAGCTCATCCGTCCAGTACGGATTGGGAAGGAAGCGCATATCGGCGACGAGGTCCGCATCCACGGGGAGCCCGTACTTGAACCCGAAACTCATCACCGAAACGGTGTGCAACGGGCTTCCCTCGGCGGAGAACAGCTCGGCCGTTCGCGTGGTGAGCTGGTGGATGTTGTACGACGAGGTATCGATGATCAGGTCGGCGCTCTCGCGCAGCGGAGCCAGGCGCTGACGTTCCCGGTGGATCCCGTCGACGATCGTCCCCGTGCTCTGCAGCGGATGCGGCCGCCGCACGGCCTCGAACCGCCGCACCAGCACCTCGTCACTGGCGTCGAGGAAGACGATGCGCACCCGCCGGTGCGCGCGAAGGGCGTCGGCGATCTCGGGCACCCGCCCGAACAGCTCCCGGCCGCGTACATCGACGACCACAGCGACACGAGGAACCGCGCCCCCGGCCATCTCCGAGAGTTCGAGCAGCGGGCGCAGCATCTGGGGCGGGAGGTTGTCGACCACGTACCAGTCGAGGTCCTCGAGGGCGTTCGCGACGGTCGAGCGCCCCGCACCCGACATACCGGTGACGATCAGCACCTCGCCGGTGTTCGCCATCTCCGGGTCCGTCATCGCTCTCCCCTGTCCGCTTCGCCCAGACTATCGACTCGTCAGGTGCTCATGCACGGCCGTTGCCAGCTTCGGCCCGATGCCGGGGAGCTCGGCGATCTGTTCCACGGTCGCGCCGCGCAGCGCGGTCACCGAACCGAAGTGACGCAGCAGGGCGCGGATGCGCGCGGCGCCGAGACCGGGAACCTCCTCCAGCACGCTGGAGATGTCCCGGCGACGGCGTTTGCGTTGGTGGGTGATCGCGAACCGGTGCGCCTCGTCGCGCAGACGCTGAACGAGATAGAGCGCCTCCGAGGTGCGGGGCAGGATCACGGGGTACTCCTCCCCCGGCAGCCAGATCTCCTCCAGCCGCTTGGCGATGCCGCACAGCGCGACCTCGGTGTGGCCCGACTCCTCCAGCGCCCGCGCAGCGGCTGCGACCTGGGGCTGGCCGCCGTCCACGATCAGCAGCTGGGGCGGGTAGGCGAATCTCGGGCGCTTGCGCACGGTCGCCACTTCGCCGTCGGCGGACGCTTGTTCGGCATCGATCGCCGCGGCGGCGATCTCGACGTCGTCGGCGTCCTCCGGACGATCCAGGTGAGCGAGACGACGGGTCAGGACCTGATACAGCGAGTCGGTGTCGTCCGTGGTCTCCGCGACCGAGAACGACCGGTACTGGTCCTTGCGCGGCAGACCGTCCTCGAACACGACCATCGAGGCCACCACGTTGGTGCCGGCCAGATGCGAGACATCGAAGCACTCGATGCGCAACGGCGCCGTCGCAAGCCCCAGCGCCTCCTGGAGGTCGGTCAGCGCCTGCGTCCGGGCGACGTAATCGCTCGTGCGCCGGGTCTTGTGGAGCATGAGCGCCTGCTGCGCGTTGAGGGTGGCCGTGCGCATGAGATCGGCTTTGCCGCCGCGCTGGGCGATCTGGATCGTGACGTTCTTGCCGCGCTTGTCCCGCAACCACTGCTCGAGATCCGTCACGTCGTCAGGAAGTGCCGGCACGAGCACCTGCTTCGGGATGTCCGCAGCTGCCGCATCCCCGTACGTCCGCTGGAGGACCTGGTCCACGAGCTCGGCGCCGGAGATGTCGATCTCCTTCTCGATCGTGGTCGCGCGCACGCCGCGCACGCGACCGCCCCGCACCACGAAGTGCTGCACTGCGGCCGCCAACTCGTCCTCCGCGATGCCGAAGAGATCCGCGTCCGTGTCATCGGAGAGCACGAGGGCGCTCTTGCCCAGCACGGCCTCGATCGCCTGCAGCTTGTCGCGGTACCCGGCTGCGGCCTCGTAGTCCATCGCTGCAGCGGCCTCCCGCATCCGGGCCGTGAGAGCCCGCGTGAAGCGCTGGTCGCCGCCTGCCATGAAGGAGATGAAGTCGTCGACGATCGCGCGGTGCTCCTCGATCGTGACCTTCATCGAGCATGGTCCACCGCAGCGGCCGATCTGCCCGGGGAAGCAGGGGCGTCCGGTCGACATCGCCTTCTTGTAGGACGCATCCGAACAGGTGCGGATCGGGAAGACCTTGATCATGAGGTCGATCACGTCGTGCACGGCCCAGACCTTCGGGTACGGGCCGAAGTACTTCGCACCCTTGATCCGCCGATTGCGCGTGACGATCACCCGCGGCGCCTCGTCAGCCAGGGTGATCGCCATGTACGGGTAGGACTTGTCGTCCTTGTAGCGCACATTGAAGGTCGGCGAGAACTCCTGGATCCACATGTACTCCAGTTGCAACGCCTCGACGTCGCTGCCGACCACGGTCCACTCCACCGAAGTCGCGGTCGTGACCATGCGGCGCGTGCGTTCGTGCAGGGTGTGCAGCGGAGCGAAGTAGTTCGACAGCCGCGCGCGCAAATTCTTCGCCTTGCCGACGTAGAGGATGCGGCCCTCCGCGTCACGGAAGCGATAGACACCCGGACTCGTGGGGATCTCGCCCTGCTTGGGTCGATACGGCAGCACGCTCAGCCGGCCTTGCGCTGTTCGGCGACGCCCAGCACCTCCGCGAGGAACGCGCCGGTGTGGCTCTCAGGCACCTGGGCGACCTGCTCCGGCGTACCGGTCGCGACGATCGTCCCACCGCCCGAACCGCCCTCGGGACCGAGGTCGATCACCCAGTCGGCCGACTTTATGACGTCGAGATTGTGCTCGATCACGATCACGGTGTTGCCCTTGTCGACGAGGCTGTTGAGCACCTCGAGAAGCCGACTCACGTCCTCGAAGTGCAGACCCGTCGTCGGCTCGTCGAGCACGTAGATGCTGCGGCCGTTCGAGCGTCGCTGCAGCTCGGTCGCGAGCTTCACGCGCTGCGCCTCGCCGCCCGAGAGGGTCGTCGCCGACTGTCCGAGACGGACGTAGCCGAGGCCGACGTCGACGAGCGTCTTGAGGTAGCGGTGGATCGCCTGGATCGGCTCGAAGAACTCCGCCGCCTCGGCGATCGGCATCTGCAGCACCTCGGCGATGTTCTTGCCCTTGTAGTGCACCGTGAGCGTGTCGCGGTTGTAGCGCTGACCGTGGCACACCTCGCAGTCGACGTACACGTCGGGGAGGAAATTCATCTCGATCTTGATCGTGCCGTCGCCCGAGCACGCCTCGCAGCGCCCGCCCTTGACGTTGAAGCTGAACCGTCCGGCCTGATAGCCGCGCGCCTTGGCCTCGAGGGTCTCCGCGAACAGCGTGCGGATGCGGTCGAAGACGCCGGTGTAGGTGGCGGGGTTCGAACGGGGCGTACGTCCGATCGGGGCCTGATCGACGTGCACGACCTTGTCGAGGTTCTCCAGGCCTGTCACCCGGGTGTGCTTGCCGGGAACGCGGCGCGCGCCGTTCAGCCGTGACGCGAGCACCTCGTAGAGGATCCCGTTGACCAGCGACGACTTGCCGGAGCCGCTGACGCCGGTGACGGCGGTCAGCACGCCCAACGGGAAGGTCGCGGTGACGTTCTTGAGGTTGTTCTCGCGCGCGCCCACCACCGAGATCTGTCGCTTCTTGTCGATCTTGCGGCGCTTGGCCGGTACCGCGATGGAGCGACGCCCGGAAAGATATGCCGCGGTGAGCGACTCGGGCTCCTCGAGGAGTTGCGGATAGGTACCCGAGTGCACGACGCGCCCGCCCTCGACACCCGCTCGCGGGCCGATGTCGACGATCCAGTCCGCAGCCTGGATGGTCTCCTCGTCGTGCTCGACGACGATGAGCGTGTTGCCGAGGTTCTTGAGTGCCAGCAGCGTCTCGATGAGTCGCCGGTTGTCGCGCTGGTGAAGGCCGATGGAGGGCTCGTCGAGCACGTAGAGCACACCCGTGAGGCCGGAACCGATCTGCGTCGCAAGCCGGATGCGCTGCGCTTCACCGCCGGACAGGGAGCCCGCCGCGCGGGACAGACTCAGGTAGGTGAGTCCGACCTGGATGAGGAAGTTCAGACGGGCTCGGATCTCGCGCAGCACGGCGGCGGCGATCTTCGCCTCGCGGTCGGTCAGCTCGAGGCCGTCGAAGAAGCCCTGCGCGTCGATGAGGCTGAGGCTCGAGGCGTCGGCGATCGAGTGACCGTGCACCTTGACAGCGAGCACCTCCGGCTTCAGACGCGTGCCGTCGCACACCGGGCAGGGCACCTCGCGGAGGTACTCGCCCCACCGCTGCCGGGCGCTGTCGGACTCGGCCTGCTGGTACTGGCGCTCGATGTAGGGGACGACGCCCTCGAAGCCCGAGGTGTAGCGCATCTCGCGGCCGTAACGGTTCTTCCACTTGACCGAGACCTTGAAGTTGTCGCCGTGCAGAACCGCATCCTTGACGTCCTGCGGGAGCTTGCGCCAGGGCGTGTCGAGCGAGAAGCCGAGGTCGGAGGAGAGTCCTTCGAGCAGGCGCTCGTAGTACTGGAACAGTCCCTTGCCCTGCGTCGTCCAGGGCACCAGGACACCCTCGCGGATCGAGAGATCTTCGTCGCCGAGCATGAGCTCGACATCGACCGACATGCGCGTGCCGAGCCCGGAGCAGGTCGGGCAGGCACCGAACGGAGCGTTGAACGAGAACGTGCGCGGCTCGATCTCGGTGAGCTGCAGAGGATGACCGTTCGGACACGCGAGCTTCTCGCTGAAGTTCTGCCAGGCGTCGTCACCCTCCTCGTCGACGAAGTTCACCTGCATGACGCCGCCCGCGAGACCGAGCGCCGTCTCGACCGAGTCGGTGACCCGCGAGAGGATGTCGGAACTGGCGACGAGTCGGTCGACGACGACGGCGATGTCGTGCTTGTAACTCTTCTTCAGCGCCGGCGGCTCGGACAACTGGATGAGCTCACCGTCGACGACGGCGCGCGCATAGCCCTTCGCGCTGAGCTCCTTGAAGAGGTCGACGAACTCCCCCTTCTTCTGCGTGACCACGGGCGCCACGATCTGGTACCGCGTGCGCTCGGGCAGCGTCATGAGCTGGTCGGCGATCTGCTGCACCGTCTGGCGCTGGATGACCTCGCCGCACTCCGGACAGTGCGGCACACCGATGCGGGCCCAGAGCAGGCGCATGTAGTCGTGGATCTCGGTGATCGTGCCGACCGTGGAGCGCGGATTGCGGTTGGTGGACTTCTGGTCGATCGACACCGCCGGGCTCAGCCCCTCGATGAAGTCGACGTCGGGGCGATCCACCTGCCCGAGGAACTGTCGCGCGTAGGAGCTCAGCGACTCGACGTAGCGACGCTGCCCCTCGGCGAAGATCGTATCGAAGGCGAGACTCGACTTGCCGGACCCGGACAGACCCGTGAAGACGACGAGACAGTCGCGGGGGATGTCGAGATCGACGCCGCGCAGGTTGTGGACCCGGGCGCCACGGACACTGAGAGTTCCGGCGTCATGGGCGAGTTCGGAGACAGGCGAGATGGGCACCACGCAAGTCTAGGCAGGGCCACGGACACGGGCTCCGAGCTTCGCCGAGAGCGCACCATCGTGTACGGCCGCGGGCTCAGAGGTCGGGGCGCCGACCGGCGAAGGGCGCCAGCGCGTCGCGCAGCGCCGCGATCTGGGCGGCATCCATCCCCACGCGCGCCATGATCTGCTGCGGGACACGGACGGCGCTCTCGCGGAGCTCGCGACCGGCATCCGTGAGGCCGATCTCCAGCACGCGCTCGTCGTCGGCGCGACGAGCGCGGGTGACCCTCCCCTGCGCTTCGAGACGCTTCAACAGCGGCGACAGGGTTGCCGGCTCCATCGCCAGCTCGTCGGCGAGCTCCCCCAGGGTGCGCGGCGACCGCTCCCACAGAGCGAGCAGCACGAGGTACTGCGGATGCGTGAGGCCGAGCGGCTCCAGCACGGGCCGATAGATGGCGACGACGTTGCGCGCAGCGGTCACCAGGGCGAAACAGAGCTGGTTCTCGAGCCGGAGCAGATCGTCGGTCATCGCTCCATCCTACAGATTAGTTAGTACACTAATGGTTATGGCACACAAGAAACCCCGACTGCCGTTGCGAGAGCGCGTGCGCGAAGCAGGCGGTTGGTACGCCTGGATCAACCGCACCCTGATCCGCGCGGCGGGTCCGGCATCCGTGGGTCCTTACGAGACGGCCCCGGAGCCGGTGCGCACCGAGCGGCCGTGCCCGCTGTGCGGCGCCCCGATGTCGACGCACACGTTCGACCGATCCGGGCCGAAGCCCATCATGCACTGCCCCTGAACGATGAGCGCGCCCGGCCCTGCGTGATCGGTCCGCATCCCGACGACGCACGCTACCCGCGACATTGCCCGATCAGGCGTGACCGGCGCGCTCCATCGCGCGCAGCTCCTTCTTCAGGTCCTGGACCTCGTCACGCAGTCGCGCGGCGAGTTCGAACTTCAGCTCCGAAGCCGCCGCGAGCATCTGATCGGACAGGTCGGAGATCGTCGCCTCGAGCTGCGCAGCGCCCTCGGCCGCGATGCCCTCGCGGCGAAGGTTCGGGGTCGGCGACTTGCCCTTGCCCTTCGGGTCGCGCGAGAGCATCGCCTTCGTGTCGGCGCCTTCCCGGATGAGCGCGTCGGTGATGTCGGCGATCTTCTTGCGCAGCGGCTGCGGGTCGATGCCGTTGGCCGTGTTGTACGCGATCTGCTTCTCGCGGCGCCGCTCGGTCTCATCGATCGCGTTGCGCATCGAATCAGTCATCTTGTCGGCGTACATGTGCACCTGGCCGGAGACGTTGCGTGCGGCGCGGCCGATCGTCTGGATCAGGGAGGTTCCGCTGCGCAGGAACCCTTCCTTGTCGGCGTCGAGGATCGACACGAGGGAGACCTCCGGCAGGTCGAGACCCTCGCGCAGCAGGTTGATGCCCACGAGCACGTCGTAGACGCCCGCGCGCAACTCGCTCAGCAACTCGACACGGCGCAGCGTGTCGACGTCGGAGTGCAGATACCTGACGCGCACGCCGTGCTCGCCGAGGAAGTCGGTGAGCTCCTCAGCCATCTTCTTGGTCAACGTGGTCACCAGCACGCGTTCGTCACGCTCTACCCGGAGCCGGATCTCTTCCAACAGGTCGTCGATCTGGCCTTTGGAGGGCTTGACCACGATCTCGGGGTCGACGAGGCCGGTGGGGCGGATGATCTGCTCCACCACGCCGTCGGCGATGCCCATCTCGTACCGGCCGGGCGTCGCCGAGAGGTAGACCGTCTGGCCGATGCGGTTCTTGAACTCGTCCCACCGCAGCGGACGGTTGTCCATCGCCGAGGGCAGTCGGAAGCCGTGCTCGACGAGTGTGCGCTTGCGCGATGCATCGCCTTCGTACATCGCTCCGATCTGCGGCACCGTCACGTGCGACTCGTCGATCACAAGGAGGAAATCGTCAGGGAAGAAGTCGAGCAGCGTGTGCGGGGGCTCCCCCGGTGCACGCCCGTCCATGTGCCGCGAGTAGTTCTCGATGCCGGAGCAGAATCCGAGCTGCTGCAGCATCTCGAGGTCGAAGGTCGTGCGCATGCGCAGCCGCTGCGCCTCCAGGAGCTTGCCCTGCGACTCGAACTCCTTCAGCCGCTCGGCCAGCTCGGTCTCGATCGTGCCGATCGCGCGCTGCACCACATCGGTTCCTGCGACGTAGTGCGAGGCGGGGAAGATCGGTACCGAGTCCATCCGCTCGACGATCTCACCCGTCAACGGGTGCAGCGTGTAGAGCGCTTCGATCTCGTCGCCGAAGAGCTCGATGCGGATGGCGTACTCCTCGTAGACCGGAATGATCTCGATCGTGTCACCGCGGACGCGGAAGTTGCCGCGCGAGAAGTCGACGTCGTTGCGGTTGTACTGCATGGCGATGAACTGCCGGATGAGAGCATCGCGGTCGTAGCGCTCCCCCACCTGCAACGCCACCATGGCGCGCAGATACTCCTCGGGCGCCCCGAGACCGTAGATGCAGGACACCGTGGACACCACCACGACGTCACGTCTGCTCAGCAGGGAGTTCGTCGTCGAGTGACGCAGGCGCTCCACCTCGGCGTTGATCGACGAGTCCTTCTCGATGAACGTATCGGTCTGCGGGACGTACGCCTCGGGCTGGTAGTAGTCGTAGTACGACACGAAGTACTCAACGGCATTGTGTGGCATGAGCTCGCGGAACTCGTTGGCGAGCTGGGCGGCGAGCGTCTTGTTATGGGCGAGCACAAGAGTAGGACGCTGCACCTGCTCGATCAGCCAAGCGGTCGTGGCGGACTTGCCGGTGCCGGTGGCGCCCAACAGCACCACGTCGGTCTCGCCGGCGTTGATTCGGGCGGCGAGGTCGGCGATCGCGCCCGGCTGGTCGCCGGACGGAACGTACTCGCTGACGACCTCGAAGGGGCGAACGGATCGTGTGGTCTGCACCGTTCCAGCGTAGGCGCGACCACGGACACCGGGGCGGTCAGCCCCGCAGCCGCTCCCACAGCTCGTCCGTCTGGGCGAGCGTATCCGCGAGCGAACCGGACGTGTCGATCACCACATCGGCGATGGCCAGACGTTCCTCGTCGGAGACCTGGGCGGCGATCCGCGCCCGCGCGTCACGCTCGCTCGCGCCGCGCAGCTGGACGAGTCGGCGCTCGCGCACCGCGGCCGGGGCGTGGGCGACCACGATCGACTCCCACGGATCGTCGCCACGCGCCTCCACCAGCAGCGGCACGTCGTAGACGACCACCGCATCGGGATCCTCCGCGAAGGCGCGCGCGAACCGTTCGGACGATGCTCGCCGCACCGCCGGATGCACGATCGCGTTCAGGCGTTCCCGCGCGACATCGTCGGAGAAGACGATCGCGCCCAGCGCGGCACGATCCAGCGATCCGTCGTCCTGGATGACCGCGGGCCCGAACTCGGCTGCGATCCGCTCGAGTACGGGAGAGCCCGCAGTCTGCACCTCCCTCACGATGGCGTCTGCATCGACGATGACGGCGCCGCGCTCGGCGAGACGACGCGCGATGGTCGATTTGCCGGACGCGATCCCGCCGGTGAGTGCGATGAGAGGCATGCCTCGAGCATGCCACGACGTCATGCCGGATCCTGCTCCGCCTCCGACAGACCGCCGAACAGCACGGAGGACTCGACGCTCGTCGCGGACTGGGCCGCCGCCAGGCGCGCAGCCTGAACGAGGACCTCCGTCCGGTAGCCGACTGTCTCCGTCAGCGCGACTCCGACGCCGACGGAGGGGATGACCGCGCGACTCACGGCGCCCAGCGCCTCCAGCACCCCGCGATAGATCACGGCGGCCTGTCGCCGAGCCTCCGCAGCGGTCGCCGCGCGTGTGACGACGATCAGCGCGTCCGCTCCGTCCTCACCCACGAGGGCGAACGACGGCGCGTACCGACGCACACTCTGACGCCAGTGCTGCAGCACATCGCCCGCCACGTCTGCACCGAACGCCGTGCGGATCTCTGAGAGGTCCGCCACGCGCACGGCGACGGTCGAGACCAGCTCACCACGCCATTGGGCGCGCTGGATGACATCGGCCATCGCTGTCCGAAGCGTCGCCGCCAGCAGGATGCCATCCGAGTTGACCCCCCTGCTGCTCATCCACGCGAAGGAGCGCAGCTCGACCTGCGCCGCCCTGAGCACCGAAAGGACGACGACCGAGACGACGGTCAGCACGACAGTGAAGAAGTTGGCCACGATCGAACCGAACGCGTCGAGGAAGAGCGCGCTGCCCGGACCTGCGACGACGAAGACCACGCAACGGGCGAGGTAGAAGGCGGCCGTCACCAGGAAGACAGTGGCGAGCACCGCGGCGGTTCCGAAGCGTCGCATCGGTGCACGGAGGGTTTCGATCGCGGCGAGGGTGGAGAAGACGACCAGGCCACCGCCCATCGTCAACCATCCGGCCCAGTCTCCCCCGTCGGGGCCTTCGATGACGACGGCACCCGCCACGATCAGCGCTCCCAGCAACGTCACCGCCGTCGCCGAACCGATCCGGCGCTGGTTGAAGCTGCGAGAGCCGAGCCACATCACCGCCGTGGTCGTCACGAAGAGCGCGTTGCCCACCGCGATCGTGAGCATCTCGCTCACGCCCGCCGCCCACATGCTGTACGCGATGGTCGTGGTCATTCCGCACAGGAAGGCGATCGCCCAGATGCGACCCGGACCGTGGTCACGGCGCAGGATCGTGTCGATGATGAAAACGGCCCCGGCGACGTTGCCCACGAGTGCGGTGAACAACGATGCGGTGAACAGATCGACATTCATCCCCGAACACCCGTCTCCTCGCCGGGCACCGCGGCCGCAGGCGCCGGGCGCTCGTCGGCCGGAAGCTGCACCATGAAGGTCGACCCCAGACCGCGACTCGTCTGAACCGTGATGTCGCCCCCGTGGGCGCGCGCGATGTCGCGGCTGATAGAGAGCCCGAGGCCGGTTCCCTCGACGTCCGTACGCGCACGGAAGTAGCGTTCGAACAGCCGGCCGAGGTCGGGCTCCGCGATGCCCGTTCCGGTGTCTCGGACGAGGATCCACGTCGAGTCCCCGTCGGTGGTGCAGCCGAGGAAGATCGCGCCGCCGTCGCGGTTGTACTTCACCGCATTGCTGACGAGGTTGTCCATGACCTGCCGGAGCCGCAGCGGGTCCGCGAACGCGCGAGCCGGCTCTATGCCCGTCGTGTCGATCGTCAAGGCGCGCTCGGCCGCCCGCGGGCGCCAGGCCTCGGCCGTCGCGGCTACCAGCTCCGCGACATCGATCGGTTCGGGCGAGATGGTCATGTCGATGGACAAGCGCGACGCGCTGGACGCTGCGAGGATGTCGGCGACGATCTCCAAGAGCCGCTCGCCGTTCCGCGCCGCGATCTCCAGCGAACGGCGCGCCTGTTCCGGATCGTCGAGCGTGTCGAGCGCGAGATCGAGATAACCGAGCACGGATGTCAGGGGTGTTCGCAGCTCGTGCGAGACGGAGGCGACGAGGCGGTC
The DNA here is from genome assembly GCF_034044005.1 of Microbacterium sp. BG28. NCBI lineage: Bacteria > Bacillati > Actinomycetota > Actinomycetes > Micrococcales > Microbacteriaceae > Microbacterium > Microbacterium sp. BG28. The sequence continues at coordinate 583,413 of NZ_JAXCHA010000002.1, read as the reverse complement.
GCGGGCGCGCATCGCCGTCATCTCGGGGGTGACATCGCGTGCGATCAGCACAGCCCCGGCATCCGCGCCCTCGGCGTCGTGCATGCGGCGCACGGTGATGCTCATGGCGTGACGGCGCTCGTCGGGGTGGCCGAACCAGACCACCTGATTCTCGAACACCTCTCCCGCCAGCGCCCGCAGGAGCGGGCGCTCCGCGCGCGGCAACGGTGTCACGCCGTCGGCGCGGTACGCGTTCTCGATCTCACGGCTGCGGGACCCGAATCCAGGGATCGTGTTCTGAAACCGTCCCAGCGCCTCATTCACCACGGACACCGTTCCATCGGGGGCGATGCGCAGCACACCGAAGTCCACCGCGTCGAGGACATCGATGACGAGCTCCTCCTGGCGTTGGGCACGCTGCAGCGCGCCGCTGAGCAGCGCCGCCTGTTTCTCCAGCAGGTGCGCCTGAGCTCGCTGACGTCGCGACGAGATGAATGTGGTCGTCGCGACGGCCAGGACGGCGGCGGGCAGCAGGAACGTCGTGTATCCCCAGACGGTCGTTCCCCCCGAGACGACGATCACCGTGTATGCAGCAGTGATGATCGCGAACTGGATGAGGAATCCGACGACACCCAGAGTGGCGAGCCACATCGCGGGGAAGACCCACATCAGCCCGAGCCCGCTCATGGGCTCGGCGACGCGGATGACGGCGATGCCTGCGACGTCGGCGAGGGGCAGGAGATAGAGCGCCACGCGCGGGATACGCGTCCACGGAACGGCCAGGGTCGCCATCCCGACCGCGAAGATGATCACGACCCCGACGAGGAACAGGCTCTGGTTGCGCAGCGTGGATGAGAGGATCCCGATCGTGGCCACGATCAGCACCAGTGCACACAGCACGAGCTGGTTCAGGACGGCGGAGCGCCCCCGCGCCGCGAACGCACGAGAGGGCCGTGGTCCGGCGAGGCTCGCGTGCAAGAACGCGCGTACGCCTCTCCCTCGGGCGGGAGCAGCATCGCTGTGCATATCGTGGACACTATCGCTCCGTCGGCTCCCCCGGGAACGCAGGAGCGCCGACGCCTCGCGCCTGGGCGAAGACCACCGAGGTCTCGTCGCTCTCGGACGCTTCGACCGCGGCGATCGTCGCCGCCTCCACGAGAACCTCGGGTCCGTAACCCAGGGTCTGGCTGAGGGCTACGCCGACCCCCACCCCCGGAACCACGATGCCCCGCGCATCCACGAAGCGTTCGATCACGCCGCGGTAGATGAGCCCCGCTTGACGCCGCGCATCGGAGGGGCTCGACGCCGTCGTTGCGACGAGGATGATGGTCCGATCGTCTGTGGCCCCCACGGCCGCCACGGGCGACGCGAACTCGCGCACCGCCGACCGCAGCACTCGAGTGGTGGCCTCGGCGACCTCCTGTCCGAACGACGCGGTGATCGCTCCGACGTCTTCGACGATCACCGCGATGACCACGACGAGCTCGGTGCGATGCGCGGCGCGGCGCAGGATCCGCCGCAGCATCGCGAGGAACGCGGAGGCCGCAAGCACCTCGTCCACGGCGGCGAAACCGGCCGCCTGCTGGTCGGTGACCAGCACGGCGCGGAGCATGAAGAGCGTCAACGATGACACGGTACCCAGCACCAGCACGACGAGAGTGAGCGAGATCGGGCCGAACCAGGCCGTGAAGACGACGCTGTCCTCCCCCGCGGTCAATGCGACCACCGCCCGCATCACGTGATAGGCGCCGAAGAGCGTGGTCGATCCCGCGAAGACCCAGGTTGCGACATGAGGTCTCGTCCTCGGGCCGACGGCATGGATGATCGCGCCGACGCAGAGTCCGGCGACCGCGAGGCTGTACCAGAGCACGCTCGTGTACCCGCCCACGACCGGTCTCTCGACCACTGTGACCGCCGCGACGAGGAACGCGAGGGACACGACCATGAGCGAGGGACCGGCGACCTCCTCGCCGTTGTATGCGCGGAACCCCATCAGGACGCAGCCGGCCGCACCGACTGCGGCGGCGTTTCCCAGAGCGAGCGCCCACACGCTCGTCCACTCCGAGGCATCGAACAGGCCGATCACGACGGTGCACACGACGGCGATGATCTGCAGCAGGAAGCCGATCCCCCACAGCTGTGCCCCGCCGCCATAACGACGCGAGAGTGTGGTGGCGATGTAGGTCACCGCGATGGTGACCACCGTGATCGAGGTGAAGATGCCCGCGGTGATGGGATCGAGCGTCATGTGGCCTTGCCCCCCTCGCGCCGCGACGCACCCGTTCCGGTGATCGTGACGATCGCGTCCGGGTCGTCCAACGACTCAGCGCTCGCGGGGAGCTGCACGCTGAAGGTGGAGCCGACACCGGCGGTACTAGTGACGATGATGTCGCCTCCGTGCGCGCGCACGAGTTCGCGGCTGATCGAGAGGCCCAGTCCGGTTCCCGTCGACGTGTCGGCGACCCGGAAGAAGCGCTCGAAGAGTCTGCCCACGTCACTCTCGGAGACCCCGACACCCGTATCGGTGACCGTGATCATCGTCGTGATCCCGTCTGAGGTCGTGCTGAGCGTGACGCGCCCGCCGTCGCGGTTGTACTTGACCGCATTGCTGACGAGGTTGTCGATGACCTGACGCATCCGCAGCGGATCGGCGTACGCAGGCGCGGGTCGCACCCCCGCCATGTCGATCGCGATCGCGCGTTCCGCTGCTGCGGGTGCCCAGGACTCGCCGCTCGCCCGTACCACGTCGGCGATGTCCACATCCTGCTGTGAGATCGTCAGGTCCGCCGACATCTCCGACGTGCTCGACGCGGTCAGGATGTCGGACACGATCTCCAACAAGCGCGACACGTTTCGCTCCGCCACGTCGAGGTAGCCGCGCGCACGTGCAGGCACTTCCGGGTCGTCGACGGCGAGTTCGAGATAGCCGATGATCGACGTGAGCGGCGTGCGAAGCTCGTGCGAGACCGAGGAGACCAGGGAGTCCCGTGCGCGCAGCGCCGTGAGCTCGGCCGTGACGTCACGCGAAACGATCACCGCGCCGTTGTCGGAGCCGTCGACGGCGCGCGTACGACGCGCCGTCACGCTGAGGGCGCGACGACGCGGTCCGTCGCCTCCGAACCACACGATCTGGTTGTCGAAGACCTCTCCGCGTGCCGCTCTCGCGAATGGGGTGTCGTGTCGATCCACCGGCGTGATGCCGTCGGCCGCGAAGGCGGCGTGACCGCCGCCGGAGCCGGCCTCCGCCGAGCGAGCCGCGCGCTGCAGCCGCGCATGCGCCTCGTTCGCGACCGTCGTGGAACCGTCGGCGGCGAGTCGGATGACACCGAAGTCGATCGTGTCCAGCACCTCGGCCAACAGTTCTTCCTGCTTCTGCGCGCGGCGCAGGGTGCGCGCCATCGTGCGGGTCTGCCGGGTGAAGAGCAACCGCTGCGCTGTCATCTGCCGTCCGAGGGCGAGGCTGATGGTCGCGACGACCACGATCATCAGCGGGAGGCTGAAGGTGACGTATCCGACTTCCTGGCGAGGGTCGACGATCGCGGTGGCGACCAGGACGGTGGGCGCGACGATGATGCCGACGAGATAGCCGCCGATGCCGAAGTAGATCGCGAGCCAGATGGCGGGGATGAAGAAGAGCACACCGAACCCGCCGGAGGGCAGCGACTGGCGGAGCAGGGCGATACCGAGGAGATCGATGATCGGGACGGCCATGATCCACCAGGCGGAAACTCTCGCCCAGGGAACCAGCAACGCCACCCCGCCCGCGCCGAGCACGACGATGGCCCCCAACCAGAAGAGGCCGAGATCGCCCGCGTATCCCCAGGGCACCGCGATGACGACGTAGACGAGGACGACCGCGGCGAGACTGAGCTGAAGCGTCGCCGTCGTCCGCGCACGACCGGTGTCGAGGAACGGCGGCAGCGCGAAATGACGACCGAACCCGCGAACCCATCGCAGGATGCGCCGCGAATCGACGACATGCTCGGCGACGGGATACGCGTCACCGGCGTCGCTGTTGCTCATGAGTCCGACGTTATCGCGACCCGGGGCCCGGCGCGGACTTGCCCCCACCGCCTGCGCGTCCCATCGACGACCGGAGAGACGGAGCGTCACCGACCGGCGGACTCTGACCGCGGCGCATCATCGACCGCGTCGGCCGCCACGTATTCCGCGATGAGTATGTGCTCGCCCTGGTGCGACGGCAACAGCGCACGCACGAGGATCGCGCCGGAGACGATGGCGACCCCGCCGACCGCGTACGCCCACAGAGCACCGTCGACCAAGCTCTGCGTGGCGGCGGCGACGATCTCGGCGCGGTACTGCGGAAACTGATCTGCGACATGCAGCGCAGACGCGAACGACGCCTGCAATGCCGCCTGCACCTCTGCGGACACCTGCGACGCGGACGGCGAGGCGGCGATCGCCCGAGCGAATGCGCCGGCGAAACCGGTAGCCAGAATGGCGCCGAGCACGGCCTGCATGATCGAACCGCCGAGGTCGCGCTGGAGGTCCGAGGTCGCGGATGCCATTCCGACGCGCCGCACCGGCGTCGCGTCGGTGAGCGCACGGGATGCGGGGGTCATGGCGAAGCCCGCCCCGACCCCGATCGTGAAGAAGCCGACGCCGATCAGCCAGTAGGGCGTGTGCTCCCGCCAGAACAGGGTCGTGAGGAAACCTGCGAACACGAAGGCGTAACCGGCCAGCAGGGTCGTCCTCGACCCGCGTGTCGTGACCATCCGCGCAGACACCGGCGCCGCGATCAACAGCCCGGCCGCGGCCGGCACGACCGCCAGTCCCGCCGCGAGAGTGTCATAGCCGAGGATGTTCTGCAGGAACTGCTGGCCCACGAACATCGCCCCCATCAGCGAGCCGAAGACGACCATCCCCGCGACCGCGGGCACCCAGAACATCCGGCGTCGGGCGATGGCGAGGTCGTACAGGGGTGACGCGGCCGCGCGTTGTCGCCATACGAAACAGGCGAGCAGCGCGACCGCGAATGCAAGGCTGACCCCGCCCGCGAGGCGTTGCTCGGGTGCGGCGATGATCCCCACCCCGACGACGAGAGCCGCGACGCCCAACACCGACAAGACTCCGCCGACATGATCGACCGGTTCCGTCGACTCGCGGATGTGGGAGGGGACGACGGCGAGGACCAGGATGAAACCGACGGCGGCGATGGGGGCGGCCAGCAGGAACGCCGCCTGCCAGTGGAAGACCTCGAGCACGAGGCCGGCTGCAACAGCGCCGAGCACTCCCGACATCGCGCTGACGCTGGACCACAGGGCGATCGCGCCGGTACGGGCCGGCCCGCGCGACCACAGCGCCGTGATCAACGACAGCGTGGTCGGGTAGGCCATGCCCGCCGCCACGCCGGTGAAGACGCGAGCCGCGATGAGCCAGTCGAGCGAGGGGGCCGCGGCCGCCGCGAAGCTGGCGACGACGGTGAGCGCGAGCCCGAGGAGGAGCATCTGCTTGCGGCCGTATCGGTCCGCGAGGGCCCCGAGGTACAGGACGGACATCGCGAGACCGAGGGAGCAGCCGAGCGCGACGAGGTTCAGACCGGTCTGACCGGCAGCGAAGTCGTCACCGATCTCCGGCAGGGCGATGTTAGCGGCCGCGAGGTTGAGGTTGCACACAAGTGCCGCGAGGACGAGAGCAGCGAGCACGAGACCGGGGCGCGGCGGCACGCCACTGCTCTCGTCGACATCCGTCGTTCGCCCCGCTGTCATGGGCCCACCCTATCGACGCCGCCGGCACGAGGAGAGGGCCGGGATCCGAAGATCCCGGCCCTCTCACATGAGGATGTCAGTCGATCAACGACCCGACAGCTTCTCGCGCAGAGCCGCGAGAGCCTCGTCGTCGGCGAGGGTGCCCGCGGGGCCCGACTCGCTCGAGTAGGAGGACGAGCCGCTGGCCTCGACGGTGCCGACGTTGTTGGCCTCCGCCTCCTGAGCCTTGATGACGGCAGCCTTGTGGGCCTCCCAGCGACCCTGAGCAGCGGCGTACTCCTGCTCCCAGGCCTCGCGCTGAGCGTCGAAGCCTTCCTTCCAGGCGTTGGTCTCGGGGTCGAAGCCCTCGGGGTACTTGTACTCGCCGTTCTCGTCGTACTCCGTGACCATGCCGTAGAGGGCCGGGTCGAACTCGGTGCCGTACGGGTCGACCGACTCGTTCGCCTGCTTGAGCGAGAGCGAGATACGACGACGCTCGAGGTCGATGTCGATGACCTTGACGAAGACCTCTTCGCCCACCGACACGACCTGCTCGGCCAGCTCGACGTGCTTGCCCGACAGCTCGGAGATGTGCACAAGACCCTCGATGCCGTCTGCGACGCGGACGAACGCACCGAACGGAACGAGCTTGGTGACCTTACCGGGCGTGACCTGGCCGATGGCGTGGGTACGCGCGAAGACCTGCCACGGGTCCTCCTGGGTCGCCTTCAGCGACAGCGAGACGCGCTCGCGGTCGAGGTCGACCTCGAGGATCTCGACGGTGACCTCCTGGCCGACCTCGACGACCTCGGAGGCGTGCTCGATGTGCTTCCAGGAGAGCTCGGAGACGTGCACGAGGCCGTCCACGCCGCCCAGGTCGACGAACGCACCGAAGTTGACGATCGACGAGACCGTGCCCTTGCGGACCTGACCCTTGTGCAGGTTGTTGAGGAAGTTGGAGCGCGACTCCGACTGCGTCTGCTCGAGCAGAGCGCGGCGCGACAGGACCACGTTGTTGCGGTTCTTGTCGAGTTCGAGGATCTTCGCCTCGAGCTCCTGACCGAGGTACGGGGTGAGATCGCGGACGCGGCGCAGCTCGATGAGCGATGCGGGCAGGAAGCCACGCAGGCCGATGTCGACGATGAGGCCACCCTTGACGACCTCGATCACCTGACCGGTGACGACGCCGTCGTTCTCCTTGATCTTCTCCACGTCGCCCCACGCGCGCTCGTACTGCGCACGCTTCTTGGACAGGATGAGGCGACCTTCCTTGTCCTCCTTCTGGAGAACCAGGGCCTCGACGTGGTCGCCGACGTTGACGACCTCGTTGGGGTCCACGTCGTGCTTGATGGAGAGCTCGCGCGAGGGGATCACGCCCTCGGTCTTGTACCCGACGTCGAGGAGGACCTCGTCGCGGTCGATCTTCACCACGGTGCCCTCGATGAGGTCGCCGTCGTTGAAGAACTTCAGGGTCTTCTCGACCGCGGCCAGGAAGTCCTCGGCAGATCCGATGTCGTTGATCGCGACCTGCTTGGTGGCCGGGGCGGTCGTTGCGGTAGTCATGTAGTGGGTAGTCCTTGTTGGATTGGGGTCTCAGGCTCCGAGCGCACGCGCATGCGGCGGACGAAGCGGATTGTCTGGTTTCTCGTCACCCTGCGCGCACCATCGGGCGCGCCACACGAGTGACGATCAAGGCTATCAGAGCCAGGCACCGCGATCCAGCGCCCCGAAGAGCGCCGTCATCTCGCGTCATCGTGTTGCGTCGTCCGCCGCGCGCGTCAGTACGAGCCCGACGCGGCCGTCCCCTCGACGACGGCGCGCGTGCTCGAGAGGCCGAGGCGCGTGGCACCGGCGGCGATCATCGCCTCTGCGTCCTCGCGCGTGCGGATCCCCCCCGAGGCCTTGACCTCCAGGCGGTCCCCCACGGTCTGCTTCATCAGCTCGACCGCGTGAACGGAGGCACCGCCCGAGGGGTGGAAGCCCGTCGACGTCTTCACGAAGTCGGCCCCCGCCCGCTCGGCAGCCTGCGAGACGGCAACGATGGCTGCGTCGCTCAGCGCGGCCGACTCGATGATGACCTTCAACACGACCGGAGCCGGGGCGGCCTCGCGAACCGCACGGATGTCCGACTCGACCGCGTCGTAGCGTGCCTCGATCGCCGCACCCACGTCGATGACCATGTCGATCTCGTCCGCGCCCTCGGATGCCGCCAGCGCCGCCTCCGCCGCCTTGATCTGCGAGTGGTGCTTGCCGCTCGGGAACCCGACGACTACCGCCAGCTTCAGCCCGTCCGGGACGTTGACGGGAAGCACCGAGGGAGACAGGCACACGCTGTAGGCGCCGAGCGCCGCAGCTTCCGCGATCGTCGCCGCGACATCGGCCGTGGTGGCCTCCGGCTTGAGCAGCGTGTGGTCGACGTATCGGGCGATGTTCTTGATCATGCCTTCATGTTCTCATCCGCGGCGGCCGTCACGGATCGACCCGACCGGCGTCGCACCATGCTCACCACCGCGCGCCAGCCGACCAGCAGCACGCCGAGGGCGACCGACGCGACCACGATGAATGCGGGCGCCGTGCCCTGGCCCGCCAGAATCCGCAGCAGCATGCCCCCGGCCACGGTCGCGACCCAGACGGGCACTCCCGTGCGCAGCACGGCGAACGGCCGGCGCCACGCGAGCGAGATTCCCCAGCCGGCGGCGAGTGCGGCGAGGAACGGCCACGCGGTGAGGAACAGCCCCCGCAGCGGCGACTCTTCGTGACTCGCGCGACCGATGGCGCAGAAGACGATCACCAGGACAACGTCCGCCACGACGGCGAGGAGGATGCGTCCACGCATACGGCTGAGCACGTCACCAGAGTACGGCGCCTGCACACCGGCGACGGCGTACAGTGGTCGGCGTGATTCGTGATCTGCAGCCCGCAGGGCGTCAGGAGGTCTCCGGCGCGCATCGCGCCGGCGACAGATGAGGGTCGAGCCTCCCGGGCTCCTCTGCATCTGCGTCGGCGATCGACCGACGTCCCACCCGCCGCTTCGGCGGCACGCACACGAAAGCACCGTCATGACCCCTGTGGACGACGCCCGCATCCGGGCAAGTTTCGTCAACGCATCTTTGCGCGAGCGCAAAGCCGTTCTCCTCCCGCCGACCCTCGAGACGGTGTCATGGGACGACCTGGACTATCTCGGCTGGCGCGACCCCAAACAGCCGAAGATGGGCTACGCCGTCGCCGAGGTCGAGGGCCGGCCGATCGGCGTGATCCTGCGCGAAGCCGACAGCCGGCCCCGCACGCGCGCGCAATGCGCGTGGTGCAACGACGTCGAGCTGCCGAACGACGTTTCGCTGTTCGTCGCCCGCCGCGCTGGCGACGCCGGTCGCCGCGGCGACACGGTGGGAACCCTCATCTGCGCCGGCTTCGAGTGCTCGCGCAACGTCCGTCGCCTGCCGCCCTCCGCCTACCTCGGTTTCGACCGGGAGGCGGCGCGGGATCGACGCATCGAAGCTCTCCGCGAGAACGTCACGGCTTTCCTGCGCGATGTGCGAGGCGCCGCCTGACGCGGATCAGCTCTCGCTCACACGACGCAGCGCTTCTCCCGTGAGGCGCTGCGTCGTCCACTCCGCCATCGGCGCTGCATCCAGCGAGCGATAGAACGCGATCGCGGGTTCGTTCCAGTCCAGCACCGTCCACTCCAGACGCGTGTACCCGCGGTCGACGCAGAGCGCCGCCAACGATCCGATCAACGCTCGACCGAAGCCGCGCCCACGCTCCGACTCGGCGACGAAGAGGTCTTCCAGCCAGATCCCGTGCCGGCCCGTCCACGTGGAGTAGGTGAGGAACCAGATCGCGATGCCGACGACCGCGCCGGCGCGCTCCACGACGTGCGCCCAGACGCGCGGCTCGGGTCCGAAAAGCGCCTCCGTGAGCGCCTCCTCGGTGTTCGCCACCGCGTCCGGTTCGTCCTCGTACCGCGCGAGATCGTGGATGCGAGCGAGAATCCCCGGTTCGTCACCCGGGCGTGCGGCGCGCAGTTGCGCGCCGTCGGGCAGATCCAGAGGCAACGACATGCCTCGAGTCTGGCGCATCACGTCGGCAGAGCGAACTCACGCGACCGGTCCCAGGGCTCCGTCCATGCGAGGCGATCGAAGACGGCGTCCAGCAGCAGAGCGGTGAAGCCCCAGACGAGGAACTCGCCTGCGGCGTCGTCCACGAGGAACGCAGGTCCACGCCACTCTCGACCGTCGCGTCGCAGAACCGTGACGCCCCGGCGAGCGGGGTCGAGCAGATCCGCGACCGGGGCGCGGAAGACCGCCGCCGACTCGGCGACATCCACCACGCCGACGGGTGAGGGCCTCTGCCACCAGGCGAGCACCGGAGTGACGACGTGTTGTGAGAACGCGAGCGGCACGGCGGGGAGAACACCCAGGACCTCGACGCCTGCAGGGTCCAGACCGGTCTCCTCGCGTGCCTCGCGCAGTGCCGCGGCCACCGGGCCGTCGTCGCCGGGTTCGAGCCGGCCGCCCGGGAACGCGACCTGACCGGGATGGGCGCGCAGCGTCGCCGCCCGTGACAGCAGCAGCACATCGAGGTCGGCCGACACGGCTTCGTCGGCCGCGGAGCGCGCCGCAGGGTGCGCATCGAGCACACCGAACAGCATGAGGACGGCCGCCGCCCGATCCGACGGTGCCGGCGCGGGCAGCTCCGCGACCCGGAGACCGTCCGTGCCGCGCGCGAGGGCGGCGAGTTCGGCTCGGGCGCCTCCCGCCCCGTTCGCACCGCTCATGACGCTGATCGCCGCCCGCTCAGTTCAGCGCGCGGGTCGTGCCAGCGATGGCTCCGTCGGCGTACAGGTCTTGGGCGAGGTCCTGGAGCGCCGTCAGCGCCACGCGCTGTGTGGTGGGTCCGTAGGAGATGCGTGCGACGCCGAGGGCCTCGTACTCGGCGGCGGTCAGCGCACCGGGAAGTCCGATGACGCTCACCTTCCGCTCCCCGATCCCTTCGACGAGCCGGCCGGCCACCGCGGCGTCGAGGATGCCGGGGACGAACACCACATCGGCGCCCGCCTCGAGGTAGGCGCGGCCGCGCTCGATCGCATCCGCGATGGACTCCTCGACGGGGCGCCCGCCCGCCCGGACGAACGCATCGGTGCGAGCGTTCAGGGCGAAGGGTATCCCTTCTGCATCCGCCGCGGCCGTGATCGCAGCGACACGCGCGACGGCCTCGTCGAGCGGCCGCAGCCGGTCTTCGACGTTGGCCCCCACCACGCCCACGCCGATGGCGCGACGGACGGTTTCTCCGGGATCCGCGTAGCCGTCGTCGAGGTCCGCGGTCACGGGGACGTCTCCCGCCGCCCGGACGATCCGCGAGACCATGTCGAGCGTCGTCTCCAGCGGGATGGCGCCGTCGTCGTAGCCGAAGCTCGCCGCGATCGAATGGCCGGCCGTGGCGATCGCGCGCGTCTCGGGCAGGGCGAGCACTGCCCGCGCCGAAACGACGTCCCACACGTTCACGACACGAAGGATGTCGGATGCCGCGTGCAGCTCGCGCAGTCGCGACGCGCGCTCGGCAAGGGTCAAGGACGGGGTATCGGTGGTCATCCCCTCACGCTAGAGCACACACCGTGCGCCGGACCGATCGCGCCGGCGACGCAGCTCTCCCCATCCGCGGCGCCCAGACCACTGGCGTGTTCTCGAATCGATTCGATATCCTGATCGACGCGGTCGATCGAACCGCCGTCATCACCGCACGATCTCGAGAGCTCTTTCGCATGTCCACCTCACTGACCACGGGCAGCCCCTGGCGCGTCATCCTCCTCTTCTCCGTCCCCCTGCTCATCGGCAACGTGGTGCAGCAGCTTTACCAGGTGGTCGATGCGATCGTGGTCGGGCGGGAGTTGGGCGTGGACGCGCTCGCCGCCGTCGGCGCGACCGGCAGTCTGCTGTTTCTGCTCATCGGATTCGCGTGGGGTCTGACCTCGGGCTTCGCCATCCCCACGGCACAGGCGTTCGGAGCCGGAGATGCAGCCGCGGTGCGGCGCTCGGTCGCCACCGGCGCGATGCTGACAGCCGCGACCAGCGCCATCCTCACGGTCGGTGCGCCACTCGTGTCGCGTCCTCTGCTCCAGATGCTGCAGACTCCCCCGGAACTCCTCGACAACGCGACCGTCTTCGCGCAGGTGAGCTTCCTGGGCGCAGCGGCGACGATGTTCTTCAACTACCTCGCGGCCACCATCCGCGCCATCGGCGACGCGCGCACCCCGCTCGTGTTCCTCACGGTCGCGTGCCTCTTGAACGCCGGACTCGTCGTGCTCATGGTGGGACCTCTCGCATGGGGCGTCGCGGGAGCCGCCGTCGCGACCGTCGTCTCGCAGGCAGTGTCCGTGCTGCTGTGCCTCGCGTACGTGCGCCGGCGCGTACCGATCCTGCATCTGAGCCGGGCCGACTGGCGGATCACCCGGGCCGACATCTCGCTGCACCTGCGGCTCGGACTGCCCATGGGATTCCAGGCCTCGATCATCGCCATCGGCACGCTGGCGGTGCAGGTGCGTTTGAACGAGCTGGGCGCGGATGCGGTCGCCGCGTACACCGCCGCGGCGCGAGTGGATGGACTCGCCGTCGCGCTGCTTCAGTCCCTCGGGCTGGCCGTGTCCATGTTCGTCGCGCAGAACTTCGGGGGCGGCCGTCCCGACCGCATCCGCGCCGGGGTGCGCCAGGCATCCTGGCTCGCCATCGCCGGAGCCGTCGCGCTCGGCGGCCTGCTCATCACGTTCGGCGCCCCCATCGTGCGCCTCTTCGTCGGAGACACCGCACCGCAGGTCGTCGATCTCGCCGCGCTCAACCTCGTGATCAATGGCGCGAGCTACACGTTCCTCGGGATCCTGTTCGTCCTCCGCGGCGCACTCCAGGGCCTGAGCCACACCGTGATCCCCACCCTCACGGGAGTGATCGAACTCGTGATGCGGGTGGGCGCCGCCATCGCGCTCGGAGCCGCATTCGGGTTCGCCGGCGTCGCCTTCAGCAACCCGCTCGCGTGGCTCGGGGCCGTGGTCGTCCTCATCCCGGCGTACGTGCGCGCTCACCGCCGCCTCGCCCACGATCCCATCTCTCGCGTGGACCACGTCTCCCCCGAGACGACGCCCATCCCGGTCGTGGGCCCGACCAGCGGCTCCATGGTCGTGGATGCGATCGTCACGCGTCCGATCCCCATCACTCCCACCCGCATGAGGGGGCGGCTGCTGCGCTCACGCCGCCGCTGACGAGATTGTCGGGTGCGGGACCAAAACCGTGGGGAGCGTTGTTGTATCCGACGATGCCGCCGACCGGCCGCATCGCAGACCGGCGGATCTACACTCGTGAAAGCCATCACGCAGCGACGATCCGTCCGACAAGGAGTAGTCAGCATGACCACCGACAACGGAACCATCACGCAGATCCCCGGCACAGAGACCGCCGTGCTCGCGGGCGGGTGCTTCTGGGGCATGGAGGACCTCATCCGTCGTCAGCCCGGCGTTCTCGACACACGCGTGGGATACACCGGCGGGCAGAACGATCACGCGACCTACCGCAACCACCCCGGCCATGCGGAGGCCGTCGAGATCGTGTTCGACCCGACCAAGACGACGTATCGCGACATCCTCGCGTTCTTCTTCCAGATCCACGACCCGTCGACCCTGAACCGCCAGGGCAACGACATCGGCACGAGCTACCGCTCGGCGATCTTCCCGCTCAGCGAGCAGCAGGAGCAGATCGCCCGCGACACCATCGCGGATGTGGACGCCTCGGGCCTGTGGCCGGGAAAGGCCGTGACGACGATCGAGTCGGCGGGCCCGTTCTGGGAGGCGGAGCCCGAGCACCAGGACTACCTCCAGCGCATCCCGAACGGCTACACCTGCCACTTCCCGCGCCGGGGCTGGGTGCTGCCCCGCCGAGAGAGCGCCGCGACGCCGGTCTGATGCAGTCGGATGCGGCGAGTACACGCCCGCCGCATCCGCTGCTGCCATCAGCGCCGAGAGGGGGTGGACATCATCGATGCCCACCCCCTCTCGTTCGGATGCGTCAGTTCAGGTCGTTCGGGTGCGTCCCGACACGGCCAGATCCGTCACCCGGGTCGAGTGCCGTGATCGCGGCGACCTCATCGTCGGAGAGCTCGAAGTCGAACAGATCGAGGTTTTCCGCCATCCGGTCGCGATTCACCGTCTTCGGGAACACGATGTTGCCGACCTGGAGGTGCCAGCGCAGGACGACCTGGGCGGGCGTCTTGGCGTGCGATGCCGCGGCGTCGTGGATCGCCGGGGTGCCGAACAGGTCGTACTTGCCCTGCCCCAGCGGCCCCCATGCCTCGATATGCACGTCGTTGTCCTTCGCCCAGGCGACGACCTCGCGCTGCTGATATGCGGGGTGCAACTCGATCTGATTGACGGCGGGCACCTTGCCGGTCGCTGCGACGAGTCGTTCGAGGTGCTCGACGAGGTGGTTGGAGACGCCGATGGAGCGGGCGAGTCCGGCTTCGTTGAACGAGACGAGCTGCTCCCACGCGTGCACGTAGTTGTCGTTCGCCGGCGCGGGCCAGTGCACGAGGTAGAGGTCGACGTGGTCGAGGCCGAGCTTGGTCAGACTCTCCTCGAGAGCCTGCTTCGGCTGCGAGCCGGCCTGGCGGTCGTTCCAGAGCTTCGTCGTGATGAACAGCTCGTCGCGCCGGATGCCGCTGGCCGCGATGGCGCGGCCCACGCCTTCCTCATTGCCGTAGATCGCGGCAGTGTCGATGTGCCGGTATCCGAGTTCGAGGGCTTCGGAGACGAATCGCTCCGTCTGAGCGGGGTCCACTTTGAAGACGCCGTATCCGAGCTGCGGGATGTCGTGCCCCGAGTTGAGGGCGATCGAGGGGATACGCCCCGCGTTCTCCCGCTTCGCTTCGGCGCGGTGATCTGCGTGATGTTCTGCCATGTCTCCAGCGTACGAAGCGGACGCGACATAGGGGCCGGGCTTGCGCGATCGCGCGATATACCGCAGCAGTTTTTCGGTGGATGACCGGGCGATCCGACATTCGCCGCACCCGCTGTCGCGCCGGCTCGCGTTGACGTCACGGGACGTCCGGAGAATGATGGAAGGACCCCGAACGCCGGTATATCTACCGAAGGAAGACCTCTATGCCCGCGCCCCGACCGCTCGTGACCGCGATGGTCGCGTCGGCAGGTGCGCTCGTGCTCTCCTGCCTGAGCGCGTTCGCGCTCACCGGTGCCGACGCCGAGACCTCGCCTCGCGCGGCGAGCACCGACCGCGCGCTGCCCCCCATCGCATTGAGCGCTCCCGCGTCCCTGGAGGCCGCGATCGGCACGGAGCCGACCCCGATCTACGAGCCTCCCGCACAGGACGACACCACCCCGGCGCTGCCCCGCCGCGAGCGCGGCACCCCGCCCACAGTCGGACGCGTTCCGCAGCCTGCGCCTGCTCCCGCGCCGGCACCGCCCGTCGCCCCCGCGCCGACCCCGGAGCCCACCCCGTCTCCGACGATCGAGCCCACGCCGTCGCCCGAGCCGACGACGACGCCGACGCCCGGTCCGCCCGCCGAAGGGCCGGAGCAACCGGCCTCCGGCGTGCTCGCCCCTGACGAGTCGTCCGAGGCGTTTCGGGACGACTGAGGGCCGTCATCCGGTGGGGACGACGGTCGCCTCCACCTGAATGTCCACCGCGATCGATTCGATCGCCGCCACGACCTCCGTCACGGAAGTGTCGCCGGGCACTGCCGCCAAGATCTCCGCCTGGAACAGTCGACCGCCCGACATCGCCGCATCCTGGGTCAGTGTCGTCATCCGGATGACGCTGACGCCACGCTCGCCCAGCGCGCTGGTCACCTCACGCACGATTCCGACGCGGTCGTTGCCCATCACGCGGATGGTGAGTTCGCTCCGCGCGACGAGGGACCCGCCGGGCGTGACGACCACGATGCTCGCCAACCCGTCCAGTGCCTTCAGCGCGTCCCGCAACTCCTCGGCGCGGGACGGAGCGACCTCCACCTGGATTACGCCGGCGAAGGTGCCCGCCAGCTCCGCGAGCTCGCTGTTCTCCCAGTTGCCGCCGTGCGCGCCGATCACCTCGGCGACCGCGGACACGATGCCCGCACGGTCGACGCCGACGACGGTGAGCACAAGCGTTGTCATGGCGCCAGCGTAGCCACGGCGCCCCGTCCTCGGAATCCATCCAGCGGATGTCGAACTCCCGGCTTCGCACGACGCCGGCGGATGAGGGCCGCCGAGAAGGAGATCGATTCACCGGAATGCTTTCTCGCTCCGTATCGTTGACCACGATATGGAACGCTTCGGAACACTGTCCTTCGGGCACTATGGCCCTCTCGGCGGCGGACGCATCCTCACCGCGCGCGATTCGATGCTCCAGGCGATCGACCTCGCGGTGGGCATGGATGAGCTCGGTGTGGACGGCGTCTACTTCCGGGTTCACCACTTCGCGCGTCAGCAAGGCTCGCCCATGCCGCTGCTCGCAGCGATCGCCGCACGAACCTCGCGCATCGAGGTGGGAACCGGCGTGATCGACATGCGCTACGAGAACCCGCTCTACCTGGCCGAAGAGGCGGCGGCCGTCGACCTGATGAGCGACGGCCGACTCGCGCTCGGCGTCAGCCGCGGGTCACCCGAGTCTGTGGTGCGCGGCTACGAGACCTTCGGATACACGGGCTCCGAGGATCCGCGCGGCGCCGATATCGCGCGTCGACACTTCGAGCTGTTCCTCCGCGCGATCGATGGCGAGCCACTCGCGGAGCGCGACGCGAACAGTCCCTTCGGCGGCGGGACCGGAATGCAGGCGATCGAACCGCAATCTCCAGGGCTCCGCTCCCGGGTGTGGTGGGGCGCCGGCAACCGCGACACGGCCGAATGGGCGGGACGCGTGGGCGTCAATCTCATGTCGTCGACGCTGCTCACTGAGGCCGACGGCACGCCCTTCGATCTCCTCCAGGCACAGCAGATCGACGCGTTCCGGGCCGCGTGGCGCGAGGCCGGCCATGCGGGCGCACCGCGCGTCTCGGTCAGCCGCAGTATTTTCCCGATCACGACGGCCGAGGATGCCATGTACTTCGGCGGGTCGCAGGGCGGCGATCAGATCGGCGTCATCGACGGCATGCGCTCGACGTTCGGCAAGACCTACGCCGCCGAGCCAGATGTGCTCGTGGAACAGCTGCTCCAGGATGCGGCGATCCAGTCCGCCGACACACTGATGCTCACCATCCCCAGCCAGCTGGGTGTGGAGTTCAACCTGCGCGTCGTGGAGTCGTTCGCAAAGTACGTCGCGCCCGCGCTGGGCTGGAAGATCCCGCTCTCGGCCTGAGTCCGCTCCCGCGCACCCGCGACCGTCGAACGAGCACAGGGCGCACCGTCAGCCTGCGGCGGGCAGAACCGAATCGAGCACGACGTCGTCGCCCTGCTGGCTGATGGCGATCCCCGGGGCTCTCGTCCCGAGCCCGGCGGAACGTCCGGCGGATGCAGCGAGAGCGCCGCGCGACGAAACCCGAACACGCACCCGACCGTCCGTCGTCCCCGAGATCGCGACGGCGGCGACCCGCGCCGCGGAATGCTTGACCGCGTTCACGAGGGCTTCGTTGACCGCGTAGATCGCGCGATCGGCCGTCGCCGGATCAGTCAGAGCGAGCGTCGCCGCCGTGTCGAGCTCGAGCGTCGTCGCGACGACACCGCTCCAGGCGGACAGCAGTCCGTCGAGAGATCCGGCGAGGCCCGACGCGGGCGCTCCCTCCGGGCCCGACCGGCGGTCGAGGATGGCGTCGAAGGCATCGTCCGTTTGCGCACGGAACACCTCGATCTCCTCGGCGGAGGGCGATCCGTCGTCCGCTTGAGCCGCCAGGATGACGCATCTGCCCTGCACCCGACCATGGAGCAGACTCGATGCGCGGGCGAGTCGGTCGCCCGCCTGAGCCTGTCGCGCCGCCACATGCTGTGCGACGCGCGCCAACACACGGGCCGAGCGGTACTCGGCGGAGCGCACCCGCCGCATCGCGTCCACGCACAGCGAGAGCGCCATCGCAGCGGCCGGAATGGCCACGACGCCGACCACACTGAGCATCCTGACATCGGGGAAGAGGGAGAACGTGAGAAGCGCGACGCCGATCCCGGCCAGCAGCCATGTCCCGATGAATGCGGCGGGCCTCACGGAGCCGGGCGTCGCCCCGCGCAGGCGAGGAAGACGGGTCACCGCTCCCGCGGTGACATCGATCAGGCACACGCCGAGGTAGCCGATGCCGACGATGGCGGGCGGTCCGGCGGTGAGCGCGAACGGCAGCGAGGCGATGTTGTATACGAGCGCGACGACGAGCCAGGGAGTCGGGATCAGAATCCACGGTGGCCGACCGGCCGGTGCCGCATATCTGCTCTCGGCGAGTGCCTTCGGGAGAGCTCCCGCATCCTCCGCCTGCCCGGCCAACCGGTGGCTCGTCTCCCGCACCTGCCCGGCGTACGCCCGCACGGTGTCGAAGTCGACGCGACCCTCCAGCATCGCGTCCCGGCCCGCTCGCAGCTCGATCACCGTATCGGCCAGGACGGCGTCCGTCTGGGTCACACGTTCCTGCGCACGCGCCAGGCGCTCGCGCATCAATACCAGGGCATCAGACAGGCGCTGTGCGACGAGACGGCGACGCGCGAACTGCGTCGTCGCGACCCCGACGACCCCGAACACCACCAGCGTCGTGACGACGTTCGTGAGCGTCCGTGGACCCCACCCGCCCGTCGTCGGAGTGTCCCACAGCAGCACGCTCACGGCGTTGTTGACGGGCGCGCGCACGAGTGCCGCAACAACCAATGCGGCCAGAACCACGACCGCCCGCGCACGAGGCGCCTTCAGCCGACGCTCGGCGGCGGCCGCCGGCAACACGATCAGCGAGAGCACGATCCAGCCGAGAGCACCGACCAGCACGGCAGCGGCGTACCCCTGCAACGTCGCATCGGCGATCGTCGGGACGCTGACCGTGCTGGCGACGATGAAGGACAGAAGGGCGCTCCACCGTGTCAGGAACGCTCCGCCGGAGACCGCGTCAGCGAACGTCAGGAAGGCACGGCGGATCGCCTCGCGCACCCGACGCACCATGCTGCACCCCCTCTGGCGTACGCGTGCCACCGGAATCATCGTGCCCCGCATCCGCTCCCCCCGGCAAGCAGGTGATCACCGCGGCTGACAACCCGTCGCCGTGTCGGATGTTGACAGACGCTGCCCTCGGCCGGATCCTCAAGTGTGACCCGCGTACGCCTCGACCTCAACATCTCCCTGGACGGATTCGCCACAACGACGGACCAGACGCCGGAGAATCCGTTCGGTGACGACTGGGGACGACTCACCTCCGCCTACGTCGCGACCCGGACCTTCCGACGCCGCGTGCTCCACGACGAGAGCGGCTCAGGGACGGCAGGCGTCGACGACGCGTACGCGGCACGCTACTTCGAAGGCATCGGCGCCGAGATCATGGGCGCGGGGATGTTCGGCCTTCATCTGTACGGCGACGACCCGGAGTGGCGCGGATGGTGGGGGGACGAACCTCCCTTCGAGGTCCCTGTCTTCGTCCTCACGCATCGCCAGCGCCCCACGATCGAGATGGCGAACGGCACCGTCTTCCATTTCGTCCAGGACACGCCGGCAGCCGTCCTCGCTCGGGCGATCGAGGCCGCGGGCGGTGCGGACGTGCGGATCGGCGGCGGTGCCAGCACGGCGCGGGAGTTCCTCCGTGCAGGACTCGTCGATGACCTACATGTCGGCATCTCACCCCTCATCCTCGGCGACGGAATCCGACTCTGGGACGACCTCCGCGGGTGGGAGGCGGACTACGAAGCCACCAGCGAGTCGGCGCCCGACGGTGTCACGCACCTGACCTTCCGCCGCAGTCCGCGCCCCTGAGCCGATCGGCACCCGTCGCGCCACACAGCCTGAGTGCGACCCGCGACACCGCACGTGCAGGGGGACGCCGCCCTTGAGGACGACGTCCCCCTGCCTCACCCCGAGGACGCCTCGGGCGCGAGCCGCGGAAGCTCGGCCGCTACGACGACGGGGTGGTGCGCCTGGTGCGTCGACGGCGCCACACCACAAGAGCTCCGAGCGCCAGCAGGACGGCGGCGCCGAGCAGGATCACCGCGACTCCGGCCGCATCCCGCCCGGTCACGGCGAGGGAACCGTCCGCTGCCGTCACGGTGACCGGTGCCCATCCGATGACGGAACCGTCGGCGCCGGCGACGGCAACGCGATGCGCTCCCAGACTCGTCGTCCCGGGCACGCTGACGGTGACGGTCCTCGCCGCACCGACCGTGGCCTTCCCGAGGTAGGTCGGTGTCGAGAACAGCCAGACATGAACTTCGGTGCCCGGCTGAACACCCCCGAGCGTCAACGTCAGCGCCTCGCCCCGCCGCACTGTCGCCGGCGCGGTGACCGCGCCCCGCAGCTGCGCGGTCAGGTCATCGACAGAGGGAGCCACGACACCCGTCGGCGCGGTGGGCTGCGTCGAGGTCGACGACGGGCTGGGTGACGGCCCGTGCACGCCGGGCACGATCACCGTTTGCGCGGCCTCGATGTTCCCGACGACATCGACCGCTCGATAACCGACGAGGCTCGCACCGTCGCCGACCGAGACCACTCCGTCCGAACGCGACCAGGACCCGGTGTCGCCGATCCGATACTCGATCCGGTCGATTCCCGCGTGCGCGTCGACCGCGGTCAGGCGCACGGTGCGCGCCACGGCGTCCACCGTCGCCGTGGTGACAGGAGCGTCGACGTCGATGGAGAAGGATGCGGTGCCTCCCGATTCCGCGACCGGCTCACCCGCAACGCTGGCGCGGTAGTCGACGGTGTGCGCTCCGGAGTCGGTGACCACGATCTCGTCCTGGTACTCCGACCAGCTTCCGCCGTCGATCCGGCACTCGATGTCGGCCTTCGCCCGCTCGTTGAGTGCCAGCGCGACCGACACCGTGGCGGGATACCAGCCTGAGACCTGAGCCGCATCCGATGTCAGGTCGGCCGAGACGACCGGGGTCGGCACGGGCAGCTCCTCGAGATCGGCGATCGCGCGATTCAGGGCCTGGGCCGGAGCATCGACCTCGTTCTGCGTCGTCGGCCCCGAGACGGACGTCGCCCACGCCAGCGCTGCCTCCACGCGCGCCCACGATGCATCGGTGAAGTCGCGCCGGTCCAGACCCGACGCCTCCCGGATGAGCCAGTCGAGGTCGCTCGTGTCCACGGCGACTCCGTCGGCGCTCAGCACATCGGAGAGGTAGAAGTAGTCGAAGTCGGCGTGCCCGCCGGTCGTCTGTTTCGCGTAGCTGAACAGGCCGAACCGCTGCCCCTTGAAGTGCTTCGACTCCCACGAGGCGCGCTTCGGCTGGGCTCCTCCGAGCGCGTTCCAGGTGACGCCGTCCCAGCTGTAGAGGAATCGCACGGTGTTGCGATCGGCGCCGGACTTCCGCATGTTCAGGTCTGCCTTCAACAGCACCGTGGTCGTTCCGGCCGGAACGGCCACGCTCGCCACGAAGTCCTCCGCTGTCGCGATCGACTCCTGGTCGGTGTAATCGCGCACCGGACGGTTGACGACGCCGAGTGTGAACTGCCCGTTCTGCTTGGCCACGCCGATGTAGCTCACCTGCCGGTTGTAGACGGCGAGCCCTGAGACGTCGCCATCGTTGAGCGCACCGAAGTCGAGCCTGGTCTGGGCGGACGAGGCCGGGGCGAACGTGCGCTGCGAGAGGGTGTTGCGCGCCTCCTCGAAGTACGTCAGTTGATACTGCTTGTTCGCCTTACCGGTCACGACGCGTCCGTTCGTGAGACGCAGCCAGCCATCGCGATCGGTCAGCGACCAGTATCTGTTGTCCGCGTTGTGCCCCCACTGCCACGGCAGTGCCAGGTGGGAGCCGTTGTCGGCGCCCTCTTCGGCCGTGTAGTGGTCTGGGACGGCCCGCGCTCCGACCATCGACACGTCGTCGATGAAGAAGATGTCGGGCACGATGGCCGAGTCGACGGTCACGATCGAGACCTTCGCGTCGGCGACATCCAGCTCCGCAGGGACCGTGAACTCACCGGCGACCTGGACGAACGTCGTCGCTGCAGAGGCCGAGCCCTTCGGCACGCCCGCCTGCGCCATCACGTAGGAGTGACCGCTCGCGTCGCTGAGGGTGAGCGCGAAGGTCGCGGGATCCGCACCGGCGTCGCGATAGTGCACCCACGCGGAAACCGCGTACGTGGCGCCGCGCTGGAGTGTCGTCACAGTCTGGGATGCGCCGGCACCATCGGTCGTGCGACCGTTGACCTTCAGCGACATGGAACCCTGGTGGCGCGTGGAGTAGCCGAGTCCGAGCGTCGTTCCGCCCAGCGGCTGCCACCCCGTCGTACCGCCCTCGATCGTGCCGTTGGCGATGTGCTCGCCTCGGGACTCCGGCACCACGACCTCGGGTGCGGGCACGTTGGGGTTGTGGAAGTCCCGTTGCTCGGCGTCGTTGTCGAACCGGTCGGAGGTCACGACGCTCGCCGACTCTGCCTTGCGCCTGTCTGCCGCGTCCAGGGTGACGGGCATCGGCTGCGCGCCGGGCAGAGGCACCTGGGAGCTCCCGTAGACGCCGGTTCCGAACACGGGCCAGACGTCCTTGTCCGCAGCGTCCCACGAGACGGGCACGAGAACGGGGACCCGGCCGGTCGGGTAGTCGTCGCCGAACAAGAGCGCCCACTGCGGCGTCGCGGAGTCGCCCGTGCCGATGAAGCCGCCCTGCGCGACGAGATTTGAGCCCACGGCGACCCGAACTTCATAGGGGTCGGATGCGGCGGCGCCGAGCAGACTCTTGGAACGCAGCACGATGGCCTGGCGCCCGTACTTTCCCCAGGCGATGCCGAGGACGTAGTAGTACCCGTTGATGTACTCGACCTGGTTCCCCTCCCAGCCGCCACCCATGACCTCGGACGTGCTCAGGCCGGTGTTGTTGATCGCGGTGGTGGTGGTCGCCGCCACGCGGTCGCTGATCACGCTGTGCAGGTCGGGGCTCATCTGGGCGATCTGCATCGAAGAGCTGCCGTAGACGATGTACGGAGTGTCACCGTCGAAGAAGATGTTCGGATCGTGGAAGCTGCGGTTGTAGCTGTGCTTCTCCCACTGTCCCTTCTCGATGTCGGTCGTCGTGAAGAGGTACGCGTGACCGTTGTTGTTGCTGTTCATCAGCGCGTAGAACGTACCGTCGTGGTAGCGCAAGGTGCTGGCCCACTGTCCCTGTCCGTACGCGCTGTAGCCGTTGCGCAGCGCGTTGGTGTCGGTGACCTCCATGACGTCGTAGACGTAGTTGACGATCTCCCAGTCCACGAGGTCGTAGGAACGCAGGATCGGGGCGCCGGGGGTGAGCTCCATCGTCGTGGAGATCATGTAGTAGGTGTCCCTGTCAGCACCGGCCGTGCCCGCCGGCACGCGGATCGTCGCGACGTCGGGGACGTCCGATCCGATGATGGCGTTCGTGAACGTGCCCGCGGCGGTCTGGGTAGAGGTGAAGCTCTTCCCCTGGCCCGACCAGGGGTCGTCATCCGCTGCTCGCGCAGCCGCCGTGCTCACGACCGCACCGGAGACGGTGGTCGCGACCGCGGCCGTCAGAGCTGCCGCTCGGGTCAGGAGGCGCCCTGCGCGCTTCCTCGGGTTCATGATCGTCACTGATGTCTCCCCTTCCGCGCACCATCGCGCCGCATCGTGCCGCCCTCCCGGCGCCACGAACAGCCGCCGCACTCGGGCCTCGCCTCTTCAGGACGCGGGGCCGAACGATCTTCGTCCGGTGGGCGACGCCTGCATGTTAGCGAGAACAATCACTAATGGGCAACACTTTCTCTGACACCTGTCGCCCAGCGAAGACGACACTGCCCGACGACCGCGTCGAGGCGGCGGCTCTAGGCTGGTCGGATGCTGGAGACCCTCGCCGTCCGCACCGAAGACCACGCCGTCTGGCTCGAGCTCTGGCAGGGCTACCTGCAGTTCTACGAGACGGAACTCACCGACGATGTCACGCGCTACACCTTCGACCGCATCGTCGATCCCGCATCCGGGCTCGAGGGCGCGATCGCCTGGCAGGAGGGGCGCGCAATCGGGCTCGTGCACTGGCTGACACACCAGGCGACGTGGTCCAGGGGCGATTACTGCTACCTCGAGGACCTCTTCGTCTCCCCCGACGCACGCCGGTCCGGCGCGGGCCGCTCGCTCATCGGCCACGTACGCGACTGGGCGAAGGATGCGGGCTGCAGCAAGGTCTACTGGCTGACGTCGGAGACGAACGCCCGTGCTCGGTCACTGTACGACCAGGTCGCGACGCGCAGCGGATTCATCCACTACCAACTGTCCCTCTGACCCGGCGACGGCTCTCGCTCAGCGCAGGAACTGCGTGGGGTCGAACTCGTCGATCGGGATCACGCGGATGCGCGGCAGGGGCGCATCGAACGCCTGCGCGTCGTACTCGATGTCGAAGAAGGTGATCCCGCCGAGTGCGGCATAACCGGTGTTTCGGAACTCGTTGAACGCGAGCACTCCGACTCGCCGCTCGCCGTCGGCGAGAGGTGCGAGATCCTCCACGAAGTCGCCGTCGTGGCTGACGAGCACCACGTCGTCGTCGCGCTCGTGGAGGGCCCGCAGGGTGCGCTGGATGGCGATGTCGACGACCTTCGCGTCCGCCGGGCCCGACAGCGGGACCGGCTCGAAGCCGAGAGCCGTCAGCGCTTGGACGAAGGTCATCGGCAGGTTCGTCGAGGCGTTCAGGAAGAAGAGGCCGCGCGCGTGCCCTCCCCAGGTGCGCTCGACGAAGGCGAGCAGGCGATCCCAGCGCGGGCGCTCGTCCGGCTGCGGGCGGCGGCCGAGGATGGAGCCGCCCAGTGTCGCGTCGATGTTCTCCCCGTCGACGAGAAGCCAGGTCGTCCCCTGCGCCTGCGCCACCATGTCGTCTCCTGTCGCCACCGACTCGCTCACTCCCTCGCCCGCTGGGCGCACCACGCGCCGACTCACGGACGCAGCAGGACCTTCGTCGCCCGGCGCTCGTCCATGGCTGCGTACGCCTCGGCGGCATCGCGCAGCGGAAGTTCGAGATCGAACACGAGGCCGGGTCGGATCGCGCCCGAGCGCACGTCGGGCAAGAGCTCCTCGATGTAACCGCGCACCGGCGCCACACCGCCGTTGACGCCCACATTCGACCCGAACATCGTGCGCACGGGCAGCTCGGGACCGCCGTTCGGGACGCCGACGTAGCCGACCATGCCGCCCGGGCGGGTCGAGCGCAGCGCCTGGTCCATCGACTCCTTCGTGCCGACGCACTCGAGCACGCGATCGGCGCCGATGCCGCCGGTCAGCTCCCGCACCTTCTCGATCCCCTCTTCGCCGCGCTCGGCGACGATGTGCGTGGCGCCGAACTCGCGCGCCAACGCCTGTCGCTCGGGGTGGCGTGACATCGCGATGATCGTCGTCGCACCCCGTCGCTTCGCGGCGATGATCGCGCACAGACCGACGGCGCCATCGCCGACGACGGCCACGCTGTCACCGGGGCTCACCCCAGCGGAGACCGCGGCGTGGTGTCCCGTACCCATGACATCGCTCAGCGTCAGCAGCCCCGGGATCTCGTCGGGCTCCACCGGGCCCGGGACGACGGCGAGGGTGCCGTCGGCGAGGGGAACGCGCACGAACTCGCCCTGACCACCGTCGGCGAAGCCGTCCTCACGCACGTCGCTGCCCCACCATCCGCCGTTGAGGCAAGAGGTACTGACGCCGTTGCGGCAGTTGACGCACGTGCCGTCGCACACGTAGAAGGGCGCGATGACGAAGTCGCCGGCGCGGACGTTCTCGACGGCGTCGCCGACCTCCTCGACGACACCGACGAACTCATGACCGATGCGGTGCGGGCGCTCCGTCGGTGTCACTCCGCGGTAAGGCCACAGATCCGAGCCGCACACGCACGCGGCGACGACGCGGACGATCGCGTCGCGCCCCGTGGACAACTGCGGTCGCGGGACCTCTTCGACGCGGATGTCACGGGCGGCGTGGATGACGGTTGCGAGCATGATCCGAGCCTACGTGAGCCGGGGGCCGCGCGGCTCACCGATCGGATGCGGCGTCTTCCCCGCGGCCAGCATCCCGACGAGCCGCGCGACGCGCCCCGCCCGCGCAGACGGCGTGGCCGTCGCGACCCGGTGCAGGACCGCATAGCGGTTCGTCGCATCCAGGCGTGCGAAGAGCTCCGCTGCGGCGGGCTCGGCGGCGAGTGCGGCCAGGAGGTCATCGGGCACCTCTATCGTGGCCGACCCGGCGTAGGCGCGCTCCCATCGCCCGTCCTCTTTGGCGCGGTCGATCTCTGCCTGCCCGCGCGGGCGCATGCGTCCCGCATCGATCAACGCGGCCACGAGCGTGAGGTTGCGCTGCGACCAGAGCGATGCACGACGGCGAGGGGTGTAGCGCTGCAGGAACGTCGCCTCGTCGCGCCCGCGCTTCTGACCATCGATCCAGCCGCTGCACAGCGCCTCGTCGAGCGCTCCGTCGTACGTCAGAGTGGTGGGCTCAGTGGTGCCCTTCTTGGCGAGGACGAGCCACACACCCTCCTCGTCGTGCTCGTGCTCGTCGAGCCATGCGCGCCAGGCGGTGGCATCGGCGACGATCAGGGGGTTGTCGAGGGTGTGCACGCCCCCATCCTGTCGCGCGAGAGCCGACCGCGCGAGAGCAGATCAGCGGGCGCGATCGCCCGCGCTGCGCGGCGGGTCCACGCTGACATCCAGCGGCTCCAGGCCACGAAGCGACGTCCACACGAGCTCCTCGCCCTTCGCCGCGTGCTGAGACGCGCGGACCGCACGCTCGTCCGCCCAGCTGTTGAGGCGATGCCCGCGGTGTCCGCGGACGTGTTCGAGAACGACGTCGGGAAGCCCCGCCGCACGCCGCGCGTCACGCACCTCGATGAGCTGTTCGAGGATGTCGCGGTTGGCGGTCGGTTTCTTGGCCGAGGTCACCCATCCGCGACGAGCATGACCATCCATCCACTTCGTGTAGGTGTCGATCGCGTACGTCGAGTCCGCCTGCACGATGAGCTCGGGCACCTCGAAGTGATCCCTGATGGCGTACAGCAGTCCCAGCAACTCCCCGATGTTGTTCGTACCGCTGGGGAGCGAGCCTGCGGCCCACTGGCCGTCCTCGCCCACCCACGCCCACCCTGCGGGCCCCGGGTTCCCCTTGCACGCCCCGTCGGTCGCGACGGTGTAACGAGAGAGAGCGGCGTCAGTGGAGGACATCCGTCCATCTTCTCAGGGGTTCTGTTCAGCCCGCCACGAGCTCCGGATGGTGGCTGCACGCCGTGCTCCCCTCGCACGCTTCGCAGCGCACCACGCGATCGGGGCACCCGACGATCGCGCAGTCGATCATCCGAGAGGTGGATGTGCCGCATCCGGTGCAGCGGCCGATGTGCTCGGCGTCGGCTCCGAACGTCATCGCCTGCCTTCGGTCGAAGACGTAGAGCGACCCTTCCCAGAGCCCGGCGTTGCCGAAGGTCTCGCCGTATCGGACGATGCCGCCCTCGAGTTGATAGACCTCCTGGAAGCCGCGCGCCGTCATCAGACTCGAGAGCACTTCGCACCGGATGCCGCCGGTACAGTACGTGACGATCGGCTTCTCCTTCAGATGGTCGTATCGTCCGGAGTCGAGTTCCTCGATGAACTCCCGGGTCGTGGAGACATCGGGCACGACGGCACCGCGGAAACGTCCGATCTCGGCTTCGAACCCGTTGCGGCCGTCGAAGAAGACCACATCGTCGCCGCGCTCCTCGACGAGCTTGTGCACGGCTCCGGGTGTCAGGTGCGTGCCGGTGCCGACCACGCCGTCTGCGTCCACGCGCAGTTCGTCGGGAGCACCGAAGGTGACGATCTCGTCACGCACCTTCACCGACAGTTTCGGGAAGTCGAGGCTGCGCCCCTCGTCGTCGAGCCCAGTGCCCTCCGACCACTTCAGATCGAGACCGCGGAACGGCTCGTACTGTCGCGTCTTGCGCGCGTAGGTCTTGACCGCGCCCAGCTCGCCGCCGACGGTGCCGTTGATGCCGTGTCTCGAGATGAGGATGCGACCGCGCAGTCCGAGTAGCTCGCACAGGTCGCGCTGCCACAGGCGCACGGCCTCGGGGTCGGCGATCGGGGTGAACCGGTAGTACAGCAGGATCTTCGAGATGGCCACCGAGACAGCGTAGGCGCTCAGCCCGCCACGAGAGCCCACACCGCCGCACCCGCCGACACGACGGCCAGGACGAGGGCCGTACCGATCAGCACCGCATGGACGATGAGAAACCGCGTCGGGCGTCCCGCGGCGTCGCGCGCCCGCGCATCCTTCGCGACGCGACCGTAGAAGCGCGGCCAGACCACGACGTTGTAGACCGCGTTGACGAGCAGGAGCACGGCGAGCAGGACCATCATGTCCCGAGCGTAATCGCCCTCAGAAGGCGTGGGTCACACGTGCATCCAGGATCGTACCCACGACCTCCATCCCACGCAGAGCTGCCGGCTCCGCGGTCCGCGGGTCCGCCGCGAGAAGCGCGAGATCCGCGCGTTGCCCGACGGCGATCGTATCGGGATCCGCGGAGCCGCGATGAGTGGATGCGGCCAGGGCGACGTCCACCGAGACGGTCTCGTCGGGCGCCCAGGGTTCGCGCCCGTCGCGCGTGCGGGACGCAGCGGCCGCGATGGCACGCCACGGGTCGAGCGGGGAGACAGGAGCGTCCGATCCGAAGCGGAGGTCGACTCCCGCGGCCCACAGTGAGCGCAGCGGGTACGGACGCGCCGTCTGCGTCGCCCAGATGCTGTCGGTCAGATCGCGGTCGTCGAGCGCATGCTCCGGCTGCACGCTCGCCGCCAGCCCCAGTCGGGCCATGCGCGGGATGTCGGACGCAGCCACGAGTTGCGCGTGTTCGATGGTGCCGTGTGCACCGGTCGCCGCGTACGCGTCGAGGGCATGACGCAGCGCATCGTCTCCGATGGCGTGGATCGCGCAGTCGAAGCCCGCTCCCGTCGCCCGCGTCATGATCTCGCGCAGATCACCCGGTGTGATCGTGAGCAGCCCGTGCGGATGCGTCCCGTCCGCGTAAGCGACCGAGCACGCTGCCGTGCGGGTGCCGAGGGACCCGTCCGTGATCGCCTTGAGGGGACCGACCGTGACGAGGCCGTCATCGTCGCCACGCAGGACGTCCCCGCTGCGCAGGCCCGCCGCGATGGCACGGTCGAGGAGATCGGGGTAGACGCCGAACTCCACACGCAACTGATCGAAGCCGGCCGACCGTCGTCGCTGCCACGAGGACTCGTTCCACACCATGTCGAGGTCCACCACGCCGACGACACCGCGGGCGGACGCGGCCGCAGCCATCGTCGCCACCGCCGCATCCGCGATCTGATCCGGAAGCTCGTTGAGGCGCCGGGACATCTCGAAAGCCGGTCCCTCGCGCAGGACCCCGTCGTCACTCGAGACGCCTTCGCGCGCGAGCGCTGCAGAGTTGAGCCACACGCTGTGCACATCGGCGTTGATCAGGTAGCTCGGGATGTCGCCCGTCGCCGCGTCGAGCACCTCGAGTGAAGGCACGTCGGGCCAGAGGGCGTCACGGAAACCCGTTCCCACGCGCCGACCGTCCACACCCGGGGCCGCCCGCCCCATCCGGGCCGCCGCATCCGTCGCCGAGACCGCGTCCCCGAGCGGCTCGCGCAACGCCGCCAAGGCCCATTGCGTCACGTGCACGTGATGATCCCAGAGACCCGGGATGACGAAGGCGCCGTCGGCGCGATGCACCGCGCCACTCAACCGGAGCGCCCCGGCAGGCGCGATGTCGGCGATGCGCCCGTCCTCAAAGACGATGTCGTACACCTCCGCGCCCGGCAGGAGCTCGGCACCCGGTCCCGCGATCCGCACGTCGGCGACCGCGTCGATGCGGGGCCGGGTCATACCTCGCGCCGCGCGCGCCGGGCGCGGGCCATCTCGTCGGCCAGTGCCGGATTCGCGTGGGGTCCGTCGGCGCGCAGCATGTCGACGATGTGGTCGACCACCTCCGCCGGCCGATTCTGGCTCAGCTTCCGCTTGGCGACGACCGAGCTCGGAGTGAGCCGGAACCCGACCGTGCCTCGCTCGAGGCGATGGACGAACTCGGCGTCGTTCGGTCGCTCCCACATCCGGCGCGGGGACGGCATCGGCGACTCGAACCGGTCGACGAGACGGTCGAGCACCCGCAGGTTCTCGTCGGTGTCGAGCAGTTCGGGGATGCCGCTCAGATGCGCGGCCACGAAGTTCCAGGTGGGCACCGCGGGCACGTCGCCGTACCAGCCCGGCGACACGTAGCCGTGCGGCCCCTGGACGACGATGAGCAGCTCGCGCTCCCCCAAGCCGTGGATCGTGTCGTCGGGCTTGCCGACGTGTGCCACGATGCTCAGATCGTCCCTGTCGTCATCGAGCAGCACCGCGTAGTGCGATGCGACAAGACCGTCGGGCCCCGCGCTGACGAGCGTCGCCCACGGGTTCTGCTCGATGAGCCGCCGGATCTCCGCGACGTCGGTCATCGCGAAGCTCGGATTCTGTCTCACGGCATCCTCACTTCTGGCACACCGGACACCAGTAGAGCTTCCGCGCGCCCATCTCCTCCAACACGAT
The DNA here is from genome assembly GCF_034044005.1 of Microbacterium sp. BG28. NCBI lineage: Bacteria > Bacillati > Actinomycetota > Actinomycetes > Micrococcales > Microbacteriaceae > Microbacterium > Microbacterium sp. BG28. The sequence goes on along the minus strand of NZ_JAXCHA010000002.1, from coordinate 553,087 downwards.
CGACGTGCCGCTGATGCGGCAGGGCAGACCCGCACGGTGGTAGACCCAGTGACGATCGTCGCGATGCGCCATGGCCCGGCGCCACTCATCAGGGGTGAGGTCGTCCATCGTCATCATCTGGCCGGTCTCGACCCCGATGCGCAGCAGCCTCACCCAGTCGCGCCACAGCCCGCGGACGAGCTCCTCGGGCACGTCGCGCCCGGGAGTGTGCGGGTCGAGGCGGGCACGGAACAGAAGCTCGGCGCGGTAGACGTTGCCTATGCCGCTCACGACGCTCTGGTCCATGAGCAGGAGTCCGATCGGCGTGGGCTTGCGCCGGACCACACGCGTGAAGCGCTCCTCGCTCTCGGCGACGTCGTCGACGAGGGGATCCGGGCCGAGCTTCGCGATGACCGCCTGCACCTGATCGGGGGCCAGCACCTCGCACGCCGTGGGTCCGCGCAGGTCGGCGCAGGTGGTCTCGGTCAACAGCCGCAGCCGCACCTGGCCCACGACCGGGGGCGGCCAGGTCGCGTCGGTGTCGTCGAGTCCCGACGTCTGCTCCGACATGCGCACGTGCCCGCGAGCCTTTCGAGGCGCACCGATGGAGCTCAGCGAATTCTCACCGGCGGCGTCCTCGATGCGCTCCGTGTCGGTCCCCCGCTGGTTCGTCTGCCCCATGCGTCCGTTGGCGGAGGCGATCGTCGGGTCGACGAGGATCTCACCCGAGAAATCCCACGCGCCGTACATCCCGAGATGCACCCGCAGCCACAGATCCCCCTCGAACTCGAGGAACATCTGCTTGCCGACGGCGCGCACGGACAGCGCCTCACGACCGTCCAGCAGCGCGGCCCCCTCGGCGAATCGCCCCTGCGGGCTCGACGCCTGGACCCGGTGTCCGACGACGTTGCGATCGAACTGCCGGGCGATCCGATGAACGGAATGGCCTTCGGGCATCAGCCCGCTTCCGGGTCGAAGCTGCTGGACGCGTCGGCGAGCACGTCGGGGCGCGCGCGACCCGCACGCGGGTCGGGAAGAAGCGAGCCGTCGCGCTCGAAGTCCGCGATCTGCGCGATGCGGCGCACGTGCCGCTCCTCGTTCGAGAACGGCGTGGCGATGAAGCGGTCGATGAAGGTCGTCGCCTCCTCGAACGTGTGCTGACGCGCGCCGATCGCGATGACGTTCGCGTCGTTGTGCTCGCGCGCGAGCTCGGCCGTCGCGATGTTCCAGACCAGCGCCGCCCGGATTCCCGCGACCTTGTTCGCCGCGATCTGCTCGCCGTTGCCCGAGCCGCCGAACACGATGCCGAGCGTCTCGATGCCGGCCGACTGATCGCGAACGACCGCCTGAGCGGCGCGGATGCAGAACGCCGGGTAGTCGTCGACCGGGTCGTATTCCAGAGGCCCGTGGTCGACGACGTCGTGACCGGCTTCGGCGAGGTGGTGCTGCAGGCGCGTCGAGAACTCGAGGCCGGCGTGATCCGTGGCGATGTGGATGCGCATGATGCTCATCCTAGGGATGCGCCCGCCCGCCCCGCACTCACGGCGCGACGCCGGCGGCTGCGGGCTTGAAGCCCGCCCTGATGTTCTCGCAGCAACCGGGTCGGCACACGTCGAACCACGGACCGAGCGAGGTCCGGTGCGGACGCTGATCGGCCGGCCTACCGGCGAGTCGTTCCGCGATCAGATCCACGAGTCCCGACACGTATGCGGGATCGATGCCGGGCGTCGGTGTGCGGACGGCACGGATGCCGACCTCCTCCGCCGTTTCCATGGCCTCCGTGTCGAGGTCCCACAGGACTTCCATGTGGTCGCTCACGAAGCCGAGGGGCACGATCGCCACAGCCGTGACCCCGGCCGCGGCGAGCTCCGTGATCTCGTCGTTGATGTCGGGCTCGAGCCAAGGCTGGGATGCGGGACCCGAACGCGACTGGTAGACGAGCTTCCACCCGATCTCCGGTGCCGACTGCGCCATGACGACCTCCGCGACCGCCAGGTGCTGGGCCTCGTAGGCGCCGCCGGGGCCGAAGTCGCGGTCCCGCGGGCCGGAGCGCTGTGCGTCGGCGGTCGGAATCGAGTGCGTCGAGAACAGCACGCGGATCTGCTCGGCGGGCACACCGTCGGCGAGAAAGCCCGAAACAGCCTCCCGGACACCCTCGACGAAGGTCGACACGAAGCCCGGGTGGTCGAAGAACTGACGCACCTTGTCGATCGTCACCTTCTCGCCCAGGTTCGTCGCTTCCAGGACGCGCGCGAAGTCCTCGCGGTACTGGCGGCAGCTGGAGAACGAGCTGTAGGCGCTCGTCGCGACCGCCAGCAGGGTCGTGTGACCGGCATCGGCCGCCTCCTGCACGGCCTCCTCCAGGTACGGGCCCCAGTTGCGGTTTCCCCAGTAGACCGGCAACGCGAGACCGCGACGGGCGATCTCCGCCTCGAGCGCGGCCTTCAGCGCGCGGTTCTGTGCGTTGATGGGACTCACGCCGCCGAAGTGGCGATAGTGGTGCGCCACTTCCTCCAGGCGCTCGTCCGGGATGCCGCGCCCGCGCGTCACGTTGCGCAGGAACGGGATGACGTCATCCTGCCCCTCGGGCCCCCCGAACCCGGCGAGCAGGACGGCGTCGTAGGCGGTGGGCTGCTCGACCCAGGGCGGACCGCTCGCGGCGTGCGCCGATGCGAAGGGCACAGGGGTGCCGGGCGTCTCGGTCTGGAGAGGGGTCTGTTCAGGGGAAGTCACGCCAACATCCTCCCACCGCCGACGGATCGGGCCGGAGCGATACCGCCGATGCGCAGCAAAACCGTAGGCTGGAGGTCTCGCCCGTGTCGCCAGCAGCGATGCCGTGCCTTTCACACCCTCACCCCATGGGAGCAAACGCAGTGCCTGGAGAGAACCTGACCCGGATCGAGGCGCAGGAGCGCCGCGCGGTCGTCGACACCGAGTCGTACGAGATCGCGCTGGATCTGACCACCGGAGCGGAGGTGTTCCGCTCGACCAGCACCATCCGTTTCGCCGCCACCGAAGGCGCTTCGACCTTCGTCGACCTCATCGCCGAGCGCGTGCACCGGATCACACTCAACGGCGTCGACATCGACCCCTCTGCCTTCGCGGACTCCCGCATCCAGCTCGAGAATCTGGCCGCCCACAACGTACTGACCGTCGATGCCGACGCGCGATACACCAACAGCGGTGAGGGCCTGCACCGGTTCGTCGACCCGGTCGACGGCGAGGTGTACCTCTATTCGCAGTTCGAGGTGCCCGACTCGCGGCGCGTGTTCGCCGTGTTCGAGCAGCCCGACCTGAAGGCGACGTTCCAGTTCACGATCACCGCTCCCGCTTCATGGCAGGTCGTCTCCAACTCCCCGACGCCCACGCCAGCGCCCGCGGGTGACGGCATCGCGACGTGGACGTTCGAGCCCACGCCCCGTATCTCGTCATACATCACCGCGCTCATCGCCGGCCCCTACGAGGTCACGCGCTCCGAGCTCACCAGTTCGTCGGGCCGCGTCATCCCGCTGGGCGTGTTCGCGCGCAAGAGCCTCTGGCAGTACCTCGACGCCGACTACGTGTTCGAGAAGACCCGCCAGGGCTTCGCGTACTTCGAGGAGAAGTTCGGCGTCGCCTACCCGTTCGCGAAGTACGACCAGCTCTTCGTGCCCGAGTTCAACGCCGGTGCGATGGAGAACGCGGGCGCCGTGACCTTCACCGAGACCTACGTCTTCCGCAGCAAGGTCACGGATGCAGTGAAGGAGCGTCGCGTCGTCACGATCCTCCACGAGCTGGCCCACATGTGGTTCGGCGACCTCGTCACCATGAAGTGGTGGAACGACCTCTGGCTGAATGAGTCGTTCGCCGAGTGGGCATCGACGATCGCCACCGCCGAGGCCACGGAGTGGACCGAGGCATGGACGACGTTCAACGCGATGGAGAAGTCCTGGGCCTACCGCCAGGACCAGCTGCCGTCGACGCACCCTGTCGTCGCCGAGATCAACGACCTCGAGGACGTGCAGGTCAACTTCGACGGCATCACCTACGCCAAGGGCGGTTCCGTCCTGAAGCAGCTCGCCGCGTGGGTCGGCGTCGAGGCCTTCTTCGCCGGCGTGTCCGCGTACTTCCAGAAGCACGCCTGGGGCAACACCGAGCTGCCTGATCTGTTGACGGAGCTCGAGTCCACCAGTGGTCGCGATCTGTCCGGCTGGTCCAAGAAGTGGCTGGAGACGGCCGGCGTGAACACGCTCACCCCCGCGGTGGACGAGTCCGTGGACGGCACCATCAGCAAGTTCTCCATCATCCAGACGGCTCCGGCGGACTACCCCACGATCCGTCCGCACCGTCTCGGCATCGGCTTCTACGACCTGCAGGGCGACGCGCTCGTGCGCGTGCATCACATCGAGCTCGATGTGGACGGCGACCGCACCGACGTCGCAGAGCTGGTCGGCCACCGCCGCCCCGACCTCATCCTGCTCAACGACGACGACCTGGCGTACGCAAAGATCCGACTCGACGACCGGTCGTTGGCCACCGCCGTCGCTCACCTGTCGAAGATCAGCGACCCGCTCGCCCGCTCCCTCGTGTGGGGTGCCGCCTGGGATCAGACGCGGGATGCGGAGGCGTCCGCCTCGGAGTACGTGCAGCTCGTCCTCGGCAACATCGCCACCGAGACCGAGTCCACAACCGTGCGCACGACGCTCGCGCAGCTGCAACTGACCGCGAACGCCTACGTCGACCCCGCCAAGCGCGATGCGACGCGTGTCGCCGTCGCCGACGGTCTCTGGGAGCTCGCGCAGGGCGCCGCCGCGGGAAGCGACAGCCAGCTGCAGTTCGTGACCGCCTTCGCCTCGGCCGCAGCGACCCCGGAGCACTTCGCACGCGTGCAGAGCCTGCGCGAGGGCGGACTCGTCCTCGACGGTCTCGAGATCGACGCCGACCTGTCCTGGGCACTGCTCGTCTCGCTCGCAGCGGGCGGGCTCGTCACCAGAGCCGACATCGACGCCGCCCTCGCGGCGGACAACACGGCCAAGGGCGGCGAGTTCGCCGCTCAAGCGAAGGCGGCGCTGCCCACCGCAGCGGCCAAGCAGGCCGCATGGGACGCGCTGGTCGGTTCGGACGACCTTCCCAACACCGTCGTCCGCTCGGCCGCTGCGGGTTTCACCCACCCGGCCGGTCGCGAACTGTTGGCCCCGTTCGTGTCGACCTACTTCGACATGCTCCTGCCGGTCTGGGAATCGCGCAGCTATCAGATCGCGAACTACCTCATCGTGGGCCTGTACCCGGCGCCTCTCGCCGATGTCGCGCTACGCGACGCGACGCGCGCCTGGCTCGTCGAGAATCGCGACGCACCGGCGGCGCTGCGCCGCCTGGTCGCCGAGAACCTCGCCGGCGTGGAGCGCGCCCTGTCCGTCCAGGAGGCGGACGCCTGATCGACTGATCCAGAACGCCCCGTCGACCCTGTCGACGGGGCGTTCTGTCGTCTCCGCCCAAGGGACGAGGCTCATCGGTCGAGATCGGTACCACAGGGGGACGCGACGGCGACGTGCCGCCTCGTAGCGTGGAGCCATGATCGTCGCAGAGAACCTCACCAAGCAGTTCGGGGACAAGCACGCCGTCTCCGATGTCAGCTTCACCGTCCAACCCGGCAAGGTCACCGGTTTCCTCGGCCCCAACGGCGCCGGCAAGTCCACCACCATGCGCATGATCGTGGGCCTCGACCGTCCGACGCACGGCACCGTCACCGTCGACGGCGAGGACTACCGAAGGATGCGCTCGCCCCTCACCCGCGTCGGCGTGCTCCTCGACGCCAAGGCCGTGCACACCGGCCGCTCGGCACGCAACCATCTGCGCGCGCTCGCGGCCACGCACGGAATCCCCACCTCGCGCGTCGACGAGGTCATCGCGCTGACAGGTCTCGAGTCCGTCGCGAAGAAGCGCGCGGGCGGGTTCTCGCTCGGCATGGGCCAGCGCCTCGGTATCGCCGCGGCGCTGCTGGGCGACCCGCAGACGCTGATCCTGGACGAGCCGGTCAACGGTCTCGACCCCGAGGGCGTGCGCTGGGTACGCCAGTTTGTGCGCCACTACGCGAGCGAGGGGCGCACCGTCCTGCTCTCCAGCCACCTCATGAGCGAGATGGCGATCACCGCCGACCACATCATCGTTCTGGGCAAGGGCCGCGTCCTCGCGGACGCACCGGTGTCGAAACTGGTCTCCGAATGGACGAGCACCCGCATCCGCCTGCGCAGCCCCCGGCTCGCGGAGCTGATCCCCCTCATCTCGGGAGCAGGCGTCGAGATCACCCAGACCGAGCCCGGAACGGCCGACGTCGTCGGCGCGCTGCCGGAAGCCGTCGGCGATGCCGCGGCAGCTGCCGGCATTCCCCTTCACGAGCTGAGCCCGCAGAGCGGTTCGCTCGAAGACGCCTACCTCGCCCTCACCGGCGAATCCGTCGAGTACAAGAGCAAGGAAATCGCATGAGCGCCACCATCACCCCCGCGCGTCGCGTCACCACGACGGACGCGTCGTACCGTCTCTCCTTCCCGCGACTCGTCCGCAGCGAGACGCTCAAGCTCCTCACGCTGCGTTCCCCCTGGTGGTCGATCGCGATCGTCGCGGTCCTCTCGATCGGCTTCTCGCTGCTGATGGCGTGGGCGATCACGAGCTTCGACGGCGGACCTCAGGGCGACAACGGTTCGCTGGCCACGATGGTGATCCTCGCGCCGACGACCTTCACGATGCTGCTCGCCGTGATCCTGGGCGCCATCCAGGTCACCGGTGAGTACTCGACCGGGATGATGCGCTCCACCCTGACGGCTGCGCCCGGACGACTCGGGTCGCTCTTCGCGAAGACGGTCGTCGTCGCCGGATTCGTCTTCGTCTCCAGCGTCATCATCTTCGCCATCGCCGCCGTGGCGACCGCACCGATCATGGCGCGCAAGGACCTCGGGCTCGACCTCTCGAATCCGGAGGTATCCGTACTCCCGCTGCTCGCCGGCGCCCTCACCATGGCTGTCATCGCGATCATCGGCGTCTCGACGGGCTACATCCTCCGCAACGGTCCGGGTGCGATCGCCCTCGGCGTGGGCCTCGTGTTCGTCCTGCCCATCGTCCCCGCCTTCTTCGCCGCACTGCCCGGATGGGGCTGGGTGCAGGATGCCGCGCGTTTCCTGCCCTCGAACGCCGGCCAGCTTCTGATGGGCACGGGCGGCGGAAGCAACCCGCTCGAGCCGTGGGCGGCGAGCCTCACCCTCGTCGCCTGGGTCGTCGTCGGCCTCGTCGGCGCGAGCGCAGTGCTGAAGAGCCGCGACGCGTAGAGTCGAGCGGATGAGCAAGCGCGGTCGGGCCGTCGCCGGGGCGGAGAGCACTCCTCCCGACGACGGCCTGCTGCTGCCGCGACCTCCCGGCGCCATACGCCGGTACTGGTCGCGGCATCCGCGTTTCGCCGACGCGCTCATCGCCTTCTTCGCCTTCGTCCTCTCCGGCCCGGGCCTGGTCGCTGCCGCTCCCCTGGATCCCGCCTGGGCTCCCTTTGGGATGATCGTCTCGATCGCCGTCCCGGCGAGCACCGCGATCGCGCTGTTCTGGCGGCGGCGCTTCCCGATCGCGGTGTTCATCGTCGCCGCACTCCCCTACCCTTTCGCCCCATACCCGATGCTGCCGAGCGGCGTCGCCCTCGCGATCGCCGTGTACTCGCTGTCCGTATACCGCTCCAGTCGCGCCGCCTGGGCCAGCGCCGGCATCCTCGCTGGCGCCCTCGTGGTCTCCGGTCTGGTGCGCGTCGTGCTCGGCGAGAGCTGGTCGATCGCGATCGGCACGACCGTCGCCACCATGGTGATGCTTTTGATCGGAGCGCTTCTCGGCGCGAACGTCGGCGGCCGCAAGCGCTACGTGGAAGCCCTCATCGATCGCTCCCGTCAGCTGACGATCGAGCGCGACCAGCAGGCACAGCTCGCCACTGCGGCCGAGCGCACCCGTATCGCTCGCGAAATGCACGACATCGTGTCGCACTCGCTGACGGTGATCGTGGCGTTGTCGGAGGGCGCCGCGGCGACAACAGACACCGAACGTGCCCGCTCCGCTGCCCGCACCGCCGCCGACACCGCGCGCGGCGCCCTGATCGAGATGCGGGCGATGCTGGGGGTGCTGCGCACCGATGACGCCGGCACCGCCCCCCTCGCGCCCCTCACCGCTCCCTCACCGCGGGAGGTCGTCGCCACAGCGCAGGGCGCGGGCTACCCGGTGGTGCTGCGCACCTCCGGACGCCCGAGCACGCATGCGCCGACCACGGAGCTGGCGATCGGCCGCGTCGTGCAGGAGGGGATGACGAATGCCATGCGGCACGCGCCTCGCGCGACGGAGGCCGTCGTCGAGATCCGCGAGGATCCGGATGCGGTGCGCATCAGGATCATGAACGACGGTGTCGCCGCAGAACGCGACGAAGAGACGGCCGGCTTCGGGCTTCGCGGACTGACCGAGCGCGTCGCCCACGCCGGGGGCACCCTGCGCACCCGACGCGGCGACGGCACCTGGACCCTCGACGTCTGGCTGCCGACAGAGGAGAACTCCCGATGAAGGATCCCATCCGCATCCTGCTCGTCGACGACCAGGAACTCATCCGGCTCGGCTTCCGCATGGTGCTGGACGCCGAGGACGATCTGGAGGTCGTCGGCGAAGCCGCCGACGGGGAGACCGCTGTCACGGCCGTGGCGACCCTCGAGCCCGACGTCGTGCTCATGGACGTGCGGATGCCGGGCGTCGACGGCATCGCCGCGACGGAACGCATCGTCGCGGCCAACTCCGACGCCCGTGTCCTCGTTCTGACCACCTTCGATCTGGACGAGTACGCGTTCGCCGCACTACGCGCGGGGGCGAGCGGGTTCCTGCTGAAGGACGCGCAACGTCACGAACTCATCTCGGCGATCCACGCGGTGCACCGGGGCGACGCCACCCTGTCGCCGCGTGTGACGCGCCGCATGATCGAGCTGCTCGGCACACCACCCGTGCGCTCCGCGGCGCCCGACCCGACCGAGACCCTGACCGAGCGCGAGCGCGAGGTGTTCCTCGCGATGGCTCACGGCGCCACGAACGCCGAGATCGCGGGGGCACTGTTCCTGGGCGAGTCAACCGTCAAGACGCACGTCGGCCGCATCCTCGCCAAACTCGGCGCGAGAGACCGCGTGCAGGCGGTCGTGATCGCCCACCGCGCGGGACTCGTCGACGGCGACGGCGTCCAGCTCGGTGAGAGCCGCACTCAGTAGCATCGAGAACGTGACGCACACCTTCGTCTTCGATCCGAACGACCCGGCGTTCTGGCCCGGTATCGGGTCGTTCTTCACCACCGCCGGATTCAAGGCGCTCGGCGTCCTCGCCATCATCGTCGGCGCCATCGTCGTCTCCTGGATCCTCCGCGGGGTCATCCACCGTGTCGTGGAGCGCATCGTGTCCGGCGCAAAGAGCAAGGCGCAGGTCACCGACACCCAGGCGCTCGATCGCTCGCCGCTCGCCGCGGTGCGGCTGGTCCAGCGCACCCGCACCCTGGGCTCGATCCTGCAGAACATCGTCAACGTGACGATCGTCATCATCGGCATCATCCTGATCGTCAACATGATCGACTCCGACATCCTGGGCTCCTTCGCGCTGCTGACCGCGGCGATCGGTGCGGGGCTCGGCTTCGGTGCGCAGAACATCGTGAAAGACGTGCTCAACGGCATCTTCATCGTCGCGGAAGACCAGGTGGGGATCGGTGACGTCGTCGACCTCGGTCTCGCCACCGGCGTCGTGGAGTACGTCAGCGTGCGCGTCACGCACGTGCGCGACGTCAACGGCACGCTCTGGTACGTGCGCAACGGCGAGATCACCCGCATCGGCAACATGTCGCAGGGGTGGTCACGCGTCATCATCGACCTCTCCGTCCGGGCCGACGCCGACCTGGATGCGGTGGAGAAGGCGATGCTCGACGCCGCGAAGCAGCTCGCCAAAGATCCTAAGTGGCGCACGAGGATCATCGAACAGCCCGAGATCTGGGGGTTGGAGTCGATCTCCGGGGACGCGCTCGTGATCCGGCTCGTGATGAAGACCCGCTCGAACGCCAAGGACGACGTGGCGAGAGAGCTCCGGGTGCGCCTGAAGCGCGCGATGGACGCGATGGGCATCCAGCTGCCGCTGCTGAACTCGATCATGCTGAGTGGCCTCGAGGCGGCGGGGCGCGTGCGCGGGGCGAACCCTCCCCGCACCAAACCGATCCCCGTCGCGGCTGACGAACGCCCGGTGTGGCGACCCAAACGGATGGGGCGGGGCGCGCGCGCCGTCGCTGACGCGACGCCCCCGGCTGAGGGGGGCGAACCCGCCGAAGAGCGAGCACCCGCCACCGAGAACGCTCCGTCCGCCGCGCCGCGAAAGCCCCGAAAGCCCCGTACCCCGCCCGAGGAGTCCGCATGAGCGAGCAGCCCGTCACCTTCTACGATCAAGTCGGGGGCCACGCGTTCTTCACGAAGCTCGTGGACGCGTTCTACGAGGGCATCGCCGACGATGAGGTTCTGCGGCCCATGTACCCGGAGGCCGACCTTGGCCCCGCCAAGATCCGTATGCAGACCTTCCTCGAGCAGTACTGGGGCGGACCCACCACCTACAGCGAGCAGCGGGGGCATCCGCGACTGCGCATGCGCCACGCGGCCTTCCACGTCGATCCGGATGCTCGCGACCGGTGGCTCGCGCACATGCGGCGCGCGGTCGATGCGTGCGAACTGCCGCCGATCCTCGAGGCGACGCTGTGGGACTACCTGCAGCGCGCGGCCTATGCCATGGTGAACACGTTCGAGCCCGCAGGTATCGGACCTGCGGCGGGGACACGCTCCTCGCTCCCGGTCGATCCCGCGGCGACCACGAAGGAGTGACCGTGACCGCATCCCACCGCACCGATGTTCTCGTCGTGGGATGGGGTCTGGCAGGACTCGTGGCGGCCTGCGAAGCCCTGCGCGCCGGACGGTCGGTGACGATCGTCGACCAGCAGCCGCGGGTCGACTTCGGCGGTCAGGCATGGTGGTCGTTCGGCGGCCTGTTCTTGGTCGACTCCCCCGAACAGCGGCGCATGGGCATCAGGGACTCCCCGGAGCTCGCCGAGCAGGACTGGTTCGCCACGGCCGGCTTCGACCGCGCCGAGGACGAGTGGCCCGCGCGCTGGGCCCGGGCGTACCTCGACTTCGCGCACGGGGAGAAGCGCTCCTGGCTCCGCCAGCGCGCCGTGTCGTTCTTCCCCGTGGTGGGATGGGCGGAACGCGGCGGTTACACGGCGACCGGTCCCGGCAACTCCGTGCCCCGCTTCCACATCACGTGGGGCACTGGCCCCGGCCTGGTCGCTCCGTTCGCGGCGGAGGTCGAGGAGGCCGAGGCAGCGGGCCGACTGCGCATCCTCGCCCGTCATCGCGTCACCGCGCTCGAGACGGCCGGCGGAGCGGTCACCGGCGCCCGCGGCGAAGTCCTCGTCCCCGCCGATACCGAACGCGGAAGAGCGACGCCGCACGAGGTCGTCGGCGACTTCTCGATCGAGGCGGGCGCGACCGTCGTCACCAGCGGTGGCATCGGAGGCAATCATGCACTGGTCCGCGAGCGCTGGCCGGAGCGGTTGGGTACGCCACCCGCGACGATGGTCGCCGGCGTTCCGGCCTACGTCGACGGCGCGATGCTCTCGGTCGCGGAGCAGGCGGGCGCCACGCTCATCGGGAGCGACCGGATGTGGCACTACGTCGAGGGGCTGCAGAACTGGGATCCGATCTGGCCGCAGCACGGGATCCGCATCCTTCCCGGACCCTCCTCCATCTGGCTGGATGCGACCGGCAAGCGATTGCCCGTCCCCCTGTTCCCCGGCTTCGACACCCTCGGCACCCTGGCCCATCTGCGCGCCACCGGGCACGACCATTCGTGGTTCGTCCTGTCCGAACGCATCATCGAGAAGGAGTTCACGCTCTCCGGCAGCGAGCAGAACCCGGATCTCACCGGCAAGGACGTCTCTCTGCTCGTACGCTCGCGGCTCGGAAAGGGCGCATCGGCTCCGGTGCAGGACTTCCTGGAGCACGGCGCCGATTTCGTCCGTGCCGACCGGCTCGACGACCTGCTCGCGAGGATGCGCGAGCTTCCCGGCGGCGATGCGCTCGATCTCGAGCGGGCCCGACGGGAGATCGAGGCCCGCGACCGTGAGATGGACAATCCGTTCACGAAGGACGCCCAGGTGGCGATGCTGCGCTCCGCGCGCTCGTTCCGCGGCGATCGACTGGTGCGCACAGCCCGACCGCAGCGGATCCTCGGCCCCGCGGGCGGCGGTCTGATCGCGGTCAAGCTGCACGTGCTGACGCGCAAGTCTCTCGGCGGCATCCTGACCGACCTCGACTCGAGGGCGCTCGATGCGCGGGGTGAGGCGATCCCGGGACTCTACGCCGCCGGCGAGGCCGCCGGCTTCGGGGGCGGCGGCGTGCACGGCTACCGAGCGCTGGAAGGAACGTTCCTCGGCGGATGCCTCTTCTCCGGTCGCGCTGCGGGACGGGCGGCCGCGCGCGCCGTCTGAGTCTTCAAGAACCCGTCGCCCGCACCGCGGTCATCCCCGACCGCATCGGTACACGCACGAGGATGTGACCCCGCGAAAGGGACACACGCGTCCACCCGGGGGCGGAGAACACGCGGCCGTACTCCTCGCCGAGCACGAAGCCCATCGCGACCGCACCGAAGGCGACAGCACGCAGCTGGAACCCGAGGGCTTCATCCGGCTCTCCCCACACCCGGAGTCGGGCGGAGCGCACGATCTCCTCTCCGGGGTCGCTGGGCAGCGCATCGGCGACGGCCGCCATCCCCCACTGCGCCCGCGCGGCCAGGACCTCCGACGCGATTCGGCCCGACGACTCCCATCCGGCGCGCGGCGGGGACACGCCCGCCCACGCAGGCCGGACGGCCGTCTCGCCCAACTCGATCGCGGTGTTCGACGCGGCGGACAGCTGTGACGCCGGCACGCTGAGGTCGCACTCGAGGTCCGGATCGACGGGGAGGACGCGCATGGCCAGCACCGTGGGCGTCGCGTCGAGCAGGCCGCGCGAGGCCAGCACCGCTGTCGTCATGCTCAGCACGCCGCCGGCGGCGCGGAAGTGGACGGCCGCTTCACGATCGAGCGCTCCGGCCCGTCCGGCGAACGTCAGCGCGTCCGCGGCGGCCTCGGGGTCGGGGAACAGGAGACGAGCGGACACCCCACCTAAACTAGCAACGCGTGCATGCGGCGAGCCGAGGAGAACCAATGACGACCAGCGATGAACCCACCGGCGGACGCACCGAGCACGCGAGCGACCCGGTCGGCTCCCTCATCGAGGTCCTCTCGATCGCGTCGAGCGAGGCGCGTACGACCGAGGACATCTTCACGGGCGACTCGCACGCGATGCCGCTCGGACGCATCTACGGCGGGCAGGTGCTCGGGCAGTCGGTGGTCGCCGCCTCCCGTACGGTGGCCGAAGACCGCCCGATCCACTCCATGCACGGGTACTTCCTGCGCCCCGGCGACTCCTCCCGGGGGCTGACGTTCTCGGTGGACCGCCTGCGCGACGGCCGCTCCTTCTCTGCGCGCCGCACGCAGGCGTACCAGGAGGGCGTGCCGATCTTCTCGATGATCGCGTCGTTCCAGAGCGAGGATGCCGGCCTCGACCACGCCGAGCCGATGCCGGACGTGCCAGAGCCGGAGGCGCTCGTGCCGCAGGAATCGGACCAGCTGCATCCTCTGTCGATGCGCAGCATCAGCGAGCTGCCCGTTGAGGTCCGCCACGTCCCGGGAACACTGTTCGAGAGCGAAGCGGTCACCCCGGAGCCGCATCAGAGCGTATGGATGCGGCTGCGCCGCCCCCTGCCGGCCGATCCTCTGCTGCATCGCGCGATGCTGGCGTATCTGTCGGACATGACGATTCAGGAGTCGATCCTGCGCGCCCACGGACTCACGTGGCGAACGCCACGACTCAATGTGGCGAGCCTCGATCACGCGATGTGGTGGCACCGCCCCGCCGCTGTCGACGACTGGCTGCTGTACACACAGGACTCCCCCAGTGCGCGCGGCGGACGCGGGCTCGCGACCGGCCGCATCTACACGCGCGCCGGCGAGCTCGTCGCCAGTGTCGCGCAGGAGATCATGGTGCGTGTTCCCCCGCCGACCGCCCCTGCCGCCTGACACCGCCCATTGCCCACCGCCCACCGCCCACCGCGAGACTGCATTTTGAGCACGAGATCAGGGGTAATACCCGTGATCTCGTGCAGGAGATGCAGTCTCGCGGGAAGAGCAGCGGTGAGGTGTTTTAGCGGCGTCGGGCGTAGGCGATCGGCGCACCCAGGTACGGCTCCCAGGCCTCGCGCATCCGCTCGGTCAGGCGCATCGGCCGACCCGTCGCGGCGTCGACCGTGACCACGACGGCGGAGGAGCGGGCGTAGAGCGTCTGAGGCTGCTCACCCGTCAGCGGACTGAACACCTCGTAGCAGACCTCCATGCTGGATCCGCCGAGGCTGCCGAACCACAACTGGACGTCGAGCGGTGCGCGCTGGTACGGCACGGGATGCAGGTACTCGATCTCCTGGCGCGCGATGAGGGTGAGCACGCCAGCCGTGGCCCCGGCCGGGACGACAGCGGTCGGGTACTGCGGTTCGCCGTCATCCGCCGCCCAGAACGCGCGCACCCGCGCCTCCTCGAGAAGCTTGAGCATCGAGGTGTTGTTGACGTGATTGAACGCGTCGAGGTCTCCCCATCGCAGGTGGATGGGAACGTGTAGCCGTCGCTCGCCCTCGGTCATGGCCTCTCCCACTGCTCGAATGCACGATGCGGATCGCCCGTGAGGGGCGATCCGCATCTGGCATCAGTCGCGCGTCAGCTTGCGGTGCGTCGAACGGTGCGGGTTGGCCGCATCCGGACCGAGGCGCTCGATCTTGTTCTGCTCGTACGCCTCGAAGTTGCCCTCGAACCAGTACCACTGGGCGGGGTTCTCATCGGTGCCCTCGTAGGCCAGGATGTGGGTCGCGATGCGGTCGAGGAACCACCGGTCGTGTGTGATGACCACGGCACAGCCGGGGAACTCGAGCAG
This sequence comes from Microbacterium sp. BG28, assembly GCF_034044005.1. Taxonomy (NCBI): domain Bacteria; kingdom Bacillati; phylum Actinomycetota; class Actinomycetes; order Micrococcales; family Microbacteriaceae; genus Microbacterium; species Microbacterium sp. BG28. Next base: position 538,034 of record NZ_JAXCHA010000002.1, on the reverse strand, counting down.
CGCATTCTCGAGCGAGCTCAGCGTCTCGACGTCGAGGTCGTTGGTCGGCTCGTCGAGCAGCAGCAGGTTGCCGCCCTCCTTGAGCGTCAGGGCGAGGTTCAGACGGTTGCGCTCGCCGCCGGAGAGCACGCCGGCCTTCTTCTGCTGGTCCGGCCCTTTGAATCCGAACTTGGAGACGTAGGCGCGAGACGGGATCTCGGTCTTGCCCACCGTGATGATGTCGAGTCCGTCGGAGACGACCTCCCACAGCGTCTTGTTGGGATCGATGTTCGCGCGCGACTGGTCGACGTAGCTGATCTTGACCGTCTCGCCGACCTTCAGGTCACCGCCGTCGAGCGACTCCAGACCGACGATCGTCTTGAACAGCGTGGTCTTGCCGACGCCGTTCGGGCCGATGACACCGACGATGCCGTTGGGCGGCAGACTGAAGCTGAGCCCGTCGATGAGGACGCGGTCGCCGAAGCCCTTGTGGAGCTTCTTCGCCTCGATGACGACGTTTCCTAGGCGGGGACCGGCGGGGATCTGGATCTCCTCGAAATCCAGCTTCCGCGTGCGCTCGGCCTCCGCCGCCATCTCCTCGTAGCGCGCGAGACGCGCCTTCGACTTGGTCTGGCGTCCCTTCGCACTCGAGCGAACCCACTCGAGTTCGTCCTTGAGGCGCTTCGCGAGCTTCGCGTCCTTCTTGCCCTGCACGTCGAGGCGCTCGGCCTTCTTCTCGAGGTAGGTCGAGTAGTTGCCTTCGTAGCCGATCAGGCGGCCGCGGTCGACCTCGGCGATCCACTCCGCGACGTTGTCGAGAAAGTAGCGATCGTGGGTGATCGCGATGACAGCACCCTTGTAGGACTGCAGGTGCTGCTCGAGCCAAAGCACGCTCTCGGCGTCGAGGTGGTTGGTGGGCTCGTCGAGCAGGAGCAGGTCGGGCTTCTGCAGCAGGAGCTTGGCCAGCGCGACGCGGCGACGCTCACCACCGGAGAGCGGACCGATCGCGGCGTCACCCGGCGGGGTGCGCAGTGCGTCCATCGCCTGCTCGAGCTGCGAGTCGAGGTCCCACCCGTCGGCGGCGTCGATCTCCTCCTGCAGCACGCCCATCTCTGCCAGCAGCGCGTCGAAGTCCGCGTCGGGATCGGCCATCAGACCCGAGATCTCATTGAAGCGATCGAGCTTGGCCTTGATCGCGACACCGTCCTGGATGTTCTCCAGCACGGTCTTCGTCTCGTCGAGCTCGGGCTCCTGCATCAGGATGCCGACGCTGTAGCCCGGGCTCAGCTTCGCTTCGCCGTTGGAGGGCTGGTCGAGACCGGCCATGATCTTGAGGATCGTCGACTTACCGGCGCCGTTCGGGCCCACCATGCCGATCTTCGCACCGGGGAGGAACGCCATCGTGACGTCGTCGAGGATGAGCTTCTCGCCGACCGCCTTGCGGGCACGGACCATGGAGTAGATGTATTCGGCCATATCCGCTCCAGTCTAGACGGCGCTCACCCGCCCCGCCGCCGGGCTACCAGTCGATGGCGCGGGTGCGACCGATCAGACAGGTGCCGTCGGAAAGGACGGGTTCCACGACGGTCACGGCTTCACGCGTGGCAGGGCCCACCTGACCGATCAAGCACTCCTCGCCCCAGCGCACCGAGAACTGGATGCTCTCGGCGGGATTGTTCACCGTCGACTGATCAGGGGTGACCTGCATCGCTGCCTTGTCGAAGCCGGCCGCTGTGAGGGCGTCGATGTACGCGCGCCCCGCGACCTGATCGGGGCCGGCCCACACCGCATCCACCACGCTCGTGAACAGCGGCAGGTTGTCTTCGGCTGAGCCCTCGGGGACGAGTGTCGGTGTCGGGCTCGGAGCCGGGGTCGTGGCGACGGGTGTCGAGACCGACACGGTCGGGCTCGGCTCTGGTGCTGGCGTGCACGCCGCGAGCATCACGGCGCCGGCCGCGGCCACGAGGACGAGGGCGGACAGTCGGACGGCGCGGGGCGGGGTCACGGGGCCAGTTTAGGCATCAGAACGGGGTCGATCCGACGCTCACCTCTTGGCCCACCGCACCGGGCGCCGCCCATCCGTCCTCGTCGACCGGGCCCGAGAGGGAGCTTCCGCCGTGCTCGGTCGCGTCTCCTGAACGCGCGGCCGTGCGCGTGTAGGCGGTCGTACCCCACCGCAGGTCATGGCCGACCGCCTCCGCCTCGATCTCCGCCGAGACACCCTTCTTCGTGTCGGTCTCCCACTCCTGCAGCGAGAAACGCCCGCTCACGACGACCCGGTCGCCCGATCCGATCGAGCGGTGGATGTTCTCGGCCAGCCCGCGAAAGGCGTTCACGCGGTACCAGCTGGTGTTCCCGTCGACCCACTGCGAGGTCTGCTTGTCCTGGCGACGTTCGGTCACCCCGACGCGGAAGCTGACGACCGCATCCCCGGAGGGCATCCGCCGCAGCTCGGGTGTCGCCGCCACATTGCCGACGATCGTGATGCGTTCCTTCATGGTGTTCTCCTCTCGGCCGGGCACGTGGGACGACGCTGCGGCGCCCGGGTGCCCGACGGGCGCCGCAGCGAAGACAACTGTGCCGGCGCCATCCGTTCACGAGAGGCCCCACGGACGCGGATGCGGCGGACCCGCCGTCCGTCTCCCGCTGGGGAGGAGCGAGGATGCGGTGTCGGTGGCCATCGATAGCGTCGAGACGACGGGAGGAAGAGAGCGATGAACGCAGGAATGAACACCGCGGCCGCTGCGTCCCTGGTCGCCCTCGGGCTGGATCGATGGCGTGTGCTCGACACCGCGGGTGGGGTGATCGGCGTGGTCGATGCGCTCGTGCGCCCCGAGGGATTGCGCTACCGCGCCCGCCGTTACCGGTGGTCCTCGCGGGCATTCATCGACGTCGGCGAATTCTGGCGACGTGAGGACGCCGTCGCGGTGCTCCGACGCGGCTGAGCCTCACACGACCGCGTCCAGCGCGCCCTCTCTGAGCGCTGTCTCTCCCCCGATGGTCCGCCGCCAGGCACGAGCAATCCCGTCGACGGCGCGCTCGAGATCGGACGCGGACGCGGTGAAGGGGATGCGCAGGTTCTTCTCGAATCCCCCGTCCACCCCGAATCGAGGGCCCGCAGACAAGAGGACACCCTCGGCGCGCGCCGCGAGCACGAGCGCACTGCTGAACGGTCGATCGAGCTCCACCCACAGCGCCACTCCGCCATCGACCGCGGGAACATTCCACGCGGGCAACTGCTCCGCCAACGCCGCGCAGACCGCGTCGCGTCCCGTCCGCAGAAGATGCGCGCGCTGCGCGATCACCCGGGGAAGATGCGGCAGGAGAAGAGTCGCGACATGCTGCTCCCAGTCGGGGGTCCCGAGCTCGATGGGAAAGCGGGCCGCGATGAGCCGACGGATGAGTTCCTCATCCGCCCGGATCCAACCGACGCGGAGGCCTCCCCAGACCGTCTTGCCGAACGAACCGACGCGCACGATCTGCTCGTCCTGAGGGTCCGCCCCGAACGGGGGCGGCTCGATCGCACGATCGATGTCGAGATCGGCCGTGGTCTCGTCGACGATGAGCGTCGTTCCCGCACGCTCGGCTGCCGTGACGAACAGCTCGCGCTCGACGCCCGTCATCGAGCGGCCCGTCGGATTCTGGAAGTCGGGCATCAGGTACGCGAGACTCGGACGGACGCGCGCGAACACCTGCTCGGCGCGGTCCAGATCCCACCCCTCGTCGGGGGTCACCGGAACACTCACCAGCCGAGCACCGGCGGAGCGGAGCGCTTCGGCCGCGTGCGGATACGTCGGACTCTCTATCAGTACCCGGTCGCCGCGGTGCACCAGGACGGTCGCCAGGAGATGCAGGGCGCTCTGCGCTCCACTCGTGATGAGGATCTGCGCCGACGTCGTGGGAATGCCGCGTCGCGTGTACCGGTCGGCCAACGCGGCGCGCAGTTCCTCGCGTCCGACCACGTCATAACCGGGGCGCGCCAGGAGCGCCGGCGCCTGCATCGCGGCCTCGGCGAAGACACCGGCCAGTCCGGGCCACGCCGCAGGACTGGCCTGCTGGAGGTCGATGGCACGAGGATCGGAGATCGTCCTGGTGGCGGCGCGCTGCGGCGCTCCCTGGGTGACACTGCCCGAACCGCGAAGACTCCGGATGTGGCCGCTGTCGCGAAGGCTCCGGTACGCGGCCGCGACTGTCGTCCGGCTGACACCGAGCACCGCGGCGAGCTCCCGCTCCGCGGGCAGCGCCGTGCCGGCAGGAAGGCGGTTGTCGAGACAGAGGAGCCGGATCCCGTCCGCCAGAGCCTCGTACGCGGGCTCGCTCGTGCGCCATCCACCCAGCCGCGCCGCCAGCGCACGCGCACTCACTCGGGAGTCCATGCAAGCCAGTGTATCCAGATTGGACTCTTTACCGGAATCCAATTCGAGGGTGTTCTAGAGGGTATGACTCCACGACTGATCCGCCTCATCGTCGGCTTGGCGATCTACGGCGCCGGCGAAGCGCTCATCGTCCGCGCTGGTCTCGGCGTGGATCCGTGGACGGTTCTCGCCCAGGGCATCTCGCTGCACACCGGCTGGGGCATCGGCTGGATCGTCAACCTCCTGGGACTGGCCGTCATGCTCGCCTGGATCCCGCTGCGCCAGCGACCGGGCGTCGGCACTCTCGCCAACATCCTCCTGCTCGGAACGAGCATGCAGCTGGTGCTGGATCTCGTGCCGGACGCTCACGGGATCGTCTTCCAGGCGCTCGCGCTCCTGAGCGGCATCCTCCTCGTCGCTTTCGCGACCGGTCTGTACATCAGCGCCGGGATGGGGCCCGGACCGCGCGACGGACTGATGACCGGCCTTCACACGCGCTTCGCCATCCCCATCTGGGTCGCGCGGGGAAGCATCGAGCTGACGGTGCTCGGCGCAGGCTGGATACTCGGCGGCACAGTGGGTCTCGGAACCGTAGCCTTCGCGCTCCTCATCGGACCGCTCGTGCACCGCGCCCTGCCGCTGCTGGCGCGCCGTCCACGCGTGGCGCTGCTGCCGATCAGTGCTGACGGACCTCCGGCCACGCCGAGCCGGGCTTGAGATGCGCGCGCAGCGCGCCCTTCGCGATCTCCATGCTGGGATAGCTGCCGAGGTGATCGTCCGCACCGCTCATCGTGACGACGTATCCCCCGGCGTCCTTGCGGATACTGCCCACCACACCGGTGTTCCCGTAGGCCACCCATAGCGCTTCGGTCGTGGTCATGCCGAACCTCCTCGTCCGTATGCGGCCGACGCTACGCTGTCCGACGGTCGGGCACCAGGCCCATCGCGCTACGCTGGAGGATGCGGCCCCCCGTAGCTCAGCGGATAGAGCAGGAGCCTTCTAATCTCTTGGTCGCAGGTTCGATTCCTGCCGGGGGGACCACCGTCTCCGACTCGTCCGCGTCGGAACACACGAGGAGGATGTGCACGTGAGTACGACCGATGGCGACCGGCTGGTGTGGATCGACTGCGAGATGACGGGTCTCGATCCGCAGATCGATGAGCTCGTCGAGATCGCGATCGTCGTCACGGACTTCGAGCTCAACGTCCTCGACGAGGGTTTCCAGATCGTCATCCGCCCCGACGCTTCCGCATTGGCGAACATGAACGACTTCGTCACCGAGATGCACCGCTCGTCCGGGCTCCTCGACGAGATCCCCTCCGGCGTGAGCGTCGCCGAGGCCGAGTTCCAGGCGCTCGAGTACGTGCAGCGCTTCGCGCCGATCGAAGGCAAGGCACCGCTGGCGGGCAACACCATTGGCACCGACCGCGCGTTCCTCGCCCGCTACATGCCCCGACTCGACCGGTGGCTGCACTACCGCAACGTCGACGTCTCCAGCATCAAGGAGCTCTCACGCCGCTGGTATCCGCGGGTGTACTTCAACGCACCCGCCAAGAACGGCGGGCACCGGGCCCTCGCCGACATCCGTGAATCCATCCGCGAGCTGGCCTACTACCGCGAAGCCGTGTTCGTCTCGCAGCCCGGTCCGTCCAGCGACGACGCGAAGGCCGTCGCGGCGAACGTCGTGTCATCATTTGCCCCTGAGGTGTGAGAGAATCGTTTGGTTGCCCGCGCGAGCGGGAGACATGGTGGCTATAGCTCAGTTGGTAGAGCACCGCGTTGTGGTCGCGGGGGTCGCGGGTTCAAGCCCCGTTAGCCACCCCACTTCTTCCCTTACTCCCGACTGGGATGTCCGAGGTGCGTGGCACTATATGCCCACACTTCGGCCCACACCTTTCGGGGGCTGACCTCAGAATCCGCACTTATGACCGCCCAGTCCGGGCGTTCGGTGAGGAGAGGGTCATGGTCGTTGAGGCCACAACCAGTCGTGTGGGGAAGCTCCCGAAAGCGAGCGTCGACGCTAGGACGTCGAAGGCCACCGGCGAGCAGTCGTTCCGTGTGCGGTGGCGCGAGGGCGGGCGCCAGCTTCAAGAGACGTTCCTCGACGTCGACAGCGCGCTCGAGTTCAAGCGCCTCGTCGAGACGATGGGCACTGCGGCCGCACGCAAGGTGCTGCGCGCACGGCACAGCGCGGATGGGGGCATGCCCACACTCGCCGAGTTCACGGAGCGCTACCTCGATCGCAGCTCGGGCCTACTGACCGGCATCGAGGACGGCACCCGCGCCGGGTACGAGAAGATCGCCGCGAAGTCCTTCCTCGTCGTCCTCGGCCAGTACCCGCTCGACGTCATCACGAAGAGCGAGATCGGCCAGTGGGTCGCTTGGCAGGAGACGCAGCCGTCGCTCCGACGCAAGGGCGAGAACATGTCGGCGAAGACGATCCGGAACTACCACGCGCTGCTCTCGTCCATCTTCTCGAGCGCGGTGGAGCAGAAGCTCATCACCGAGAACCCGGCGTACCGCACCCGGCTCACGCGCGGTGTGAAGAAGGAGGCGACGTTCCTAACCGCCGAGGAGTATCAGACGATCCTCCACTTCATCCCCGATCGGTACAAGCGCCTGGTGGAGTTCCTGGCGAACTCGGGAGCACGATGGGGCGAGGCCACCGCGATCACTTGGGGCGATCTGAACCCGAACGGGAAGCCGCCGACGGTGCGGATCGTGAAGGCGTGGAAGAAGGCGCGCACCGGCGCGCCTGTGCTCGGCACGACGAAGTCGGCCAAGGGACGCCGCACTGTCTCCCTGCCCCCGACGCTCATCGCGGCACTCGGCGAGCCTGGTCCGGCGGATGCGCTCGTCTTTCCCGGCGTGCTGTCCGGGGGGCACATCTGGTACCAGCGATTCCGGGAGTCGAACTGGAACAAGGCCGTGTCTGCCGCGCAGAGCGCAGAGGCGTGCGAGGCTGCCGGGCTCACGCCCATCACGAAGACGCCCACGATCCACGACCTGCGACACTCGCACGCGTCGTGGCTCATCGCCGCCGGGATGCCGCTCCCCTACATCCAGAGCCGGCTCGGGCACGAGAAGATCACGACGACGGTCGATGTCTACGGTCACCTCGTCCCGGATGCGCACGAGCAGATGGCGGCCGTCATCGCCGAGACGCTGGCAGCGGGCAAGCGCGTCACCGCTCCCCCGGCTGTCGCGCAGCACGCTCCGGTAGCCGAGGTCGAAGCGATGGAGGTTCTTGAGGGCGAGCTCGTCGACGTCTGAGACGGCGAAGAGCCCCGGATGCTGCGCGTGGCGGCATCCGGGGCTCTCGTCATGTCAGGGGGTCGTCCGCCTCTTCGGGGTGCTCGGCGAGCCATGCTTCGTAGTCGAAGTCCTCGATGTACTCCTCGAGGCCCGCGCGGATGATCTCGGGCAGGAAGATGCCTTCGCTCTTCGCCTTCGCCTTCGCCGGGAGCCAGATGTCGTCCGAGACGCGGACGGCGCGGACGGGAGTCCCTGGCTTGTTCGGCACGTCCCCCATCGTGGCACCTCACATTGCCTGGTGTATTACACCGGCCTATCCTGTCAGCGTGAGCGAGAGGCACGCGGGCGACGTGCTGAGTGGCGTCGATCCCGAGCTCGTCGCGCGGGCACGCGCGGCGGCCGAAGCGCGCGGTGAGGACTTCGCCGTGGTCGTCGCGCGGATTCTCGCCGAGTACGCCGAGCTGCCCCCGAGTGGGTCGCCATGAGTCGCCACAGCGAACGGATCGACGGCGGCGGCCGAGTGGATGCCGCTCACCCCGCGCAGCGTCTAGAGCTTGTTGCCGTCCTTGTCGGGCCAGGGACTCCCCGCCGGCAACCCCGGCACTCCCTCACGCAGCATCATCTGGTGCAGCCGCATGCACGACTGCCTGAGCGAGGTTCCCCAGCCGATGAGTTCGCCCCGATGCTCGGTTCGGTAGCGGGGGCCGTCCTTCGTTCGGCGGAGCTGCACACTCCCGTACGGGTTCCCGCGGGGATCGCGGAGCACCCAGACGCCAGGCTGCACCTCGTCCGCGGCGAGGATCGGGTGCCAGTCGGCCATGCCGTGGATCTTCACACGAAGGTCCGACAACCACGACCATCCGCAGCAGGGTCAGCGCCTCGCGCTAGGCTCAGAGCGGGGAACAGGGGGAACGATGAACCGTAAGCGGATCGCAGCAGTGGGACTCTCCGTGGTGGCGGTCGCCGCCATCGTCGGAGGCAGTTGGGCGATCGCAGCGTCCGCGACGCCGGAGCCGGCAGCTTCGCCGTCTCTGTCCGTCACGCGCACCGCAACGCCGACACCGACTCCCACAGGGACGCCCACGCCGACCGTTGCGCCCGCAGTGGAAGATCCGGCTCCGCCGCCCGTCGAGGAACCCGCACCCGCGCCAGCACCCGAACAGGTCGCACCCGCCCCCGCGCCCGAGCCCCCCGCGCCCGAGCCAGCACCGATCAAGTGTCCGGCCGGGTCGCTTGCGAACAGTGGCGATGGCCCCAACGACACGTCGTGCCTGCCGGAGATCTGCTTCCACATCACGCTCCCGGACCCTGCGCACCCGGAGTGCGAGACGGCCTTCAAGCCGTAGCAACGACGAAACGCCCCCTCCCAGCCGAAGCCAGGAGGGGGCGTTTCGTCGCGTGCTCAGTCGGGCACCGGTTCACTGTCCGGCGTGGTGCCGGGGTCGTACGGGTTGTCCGGTCCGCGGTCTTCCGGGAGGCGGTTGTCGATCGCCAGGCCGGTGCAGATGGCGCACTGGCCGGTCGGGATGAACGGGTCCACGTCGACGTGCTCGTGCTCGTCGCCGGTGGGACCCTTGTGAGTGCTCATGCGGGCACGCTCCCAACTGCCACACCGGGAAGGATGGTTGGCCAAGCGTCATTCGTGGGGAATGTGCCTTCCCCGTAGAGAAGGCCCGAGTTCTGGAACGCCACCACGTCGATCGTTCCGGCCGCGTTCGCCCGGTAGGTCGTGACCGGACCATTCGGGGCATCGAACAGGAGGAAGCGGTCGGTGCTACCACGAAATCCCGCCAGTGACGCCAAGGCATTCGAGGCAGTGCGGGCCGAGGGATCGAGCCCGTTGAACTTCACCGTGACCATGAGTCCGACCCGTCGAATCTGAACGGTCTGTGCGGTCCAACCGTTGATGAGCTGGTCCTTCACCTCGCGCCAGCCGGTGTCGCCGTAGATCATCTGCATACGCAGGTTCACCGGGTCGTAGAGCGACATCGTTCGGCCGGCGGTTTGGTCGACCACGAGTGCGGAGTAGAACTCCCATGCGGAGTATGTGCCGCTGGTTCGCCGGCGCTGCCAGTAGCCGCGGCCCGGACCGTTAGGCCCGCCCATCGCGGTGACCCGCTGGAGGCGGTTGCCTGTGTCGCCGGCCGTGACCGCGATCACTTCGATCGCTGCGGCAATTCCCGCGACCGGGTAGTTGTTCGCGAGGGTCGCGGCCACCGTGGAGGTCTGGATGTAGGTGCCGGGGACCGTCAGGGTGTCGAGGTTCGCGGAAGTACCAGGGGCAGGGTGCAGGGTGCCGAGCAGCTGCAGCTCTCGATTGTTCGCATCGTCCCAGGTAAAGACCTCGACGCCCGGCTGGTCGCTGGGGTTGTTGATGCGCTGTGTAGGCACCGCGGACCACGGCGTGAAGGCCGACGCGTCGCCAACGCGGCCACGCAGATACTGCACACGCGGTCCACCACTTGAGGGGCGATGAAGGGTAACCCGCTGAAGGAGGTGCCCACCGTAGTAGGCCACCTCCAGCACGCAGTTGGCCCCCGCCACCGGGTAGTTGTTCGCGAGGGTAGCGTTGCCCCCTGATGTCTGAAAGTACTGACCGGGGAGCGTGACGAGGTCGAGGTTGACCGCGCCCAGGGGGATTCGGACGGGGAAGATCGCCTGGAAGACGTTGTTCTGATCGTTCCAGAGGGAGATGTCTACTCCGGGCTGGTCTGTGGGGCTGACCGTCTGCTGCGCGGCGTAGGTACGCCATGAAGTCCAGCCGGAGCTGATCTGTGTCCGCGTCCAGTAGCGGGACGCGTCGTTGATGTTGACCTGCCGCGAGGACTGCGCGATCTGGACAGCGCGACCGGCTTGCCTGGCGAAGACCTGAATCGTGCCGATGAAGTTGGCCTCGGGGAAGCCGAGCGCCGTCGTGTTGCCCGAGCCGCTGGCGTACTTGTAGACGCCTGGAGTGGTCAACGTGTCAGGGCTGACCGTCGCCGCGATGGTCGTCCCGGCGAACTGGCCCGTGAGGGCGAGGTTCGCGGCCGCCTCCGCTCCCGCGCGAGCGGTCTCAGCACCCGTGCGCGCTGTCGACGCGGCGTCCGCCGATGCTGCGGCGTCGAGCTTCGACTGCAGCGCCGACGCCGAGAACTCGGACGCCTGCGTGCGGTACTGCTCTGTGTCGAGCTTGAGCTGCACAGACGCGGCCGCGGCAGCCGCCGCATCCTGAGCGCTCTGGCTGGCCACGCCTGCCTCAGCGGCGGCCGATGCGTCGGAGGCTGCTGCCGCTGCGGCAGACGCGTTGGCGCCCTCGGCCGAGACGGCGGACGCCGTGGCGGAAGCCGTGGCTGCGTCCCGAGCACTGAGAGCATCGGCGCGTGCAGCGAGGGTGTCGACGTACACCTGCTCGTTGACGACCCACTTGACGGTGGGCAGTGGCTCGATCGGCGCGGCGAGGGTGAGGTCGAGCGGACGCTCGGCCGTGTGGTCGGTGGTGACGTTGATCTCGAAGCCCGCGCGGATGGTGCCCGCGAGGCTGAACGTGACCTTGTAGCGGGTGGCGATGACCGGCTTGGGGTGGATCACTCCCCCGTCGATGGTGAGGGTTGCCGGCCCGACAGCGGTGGTCGACTCGGCGGGCGAGTCAGGGTTGACAATGAGCGTCGGGGTGAGCGGCGTCAGCTTCACCGTCCCCGACTCGGGGGTCTCGCCGTCGTGCTGCACGAAGCGGCCAGCGACGAACCCCCGAGGGAGGTCGAACATCAGTCGAGCCCGGCGGCCTCTCGCGCGTCACGGTACTCGGTGCGCGTCACGGTGGAAGGCGCCGGCAGCGCGACCACGGTCTGCCCGGGCGCCACGTAGACGGGCACGAGCGACTGTCCGAGCAGCCACTTCTCTACCGCCGGCCATCGGGAGCCGGCGAGTCGGGCGAGGTAGTAGTACAGCGACACGATGCCGGCGGTTGCCGCGAGGCCGAGCACGGTCGCGACGGGAACGCCGCCCGTGACTGCGGACAGGTGCACGTCGATGAACGCGATGACGTCAGCGACGGCCGGGATCTTGGTGATGAGCCAGGCCAGAATGAGACCGACGAGCGTGGGCACGCCGGTACGGATGGTGGCGACGATGCGGTCACTGATCGTCATGGGGCTTCTCCTTTGGGGCTGTGGGCTGGGTGTTCTCGAGGTCTTCGCGGAGGCCGCGGTCGGCGGCGTGGAGGTCGACGATTTCGTCGCGGACCTCGCCGAGCTGTTCCTGCACTTCACCGAGGCGCGCGAAGACGGCCTTGACTTGCCTCTCGGTGCGGATCGCTGAGTCCTTCACGGACCCGCCGGTGTTGAAGTTCACCTCGTGGTGGATGGATGCGATGCGCTCTGTGTGCTCGCCGAGCACGCGGGTCGTCTCGGTCGTGAACGCGTCGGTGCGCTCCATGAACTGCGGGAGACCCTTCACCGACTCGAGGAGCTCGGTGGCGTTGAGGATCGCGTGGGCCAGCGCCTTCGCGCCCGACCACGCCTTGGGGCCGACCTTCCGGAGCCAGATGAACGCGCCGACGATCGCGACGACGGGCAGCAGAGCGTCCCAGAGGTTCACCGCGGCCAACCAGTCGATAAGCCAGTCCGGAGGCGTGACATTCACGGTGCTGTCACCCCCAAGACCCGAGCCACAGCGCCGAAGCGGCGTAGCGCGCGACGCGCATCAGTAGTTGACGCGGCTGTAGTCCGCGCGGCCGGAATCGGTGGCGAGCGGTCGGGCTCCGCGCACGTCGATGACGCTGCGGATCACGTCGCCGTCCCACTCGGCGCGACGGTATGGGATGCCCTTCGTCGCCCAGTAGTCGAGCGCGCCCATCTCGGCGCCCGAGAGCAGCGCGAGGGGTGCTGCGAGGTTGTTGGCGTACGCCTGGCCCTTGCGAACCGTGCCGTCGCTCGAGTCGTTCATGGCGATGATGATGAGCATGTCGTCCTCCAGGAGACTGGTCGATGCGGAGATGGGGGATGCGGCGGGGAGGGCCGGAGTCGGGTCGTTGCGGTGCTTGTCTCGACTGGGGATGTAGCGGCGATGCCAGGGCTCACCTTCGACGTCAGCGATCCAGCCGTTGTCGTCGAGCCATGAGCCGCGCTCGTCGGTGTCCCATGCGTTGCCGCCATCCGAGTCCGAGCGATAGACATGGTCGGAGAACTCGGGGTGGGCGACCGTGTAGGGATACTCGCCGCGCTGGCGCTTCTTGTAGAGATCCATCTGCACGTCGTATGGCACGACCGTGCGGTTCACGTCCGCTCGGCGCCCGAGCCGCTGCTCGATCCGAAGGAACGATCGGGCGGCGTCCGGGCGAAACTGGACGTGTTCCCCGTCAGGATTGGTGCGAATACGCACGAGAGGCATATGCGCTCTCCGTTCTATGAAGTGAGTGGGACCGGCGGGTCAGTAAGTGACCGGCCAAGGGGGCACGCTCGCCATCCGGTAGTCGCTCGCCGGCAAGCTCAGGTTGAAGAACACGACGTTGCCGGTCGGCTGGATGATGAGGGTCTGGACGAGGTTCGAGCTGGTCATGACGCTCGTGACGCGTTCGACGGCCGGCCTCGCTTCCGCGGGGAGCTGAAAGCCGTTCACCGTCGCGCCAGAGCCCGCGTCGAGGCGGCCGTTCAGCGACGCCATTCCATTCCGCACGCGCACGCTCAGCGCTTGGAGGGCGCTCCAACCGCCGTTCGGGTTGATGATGATCTCTCCGGTGTCGGTCGCCACCCACGCGCCTCTGACTCGCACGTACTCGACGCTGTTGTCCATCCGGAACGCGCGCCCGCCGTTCGCGGGGGCCCAAGCATCCAGTTGTGCGCTGTTGCGCACGTTTACGACGCCGCCGGCCATGGCGGTGAACTGAGCCGTCTGCGTGATGACTACGGTCGCGGTGGTCGTGTCGGCCGACGTGACCACCGCCGTCGCGAGCTCGAGCGCACCCTCCGGCAGTGTCGGCTTCACGGGGCTGGGGGCGGCTGCTCCACGCGCCACGCCGAACGTGGGGACATTCACCGAGTCCGCGTAGACGTTGTAGCGGCAGAGCACATAGATGACGTCGATGCGCGAGTTTGCCGTCGGCGCTGCATCCGTAGGAACGGTCGCGACGCCGTCGTTCGTGACGAACTCGACACCGCCCAACTTCCGGGACGTCGCCGCCTGGAAGGGGCTGATGTCGTAGGCCATCGAAGGTCGGCCCGTGACGAGAGCGCCCGCGCCGGAGGGGAAGACGCCCGCACGGTGCACGCCGGCGGCCGACTGGACAACCATTCCACCGAGCGCGCGTCGCGTCGCCTCGATGGGGATGCCGCCGGGGTCCTGGGTCGGGAATGGCGTGGTCAGTGGCATGAGGTTCCTGTTCAGTAGATGAAGTGGGCGTCAGCTCGTGTGTCCGAGGCGGCCGTCGCCGCCGATCCATGCCGTCACGCGACCGGATGCACTGACGAGAGAGGTGCCGCGCGCGCCAGGTAGGGTGACGACGCCGCCAGCAGTCAGGGAGCCAGCCGTCGACAGCGACGCCGCAGCGAGGGCGCCGTTCACGGTCAGCGACCCGGTGATCGAGACGTTGCCCGCGAACGCGGCGGCGATTCCGGCGGCGATGCGAGCCTCGACCTGCGCGTTGGTGTATCGAGTGGTCGCCCACTCGTCGATCTGCCCTTGGATGTCGTCGATGAGGCGCTCAAGCTTCTGCACCGACTGGTACATCTGCGTGCCGCTCGCGCGGCTCTGCGCTGTGATCGCCAGTTCCAGCTCCGCGAGCTTGTCAACCAGCCACTCAACGCCCTCGCGCCCCGGCTTGGGGTCACCCATAGAACTCTCCGCACGTGATCGTGATGTCGGCACGCGCCGCGCCAGAGACGCCGACGATGCGGCGAGTCACTGCGCGCGGACGCACGTTGGGGATGTCGCGCGCCGAGATGAGACCCACTGCGTACTGATCGACGGGCGAGAGCATCAAGGTCGCGAGGTCACCGCACTGGTACTCGTGCGGGAAGGGCGGGGAATCCGAGGGCACCTTGAACGTCCAGAACTGGGCGGGCACGCGCGCCGTCCGAAGGGTCTCGGCGTTCTTGGAGTCCAACGTCTCGACGCGTTCGGTCGTGTAGGACGCCTCGGATTCGAGATGCAGGAGGGGGAAGCCGCGGTTGACGAGGAAGGGGTCGTACGCCATGCGGATGAGGGTCTGGTCCGTAGCCCGTCCGCCTTCCGCCCACGCGATCGAGCCCATACGCGACGGGTCGATGCGGACGCCGATTCCGGCGATAGACGACGCCTCCCAGGTGATTGGCGCCTCCCCTTGAAGGCGCGGCTGCGCCTCGGTGCCTGACTCGTAGACCCAGCCGAAGGAGCGGTCGCCCGTGCGTTCGAGGCGAACCCGAATGTCCGGCCCCTGCTGCTGCCCAGCGAGGTCGCTGAAAGCTGAGGCGATGCTCTTGCGATGCACCGCCGCGTAGGACTCTTGGCGACTGCCGGGTCGGTCCGGGTGGAAGCGCATGGGGATGTCCGTCCATCCGGGCCACTGCAACTGCTGCTGCAGCAGCTTCTTCCCGATGGTCCCGTGGTCGACGCCGTTGATGAAGGTGTCGAGCGTCGCGTCGGGCTCGCCGTTCGGCGCGAGAGGCCGCGTGAGGGCGGCCAGGGGCAGGACGGGAACGCGTCCCAGCATGTACACGAAGCCGCGTGCGGTGACGTCCACTGAGGCGCTTTCTGGCTCCTTCTCGGTGGGGACGATCGGCCCACCGAGCACGCGCCCGTCCACCTCGAGTGCCAGTGAGTGCTTCCACGGCGTCAGGAGGTTCTGCCACTCGTCGAGACCGGTGAGTGGGAGCGAGACCGTCTCGGGTGTGTTGCTCTGTTCCTCCCAGCGGTGACCGAGTGGTTCGAGTTCGTCGATGACGGCGCCTCCGCGCGTCTCGAAGATGCTGAGCCTCACCACCACGCGGAGTCCACCTTCCCCTCCATGCGCGCGCCGTTGGCGGCGTCCGCGTCGAACTGGTAGGTCCGAGCGCTCTCGCGAGCGACCTCGGACCACTCCCTGTAGAGGAGCCATCGAGAGACGTCGAAGCCGCCCTCGAGGGTGGCCTTCCGGGCGGCGTAGTCGATGTCGACGTAGGAGCCTGCGGGGATACCGCGGCCGAGCCCCACCCGACTGCCGTCGTCGACGCAGGTGATCGTCGTCGCGGCTGATTCGCCGAAGAGTCGGAACTGCGGGCTTGAGGGTGCGCGCCCCTCGTTCGCGAGCGTGATGCGCCCTGTGCTGCCGCCGCCGGCCCACGTGACGGGCCACTTGAGCGGCCAGGACGGGCCAGTGCCGGGCGAAGGAGGGGTGGTCGACTGCCACTCCCCTGTCGCGTACCGGCGCGGATCTTCTGCGGTCAGGTCGACCGCCAGCCGGGCGAAGCCGAGCCCGGCTCGGTAGTTCAGCGGTTCACACGCTTCGA
Source organism: Microbacterium sp. BG28 (assembly GCF_034044005.1). Lineage (NCBI taxonomy): Bacteria > Bacillati > Actinomycetota > Actinomycetes > Micrococcales > Microbacteriaceae > Microbacterium > Microbacterium sp. BG28. The sequence goes on along the minus strand of NZ_JAXCHA010000002.1, from coordinate 522,003 downwards.
CCTTCACGGTGCGCCACGTGTCGCCGCTGGGTGTGGCAATGCTCACGCGGACAGGCGCCTCCGCGCCGATGCTCGCGAGTTCATCCATGGCGTCCTCGATCTCGGCTTGCGAGGTGCTGAGGAAGTTCGCCGTGAACGAGATCACCCGCGCCGAGCGCACCGACCGGAGGGTGGGGAATGCGCCGTGGGTGATGGGGCGCTCTCGCACCTCACTCTTGTCGGCGCTCTGTCCCCACCACCCGGTCAGCGATCCAAACGACCACCCGGAGCGGGCCGAGCCGGCGAGGGTGATGGGACCGTAGGTCATCGTCGAGTCCGTCATGCGGCTGCGAACGCTCCTCTCGCGGCCCGGCCCCACGTGCGCATCTGCAGCTCGGGGTCGGTCTGTTGCGTGGTGATGTACTGGTTGACCGTGACGTCGGAGTCGCCGCGTCCGCCGAGGGCGGAAGGGGCGTCGGCCGTTGAGGCGCCGGATGCTGCGGACGTGATCGCTTCGGAGAGACGCATGCTGGCCGACAGGCCTGCCTCGATGTCACTTCCGAGCTGCGGCCCGAGCTGGTCGCGCACTTCGTCCGCGAAGGTCGAGACGCGCGACTTCACCTGCAGGAACCCGCGCTCGAGACCTCGCTGGAAGCCGGACATGATCCATCCACCAGCGGGCTCGAGCAGCTTCCGGTCGTACGATTCCGGGCCCTTGTTGTCCTTGATCCACCCGGCGATGCCACTGATGAACTCCTGGACGCCTGTGTAAGCCGCGCGGAGGCTGGAAAGGAATCCGCCCATGATCGCGGCACCGGCGGGGTTGAGAATCCCCGACGCATTCGGAATGGAGATCAGGGAGCCGAGCGAAGCGAACCAGAGGCCAACCCCAGGCCATGCGCCTTGAGCGCCGGAACCGAACCCTGAGACCGTCTCGCTGCCCCTGCCTGAGAGCCAGCCCCCCGCGCCGCCTGCTGCGAGCGAGAGGACACCACCGAGGCCGCCGAACCATCCCGAGGTGTTCGGGAGTTCGCTGTCCGCACCGGACTGGAAGCCTCGGATGGTCTCGCCGCCACGCCCCTTGAGCCAGGAGCCGGAGCCGGAGAGCTGGGTATCGAGGTTCGTCTGCAGGGGCGTGCTGATGTCGAGCGGCTCGAGGATGATGCCCTGTGCCAAACCGCGGCTGAACCCACCCCCGGCGCCCTTACCCTTCTGCTTGAACTTCGGTTCGAGGTCGGGGCCGAACGTCTTCTCGAGTTCCGCCATGAGCTCACCCGGCATGTCCACGTTCTTGACCCCGTCAAGGAACGCCTGTCCGGCGGCGGGGCCACCGGTGCGGAGTTCGTCCTCGTAGACGCGGACGATCGACTGGGCATAGCTGCGAACAGAGTCCTCGTCGCCCTTGTCGAGCCCCTGCAGGACGAAGCCCTTGCTGTTGCGGAGTTGGTAGCCGTTGCCGCCGATCATCTGTTCGAGCCGCGTCTCCCACTTGTCGGCATCCGGCGTGAGCGACAGGGTGATGCTCTCGAAGAACCCCTTGTTGGCGTCGGACCACGCATTGAGGCCGTCCAGCACCTCGACGAGTCCGTCGACCAACGTGGTGACCGTCGGTGCCAGCCCATCGAGGGCATATGCGAGGAGGTTGAACGCGTCCACGACCGCCGGCGTGAGTGCTTCGACCAGGTCAGCCACCGCGGGGCCGAGAAGGTTCGCGATGTCTGACACCGTCGAGGAGAGCAGCGGGAGGATGCCGGTGTCTCGAATTGCGCTGATGACGTTCTGCACAGCGGGCATGAGCGCAGAGATCGCGCCCGTCGCGGTCGGGAGGATCGTGGCAGCAAGATCACCGAGTAGTCCGAGGAACTGCCCGAAGGTGTCAGCGATGGGCTGCAACGAGGGCTTGATGGCGCCGAGCGCTCTCTCGAGCCCGCTCGAGAACTCGAGCAGGCCGACCGCGAAGTCAGCAGAGTTCAGAGCCTCCGCGATCGCCTCGATGAGCCCACCAGCGAATGTGCCGGCCGAACCGATGAACGTCTCGATCGAGAAGCTGCGGTCGGAGAACAGGCGTCCGACGGCCTCGACGGCGCGGCCGAAGGCGTCCATAGCCTCGTACGAGCCTCGGAAGATCGCGGTGAGTCCACGCTGGAAGTCGACGCCGTTCACGACGCGCTTCCACTCCTGCATCATGTCCGCGAATCCGCGCAGTCCGCCGGAGCCGGCGTCGTCGGCGGCCTTCCAGAGGCCGGAGAACACGCCCGCGAGGCCGGTCGTGGCATCCCAGAGTGCGTAGACGCTGTCGATGGCGCCCTGCATGAGGTTGTCCATCTGCCCGCTGTTCGCAGTCCGTTCGAGCCACGAGTCGAGGGTGTTGGCCTGCCGAACCAGCCAGTGCGCCAGGCGCGGCGTGTAGTTGGCGGCGACCTGCGAGAGTGAGACCATCGCGCCGGCGAAGCCGTCAGCACCAGAGGCGAGCACGCGCCAACCGTCGGCGATGCCGCGGAAGATGCTCTCGAGTCGGCCGTTCGCGAACTCCTCGCCGAAGGCGCGGGAGAGTTCGGCCGTGAAGTCGCCGATGCCCTCTGAGATGTCTCGGAACGAGTCCCGCAACTGGGGCATGAGGTTTGTGACGAGATCGATGATCGGCTGCCGAGCGCGGTCCCAGAACGTCGTGTTGATGATCTCCCCGAGCTCGTTCATCGAGTCGGCAAGAGGCGCGAGCTCCTTCTTGGAGTTCTTGAGCGCCACGAACAAGGCGATGATCGACCCCGTCGCGTTCGCGATGAGGCCGGGCACGAGCAGAAGACCCGGGGCGAGGGCGACGAGCCCCTGTCCGAACCCGACAACGCCCGAGGTCGCGGCGAAGAGGCCCGCCCCGAGAGAGGTGATTCCGGTCGTCCAGTTGAGGATCGACGGAAGGTTCTTGTCGAGGTCGCGGGCGAAGGTCGAGATGCTGTCGACCCACTCGTACGACAATCGGGCGCCGGACAGGGCGGCGAGCGTCGTGGCCGCGGATGTGAGGCTCGCCTTGTTGACGCGGACGATGAAGTCGACGACGCGGGTGCGCGACGCATAGGCGAGGCGCGAGTTCGCGATCGCCGTCGACACGGTTACCGGGATGTCGACCTCGTTGCGCTCCGCCCGGTCGACCAGGCGCTTGATCTCGCGCTCGAAGCGCTCCTTGTCCTTGACCTGTGCCGCGAGGTTGGTCTTGAAGTCGCCGAACGCGTCGATCTGGCGCTGGATCTGCTCACGGAGCTTCTGCTTCCGTACGTTCGCCTTGTCGACGTTCACTTCGCCGTCGAGTTCGACCTTCGGGAGCGTGAGCCCCTTCGACTGCTCCTCGATGGAACGCCGAAGGGAGCCGCGATCCACGTTCGCGACGACGTCGACGACCATGCGCGTGGTCTTCTGGATGCGGCGCAGGTCGGCGATGAGATCTCGTCGGAAGCCCGTGGTGTCGGGCACGGTGCGGATCGACACGCGTCCGACGTTGCGTCCCGGATTGAATGCCATCGGCTATTCCTTCCCGCCCATGAAGGCGTCGAAGCGGCCCGTGTCGATGTGCGTGGAGATGAACTCGGCGAGTGTCTTGGGCACTGCCTCTTCCTCTGCGACGTTTCGGCCGGGGTACTCGATCAGGTGGGGCTTGATGTCCTGGCCCTTGGAGAGCCCGCCGATGAGGCTGAGGATGAGGTTGTGTGTGCGCGCGGCGATGACGGTGGCGGCATCCCAGCCCTGCAGCTCGGGCGCTCCGCCGCGGATGGCGAAGACGCGCGAGCGCGGGTTGAGCTGAAGTTGCTCGGTGAGGACGATGACGTGCCAGGGGTCCAGGCGGCCGTCCCAGACGTCGTCGATGTTGAGCTGATAGAACTCCGCGAGGTCGGCGCGGAGGGCTCCGTGAGGATCGAGTTCGTCGATCAGCTCTCGGAGCCGGTCGATTCCCCCAGAGCCTCCCGGTAGACGTTGAAGAGAGCGATGAACGTGTCCTCGGTCTTGCCCTCCGACCACTCGGCGTAGTCGGAGGCGTCGACCGCGATGCTCTCCGCCCAGACGTCGATCGACTCGACGAACTTCTGCAGCTTCTTGAAGGCGGCGATGTCGTCGGGGTCGGCGAGGTCGAAGTCAAGCTCCGGGCGATCGAACGCACCGGACGCAGTCGCGTCGAGCAGGAGGTTGTGGAAGGCGTTCCGGTGCGCGAGGCGGAAACGGTGCGCCGGGCGCAGCTCCGGCATGCCGGCCAGCAACTCGGCGTTGATTTCGTCCTGTGCCCGCTTGGCTTCGGCGATCTCAGCGGCCGTGGGCGTCTTTGCCTGGCGGTCGGACGGTGCCTTGCGGGCGCGGGTGGGCTTGGTGTCGGTGGCGTTCGTCATGGCAGACCTTTCGGGAAGGGAAGAGAGGAGTGCAGACCAGAGGGGCTATGCCCCCGGGCGGGTCTGCGAGCGCCCGGGGGCTGGTCAGGTCAGGCCCGGGTGTAGGGGAACGCGCTCGACGCGCCCACGGGGCTGGTGACGACGATGGGTGCCGAGCCGGCGGAGCCCGCGGGCACGACGGCGACGATCGTGGACGAGTCCACGACGGTGTAGGCCGACGCGTTCACGCCGCCGAACTTGACGCCGGCCGCACCGGTGACGCCGGTGAAGCCGGAGCCCTTGATCGTGACCTGCGCGGCCGCGGCGGCGCCCGATGGCGTCGCGCTCATGATGGCGGGCACGGTCGCGATCAGGCCGCTCTTGAAGATCTGGAAGAGACCCGCACGACCACCGATGCCGGGGATGATGCCGGAGTCGGCCGAGTTGATCGACGCCGTGAGCGGCAGCTCGAGGAAGTTGGCCGTGTCGACGGTGGGCGCGTCGCCCAGGCTGATGTCGACGTTGGGCATCCAGAAGCCGAGGCTCGAGGTTGTGTCCTGGAAGTACAGGAACACGGCCACGTTGAGCGGGGCCGGCGTTGCCACCGTGTATCCGCCGGTGGACGGGTCGAAGTCGCCGTTGAAGGCGAGGTCGAGGTTGTCCTCGTCGAACTGCAGCGCGGAGACGTTGAATCCCCACGTCGTCGAGCTCGTCGCGACACGCACGTTGTCGGCAAGGAAGGTGCCCAGCGACTCCCGCTCGCCACCCTCCTTCGTGAACGCGATCGTGTTCTGCTGCGACGTGTGCCCGAGGTTCTTCCACGGGTTCGGCCCGTCGGCGAGGATGTTGAACGCGCCGAGCGGGTTGAGAGGCGGCTTGGTGTTGACGGGCGCGTGGAAGACGGTTCCGTGCGCGGGGATGACGAGACTGGAGTTGGTAGCGGTCACGCGTGCTCCTTGGAAAGAGGGATGGATGCAGACCTCGCCCGCGGATCGCGGGTGTTGAGGGAGGTCAGGCGCGGATGGTCAGCTCGAACGAGCCGGTGTAGGTGGTGATCGACTTGGCGTCGAGTTCGACGGCATTGCCGTGCCGGTTCAGCGCTTCGATGTCGCGGTCGACGGTGCTGACCGCGCCGACGCCATCGACGACGCCGGCGAGCGGGTGGTCGCCCCATGCGTGGATGCCGTCATAGAGGGGCTGGATGACGGTGTTCCACGGGTCCGGCTCGGACGAGATGTCCACGAAGGCGTTGATCGTGAGCGTGGCGCGCCAGATCCCGCGACCGTTGCCCTCCTGAGCCACGAAGCTCCGGTGGGTGATGAGCGGCACATCGTCGAACGAGTCGAAGTCCAGGTCGGCAACGACGGTCGCGCCCGGGAGTTCGAGGCGCTCGAGCAGCGCTTGGAAGAGGCGGTCGGAGTCGAGGAGGCTCATGCGCTGTTCATTCCTCTCCGCATCGGGTGCTGCCCGGGGATGTACTGCACTCGGCGCCCGCCGGCGACGCGGCGGATGTACCCGTACTCGATAGCTGCGGAGCCGGGGTCGTCGGCGACGATGAGCCGGTCGGTGACCCGGCGACCTCGGCCCCGCTCCCCCGGCGCCTTGACGACGCTGAGGTTGCGGATGAACCCGCCGGTGTCGCGGTTCTTCGCGGCGGCCGCCTTGACCGCCAGGAGGACGCGGTTGGCGCCCTCGTCCATCTGGTGCGTATTCCCCGCGATGATCGCCGCGGTGATCTCGGCGTTCGGGTAGATGGAGACGCCGCCGGCCACTACGGGGCCGTCCCGAGGCGCTTGAGGGTGATCCGCCAGTGAGTCGTGCGGCGAGACATAGAGAGACGCTGTGGTGCGCCGATCGTCTCGTAGACGTCGCCGTCCCAGTAGATGTAGGAGTTCACGTCGCCGGACCAGTCGCGGGAGAAGACGACGGCCATGTCGAGAACCTGCAGGCCAACGGGTCCGGCGGTCTCCTCGGCTTGGGACCAGTCGCGGGCCGGCTGGACTGCGCACCGGTGTTCGACGGGGTCGCCCTCGTTCACCCACACGCGCTGGCCCTTGTCGTTGCGTTCCTGCTTGCGGCGCTGGACCCGCACCTTGTGAGGCGCGTTGCGATCGAGGAGTGCCATCTACACCCAGCCGATCCGGTGTTGCCCGACGGTGACCGTGCCGACTGTGGGTGTTCCCTTGGGGCTGACGCCGGTGAGGTCGGTGATGTCTTCGTCTGTGAACCAGAGCGTCCCGGAGGCGACGGCGGCGGAGAGATTGTACTGATACGACCCTTCCGTCTCCGATCGGTAGCCCTCGGGGTTGCGGTAGACGCGTGTGGCGAGTCGGCAGACGATTGCTTCGTAGAGGCGCGCCTTGAGCTTGTTGCTGGCAAGGCGCGCCTCCACGATCGGTCCGTAGCGGGATTCGATCTTGTCGACGACTTCGTCGAGGCGGCCCTGCACGAAGTCCGGGGAGAAGCTGCTGAGGTCGCCCTCGTAGTGCTTCGGGAGGACATCCGCCCCGACGTCGGGCAGGGTCATCGCTCAGCCCTCCGCGTCGACGAGGGCTTCGAGCTCCGCGTCGGTCGTCTCTTCGGTGAAGCTCAGTCCGAGCTCGGTGGCCTTCGCCTCGAGGGATGCTCGCGTGACGGGGTCTTCACCGTCCTCGCCGTCGCCGGGGCCCGCGCTCTTCGGCGTCGGGTCGACGGGCGGGGTGAGCGTGGCTTCGTGCGCCGCGATCCGCTCCAAGAGCTCAACCGTGCTGCCCTTGGCCTTGAGTCCGAGCTCCTTGGCGCGAGCGACGACCTCTGCATGGGACGGCTTGGGGGTGGCCGACTCCGGTGAGGGGGTCGTTGTGGCCGGCGGTTCCGGCGTGGCGTCTTCCGGGGTCTCACCTTCGGACCGCGACTCGCGCGTTTCCTCGGCGGCGAGCACCTTCGGGTTGGTGACGAGCGGGATAGCCCACTCGGGCAGCTCTTCGCCGGCGGCGAGAGTGACGATGAGGCCGTTCGGCTGGCGGACGGTGACCGCGTGTGTGATCTTCGGCATTCGCAGACCTTTCGGTTGAGCGGACGACGAAGGGGGCGCGCTCACATTGAGCGCGCCCCCTTTCATCGGATGGGTCAGGCGACGTCCAGGACGGCCGTGTTGTTCGGGTCCGTGAGGATCGGAAGGCCGATGCCGGAGACGAGCACGTCGTATCCGGAGGGGTTGTCGGCCTCGATCGCGCCGGCGAACAGACCGGCTCGCTCCGCCTGGGCGATGCCCGTGTCCTGGCGGATCGACTCGGCGGTGACGCCGAGGTCGGTGCGTCCGATGGGGCCGGCGGAGGGAAGCAGGATGACCTTGTCCTCGGCGAACAGTGGCACCTCGGCGCCCGAGGCGTTGACCAGGACGTCCTCGTTCACGACGAGCTGGCCGAGGCCGTACTCGCTGAACACGGAGCGGACCTGCTCCTCGCTGATGCGGGTCGGCAGGTCCGTGCCGCGGCCGAAGAAGGTCTTGATGATCTGCGCGTTGGCCTGCAGGTAGCCCATGACGAGGCGGCTGACGACGATGCGTCCAACGCGCCGCTTGTACGCCTTACGCATGCCCTCGAGGTCCGTGATCGGGTCGGACGCAGCGGTGTTCGACCACACCGTTGCGGCGGGCGCCGTCAGGTTGGCGCGGCGACCGTAGTCGACCGTGAACGAGAGGTTGCGCTCCGCGATCGTGACCTTGCCCGTCGTGACGGCCTCGGCCTGCGCGAGCACGAAGCGGAGAGCGAACGAACGCGCGATGCGCGTCGCGTACTCCTCGAACTTCTGGCCGACCTGATCGGCAGATGCGTTGTACATCTGGAGCTGCTGGAACTCGTCGACGGGGATGCGGCGGGACAGAGGCGGGAGCTTGCCCGACTTCTGCTCGGTGTCATCCGTCGTGCCGACGTCGGCAGCGGTGTTGAACGAGCGGAACTGCGCGGCAGGCGGCAGGGCGCCCTCGGCGACACCGAACGAGAAGTTGATGTCGTAGGTGCGGTTGACCGGCAGAAGGGAGTCGGTCAGGAACTCGCTGATCTGCGCATCGAACGCCGCGCGAGCGACGCCGGTGAGCTGGACGGGCGAGCGGAAGTTCTTGGTGAACCCCATTGGGTCAGTCCTCCACGTAGATGAACGAGCCGGACGCGGTGGCCGTCTTCACGGCGGTCCGCTGTGCGGCGATGGGAAGCACGGACGCCTTGATGAGCGCGTGCACGAGCAGGGCGAAGGTGGGCTTGGCCGTTGCGGGCGTGGCACCCAGCTCGACGCCCTGGTTGTCGTTGATGAAGCCGGCGAGCGTCTGTCGGCCGTCCGTCGCCGTGGCGTCGTACGGGCCGTAGAGCTTCGTTGCCGTCACCTGGCCGACTGCGACGCCCGACGGGATGACGTTGTCCGTCGCTCCGTTGAGGTTGTAGTGCGTGCCTGCGGTGAACAGGGTCGGGTTGAGCTGGCCGGGGCGGGCGACGTCGTTGGCGTGCTGCGAGGCGCGCCAGCGGGTGTCCTGCTTGCGCCCGACCTTGGTGGTGGTGGTCTGGAAGTCGACCATTGGGTTCCTCCTAGGGGCTTACTTCTTGGCGAATCGCTCGCGTGCGGCCTGCTCGTACTGCGCGACGGAACCGCCGCTTGTCTGAGGGGCCGGCGTGGAGCTTCCGAGCACCAGGTGCAGCGGATCGCTGCCGTGCTGCGGCTGACCGTTCGCTGCCACCGGAGCGATGGACTGTGCGAACTGCTGGATCTTGGCGGCGTCCAGGGTGCCGTCGGTGCTGGTGAAGAGGTTCACGTCGGCGAACGCGAGAGCGGACTGGACGCGCGTGACGGCGTCCTCGTAGCTCTCGCTCGGTCCCTTCGTGATGGCGACGATGTGCGACTGAACCGCGTCGTGGAGGTACGCCTTGGCACCCTCGGCGCGGGCCTCGGCGCGTGCCGCTTCGACTGCGCGCTCCTGATCGGAGAGCGCGGCGAGTCGCGCCGTTTCAGCGTCCGTCGCGAGCTTCTGCAGGTCGGCGGGCGTTCCGAGCTTCCGGTACTCGGCGGCGTCGCGCTGCTGCTTCTTGGACTGGTGACGCCAGTACTCGGCCTTCTGTTCGGGCGTCATGGCGTCGATGGCAGTGGCGAGCGGGAAGTCGAAGGTCTCACCGTCGATCTCCGGCTTGGTCTCCTGCGCCGGCGGGGTGCCGGTGCCACCGCCCGTGGCGTTGTCGGTGTTGAAGACGATCCACGGGAAGATGCGCTTGTACATGGGGGTTGGATTCCTCCTGATCGGAAGTGGACCCGCGCCCAGAGCGGGCGGGGCAACCCGCGTGACGCGGGAGTTGGTTACGCGGCGTGCCGCTCGGCACGCGCGATGAGGTCGAGGTGGTACCGAATCGCTGCGTCGATGTCCTTGACCGGCTTCGGGTCTCCCCCGCCGGTGATGTCGACGAGGTTCGTTCCGCGCGACTTTGCGTTCCGCAAGTAGCGGATAGATCGCTCGCTGGTCGCACGCATAGCGCGCCAGTTGACCTGGTCGTCGGCGCGCGTTTGGCGCTTGTATGGAGTGGCTTCGGGGCCGCCCTTGGTGTCCTTGTTCACGTCTTCGAGCGATCGGAACTTCGACCCCTTGCGGATGAGTACGGGGCCGAGCTCGCCGTGTTCGTACGACGTGATGCGGACGTTCTTGAGGTCGTCGCCGCGGTTCGATCCGGCGGCGGCGTAGATGGCGTCGAGGTCTTCACGGTTGAGCGACAGGCCGGGGTCCGCGGATGCGGTTACCTCCATGACGGTGCAGTGGCATCCGTCGTGGATGTCCATGAGCTCTTTGACGCTGTAGAGCCTGTCGGCGGCGACCAGGCAGAGACCGCAGGTTCCTGTCTTTGAGCGCTCAGGGTGAATGATTCGTCGATACCCGATGACCTTTGGCGAGGCGGCGAGCACCTTGTTGGTCTCGTCGCGCGCCGTTGCCTGTACGTCGGCTTCCACGATGCGCGAGAGGCGTTCCTCGAACGCAGCTTGGGCCTTCGCGATCGCGTCCGGCTCGGCCGTCCCCACCTCGAGTTCCCGTCGCAGCACGAATGCGCGCTCGCGCGCGGGCCGTTGGTAGACGTTGAGCTGCAACGCTCCGCCACGCTCATAGGACTCGACGACTTCGGGAAGTCGTGCCGGGAGAGCGTTGGATTGAAGGAGGCGGGACACCATGTACGAACGCGACAGCGCGCGGACCTGCGCCAGCGCCACGTCGACGTCCACCGTGCTGCGCGCCGCGTGAGCGCGCACGAGGTCGGGACTGTCCCAGTGGGTGAAACTCCCCCAGTACCCGAGGAGGAGGCGCAGCAGCGCGGCGACGATGCGTGACTGCGCTGCTGCGTACGCGTCAACGGTCTGTCGGGTCTGATCCTGAGTCGACGCCATCGGTTCCTCCTGCCGAGGCGATCGATGCTGCGAATGCCTCGGTCATGCGGTCTTGGACTGCCTGCCGCTGCTGGGCGGGTGTCATCTCGAGTACGTTCTCGTCGATCCACGACTGGGTGGCGCCACCGGCCTTGAACTTGGCCGCTGCTTCGCCGCGCTCGGAGAGGCTTGCGGGGTTCGGCTTGCGCCACATGACCTCGATCTCGTCGGGGTCGGCGCGCTCTTCGTCGCCTGCGATCTGGAACGCGATTGACATGGCGTCCGCGAAGGCGAGCGCTGCCTGATCGTTCATGTTCTCGACTGCCGATGTGATCTGTTCACGCGCGAGTTCCGCGCCCTGCGCAGACTGGTTCTCGCCGCCCGAGGCGAACACGTACTGCGGGGTCGACGTCAGCGATGCCAACGTCTCGACCTCGGTCTTCCGCCCCTCGTAGATCGGGCGGATATCCGTCGGTTCGGACTCCCAGACCTTGGCTTCCAACGGGAGCATCCAGAGTGCCGCCGGGCCCGCGGCGAAGATCGAGTTGTAGTCGATCGCCTGCCCGGCTTGCGGATGCTCCGCGGGGTAGAACTGCGGCAGGTTGCCGGAGACGGCGCGCTGCCGGAAGGACTGCATGACGATCAACGTGAGCGCATTGAGGGTGATCTCGTTGATGCGATCGACGGTGTCGAGGTGCTTCTCCCAGATGCCGAGGCCATCCGCTGTCTGGTTCCGCGTGATGAGGCAGAGGTCGGTGAACGGGGTGAGGATGCGTTCGCCGGCCCAGTCCCAGTCGGGCGAGACGACCCAGACCGTGCCGTCGTTCGGGAGCGTCGCGAACGAGGTGCGACGCGTGGCGATGCGGTACCAGCCCTGCCCGTAGAGGACCGCGATCTCGCGCTGCGCGACGGCATCGAAGGTGACGGTGAGCGCGTACTTCGTCTGCCACGGGCGCAACGGGTCCATCTCGGCGACGGTGTCCCAGCCGTTCCGGACCTGAAAGAGAGGCTTGCCGTTCGCGTCGGGAAGAGTGGCTAGGAAGCTCTGCCCAAAGTCAGCGGTGTCGTTGAAGAACTGGCGGGACTGGATCGCCATGCGCGACGCCCGCCAGTGCTTCCAGGCGGCTTCGTCGCCGGCGGCGTCCGCCGCGACGGCTGTGCGGAAGCCGAGCACCTTCTGCTTGTTCGTGCGCGCATCGCGCAGCGTCTCGACGACGTGGAGGCGGGAGCGGCGCATGAACCGCATGTACGACTCGCGCGCGCCTTCCCACATGGTCTCGGGGATGAGGGCGTCGCCGTCTCGGTACTTCTGCAGTCGGAACATCCGAGGCAGGCCCTCGCCCAGCTTGTTGGCGAGTCGGACGAGGTACCAGCCGTCCGATCCTGGGACGCTCGCGTCTTCGAGCATCGGACCACCTACCTATCGGGCTCTGAATGGGGCGTATTGGGAGTTCTCTACGTGCTGCTTGCGGTACCGAGCGGTGGCTTCGTAGGCGAGCACCAGGCCGACGGCGGCGTCCATCTTGTGGATCGAGCCGTGGCGGTCCTTACCGATCACGTAGCCGCCGCTCTGCTTGACCCACCGGCGCGCGTTCATGACGTGGCGGGTGAGCGCGAGGTGGTTGCCGTGGCGCGCGCGACGGTCGGAGATCGCGGCGTGAGCTCGCTCGACGGCCTTCTCCATCTGCGCGTGCTGCGCGGTGTAGAAGGCGATCGGCTTGTCCTTGGTGGCGCCGATGACGAGCTGCGGCCCGAGGTCGCGCTCCCAGTTCTCGACGTAGTCGTCGAAGCGGGGCGGATCCGCGAAGAACCCGACGACCTTGTAGTCGCGAAACGTCTGACGGACGACGGCGTCGACCTCGGTCTTGTCGATGCGCCAGTGCTTTGCGGCCTTGGAGTCCGGCGCTTCCCAGATGCGGATGGGGAAGATGTAGCCGTCGGAAACACGGCAGGCAATGAGCACCGTGGCGTCGCCCGACTCCGAGCCGTCGAAGCCGAGCGTGATCGTGTCACCGTGCTTCGGCGGTCGCCAGTCGAGCTTGACGCCCTTGGCCTTCGCCTCGGCGTGCGCTGCTGCGATGCCAATTCGCTGCCACTGCGCGATCGACACCCACGAGTTCGCGTCGGCGACGAGTGCGTTGAAGAAGTAGCGGCGGGTTTCGGTCTCGGACTGGTGAGTGTCGAAGAGGCCGTCGAGGAGGTCTTCGACCGTCCACCAGCCCATCGCGTCGCCGTACGCTTCGATGAACGCGTCGCCGAGGCGCTTGAGGTACTCGTCCTCGGTCTCGAGGCGCGTCTCTTCCGGATGCTCCGGGTCGATGGGCACCTTGATCGGCTCGAGCGATTCGACGTCGGCCCAGCGGTGATCGAACAGCAGGTTGGGGCGGCGAGCCTTGCCCTCCTGGATCATGTTCGCCAGGTGGTAGGTCTCTTCCGCGATGGACTGCTCGCCGGGGGCGTACATCGTGGTCGTCTCGATGTACCAGGTGCCGACCTTCTTCCGCTTCCGGAGGTTGCGGGACACGACGCGGAACATCTCGCGCAGCGTGGGCACGTTGTAGAGGTGGGTCTCGTCGAAGACGGCGAACGTCTCGAGGCCACCGTCCTTCGATGCCGCGCCGGCGGTCGACGGGACGATGATGTCGCGGCGGTTGAGCTGCACGCGCGTCTTGCCCGGGTCGACCCCGTACGCCGCCTTGAGGGCGAACAGCGGAGCGTCCTCGTCGGAGAGGTTGTAGTAGACCGAGTCGTACGTGTTGCCGACCTGGCCCTCTTCGGTCGCCATGACGCGCACGTAGGGGTTGTGCATCGGCTTGCCCATCGGCTCGCCGGCGCGGTACACGTAGGTCTGTCCGAGGAAGTCGTACGTCTCGCCACCCTTGGCCCAGCCGGCGAACCGGCACGGGCCGAACGCCTCGAACAGCACCAGCGCCGCGGCGATGCCGGACTTGTCGGTGCCCTTGGGGCGGGAGAGGAAGGCGGAGCCGTAGAAGCGGCGCCCGTTCTTGTCGAGCGCGTAGCAGTCGACGTAGAACTGGGTGTACTCGTCGCCGTACCGGATCGGCTGCCCCTGAGGGTCACCGCGGCCGTGCACGACGAAGGATTCGATCCACCAGACAGCGAGCCACCCGAGCGAGCGCTCCCGGTTGTGATCCGGGTGGGTGATGACTCGCCGTGGCATGTCAGCCTCCCGTGCCGGTGATGCGCGCTCGGCGGTCTTCCAGTGAGGTCACGTTGTCTCCCTGCGGCTTCGCATTGCCGACGCCGTACTCCTCCGGCACCTCGACCTCGAGGCGCAGCTTGAGACGGTCGCCGTACGTCGCGCCGAACATGGCGACGCGGATGCGCAGCTCAGCGGCGCGCTCGGAGTTCTTCCCGCCGCTCATCCACATCTGGTGGTGCAGCAGGGCGGTGTCGAGCAGGTAGTCCCAGTCGGGCGCCGTGAGCATCCGGGCGGCCTGCGGCGACTCGCGCCAGTTCTGCCACCACCGGACGGTCTGCGGATGCCACTGCTCGCGCTGCGGCTCGCCCTCCCAGTAGTCGGGATCTTGTTCCTTCTCGGACAGGAGAGGCAGCACATCGTCGGGCAGCGGGAAGCCGCCCAGCTTGCCGTCAGACTTGACGACGTCGCGAACGGCGTTGTCGCGTGCGCGGGATCGACTCTCGGACGGGATCGGACCGTTACCGGCCACGACGCCGCTCCCCCAACTCGAGCGCCAGGCTGATCCAGTGCGGCATCTGACTGCCGCCGATGCCGGGCGCCGCCGCCGCGGATGCACCGAGCGAGAGTGTCGTGGGGTAGATGCCGCGGAGGGCGTCCCAGCTCGAGCCGATAACGATGCGGGCGCTCTCGGCGAGCTCGGCGTGCTCGGCGCGCCAGTCGTTCGCATCGCGCGCGGAGAGGGCAAGGACTACGAGGCCATCGAAGGGCATGGTGTCTCCATCCGGATCGGAAGCCCGCGGCCAGACCGGCAGCGGAAACGAGAAAAGCCCCCCGGGACGCCGGAGGGCTTGATGAGTGGAGCCGTAGACGGGGATCGAACCCGCTACCTTCTGGGTGGAAGCCAGACGTCCTACCGAACAGGACTTCTACGGCATGGTCACGGTGCCGGCGTCGCCCGCGAGCTACGGACGAACAGGCTTGGCGCTCGATGCTCCGGAGCCGTGACGCTCCCGAAGTGCCGACGAGAGGACTCGAACCTCCGACCGTCCGCTTACGAGGCGGATGCTCTATCCATCTGAGCTACGTGGGCGCAGCGCGTCTCTCCGCGCCTGTCACGCCTGCTTCGGGGGGCGTTCCCTGGTGGTGCCGGCGGGAGTCGAACCCGCAGGGCTACTGATTTACAGTCAGCGCCACGCGCCAATGAGCGTCACCGTGCGCTTCAAGCGCTCATCACCATCTCGCGGTCGTAGTAGCCGTACGCGTACAGCAGGTCGACGAGCTTGTAGGTGATGTCTGAGTGGAGGTGCGCAAGCACCTCATTCGCGTTGTGCAGATGCTCGCCGACGGGCGCATCCGGGTCGACCGTGCGTCCGTAGAGCTCGGTGGCCGCGTGGCTCATCTCGTGCGTCACGACCCGGGAGCCGAGCGCACCACGCCAGAGGCGGACGATGAGCGGTTGACGCTTCGTGACCCAGTCGCCGTCGACCACGCCTTCGAC
Source organism: Microbacterium sp. BG28 (assembly GCF_034044005.1). Taxonomy (NCBI): domain Bacteria; kingdom Bacillati; phylum Actinomycetota; class Actinomycetes; order Micrococcales; family Microbacteriaceae; genus Microbacterium; species Microbacterium sp. BG28. Next base: position 506,645 of record NZ_JAXCHA010000002.1, on the reverse strand, counting down.
CTTGTACGTCTGGCAGACGCCCATGACGCCCGCCCACTCCCCCGGGTCGTTCCCGGTGAACCGAGCAGCCGCGGCACGCATCTCGTCGAGCTCGTCGTAGACGAGCACCCGGACCGTCTCTCGGACGCCAGTGCGCCGCGTCGAGACTCGAATCAGGCGGACACCGGTCATGCGACCTCGTGCATCGTGATCGCCCACCCGCGAAGCCAGTCCGAGATCCGATCTACGCAGCGCATCCGACGCGAGTCAAGCCGATAGTCCCTACGGCGAACCTGCGGATAGTCGACCCAAGCGGGAGTGCGCCAGCGCCCGAACCAGCGATAGACGATCGAGCCTTGATCCGAGCCGGCACCGACGAGCCACCGAGCCACGTCAGCGAGCGTCCAGCTTCTCGATCGCCGCGACGAGGACGGCGCGCAGCGACGCGATGGTCTCCGAGGGGCTGATGACCAGGCTCTCCTTGCCCTCGGGGCCGGTCAGCCGCGTCTCGTGCGATCCCTCCCCGATCACGCGCGGTTCCTTGTCTCCGACCTGCACGAGCAGCTTGATCGGCGTGCGGATGATGCGATTCACGGCCACGGCGGCTCCATTCGGGGTCAGTTTGAGCAGATTGATGAACCCCGCTGGTATCGGCCCGCTCGTCGACGCGTTCGACACTGAGCACTTCGTCGGGTCAACTACCCCCCAGACCCGCGCGCACCGCGAGGGACAGAACTATGCGGGCGGGCGAGGAGGCGGGGGGCGGGGGGTGGGTGCCCCGTGTGGGTGGGGCGTCAAGTGGGGCGACAGTCGGCGTGTGTCTGTGTGTCAAGTGAGGCGACAGGGTGCGTGTGACTGTGTGTGCGTCGGTGTGTGTGTCACTCCCCTGTGTGGGTACGTCTCTGTACTCGTGGGGGTGTGAGCTCGCGTGTGTGTGCGTCTCTACGCGTGTAGGTGCCTGCGTGGGTGGCTCTCGCTGTGTCGCCTGATTTGACAGTGGGCCTAGGTAGGCGTACTGTGGTGTCTATCGGGACCGAGGCCAAGCGGACCCACGATCGAAGGAACACAACACCATGAGCTCTAAGCACCTCACGCCTGAGGAAGTCGCAGCGGCCACGCTTAAGGCGCACGCGATCCAACCTCACTGGAACCGGACCGGTGATCAGGTCGCCGGCCTCATCGCTGAGGCGGTGCGGATGGACCGGGATGCGCACGGCATCAGCGAGGGGCGGAACCTCGCCGCCGAGTACGCCGAGCGCGTCGGGAAGGGCATCTATGCGCAGCACGAAGCGGGCGCGTCCTACGGCTACGTCAACGAGATGACGGGCAGCACCGCCGAAACGCTCGAGGAGATCGACGGATACGACGCCGAAGAGCATGACGCGGACACCTTGCCGGAGGACTGGGCGAAGGCCAACGCTTCGGACTACCTGTCCGACGTGCTCGATATCAACTACATCGTTGACTCTGAGCGCCGCTACCGTTCCGCCCGCGTGTGGATCACTCTCGGTGGGCCGAACGCGTACATCGACACCGAAGAGCGCGCACTGGTTGTGAACTGGGGCGGCGACACCGGGCGTTGGAACCTTCCCATTGCGTTCTGCGAAGGGATCGACGATTACCTCGGCGAGTATTTCGCGGACTGAACGCGCGTCACCGCTCTAGTCTCAGCGCCTCACCTACCGACGTTGCGCGGTAGGTGAGGCAGTGCGACTAGCACCACACCAAACGTCCGAGGCCAAGCGGACGATAGAAGGGATGACAGCCATGAGCATCTACGCGAGCAAGACGCCCAGAGACCTGAAGCACGACGACCAGCCCTACGTGAGCACGTACGGATTCGACGTTGGAGAGCGATATCACGTCGCGGACCCTTCGTCCATGCTTCGCCGCCGATTCGACCCCCGCCCCGAGCTCGATCACGTCCAGCACAACGCGCCAAACCCGATTCTCGCCCGCTTCCGCCGATGGGTCGAAGGCGAGACGCTCGCGGACCCCTGCTGGGCGACTGAGTGGCTCGAGGCGATGGCCGATCCGAACGCGGAGAACGCAGCTTCCGCCGTCTTGGACGATCTCTACGCGGCACCTTACCGCCGTCGAGAGCGGGCCGAGCAGGAAGAGCACGCGCGGCGCGTTATCTCCCGAATCCAACGACTGAGCGCCTGACGGTAGCGGCTCGCCTACCGCGCCGCGCTGCGGGGTAGACGGGTCGGTGTCAGTCAGGCACCACACATTGCCGGCGAGGCCAAGCGCCGGCACCGATCGAAGGGATGCGACGTCATGTCGTGGATGAGTGAAATTGACGCGTCGATGCGCGAGACGGGCGACATCTACGCCTATCAGGCGGCGCGTGCCGCGGGCGATGAGCGCGAGGCCGAGCGGATCATGGCGCATCATCGTGCCATCGTTGCGGCGGGACTCTTGCCGGTTCCGGCGGCGTCGGCGTCAGCGGGCGTTGTGCCGCTCCGCTACAGCCGCGGGGTGCGCACGGTCGTCTTGATCGTCGCGGCGGCTCTCGCGGCCGCTATCGGGCTCGGCGTGGCCGTTGCGGGTGGCATCGTCGCGGGCGAGAGCACGGCTCTCGTGATCGGGACCGCTCGCGGGACCGGTGCAGACGTGCCGGTGTATCCGTGGACGAATGACCTGATCGAAGTGGGCGCGTGGGTCGGCCGCGTGACGGAGAGTGACCCGCGCGGCGGTTTGCCGGAGTGCGCGACCGAAGACAGCACGGATTGTTACTGGGACGCGGCCGCGCGCGGTAACGGCGAGGGGCGTTCGTTCACGGATCGCGGCGGCGTCGTGACGTACTGGGACGGTCAGCCGTGAGCCGGGCGGATGAGGCGACGTGGCTGGAGTACGTCGCGGGCGAGGTTGCGGGGTTCCATGACCATTGCGGCGGCGTGACGTACCTGTGGGCGGCGACGCCGGCGGCGACCGCGGCGATTGCGCGGCTCGGTGGCGACCCGGCGCGGGCGGCGTTTACGGGCCCGTGGCACGTCATCCGTAAGCACCTCACGCACGAGTTCCGGCAATGGGTCGAGGAGTATGAGGGCACCGAGCGATTGACGCTCTCAGATTGGCGCGTGCGGGCCGTTGCGGAGCGTTCTGAGGTCGCATGGATGGACTCGGCCGCGTACACCCTCGGTCAGCTCGAGGAGCTGCGTCGCCTCACCGCTGAGCGTGACGCGCTCGTCATCGAAGCGTCACGACGCGGGGCGACGAAGGTCGCGATCGCGGCGGCCGTCGGGCTCTCCCGGCAACAGGTGCACACGATAGTCGGCGCAGCGGATGCGGTGCACATTGCGCCGGTCACGCCGATCCGGTCGGGCGTTGCAGAGGTTGCAGCGGACGCGGGCGAATGGCGGCGCCTCGCATCCGGGGAATGGGTAGAGGTCATCTAGTTGCACTGGGTGCGACCGGTTACAGCCGGCGGCGAGTTGCGAAGACTCACGCACCACGATCCCGCGAGGCCAAGCGCGGGACGACATCGAAGGGATTGCACGATGGACAGCACGAATGCGACAGTCGCAACGGGTTGCGACACGTATGCGCACGGCGACGGCACTCTATTGCGCGTCTACGCCGACGGTGGGGGCCGTGACGCCGTGGCCGCTGAGCTCGTTCTGAGCGACGATCGGGTCGTCGAACTAGTGGCAGACCTGGCGGGCACACTTGCGACGCGAGGCGGAGCCCTGGGCGCGCTCGGTGCGGAGTTGCAGCAGATCGCCGAGCGGGCGGTGTCGGCGTGACCGGGCGGCCCGCGTTGCATCCCGACAGTCGCGGGATGTTGGTGCTCGCGGTCATCGTGACCGGAGTCCTCGGTGCCGTGTCGTTTGCACTCTCTTACGCGGGACTCGTCGAGGTTGCAGCATGGGCGCGCGTTCCGGCCTGGCTCGCGTGGGCGGTTCCTGTCGTCGTGGACGGGGCGATCCTGGTCTACACGATTGCGGCGCTTGTGTTCCGAGCTCGCGGCGAGGCGGCGGGCGTGGAGTGGTCCGCGCTTGCAGGGTTTGCGGCGCTGTCCGTCGTGGCGAACGGCGTGCACGCGTGGGACGGTGCGCCGGCGTGGGTGCGCACGGTGCTCGGCGTGGGCATTGCAGGGCTTGCACCGGTTGCAGTGTTGCTCGCGACGCACACCCTTGCACGTCTGGTGATTGCGCCAGTCGACGGGGAGGGAGTTGCGCCGATCGCGGCCGTCGCGTCCGCTCGGGCGGCGACGGAAGTTGCAGCATTGCAGCCGTCGCCGGATCGAAACCATGAGATTGCACGGTTGCGGCGCGAGGAGAAGCTCTCTGGCAAGCAGATTGCAGCGCGCATCGGCGTCTCGCCGTCAACGGTGTCTCGCGTGCTGAGCTCCACTGAGGCGACGGCCTGATGTTCTGGGAGGTTGCGTCCGCGCGGCAGGACACGATTTGCGGCACTGAGCCGGCGCTTGTGGTGCTCGACCTAGGCGCTCTCAAGTTGCACGCTGACATCGTCGCTCAGGGCATCGTCCCGCGGTTCGACGACCCGTTCACGACCTACCGTGTAGGCGATTGCGAGGTGACGGTGTACGCGTCGAACGCCGATGGCGCGATGCTGCGCGGCGGCGTCTTGCACGAGCCGTTGCGGGACTGGATTGCAGCGCGCTACGGCTTGCACCGGTTCTCGGATGCACAGTGGAAGCGATAAGCGAATCGCTCATGTCGAAGGGATATCAGTTGCAGCAAATGGGACCGCCCCGGGACGCTGAGCGTCGGCCGGGGCGGGTCGGTCGGGAGCGATTCGGCCAAGAAACTCTACCGACCGGGGTGCGAGGGATCGAAGGGACACCTCGCGGGTTGGAGTCTACCTTGCAGGGTCCGTCGTGGGACACTGAGGAGGTGACGACCGTGTACCTGTCCATTCAGGACGTAGCCGCCCACCTGGGGGTGTCCGTGAACACGGTCAAGGGGCTGCGATTGCCCGAACCTGACGTGCGCATCGGCAGTAGCCGCACGGCGCCTCGAGGATGGACGGTTGCGACGATAGACGAGTGGAACGCGAAGCGGCCCGGGTCCGGGCGCTGGGGTTCTCGCTGAGTCAGACCGCGATGGGAGCTGCATTCAGTAGTTGCACGCCCGCACTCTCGCGGAGATTGCTCGCACGGCAGGACTCGAACCTGCGGCCACGCGCTTAACAGGCGCGCGCTCTGCCAACTGAGCTACATGCGATCAGGCCAGAAGGCCCGGATGCCGGCGGGCCGGCTGCTTGCGGCGGTTGCCGCGTCCTCCCTCAGCGGAGGACTTGCGTTGATGGTGGTACTCGCACAGGGATTGCAGGTTCTCGTCCGAGTGGTCCCATCGGCGAGCCTGGTCGATGTGGTCGACCTGGTTTGCGCGGTCTCCGCACCGACTGTTCGTGTCCGCGCGTATCCACACGCACCGGTATCCGTCACGGCGGAGGATGCGGGGGCGGACTGCAGTGTCCCAATCGGACGGGAGCGTCGACTTGCGAGTCGAGCCTTTCCATTGCGGCACCTTTACCTCCCGGTGCCGCTGCTGCGGCTACTGGTTGAACCAGAATGCGCCGACAATGAGTGCGATTGCGCTCACGAGGACGCCGATGCGGGCGAACCACACGCCGGAGAGGTTCTGGCGGATTGCGGCGCGACCGCCGACGATTCCGAGGACGAGCGCGACGGCACTGAGAGCGATCACGTAGGGGCCGAACTCGCGCTCGACAGTCACGGTTAGGAGCAGGGCCGCGATCGCGGCGACGAGTGAGCCCACCGCCATACCGCTGAGTCCTTGCTCCGCCTCGACGGTCTCGACGCGCCTGTCCTGCTCCCCCATGCTCATGTCTGCATCATCGCATGCGGCCCGCGCGAGCGGCTAGTTGACGCTGCGGTAGAGATTGCTCGCTGAGCGATCCTCTGCGTCGGCGCGGTCCTGGTCGGCGCATTGCTCGGCGCGGAGCGGGGAGGGCCACTGGGCGGCGCACTCCGGACAGGGATGCACGCTACCCGGTCGGCGCGGAGCCGGCTTGCGCCTCGACGACGCACTCGATGCTGCAGGGGCCGACGATACACGGTCGACCGGATGCGGGACAGTCCATGAGAACTCCTCAGAGCACGGTGAGCGACTGCAGGTCGAACCCGTTGTCGGTGATGTCGAACAGGAGCAAGCCGGGGTCAGAGTCGTCGCCGGCGATGTTGCGGTACCAGTCGGAGCCGTTGTCGAGCGTGGGGGCTTGTAGCCACCACTTCGACCGGCCGGTGCGCGGGTTGCGCCCCGTGGGCCACACCATGAGGTGGTGGTAGTGGCCGGTGATGAGGATGTCGGCCTCGCCAACCGGTTGCGCGCCGTGGGTCTGCTTCGCCCACCAGTCCGGCGCCCTCTTGGGGCGGAACTGGTTGCCGTGCGCGAGGCCGAGGATGGTGCCGCGGACGTCGACGGTGACCGTCTCGTCGTACATGGCGGGGAAGATCCACTCGGCGTCGAGCTTCGCGGCCTTCGCGGTTCGTTCCACCTGCTTGTGGACGAAGATGCCGAGGTCATCGCCCGGGCGTCCGAGGTTCTGCGATCCGCGACGCCAGGCCGTGTGGTTCGACGGCACGACGGGGATGCGCACGCGCCCGAAGCGGGATGCGAGCTTGACGAGCTCGTACACCTCGACGGCGGCAACGTCCATCTGCTGCGCGAGCGAGAGGTCGTTGGTGAACATCGGGTTGCCGCCGGACTCGAAGTTCTCGAAGAGGTCGTTGATGTCCGGCAGGACGATGTCTTCCGGCTTGCGCCGCTTCAACTCCGCGGCCAACTTCTCCCGCTTCTCGACCATGCGGTCGATCAACTCGGGAGTCCCGCCGCGGGAACCCACCTTCCCGATCTGCAAGTCAGCGAGGACCGGAACGGATGTCTTCCCACTGCGTGAGGGGACGAATCGCTTCGCGGGTTTCCGTCTTGCTGAGGCGTACAGGGCGGGGAGGTCGTGATGTGTCGTGCGTCGCCGGAACAGGGCACGGTACGAGTAGAGGTTGACGACGTCGCGTTCGCCGTTCTCGAGGCGCTTCGACTGCTGCCACGTGCTGCATCGCACGGTGTCGTCGACGACCTCGAAGACGTTCGGGTCGAGGTTGAAGCGGATGAAGACGTCGGTCCAATCGACGATGGGCGTCTCGGACGTGATGCCGGAGAACTCTCCACCGTCGGGGCCGTACTCGGCGCGTGCTTTCGGTCCGGACTCTGCCGGGTCGACGCGGTCGGCGAGGGTCACAGTGCCTGCCGCCACGCGGAGACGGTGTCCTTGTTGGCGCGGTAGCCGGCAAACCCGTCCTGTGGGTCGTCGACGGCGATCGCGGCGACGATCTTCGCCGTCGAGACGCGGGAGTCTCTTCCCCACGACTCGATCGTCTCGCGGTGCTCGGACGCGAGCTTCGTGAGCCACTGCTCAAACTTGCTGAGTCGCGGGGCACCTGCGTCGATGCGGTCCTTGAGGGCCATGTTGTCTCCCTAGAAGTCAGGGGCAGATATGCGTCTCTCTGCCGGGAGCACCTATGACGACGGAATGCTCGACGTCGTGTTTGAACGCCCGGCACAGTGCGGGCGGATGCGGCCGCTGTGATGGCGCGGCCTTCCTCGACCGGGCGGCGCGGAAAGGAGGACGCGCCGCCCGGGAGGACGAAACTGCCCTCGCGGATGGTGATGGCGGGGGCTGTCTGGGTCAGTGGGTCGGTGGCTGCAACAGAAAACCCTCCGGCGCCTTACGGCTCGGAGGGTGCAAGAAAACCAACACTAGGGACCTTACGGCATGGCTTTGTAACACGCAAGCCCTACGTCGAAGAAAACTTCCACCTCGTCTCTGATGCCGCAGCGAGGATGTCCGAAACTCGGACCGACACTCCCCCTGTACTGCCGAACCGCTCGATCCCGTCGGCATTCAGCCACCGGTTGATCGTCATGCGCGACACGCAGTACATGGACGGAAGCGCCGAGATGGCGATGAGGGGCGAGGCGTTCAGCGACGCTCCTCAACCGGCTTGGCGCCGCATCCCCAGCATCGACCCGCGCCCAGGCCGAAGTCCGCGACGTCCCGACGTGTGGGATAGACGCATCCTCGCTTGGTGTCGTCGCACGGCGCGTAGCGGATGCCGGATTCCATCGAGGTCCGGTACCGGTCGAACGCTTCGCGTTTCAGTCCCATCCGGTCGAGTTCGCTGTCTCGCCAGGGTGCCCAACGATGCCGGGGGGACAGCTCCTCGTAGTCGAACCCGTCCTCGGTGTTCGATTCGATGCCGCAGCCGAGCGTGTATCCCTCGCGGGATCGCGTCGCAGTCACTTCCGCCTCGGTAACGCCGCAGATCAAGCAGGACCGCCCGCTCACGGCTCCCCCGCGATCGGCTCGGCGGCGCGAGCCGCGTGGTACGTCTTGGCGCCCCAGAGGATCGCGTAGAGGGCGATGATGAAGTGGTGGCCGTAGTCCTGCCACTCTTCGATGTCCTCGTGGCCCCATTCGATCCCGGTGCCCTCGAGCATCTCAAGGGCCTCGAACTCGTGCTCGACTTCGCCGACGGCTTCGTCCGCCAGCTCCGGATAGTCCGCCGCCCATTCGACGAACCGGTCGGTGGAGAACTCCTTCACTGAGCGGCGCCCGAGGTCGAGCTTCTCGGCCCAGTAGTGGGCGTTGATGGCGTGGTCGGGTTGGCCGTGGTCGAAGAAGCGGAGCATGTCGTCGACGCGGGAGAAGATGTGCCCCTCGCCGATGTCCCCTCGAATCGCGAGCGACCCCGGCCACGTCACGATGTCGAAGTGCCAGATGCCGGTGCCGGGCCGCTGGAATCGGAGGTGTCGGTAGAGGCCGTCGTCGTGGAGCACCTTCATCTGATGCTCGCCGGTCTCGGCTACGAACTGGCGGCGTTGTGCCGCGTAGCGCTCACTCATTGGTCTGGTTCTCCTCGTCAACGGACAGTTGCGGAAAGGCTGCGATGAGCGCATTCGGCAGGAGGTACGCGAGTCGTTGAGCGATGTTGGTGGACAGCACGTAGGGACTGGAATCGCCGCAGTCCGCGTACACGTCCTCGATCGCCTCACGGATGGGAATATCGAGTGCGAGGTGGAGTGCACCTTCGCCCACAGCGAGCCCCAGATCGTCTCCATCGTTGCCGTCGAGGGCACGCGCGAGACGATCCGCGACCGCCTCTGTCTTCGGGTCTCGCCTCATCGTTTCTCTCCTTCGTCATGAACCGGGGACGCGGGGTCGATCTCCTCCGCCTTGTCCATGAGCCACTGCGGGACGCTCACGTAGTTGTTCCCCTGCGGAATCGTCTGCCGCATCGTCTCGTCCGCATTGTTCCAGTACCAGCGAGCCGCCTCCCGAAGCGTTTCCGCCCGCACCTGCGCGTCGTGCGCCGCCAGCCACCGCTTGAAGGCCCTGCGACGCGAGATCGCACGATGCCCCTCGAAGAAGTTCGCGTACGCGTCCCGCACCTCTTCGGTTGTCGGCGTGTAGGTGTCGCTCATCCCTGGGCCTCCTCGACATTTCGCCACTGGCTCACGACGGGTCCGGTGTACTCCTCGCCTGAGGCGTCTCGGACACCCTGCCGGTAGCCGATGTCGTGGGCTTCCGCCATCGCTTCACGCACCGAACCACGGAACGCAGCCGCCTGATCGGGAAAAAGTTCCACAGATCGGATGATGCCCGGCTTGCCATAGCGGACCAGGTTGTAGACCGACTCGCCGCTCATATGAACCGTGGACGTATCGGCCAGCGGAAAACGGTCCCGTAGGTAGTCACTCATACCCGCCCCACTTCGATTCGGACAATGCGCAAGTCCAGCCGCTGGGTGCCAACTTCCCCTCTAGCAGAAAGCACTTCGTATTCGCGCCCATGCTCGTCGCAGACTCTCGCTCCAACCGGGATGTTCAGGTGCGAAGGCACGTACGCGACTTGACGGCTGAATGAGAAGCGAGCCACGCTCCGTATGCCAGTCGAGAGCGTCACCGTTTCATTAGCCATGTGCGTGAAGCTCATTCCTGCTCACCCCCGGCCGGAGTCTTCAGGAACGTCACCCAGTGGGTCCGCGCGGTCTTGCCCGACTTGTGCCCGACGAGCGGGCGATGAGGGGTCAGTGCGAGGATCTGAGACACCGGGATCTGCGTCTCGTTCCATTTGAAGATCAGCACGCCGTCGTCGGCGAGCACGCGGAAGCACTCCGCGAACCCCGCGGACAGGTCGGTGCGCCAGTTCAACGGGTCGAGACGCCCGTACTTCTTCCCCATCCATGCCTCGTCGCCGACACGGACGAGGTGCGGCGGGTCGAATACGACCACTCGGAATGCTCCGTCGTCGAACGGGAGGGCTCGGAAGTCCATCTCCATGTCGGGCTGGATCTCGAGCGCGCGTCCGTCGCAGAGGATGTGGCTCTCCGTGCGGATGTCGCCGAACAGCACCCGGTCGTCCTGCTTGTCGAAGTACATCATCCGGCTACCGGATGCCGGGTCGAGAACGATCGGAACGCTCACCCCTCACCCCCAACCCGAGCAGCAGCCTCCAGAGCTTCGAGCGCGTCGATCATCTTGAGCGCGACAGCCGCGACCTGCACCAGCTCAGCGCGCAACTTCGCCGGGTCATCCTCGGCCGCGGCCTCGAAGACCTCTTCGCGGAGGATGTGCCACCACGTCACCGTCCCGTCGCCGCCTTCGTTGTGGCTGTGCGCCTTCGTGTCCAGCGTGGCGCGGACGGCGAGAGACTCAGCGGAGACGTGCGGGCGCATTGCCCCGATGTGAGGCATGACATCGAGGGGCAACGTCTCAGCACCAGTCCCCATCGGAAGGTGCGTCTGCTCGCCATGCTTGTCGATGGACCGGATCGCCTCTCCGAGCACCTCATGCGCAATGCCGCCGAATCGCTCGGTCTCGTAAATCGTCATCGTTCGCTCCTACCGTTCGTGTGGTTCGTGTGCTCGTCAGTGACCTCTTGCGGGCGTTCGTCGGTGGGCGGGGCGGGCTCGATGATCTCGACCTGGAGGCCGCGATTGTTCGCCAGAGCGATGATCATCTCGACCATCCGCTGCGTCTTCCCGGACGCGCGCCCTCCGCCAGCGATCTGGATGCGGGCCGGATCCTCGGTGGGCGGCGACGGGCGACGGGAATCGGCAGCGCGCTCGTAGAAGGCGCTGCGGAAGTCGATGCCATCTTCAGCCTGCTGGTAGGACTCCTTCACCTCTTCGTTGGTGGGGATGTACGTTCGCAGCGATCGATGTCCGCTCATCGCTCCTCCGATCCGTTCACGTGGTGCTTGTCAGTGACGTGCTGGGACATGCGCTTCACGGTCTTGCCTCGGCTGCCATAGTCGCTCTCGTGGTCGCATAGGTAGCAGTAGCCCTTGTACTCCCGGCCCCACTGCGAGTAGCGGATGCCGAAGTACCGGAACGACGGACGACGTGCGGGGCGACGCGGGAAGCGGGGCGCCTCATCCTCCATCTGCTCGCTCAGCGCAGCGCCCTCGGTGTCGCTCATCGCCGCACCTCCACGATTGGAGCCGGGAACTCGTGATCGGGACACCTGTCGAAGTCCCGCAGCGCCGTCCACCCGTATCGAGCGGCGTCCTCGCGAGCCTTCTCCTTCGTCGCATACGGCGAGACGCGTCGAATGGTGCAGGGGCCAGAGATGTCATGGTCGCAGGTGATGACGACGACCCGATAGGCGCTCATCCCTGCTCACCCCCGGCCTGATCCTCTGCCTCGTTCGCTTCCTCTACTGCCTCGATGCTTGCCAAGACGTGTTCGAGGGCGAGTTGAGATAGCCCAGAGTGAGCGCACGCCTCGGTGCAGAACTCGCGCGGCTTGCCTAACTCCGGGCCGGCACCGACCGAGATGGTGAACCAGTCACCCAACTCGTAGTCGTCTCGCTGGCGAGTGTCGCCGCAGCTGTCGCACATCTGAACAGTGCTCACGCTTCACCCCCAACCCGAGCAGCAGCCTCCAGGGCTCGCCGTGCGTCAGCGCGCCAGACCGCCGCGCGACGCGGATCATCGACCACCACTCGTTTCCAGGAGTAGCTCGAATGAGAGTCGGGGTCCTCGAACATTGCTCGCGCCGCAGCCTCTACCTGCTCCTCGGTGGGCGGCGACGGGCGGCGGAAGCCGGCAGCCTCGGCCTTCACCATCAGCGTCAGGGGCCACTCGGCCTCGCGAAGATTACGAAGCCACCCGCGACGCGGATCGACCTCCGTGCCCTCCTCGTTCAGCGCCTCCGGGACGCCCTGGTAGAAGCACTCACCGTCCTCGGACAACCCGACGATGAGATGCTCGTTGATCGCGTTCACGAACACCATCTCGTGATCGCTCGACTCCGCGAACAGCGCCTCGACCTGCCGCTCGTTCGCGAAGGTGACCGTCCGCTCGGGCTCTTCGGTGGGCGGGGACGGGCGGCGGAAACCCGCAGCGAGGATTGCATCACCGATACGCCTGGCGTCGATCCCAAGGAGTGCCTGATGTGAGCCGCCGTCGTACAGATGGACGTCTCGCGCGATCAAGGTGAGGAGGTCGCGGTCGTCGGTGGTGGGCGTCTCGGGGAGCGCGGCCACCCCGTTGGCGAGCGCTGCCGCTCGGGCCAATGCCTCGCGCGCCGTCCCCTCAGCCGTCACCGCGCGGTCGTGGTACGCCTGCACCTCCTCGCGCAGCGCCTCGTGGCTGCGGAGGATGCCCTGGAACGTCAGCAGATGCTCCCCGCGACCATCCTTCGCGATGAAGCCCTCCAGCGCCCGAACTGCTTCGATGTCCGGACGGTCTTCGGTGATACTCACGAACCACTCCCCTCGGTGTCGGGGTAGGAATCAACCCAACCCTCTTGGATCAGTTGCTCCGCCATATCGGCGAACACGAACCCCTCGTCCGGGACGATGATGTCGAAGCTGATGCGCGCATCCGCTCGAACGATCTGCTCGAGCACGTCCGCGAGGTCGTCTCGCAGTGCGAATGCTCGTCGGTGAAGGTCTGTCTGCTTGCTCACTTCGTGTCTCCCTGTGCACTGGACTCGGACGGGCGGCGGCCCACGGTGATGCGTGCACGCCGCTGGTGGAGGCGGGCGAACCAGCGCGCCCACGCCATCGCCCCCGCGGGGGTGCCGCGGTAGCGAAAGGTGGGCGCGCCGGCGCTGATGGTGTAGTCAGTCACGTGCCGCCGCGAGCACTGCGCGCACGTCGGCGAACGACTGGTAGCGGAGGAACGCGCCGTCCTCCCACACGGGCTGCAGCAACGATGTGGCCTCTTCGGCGGGAGTGGCCTGCTCAATGAGAGCGAGGTCGCCGAGGATGTCTCGCGCGATCGCGAGGCGGCCGGTGGCGGACTTCTTGAGGCCGGTATCAGTGACGGGATTCTTCTGGATCGCGCGGCCTTCACCGTCGATCTCGACCCACGTCGCCTTCATCGCGGACCCGAAGGTGTCGCGCGTGACGTACTGGTAGCTGTAGCTGCCGACACCGAACACGACGTTGCTGGACGCGAAGCCCTTGTCTGCGAGGCGGGCGGTGATCCGCGCCGCCCGGTCCGGGGTGATGCTGTCGCCGTAGATCGCGCCGATGTGGGGGTCGAGCACCTTGAACCCCTCGACGTTGATGGTGCCGCCGAACTCCTCCCAGAGCAGTTCGATGAGCCCCTTCTGTGCGGGCGTCCGCGGATCGTCGGGAAGCAGCCACTCGTCGTCGCCGGTGAGGATCTTGACGGGGTCGCCGGAGTCCGGACGGATGACGACCTTCCCGTCGCGCGCCATGATGCGATCGTGGAGCTGCGGCAGGATGCTCGTGACGACATGCCAGAGATCCCACGTGTCGGAGACGATGCTCACGATGCCCGACGGGTACAGGTCGAGCAGGCGCGAGTAGGTGCCGAGCTCGTCGTCCTGGCCGCCGGCGCACATGACCGAGTGCTCGGTGGCCGGCACGGATGCGAGCACGAGACCGTTGTCGCCGGCGTAGTAGCGGTTCACCCAGTCGAGAGCGGCGAGCGTGTCGCTGCCCTTGAAGCTGAGCAGATGTCCGGCGGCGGATGCCGCGGCCGCCTCGCTGCCCGCCATGCCGCGGTAGCTGAAGTCGTGGAGCTGGAAGTCGACCGTGGTCGGGTCGGCGCCCGTGACCTCAGCGGCGTTGTCGAGCATGCCGCGGTAGTAGTGCGCCGTCGTCGCTGTCGTCGACGGCTGCCACACGGACGCGCTCAGCACCGTCTCCACGAAGTTCGTCAGCCAGAAGAACTCCGGGTGCGTGTTCTCGACGGTGAACGACGGCACCCGCAGCGGGACCGGCGTGCCTTCGGGAACGGCGCTGAACCGCAGCGGCAGGTAGCCGAGCCGGTGGAGTGCTCGGATGTGGTCGCTGCCCACCTCGTTCGGGCCGAGGATCGAGGCGATGGCGGCTTCGTACTCGGCGACGACCGCATCCTCGTCCGCAGCGAAGAACGGCTCGAACGCTTCGATGCAGTAGCGCTGCAGGAACGCCTGCAGCCCGAAGTGCACGACGTGGTCGATGCCCGGGACGCGACTGCCTCGGTTCGTGAAGTTGGAGTAGACGCGCGTGGTGCCCGGCGGGTACTGGCGGCGGTGGTCGATCTTGTACGCGTCGGATTCAAGCAGCGGTGCGATCGGGCTGGGCTTGGTCACTGGATGGCTCCGTTCAGGGTGGAGGCGAGAGAGATGACGTGCGCGAGCACGTTCGGTGGCGGGGCCGGCGCGAACGAGTCAGTCGTCCACACCTCCCCGTAGTGCTGGCCGAGGTAGCCGGCGCGGCCGGAGAAGACGCCGTGGCTGACGTACAGGCCCAGGCGCTCTCGTGGGAGGCCCGTGGCCTCTGCGAGCCCGACGAAGGTGCCGCCGCCGTCGCAGATGTCGTCGACGACGAGGAAGTCGCCGTGCTCCGGCAAGGGCTCGCACGTGAAGCCGGACAGCTTGCCGGTGTCCGGATCGCGATGCTTCGACGCCGTGTAGAGCGGCAGATGCGTCGCCTCCGCGATGCTCGCCGCTCGACTGACCGCGCCTTTGTCGGGGGCGATGATGCCGTCATACCGCTGCGCGGCATCCCGGTCAGCACGCCCGACGATGTGGTGCCGCACGAGCCGCGCCGGCTCGATGACCGTCGCGTTCCGCAGCAGCCCCGGCATGATCGAGCTGTGCGGGTCGAACACGATGACCTGGTCGACGCGCAGCGAGTTGATGAAGTCCGCGTACACGCCGGCACCGAACGGCACGAAGTCGAGGTGGTCGGCGCGGGCGCCGGGCAGGTACGGCATCTGCAGCACCCTCCGGGCGCCGCGCCGGAACGCGGCATCCGCCCACATCGCGAGGGTGAACAGGTCGTCGCCGCCGGCACCGTAGAGGCGGGCGACCTCGGTGAGTTCACCCTTGCCCGCGTTGTCGTTCGCGACCTTTATGTGCGCCTCCCCCGCTGGGAAGCGCATCGACTCGAACGTCGGCGTCGTGTCGAAGCCGGGCCCGATCCGAGTCGAGAGGACTACCGTCACTGGACCCCCGTGGAGAGGTCGAAGTCGGGCAGGATGTTCTCCGGCTTGAGGATGATGCGCGTGTGGTAGACGCTCACGTCGATTCCCTCGAGCTGTGTCGATACGTAGGTCACGTTGTCGCTGAGCCCGAGGTAGTGCTTCCGGTAGTCGTTCTCGCCGTGCTTACAGGTGACGACGAGGTCGCCGTCTCGCGTGATCGAGCAGCGTCCCTCGACGGAGAACAGCACCTCGTCGGTGATGCCGTTGATGCCGACGATGAGTCGCTGCACCTCGAAGTTGTCGGCGGCGACGGAGATGTTGTCCGATGCCTTGCGGGCGTCCGACGTGCAGCCGGCGAGGCCGATCGCAGCGACGGCGACGAGCGCGGCGGCGGCGATCTTGGTGGTGAGCTTCATGGGTTCCTTTCGATGGGGTTGGGTGGCAGTCACAGGGCTGCCGTGAGGAGTTCTTGTTCGCGGTCGTTCATCCACGACCGCTCGAACTGGGCGAAGGTCACGCGGGGATGCGTGCGCCAGTGCTCGATGAGCTCGTCGGATGCGTACGCTCGCGCGCGGGTCTCGTTGCCCATGAACAGGGACAGGGAGTCGATGTCGCGTGCACGGCCGCGCGCGTTGAGCAGGGCTCCGTTGGTCGCGGCCTCGGCGCGCACGTAGTTGGCGTAGAGCGTGAGGTCGTAGTCAGCGCGGCACTCGCGCAGCAGCGCGAACGCCTCGGACACCAACGCGCTCAACTCGCCTCCTGCCGTTGACGGTCGACGCCTTCGACGTGACACGAGCATCCGCAGTCGGTGGGCTTGTCGTTCTCGTCATCCCACGCGTTGCCGAGGCATGCGCGGTGCTTGCCGTCGCGGCAGTCGGGGTCGATCATTCGACGGCCTCGACGATGAGCATGCTCGAGGCGCGGCGTGTGCCGCCCTTGTGGGACGAGAGGGAGCGAACGAACAGGTCGATGTCGCCGTTCCGCCCTGGGAGGCGCTTCGTTCGTTCGATGCGCCAGACGGCGGCCGAGGCGGGGCCGAACTTCGACTGGACGAGCTCGCCCACCTGCGGTTCGTCGGTCGCCGGGCGGACGGTGCGGTAGCGGGCGCCCTTCTTGGGGAGCGTCGCGGCCAGTGCGTTGGTGAGCCGGACGAGCAGAGAAATGCGGGGGTCCGAGGCTGTGCCGGTGCGGATCAGATTCGCGATCTCGTAGGGCACGGCATCAGCGAGGGAGTCGATGTGCGCTCGCGCTTCGGCGACGAGCGCTTCGTTGTCGTGCATGGTTCTCCTTTCATGCGAGAGCGGGCGGCCGCACGTCGTGTGCAGCCGCCCGCTCGAGGGGGTGTTGTCAGCCTTGCCAGACCGAGGGCATGGCCTGGGGGCGGATGTCGGTGACCCTCCGCTCCCCCTTGTCGATCTCGCGGAACAGGGCCGTGATGACGGGCCCGTACTTGTCCAGCCACTCGAACCAGTCCGCGGTGAACCGGCAGTTGTAGCCGAGTTCGGGCGGGTAGCCGTAGTCGGTGCCGCACATGACGATGAGCTCGTCGCCGACCTCTGCTGGGCCTTTTCGCCACAGGTGGGCGAGGTGGCAGATCGGGCACGCGAGGTACGGGATGCGGCGCATGCCCACCTCGGAGTCCGGCCACCGCTTGAGCGCCATGTTCATGCGCTTCACGAGCACGACGGCCCGCTTGGCGCCTTCGCGGGTCTGCACGATTGCTTCGGGGTTCGTCCACTCCGCGATGGCTTCGCGGGCCAGGACGAATGCCTCGTCGATGGACGCCGTCGACGGGATGGGTGGCTGCCCGAGGGCGTCCATGAGGGAGTCCGCCGCCATCCACGTCTCGGGAAGGATGAGACGCTTCTCCATCGTCGTGTCGACCCGTTCGCCGACCGCCTGCGCCATCTTCTCGATGCTGCGGAGGTGAACGATCAGGTTCTCGACGCGGGAGAGCGCATCCAGCGTCTTCGCCCAGCAGACTCGGCAGAGCAGGCCGTGTTCGGCGTCGCGGGGGACGCATCCGCGGCATCCGTCCTGCGGACAGGTCGCCCAGTGCTCTTTCCGGAAGCACGGGCGGGGTCGGTCCGCTCCCCCAAGGTGCTGCAGGTCGTGCGTCACGCACTCTGTGATGTCGGTCAGGCTGCGTCCTCCAACCAATCGAGGCCGAGCTGGTCGGCCGGGGTGTCGCCGAGCGCCACGCGCGCGAGGAGACCGAGGTAGTGCGCGACGTTCGACGCCACGGCATTGCCCGCCATGAGCGTGTTCTCCGAGCCGTTGCCGGTGAAGACGTAGTCACGCGGGAAGCGCTGCGCGGTGGCGTGCTCGCGCCAGCGCAGCATCCGGAACCGGTAGTCGGAGATGTCGATGGCGTCGACCTCCTCCGGCGTCGCGGTAATCCGTGCGCGGCGGGTCGGCGTCACGAGCGAGACGTTCGGCTTGCTCACCATCGTCGGAAGAGGCTCCGTGACTGGCTTGTTCATGTGTCCGATCGCCTTGTAGTCGAGGCCGCCGTGGTGCTTTGACAGGAACGGCGTCGCGATGCCGTGATGGTTGCCAGCCGCGGCGACCGTCGGCACCGCTTCGTCCGCGGTGGAGTACGGGTGGGCGTGGTTGCGGAGCGTGACGCCGATCGGCGTCACCAACGCGTGGTGCTCCCTCGTCGTCACCGTCCCGATTGGCTCGTCGGTCCCCTGCGCTCCACCGTTGCCGTAATACTCGGCGAGGTAGGGCTGGGTGACGAGGCCGTGGATGCCGCGATCGCTCGCAGTGCGCGTCCGCATCGGCTCCATCACGCTCGCAACGCGCGATTGGTCCGGGCCGTTGTAGTCGCGCCGCTGAACGGTGAATGGCTGGACGACTGCGTCACCCGGCGTGGATGTTCTCGCTGCGAGCGGTTCAGCCGCGGGCTGAACGCGGTAGTAGGCGTCCATGTCCCCGTGGCGGGGGTGGTAGCTCTTCGCCGCGTCGTAGGAGTGACCGGTGTGCTTGACGACCTCGGTCTCTCCCCCGAACATGAGCGCGCCGACGCGGATACGGCGCATCGTGGCGGCCGCGAGGGGTCGCTTCCGGTCCCCGATGCGCTCACCGAGGTCGCTCAGATCGAGAGCGTCGAGCGCCGGCATGACGTAGGGCTCCACGACCGGGTGGCCTGGCACGGGGCACGCGTAGACGTACTGCTGGCGGTACTTCCCGATCCTCCGCCCGGGCCGCTTCCACGACTGAACCGCGCGGACGTCGCGCCCGCAGTCTGCACACGCGGCCCAGGGCCTCGGCGACACATCAGGGAAGTCGATCCCGCGCTGGTAGAAGACGAAGTACACACGATCGCGCCACTGCGGCGCGGGAGGATTCCCGTCCGACCAGACATGGGCGGCGGACACCGAGAGGATCTGATGCTCGTACCCGAGCGCCGTCATCCCGGCGAGCCAGACCTCGAAGAGCTCCCAGTCAGCGACCTCGACGACGTTCTCGACGAAGACGATCGGGGGACGCTTCGCCTCGGCGACCGACACCACGGTCATCATCGTCATGCGCGACCGCTCGCCGACATCGTCGGGGACGTGCTCGTCGAACATGTCCAGCATCGCCCGCTTCCGCTTGCGCCCGCCGGCGGGCGAGTGCCACGTGCACGAAGGACTCATCCAGTGCACGTGAGCTCTCGGCCGCATCCGGGGGTTGTAGGTCAGCAGGTCGGTGAGGAGGTGGTCCGCGCCCGGGAAGTTCGCCGAGTGCGTCTCGATCGCTTTCTCGGAGTGATTTGCCGCTTGGAGCAGAGTGAGGCCGGCTTCCTTGAGCCCTTGCGAGCTCCCGCCGGCTCCGCAGAAGTCGTCGACGAAGGTGATCGTCACCCGCGGCGGCCCTCGTACTCGTACTCGGCGTCGAGGAACGCTCCGCCGCGACGGCCTCCGAGGACGATCTCCTCGTCCCGGATGTCGTACGCCGTCAGCGGTTCGACGCGCTCGTCGTCGATCGTGAGCGGCGCGACGCCGGCGCGCAGCGGCGCATCCAGGGGCCCGCGGTCGTTCGGGCACTTGATCGACGACTTCCCGTAGGGGGTTCGGCAGTTCCCGCACGTGTGCTCGACGCGCCTCGGCGCGGGCGCCTTCACGTTCTCGAGCCACGCCTCCTCGTCGTCGGTGATGTTGGTCTGCGGGATGGTGAGTCCGGTCATGTGGTCTCCTGACTTAGAACGGGGTGTCGTCGCCGTAGGCGCCGGGGGCTGCCCATGCGTCTGCGCCGTTGGGCTGCTGCGCCCACTGGTTGGACTGCTGCGGTTGGGTTCCGCCGTTCCACTGCTGCCCGTCGCCGCCTGCGTTGTTCGACGCGGCGCGCGTGACCTGGGCGGTGGCGTAGCGGAGGCTCGGGCCGATCTCGTCGACCTCGAGCTCGATGGAGGTGCGGTTGTTGCCCTCACGGTCCTGGTAGGAGCGCTGCTTGAGTCGGCCGGTCGCGATGACGCGGGAGCCTTTCTGCAGCGACCCGGCGACGTGCTCGGCGAACTCTCGCCACACGCTCGCGCGGAGGAACAGTGCTTCGCCGTCCTTCCACTCCCCCGACTGGCGGTCGAGGGTTCGGGGCGTACTCGCGATCGTGAAGTTCGCGACGGGGAGTCCGGTTTGCGTGTAACGCAGCTCCGGATCGGCGGTGAGGTTGCCGACGACAGTGATGACGGTCTCGCCTGCCATCAGGCCGCGTCCTCCCCGGTGAGGAAGGTCTCGAACTTCTTGGCGAACGCGACGGTCTGGTCGGCGGTCACCTGTGCTCCGCCGCCCTGCAGGGCGGCCTTCATGATCGCGGCCGCATGGTGCAGCGCCTCGCTCCGGATGTCCGGGGTGCTCTTGGTCATTTGGGTTCCTTTCTGCCGCCCAGGAGGACGACGAGGTCGCCGAGGGTGGTGATGACGTACTGGTCTGCGGGGTTCGTGGTGCCCCGCCGTTTCGCGACGACGACACCGACTGGCGCGTCGTCGTTTCCGGCTTCGACGTGGGCCTCCTTGACCCACTCCGCTGCCTTGATCTGGCCGCCGTAGTCCTTCGCTTCGATGACGACGCGTTCGCCGAGTGCGGTGCGGACGCCGGAGATGTCTCCTCGGTCCTTCGCGCCGTTCCGCGCGCGGCGTTCGATGCGGTCGTCACCGAGCGCGGACGCGAGGTAGCTGGCGATGTTCGTCTCGTGCGCGGTGCCCGCGGACTTCGCGGACTTCCTCGAGCGCGTCACGCCGCCGCTCGTACGTCGGCTACGTCGTAGATCGGCAGGTGAAGCTCCTCGCGGATGCGGTCGACGGTCTTCGCGCTGCAGTCGATCCACGAGCCGATGCGGCCTGCCGACCACCGGCGCTCATGGAGGACCGCGATCACACGACGACGTTCGGGAGGCGAGAGCTCCGGCTGCTGTCCGTCGATGGCGGCGAGGACGACGGACTCATCGAGCCTCGTAAGGAAGCCAGACTCGCGCTGTCCACGTTTCCAAGCCGCGGGCTTCGCGCTCGGGTCGTCGATCGTCTCCTCGTCCCACGCAAGCGGCGGGGCGTACCCGTGCTTCGCCGCGAAGCCGCGGATACGGCGCGTCTGCCAGGTGTCTTCCGGCGGTTTCATCGCGAGGCGTTCGTACAGCGCGACGACCGCGACGCGGGTCTCCTCCACGACGAGTTCCGCGCGCATGATCCGAGGTCCAGCGTTCTTCGGCATATCGAGCATCACCGCCAACTCGGTTGAGCCGTATCCGATCGCCATGAGCGCCTGCATACGCCGGCGCGCACCGGTCGCGTCCACGCGACGCCCCGCGCCCACGCTCCGAACAGGCTTGATCCCCAAGATGGCGCGCTCAGTCGACGCGTAGATCCACGGCACGTCACCCGACCGGAGTCGCTTCAACGTCACCTCCGAGAGTCCGGCGAGCCCCGAGAGGTGACGCTGCGTCATTCCGCTGTCGAGGAGCATCCGAACGTGCGCCGCCGCGCGACTCGGATCAACGTTCCTGCGCCGTACGCCAGCGACGTGGCCCGCGCGACGGGTTCGCTCCCGCTTCGCCACGCCCTCCCTGCAGGGCTGGCACCGGCACCGGTGCGTCTTGTAGCAGGAGCTGGTCCGCCCGTGCTGATGGTCTGGTGGACACAGAACAGGCGCCCCTTCGGGCGCCTGTCGTCGTGCTCGTTTCGTTCCGGTCACGCGTCAGCCTTCGGCCAGATGCGCTCCCCGGCGACGATCTCGTCAGCGAGGACGAAGCCCCCGTCGTCGAACATGAACGCGCCGGATTCGAGGCGCCACGCGTTCTCGTTGGATTGCTCGCTCTTCGTGGTGAGTCTCCACACCTCGCCGGGCTTGGCATCCATCCAGGGCGCCGGATCAGGGTTGGCGTCGAGCCAGGCGTGCCCTGCGATGATCCAACGCTCCCGAGAGTCGCGGTTCAAGTTCTCCCAGGCGGTAAAGAACTCCTTCTGTTCGAGGTCGATCACGCCGACCGCCCGCCCATCCCCGTCATCGCTGCGGTGCTGGCGGATGAAGATGTACTCGGGGAAGCGAGAGTCGCGGTGGAGGCCGTGTGCATTGGGGTGCTGCGCGGCGAAGAGCTCCCGGAACGCCTGCTCCGCGTCCTTCCCGAGGTACTGGCCGGAGCTCGCGGCGAGGTCTCCCTCCAAGTCGCGGTCGATGGTCACGCCGTTTGAGGCGGTGAAGGGCAAGGTTACGGTCATGGTTTCTCCTTCTCTGCCGCGTCTCGGCGGCATCGTTCACATGGCAGTGGGTAGCCGGCATGCTGGGCGCACTCGGGTTCTCGCTGCGGGATGGATGTTGGGCGCGCGGCGGTGATCGCGGCCCGGATGGCGTCGGGGTCGTTGGTGATCGAGCGGAGCACGTACGCCTGCGGCTTCATGACATCGCCGCCGCGGGCGAGGATGTCGGTGGCGACGCGCATGGCTTCGGCCGGAGATACGACGACGCCCGTGCGCTCCTGGATGTGATGCAGCAGTCGGTCAGTGTTGACGCCGAGCCCGAGCAACACGACCCGAGCAGCTTCATCCGGTCCGTCGTCGATCTCGCCGCTATCAACGTGAGATGACTGACGGACTGGATCTTCTATCTCTGTCTCTAGCTCTGACTCTGACTCTGCTTTGTGCTGGGTTCGGTTCGGTTGCGAGCCGGTTCCCGGTGGGTTCCCACCCGAAACCGGACCGGAACCCACTGGGTTTTTCCGGGGGCGGCCGCCCTTCTGACCGTTGGCGCGGTTCTTCGCTGCGCGGGCCTCTCGGGCCGCTTTCGTCTCCTGGTGCTCTCCGTAGTCCCGGATCACGTATTTGTCGCCCTGGCGCAGCACGAGAGGCCGCGTCGGGTGACTAGCGACGAGTTGGTCGAGGACATCGAGCGGCCACAGGAACTCGGCGTCGGCAGCGTCGAACACGCCGTCGTTGTCCGCCTCGCGGGCCTCCCCGTTCATCTCGACGAACGCCCAACGGACCTCCACCGGCAGCCGAGTGATCTTCGGGTGCCGGTGGAAGTCGTTGGGGAACGTCATGTAGAGACGCTGGTCACGTGGCATTCATCGCACGCTCCCTTCCGAACAGCAGGTCGATGACGGACGGCGCAATCGGCGCGCCGAGGGTGACTCCGAGGAACGGCGAGGGCTTCTTCGTTGGCGCCAGGTAACGCGCACGCGGCGTGCGCGGCCCGGGAACGTTCCGTCCGTAGCCGTCTTGCCACTGGACGAGCTCGACTTGGTGGGTGGCAGGATTCCTCGCTACGAAGACGACCTCTCCGGGCCGCGCTCCGTCGAATCCAGCCTGGATGGTGCCGTAGAGCACCTGCCGGACGTGAACCCGGGGAACGAGCTTCGCCCTGTTCCGTTTCCCCCGCACCTTCATGCGCGGGAAATGGACCGGCGTCTGGGGGAAAGTGCTCATGCTTGGATCGGCTCCTGAATCTCGACGAGGACGGTGTGGTAGTTCGCCCAGGTCGTGGGCCCGGCTTTGTCGCGCTCGACGACGATCTCGACATCCGGGCTCTCGTAGTCCCGCTCCCAGCTCGATCCCGAGTTCCGAAGGATCGCCACGACGTTCGCGGTGCCTCGGTCGGACGCCTCCGCGTACCTCTGCCCGATGTGACGAACGCGAGCCCCCGCGCGCATTCCCTTCCACTCGTCGAGCCGCGTGTACCCGTGCGACTCAAGGTCGGCGATCCACTCGTCAGCCGTCTCCGGCATCTCAGCAGCCACAGCGCCCCCTCATCTCCAAGATCTGTTCCTCGAGTTCAGCTACGCGAGCCTCGGCTGCCGCGGCCTTGTCGGCGGGGCTGAGCCCATCGACGCGCTGCATCGTGAAGATGAACTCGGGCTCTGCGCCCCCGTCGACCGAGAGCTTCGTCTCGACGTAGTTCACGCCTCCCACGAGTTCGAACCACTGGCGGGAGATCTCCGAGACGAGCAAGACGGTGTACTGGGTGTCCTCGACGGTCATGCTCGCCCGACCGTCGCGCAGCTCGATGTGCTTGAGCCGCATCTGGTCGTTCGCTGACGACGGCAGCGCGCCGCGTCCGCGCTTCCGCGGCCCCCAGCCTTCCGCGGGGGCGACGATGGTGATGCGGTCGCCTTCGGGGCGCATCATCGTTTCGCCCGTGCCGTACAGCCGCTCCACGGCCTCGCGAATCGTCGACAAGGCATCGAGCGGTAGCGGAAGTCTGAACGCGGCGACGCCGCCTCTCAGGGTCATGTCATGTCCTCCCGCGCCCGAAGCGCGTCGTAGATCGGGTTCGGCTCGTCGGGCAGTTGCTCGACAACCATGAGGTGTGGGCGGTCGTGGTCGTATCGGAATGTGATCGTGCTTCGCGCGGCGACGATCTCACGAAGCGACCACGACAGCATGGGCTCCTCGCGCTCATGGATGACCTCATCGGGTTCTGCGATCCACACCCGATGCAGCAGGCCAGCCTCATCGCGGAAGAACCCCGAGAGGCTGGCCGAGGGCATCATGTGCTTCAAGCAGGCACGCTCTCTGCGGATTCGAGGTCGACCTCGCCGGCGTCGAGCTGGGCGGTCTCGAACAGGAAGTGGCTCGGGTTCTTGTGCTTGAACAGCAGCGGCACTCGGCCGCCGCGGTCGACGCGGATCGCGATGCCCTCGTCGGCGCCCGTGCCGTCTTCGCTCAGCGAGACCGGGATGTCGCGGAAGGGGAAGAACCCGGAGCGCGCCGCCATATAGAAGTCCGCGGCGAAGTCGTTCTCGACGAAGTTCTCGAGCACGAAGTCTCGCTTGGCGCCGCGCCACAGCTCAGCCACGTGGTTGAAGCCGTGCTCGTTCGCGAAGGTGCGCACCTGGTCCCACGAGAGGTCGTACAGGTCACCTCCGTCGGTCACGATCGCGACGCGGTACAGGTAGAGCTCGGCGGCACCGTGCGGTACGCCGTACGTGTGACCCGACTGGATCGCTGCGCCGTCGCGCGTCCATCCAACGAGTTCGCCGTAGACGATCACGTTGGAAGGGATGCGGTCCTCGATCGTCTGCCCGAACGCCGACCACAGGTCGACGCCGTAGTAGTGCGCCTGGTGCGGGTTGTGGATGTCCTTGATGACCTGCCGACTGCCGAACACGACGTCGAGCTCGGCCTCGGCGACCTTCACGCCCAGACGCTTGGCGAGGCGCTCGAGCCACGTCAGCTTCCGACGCACCGGCACTCGGCCGGCACGGAACGACGTGCCGTGGAGCTTCTGCGTGACGATGAGGATGTCTTCGTCGGAGATCAGGTGCTCGTTCCGGAGGTACTGGTCCGTCTCGATGTGCACCGGGAACTGCTTGTCGGTGACGCGCTTGAACGCCTTCTTGACGTTCGCCGCTTCGCGGCTGACCTGCGCGGCGGGTTCCTTCACGCGGTACTTCCGCGAGACCTCGTCGCCGTTGATCGCGTCGAACGCGGTGCCTTCCACGAAGTCAGACTCGGGCACGCCGAATGCGTCCGCGACGACGGAAACCGGGAGGATGAGGCCGTTGCTGACGGTGCCACGCAGCTTGAGGGCACGCACGCGCCGGTTGTCCTCGAGGTAGCCGGTCTGCGACGGGTCGATGTTCCGCTCGGCGTGGCGGTAGAGGTTGGCCGCCCACGCGAGCGCGTCGCTGATCTGGCACTCGGCCGGGAAGAACACGGCGAGGTCGCCCTCGCGGAGCGTGCCGTCCTTCTGCGTGATGACGGTGTATCCGAAGATGCCGAGCCCGACGAGGCGGTCGGCGTTCGGGAGTGAGAACGGGGCGGGCACGCGCACGACCTGTGCGGCGTAGTTCGCGGAGTCCTCGATGGTGAAGCTGGTCATGGGTTCCTTTCGTTGGTTGTCAGAACTCGTTCGTCGGGTCGCCGACCTGCAGCGTCGTCAGCCCCATCGCGCGCCACATCCGGCACACCTGCGGGCGGTCGTCGATCACGCCGAGCACGTTGAACTTCGGTCGCACGTGGAGGTCGAAGAGGCTTGCCTTGACGACGTCGTCGCGGCGGTTGTCGCCGGCGGCGCGCATGAGGAGGCGGTCGTAGCGGATGCTGGCGTTCGCGAGCCATTCGACGGTGTCCGCCCGCGCGGTCTCGTCTCGACCCGACATGAGGATCACGCAGTGCGTCATCTCGATGGCGTTTACGATCGCGGCGATGTTCACGTCGACGGTGTCTTCGCCCACGCGCGTCATGTCGTACGGCGAGCGACCGCCCGTGTTGTGCGCGAGGGTGCCGTCGATGTCGACGATGACCGCCGGCGTGAGTCGCCAGTCCTGCACATAGGGGCGGATGGAGGCTCGGCGCGCGACGGGCGCCGGCGGGAGATCGCCGTCGATCGTGAACCGCTTGTGCATGGTGCGGATCGCCTGCTCGGGGATCGGGTTCTCTCGCGCCGCGTTCCGCGCGATCGCCTCGTCGAGCGCGACCGGGAAGTCGATGAACCGCACCTCGTAGCCCATGTTCAGCCAGGCGCCGATGAAGCGGACGTTGAGGTTCGTGGCGTCGATGATG
This sequence comes from Microbacterium sp. BG28, assembly GCF_034044005.1. Taxonomy (NCBI): domain Bacteria; kingdom Bacillati; phylum Actinomycetota; class Actinomycetes; order Micrococcales; family Microbacteriaceae; genus Microbacterium; species Microbacterium sp. BG28. The sequence goes on along the minus strand of NZ_JAXCHA010000002.1, from coordinate 480,247 downwards.
ACGTCGAGCCCGTCCTGCAGCGCGGCGCGCGCGATCGACTTCTCGACTGCGCTGACGTGGCTCTCCTGCTCGGGCGAGAGCTTCTTGTCGGTCGTGGCGTAGAGCATGCCGCGGATGTCGTCGCGGTTGACGCGGACGCGGTGCTCGGGGTCGTCCTTGACCCACTGCTTCGCGTAGGTCGACTTTCCGGAGCCGGGCAGGCCGCGGGTGAGGTGGATGATGGGCATGGCGAGTCCTTTCAGTGCGGGAGGCGGATGCCGTCGGCCCGCCCCGCGGCGCGGCAGTCGACGCAGTTCGTGCGCTGCCACGATTCGGTGTGGTTCTTGTTCTGTCGGCCGCAGTACGCGCGCCCTTTCAGCGACCGGCACACCCGGTCGGACTCCCTCACTCGTCCGCGCTGGCCTCGCGCGCCGCGACCCTGCCGCAGACGTTGCAGTGCAGCGGCTTGTCCTCGGGGGTCACCGTGTCGGGGAAGAAGAAGTAGTTGAGGAACCCGCTGCGAAGCTGGGCCTCGTTGAGCTGGTCTGCGCGGGCGGCGACCGTCGGCAGGTCGCCCTCGAGCGGCGTGAAGCCGTCCGGGACGATGGGCAAGCTGGCGCGACGTTCCGGGTCGTCGATGAACTCGTCGGGCGCGAACTTCGGTGCGTGGCGGTTGTACTGCTTGCCGATCTTCGTGAAGTTCAGCGCGAATTTGAGGGGCGTGACGGGTTCTGCAACGGGCATGAGGTCTCCTTGGTCAGTGCTCGCCGATGCGGCGTTCGATGTCTGCGAGGCGGCTCTCAGCGGCCGCGACGCGATGCTGGTGTCGGCGGATGAGTCGATCGCGGTCGGGGTCGTCCGCGGACCGGCTCTCGGCTGCGATGAGCGCGGCGAGGGCGGAGGCGTGACGCTGACGGGCGTCCTCCTGCTCGTCGCGCATCATGCGCCTACGGCAGCGAGTCGGATGCGGTAGGGGCTCGTGTTCAGGCGGCGCGCCCAGTGGCGCTCCCCACGTCCACGCCTGAACGACTCGCGCAGCAGCCGCCCGAGTTCGGCGCGCTGCGCCGCGCGTCGCGGGTGCTCAGCCTTACGTCGGCTGAGCACCCAGTAGCGCTCTATCGCGCCGTCGAGCTCGTGGTTGTTGAGGGATCGGGTGGGGTGAGTGTCCATGTGCCCTTGTTCGTGAGATAGATGGGGCCGTGCACGATGTGCTCAACCGGGACGTCGGCGGGGAGGCGGATACCTCGGCGGACGATGAAGCCCTGGATCTCCGCCTCGCGTCGGTTCCCCTCCACCCAGCCGTGGCATCCAGTGACGCCCGAGCCGCAGAGCAGGAGACCGTTGGCTGCTTGGTTGATCCACCACACCTTCGAGCCGCCCATCTGGCGGGGGCTGCGGTGGTGCGCGGACCAGTCGATGCCGCGGTACTCGAACACGAGACGGCGGCCGCACTTGAAGCAGCGGCCGCCGTCTCGGTCCCAAATCGCGAACAGTGTGTCGCGATCGAACCCTGTGGGCTTACCCACTCGAGTCCTTCGCGCGGGTGTCGACGTCGAGGAAGCGCAGCGCGCGCCCGAGCGCGACCGACTCAGCGGTCTCCATCGCGCGGGACGCGTAGGGTTCTTCGCCTTCCCCGTAGGTCCGTTCCGCGTGTCCGACGGCGTCGGGCCGTCCAGTGACGTCGGATCGGTCGAGCCAGATGGAGGCTCGGAAGGCGTAGCTGCGCACGCCGAGCGCGGTCTCCCACCAGGCGTAGGTGGTGTCGTACGCGGCGTTCGGGTAGGCGCGGTAGAGCGCTGCGACCTTCTCGTCGACGGTCCCGATGTCATCCGGGTCGTCTCCGGGAGCAGCGCCCCCGGAAGGCGCGGCGCGCCGGCGTCCGATTCGGCTCGGCTCGGCGTCGACAGCCGGGATCTCGATGTCCGCGGTCACTGCGCCGCCACCCATGCCTCGAAGGCGGGGTTGCAGAGGCAGGCCGGATCTCGTCTCGCGCGGATCAGGTCGATGGCCTCCTGCCCGGTGGACACGTCGCCAGCGAGCAGCAGCGCCTTCGCGACGACCAGGCTCGACCGGTTGAGGCCCGCCTGGCAGTGGACGAACACGGTGCCCTGCGCGCGGCGTTCGTTCACCCACTCTGCGAGCTCGGCGACCTGCTCGAATCCCTGGTCAAGAGAGTCGTACATCTCGACAGTGAGCGAGTCCTTGAGGTCGTGTCCGATCCAGTAGTCCTCCCACTGGTAGAGGGAGAGCTTGAAGTCGACGAACTCCGGCAGGACGAGGCCGTGCTCGACGCCCCCATGCCACAGGTTGTCGGTGACCTGCGTCATGAACGGCATCTCGATTCGATGCCGCCCGTGGTTCGCGACACCATTGAGGCGCCGCTCGCGCGGATCAGTGAGCGATGCGTCGCCGCCGAGGGCGTACGCAGTGGGATCGATTGCCAGCTTCACGCTGCCTCCCCGTCGAATTGGTCTTGGAAGTCGTAGATCGACCACATGGGCGGCTTGAGCACACCGATCGGGCCTCCCGAGGCGTTGGAGTACCCCGGCCAGCGGCCGGACTCCATGCACTCGGCGTAAAGCTCGCGCGCGCGCTGCGCCTTCTCCTTCCCCATCCGCTGAGCGTCGGCGTCGAGGACGAAGACGTTCGTCAGGTAGGGCGGGCTCGACTCCACGACGATGAACAGGAACGGCTTCCGGTCACCCGTGATGAGCTCGTAGATGTGGTCGTAGTGGCCCTGCTGCACGTCGTACCCGAAGCGGAACGCCTGCTGCGCGAACCCGCTCTCCGACGCCTCACCACTCGTGGTCTTGAGGTCGCCGATTCTCGGTCCCTCAGCGTCGAGCCGACCACGGAGCTTGACGCCCGTGTCCGGGTCCGTCGCGAACATCGACACCTCGGGAGTCGCCTTCTCGAGGATCGCTCGCGCGACGTCGTTGGCGAGAACGGACTCGGCGATGAGGTTGACGACGCGAGCGACGACACGCTTCACGGGGATGAGACCGTGGGCGCGTGCCTCGTCCGCGAATGCCTTGGCCGCCTTCGTGCTGACGGCACCGTTCGCGGCGAGCACGTTGTCGAGTTCCTTGCCCTCGAACTCGAAGGTCTCGCGTCCAGTGCCGTCAGGGTAGACGGTGATCTGGGCGCCGACGCCGAGCACCTTGGAGTGCACCGCGGAGCCGGTGTCGAACTCCGCTTTGGGCTCCTGGGGCTGCGCGATGTAGTGCTGGTAGTGCGCGGGCGACTTGAGCAGCTTCTTCGCGCCGGTGGACGACAGCCCGGGAGAGCGATGGTACTTCTCCTCGGGCATGCCATAGACGAGCTGGCCGGGGCCAGTGAAAGCGAGAGTCACAGACCGAAGACCGCGCGAACAGCCATCGTGGCGAGGAAGATCGACAGCGCGGCCGCCGAGAGGACGATCGAGCCGAGGAAGATGAGCGAGAGAGCTCCGGTGAACCGCGAGCCGCGTCGCGGCTTCCGGTCGATGAGTACGTTGGTCATGGGTCTCCTTTAAGGGGCGGGGTACCAGGTCAGGCGGGCGTCGCCGCGGGCGGTCACGCTCACTCCCCCGGCGTAGGTGATGGTCATGGTGTGGTCGTCGAACAGCTTCACGTCCTGGACGAATCCGGTACCGGGTGCCGTGAACGTGACGCCACCCGCGGGGCCTCGGTACTGCACGCTGAACACGAAGTCTCCGTGGCGCGGTGACCGCGCGGATTCGAGCACTCCGCTGACGGTCGCGCGTTCGAGGACCGGCGACTCGGGTTCGCGGGTCGGGAACTCAAGGACGTTGGACACGTAGGCCCCATTTCTGTGCAGGGTTTCCGAGGACGGATGAGCCTTCGCCGATCGCTTCGACGAGCCCGTCTTCGACGAGCTCTGAGCGGGCGGTGCGGAGGCGGGAGCCGGAGCACGGCTTCTGGTGCTTCTTCCGGCGGGAGCGGATGTGCTTGTCGGCGATCTCGTCGTCGGTCAGCCCCTCCGGGTTAAGCGAGAGCCAAGAGAGGACTTCGTGGTGCGCATCGCCGCGGCGAGTGGTCTGGTCGGCGGCCTGATGCGACGTGATGGGGTCCGAGCGACGTGCGCGTGGCCGATCGTCGGGGAACACCATCGGAAGTGTCGTCATCGTCCGCGGCGCCCACCGTGCTGTCGCTGAGCCTTGCGAGCAAGACGCAGTCGCGTCATGGAGCGGTGGTCGGTGTCGCCACGCGATCGCACCGTCTCGGCATCGTCACGCCACGCTGCGGCGGTCGACCACAAGATGGTGACGATCGTGGCCGGCACCTCCGTCGTCGCGACGACCGTGATCTTCCCCCGCTGGCGGTACTCCTTGCCTGCACCGCAGGGCTGCACCGAACGAGGGCGGAGCATGGCGTCGCGCACCTCGTCGCCATCGAGTCCCATCGCCACAGCGCGCTTCATCGCGTGGTGGCTGACGGAGAAGGGGATCTCGTACGTCGTCACCGGGCCACCGCCGCCCGATCGGCGCGCGTGGGAACGGTGAGCTTGACTCGCCGCCCTTCGCCCATGTGTCCACGCTCGGACGCCTCTGCCCAGTCCTCGCGGGTCCGCCAGAGGATCGTCGCGACTTCCGGGTAGCCGTATCTGTCCAGCATGACGCTGACAGCGATCCGCTCCCCTTGGATGGTCACGGCGTCGTACTTCGCCGAGTAGCCAACATGGAGCGGCTTCGCGAGGACGTTGAAGAGCTCGTCCTCGGTGATGCGCATTTCGGCGAAGCGCTGAGCAGCATGGCGCGAGAACGAGAGTCGAGGCCGCTCGCCGCGGATGTAGGCACTGCGAAACTGGCGAGTGTCGGGGTACGAACGGAACTGCTGGATCATGGGTTCCTCGGCTTGTTGGGGCCGCCGGCGATGCAGGCGGCGGCGAGAAGAAGTGCGCAGAGCAGCGCGACGGCGGGCAAGGCCGACCCGCCGTCAGCGCAGTGCATCACCGGACGCGTCCGAGCGACCGCGACTGCGAGGTGAACCGCTTCGTCAGACGATCGCCAGCGGATGTGGTGATGAGGCCGTCGTCCCACCGCACGCGGTACAGGTCGCCGTCGAGCTTGTGCTCGATGCGTCCGAGAGTGCCGGTCGCGCCGATGACGCCGTCTCCGGCGATGAGGCGAGGGCGCTTGCCCTTCTTCTGCTTCGGCTTCTTCGGGGCGGGGCTGGGCTTGGCGGTGAACGCGGACATGGGTACTCCTTTGGTTGGTGAGAGAGAGCGGCGCGGGAAGACGATGGGGTTTGCCCAGCCCACCGAGTTGCCCGCGCCGCGAGTGCGCGGGGTGGGAGTCGAACCCACCCCGCGCCGTGAACTACTTGTGCCGCGAAGCGGCTGCGACGGTTAGCCGCCCGAGGCGAGCTGCGCGACGGAGATGATCTGCAGCACGACCTGCACGAAGGCGGACGCGCCGCCGATCAGTCCGAGAACGAAGCCGGTCACGGCCCCGATCGCCGCCCACCGCATCTTGTTGGTGTGGTGCTCGATCAGCACGCCGATTCCGACGGAGATGAGGTAGAGCGCCCAGAACGAGACGGGAATGAGGATGATCCAGATGACCAGCCAGACGACGGCTGCGGTCACTCGACGCCCGCGCTCTCGAGGATGCTGCGCGCCTGGTCGATCGCGGCGGCGTGCCGGGCGGCCTCCTGGCTCTCGGCGGCCTTGTTGTGCGACAAGGCCGCGAACGACGCGGCCTCCGCAGCGGAGGTCACCTCCTTGGCCTTGAGAGTGTCGGCCTTCGCGCCGAGCGATGAGGTCAGCGACGGGGTGCGCCGACCGAACAACGTGGGTGCCATGTGGCTCCTTTCAGGGAGGCAGGGTGCCTCGTGGGCGCCGGGGTCTCGAACGCCCGGTGTATGCCGCTCGCCCGCTGCGCTCAGAGGTCGGTGCTGCTCATCGGCGTCACCCCCCGTACGAATCGGCTAGCTCATCCAGCGCGTCAGCCGCCGCCGCGTTGATCGCCTGCGTCTCTTTGTGCCACCACGGCTCAATCGAGCGCCGGCGCACGATAGCCGCCTCGCGCAGCACGTTGTGCAGGAGCACCGCCGTGCGCTGTTGAAGTTCCGTCTCGGTCATGCGCGGTTCCCTTCGTGTCGGTTTGAGTGCGCACCCGGGGGCTCGAACCCCGGCTGTGGCTCCCGCGAGCGTGCGCCGTACCTTCACCAGCCCGACCCGTGAGGGTTCGTGCCGCCGGTCCGTCGGTGCGTAAGTCTGGGAATCCCTTCGATTCCTGCCGGCCGTCCTCACGAGACGGCCCGCCACGGTGTTGTGGTCTTCACACCACGGGCTGCACGCTCCCCCGTTCGGGAGGGTGCGACTTGTCGTCGCTGCAGCGTCGTGACGCTTATCTCTATGGAGTTCGCCGGATCAGCCCTAAGCCGCTCGGTGGGCGGGATGGGTGCCGGATTCAGTTGTTCTCGGGCATGCCGAGTAGTGCCCCCGTCGCCGCTGAAAGCGACGAGGGCTGGGTGGGAGGGGGTTACTCCCGTTCGGGGACGGCGGAGACGAGGACCGGCTCGTCGTCGAAGAGGCCGTACGCCAGGCCGCTGCCGGGGTCGGAGATCCACGCGGCAGGGTCGTCCCAGCGGTAGGCGCGGACCGGGTGGAGAGGATCGTCGGTCTGGACGGTGAAGGAGCCGGCGAAGGTGCCGGTGTAGATCGCGGGGCGGGTCTTCGTCTTCGGGCCGACCGTGACGTTGAGCTCGACGGGGGTGCCGGGGTTGAGGGTGTTGGCGTTGAGCATGTCTGACCTTCCGGGAGCGAGGAAGACGATCCAGAGGATGAGGAGGATGAGGCAGGCGAACATGAGCAGCAGTGCTCCGTTGGCCTTGGCGGGCTCGTGGAAGAGGTAGCCGAGTGCGACGCCGGCCACAAGGAACGGGACGGGGACGTAGCGGATCATGCGACCCGCCGCCGGCCCTTGGAACGGTTGGACTGTGCCCACGCCGGCGCGGGCGTTTGGAGCTTCGCGAGCACTTGCGTCGGGAAGTAGCGGTACTCGCGGCCGACCTTGAACGAGGGGATCTCCTTCGCCCTGGTCATCCGGTAGACCTTCTCGAGCGAGGCGTTCAGCACCTCCGCGATCGTGCGGGCGCCGACGGCTTGCTCGAGCGTGGCGGCGGTCATGCCGCGGCCACCAGTTCGGGGAGGCTGATACCCAGGGCGTCCCCATAGCTCTCTGCCGTTTCGAGGGAGAGCTTCTTCTTCCCGTTCTTCACTTCGTCGAGTACGCGCTTGTACGGCACCTTCGCCGCGAGCGCAAGCCATCGGTAGTTCTCGCCGCGCTGTGCCAGTCTGAGGCGAAGCTGTGCGGCTGCTGCGTCGTTGATTCCCACATTTAGGAACCTAATGCACAGATTGGGGAATCAACAGCGGTGGCTGGATGTTTGAGGATTCCCACAAAGGGGAATGTGAGAGTCCTCTAAGAAATGACAGATCTGGGAATCGTTTCCCCATTTAGGGAATAGGGTGGGGGCATGGGAAACGAACGGTCCGACGCGGTGCGTGCGGAACTGAAGTCGCGGCTCGAAGATAAGTACGGGGACTTGAAAGCCGCAGCGGCCGCCTTGGGCGTGCCACACAAGACGCTGTACCGGAACCTCACCACGAAGGGCAAGGACCGGACCGCGACTGTCTCGCTCGAGTTCGTCATGGAAGCGGTCGAGCACCTTCACTCTCTAGGCGGCGACGACTTCGGCGCCTTCTACGCAGACGCTCTCCGTCGCGTACGTTGACGTGAACTCGTCAAGGGTCATGCACTGCTGTCCGGGACGGTAGATCGGGCAGACCCGAGCACAGGCTCGCTCTGGGCTGCAGGACGGTCGTGGCGTGCTGGACATGCTTGGTGGTACCCCCGGGATAGATGCTGGATCGCCAACGGGGTGTATTACACCCTCCGTTGGTGTTCCCCATCGTAAGCGGACGCGCCGACATTCAATGCGTGTTCATAGAGTAGAAGTCTGCTAGGGCCGTAACGATCGGGTAACTCTGTTCAGGGGGTTAACTACCCTCCGCGAGGTGTGGGCGAGGTGTGGGCATGCCCACACTTTGGGGTCTAGCTGGGGGTATTGTGGTCGTGTGGCGTCACCGTCCGGTTTCGCTTCCATCCGCGTGATTCTGCGGGAGAATGGGTAGTCGTGGGTTTGAGAGTCACTGGTTCAAGCCCCGTTAGCCACCCCACTTCTTCCCTCCGCTGCGAGGCTGGGTCGCCTGATGCTTGAGATGGATCACGAGAGCTTCGAACGCCTCGTCGTCGATGAACTCGACCGCCTCCCCGACGACATGGTCGACGGGCTGGACAACGTCGTGTTCGTGGTCGAAGACCGCTCGGACGACGAGCAGGGCGAACTGTTCGGCCTGTACGACGGATGGGCGCTCACCGAACGCGACCGCTATGGCGTCGGTGAGCTACCCGATCGGATCGTGGTGTACCGCGAGCCCCACCTGAACGCGTGTGCCGACGAGCAGGAGCTCCGCGACGAGGTGCATACGACACTCGTGCACGAGATCGCGCACTTCTACGGCATCGATGACGCCCGTCTGCACGAGTTGGGGTGGGCATGATGGCGGCGCCCGCGAGTCCCGATCTCGACGAACGGGTCGATCTCGGCACTGTCGGTACCCTCGACCCGCACTGGCAGACCGTCGTGTGGAACGACCCCGTCAACCTCATGAGCTACGTCGTCCACGTCTTCCGCGAGTACTTCGGGTTCTCCCGGGAGGAGGCCACCCGACGCATGATGGCGGTGCACAACGAGGGGCATGCCGTCGTGGCGGAGGGGATGCGGGAGCAGATGGAGCTGCACGCGCAGGCGATGCACGATTACGGTCTCTGGGCCACCGTCCGACGGGCGCCCGGCGCATGAGCGACGCGGTGACCCTCTCCTTCACGCGCGTCGAAGCCGTCCACCTGCGTGGTCTCGTCGGGCAGTTCGTCGATCTGCTGTCGGATGAGGATGCCGCATCCGACCCGGCCGTGGCACGGCTGACGCCCTCCGCCTATCCCGACGACGCGGCGTCGGCGGATCAGTTCCACGCCGCGACCCGCGGAGACCTCCTGCGTCGGCGAAGCGCGGAGGCGGGCACCGTTCTCGCGGATCTCGCCAGCGCGGGCGAGCTGGACCCGTCGGACGAGCACGCCTTCGACGAGGCTCTCGCAGAGATGGAGATCTCGCTCGAGCCACGCCAGGTGGCGGCATGGATGCGGACGCTCAATGCCGTACGACTGATTCTGGCCGCGCGGCTGGGCATCGACGACGATCACGATCACCCGGCGGACGATGCCCGCTTCGGCGTGTACGAGTGGCTCGGCTACCGGCTCGAGTTGCTGATCAGCGCGACCGACGGCCCCTGAATCAGACGCGGACGATGTGCGTCGCGAGGGAGCGCGGGTCGTTCGCACGCAGATGATCCCGCTCCTGAGCAGCCCACCGGTCCCAGTGCGGTTCGTACGTCGCACCGTCGCGCCGCAGTGCCCGCTCCCGTCGCAGGGTGTCCTCCGCCTCGACCCAGATGCGAACCGGCGCCAGAGCGGCCGCCGCGGGCGTCAGGAGGCCCGCGCCCTCGAGGATCAGGGGCGTTCCCGTCGCGATGTCATGCCAGTCGGCCGGCCCGTCCGACTCCCAGTCCCAGCCCTGCCACCGACCGGGGCGCCCCTGCGCCAGCGGCGCCAGCACGCCGCTGATCGCCGCATCCGCACCCCGGCGCAATCCATCCCATCCGGGATAGAGCTGGTCGAGCGACAGGACGGCGAACGTGGGCCGTGCTGCCGCGAGCTCGCGTGCCAGCGTCGTCTTGCCCGCACCGGACCGGCCGTCGATGACGACGAGACGCGTCGGCCCGCACGCGTCGACGGATGCGGCGATGCCGGCGAGCGAGGCGCCGACCCGCGGCACGTTACTTCTTGAGGGCGCGGATCACGCGGCTCAGGGCGCGACCGGCGACGAACACGAACGGAATCGCCACCGCGAGCAGCGACACCAGATTCGGCTCGAAGCGCAGGTCGTCGCCCTTGCGGATGTAGGCGCCCAAGGGAACCGTGTAGCCACCGCCGCCACCGCCCTCGTTGCCGCTGTCGTCGGAGCCGCCCCCGAAGCCGTGCCACGACAGTGCGACGGGAATGAAGCGCACGCCGTCGACGTCCTGCTGATCACCGTAGACGGAGGCGACGCCGAGGGATGCGGACTGCTTACCGAGGTCGAGAACGAAGTTGGCCATGTGTCCACGCTAACGGCAGAAATCCAGGACGACTACGCCTTGACTCAGTCGGACCGGGCTGGACGGGGATGGGAGGGCAAGGATCCGCCGGCGCGCGGCGCCCCGAGCAGCGCCGCGCGGGTGACCGCTCCGCGACCGAAGCGACTCGACGCGTCGTCGAGGGCCTCTTCGACGCGTCGCCATTCGGCGTCGTCGTCCCACAGGGTCGCCATCAGGCCGGAGGAGCGCAGGTTCTCACCCCGCACGCCGATGAGTCTCACGGGCAGCGACCGGTCGATCCCCGCGAGCAGACGCAGTGCGGCGTCGCCGATCCGCTGTCCCACGGCGGTGGGCTCGGGCAGGGTCACCGACCGCGACAGGGTGCGAAAGTCCGCGAAACGCACCTTGATGGCCACCGTCGCCGCCTCGACATCGTGCGCCCGAAGCCGCGCACCCACCCGGTCGGCGAGTCGGCGCACTTCCGCGCGGAGCACCGTGTCATCGTCCACGTCTTCGTGGAAGGTCTCCTCGTGACCGATGCTCTTGTCGATTCGCTCGACGGAGACCTCACGCGCGTCTTCTCCGCGCGCCAGATGCCAGACGCGCTCCCCCATGGCGGGACCGAGGGCCTTCTCGAGCACAGATCGGGGAGTCTGCAGGACGTCGCCGATCGTGCGGATGCCGCGGGCCTCGAGAACTTCTGCGGAGCGGGGGCCCACGCCCCACATCGCACGAACCGGTCGCGGCGCGAGGAAAGCCGCGGTGTCGGCCGACGCGATGATCAGCAGGCCGTCGGGCTTGCTGAGGGTCGACGCCATCTTCGCGACGTGCTTCGTCGCGGCCGCTCCCACGCTGCACACGAGGCCGGTGCGCTCGAGCACCCGGGCGCGCAGGAGTCGCGCGATCGTCCCGGGGCTCCCCCAGAGGCGGCGCGAACCGCGCACGTCGAGGAAGGCCTCGTCGATCGACAAGGGTTCGACCAGAGGGGTGAACTCACGGAAGATGTCCATGACCTGCGCCGAGAGCGCTGTGTACCGGTCGAAGCGCGGCGGCACGATCACCGCAGCCGGGCACAGACGCATGGCCTGCGACACCGGCATCGCGGACCGCACACCGTAACGACGCGCTTCGTACGACGCGCTGGAGACGACGCTACGTCCCTCGGGCGATCCGATGATGAGCGGCTTACCCGCCAACGACGGATCGTCGAGGACGGCGACGGCGGCGTAGAACGCGTCCATATCGACGTGCAGGATGCCCGCGCCCGTGTCGTCGGCATCGGCCGGCGACACGATGCGCCCGGATCCGTCGCCGCGTCCCATGCGTCCATTCTTCCGCGGACCGCCGACATCGCGGCCCGCGGAAGAGAGGGATCATTGTCCGGCGCGCTCCAGCACGAGCTCGCGGACGCGGGCGGCGTCGGCCTGACCCTTCATCGCCTTCATGACCGCGCCGATGACAGCGCCGGCCGCCTGGACCTTGCCGTCGCGGATCTTCGCCAGCACGTCGGGCTGGGCGGCCAGGGCGTCATCGATGGCCGCGATGAGCGCACCGTCGTCGGAGACGACCGCGAGCCCACGGGCATCGACGACCTCCTGCGGCGAGCCTTCGCCGGCGATCACGCCCTCGAGCACCTGACGTGCGAGCTTGTCGGTGAGCGTGCCGGCATCCACGAGCGCCTGCAGGGCGGCGACGTGGGCAGGGGTCACGAGGTCCGCCGCCTCCCGCTCCTGGGCGTTCGCGACGCGCGTGATCTCGCCGGTCCACCACTTGCGCGCCGCGGCCGGGCTCGCGCCCGCGGCGATCGTCGCCTCGACCTCGACGAGGAGTCCGCCGTTGGCGACGTCCTGGAACTCGAGGTCGGTGAAACCCCACTCGGCCTTCAACCGCCGGCGGCGAGCCGCCGGCGGCTCGGGAAGCGCGGCACGCAGCTCTTCGATCAGCTCCGTGGCAGGGACGACGGGCAACAGATCGGGCTCCGGGAAGTATCGGTAGTCGTCGGCATCCGATTTGGGACGGCCCGGCGACGTCGTCCCCGTGTCCTCGTGCCAGTGCCGCGTCTCCTGCGTGATCGTGCCGCCGGCGGCGAGGATCGCCGCCTGACGCTGGATCTCGTAGCGCACGGCCCGCTCGACGGAGCGCATCGAGTTGACGTTCTTCGTCTCGGTCCGCGTACCGAGCTTCTCCGCACCGCGCGGACGCAGTGAGACGTTCGCGTCGCAGCGCAGGTTGCCGCGCTCGAGGCGGGCTTCCGAGATCCCCAGGGAGAGGACGATGTCGCGGATGGCCGCGACGTACGCCTTGGCGATCTCCGGTGCGCGGTGCTCGGCGCCGAAGATGGGGCGCGTGACGATCTCCACGAGGGGGACGCCGGCGCGGTTGTAGTCGACGAGCGAGTACTCGGCGCCCTGAATTCGGCCGGTGGCGCCGCCGACGTGGGTGAGTTTGCCTGCGTCCTCCTCCATGTGGGCGCGCTCGATCGGAACCGTCACGATCGTCCCGTCGGCGAGCTCGATCTCGACCTGACCGTCGAAGGCGATCGGCTCGTCGTACTGCGAGATCTGGTAGTTCTTGCCGAGATCCGGGTAGAAGTAGTTCTTCCGCGCGAACCGGCTCGACGGCGCGATCGAGCAGCCGAGGGCGAGCCCCAGGCTGATCGAGGAGCGGATGGCCGTGGCGTTGACGACCGGCAGCGCGCCGGGCAGCCCCATGTCCACGGGCGCGACGAGCGTGTTCGGTGCGGCATCGTGGTTGTCGGGGTGCGCGGGGTTCGGCGCGGCCGAGAACATCTTCGTGCGCGTGTTGAGCTCCACGTGGACCTCGAAGCCGAGCACGGGCTCGAACAGCTCGAGAGCCTTGTCGAAGTCCATCAGCTTGTCCTTGGCCATCAGCGGGTCCCTCCCAGCACGGGGGCGCGATCGAGCAGCGGCCCGCCCCACGAATCGACGAGCAGGGCCTCGAGCGCGGCCCCCACGCGGTACAGGCGTGCATCCTCACGCGCGGGCGCGAGGAACTGGATGCCGACCGGCAGCCCGTCCTCGGCCGCGATTCCCGACGGTACGGAGATCCCTGGCACACCGGCCAGGTTCGCCGGGATCGTGGTCACGTCGTTGAGGTACATCTGCAACGGGTCGTCGATCTTCTCGCCCAGGCGGAACGCCGTCGTGGGTGCGGATGGCGTCGCGATGACGTCCACCTTCGCGAAGGCCTCATCGAAATCGCGCTGGATGAGGGTGCGCACCTTCTGCGCGCTGCCGTAGTACGCGTCGTAGTAGCCCGCGGAGAGCGCGTACGTGCCCAGGATGATGCGACGCTTCACCTCGTCGCCGAAGCCGGCCTCGCGGGTCGCTGCCATCACGTCCTCGACCGTGGCTGCGGCGTGCGGACTCACCCGCATCCCGAAGCGGACGGAGTCGAACTTGGCGAGGTTGCTCGACGCCTCGGCGGGCAGGATGAGGTAGTAGGCCGCGACGCCGTACTCGAAGTGAGGGGCACTGACCTCGACGATCTCCGCGCCCTGCGCCTGCATGGCCGCGAGCGCCGCCCGGAACGAGTCCGATACTCCCTGCTGGAAGCCGCGGTCGTCGAGTTCACGGATGACGCCGACCTTGAGGCCCTTGAGGCTCTCTCCCGTGGAACCTTCACGCGCCGCGGCCGCGAACGACGGCCAGGCGTCGGTGAGCGACGTGGAGTCATGGGGGTCGTGACCGGCGATCACATCGTGCAGCAGCGCCGAATCGAGCACCGTCCGCGTGACCGGCCCGACCTGGTCGAGGCTCGAGGCGAGCGCGATGGCGCCGTAGCGGCTGACACCGCCGTAGGTCGGCTTCACGCCGACCGTGCCCGTCACGTGCGCGGGCTGACGGATGGAACCACCGGTGTCCGAGCCCAGCGCGAGCGGCGCCTCGAGAGCAGCGACGGCGGCCGCCGACCCGCCCCCGGAGCCGCCGGGGATCCGATCGAGATCCCACGGGTTCCGGGTGGGGCCGTATGCGGAGTGCTCGGTGGAGGAGCCCATGGCGAACTCGTCCATGTTGGTCTTGCCCAGGGGCACGAGACCAGCGGCGCGAGCCCGCGCGACGACCGTCGCGTCGTAGGGCGACATGTAGCCCTCGAGGATCTTGGATCCACTCGTTGAGGGCATGTCGGTGGTGACGAGGACGTCCTTGATGGCCAGCGGCACACCCGCCAGCTCGCCCAGGGCCTCGCCGCTCGCACGACGTCGGTCGATCTCCGCGGCCGCTGCCAGCGCGCCCGTGTTGACGTGCAGGAACGCGTGGACATCGCCATCCACCGCGGCGATGCGGTCCAGGTGCGCCTGCGTCGCCTCGACGCTGGACACCTCGCCCGCGGCGAGCTTGGCGGCGAGATCCGCCGCGCTGAGACGGATGATGTCGCTCACTGCTCCTCCCCCAGGATCGCCGTCACACGGAAGCGGTCCTCCGCCGCATCCGGCGCGTTCTGCAGGACCTCGGCGAGAGACAACGCCTCGCTGTGCTCGTCGTCACGGAAGACGTTCTGCAGCGGGATCGGGTGGCTCGTCGCGACGACATCGGGGGTCGCAACCTCCGAAACCTTCGCGATGTTGTCGACGATCGCGTCGAGCTGACCTGTGAGGCGCCCGACCTCCTCGTCGCTCAATTGGATCCGGGCGAGGACGCCGAGATGGCGCACGAGATCTGGGGTGATTTCCGACACCCCGACAGTCTAGTTCGGCCCCGCCCGGGCGCCGGGCGCCCGTAGGCTGTGCCGGGTGACGACCTTCGATCCTCCCCGTCCCTGGGTCCGCAGCTACGCCGCCGGAGTACCCGATGACCTCGAACCGGTCTCGGGTTCTCTCCTGGACATCGTGCAGGCCTCGGCACGCGAGTATCCGGATGCGGTCGCACTGCAGTTCTTCGGGCGCGAGACGACGTACCGCGAGCTCGACCGTGCCATCTCGCGCGCGGCCGCCGGGCTCCACGCGCAGGGCGTGCGCCGAGGCGACCCCGTCGCCATCGTCCTGCCCAACTGCCCGCAGCACATCGTCGCCTTCTACGCCGTCCTGCGCCTCGGCGCGGTCGTCGTCGAGCACAATCCGCTCTACACGGCGCGTGAGCTGCGGAAGCAGTTCGAGGATCACGGGGCCAAGCACGCCATCGTCTGGAGCAAGGTGGCGGCCACGGTGCAGGCGTTCCCCAAGGATGTGCGCGTCTCGACACTCGTGACGGTGGATCTGACGCGCGCGATGCCCTTCACGACCCGCGCCGCGCTCCGCCTGCCCATCGCGAAGGCCCGTGAGTCCCGGGCCGCGCTGCACGCGAAGGTCCGCGGCGGTATCGACTGGGATCAGTTGCTGCGCAGCGAACCGCTTCCGGCCTCGCATCCCGCGCCGACGTCGGACGATCTCGCCATCATCCAGTACACGAGCGGCACCACCGGCACTCCGAAGGGCGCCAAACTCACGCACCGGAATCTGCTCGCCAACGCGGCGCAGTCGAGGGCATGGGTGCCCTCGATCCACCGCGGTGAGGGGTGTGTCGTCTACGCCGTGCTGCCGATGTTCCACGCCTACGGCCTCACTCTCTGTCTCACCTTCGCCATGTCGATGGGCGCGCGGCTGGTGCTGTTCCCGCGCTTCGACCCCGACATGGTCCTCGCCGTGACCAAGAAGCACCCCGCGACCTTCCTGCCGCTCGTGCCGCCCATCGCCGACCGGCTGCTGCAGACGGCGCAGGCGAAAGGGATCTCGCTCGCGGGAACGCGGATCGCGATCTCGGGCGCGATGGCGCTTCCGCACGAGCTCGTCGTCCCGTTCGAGAAGGCGACCGGAGGCTATCTGGTCGAGGGGTACGGGCTCAGCGAGTGCTCGCCGGTGCTCATGGCCAACCCCGTCGCCGAGAACCGGGTTCCCGGCACCGTGGGGCTACCGCTGCCCGGCACCGAATGCCGTGTCGTCGACCCGGAGAACCCGCGGGTCGACGTCGCCCCCGGCGCCGCGGGCGAGCTGCTCGTGCGCGGACCGCAGGTCTTCTCGGGCTACTACGGCAAGCCGGAGGCCACCCAGGAGGTCTTCGTCGACGGCTGGTTCCGCACGGGCGACATCGTCACGATCGACGACGCGGGGTTCGTGCGCATCGTGGACCGGATCAAGGAGCTCATCATCACGGGCGGCTTCAACGTCGCACCGACCGAGGTGGAGAACGTGCTGCGCCAGCACCCGCAGGTGGAGGATGTGGCCGTGGTCGGCCTCCCCGACGAGCACGCCGGTGAAGAGGTCGTCGCCGCCATCGTGGTCGCCCCCGGGGCGGAGGTCGACACCGAGGCCATCCGTGGCTACGCGCGCGGGATCCTGACTCCGTACAAGGTGCCGCGGCGCCTGTTCATCGTCGAGGAGCTGCCGAAGTCGCTCATCGGGAAAGTACTTCGCAAGCAGGTACGCGAGCACCTGCTTGCCGAGACGGGGCGCTGAGCAGGCTCAACCCGCATCGGGTGCCAGCGCATCGAGTGCCGCTGGGCCCTGCTCCACGAGGATGCGGAACTGCGCGGCATCGATGATGCGCACCCCGAGCTGTTCGGCCTTCGCCAGCTTGGATCCTGCGCCCGGCCCCGCCGCCACGAAGTCCGTCTTCTTCGAGACGCTGGAGCCTGCCTTCCCGCCGGCCGCGAGGATCGCCTCCTGCGCACCCTCTCGCGTGTAGCCCTCGAGGGTGCCGGTCGCCACGACCGTGAGTCCCTCGAGCACTCCACCCTCGACGACGGCGGCGCCGGGACCGGGGTGTCCGGGCGTGGACAGCTGTGCTCCCGCTGCTTCCCACTGCACGACGATCTCGCGGTGCCAGTCGACCTCGAACCAGGCGATGACCGCATCCGCGATGATGCCGCCCACCCCCTCGACGGCGGCCAGCTCTTCGCGGCTCGCCGAGCGGATCGCCGACACCGATCCGAACCACTGCGCCAGCGCCCGGGCTGCGACGGGTCCCACGTGACGGATGTTGAGGGCGACGAGGAAACGCCACAGCTCCTTCGTCTTCGCCTTTTCGAGTTCGTCGAGCAGCGTCAACGCCTGCGCAGACGGCTGCGGTGTCAGCAGACCGGACTTCCGCTCGGCGGGCGTGGGGTTGCGGCGGAACGGGGCACGACGCACCGGCTCGCCGGTGGCGTCGTCCAGCTTCGGTTCCCCCGTTTCCGCATCCCGGACGACGACCTCGATCGGAACGAGTTCCTCGAGCGTCAGATCGAACAGCCCCGCCTCCGTGTCCAGCGGCGCAGGTGCGTCGCCGTCCGCCTGTGTGAGCGCCGCCGCGGTCACCTCGCCGAGCGCCTCGATGTCGAGTGCGCCGCGTGAACCGATGTGCTCGACCCTGCCCCGCACCTGGGCAGGGCAGGAGCGGGCGTTCGGGCAGCGCAGATCGACGTCGCCCTCCTTCGCGGGTGCGAGCGGAGTGCCGCAGACGGGGCAGTCCTTCGGCATCACGAACGCGCGCTCGGAGCCGTCGCGCAACTCGACCACCGGGCCGAGCACCTCGGGAATCACGTCGCCGGCTTTGCGGAGCACGACCATGTCGCCGATCAACACGCCTTTGACCTTGACGACGTCCTGGTTGTGCAGCGTTGCCTGCCGTACGACCGAGCCCGCAACGCGCGCCGGTGCCATGACCGCGAACGGGGTTGCGCGGCCCGTACGCCCGACCGAGACGACGATGTCGAGAAGACGGGTGTTCACCTGCTCGGGCGGGTACTTGTAAGCGATCGCCCAGCGTGGCGCTCGACTCGTCGCGCCCAACTCGTCGTGGAGCGCGAGCTCGTCCACCTTGACGACGATGCCGTCGAGTTCGTGCTCCACATCGTGACGATGCTCGCCGTAGTGCGCCACGAACTCGAGGACGCCGTCGATGTCATCGAAGGTCTTGTAATAGGGACTCGTCGGCAGTCCCCACTCTGCGAGCAGGTCGTAGATCTCGCTCTGAGAGGCCACCGGGGGTGCGGTCCACGCGCCGATGCCGTGCACGAACAGCCGCAGCGACGCGAGACGAGCCCGCCCGGCCTCCAGCTCGAGGCCGTCCTTCTTTTCGAGTTGCTGGCGCAGTCCGCCACTGGCAGCGTTGCGCGGGTTCGCGAAAGCGGGGAATCGACGGTCAGCGCTGAGCCGGGCGCGCTCCTCGGTGAGGTTGCCCCGCTCACGAGCCTGCTCGATGATGCGTTCCCGCATCCGGGCTTGCAGGGCGTTGAGCTCCTCGAAGGCCGCGACCGGGATGAAGACCTCGCCGCGCACCTCGACGAGAGGGGGGTGTCCGGTGCCGTGCAGGCGTTCGGGGATGCCCTGGACGCGCACCGCGTTCACGGTGACGTCCTCGCCGATGCGCCCGTCGCCGCGCGTTGCGGCGGAGGTGAGCACCCCATTCTCGTAGCGGAGGCTGATCGCGAGCCCGTCGATCTTCAGCTCGGTCAGCCACCGCACCGGCCGGCCCGCCGACCCCTGGGCCTTGACGCACCAGTCCCGCAGCTCGTCCGGGCTGAAGACGTTGTCGAGGCTCAGCATCCGCTCGGCGTGCTCGACGGGTGCGAACATCGTGGTCGATGCCGCGCCGACGCTGAGCGTAGGTGAATCCTGCGTCTGCACTTGCGGATGCAGCCGCTCCAGCTCTTCGAGCCGGCGGATCCAGCCGTCGTAGGTGGCGTCGTCGACGAGCTCGGCGTCTTCGCCGTAGTACGCATCGCGCGCGCCGAGGATGCGCTCCGTCAGCTCCGCCACTTCCGCACGAACCTGGGCGAGAGTCGTGTCATCGTCGATCGAGTCACCGGCTTGCGTCACGGATCGAGTCTAGGTCCGCCCTCCGACACCGCCAGGTCGGTGCGCGGCGCCGGTCTCGCCCCTAGGATGCGGCGACGGCGTCGACAGGCACGGCCGAAACCGTGCGGTCCACCGTGAACTGGCCGAGCACGCGCGTGGCCAGATAGAGCACGGCCGTCTGACCGGGTGCCACGCCGTCGAACGGCTCCGCCGGACGCACGACGACGCCGTCGTCGGTCACGTGCGCCTGCGCCGCCACCGGATCGGCGTGGGCGCGGATCTGCACCTCGCAGCGAAATGCGGATTCGGTCGGAGCAGCGCCCGCCCAGCTGACCCGCGCGCCGGCGATCTCGGCCGTCGCCAGCGCCTCCTTCGGCCCCACCACGACGGTGTTGCTCACCGGACGTACTTCGAGCACGAAACGCGGCTTGCCATCGGATGCGGGGACGCCGAGCTGCAGCCCGCGACGTTGCCCGACGGTGAACGCATGGGCCCCGTCGTGGCGCCCGACGACGGCGCCCTCGCGGTCGAGGATGTCACCCTGCTCGGCGCCCACGCGCTCGGCGAGCCAGCCACGGGTGTCACCGTCGGGGATGAAGCAGATGTCGTGGCTGTCGGGTTTCTGGGCGACCGTGAGACCGCGCTCGGCGGCCTCCGCACGCACGAGCGCCTTCGACGGGGTGTCGCCCAACGGGAAGTAGGTGTGCGCGAGCTGCTCGGCCGTCAGGACGCCGAGCACATACGACTGATCCTTGGCCTGGTCGCTCGCCCGGTGCAGCTCCCGACCCTCGGGGCCGTCGACGAGCAGTGCGTAGTGCCCGGTGCAGACGGCGTCGAAGCCCAGCTCGAGCGCACGCTCGAGCAACGCCGCGAACTTGATCCGCTCGTTGCAGCGCATGCACGGGTTCGGTGTGCGCCCGGCCCGGTACTCCGACACGAAATCCTCGATCACGTCGTCGCGGAAGCGCTCCGAGAAGTCCCAGACGTAGAAAGGGATGCCGAGCTTGTCCGCCGCGCGACGGGCGTCCATCGCATCCTCGATCGTGCAGCAGCCGCGGCTGCCGGTACGCAGCGTTCCCCCGGCGCGCGAAAGCGCGAGGTGGACTCCGACGACGTCGTGTCCGGCGTCGACGGCCCGCGCCGCCGCCACGGCCGAATCGACACCACCGCTCATCGCCGCCAGAATCCGCATCATCCCAGTCTACGAGGGCGAGGCGGTACGGGCTCCGGCAGCGCGCGCCCGCTCCGCAGCCCACGGCAGGGCCTCGAGGAACGCATCGACGTCGTCCGGGGTCGTGGTGCGGCCGAGAGTAATCCGCAGCACCGAACGCGCCGCGTCCTCGTCACGCCCGAGCGCGCGCACGACGTGGGAGGGTTCGGGGATGCCTGCCTGACACGCGGAGCCCGTCGAGACCGCGATACCGCGGGTGTCGAGCAGGAACAACAGCGTCTCCCCCAGCGCACCGGGCACCAGCAGATGCGCGTTGCCGGGGATGCGGTGCTCGGGGTCGCCGAGCAGCTCGAGTCCCGGAACGCTCGCGCACGCCTGCCTCACCAACCGGTCACGTAGTGCGCCGAGGCGCACGGCCTCCGCATCCCTCTCGGTCGCCGCGAGTTCCGCCGCCACGGCGAAGGCCGCAGCGCCCGCGATGTCCTGCGTGCCGGCCCGCAGCCCCCGCTGCTGCGCGCCCCCGTGCATCTGCGCACCGATCCGCGCGGATCGAGCACTGATCAGAGCGCCCGTGCCCACCGGTCCGCCGACCTTGTGCGCCGACAGGCTCATCGCCACCAGCCCTACACCCGCCGGAGCATCGCCTCGCCACCGCCGGAAATCCACGGGCACCTGGCCGAACGCGGCCACGGCATCCAGATGCAGCGGCACGTCGGCGGATGCGGCGCTCGCGGCCATCCCCGCCGCATCGGAAACGGTGCCGACCTCGTTGTTGGCGACCAGCGCCGTTGCGAATGCTGCGCCGTCGAGCGCCGCGGCGAAGCCATCGAGGTCGATCGCGCCGAGCGAGCTCAGCCGCACGGATCGCACCTCCGCGTGCTCTGCGTCGACGACCGACGCGACCGAATCGATCGTCGCGTGGTGCTCCCCGTCAGGCAGCACGATCGCCTCCGCGCCGGCGGCGCGGGTCACCCACATGCCCTTGACCGCGAGGTTCACCGCCTCGGTTCCGCCGGAGGTGAACACGACTTCGATGGGATCCGCGCCGACGACCGCCGCGAGCCGTTCCCGGGCGTCCTCCAGCACACGCCGCGCCGCCTGTCCCCCGCCGTGCACAGAAGAGGCGTTTCCCGTCGTCGCCGCCGCCTCGACCCAGGCCTCGCGCGCCTCGGGACGCAGCGGACTCGATGCCGCATGGTCCAGATAGATGTGCACCCGTCCACTGTCGCACGCGCTGCCGCACCGGGCGTCATCAGTTCGTCATGCGCCGATGGCTAGGGTTATGGGCATGGTCAGCCCGACAACGACCTCCGTTCCCGCGCTCTCGCAGGTCCTCGATCCCGCGCTCGAGGACCTCGGTGTGCGCCTGCACGAGAACGGCGGCACTCTGCGCGTCTTCTCGCAGGCGGCCGACTCCCTCGACGTGGTGATCTTCGACGCCGATGATCTCGACTGGGCGACGGCGATCCTGCCGATGCAGCGTCGCGAGCGAGGGGTCTGGGAGATCACCTCCGAGCTCCTTGTCGCCGGCGCACGCTACGCACTGCGCGCCGCGGGCCCTTTCGGGGCCGGCAACATCTTCAATCCGCAGTCGCTGCTGCTCGATCCGTACGCCCGCGGCATCGTGAGCGGCGGCTTCGGCGACTGGCGTTCGGTCGTCGTCGACCGAGGCTTCGACTGGGGCGAGGTACGCAAGCCCGCCGTACCGCTGGATCGGACGGTCATCTACGAGGCGCACGTCAAGGGCATGACGAAGCGGCATCCCGGTGTCCCAACAGCTCTCCACGGCACGTACGCGGGTCTCGCGCATCCCGCCATGATCGAGTACTTCCTCGAGCTGGGCATCACGACGATCGAGCTGCTGCCCATCCATGCGTTCGCGTCCGAACCGCGCCTGCTGCAGTTGGGACTCGACAACTACTGGGGCTACAACACCCTGGGCTTCTTCGCACCGCACGCCGCCTACGCGACCGACCAGGCGCGCCGCGAGGGTCCGGATGCGGTTCTTCGCGAGGTCAAAGGGATGGTGAAGCTCCTCCACCAGGCCGGCCTCGAGGTCGTCCTGGACGTCGTCTACAACCACACCGCGGAAGAGGGCATCGGCGGGCCGCGATCGAGCCTGCGCGGACTCGACAACCGCGCCTACTACCGACAGCAGGACGACGGCACGTACATCGACGTCACCGGATGCGGAAACTCTGTCAACACGGCGACGGATGCGGGCGCGCGTCTCGTGCTGGATTCGCTGCGCTATTGGGCGCGCGACGTGCAGATCGACGGTTTCCGGTTCGATCTGGCCACCACCCTCGGGCGCGACGATCAGCATCGCTTCACGCCGGATCATCCCCTCCTGCGTGCCATCGCCGAGGACCCGGAACTCGCGGACACGAAGAAGATCGCCGAGCCGTGGGATGTCGGCATGGGCGGGTGGCAGACGGGGAACTTCGGCGACGGCTGGCACGAGTGGAACGACCGGTACCGCGACCGCGTGCGCAACTTCTGGCTCTCGGACGTCGACTACGCGCGCCGCGCCTCCACGGCGCCCGTGGGCATCGGCGGGTTCGCCACGCGCCTCGCGGGCTCCTCCAACACGTTCAGCGCCGAGCGGGGTCCGCTGGCGTCCATCAACTTCGTGACCGCCCACGACGGCTTCACACTCAACGACCTCGTCTCGTACGACGTCAAGCACAATCTCGGCAACGGCGAGCACAACCGCGACGGAGCCGACACGAACCGCTCTTTCAACCACGGCGCGGAGGGAGCGACCGACGACGAGCGGATCCTCGCTACCCGCCGAAAGGCGATGCGCAACCTCATGGGCACGCTCCTGCTGTCGGCGGGGATCCCGATGATCACCGCCGGCGACGAGTTCGGCCGGACTCAGCGCGGCAACAACAACGCGTACTGCCACGACTCGGCTCTCACCTGGCTGTCGTGGGAGCATCGCCCGTGGCAGCAGGAGCTCTTCGCGCACGTCCGGCGCCTGATCGAGCTGCGCGCCGAGAATCCCGCGCTGCGCCCGATCCGCTTCGCTCGCCTCGACGAGGAGACGCCGTCCGCGTCGGTCATGGAGTGGTACGACGAGCGCGGCGAGACCATGTCGGGCGAGCGATGGAACGATCCCGCGCACCGAACGCTCCAGTACGTCGCGGCGTCGACCCCGGAGTTCGAGGAGTTCAACCGCATCCTGCTCATCGTGCACGGCAACGAGACCCCGGTGGACGTGCGCCTTCCGGTCATCGACGGAGTCAGCCGCTACGTGTCGCTCTGGTCCAGTGCGGAGGAGTCGCCCTCGCTGGAGGCACCCGTCCTGGCACCGGGCGACGTCGTTCCCACTCCCCCGACCTCGATGCATCTGTTCCGCGCCGAATAGCACGTTCGCACCGCCCGCGTCACGCCTGTCGTGCCGCACCCGCCCGCGATAGGTTCGCTGTGTGGCCACTCCGACACGATCGCTCCCCGTCCGCACTCAACGAAGCGGTGCCGAGATCCCGCTGCGCGCGGTCGCAGCGCCCGCGCCCGCCGACACGCTGACCGGCCGCATCCCGCTCAGCGCCGAACGACCCTCGACGCCCGACCCCCGCTTCGACCCTTCCGCTTTCGCCGGCGAGGTCGTGCCGTTCCGCGTGCGTGCGTTCCGAGAGGGGCACGACCTGATCGGTGTGCAGCTGCGGCTGACCGCTCCCGACGGCAGCGAATCGCTGCATCGGCTCGACGCCCACGACGACGGGTTGGATACCTGGGGCGTCCTGGTGACGCTGCTCGCACAGGGGACGTGGCGCTTCCGCTTCGAGGCTTTCGCCGACCGGTACGCCACCTGGCGGCACGCGGCCGAGCTGAAGATTCCCGCCGGCGTCGATGTGGCGCTCATGCGCGAGATCGGAGCGCGCCTGTTCGGCGACGCCGCCGCGGAGAAGGACCGCCCCGCCGCGGAACGGCGTCTGCTGACCGAGCAGGCCGCCCTCCTGCGCGCGAGCGACCTCGACGACGAGGCCGCCCTCGCGGTCGTGCACGACGATCGCATCGCAGCCGCCTTCACGACCCGACCGCTCGGCGAGCTCTGGACCCTTGGCGCGACGCACCAGATCCTCGTCGAGCGCGAGCGAGCGGGCGTGGGCGCCTGGTACGAGTTCTTCCCTCGGTCCGAGGGAGCGAAGCGGCGCGCGGACGGGACGATCGAGCCGGGCACTTTCCGTACGGCCACCGACCGGCTCCCCGGTGTCGCGGCGATGGGGTTCGATGTGCTGTACCTGCCGCCGATCCATCCGATTGGCCGCACCCACCGGAAGGGGCCGAACAACACGCTGAACGCGGGCACCGCCGACCCCGGGTCGCCGTGGGCGATCGGTGCGCCGGAGGGCGGCCACGACGCCGTCCACCCGGAACTCGGCTCGCTGGCCGACTTCCGCGCCTTCGTGGCCGCCGCCGCCTCTGCCGGCATCGAGATCGCGCTGGATCTGGCGTTGCAGGCCTCTCCCGACCACCCCTGGGTGACGGAGCACCCGGAGTGGTTCACGACCCTTCCCGACGGAACGATCGCCTACGCGGAGAACCCGCCGAAGAAGTACCAGGACATCTATCCCGTCAACTTCGACAACGACCCCGAGGGCATCCGGGCCGAGGTGCTGCGGATCGTGCGCCACTGGATCGCCCAGGGGGTGAGGATCTTCCGTGTCGACAATCCCCACACCAAGCCCCTGCAGTTCTGGGAATGGCTCATCCGCACCGTCCGCGACGAGGCGCCCGACGTGGTCTTCCTCGCGGAGGCCTTCACCAGGCCCACGCCTCTGCGCGGGCTCGCGCAGGCGGGATTCCAGCAGAGCTACACGTACTTCACCTGGCGCAACTCGAAGGCCGAGCTCGAGGAGTTCCTCGACTCGCTCGCGCACGAGACCGACGACTACCTGCGCCCGAACCTCTTCGTCAACACCCCCGACATCCTGACCGAGTACCTCCAGTACGGAGGACGCGCGGCCTACCGCATCCGCGCGACGATCGCGGCGACGGCGGCCCCGACCTACGGCGTCTACGCCGGGTACGAGTTGTTCGAGAACGTCGCGCGACCGGGCAGCGAAGAGAACATCGACAACGAGAAGTACGAGTACAAGCTCCGCGACTGGAACCGGGCCGAAGCCGACGGCGACTCCCTCGCGCCGTACCTCACCCTCCTCAACCGCATCCGCCGCGAGCATCCCGCGCTGCGCCAGCTGCGCAATCTCCAGGTCCAGCACAGCGACGACGATGCGATCCTGGTGTATTCGAAGCACCTCGATGGCGCTCTCAGCGAGAGCGGCGAGAGCGACACGATCATCGTGGTCGTGAACGTCGATCCTCACTCGGCCCGCGAGACGACCGTGCATCTGGACACCGAGGCATGGGGCATCCCCGCGGGAGCGCCGTACATCGTCCAAGACCTGGTGACAGGTACCACCTGGACCTGGACCGACCACAACTATGTGCGGCTGGACGCGTTCCGCGAGCCCGCGCACATCCTGCACGTGAAGGGCCTCGCATGAGCGTCATCGAACCCCGGGTGCTCGACACCGTCGCCACCGGCTCCTACTACGCCCCGCACGATGTGCTGGGTCTGCACCCCGACGGTGCCGCCGGCGGGGTGATCCGCGCTCGGCGGCCGCTGGCCGCATCCGTCACGGCCGTCTTCGCCGATGGTCGTGAGGTCGAACTCGAACATGCCCGCGCGGGCATCTGGGAGGGGGCGTACCGGGGAGATGCGGGCGCGTATCGTCTGACGGCAACGTACGAGGGCTCCGCTGCGCACACCGCTGACGACCCGTACCGGTTCTCGCCCACGGTCGGGGAGCTCGACCTTCACCTCATCCGCGAGGGTCGCCACGAGCAGCTGTGGCAGGTGCTCGGCTCCCACGTGCGCGACCACGAGGGCGTCGCGGGGACATCCTTCGCCGTGTGGGCCCCGCACGCGCAGGCCGTCCGCGTCGCCGCCGACTTCAACGGCTGGGACGGTCAGTCGCACAGCATGAGGTCCATGGGCGCGAGCGGCGTGTGGGAGCTCTTCGTGCCGGGCGTCGGGGCGGACAGCACTTACAAGTACGAGCTCCTCACTCGGGACGGCCGCTGGATTCTCAAGGCGGATCCGATGGCGCGGAGGGCCGAGCTGCCCCCGGCGACGGCCTCGGTCGTGACCGCGTCGAGTCACGAGTGGCAGGACGACGCGTGGATCGCCGAGCGCGCCTCCAGCCAACCGCTCGAACGCCCGATGTCGGTGTACGAGCTGCACCTCGGCTCCTGGCGGCCGGGGCTGGGCTATCGCGACGCCGCCGACCCGCTCATCGAGTACGTGAGCGCGCAGGGGTTCACGCACGTCGAGTTCCTTCCGCTCGCGGAGCATCCCTTCGGCGGTTCGTGGGGATACCAGGTGAGCGGCTACTACGCGCCGACGAGCCGGTTCGGCTCACCCGACGACCTCCGCTACCTCATCGACCGACTGCACGGTGCCGGTATCGGCGTGATCATGGACTGGGTGCCGGGCCACTTCCCGCGTGACGAGTTCGCTCTCGCTCGCTTCGACGGCGAGGCCCTCTATGAGCACCCGGATCCCCGACGCGGCGAGCACAAGGACTGGGGAACGCTGATCTTCGACTACGGCCGGGCCGAGGTGCGCAATTTCCTCGTCGCCAACGCGCTGTACTGGTTCGACGAGTTCCACGTCGACGGTCTCCGCGTGGATGCGGTCGCCTCCATGCTGTACCTCGACTATTCCCGTGAGGCCGGCGAGTGGGAGCCGAACATCTACGGAGGCCGCGAGAACCTGGAGGCGATCCAGTTCCTCCAGGAGACCAACGCGACCGTCTACAAGAAGTTCCCCGGCATCGCCATGATCGCGGAGGAGTCGACGAGCTACCCGGGTGTCACCGCCCCGACCAGCGCCGGGGGCCTCGGGTTCGGGTTCAAGTGGAACATGGGATGGATGAACGACTCACTCGTCTACATCTCGCGCGATCCGCTCTACCGTGCGCACCACGAGGGCGAGCTGTCCTTCTCTTTCGTGTACGCGTTCAGCGAGAACTATGTGCTTCCCATCAGTCACGACGAAGTCGTGCACGGCAAGGGCTCCCTGTTCGCGCGGATGCCCGGGGACCATTGGCAGAAGCTCGCGGGAATGCGCCTCTTCCTCTCCTACATGTGGGCCCACCCCGGCAAACAGCTGCTGTTCATGGGCCAGGAGTTCGGACAGATCGCCGAGTGGTCCGAGTCGCGCTCGCTCGAGTGGTGGCTGCTCGACCAGCCCGCCCACCGGGAACTCGGCGACTTCGTCGCCGCCCTCAACGCCACGTACCGCGATACGCCGTCATTGTGGCAACGGGATGCGGACGGCTCTGCGTTCTCGCGCATCGGCGGACCCACGTGGAACCCGAACGTCTCGGCGTTCGTCCGATGGGATGGCGAAGGCCGGCCGCTCGTGGCGATCTTCAACTTCTCGGGCGCACCGCTGCACGACTACGAGCTCGATCTGCCGCTCGCGGGCGTCTGGCAGGAGCTGCTCAACTCCGACGCATCCGCGTTCGGAGGGTCCGGGGTCGGCAACCTCGGAGCGGTGACCGCCGACGCATCCGGGCGGGCACGCCTGACGCTGCCGCCGCTCGGAGCGCTCTGGCTCTCCCCCGCGGACTGACCCTGAGGACACCCTCGGTTTGGGGCGCGATTCGTGCGTCGGAGCGTGATTTACGCGCCCCAAGGCAAGGATCGCGCCCCGAACCCGGGCGCCTCGGCGTCAGAACAAGAGCGAGGCGAGGCGTCCGCGCGCGCGGATGACGCGGGGATCCGCGTCGCCGACCAGGCCGAACAGCTCGAGCAGACGTGCCCGGACCGGCGCACGGTCGTCTGCCGGCAGCGCGGCGAACAGATCGAGCAGACGTCCGAACGCATCGTCCACATGGCCGCCCGAGATGTCGAGGTCGGCCACGAGGAGCTGCGCGTCGACATCGGTGGGCGCGGCAGCGGCAGCGGCCCGCGCCTGCTGAAGATCTGCGCCCTGCACCCGCTGCAGCAGACGCACCTGTCCGAGTCCGGCGTGGGCATCGGCGTCGCGCGGATTCTCTGCGAGCGCACGCTCATAGGCGACCGCAGCCCGTTCGTAGTCGCCCTCCTCGATCGCAGCGAAGGCCTCCGCGTGCAGAGGTGGCAGCGGGGGCTCCTCGGGAGCGTCCTCGGCGCTCCCGAGGCCGGCGTCGACTGTCCCTGTGACACCGTTCTGCGCCGCGAGTTGAAGGAGCTGCGAGAAGACCTCTCGGACCTGCTCCTCGGGAACGGCACCGGTGAACAGCGGAACCGGCTGGCCGCCGACCAGCGCCACGACCAGCGGGATGGACTGCGCGCGGAAGCCCTGCGCGATCTGCGGGTTCGCGTCCACGTCCACTTTCGCCAGGACGAGACGACCAGCCAGCTCCTCGACGACTTTCTCGAGGATGGGGCTGAGCTGCTTGCAGGGGCCGCACCACTCGGCCCAGAGGTCCACGACGACCGGGACCGTGCGCGAAAGCTCGAGGATCTGCCCGAACGTCGCGTCGGTGACGTCGCGCACCAGAGAGCCGGACGCCGGCGCGGACGGCGCAGCACTCGAGCCCGGTGCGGGCCGGTTGCGCAGAGCGGAGAGATCGACGGCGCCGCGTAGGACGGCTCCGGGGGCCTGATCGGACATCACAGAACCTTCGCTTCCAGGATGTTGGAGGTGTAACCGAGGAGTCGGATCTTCTCTGAGGAGCCCTGCGCCGGCACGTAGAAGAACAACTGGTCGGCGAACGTCGAGCTCACCCCGGTGGCGGATTCCGACACACCGGTCAGCGCTTGAACGGTCGGATTGTCGGTCAACTTGATGACGACGTCACCGCTGTTCGGTGTGACCGTGTCGACCTCGTTGACGGAAACGGCGACGATCGCACCACTCTCGAGAGTCGCCAGGGCGAGCGGCGTCTGACTGCCCGCTTGGGCAGCGAATTGGATGGTGCCGGTCGAGGCGCCGGTCTCATTGAACTTGTCGCGGCGCTCCTGCCGGTTCGCGGCGACGTTCTGGCTGAACAGGTCGGTCTGCTCATCGAACAGTCCGATGGATGCGCTGTCCTTGCCGTTGTTCAGCACGTCGGCGTAGGCCTCCGCCAACTTGTCCGGCGCGACCGTCAGGAACGACGACTCCGGCGGCACCTGCGAGGCGCCGATGTAAGCGGGTGCGAGGTCGGGCATCTCGACCGATCCCAGCAGATCCCCGATGTAGGACAGCTTGTAGTCGGCCCACTGATCGGCCTGCGTCAGGAACATGATCGTGGATACGGGGCCCTGCGCGCCTTCCTTCTGCACGACGGCCATCACGGTCCGCGGCCACTCGTCGAACGCCTGCGGCAGGATGATCTGCGTCGGCTCGGCCGGAATGGGAGGCAGCGCCGCTTCGTCGGCGAGGGCGCCGCGCAGCACGTAGTTGGTGTTGCGCTCGGCCAGCGCGGCTCCTTCGAGCCGGGTGGCCGCGAGGTTCGCGTCGCGCGCCTCGTCGGCGGACGCCACCGTCGTCGAGATACGCTGCAGGATCGTCTGGGCCTGCGCCTCGGTCACTGCAGGAGCCTGCTGGTCGGCGGAATCGACGATCGCCGCGGTCCCTGAAGGCGTCGGCGTCGGGGCTAGATCCGGCCACGCGTCGGGAGAGCATCCGGTGAAGACGAGCGCACCGACCACCACCACCGGGATGGCGAGGAAGGGACGACGCGAGGAGCGTCGCGACGGGCTGGCGCTGATCACGCCCTTGGCCCCCGGCTCGACGGCGAGATCGATCGGCTGCGTCTCCGGCAGGGGCGGCGGCGCCTTGCGGCGCGGACCGCGCGAGCGCCGGTCGTGTCTGATGGCCAGGATGTACAGCACGATCCCTGCCACGAGCGCTACGCCTCCCAGAAGCATCAGGGGTCCCGCCCACGGCGTCGTCTGCGCGATGTTCCAGGTGATGCTGGCTTCGGTGGGAGCGGGCTTCGTCCCGTCTGAGGCGATCAGCACGCTCATCGAGTCGGGCAGCTGCAGGGGGACGCTGACCGCGCGGTCGTCGCTGTACTGAGCGAGCCAGAGGTCAGACCCCGAAGGATTGCGGTTCTCTGTCGTCGGCGCGGTCTCGGACTGATCACTCTCACCCGCCGCATCCGCTGTGGACACCTGAGGCTCGATCACCGCGGCGTTCAGAACGCCGTCCTGCCCCGCGGAGACTTCGTTGTAGGTCTGATCGGAGAGCCAGGCACGCATGTCAGCGGTGCGGCCGTAAGCGACGAAGACGCCGTCGGAGGAGGAGACGCGCAGCGTCTGCGTGCCGGGAAGCGAGGTCAGGACGCCGCCGTCGACCATGGTGTACGCCGCGCCTTCCGCAGCGGGGATGTCGGCGCTCTGAGTGGACGGACCGTAGAAGACGGTCCGTTGAGCGATGCCTGCCCCGATGAGCAGAGCGGCCAGCACGAAGGCCGCGACGGCCCAGACGAAACGCACGAAATCTTCCTCCCATGCCCGCGGAGCGGAACGATCCGACATTCGAGACTAGCCGAGACGCCTGTGTGTTGCGCGAGAGGGGGTCGCTCCCGCTTCGACGGGGACGTCACCCGTATCGTGTGTGCAGCACGTTCCGCTCGCCGAGGAGGCACTGTGAAGCTTCACAACCCGTTCCGCATCGCCTTCGTCGGCACGCTCGGTGTCGGCCTGGGGCTTCTGCTCATCGGCAGCGTGCAGACTCTGTCAACGATCCTTCTCTACATCGGTACGGCGCTCTTCCTCTCGCTCGGCCTCGAGCCCGTGGTGGCGTGGTTGACAAGACGACGGCTGCCCCGCTGGTCCGCCGTGCTGGTGACCGTCCTCGGCGTCCTAGCCATCTTCGCCGGGATCGTCTGGATGGTCGTGCCGATCATCGTGAGCCAGGTCAGCCAGCTGGTCGAGGAGGTCACGCGGTTCCTGCAGAGCACATCGTGGCAGGACGTCAAGAACTGGATCCACTCGGTGTTCCCGGGAATCCAGGACAGCACGATCGACGACACCGTGTCGAATGTCCAGAACTGGGCGATCTCGAACTGGGGGAACATCACCGGCGGCGTCATCAACGCGAGCCTCGCGTTCCTGGGCGGCCTGACGGGCGCCTTCATCGTCCTGATCCTCACGATCTACTTCACCGCGTCGACCCCGAACCTCAAGGCTGCCGTCTACAGCCTCGTCCCCGCTTCGCGCCGTCCGCGATTCATCGAGCTGTCCGAGCAGATCACCGACTCGGTCGGCTACTACGTCATGGGACAGGTCAGCCTCGGCGTGATCAACGGCGTATTGAGCGCCATCTTCCTGACGATCATCCAGGCGCCGTTCCCCGCTGTGCTGGCCGTGATCGCGTTCTTCTTCTCGCTCATCCCCCTGGTCGGAACGCTGACGGGCTCGGTCATCATCGTGCTGACCTGTCTCATCCCCGGCCTGGGCTCGCCGACGACCGCGCTCACCGCCGCCATCTGGTACGTGATCTACATGCAGCTCGAGGCCTACCTGGTTTCGCCGCGGATCATGAGTCGCGCCGTCGCCGTCCCCGGCGCCGTGGTCGTGATCGCGGCCCTCGCCGGCGGATCGCTGCTCGGACTCCTCGGCGCTCTCGTCGCGATCCCGGTCGCCGCGAGCATCCTGATCATCTATCGACAGGTGATCGTCCCACGCATGAACGAACGCTGATCAACCCTGCGGCCCCTCCCAGTGGGTCGGAAGGGGCGCGGCTGCAGGGTTGACGACCTCGACGATCTCGTCCAGCACGCGACGGGTCTGAGCCTCCCCCACCCACAAGTGCTTTCCGCCCTCCACAGGGATCAGGGTCATGTCGGGGACCGACGCGAACCGGCGACGCGCCTCGTCGGGGCGCAGATAGTCGTCGAACTCCGGAATGAGCGCGACCAGTCGTCGAGGATCTCCTCGCCAGGCGGCGATCTCCTTCTCACTGGCGCGGTGCAGCGGAGGCGAGAGCAGGATGGCCCCATCGACCGCGTGCTTCCTGCCGTACTTCAGCGCGAGCTCGGTGCCGAAAGACCAGCCGACGAGCCACGGATGCGGCAGCGCGCGCTCCGCGACGAAATCCATCGCCGCGGCGACATCGGCTTCTTCACCGATGCCCTCCTCGAACTGGCCGTCGCTCCGTCCGCGCGGTGACGACGTGCCCCGCGTGTTGAATCGGAGCACGGCGAGGTCCGCAAGAGCCGGCAGGCGGGCCGCCGCCTTGCGGAGGATGTGCGAGTCCATGAACCCGCCGTGGGTGGGCAGCGGATGAAGCGTCACGAGCGTGGCGACGGGCTCTCTCTCGAGCGGAAGCGCCAGCTCTCCCACCAGATCGAGCCCGTCCGCCGTACGCAGAACGATGTCCTCGCGCCGAGCCGGAAGCACACTCGCGCCACGGATCTCAGCCATCACGCCACCTTCCAACAGTGAGAATGCCAGTGCCGACGCGCCGCGAGGTCGGCGGCGTCACCCATGACGCCGTCGGCACGCCACACCACGAGGTGGGCGGCTCCCGTCGGGATGACGCGGTGACAGCCGGGGCAGGTGTACTCCTTCACGGCCTGCATGGCCGAAATCGGCTGTACGGTCCATTCGCGGCCGCCGCGCATCTCTGTGCGCTTGAAGCCAGACAGCAAGCGCTGGAACGACTCTTCGGAGCCGGAGTGCTCGGGGCGGCGTCGACGCGATCGCGCCACGGTCACCACCAGTTGTTGTTGATCCAGAAGTTGTACGCGCCCGCCCAGCTGCCGTAGCGACCCACGGCGTAGCCGTTCGCCCAACGCAGGTTGTCGACCGGGTCGTATCCGTTGCCGGGAACCTTACTGCACGGCAATGCCTGGACGAGACCGCACGCTCCCGAACTGCGGTTCGTGGCGTTGGGGTTCCAGCCGCTCTCCTTGGAGACGATGTAGTCGACGTAGCCCCAGTCGCTCTCGGCGAGACCTGCGGCCGCCATCCACTCGGAGGGGGCTCCGCCGCCGGAGTAGAACGGAGTCGCCGGCGACGCCGCTGCGACCTTCGGCTCCGGCGGAGGCGGCGGCTTGGGCTTCTCGAACGCGCTGTACGAGTCCCGGTCGAGCGAAACGACGGCTCCGGATGCAACGACGAGACTCTGCGCGTCCTCGAGCGTGCTCGAGTACACCGTTTCGGTCTCTGACTGCGCGGGCGCCGCATCAGTGAGTGCGAATGCGGCAGGTCCGACGGATGCGGCAGCGAATGCCAGTGCGGCGACACCGGCGAATACCCCGACGACCCCACGACGCCGCGACCAACGAGCGCTCGTCGCGACCTTCGAAGCGGGTGCCGAGGCCGGAGCCACCAGCGCTCGAGCAGACCGTCGGGTCAGCGGCGCCGGGTTTCGGGTGTCATCTCCGGAAGTCACGATCTCACGATTGTAACGATTCGGCCCTGAGAACGCCATGCGAGCCCGCACGGCGCCGATCAACCGACCGCCAGCATGATCTCGACGACGGCGTCGAGCACCGCGTCCACCTGCGTCTCGCGGTATCCCCCGCGTTGCATCCGGAACGCGACCGAACGCACCTGCTCGACGGTGAGACCCGTGCCGTCGGTGAGGTAGCCCGCGATCCGGTCGGCCACGAGGTCGACTTCCTCCACGCGATACCCGTAGTGGACGAACGAGACGCGGTCGAAGCGGTGTCTGCGGTCGCGCCCCAGTCGGTCGAGCACGATCTGCGCGTCTTCACGCTGCTGCTGCACCCACGCCCGTGCGCCCATGCGGGCGATGGTCTGCTGACGCTCCTGAGCGGCGAATGCGTCTTCCACGCGACCGAGTGCGGCGTCGACCGGCACGATCGCGTACCCGCCGCGCACGAGCGCGAACGATACATCCCGGACGTCGGAAGAACCGACCGCCGTCTCCCCGGGCGCATCGGACTCGAAGGCCTCCCGCGCACGCGCGAGGAAGGCATCGACAGCGGCAGGGTCGTAGCCCTTGGCCCGCCCCTGCACACGGGGAAACGCGTTGTGGTGCGACGGAACGGAGATCGCCGTATCGTCACCGCGCTGCTCGAGCGCGGACTCGTCGTGGACTGTCATGAAACCGCCAGAGGTGTCAGCAGGTAGAACAGAGCAAGAGCTGCGGGCGCGGACGGGAGGATGGAGTCGAGGCGATCGAGCACACCGCCGTGCCCCGGCAGCCACGAGCTCATGTCCTTGATGCCGAGATCGCGCTTGAGCATGGATTCACCGAGGTCACCGGCGGTCGCCGTGCCGAGGATGACCAGGCCGAAGATGATGCCGGTCCACCAGGGCAGCCCGAGCATCAGCCACGACAGCAGGATCCCCGCGACAACGGCTGCGAGGGCCGCCCCGGCGAAGCCTTCCCAGGTCTTCTTAGGGCTGATGCGCGGGGCCATCGGGTGGCGACCGAGCGTCAGACCCGTCACGTAGGCGCCCGTGTCCGACGCGATCGCCACGATGAGGAAGGCCATGACCCACCACTCGCCGTGTTCCTGGCGCAGCAGCACCAGCGCGAGGCTCGCGAGGAATGACACGTAGACAGGCAGAAGCGCCCCGGCCAGCACGTCATCCACGACGGCGGCGTAGCGCCGACCGTCCCTCGCTATCATCTGCCCGAGCAGACGCCACACCACGATAAGGACGACCGCGACGAACAGGGACACCCAGTGGAGCCAGAGATCGAGGAAGTAGGCCGACAGCAGGATCATCACCCCGCCCGCGAGCTGGGGAACGATGTCGATCTTGCGACCCGAGGCCTGCAGTGCGCGCGCGAACTCGAAAGTACCCAGCAGAGCGACGCCTACGCCGAAGATCAGGAACGGCCACTTCACGAAGACGAGCGCCACCAACACGACGGCTCCGATCGCGACACCGATCACGATGGCGAGGATCAGGTCTCGGCCGGTGCGCTGCTTGATGCGCTCGTTCGCCTCCTCGAACTCCGCTCGCGCGTGCGCGACCTGCAGTTCGAACTCATTCCGTCGCGCCCGGATCGGCGACGACTGGCGTTCCGCCCCGGCGCGGTCGCGCCCCGGCGGCACTCCTTGCCCCGGCGCCGCACCCTCTGGTGCGACCCCGGCGGCATCGGATGCGTCGGACATGCCTCGTCAGACCTCGAGGAGCTCGGCTTCTTTGCGCTTGAGCGCCTCGTCGATCGCGTCGACGTGCGAGCGCGTCAGAGCGTCGAGGTCCTTTTCCGCGCGCACGAGGTCGTCCTCGCCGACTTCGGACTTGAGCGCGTCGAGCTCGTCCTTGGCCTTGCGACGGATGCCGCGCACATGAACCTTCGCGTCCTCACCCTTGCTGCGCACGAGCTTGACGTACTCCTTGCGGCGATCCTGCGTGAGCTCGGGCATCGTGACGCGGATGATGTTGCCGTCGTTCGTGGGGTTGGCCCCGAGATTGGGCATGTCGCGGATCGCCTGCTCGATCGCCTTCAGCGCCGACTTGTCGTAGGGCGTCACGATGATCGTGCGCGCCTCCGGGTTGTTGAGCGACGCGAGCTGCGCGAGTGGAGTCGGGGTGCCGTAGTACTCCACGTTCAGCTTCTGGAAGAGCTGCGGGTTGGCGCGCCCGGTTCGGACGGTCGAGAAGTCTTCCTTGGCCGCTTCCACGGCCCGTTCCATACGTCCGGCGGTTTCGGTCAGCACATCGGCGATCACGGTAACTCCCTCATATCCAGCAGTTTTCGAGTCTAGTGGCGGGGTGGCCCCCGCACGCGGAGGTCACGCCGTGACGAGCGTGCCGATCTCGTCGCCGCGCAGGGCGCGCGTGACGTTGCCTGCGGGCTCCATTCCGAACACCCGCATGTCGATGCGGTTGTCCATGCAGAGGCTGAAGGCCGTGGAGTCGACCACCTTGAGTCCCTGCATGAGCGCATCGTTGTAAGTGATCCGGTCGAGCTTGACCGCCGAGGAGTCCTTGTTGGGGTCTGCCGTGTAGACCCCGTCCACACCGTTCTTCGCGACGAGGACCTCGTCGGCGCCGATCTCGAGCGCACGCTGCGCCGCGACGGTATCCGTGGAGAAGTACGGGAGGCCCGCTCCCGCACCGAAGATCACGACCCTCCCCTTGGCCATGTGTCGCTGCGCGCGACGCGGGATGTAAGGTTCGGCGACCTGCGTCATCTCGATCGCGGACTGAACGCGGGTCGCGGCACCGGCCTGCTCCAGGAAGTCCTGCAGAGCGAGCGCGTTCATGACCGTGCCGAGCATGCCCATGTAGTCCGCACGACCGCGGTCCATGCCGCGCTGGCTGAGCTCGGCGCCACGGAAGAAGTTGCCGCCACCGACGACGATCGCGATCTCGACCTCGTCGACCGCCGCGGCGATCTCAC
Organism: Microbacterium sp. BG28; assembly: GCF_034044005.1. Taxonomy (NCBI): domain Bacteria; kingdom Bacillati; phylum Actinomycetota; class Actinomycetes; order Micrococcales; family Microbacteriaceae; genus Microbacterium; species Microbacterium sp. BG28. The sequence continues at coordinate 443,791 of NZ_JAXCHA010000002.1, read as the reverse complement.
GAGCGATCTGGCTCACGATGTCGGGGTTGACCCCCAGCGAGCCGGCCCCGAAGGCCTCCCCGGAAAGCTTCAGAAGGACGCGACGGCGCCCGGTCGATTCGTCCATGTGTGCGTCCTCTTCTCGTCGGGTCAAAACTACGGCATGCGAAAGGCCCGCACCGACGACGATGCGGGCCTTTCGAGCGACTTACGCGCCGACCTTGAAGCGGGCGAAGTCGGTGAGGGTGAGCCCCGCGTCGGAGGCGACCTTCGCGACGGACAGCTTGTTGTCGCGCGCGTAGTCCTGATCGAGCAGGGCGACCTGCTTGAAGAACGCGTTCACGCGACCCTCGACGATCTTCGGCAGCGCGGCCTCGGGCTTGCCCTCGTTGCGGGAGATCTCGGTGACGATCTCGCGCTCCTTCTCGACGTCGGCCTCGGGCACGTCGTCGCGGGAAAGGTAGGAGGGGTTCGCGAACGAGATGTGCTGCGCGATGCTGCGCGCCGTCTCCGCGTCGTCACCCGAGTAGATCAGCACGACGCCGACCTGCGGCGGGAGGTCCTTGCTGGTCTTGTGGAGGTACACCTCGGCGTGGTCGCCCGAGAGAGTGCGCACACGACGCAGTTCGACCTTCTCGCCGATGATGGCGGCCTCGTCGGAGATGAGCTGCTCGACGGTCTTGCCGTCCACTGGCGCGGCCAGCGCGGCCTCGACGGAGTCGGCGGCGACGGCGGCAGCAGCCTCGACGACCTTGTCTGCCAGAGCGATGAAGCGCTCGTTCTTGGCGACGAAGTCGGTCTCGGTGTTCAGCTCGATGAGCGTGACCTTGCCGTCGACCTCGCGCGCGGCCACGAGGCCCTCGCTGGTCGAACGGTCCGCACGCTTCGCGTTGCCCTTCGCGCCCTTGAGGCGGAGGATCTCGACGGCCTTCTCGAGGTCGCCGTCGGCTTCCTCGAGCGCCTTCTTGGTGTCGACCATGCCCGTGCCGAGCTGCTCGCGCAGAGCCTTGATGTCGGCGATGGTGAAGTTTGCCATGAGTGGCGGCTCCTTCTGTTGGGAGAGTTCTCGCGGATGCCGATCGGCGCGGCCGGTTCGCGGCCGCGCCGATCGTAGCGGGTCCAGGGGACGCGCTGATTACTTGTCGGTGGCCTCGGCCTCGGCGACGGCCTCGACGCTCTCACCCGAAGCGGCAGCGACGGCCTCGACCTGCTCCTCGGCAGCCGCCTCGTCTGCGGCGGACTCGGTCGATGCGACGACCGCGTCAGCGCCTTCGGCGACGGGAGCACCCTGCTCGAGGAGCTCGCGCTCCCACTCGGCCAGGGGCTCTTCGGCACCCGACTCGGGGTTGTGCTTCTGCTGCAGGCCTTCGGCAGCGGCGTCCGCGATGATGCGCGTCAGCAGCGAGACGGAGCGGATCGCGTCGTCGTTGCCGGGGATCGGGAACTGGAACTCGTCCGGGTCGGCGTTCGTGTCGAGGATGCCGATGACCGGGATGCCCAGCTTGATGGCTTCATCGACGGCGAGGTGCTCGCGCTTGGCGTCGACGATCCAGATGGCCGACGGGGTCTTGGTGAGGTTACGGATACCGCCGAGCGACTTGTGAAGCTTGTCGAGCTCGCGCTTCTTGAGCAGCAGCTCCTTCTTCGTGAAGCCGCTGGCCGCCGGGTCCTCGAAGTCGAGCTCTTCGAGCTCCTTCATGCGGGCGAGACGCTTGCTGACGGTCGAGAAGTTGGTCAGCAGGCCACCGAGCCAGCGCTGGTTCACGTAGGGCTGGCCCACGCGCGTCGCCTGCTCGGCGATGACTTCCTGCGCCTGCTTCTTGGTGCCGACGAACAGAACCGTGCCACCGTGAGCGACGGTCTCCTTGACGAACTCGTACGCCTTGTCGATGTACGACAGCGACTGCTGGAGGTCGATGATGTGGATGCCGGAGCGCTCCGTGAGGATGAAGCGCTTGACCTTCGGGTTCCACCGGCGGGTCTGGTGTCCGAAGTGGACGCCGCTGTCGAGCAGCTGGCGAATGGTGACGACGGCCATGGCCGTTCTCCTTCTGTTGCGGTTGTTCGCGTCGAACCGATCGGTCGACGAGCCTGGTGCCCGGCACGCACCCGCCCGTCCGAAGACGGGACCGTAGGGTGGATATGCCGCGGGTTCTTCCCACTCGGGGCACGCGGAGTCACCTCGACATGCGAGGCGCGCCTCAAGTGTATCAGCCGCCAGCCCGCCCCACGGCGTCGGCGAGCGAGCTCTCCTCCCCCGCCGTCACACCCGGGCGAGCCGTCCCCGCCACCGCGTGCGCGGACCGCACGGGCCGCGATCCCGGGGCACGGTGAGGACATGCCCGCACTCACCCGCGTCCGCCGCGCCGCCGCACTCGCCGTCGGTCTGCTCGTTCTCGCGGCCCCCTCGGCCGCAGCCGCCGGGTCACCGGCGGCCCGCACCACCGCATCCGCTACGGACGAGGGGAACTCGTGGACGTGGCCCGTCCTGGGCCGCGTGCTCGAGCCCTACCGGCAGCCCGCCCACGACTACGCGGCCGGGCATCGCGGGATCGATATCGAGGCCGGCAGCGACACCGTCGTCGCCCCCGATGACGGGGTGGTCCTCTTCGCCGGAATCGTCGTCGATCGCCCCGTCATCACGATCGACCATGGGGATGGCCTGGTGAGCACGCTCGAGCCCGTCGCCACGACACTGTCGCCGGGAACCAGGCTGAGCGCCGGCGACGTCGTGGGAACGCTGGCCGACGGCGGGCACGCCACCGGTGGCACTGTCCATCTCGGCGCGCGACGCGACGGCGTCTACATCAACCCACTGCTCCTGCTGGGCGGCGTGCCCCGCGCCGTTCTGCTGCCGTGCTGCTGAGGTCAGCGACCGGTGACGGTGTTGCGTTGACCGTTGTCGGTCACCGCGCCCTGACTGTCCGCGCGCACCGTGTTGTCGTTTCCGGACACGGTCAGCGCCGTGAAGCCCGCCGCGCTCACGGAGTTGCGATCGCCGTTCAGCGCCACCGTCGAGAGCATCGCTACGTCGACGGTGTTGTCCTGTCCTCCCACTGAGAGCATCGAGATGTCCGCCGCGCGCAGGTCGTTCCGGTCCCCCGAGAGCTGAACGGAGCCCAGCGTCGCCTGTGTCGCGTCGACGCGCAGGCCCGTGCCGCCGATCATCACGCTCGAGCAATCCCCGGTGAGAACGAAGGCCTGATCCGCTCCTGAGACCTCCGTCGTCCCGCCGCTGCACACGAGCGTGCCCTCCGCAGCGGGCGGCGCCGAGGTCGCGGAGGGCACGGGAGTCGCCGGGCCGGTGGGGACGGGTGTGGCGGGCGATGTCTGCGGAGCCTTACTCGGCGGGTCCGGCAAGACGGTCTGACGCGGACCCGCGACGCCGCCGCATCCGGTCAGCACTGCCGCGGCCGCGACGAGGATCGCGATGTGGCCCAGTCGGCGCGTTGTCATGTCTTCACGGTACGCGGCGCGGCGGTCGACGTCATGCCCGTGGGTGGGCTTGTCGGTAGGTCGCCGCGAGCCGCTCGTGCGAGACGTGCGTGTAAATCTGCGTGGTGCCGAGGTTGGCGTGCCCGAGCATCTCCTGCACGGCGCGCAGGTCCGCGCCGCCGTCGAGCAGATGCGTCGCGGCAGAGTGACGCAGGGCATGGGGTCCGGCGGATCGACCGATGACGGGGCCCACCGTGCGGGCGACCAGGTCGTACACGCTCCGTGGCCCCAACGCGCCCCCTCGGACCCCGAGGAACAGAGCGTCCGACGGGCGCTCACCGGCGCGGGCTGCGAGGACGGGTCGCGCGCGGACCAGATACGCGCTGACAGCTTCGTCGGCGGGCGCACCGTACGGAACAACACGTTCCTTGCTGCCCTTTCCCGTGACCCGGACGGTGCGGCGCTCGCGGTCGAGGTCTCGGCTCCGCAGAGCGCACAGTTCCGACACCCGCAGAGCCGCGCCGTAGAGCAGCTCCAGCACGGCGCGGTCCCGAAGCACCACGGGGTCGCCGTCCGCGCTGTCGCGGGCCAGGTCGCCCAGCAGCTCGCGCAGAGCGGGGGCGCTCGCGACCGCGGGGAGCGTGCGACCGCGCTTGGGCGCGATGAGTCGAAGGCTCGGGTCGGTCGGGATGATCCCCTGCTCCCGCGCCCATCCGAAGAAACCGCGGGCGGATGCGGTGCGCCGCGCGATCGTCGCGCGGCTGTCGCCGCGGTTCGTCGCCTTCCAGAGCCACTCGCGCAGCTCCTCCAGGTCGGCGTCGGCCACCTGTTCGACACCGGAGAGCGCCACGAAGTCGCGCAGGTCGGACCCGTATGCGCGCACCGTGGCCGGCGAGAGGCGACGCACGTCGGCGAGGTGGTCGCACCACGCCTCGATCGCACTCGCCAGCATCATGCAGCCAGCATGCCAGTCACCGCCCTGCAGAGCGTCGCCACCCGCCGTCATCCCCCACGACGGAGCCCTCCATGAGCAGGATCCCCAGGATGGCCTCGACCTCTGCGACGGCCAGCCCCGACCGCGCCGCCAGCTCCGCCGCCTCCCGTCCGATCCGGGCGCTCAGCGCATCGCGCACCCTCGTGCGCTCGTCGGTCCACGCACCGGCGACGGCGAGAGGCTGGGCCGTGCCGAGTCCGGCGAGCTCCCGCGCCTCGGCGGCGTCGGTGATGCACACGGCGTCATACTCACGCAGAAGTCGGTGACATCCGAGCGACGCGGGACTCGTGACCGGTCCGGGCACGGCACCCAAGGGACGCCCGAGCGATGCCGCGTGTCCGGCGGTGTTGAGGGAGCCGCTGCGCGCACCCGCCTCGACGACGACCGTCGCGCGCGAGAGGGCGGCGATGACGCGATTGCGGGCGAGGAATCGCCACTTGGTCGGCGCACCGCCGCATGGGACTTCTGCGACCACCGCCCCGGCATCGGCGATGCGTCCGAGCATCTCTTCGTGCCCGGCCGGATAGGCCCGATCGCACCCGCCCGCGAGCACGGCGACGGTCGCGCCCTGGCGACTGGCGAGCGCGCCGCGGTGCGCTGCTCCGTCGATCCCGTAGGCGGCGCCCGACACGACCGAGATCCCCGCGCCGGCGAGGCCAGCCGCGAGCTCACCCGCCACGTGCTCGCCGTAGGGGGTTGCCGCCCGTGCGCCGACGAGCGCGACGGACGGTGCACCGAGCGCACGTGGGTCGCCCCGCACCCACAGCGCGAGCGGGGCGTGATCAGCCAGGTCGTCGACCGACTGGGGCCACTCCGGATCCGAGGGAACCAGGATCGCCACCCGCCCCCGCCGCGCACGTTTCAGGGCGTCGGTCACGAGGTCGTCGTGGAGGCGCGGGAGCCATCGTGCGGAGGCGTCCGCGGCGGCACGGGGCTCGGCACCCGTGACCCGTGCGATCTCCGCAGGGTACGCGGCGATGCGCAGCGCCGCCGGAGCGGGAACAGCCGCCAGCAGAGCCCCCGCGACCGCGTCGCCAGGCTCCGCGATGCCGCTCCAGAACACCCGGGCCGCCCGCTCCGGCGTCGCCCGCTCCCCCAGCAACGGCAGCATCCGCTCGATGACGGCGTCGACGTTCATGCGGCGATCCCCCGCTTCATGAAGAGCGCCCGGCCGATGTCCTCCTGGGTCGGAACGGAACGCTGCGCGAGATCGGCCAACGTCCATGCCAAGCGCAGGACCCGGTCGTACCCGCGTAGGGTCAGCTGGCCCCTCTCGAGTGCCGCGTCGAGCGGGGCCCGCACAGACGCGGGCGGCGCCGAGGGCCCTTCGCGCAACCAACGGCCCGGAACATCGACATTCCTTCGCCACGGCGTTGTCGCCAATCGTTCCGCAGTACGCGCACGCGCATCCGCCACCCGTCTCGCCGCGTCCGCTGTCGAGACGCGCCCGACCGCGGCATCCATGCCCACGGCGACGACACGACGCATCGGGAGATCGATGTCCACACGATCGAGGAGCGGACCGGACAGCCGACCCAGATAGCGGCGGATCGCGGAGGGCGGGCACTCGCACGTCGCTCCCCGCACCCCGTAGTTGCCGCACGGACAGGGATTGGTGGCGAGAACGAGCTGGAATCGCGCGGGATAACGCACGCTGACCCCGGAGCGGTGGATGTGGATGTCGCCCCGTTCGAGCGGCTGCCGCAGGGCATCGAGGACACTCGCGGGGAACTCCCCCGCCTCGTCGAGGAACAGCACGCCCTCGCTGGCGCGGGCGATCGCGCCGGGGCGGATGACACGGGATCCGCCTCCGACGAGCGCTGCGACGCTGGCCGTATGGTGCGGCGCCTCCAGCGGCGGGATGCGGGTGAGCGAGGTCACGGCCTCGCCCGACAGCGAGCGGATCGATGCCACGGCGAGAGCCGCCTCGCGATCGAGCGGGGGCAGGATGCCCGGCAGCCGCCGCGCGAGCATCGTCTTGCCCGCCCCGGGCGGCCCGCTCATCAGCAGGTGATGGCCGCCCGCCGCGGCGACAACGAGCGCCTCCACCGCCTCACGCTGACCGATGACGTCCGACAGATCCAGCCGTTCATGCTCCTCTTCCGCTGCCGCAGCGCGCATCGGTGCGGGAACGTCGGGAACGACGACATCCGCACCGTGCCGAGCGGCGACCTCCGCCAGCGTGGCGGCCGGCAGCACCTCGATGCCCGTCACGAGCTGGGCCTCCTCGCCGTTCGCTGCGGGCACGATGATCCGGCGGCGTCCGGCACGAGCCGCGGCCACCACGGCGGGCAGCACACCCGCCACGGGTCGCAACCGTCCGTCCAGCCCCAGCTCGCCGAGATGCACCGTGCCGGCGACCGAGGCCGCGTCCATCCCACCGTCCGCGGTGAGCGCGGCGATCGCGATCGCGACATCGAAGCCGGACCCGTGCTTGGGCAGGCTCGCCGGTGAGAGGTTGACCGTGAGACGGCGTCGGGGCAACGGGAGCCCGGAGTTCGCACACGCGTTGTGCACGCGCTGCACCGCCTCGCCGAGCGCCCGATCGCCGAGTCCGATGATGCGGAACTCGGGGGTCTGCTGACTGATATCGGCTTCGACCTCGACGAGCGCACCCTCGAGCCCGTTCAGCGCGATCGACCACGTGCGCGCGACGGTCATCGTACGTCTCGCAGATGCTCGACGTCCCCGGTACCGGCATCCATCCCCAGCACGGACACGGCGTCGATACGCACCGCACGGCCTCGAGCCTCGTCGGGATGCGCGATGCACCAGGCCACCGCGAGTCGCCACAGCCTGGCACGCTTGCGCGCGTCGATGGCCTCGAAAGGATGCCCGAAACGCTCGCTGGTGCGCGTCTTGACCTCGACGACGACGATCTCGCCGGCTTCCCGCGCGACGATGTCGATCTCGCCCAGAGGACACCGCCAGTTGCGGTCGAGAATCCGGTATCCGCGCTCGATCAGGAAGGATGCGGCACGGTTCTCACCGTCTCGACCCAGGTCGTCTTTCGCTGCCATCGACCCAGCGTGTCGACCCGGCGGAGCCGACGCTCAGGCCGGATCGCGCATCGGGGAGAACCCGCCGCTTCCCGCGGGGTGAGGAGAGATGCTCAGTTGTCGAGCGAGAGCTCCTCGGGAAGCTGGAAGTCGCGGCGCGAGAGCTCCTCGACGTTGACATCCTTGAACGTCAGCACGCGCACGGCCTTCACGAAGCGGTCGGCGCGGTAGATGTCCCACACCCACACGTCGGTCATCGAGATCTCGAAGTAGAAATCGTGCTCGGTGTCGCGGCGCACGACGTTGACGTCGTTGGCGAGGTAGAAGCGGCGTTCGGTCTCGATCACGTACTGGAACTGTGAGACGACGTCGCGGTACTCCCGGTAGAGAGCGAGCTCGAGTTCGCGGTCGTAGTCTTCGAAGACATCGTCATCCATGGTGCGTCCATTCTACGGCTGCGGTCCGGGTCGGCGCGGTCTCAGAAGAGTGTGGGCGCTGCGGCGATCTGCCACGAGGCGCGATGATGCGCGTGAAGCCCGTGCGCGGCGATGGCGGCACGGTGCTCAGGACTCGCATAGCCCTTGTTGCGCTCCCACAGGTACGCGGGCGCATCCGGATGCAGCGCGACCATGTGCGCGTCACGCGCGACCTTGGCGACGACGGATGCGGCCGCGGCGCTCGCACAGTCGCGGTCGCCCTTGATGACGGTGCGCACCTCGTACGGCGTCGCGCCGGCCGGCGAGATGTAGTCGTGATTCCCGTCGAGCAGCACGACCGCACCCGTCATCTCCACGCCCTGCGAGCGAAGGCCGTCGAGAGCGCGGTGTGCGGCGAGGCCGAGCGCCCGCGTGATGCCCACGGCGTCGATCTCTGCAGCTGTCGCCCACCCCAGGGAGCTCGCGTCGACCCACGCCTCGGCGGCGCGGGCCACATCCGCCCTGCGCGCCTCCGGAATGAGCTTGGAGTCGCGCAGCCCCTCGGGAATCCGGACGCGGCGGGTGCGCGGCGCCATGACGGTCGCACCGATCACCACGGGGCCGGCGAGAGCGCCGCGCCCCACCTCGTCGCACGCCACGACGACGCGCTGCTCTGCCCACAGGCGCCGTTCCAGGCGCAGCGTCGGTTGAACCGGGCTCACTGGCCCGCAGACTTCGGCACGTCGGCGAACACCTCGTGATGGAAGTCGATGCCGCCGAAGCGGTCGAACGGCCAGGTGATCAGGAAGGCGCGTCCGACGACGTTGTCGAGGGGCACGAAGCCGCGCCCGGGCTGATCCTGGTTGTACCGCGAGTCCTTGGACCGGTAGCGGTTGTCCCCCAGCACCCAGAGCGATCCCTCCGGCACCGTGATATCGAAGTCGAGCGACGATGCGGGGGCGCCGGGATCGGGCAGCAGGAGATACGAGGATTCGTCGATCGGCGCACCGTTGACCGTGATCTGGCCCAGGTCGTTGCAGCACACGACATGATCGCCGGGCAAGCCGATGATGCGCTTGATGAGATGGTCGTCGCTGTCGGGCGCCGCGAGCCCGACGAGCGAGAGCACCCATTCGATGCCGTCGACGATCGGCCCCTGGCTGGGCGCGGACACTGACGAGCCGAGCCAGCCGCCCGGGTCGCGGAAGACAACGACGTCACCGCGCTCGTACCCCCCGAAACGCGGCGTCAGCTCGTCGACGAGAATCCGATCCTGCTCGATCAGCGTGTTCTCCATCGACGCTGACGGGATGTAGAACGAGCGCACCAGGAACGTCTTGACGAGAAAGGACACGAGCAGCGCGATCAGGATGATGACCAGCACATCGCGGAGGAAGATCAGTGCGCCACGTCGCCGGCGGGGCCGGGATCGGCGCGGCAGCGATGCGTCGTCGACGGAGGGGTTGTCGGTGCTCATGCAGTTCCTCGAGATACAGGCGGCACGAGCCGCACTCTAGCGTCGCACATCGGGGCGCCGCCGCGGACACGACGAAGCCCCGACGCCGGAGCGGTCGGGGCTTCGTGAAAGAACGCGATCAGCGGTCGCGCTTCTCCTTGATCTTCGCCTTCTTGCCACGGAGGTTGCGGAGGTAGTACAGCTTGGCGCGGCGCACGTCGCCGCGCGTCACGACCTCGATCTTGTCGATGATCGGCGAGTGCACCGGGAAGATGCGCTCGACGCCGACCTGGAAGCTGATCTTGCGGACGTTGAAGGTCTCGCGCACCCCGTCACCCTGGCGGCCGATGACGACGCCCTGGAAGACCTGGATGCGGGAGCGGTTGCCCTCGGTGATGTTGACGTGCACCTTGACGGTGTCGCCGGGACCGAAGTCGGGGATGTCGGAGCGGAGCGAAGCCGCATCGACGGCGTCGAGGATCTGCATGAGGGATCTCTTCCTGCAACCGCCACAGGTCGGCTGCGAAACGTGTTCTTATGAAAGTTGAAGCGGTGCCCGCACCGCGCGGGATGCGCGGCTGTCTCCCCTGAGGCAGAGACCGGTCAGGGCACAAACAACCATTCTGCCATGCGCCGACCCTGGCGCCAACTTCAGGCGTCGCGGTGAAGCGTTTCCTCGACGACGATGACCTCGTGCGCCGGCGCGGGCGCAGCTCGGTTCGGCTTCGTCGGCGGGATGTAGGCGGTGCCGTCGCTCGCATGGAGCACGACCGCACGCGGGCGCGCCTCGCGCCAGAGCTGCCAGAGCTGCAGCCAGATGTTCGCCACCCCCACGAGGATCGTCAACACCATGACCGGTGCCCACCACTGCTGCACGAAGAGGCCGAGCGCGATCGTCAACGCATGCCAGAGGCCGTAACCGGCCACATCCCACCACGAGAGTGCGCGCTCAGCGCGGGCTGTGGGTCGCAGACGGGTCAACAACGTCAGCAGGAGCTGTCCGAAGAACACCGAGGGGATGGCGATGAACAACACCCACAGCAAGGCCCAACCGCCCGCGCCCGTGACCGTCCAGCCGACGAAGAGCCAGAGCGGCAGCAGAAAGGCGGACGGCAGAAGCCAGTGGAAGCCGGCACGACGAAGCCACATGTGTGCATCGTACGCGGCTACCCGGTGCGAGCGCCGCCCGCGATCGACACTCGGGGCGGACGCCCAGCGGGACCGGAAGGTCGCGTCCGCGACACGCGTGGCGGCCGGGAGAGAATGGAGGGGAACGAAGGAGCACCATGATCGAACTGCGCACGCCGGCTGAGATCGAGCAGATGAGACCGGCCGGACGTTTCGTCGCTGAAGTGCTGGCGACGCTGCGGGACGACACCAAGGTCGGCACGAACCTGCTGACGCTCGATCGCAAGGCGCACGAGATGATCCGCAAGGCGGGCGCCGAGTCCTGCTACATCGACTACCACCCGTCCTTCGGTGCCAGCCCGTTCGGCAAGGTGATCTGCACCTCCGTCAACGATGCCGTCCTGCACGGACTCCCCTTCGATTACACACTGCGCGACGGGGACCTCGTCTCGCTCGACTTCGCGGCCTCCGTCGACGGCTGGGTCGCGGACTCCGCCGTCTCCTTCGTGGTCGGAACGCCGCGCGACGAGGATCTCCGTCTGATCGAGACCACGCGCGTGGCCTTGGATGCGGCGATCCGGGTGGCGACGGTCGGCAACCGCGTCGGCGACGTCTCCGCCGCGATCGCAGCTGTCTCCCACAGCGCGGGATACTCCATCAACACGGATTTCGGCGGCCACGGCGTGGGCCGCGTGATGCACGGCGACCCGCACGTCCCGAATGACGGCAAGCCCGGCCGCGGCTATCCGCTGCGCGAAGGTCTCGTGGTCGCGCTCGAACCGTGGCTGCTGGAGACGACGGATCGCCTGGTGACCGACCCGGACGGCTGGACGTTGCGCAGTGCAGACGGCTCCCGCGGGGCGCACAGCGAGCACACCGTGGCAGTCACAGCCGACGGTCCTATCGTCTTGACCGACCGCGGCTTCCTCGGCGTCGACTGATCCAGACTCAGTCCGTGAGCAGGTCGGGGCGACGCTCACGCGTGCGTTCGACCTGCTGCTCGCGACGCCACTCGGCCACGCGGCCGTGATGTCCGCTCAGCAGTACGTCCGGGACGACGAGGCCGCGCCATTCGGAGGGCTTCGTGTACGAGGGGTACTCCAGCAGCCCGTCCTCGTGAGACTCTTCGACGAGGCTCTCGGGGTTTCCGACGACGCCGGGCACGAGACGTCCGACAGCCTCGACCATCGCCATCGCCGCAACCTCGCCGCCGTTGAGCACGTAGTCGCCGAGACTGGCGAGTCGCACATGGCCGAGGGTGGCCGCGTAAGTGAAGACACGTTCGTCGATGCCCTCGTACCGGCCGCAACCGAAGACGAGGTGGTCCAGGCCGCTCCATTCACGAGCCGTCGACTGCACGAACCGCTCGCCCGCCGGCGACGGGAAGATGAACGTCGGCGCGGACGTCGCCTCCTGCGCGATCGCATCGAGCGCGCGACCCCAGGGCTCAGGCTTCATGACCATGCCCGCTCCCCCGCCGTAGGGGGTGTCATCGACCGTCCGATGCCGGTCGGTCGTGAAATCGCGGAGGTTGTGGACGCGGACATCCAGGAGCCCGTTACCACGGGCTTTACCGAGCAGAGAGACCTCGAGAACGTCGAAGAACTCGGGGAAGATCGTGATGACGTCGATACGCACGTCAGTCCTCGCGGGTCTCGGCCGTTTCGTCGTCGCCGGTGGGGCCGTCGTCGGCGGGAAGCTCCTCGAAGAGCCCGGCGGGCGGCGTCACGACGACGCGCCCTGCGGCGGGGTCGACCTCGGGGACGATCGCCTTGACGAAGGGCACCAGCACTTCGCTGTCACCCACGGCGACCGCGAGCAGGTCCTGGGCGGGAAGGTGGTCGACTCGGACGACTCGCCCCACGACGACACCGTCGCGAACGACGTCCAGGCCGACGAGCTGATGATCGAACCAGGCATCCTCTTCGTCAGGAGTGCTCTGCTCGTCCTGGTCGATCCAGAGGATGGCGCGCACGAGGGATTCGGCCGCGTCGCGGTCGTCGACGCCTTCGAGGAACGCAACGGGGTGCGTGTTCATCCAGCGGAACTCGCGCACGGTCACGGTCTTGCCGAACCACGGCGACGAGTCGGGGACCTGGAGGGTGAACTCCGCGCCGGGGACGAACCGTCCGTCGGGGTCGTCCGTGTACAGCTCGAGCTTCAGAGCACCCTTCAGGCCATGGGCCTTGACGAGGCGGCCGACACGAAGCTGGGTCTTGCCGGGGCGCGGCGCGGACGCGCGTGCTCCATCGGCGGATGCGGAGGCCATCAGTCGTCGGCGACGTCGACGCGCACGCGGCTGCCGTCGGCGAGGGCGGTGACCACGGTCCGCAGAGATTTGGCGGTGCGACCGCCGCGCCCGATCACGCGACCCCGGTCATCGGGGTGGACGTGCACCTCGAGCACATCGCCTCGCGGCGACGTGGACGAGACGATGCGCACGGCGTCGGGGTTGTCGACGATCCCCTTGACGACGTGTTCGAGCGCGGCAGCCAGCACGATGATTACGCCTCGGTGCTCTCAGCAGCCTCGTCGGCGGCCTCGGCCTCGACGGGAGCGGGCTCCTCGGCCTTCTTCTCGGCCTTGGGCTTGATGACCGACTTCTTGGCCGCGTCGACCTCGAAGGGAGCCTTGCCCTCGGCGTACTTGACGGTGCTCACGGCGTCCTTGTCGCCCTTGAAGCGACCCCAGTCGCCCGTGAGCTTGAGGATGGCGAGCACCTGCTCGGTCGGCTGGGCGCCGACACCGAGCCAGTACTGGGCCCGCTCGGAGTCGACTTTGATGACCGAGGGCTCCTCGGTCGGGTGGTACTGACCGATCTCCTCGATCACGCGACCGTCGCGCTTGGTGCGCGAGTCGGCGACGACGATGCGGTAGTAGGGCGCACGGATCTTTCCGAGACGCTTGAGACGGATCTTGACAGCCACGATTCTCCTGAATGTGTGGAAGGTGGTCGAACTGGTCGCCTGGAGCGTGGGGTGCACACCCGGCGGAAGCTCTGTGGTTCGGACCCGGCCGGATAGAGGGTCGGGCGGGGTCCAGCTGTCTATTTTGCCAGATGATGACGCGGCTCGCGAACCAGCGCGTGCCGCGTGTCAGACTGAGCCGGTGACCGTCCCCTTCGCCCCGTCGCGCCGCTCGACCGTCGGCCTCGAGTGGGAGCTGATGCTCGCCGACGAGCGCACGGGTGATCTGGTCTCCCGCGGGCCCGAGATCATCGACGAGCTCGAGGAGTCGGTCGCCCCCGAACGGTTCCAGGTGACCGGCGAGCTCCTCACGAACACGATCGAGGTCACCAGCGGCGTCGGTGACACGGTGGAGGCTGCCGTCGACGACATCGCGGATGCCATCGCGGCCGTGCGGACCGCGACGGATCCGCGCGGCGTCGAGCTGCTCTGCGCAGGGAGCCACCCCTTCGCGCAGTGGTACGACCAGGAGGTCACCGACAAGACCCGCTACCACTCCCTCATCGAACGCACCCAATGGTGGGGGCGCAACATGATGATCTGGGGCATCCACGTGCACGTCGGCGTCGACGACGTCACGAAGGTCTTCCCCATCATCAACGCCCTGTCCACCTACCTCCCCCACCTGCAGGCACTCTCCGCATCCAGTCCGTTCTGGGCGGGCGAGCGCACCGGTTATGCCTCCAACCGCGCCCTCGTCTTCCAGCAGCTGCCGACGGCGGGGCTGCCGTGGGGGTTCAGCGACTGGGCGGAGTACGAGTCGTACCTCGACGACATGGTGCGCACCGAGGTGATGGCGGATGCCACCGAGGTGCGTTGGGACATCCGACCCGCCCCACGGTGGGGCACGATCGAGGTGCGCGCGTGTGACGGGATGTCGACCCTGCCCGAGCTCGCCGCGGTCGCCGCCCTCACCCAGACTCTCGTCGAAGACTTCTCCCGCCGGCTCGACGCCGGCGAGGAGCTGCCCACACTGCAGCCATGGTTCGTGCGCGAGAACAAGTGGCGCGCTGCGCGGTACGGAATGGACGCGCGGGTCATCGTCGATCGCGACGGACGCCAGGAACCCGTCGTCGAGCATCTCGAGGCCACACTCGAGCGCGTCGGCGACATCGCCGTCGAGCTCAAGTGCGCCCAGGAGTTGGAGGGCGTGCGCACCACGCTCGTGCAAGGAGCCAGCTACGCGCGTCAGCTCGCGGTCGCGGACGCGTCCGGCGGCGACCTGCGCCAGGTGGTGCAGCATCTCATCCGCGAGTTCCGCGCCGGCCCCGAGCGCCGCGCGCCGCTGGCCGCCCGTGGCTGAATCTGTACCGCACTCATAACATCGCTGCCTACCGTAGGCACGTGATCGCCCGCCGCCACCACCGGCTCCGCGCAACCGCCTTGGCCGTTGTCGGTGCGGCCGCGCTGACGATGGCCGGGTGCGCCGCCGCGCCCGGCCACCGGTCGAACAGCGCTGCGCATCCGGCATCGCCTGCTCCGTCGCCCGCACCGACGCGCACGCCGACCGTCGCGTCCGATGCCGTCATCGTGACAATCGGCGACTCGATCATGTCGGGATACGGGCTCGACCCCGACGAGGCGTGGCCCGTGCTGCTGGGCGAGCAGACGCACCTCGACATCGTGAACCTGTCGTGCGGGGGCGCGGGCTTCGTCGTCGACGGCGACTGCGGCACGAACTTCTCTGCGCTCGCACAGGAGGCCATCGACCTCAAACCCGCGATGGTCATCCTGCAGTCGTCGGACAACGACGCGGATGAGGACGTCGATGACATCGACTCTGCAACGCGCGCGACAGTCGAGCAGCTGCGCGAGGCACTCCCCTCGACGCAGATCATCGGCCTGAGCACGCTGTGGAACCAGCCGTGGGAGGCCCCGGAGTCGATCACGTGGAGCTCCGACGCCCTCCGCTCGGCCGTCGAGGCCGCCGACGGGACATTCGTCTGGCTGGGGCAGCCGCTGCAAGAGAACCCCGAACTGCTGCAGTGGGACAGCGAGCATCCGACCGCGGAAGGGCAGGAATACCTCGCTCGGCACGTGCGCGCCGTGCTCGCGCACGCGGGAATCGTGCTCTGAGACGGGCTCAGCCGCGGCCGAGGAGTTTCTGAAGCTCGGCGAGATCGGCCTCGCTCGGTGCCTTGCCGCCGCCGAGACCGAAGCCCGACCCGGTGGGCTCTGCAGCCGGCAGCCCCGCGTTCTCGGCGGCGCGCTTGGCGGGGTTGCCCGAGCGCGAGCCCTTCGCCTTCTGCTGCTTGCCGCGCTTCGCTGATGCACCCGGCCGGCCCATCGATCCGACACCGGGCATGCTGGGCACACCGCCACGCGCGACCGTCTTCATCATCTTCGCGGCCTGGTCGAAGCGCTGCACGAGCTGGTTCACGTCGGTGACCGTCATGCCCGATCCACGCGCGATGCGCAGGCGCCGCGAGCCGTTGAGAAGCTTGGGATTGCGACGCTCGCCCGGGGTCATCGAGCGGATGATGGCCTCGGTGCGATCGATCTCTCGCTCGTCGAAGTTGTCGAGCTGCTGCTTCATCTGGCCCATGCCCGGGAGCATCCCGAGCATCTTCTTCATCGAGCCCATCTTCTTCATCTGCTGCAGCTGTTCGAGGAAGTCCTCGAGGGTGAACTGCTCCTTCGCCAGCTTCTCGGCGACCTTCATCGCCTCGGCTTCATCGAAGGTCTGCTGCGCCTGCTCGATCAGGGTGAGGATGTCGCCGAGATCGAGGATGCGGCTCGCCATGCGGTCCGGATGGAAGGGCTCGAGATCCTCGAGGCCCTCGCCGGTGGAGGCGTAGATGATGGGGCGGCCCGTGACCGAGGCCACGGACAGAGCAGCACCGCCGCGGGCGTCGCCATCGAGCTTGGAGAGGACGACCCCGGTGAAGTCCACGCCCTCCTGGAAGGCGGTCGCCGTGTTGACCGCATCCTGGCCGATCATCGCGTCGATGACGAAGAGCACCTCGTCGGGCTCGGTCGCCGTCCGGATGTCGGCGGCCTGCTTCATGAGCTCCGCGTCGACGCCCAGGCGTCCGGCGGTGTCGATGATGACCGTGTCGTGCTGGTGCCGGCGCGCGTACTCGACGCCGTCACGTGCGACACGAACGGGGTCGCCGACGCCGTTGCCCGGCTCGGGGGCGTAGATCGCTGCTCCCGCGCGCTCGGCGACGACCTGCAGCTGGTTCACGGCGTTGGGGCGCTGGAGGTCGGCGGCGATGAGGAGCGGCGTGTGGCCGTCCTTCTCGAGCAGGCGCGCCAGCTTGCCCGCGAAGGTCGTCTTTCCGGAGCCCTGTAGACCCGCGAGCATGATGACGGTGGGCGGCGTCTTGGCGAACTGCAGACGACGCTGCTCGCCGCCCAGGATCGCGACGAGTTCCTCGTTGACGATCTGCACGACCTGCTGTGCGGGGTTCAGAGCGCGATTGACCTCGTCGCCGAGCGCCCGCTCACGCACCTTGCCGGTGAACTCCTTCACCACCACCAGCGCGACGTCGGCGTCGAGCAGGGCGCGACGGATCTCGCGCACCGTCCCGTCGACGTCGGCGGGGCTGAGCTTTCCCTTCGTACGCAGATTGCGGAAGGTCTCAGTGAGCCGGTCGGAGAGGGTGCCGAAAGTCGCCATGATGCGTCGATTTTA
This sequence comes from Microbacterium sp. BG28, assembly GCF_034044005.1. Taxonomy (NCBI): domain Bacteria; kingdom Bacillati; phylum Actinomycetota; class Actinomycetes; order Micrococcales; family Microbacteriaceae; genus Microbacterium; species Microbacterium sp. BG28. The sequence continues at coordinate 426,781 of NZ_JAXCHA010000002.1, read as the reverse complement.
CGCGAGCGCGGCGGCGGATGAGTCGCCGGACGCTCCGAAGCGCTCACAGAGCGACAACGCGTGCTGCAGAAGGCCCTCCAGCGACTCCGACGATGCGCCGCGCTCGGCCCACATCCAGACCGCACCCAGGACCCCCGCCCCGTAGGCCGCGGCGTGGATCTGCGCGAACAGGGCGTCGCCGGTAGCATCGGTCAGACGACGGGCGATCTCACGCTGGAGCAGCGCCAGCCGTTCAGCACGCTGCCTCTCGAGCTCGTCGCCGAGCCCCATGGCGTCCGCGTTCGTGATCGCGAGCGCGAGGGTGTCGGGCGTCAGGTCGCGTCCGATGCGAGCGAGAGCGTCGGCGACGGGTACGCCCGCAATCATGGCTGAGAACGCCGCCGCGAGTCGCGCATCGAAACCTGACCAGAGCACATCGCTCTTCGCGCGGAAGTAGTTGAAGAAACTGGCGCGCGCGACCCCGGCACGGCGGGTGATGTCGCCGATCGAGGTCCCGTCGTACCCCTGCTCGAAGAACAGCTCGCACGCCGCTTCGGCGATCGTCTCGGGCGAGCTCGCTCGAGGCCGTCCCAGGCGCGGCGCGTCAGTCACCCGTGCAGCTTAGCCAGCACCCGAACCCCGGATGCGGCGACGCGGTACCCGATAACCGCGGTAGGCTGCATTCTTGGACCGGATACAGCAAGTCCGTCCGCACGCATCCGTGCGTCCCACCTCGCCGAAGGCTTCCCGATGATCCCTGCACCTTTCAACTCTCGTCGCGCCGCCGTAGCTGCCGCGGGCCTCGCCGCCACCCTCGCCCTCACCGCGTGCTCGGCCGGGGGCACGGCTGACGCTCCGCGTGACGGCGGGACCCTCGTCTACGCCACCGGTGACGCCGAGCCGACCTGCCTCGACCCGCACGTCGGCGGCAACTACCCGCAGGCGCTCATCTCGACGCAGTACTTGGAGCCGCTCGTCGGCCGCGACGCGGAGGGCACCATCACGCCGTGGCTCGCCGAGTCGTGGCAGGTCAGCGACGACGGACTCACGTGGGATTTCACCCTCCGCGACGGGTTGACCTTCACCGACGGCACTCCCGTCGACGCGGCCGCGATCAAGACCAACATCGAGCACCTGAAGGACCCCGACACCGCATCCAGCACGGGCTATCTGGCCGTCGCGAAGGTGACCGACGTCGAGGTCGTGGACGCGACGCACGCGCGCTTCCACCTCGCAGCCCCCGACTCCGCACTCCTGGAGTCGCTCAGCCAGCAGTGGACCGCGATCGAGTCCCCCGCGGGAATCGCCCGCGGGCAGGAGGAGAACTGCAAGGCGCCAATCGGCACGGGCCCCTTCGCCGTCGACTCCTGGACGCCGCAGGAGTCGGTGCACCTCGTGCGCAATGAGAACTACGCCTCCCCCGGCCCCGAGGCCCAGCACGAGGGCCCCGCCTACCTCGACGCGATCGAGTGGCGTTTCATCCCGGATGCCGCGACGCGGCAGGCAGCCCTGCTCTCGGGCGAGGTGCAGGTCATCGACAACCCGCAGCCGGACGCGATCGTCGCGGCGGAGAACTCCACCGACACGACCCACATCGACGCGCCCCGACCCGGCTCCGTGAACCGCATCGAGCTCAACACCGGCCAGGCCCCCTTCGACGACATCCGCGTGCGCGAGGCGTTCATCCGGGCGGCGGATCCGGACCCGGGTATCACGGCGCTCTACCAGGGCACGGTCACGCGCTCCTTCTCGCCGCTCGCGAGCACGGAGCCGGCCGCCGTCAGCGACGCGTCGCTGTTCACGACCGACACCGCGCGCGCCGAACAGCTGCTCGACGACGCCGGCTGGACCACGCGGGATGCGGACGGCGTCCGCACGAAGAACGGGGCGCGCCTCAGCGTGCGCTTCCCCGTGAGCACCAACCAGTCGGTGGCGGCGGAGCAGTCGCTCTTCGAGCAGATCCAGGCGAACGCCGGCGCCGTGGGCTTCGACGTCCAGATCACCCCGTTGGACCTGTCGGGCTGGTACGCCGCACTCGGCGCGAAGGAGTACGAAGCGGTGAGCGCGCCGTACACGAAGGTGGGACCCGACGTCCTGCGCATCCTGTACGACTCCGACGGCATCGTTCCCGCGCCCAGCGGCTACTTCGCCAACCACGCGCAGCTGTCCGATCCGGAACTGGACGCGCTGCTCGATCAGGCATCAGCCGCATCGGATGAGCAGCAGCGCACCGATCTGTACGCCCAGGCGCAGCACATCATCCTCGACAGCTACGCCATCCTCCCCCTCTACGACCAGCAGAACCACTTCCTGGTGCGCGGGGCGAGCGGCGTCACGACGCTCGGCACGGTGGCGACGCCGACCTTCATCGACGCGCGCCTGAACGGCTGAGCGCTCGGTGCGAGTGCTTCGCTGGGTGGCGGCGCGCGTCGGATCGGCGCTGCTGGTGGTGTGGCTCGTCGCCACCGTGGTGTTCTTCGCGCTGCGCGCCTCCGGCGACCCTCTCGAGGCGATCCTCGGCGGCCCGGGCTCCCAGGCGGGGCCGGAGACGGTGGAGGCGGCGACCCGCACCTACGCGCTCGATCAGCCGCTGATCGTGCAGTACCTGCTGCAGCTGGGGCGTATCGCGACCATGCAGCTGGGCGACTCGTATGCGAGGAAGCAGCCGGTCGGCGAACTCATCGCCGCGCAACTACCCTCGACACTCCTGCTCGCCACCCTCGCCCTGGTCGTCGCGTGGCTACTGGCACTGCTCGGGGCCATCATCGTCACCGTCGTGCGCGGCCGCGCGGCGCGGGTCGTGTCCACGGTCCTGCGCTCCGTCGAGACGATCGCCACCGTGATGCCCCAGTTCTGGCTCGGCGCGGTGCTGATCCTGTTGTTCGCAGCGACGTGGCGCGTCCTGCCCGCGACGAGCGTCGGCGCCGACCCCGCCGGCCTCGTGCTCCCGGTCATCACGCTCGCCGTTCCGATCGCCGGCTTCCTCGCGCCGGTCATGCGCGATTCGCTCGCCGACGCCGACGCCGCACCCTTCGCGACGACGGCTCGCAGCCGAGGCGCCTCCGAGGTGCGGGTGCTGCTGCGGCACACGCTGCGACACGCTGCGCTTCCCGCGCTCGCACTCTCCGGCTGGGCGTACGGCAGCCTCCTCTCCGGGGCCGTCGTGGTCGAGGCTCTCTTCGCGCGCCCCGGTCTCGGGCGCCTGCTCATCGACGCGGCCACCGCCCGGGACGTCCCGCTCGTGATCGGCGCCGTCGTCGTGGTCGCGCTCATCTACGTCGTCGTGGTCACGCTGACCGATGCCGCGGAGCTTCTCATCGACCCCCGCCTGCGCGGCCGTCGCCCACGGTCGCTGCGTGCCCCGACCGTGGCGGTGGGCGCATGAGAACCGCGACCTCGACGCACACCCGGCCGGGAGCCATCAGAGCATTCGTCTCCACATGGGGTGTGGCAGGCATCGCGGCGCTGGTCGGCCTCGGCGTGCTGATCGTGGCGATCGTCTGGCCTGGCCTCCTGGCTCCGGGCGACCCGCTCGCCATCGCGCCGGCCGAGGCGTTTCGTCCGCCCGGTCTTTCGCACCTGTTCGGGACAGACGAGTCGGGACGCGATCTGTACACGCGCGTCGTCCACGGGGCCGCCGCATCCGCCGGTGTCGGCGCCGCCGCGACCGCGATCGGCGTGGGTGCCGGCCTCGTGCTGGGCTTCACCGCCGGCCTCGGACCGCGGTGGCTGGATGCGGCGCTGTCGCGGATCATCGAGGTGCTCTTCGCACTCCCGACGCTCGTCATGGCCCTCCTGCTCGTGGCTGTGGCGGGCCCGGGGACGACGGCGTCGGTGGTGGCGATCGGGCTCGCGACGACACCGGGTTACGCGCGGATGCTGCGCACGCAGGTACGACAGGTCGCGCGCAGCGGGTACGTCGAGTACGCCCGCCTCGAACAGGTCGGGTCGGTCCGCATCCTTCTTCGGCACGTCGCGCCCAATGCGCTCTGGCCGCTCGTCTCGGTCGCCACCCTCGGTGTCGGCCAGGCGATCGTGTGGGTCTCCGCACTCAGCTTCCTCGGGCTCGGTGCGCTTCCGCCCTCGCCGGAGTGGGGAGCGATGCTCAACGCCGGGCGCGTCTACATCGGCAGCGCCTGGTGGCTGACGGTCTTCCCCGGACTCGCGATCGTCGCCACGGCCGCCGTGTTGACCGCGGTCGGGCGGCGTCTGGCCGGCGGAGTGCGCGTATGAGCGGCCTCCGTGTGCGGGGGTTGCGGGTCACGCTCCCCGGAACCGGCGACGTCCTGCAGGGCGTCGACCTCGACGTCGTCCCGGGCCAGATCGTCGCGATCGTCGGCTCCTCCGGCGCCGGCAAGTCCGTGCTCGCACGCACGCTCCTGGGTTTCACGCAGGAGCAGAGCGGAGCCTCGGTCGCCGCGGCACACTTCGAGGTCGCGGGGCGCGATGCGAGGCGCGCGGGACGGCGCGATTGGCGACGGATGCGCGGGCGCGACGTCGCGCTCGTGCTGCAGGATGCGCTCCAATCCCTCGACCCGCTCCGCACGATCGAGGTCGAAGTCGGTGAGACGCTCACGCTGCACCGCGTTCCCCGGCCTCTCCGACGCGAGCGCGTCGTACAGGCCCTCGCGGACGCCGGACTCCCGGACCCGGAGACACTGCTGGCGCGTCGTCCCGGCGAGCTGTCCGGCGGGATGCGGCAGCGCGCCCTCATCGCGTCCGCACTGGTGGGCGGCGCGAACATCCTCATCGCCGACGAGCCGACCACCGCTCTGGACGCCACCGTGGCGGTGCACGTTCTCGGCCTGCTCGCCCGCATCCGCGACGAGGGCCGCGCCGTCCTTCTGATCAGCCACGATCTGGCAGCCGTCGCCCGCGTCGCCGACCGGGTGGCCGTTCTGGAGCGCGGCGTCATCGTGGAGACGGGCCCGACGGCGCAGGTGCTCTCCGCGCCCCGCCACGAGGCGACTCGCGCACTGCTCACCGCAACGCCACGCGGACCGAAATCGGTCGCCGCGCAGCCGCCGGGCCGGGTGCTTCTGAGCGCGGAAGGCCTCGGCCGCGCGTATCGCTCGGTCACGGCCCTCACGGATGTCGACCTCCGCATCCGCGCGGGCGAGGTCGTCGGCGTCGTCGGTGCGTCCGGATCGGGAAAGACGACGCTGGCTCGGCTGCTGGTGGGCGCCGAGCATCCGGACACCGGCACGATCACGCTCGGAACGCCCGCACCACGCATCCGCCTCGTTCCACAAGACCCTCTGGGCAGCTTCGATCCTCGCTGGAGCGTGGAACGCATCCTGAGGGCTTCGTCCGCCCCGTCGTCACCCGCTCCTCGAGCGCTCCTGGAGCTGGTCGAGCTGGACCCCGCGCTCCTGCGCCGACGTCCTGCGACGTTGTCCGGCGGACAACGTCAGCGGGTTGCCATCGCGCGCGCCCTCGCCGCGTCCCCCGACGTCCTCGTGTGCGATGAGCCCGTCTCAGCGCTGGATGTCGCAACGCAGGCCGGCATCCTCGAACTCATCCTGACGCTGCCGGCGACGACCGGGACCGCCGTCGTCTTCATCTCGCACGACCTCGCCGTCGTCCGGCGCGTCAGCGATCGTGTGCTCGTGATGAGCGGTGGTCGTGTCGTCGAGGAAGGCCCGACGGAGGAGGTCTTCACCGGCGCGCGGCACCCCTTCACGCGCGAGCTGATCGCTGCCGCGTCGACCGCGGCGCAGGAGTGAGCTCAGTCGGCGCTCGTGACCGAGATCACCGCGCCGTCCGAGTCGAGGTTCACCAGCAGCACGTCGTCGGTCGCGTCGGCGTCCAGTGCGTACTCCAGGACGGCGAACGGATCCGAACCGCCGTGCTCGTCGGCGAGGATCGTCATGCTGGTGAGCTGGAGCGACCGGATGACGTCGACGTGCACGTCGCCGGAGATGTCCACGAGAAGGTCGGTGATGTCCTCACCGAAGGTGTCCTGCTGCTGCAGGATGTACTCCGTCACCTCGCTGGTGCGGTCGTCGAGTTCACCGATCATGGCGTTGCGCGCCAGCAGGTCGAGCTGCTCGAGCGACGAGATCAGGGAGGCGGCGACGTCCAGGGCCGCGACGGAGACGTCCTCCTGGTCGGGAGCCGTCAGATCGACCGTCACACTCTGGTCGCCGAACTCGACGTTCTCGGACCAGAAGATGGACCCGTCCGGTCCGGATTCCAGAAGTCCGAAGAAGTCGTGCTCGATCGCCATGAGTCAATGAAACCAGCCCGACCCGCCAGGCGGTAGTCCGGCGCGCGGCTCAGGAGACGAGCTGCTCCACGAACACGTGGGGCGTGAATCCGGTGAGGTCGCCGATGCCCTCGCCCTGACCCAGCAGCTTGACGGGGATGCCGGTGCGCTCCTGCACGGCCAGCACGAATCCGCCCTTGGCCGAGCCGTCGAGCTTGGTGAGCACGAGTCCCGTGACACCTGCCTGCTCGAGGAACGCCTCGGCCTGCATGAGGCCGTTCTGACCGGTCGTCGCATCGAGCACGAGCAGTACCTCGCTGATCGGCGCCTGCTTCTCGATGACGCGCTTGATCTTGCCCAGTTCGTCCATGAGCCCGCCTTTGGTGTGCAGGCGTCCGGCGGTGTCGACGAGCACGATCTCGGTGCCCGTCTCGATCGCGTGGGCCACGGTCTGGAAGGCGACGGATGCGGGATCCTGCCCCTCCTGCTGGGGACGCACGATCGCAGCTCCCCCGCGCTCGGCCCACGTCGCCAGCTGGTCGACGGCGGCCGCGCGGAAGGTGTCGGCGGCGCCGACGACGACCGAACGGTCATAGCGGCGCAGGAAGTTCGCGAACTTGCCGATGGTGGTCGTCTTGCCGACACCGTTGACACCGACGACGAGCACGACGGCCGGACGCTCGGTGAGTCGGAGCGTGGAGTCGAACTTCGCGAAATGCTCCTCCAGGGTCTCGCGCAGCATCCGCTGGAGATCCTTCGGGTCGGTGGTGCGGTACCGATCGACCTTCTCGCGCAGCTCGTCGATGAGACGCTCGGTCACGTCGGGGCCGAAGTCGGCCGTGAGCAGAGCGGTCTCGAGGTCCTCCCACGTGCTCTCGTCGATGACGGGCTTGACGAACATCCCTCGCAGGGCACGCCCCAGCGACCACGATCTCTCGGCCATGTCTCCAGCCTACGCGGCCGGGCTCACGCGGATTCGCGCTCGCGCACCCGCTGGCCCACGACGGCCGAGACGCCGTCCTGGCGCATCGAGACGCCGTAGAGCGCGTCGGCGATCTCCATCGTGCGCTTCTGGTGCGTGATGACGATCAGCTGGCTCGAGGCCCGTAGCTGTTCGAACACCGTCAGGAGGCGACCGAGGTTGGCATCGTCGAGCGCCGCCTCGACCTCGTCGAGGATGTAGAAGGGGCTCGGGCGCGCCTTGAAGATCGCGACCAGCAGCGCGACCGCCGCGAGCGAGCGCTCACCACCCGAGAGCAAGGACAGCCGCTCCACCTTCTTGCCGACCGGGCGCACCGAGACGTCGATACCGGTCGTGAGCGGATTGTCGGGGTCCGTCAGCGCGATGCTGCCGGTGCCTCCGGGGAACAGCAGCGGGAACACCTCGGTGAATGCCACGCGCGTGTCCTCGAACGCCTCGAGGAAGATCGAGCGCATCCGATCGTCGAGCTCCTCGATGATCGTGAGGAGGTCCTTGCGCGTCTGCGTCAGGTCAGCGAGCTGCTCCGTGAGGAACGTGTGTCGCTGCTCGAGGGCTGCGAACTCCTCGAGCGCGAGCGGATTGACGCGTCCGAGCTGCGCGAGCTTGCGCTCCGCCTCCTGCAGGCGCTTGCGCTGCTGTCCGCGATCGAAGGCGATCGTGGGCTGCTCACCGTCCTCGCTCGGTTCGACAGATTCGTCTGGAATGGCCTGATCGGGCCCATATTCCGCAATGAGAATGTTCTCGTCCAGACCGAGCTCGCTCTGCACCCGTTCGCGCAGCGAGCCGACATGGAGCTTCTTCTCGTGGATGCGCAGCTCGAGTCCGTGCACACTCTCGGTGAGTCCGCTCAGGCGCTCGCGCAGTGCGGCCTCCTCCCGCCGCGCCTCGGAAAGTTCGGCCGTGACGGCCGTGCGCGCGGACTCCGCCGCGGCGAGTTCCACACGCGCCTGCGAGACCGAGCGGTCGACCGAATCCAGCAGCGCCGGCAACTGAGCTGCGACGGATGCGGCGATGTCGCGCTGGCGCCGACGGATCACCGCGCGGCGGGCAGCTTCCTCGGCGGCCGCCCGTTCGCGTTCACGTTGCCGTTCGAGCTGGGCGATGCGAGCCTCACCCGCGCGGATCCGCTCGCGAAGAGTCTCCACATCCAGGCGTGCGCGCATCTCGCCGTCGCGCGCCGCGTCGAGGGCGGCGAGCATGCCGTCACGCGCCGACGCATCGAGGATCGGGCGCGGGGCCTCCTGCGCCGATGCCAGGCGGTCCGCCGCGACGCGCGCGGAATCCTCGGCTTCGACCACCGCCGCCTGGGCCTGGCGCAGCGTCTGCGTGAGCCGCTCGCACTCCGCCACCGCGGCCTCGTGTCGGACCGTCGCCCGATTGACCTTCTCGGCGTGCGCCGCGAGTGCCGCATCGTGCGAGCGCAGCGCGTCAAGGGTGTGCTTGGTGCGGGCGCGCGCCTCCTGGAGCGCGCGGGTCTGATCGGAGAGGGCTTCCCGCAGGGAGTCGGCGACGACCTGCAGCTCGCCGAGTCGCTCCGCGGCGGCATCGCGCTCGGCCGCGAGCTCGAGCCGCGAGCGCCCCTGGCCGCTGCCCGCCCGCACCGAGAAGCGCGTGACGACCTCGCCCGTGCGTGTGACGACGGTCAGGTCGGGGGCCGAGCCGAGAACACGCTGCGCGGCGGGCAGATCCGCGGCGATCACGACGCGCGCAAGGAGTCCCGCGACGCCTGCCGGAGCGGTGACGACATCGGTCGCCCGCACCGCGCCCTCGATGTCGGGGATCTCGGCGGGAGCGGCCGACACCTCCGCGATCACGATGTCGACGACGCCGAAGTCGCCGCTGCGCGCGACCGCCGCTGCATCCACCGCATCCGCTTCGCTGTCCACGAGCACGCCCTCGGCGACGGCGCCCAAAGCGGCGGCGATCGCCGCTTCGTAGCCGGAGGTCACCTGAACCGCATCGCCCACGAGCCCGCGGACGCCGTTACCTCCGGCAGCGATGAGCTCGGATGCACCGGTGCGCACGTCCAGCGCGCGTCCCAGGGTCTTGACCTGCGCGGAGAGCGCGTCGACCTCGCGTTCGGCGGCGTGAAGACGCTCCCGGATGCCGGCGACCTCCGTCTCGGCGTCGGCAGCGTGCCGCTGCGCCTGTTCGTAAGCGGCGGCGTGCTCTGCCGACGAGGTCTCCGGAACCAGGTCCGGGTCGGCACCGGCGAGTTCCTCCTCCGCCTCGGCTCGGCGAGCGAGGGCTGCGTCGAACGCCTTCTGCTGCCGCTCCACGGCGGCACGAACCGCCGCCAGCGCCGATTCGGCGGCTTCCGCCGTACCGCGCAGCGCCGTGAGCCGCATGTCGTGCTCGGAGACGAGAGCGCTCTGGGCGGCGATATCGGCATCCAACGCGTCGAGTTCGGCACGCGCGCGGCTCACGTCGCGCGCGGCGGCCGCCGCCGCGTCCTCCGCCTCGCCGACGCCTGTCGTGATCGTGTCGAGCTCCTCCTGCGCTTCGTCGATCGCGGCCTGCGAGACGGTCGGCGCGGGCGCCAGCGACTCATCGTCCTCCGAGAGCAGGCTCAACCGTTGCCCCGCGAGCGTGTAGAGACCACGCAGGCGCTCCTGCACCTGTTCGAGTCCGAACGCGACGCGGCGCGCCGCATCCACCGCTTCAGAGCGCTCCTGCGTCTCGAGCGCTGTGACACGAGCCTTCACCTGATCGGCGCGGTCCTGCAGGAGGGTGCGCTCGGCTCGGCGGTCCTGTTCGTTTCGCGCGAAGTCGGCGAGCTCGGCCTGCAGGGCGACCAGCTCATCCGCGAGCAGTCGTGCCCGCGCATCGCGGACGACAGCGGCGATCGTCGCCGCCTCGCGTGCGATGTCGGCCTGGCGTCCGAGGGGCTTGAGCTGACGGCGCAGTTCGCCGGCGAGGTCGCTGAGGCGGGTGAGGTTCGCCTCCATGGCCTCGAGCTTGCGGAGGGTCTTCTCCTTGCGCCGGCGGTGCTTCAGGATGCCGGCCGCTTCCTCGATGAAGCCTCGGCGGTCTTCGGGGCTCGCCTGCAACACGGTGTCGAGGCGTCCCTGCCCGACGATGACGTGCATCTCCCGGCCGAGTCCCGAGTCGCTGAGCAGCTCTTGCACGTCGAGGAGCCGGCAGGACTGGCCGTTGATCGCGTACTCGCTGACGCCGTTGCGGAACAGCGTCCTGCTGATCGTCACCTCGGCGTACTCGATCGGCAGCGCCCCGTCGGCGTTGTCGATCGTGAGCTGCACCTCGGCACGGCCGAGCGGCCCCCGGGTGGACGTGCCGGCGAAGATGACGTCCTCCATCTTGCCGCCGCGGAGGGTCTTCGCGCCTTGCTCGCCCATCACCCAGGCGAGGGCATCGACGACGTTGGACTTGCCGGATCCGTTCGGTCCCACGATCGCGGTGACACCCGGCTCGAGGGCGAAGGTCGTGGGCTGCGCGAACGACTTGAACCCTTTGAGCGTCACGCTCTTCAGGTGCATGCGGGTCCTCCGGTCGTCGGGCTTCTCACGACGTTACCGGAGCGGCCCTCTCCCCCCTCGCAGCGACGCAGCCGGAGCGCGCGACACGCCCGGGATGTTGACAGCGCTCTCTCAGGCACGCTAGCGTCCTGATCTGCCAACCGACGTTGAGAGAGGAGATCGCAAGATGACTCGTCTGCTTGTCACCACCGCGCCGAACATGTGCGCCGTCGATGCGATCCGCTCCGTCGGTGTGTTCCAGAACGGTCGCACGCACACCGCTCGTTGACCCTCGCCGGGGATATGTCTGCCCGTCACCGGGCAGAGATCCGCGCGGAGTCGACCGCACGCTGAGCCGTTCGTTCCTCCGCCGCCCGTGCACTCGCACGTGGTCGGCCCTTCCCGACCGCACTGCGGCCCCCATCCGGCGGCCGCATCCTGCCACTCTCACTCGGAGAACCATCGTGAACATCACGCAGGACGCCCCCATCCGGGCGTCGCTTCCCACCCACCCGCCGTCGTCTTCCCCGCCACGGCCCACTCTCATCGATCGCATCGCGATGCACGTCGGACTCCGACTGCTGCTCTGGGGGCGTGACCGCTCTCGCCGGCGCGTCTCGCTCGAAGCCAACACTCGGGCGCTCCTCGCGCAGGACGTTCGCCGGGCGTACGACCTCGCCGTCGTCCGCACGGGCGCGCAGCCCACGATCCGATGATCGACCCGAACCACACACGGAGCACCATCATGAACACCCTCACCACGCTCGAGCTGCGGCCCGTCGAGGTCCCCACGGACCTCGACGGGCCCGCCGCCCGGGACTTCCATCGGCTCGCCGTGATCCGCAACAAGGTCTGCCGCGAGATCTCCGGCACGGACGACGACCGGATGACACCGGGAGAGCTCGCCCCGATCGCACGATCCGACCGGCATGAGAAGCGACTGCATTGGCTCGTGCTCGTCGAGGACGAGCCCGTCGGCCGCATGGGCATGGATCTGCCGCTGGAGAACGGGTCGCGCACGGCGTACGTCTTCATCGAGCTCCGGCGCGACGCGTGGGGTCAGGGAATAGGCGAGCGTGCGCATGCGCTCCTCGAAGAGACCGCCCGGGCGCACGGTCGCAGCGTCATGCAGAGCTGGGTCGAGCATCCCGCCGCCGACGGCGAGCAGCTGACACCCCCGACAGGCTTCGGCACGGTGCCGCTCGATCATCCGGCGCGTTTCCTGCTGCGGCACGGCTACACGCTGGAGCAGATCATGCGGAAGAGCGCCTTCACCCTCGCGAGGAGCCGAGCCGCACTCGAGCGCCATGCTGCCGACGCGCGCGCCGCATCCACCGACTACCGCGTCGTGCAGTGGGAGACACCCACGCCCGACGAGTACGTCGACGGCTACGCGTGGATGAAGTCGCGCATGTCGACGGACGCCCCTTCCGCCGACCTGGTGGTGGACGAGGAGACCTGGGATGCCGAGCGCGTCCGCGCGTGGGACGCCGAGATCCTCGACGGCGGGCGACGGATGCTGGTGACCGCTGCGCAGCACATCGCCACCGGTGAGCTGTGCGCGTTCAACGAGCTCGTGCTCGGGGTCGACCCGGACATCGCGTCGCACCAGTACGACACCCTCGTGCTCTCGACGCATCGCGGACACCGGCTCGGCATGCTCGTGAAGGCCGAGGGACTGCTCGCGTGGCCGCGGGTCGCCCCGGCCTCGACGCGCGTCGTGACGTACAACGCGGAGGAGAACCGGCCGATGCTCGACATCAACGAGGCCATCGGCTTCGAGCCGGTCAGCTACGAGGGCGTCTGGAAGCGCGTGCTCTCGTGAGCGCGCCGGGGCCCGCCACGTCGACGGATTTCCACACTCGACACGGGCACGGCCACGCGCTCGCCCTCTGACTGACTATTCTCGTCACGCAGGCCGCGGGGCATCCCAGCGGTGAGGGAGGGGCTTCACGTGCGTAACCGGCGAAGTGGACTGATGTCCGCTCTGACGCTCGTCCTGCTGCTGGCAGTCACGGGCTGCGCGATGAACGAGAATATCGCCACGAGGGACCTGAGCGCGGCCACGGAAACCACAACGTACGCGGCGACCGTCGAAGTGCAGCACCCCGGCGTGCCGTGGGCGAACAAGGTCGTGATCCGCCTCTATGTGCGCGATGCATCCATCACGGGGGTCGCAGCTGCTGTGCGTGAAGCTGCCCGAGCGGCCGCCGATAACCCGCAGCTCGACGACACGGATCTCACCTTCATCGCCTATGACGGGCCACCGGAGGACAACGAGTTCGCGGCGGGCCTCTTCGTCATGGGATCCGTCAGCGAGATCGTGGGCGGCAAAGGCGTGGAGGACATCCTCGATCTCCGCGCCAAAGACGTCCGTCTTCTCGCAGCCGAGTAGCGGCCCCTTCGAGACCACGACCTGTCAGCGCAATCGCTGGCAGTGCGGGCAGTAGTGGCTCGACCGGTTCGTGAAGGCGACGCGCACGATCGCATGGCCACAGCGCGCGCAGGGCTCCCCGGTGCGTCCGTAGGCGTTCAGCGAGTGCGCGAAGTACCCGGCCTGTCCGTTGACGTTGACGTACTGCGCGTCGAAGCTCGTGCCGCCCTCCGCGAGCGCCTTCTGCAGCACGGCGCGCACTTCGGCGAGGAGGCGGCTGACGGCGCGGGTGCTCAGCGTCGCCGCGGCGGTCTCCGGATGGATGCGCGCCGCCCACAGCGCCTCATCGGCATAGATGTTGCCGATGCCGCTCACGACGCCCTGATCGAGCAGGACACGTTTGATGCCCGACCGCTTCCGTGCGACGAGGCGGCGGAAGTCCGCGTCGTCGAACGCCGGATCGAGCGGGTCGCGCGCGATATGCGCCACCTGCGTCGGGACGCTCGCGCGATCGGTCCCGAGCCCTCCCGCTGCGCCGTCGCGCGTGGGAACGAGGCGGTCGACGGCGAGGGAGCCGAACGTGCGCTGATCGGCGAAAACGACCGCCAGCTCGCCGTGCTGCGGATGCCGGATGTCGAACCGCACGCGCTCGTGACGCTCGCGCGGCGCACCGGGCTCGCGCAGGAGCATCTGGCCGCTCATTCCGAGGTGCGCAACGACGGCCTGCTCACCCGCATCCGCCAACGGGATCCAGAGGAACTTGCCCCGGCGCGCAGGTGCGCCCAACGTGCGGCCCGCGAGCTGGGTCTCGAAGTGCGAGCCGTCGCCGGGATGGCGGGTCAGCGCGCGCTCGTCGAGCACCTCGACGCCGTTCACGAACGCGCCGTCGACGGCGGGCGCGAGCCCCGCGCGCACTACTTCGACCTCGGGGAGCTCGGGCACCTCAGTCGCGTCCGCTGAGAGTGCGCCACGCCGTCAGAGCAGCCGCCATCTCGGCCTGCTTCTTGCTCGTCCCCGAGCCTGCGGTGCTGAGGTCCCCTACCGTCACGGTGCCTTCGAAGACACGGGCGTGGTCGGGACCGGTCGAGTCCACCCGGTAGACGGGAGCGGATAGCCCCATGCGTGCCGCGAGCTCCTGCAGCGCGGTCTTCGGGTCGACGGCAGCGTCGTAGCGCTCCGGATCGGCGAGCAAGGGTTCGATGAGGCGCAGCACGAGGGCCGTCGCCGCATCCGATCCGGCCGAGAGGTACGTCGCGCCGATGATCGCCTCGGTCGTGTCGGCGAGGATCGAGTCCTTGTCGTCGCCTCGGGTCAGCTGCTCGCCCCGGCCGAGGCGGATGTACGCGCCCAGACCGATCGAGCGGGCGACCTCGGCGAGGGCGACCGTGGACACGACGCTCGCTCGCCGCTTGGCCAACGAACCCTCATCGAGTTCGGGGTGCGAGCGGTAGAGCTTCACCGTCACCGCCTGACCGAGCACCGAGTCGCCGAGGAACTCGAGGCGCTCGTTGTGCGGGATCTGGCCGTGCTCGTACGCGTACGAGCGATGTGTCAGCGCCAGCGCAAGAAGCTCGGGGTCGATATCGACCCCGAGCTTCTCGGAAAGTGCGGAGAGATCCGCAGCTGCGTCCGTCACGGAACGCGGCTCAGATGTCTGCGACCTTGCGGCCCTTGTACTCGAGGAACAGCTCGGTACCCTGCGAGTCGGTGACGACCTTCGCCTGGTGGGGGCGGCTGTAGACGACCTTGCCGTTCTCGATGGTCTTGACGAGGGCGGGAGCCTCGGCCTTCCACTGTGCGCGGCGCGAACGGGTGTTGGAGCGCGAAACCTTGCGCTTCGGGGGGTTACCTGCCATGGTCTTCTCTTTCTACGAGGTCTGTGTGCTTTGTCCTGCGTCGCCGGGCTCCGCGGCCGGTTCCGCTACCAGGTCCGCAAGCGCTGCCCAGCGAGGATCGAGGGCTTCGCGCGGTGCCTGCGCGGGGTGGTCTGCCAGACGCTCACCGGTCTCGGGGTCGAGACCTGGGCAATCCGGCCGGCACACCGGCTGGAACGGAAGCGACAGGACGACGCCATCCCTGACCAGATTTTCAAGATCCACGTGGTCGTCTTGAACTTCGAAGTCGGACGCTTCCGAACCAGGATACGCGAAAAGCTCCTGGAACTCGACTTCGACAGGCGCGGCGATGTCGATGAGGCATCGTCCGCACACGCCCGTGTACTCGGCCTCGACGTCCCCCGTGACGAGGATGCCCTCGTGCACGGACTCCAGGCGAGCCTCGATGTGCACCTCTTCGCCCTGTGCGACCCAGACGAGGCCTTCGCCCCACTTCTCGGGCGCGGGCACGTCGAAGGACGCCTCGCGCATCTCACCGGGGCGATTGACGATGTCACGCACACCGATGCTGAAGGGGCCGGGTCGACGATTTCTCACCCGGAGAGTCTAGCCCGCCGACACGAGCCGGGGCCGGTTCAGATGCCGCGCCCGCCCGTGTCGAGGAAGCGCGAGACGACCGGGGGCACGTACGGTGACACGTCGCCACCGAGGGAGGCGACCTGTCGCACGAGCGAGCTCGAGACGAGCGCGTGCGACGGATCGGGCAACAGGAAGACGGTCTCGACGCCGGCGAGATGCCGGTTCACGATCGCCATCGGCGTCTCGTAGGCGACGTCCACCTGCGAGCGGATGCCCTTCACGAGCACGCCGGCACCGACCTCGGTCGCGTAGTCCACCAGCAGGCCGACGCTCCAGGACGCCACCGTGACGTGCCCGGCGGGGAAGTCGTCCTCACGGATCGACTGCTCCAGCAGGGAGACGCGCTGTGCGATGGGGAGCATCGCCTCCTTGCCCGGATTGTGCACGACGAGCACGTGGACCTCGTCGTACAGGCCCGCGGCGCGACGGATGACGTCGAGATGACCGAGGGTGGGCGGGTCGAAGGAGCCGGGGACGACGGCGATCCGGTTGCTCACCCTCTCACCCTAGCGGGGCGTCTTCAGCAGGAGAGGAACGCGCCGGAGAGCCGTCAGTTCTTTCCCAGCGCGGCACGCTCGTCCGCATCCAGCCGACGCTCGATCGCTCCGGCGAGTCCGGGATGCCGCAGCAGCGCGGGGTCATCGGCCAGGATCACCTCGCCGTCGCTGCGCGCGCGCGCGATCAGATCGGCGTCGGTGACGACGCGCAGCATCCGCAGCGACGATCGTGCCCCTGACTGCGCTGCTCCGAGCACGTTGCCCTCGCCCCGCAGCTGGAGGTCGACCTCGGCGAGCTCGAATCCGTCGAGCGTGGCCGCCACCGCTTCGACGCGCGTTCGAGCGGACGTGCGCGGCGGCGCGTCCGTCACGAGCAGGCAGAGACCCGGCACGGAGCCGCGTCCGACACGTCCGCGCAACTGGTGCAGCTGAGACACTCCGAATCGGTCGGCGTCGAGGATGATCATCGTCGACGCATTGGGCACGTCGACACCGACCTCCACGACGGTGGTCGCCACCAAGACGTCGATGTCGCCCGCGGCGAAGGCGCGCATGACCGCATCCTTCTCGTCCGAGGGAAGCTTGCCGTGCAGCAAGGCGATGCGCTTGTCGGCGAACCGGGGATGCTCGGCGAGGAGCCCGACGACCTGCACGACACCCCACCGCGGTCGGGCGGCACCGGCGTCGTCGGGGAGGTCGTCGATCGTGGTCGAGGGCTCCTGCCCGGCCTCGGCGATCGCGGTCTCGGGTTCGACATCGATCGCCGGGCACACCACGAAGACCTGATAGCCCTTCTCGACTTCTTCCGCGGCCCGCATCCAGACGCGTTCGAACCATGCGGGCTTCTCCCCCACCGGCGCGACGAACGATTCGATCCCGGCGCGTCCGGCGGGCATCGTGCGGATCGTGGACACGTCGAGGTCGCCGAACACGGTCATCGCCACGGTGCGCGGGATCGGTGTCGCCGTCAGCACGAGCGCATGCGGGCTCGTGCCCTTGGCGCGCAGCGTCTCGCGCTGCTCGACACCGAAGCGGTGCTGCTCGTCGACCACGACCAGTGCGAGGTCGGCGAAGGTCGTCTTGTCGCTGAGCAGCGCGTGCGTGCCGACGACGATGAGCGCCTGCCCGGCGGCGACCCGCAGGGCTGCCTTGCGGCGTTCGGCCGCACCCATCTGACCGGTGAGCAGCGTCGGCATGAGTTCGGGGGCGAGGGCCGGACCGAGCATCTTGGTGAGCGAACGCAGATGCTGCGCGGCGAGCACCTCCGTCGGGGCGATCAGCGCCGACTGCCCGCCGCTCTGAGCGACCTGCAGCATGGCGCGCAGCGCCACGAGTGTCTTGCCCGAGCCCACCTCGCCCTGCACGAGTCGGTTCATGGGCCAGGGTCCGACGAGATCGGCGGCGATCGCATCGCCGACCGACACCTGGTCGGGCGTGCGTTCGAAGGGCAGCGCGGCGTCGAAGCGCTCCAGCAGCGACCCCGCCGGACGAGGTTCGGCCGACAGTGCACGGACGAGCTGGCGCTGCTGCAGCAGAGCGGTCTGCAGCACGAGCGCCTCCTGCCAGCGCAGGGTGTGAACCGCCTGGTCGATGACGTCGTCGAAGTCCGGCCGATGCACACGCTCCAGAGCCTCGCGGAAGCTCGACAGCCTCTCGCGGGTGCGGATGTCGTCGGGGATCGGATCGTCGAGAGGAGCAAGCAGGTCGAGCGTGTGGGCGATCAGCTCCCCGATCTTCCAGCTCGACAGGGACGCCGTCGCGGGATAGATCGGGATGGGCTGCGAGGCATACGCCTGCGCGTTCATCAGCGCCACGTTCTCGTCCTCGAAGAGCTGGTAGTCCGGATGCGCGAGCTGCATCTGACGGCGGTACTCGCCGACCTTGCCCGAGAACGTACCCCGCCGGCCGACCTTGAGCTGGTCCTGCCGCCACGACTGGTTGAAGAAGGTGAGCACGAGGTCGCCGCGCCCGTCGGTGATGACGACCTCGAGGATCGAGCCTCGTCGGTTCTTCATCCTCCGGTCGGTGACACTCTTGACCTGCGCGACGATCGTGACCTGCTCGTCGACCGTCAATGAGTCGATGGGCGTGAGCTCGCCGTGCTTCGCATACCGCCGCGGGTAGTGCGTGAGCAGATCGCCCACCGTCCGCATCCCGAACGCCCGCTGCAGGGTCGTCGCGGCCTTGCCCCCGATCACGCCGTCGAGACGGGAATCGAGGGTGACGGACATGAGCCGATTCTACGGCGGGCCTCCCCCACGCCCGTCGGTAGGGTGAAGAGGTGACGCGCATCATCGCCGGAGCCGCCGGCGGACTCCGACTCGACGTGCCGGCCAGCGGTACCCGGCCGACGAGCGATCGCGTCCGCGAGTCCCTCTTCGCCGCCCTCGAGTCCCAGGACCTGCTCGCGGGCGCCCGCGTGCTGGACCTGTACGCGGGCTCGGGTGCGCTCGGGCTCGAGGCGCTCAGTCGCGGGGCCGTGCACGTGGATCTCGTCGAGCACAATCCGAAGGCCGCCGCCGTGGTGCGGCGCAACGCCGAGGTCATCGCCCGCGCTGCCCGCGCGACGGCGAGAGCCCACCGCAGCACGGTGAACGCGTTCCTTCGTCAGGGCGGCGCCGAGTACGACCTCGTGTTCCTCGACCCTCCCTACGACATCGCCGACGACGATCTGGCCGAGGCGCTCGCGCTGCTGCGTCCGCTGCTCTCCGCCGATGCGCTCGTGGTCGTCGAACGCGCGAAGCGCTCCACCGAGCCCGACTGGGGTCTCGCAGACCTGGAACAGGTACGCGAGCGCCGTCACGGCGACACCGCGCTGTGGTGGGCTCAGCCGCGTCCGGCGTCCCAGTCCGCGTAAGGATCCCATCCGCCACGATCGGAGGGACTCGCGCCGTCGACCGTGACCGGATGCTGGCCGCGCGCGTGCACCGTGCCGATCCGGCGGAAACCGTCGGGCAGATCGAGGGTCGCGGGGAAGGCGGCCAGGAGCGCGTGATCCTCACCACCGCTGAGCGCGAGCTCCGCATCCGGGCCGAGAGAAGCCGCCTCGAGCGCGATCGTGACCTCCGAGGCCTCCGCCAGGCGCGTCGCATCCAGCACGAGGCCGTCGGACACGTCCATCATCGCGCGCGCGCCTGCTGCCGCCGCACGCGGGCCCAGGGCGATGGGTGGATGCGGGCGCAATTGCGCCGCGATGTCCTCGCGCTCCGCATCCGTCAGCACCTGCGGATCCACCGGTACCGGTGTGGCATCGGCGTCGCGGAACCGCGCGAACAGCAGTCGCAGCCCCCGCGCGGCAGCTCCCAGCTCCCCCGCGATCGCGACCGTGTCGCCCACCCGCGCGCCGGAGCGCAGCACCGCGGGACCATCGAGCTCCCCCAACGCGGTGACGGCGACGGTGAGGGTGTCGGAGACCGTCAGGTCACCGCCTTCCACGGCGCACCCCGGGGCGAGTTCCTCGCACGCCGCCCGCAAGCCGTCGGCCACGGCCTCGACGAAGCCGATCGTCGTGTCCTCCGGCATCGCCAGGGCGACGAGCAACGCCGTCGGACGAGCGCCCATGGCGGCCACGTCAGCGAGGTTCACGGCGGCAGCCTTCCACCCGAGATCGAAACCCCCGGTCCACGCGAGCCGGAAGTCCGGGCCGTGAACGAGGGTGTCCACGGTCGCGACGATCTGCCCGGCAGGCGCCAGCACAGCCGCGTCGTCACCGGGGCCGACCACGGCGGAGCCCGTCCCGACGCGCGCCAGGATGCGGCGCAGGATCTCCCGCTCGCTGAGCTCTGCCACGGTCGTCTCGGTGCGCTCGTCCACCCCGCCACGCTACCTTCCGCCGCGCCGGCCCGAGACGGATGCCGGCGCGGCGCGCGTTAGCCTGGAGGGGTGATCCGCCCCCGACTCGGCCGCCTGGCAGCCGTCGCCCTCGCGCTGCTCGCCCTCACCGGCTGCAGCAGCACGGTCGCGCTCGAACCCGCCCCGGCCGCGAACGATCCGCGCTGCGCGGATGTCACGGCTCACCTGCCCCAGAACGTGGCGGGCCAGGATCGTCGGTGGACGGATGCGCAGGCGACAGGGGCATGGGGCGACCCGGCTGCCGTGATCCTGACCTGCGGTGTGACCCCGCCGGGACCCTCGACGCTCGTCTGCCAGACGGTGTCGGGCGTGGACTGGCTCGTCGACGACAGCGACGCACCGCGGTACCGCCTCACGAGCTTCGGGCGCACGCCGGCCGTGGAGATCTACCTCGACAACGACGTGGTCTCGAGCGTCGACGTGCTCGACAGTCTCTCGTCGCTGGTCGCGAAGCTTCCCAAGGACGGGGAGTGCACAGCACGCCCCGGCACCTCGTAGGCGTCAGCGCCGCGTGAGCGCCGTCTCGATGAGCTCCGACAGCAGCTCCGAGTAGCTGAGGCCGGACGCGATCCAGCACTTCGGGAACATCGATATCGGTGTGAAGCCCGGCATCGTGTTCAGCTCGTTGACGACCGGGCCGTCGGCGGTCAGGAAGAAATCGACGCGTGCGAGACCGCGGCCGTCGACGGCGGCGAAAGCGCGCAGCGCCATGGCGCGAACCGCCTCGATCTCCGCATCGGTCATGTCCGCCGGGCACACCACGTCTACCCCGTCGCCGCCGAGGTACTTGCCCTCGAAGTCGTAGAACTCGCGCGAGCTCAATACGATCTCACCGGGAAGCGAGGCGCGCACGACGCCGTCGCGGCCCTCGAGCACGCCCACCTCGACCTCGCGCCCGACGATGCCCTGCTCGACGAGCACCTTGTCGTCTTCGTCGAACGCGATCCGCAGGGCCGCGTCGAGCTCATCGGCGGAGTGCACCTTCGACACCCCCACGCTGGAGCCCGCTCGAGCCGGCTTGACGAACCAGGGAAGCTCCAGGTGCGCGAGGCGCGGACGCACCGCATCCGTGTCCTCGTTCCAATCGGCACGGCGCACCGTCACCCCGGGCGAGACAGGTATGCCGTCCGCCTGCAGTGCGACCTTCATGAAGTGCTTGTCCATGCACAACGCGGAGTCGATGACGCCGCCGCCGGCGTAGGCGAGCTCGAGCGTGTCGAAGAAGCCCTGTATGGTGCCGTCCTCACCGTGCGAGCCGTGCAGGATAGGCAGCACCGCGTCCACCGCGCCCAGCTCGCGCACGGCGCCGACCGCGTCGCGGACACGCAGCTGCCTGTCGCCCGCAGCCTCGGGCCAGATGATGCGCGTGCCGTTGTCGACGACGGCAGGCAGGTGATCGGCGACGAGGGCGAACTTGTCCGGGTCGTCATCCTCGAGCACGAACGCGCCCTCGCGGGTGAGGCCGACCGGGATCACCCGATAGCGCTCGCGGTCAAGCGAGCCCAGAACCCCGCCCGCCGTGGCGGAACTGATCGAATGCTCGCTGGAGCGACCGCCAAAGAGCACCACCACTACCGGCTTGTCCATGCTGGGTCCTCTCCCCCTGCGGGGTGTCGTCGTCGGTGGTCAGGTGGGGGGCGATCTCGCGCGGGTTCATCGTGCCGTCCAGCACGCGCTTGACCTGCTCGACGATCGGCATCTGCACGCCGCTCGCCTTGGCCAGCTGCAGGATAGGAGCGACGGATGCCAGTCCTTCCGCCGTCTGCTGCATCTGCGCCACGACATCCTGGAACTTGTACCCCTGCCCCAGAAGCCTGCCGGCGGTGTTGTTCCGGCTGAGGGGCGATTGGCACGTGGCGATCAGATCACCCAGCCCGGCGAGTCCCTGCAGGGTCTCGGGCTGAGCGCCCTGGGCGACGGCGAAGTCGGTCATCTCGACGAGCCCGCGGGTGATGATCGACGCCTTCGTGTTCTCGCCGTAGCCGACCCCGTCGACGATGCCGATCGCGACCGCGATCAGGTTCTTCAGCACGCCGCCAAACTCGGTGCCGATCACATCCGTGTTGACGAAGGATCGGAAGTAGCGGTTGCGCGCCGCGCGGGCGACGACCTCCGCGGTATCCGGGCTGATCGAGGAGATCACCGCGGCGGTGGGCTGCTCCTGGGCGATCTCGAGCGCGAGGTTCGGCCCGGAGGCCACGGCGATGCGCGCCGGATCGCATCCGAGTGCCTGCTCGATGACCTGGCTCATCCGCAGCCCGGTGCGCTTCTCGACGCCCTTCATGAGCGAGACCACCGGCACCGAGCTGCTTTCGAGAAGCGGCCGGACCCCCGCGAGGTTCTCGCGCAGCGACTGGCTCGGGATCGACAGGTAGACCTGGTCGGCGCCCTCGAGCGCCTCCGCGAGGTGCGAGGTCGCGGTCATCGTGCGCGGCAGATTGATGCCGGGCAGGTACTTCGTGTTGCGCTTGCCGGTGTGGATCTCGTTCGCGAGCTCCGGGCGGCGCGCCCACATCACGACGTTCGCACCGCCGTCCGCGAGGATCTTGCCGAAGGTGGTGCCCCAGCTGCCGGCGCCGAGCACGGCGACGCGGGTCACGGGGGTCGCGGCACGCCTACTCAAGACGGCCCGTCTCGCTCTGGCCGTGGGCGCCGGGTTCCCAGCGCGCCGCGGGAGCGGGCTCGCCACGAAGATCCGACAACAGCTCTGCGATCTCGTCCATGACCCGCGCGGTGAGCTCCGCCTGAGCCGCCGGGTGGGCGGCGCGGTCGCGGTACTCCTCCAGCGCGATGGGTTGCCCCACTCGCACACGCACGCGCTTGCGCAGCGGCCAGAGCCGGAACTTGCCGTAGCGCGGCATGATCTGCTGCGCACCCCACTGGGCCATCGGGATGAGGGGGATGTCGCCCACCAGCGCCAGGCGCGCCGCGCCGGTCTTTCCGCGCATGGGCCACAGATCGGGATCGCGTGTGAGCGTGCCTTCGGGGTAGACGATGACGCCCGCGCGACGCTCCGCCAGGTGACGGGCCGTATCGAGCGCCTGCTTCGCAGCGGCGGCGCTCGAGGCGCGCGCAACGGGGATCATGCCGGTCGCGCGCAGTGCCCAGCCGAGCACGGGAACCCGGAACAGGCTCTCCTTGGCCATGAAACGCGGGGCGCGACCCATCCGCCAGACGGCCACGGCCACGAGAAGCGGGTCGATCTCGCTGTGGTGGTTGGGGGCCAGCACGAACGGACCTTCTTCGGGCAGGTTCTCCTCGCCCTCGATCTCGATCTTGGCGATCAGGCCGACGAACGGTACGACGATCCCGCCGAGCAGCCAGAACACGCTCGGCCGTGTCTTCTCCGTCGACGCGCGCCGCCGACGGTGCGTCTGGGGCGCCATCAGCCGATGACGTCGAAGTCGGCGCCGAGCGCGGTCAGCTTCGCGAGGAAGTCCGCGTATCCGCGGCGGATGATTCCGATGTTGCGCACCGTCGAGGTGCCTTCCGCGGCCAGCGCCGCGATGACGTGGCTGTACCCGCCGCGCAGGTCCGGCACCGTGATGTCGGCGCCGTGCAGCGGGGTGGGCCCGGTGATCACCGCAGCCTGCTCCAGCGAGCGGCGCGGTACGCGCCGCGGCCCCTCCTGCAGACCGTGCGGGTACACCGTGATGTCGGCACCCATCTTGACGAGGGCCTGGGTGAAGCCGAAGCGATTCTCGTACACCGTCTCGTGCACCACGGAGCGTCCGGTGGCCTGCGTCAGCGCGACGATGAGCGGCTGCTGCCAGTCCGTCATGAAGCCGGGGTGCACGTCGGTCTCGACCGTGACGGGCTGCAGCGCGTCGCCGCGCGCGAACAGGATGCCGTCCTCACGAACCTCGAAGTGCGCACCGATCTTGCGGAGCACGTTGAGGAAAGTCAGCATCTCCTGCTGGCGCGCGCCGGCGACGAAGATCTCGCCGTCCGTCGCGATGGCGGCGCTGGCCCAGCTGGCCGCTTCGTTGCGGTCGAAGATCGCGCGGTGGTCATAGCCGTTGAGCTTCGGCACGCCCTCGATGAGGATGACGCGATTGGGCTCGTAGGAGATGATCGCGCCCATCTTCTGCAGCAGCGCGATGAGATCCATGATCTCGGGCTCGATCGCGGCGTTGCGCAGCTCCGTGATGCCCTGTGCGCGCACGGCGGTCAGCAGCACCTGCTCCGTGGCCCCGACGCTCGGGTAGGGCAGGTGGATGCTGGCGCCGTGCAGGCCCCGCGGGGCGGACAGACGGATGCCGCTGGGAAGCTTCTCCACGATCGCGCCGAACTTGCGGAGCGCATCGAGGTGGAAGTCGATCGGACGGTCGCCGATGCGGCATCCGCCGAGGTCGGGGATGAACGCCTGTCCGAGCCGGTGCAGCAGCGGCCCGCAGAAGAGGATCGGGATGCGCGACGCACCGGCGTGCGCGTCGATCTCTTCCATGTGGGCGCTTTCGACGTCACGGGGATCGAGCACGAGCGAGCCGGGCTCGTCGCCCTCCGCCACGCGCACGCCGTGCACCTCGAGCAGCGACCGCACCACGGCGACGTCGCTGATCATCGGCACGTCGCGCAGCAGGCTCGGGCTCTCACCGAGGAGGGCCGCGACCATCGCTTTGGTGACGAGGTTCTTCGCGCCCTTGACCTCGACGGTGCCGCGAAGAGGCCGTCCGCCGCGGATCTCGAGGATCTCCGCCTCCTCCGCGAGCGGGCTCGAGGATTCGGTGGTCTGCCCGAGAAGTGTCATATGCGGTACCTCACTGTGCGGGAAGGGGCGGGAGTGTCCGCGGCTTCCAGGATTCGCGTCGCGCTTCGTAGGCGGCGATCTTGTCTTCGTTGCGGAGCGTGAGCCCGATGTCGTCGAGGCCCTCCAGCAACCGCCACCTAGTGTAATCGTCGATCTCGAACGGGACCCGGAGCTCGCCCGCAACGACCTCGCGCGCCGTCAGATCGACCGTCATCTCGATACCGGGCTGTGCGTCGATCGCGGCCCACAGCGCCTCGATGTCGGTCTCGGCGACGACGCCCGTCACAAGGCCCTGCTTGCCCGCGTTGCCGCGGAAGATGTCGGCGAACTTGGTGCTCAGCACCACCTTGAACCCGTAGTCGCGCAGGGCCCAGACGGCGTGCTCACGGCTCGAGCCGGTTCCGAAGTCGGGTCCGGCGACGAGGATCGAGCTCTGCGCGAAAGCGGGCTGGTTCAGCACGAAATCGGGATCCTGACGCCAGTTGGCGAACAGCGCGTCCTCGAAGCCCGTCTTGGTCACCCGCTTGAGGTAGACCGCGGGGATGATCTGGTCGGTGTCGACGGCGGATCGCTTGAGGGCGGCTGCGACACCGGTGTGAACGCTGAACTTCTCCATGTCAGACCCCCGCCCCGACGATCGCCGGCTCTTCGACGGGATCGAGATCCCCCGGACTCGACAGCGTTCCGCGCACGGCGGTCGCCGCGGCGACGAGCGGCGACACCAGGTGCGTGCGCCCTCCCTTGCCCTGCCGACCCTCGAAGTTGCGGTTCGACGTGGAGGCGCACCTCTCGCCCGGAGCGAGCTGATCGGGGTTCATGCCCAGGCACATCGAGCATCCCGCGAACCGCCACTCGGCACCGAACTCCTCGAAGATGCGGTGCAGTCCCTCGGCCTCCGCCTCCAGGCGGACCCGGGCGGAGCCGGGCACGACCATGACTCGAACGCCCTCGGCCTTCTTACGGCCCTTCACGATCGACGCGAAGGCGCGGAGGTCCTCGATGCGGCTGTTCGTGCACGAGCCCATGAAGACCGCATCCACGGGGACGTCCTTCAGCTTCGTGCCGGGGGCCAGATCCATGTACTGCAGCGCCCGCTCGGCGGCCACGCGCTCGTTCGGGTCAGCGATCTCGGACGGCGTCGGAACGACGTCGTTCAGCGACACGCCCTGGCCGGGGTTCGTGCCCCACGTCACGAAGGGCTCGAGCTCGTCGGCGTCGAGGAAGACCTCCGCGTCGTAGACGGCGCCCTCGTCGCTCGGCAGGGTGCGCCAGTATGCGACCGCATCCTCCCAATTCTGACCCTTCGGGGCGTGCGGACGCCCCTTCAGGTACGCGAACGTGGTCTCGTCGGGGGCGACCATGCCGGCGCGCGCGCCCGCCTCGATCGACATGTTGCACATCGTCATGCGCCCCTCCATCGAGAGGGCGCGGATGGCGCTGCCGCGGAACTCGAGCACGTACCCCTGCCCGCCGTTGGTACCGATCTTCGCGATGACGGCGAGGATGATGTCCTTCGCGGTGACGCCAGGACGCAGCGTCCCCTCGACGGTGATGGCCATGGTCTTGAACGGCTTCAACGGCAGGGTCTGCGTCGCCATGACGTGCTCGACCTCGCTCGTGCCGATACCGAACGCCATCGCTCCGAACGCGCCGTGGGTGGAGGTGTGCGAGTCGCCGCAGACGACCGTGATGCCCGGCATCGTGAGACCCAACTGCGGACCGACGACGTGCACGATTCCTTGCTCGGCGTCGCCCAGCGAGTGGATGCGCACCCCGAACTCGGCGGCGTTGCGGCGCAGCGTCTCGATCTGCAGGCGGCTGGTCGGATCGGCGATCGGCTTATCGATCGCCAGCGTCGGAGTGTTGTGGTCCTCGGTCGCGATCGTCAGGTCGAGGCGCCGCAGCCCGCGCCCTTCGGCGCGGAGACCGTCGAAGGCCTGCGGGCTCGTGACCTCGTGGACGAGGTGCAGGTCGATGTAGATGAGGTCGGGCTGGCCGTCCTCGCCCTTGACCACCAGGTGGTTGTCCCAGACCTTCTCGGCCAGGGTGCGCGGCGCGGACGCCGCGGAGTGATCGGGATTGCTCATGCTGTCGTTCTCCTGAGATGACGGTGGATCAAGCCCGCAACGAACTCCGCGACGAGGGAGGCCTGGGTCTAGGACTCGTCGCGGCTGCGAAGGAGAAGGCGAGCGATCCGCACCCGCACAGGCTACCACCGCGCTCCGGCGCCGCGGCCCACCGCCCGGGCGCGCAGGTGACGTTGTGTGTCGCCGCACTCGCCCGCGAGCAGGCGGCGCTTTTAGGCTGCTGCGACCCGAGACGGCAGGACCCTCATGACCGAACCCACCCACGGATTCGCCACGCGACAGGTGCACAGCGGCACCGACTGGACGGATGCGCCATCGCGCACCGTCCCGGTCTACATGACCGCCGGCTTCCGCTTCGACGACTTCGATCACGCTGCCGCGCACTTCGCGACGGGCGACGGCTACGGCTACACGCGCACCGGCAACCCGACCGTCGACGCGCTCGAGCGTCGCCTCGCCGAGCTCGAAGGCGGTGCCGGTGCGGTGTTCCTCGGCAGCGGGCAGGCCGCCGTCTCCGTCGCCCTGCTGGCATTGCTTTCGGCCGGCGACCATCTGGTCAGCTCCACCCATATCTACGAGGGAACGCGCGGGCTCGTGAACGACCTGCTCTCCCGGTTCGGGGTGACCGTCACCTACGTGGACGACATCGCCGACCCGCGGGCGTGGCAGGACGCGATCCGCCCCGAGACCCGCGCGCTGTTCGCAGAGTCCATCGGCAATGCGCGCAACGATCTGCTCGACGTGTCCGCCATCGCGGCCGTAGCGGACGGCCACGGCATCCCGCTCGTCGTCGACAACACCTTCGCTACTCCCTACCTGATGCGACCGATCGAGCTGGGCGCGGCGGTCGTCGTCCATTCGGCGAGCAAGTTCCTCGCCGGCCACGGGGCGGCACTGGGCGGCGTGATCGTGGACGACGGCCGCTTCGACGCCGCCCGCTCGGGCGCACTGTTCCCGCAGTTGGTCACCGCGCGCCACGACGGCGCGCCGAGCGTCTGGGAACGGCACGGTGCCCGCGCACGTCTGGCCTATGTGCGAGAGTCGGTCGCCCCGCGACTGGGTCCGACTCCGTCGCCGCTCAATGCCTTCCTCGTGTCGCAGGGCATCGAGACGCTGCATCTGCGCATGCGCGAGCAGTCGGCGAACGCGGCACGGATCGCCGCGTGGCTGGAAAGCCGAGACGAGGTGGCGTCGGTGGATTACGTAGGACTCGCGACCCATCCGCACCACGCGCTCGCGAAGCGCCTTCTGCCCCGCGGCACCGGCTCCGTCTTCACCTTCACTCTGCACGGCGCCGAGAAGGCGGCCCGCGCCTTCGTGGAGGCCGTGCAGGTCGTGACCCACATGACGCACCTCGGCGATGTCCGCTCGCTCGTGCTGCATCCGGCCACGACGAGTCACGCGCAGCACACAGACGCTGCGCGTGCCGCACTCGGCGTGCATCCGGGAACCCTGCGTCTTTCGGTCGGCATCGAGGATGCCGATGACCTGATCGCCGATCTCGAGCGGGCGCTCAAGGCGGCGGCCCTGGCGGCATCCGCACGCACGATCGAGGTCATCGGGTGAGCCGCCTCCAGCACTTCGGCTGGTTCCTGGCCCGCGGCTTCGGCCCGCACGGCTGGGGACTGCCCAGCCTGGACTGGGACTACGACTGGACGGCCCCGCAGCTCTACCAGGAG
This sequence comes from Microbacterium sp. BG28, assembly GCF_034044005.1. Taxonomy (NCBI): domain Bacteria; kingdom Bacillati; phylum Actinomycetota; class Actinomycetes; order Micrococcales; family Microbacteriaceae; genus Microbacterium; species Microbacterium sp. BG28. Next base: position 398,423 of record NZ_JAXCHA010000002.1, on the reverse strand, counting down.
TCCGCCCGCACCCTGGAGCAGGCCGGGTTCGATCTGCTGATCGTCGAGGATGCGCCATCGCTCGGCTCCGCGGAGACGATCGATCTGCGGGTGCGGCCCGCCTTCGGCGGCCCCAAGCACGATCCGTTCGTGCTGGCTCCGTATCTGTTCGCGGCAACCCGGCACCTGGGGGTCGTCCCGACCGTCAACCCCGCGGCATACCTGCCCTACACGGCCGCCCGGCAGTTCGCGTCGCTGCAGCACCTGAGCGGCCACCGACTGGGGCTGAACGTGGTGACCGACACCGGCAGCGCCCGCCACTTCGGGACCGACGCCCCGCTCGGACACGATGCCGCCTACGACCGCGCCGAGGAATGGCTGGACGGCATCCGCTCACTGTGGCGCAGTTGGGACGAGGGTGCGCTGGTGCTCGACCGCGCCGATGATCGGTACGCGGACGGCAACCGGATGCGGGCGGTCCGCCATCGCGGCGAACACTTCGGCTTCGACGGACCGCTCAACGCACTTCCCTTCACCGACGGCGAACCCGCGATCGTGTCGCCGGGCGGGTCGGAGCGGGGCCTTGCTTTCGCCGGAGCGCACTCCGACGTGCAGCTCGCTCTCGCCCCCCTGGACGAGGCGAGCGTACGCACCTACCGGGAGCGCATCCACCGCGCCGCACGCGGACGCGGCCGCAACCCGTCGGACGTCAAGGTGTTGTTCGCGATCCAGCCCGTGCTGGTCTCCTCCGCCGAAGAGGCGGACCGGCTGGTGGCAGCGTCGCGCACGCCCGACGAGTCCGCGCTGCGCGCGATCGCCCGGCGCCAGTCCTCGGATCTGGAGACGGATCTCACCGCGCTCGATCTCGACCGGCCGCTGCCCGAGGGGCTGTTCGCCGCGCACGTGTCGCACGGCAGCATCCGCAGACTCGTCGGCGACCATGACGCGCGCGAGACGCCGCTGCGGCAGATCCTCGCCGCGCACGCCCGCCTCGGCCGCATCCCGGACGGCACCGGGTGGGTCGGAACGGCGGGCGAACTCGCGGACCGCATCGAGCAGCTGGGCGACTGGGGCAACGACGGCGTCCTGCTGTGGGGCGATGTGCATCCGGTCACCGTGCACCGCATGCTCGACGAGCTGGTGCCGATCCTCCGCCGTCGCGGCATCCTGCGCCGCGAGTACGACGGTGCCGGCCTCGGCGCGAACCTGCGCTCGTTCTGACCGAGCTGCTCAGCCCTCGTCGACGGATGCGGCCTCGCGCCGCGCCGCCACGACACTCGCGACGGTCGCCGTCGCCATGGCGACCACGATGACGACGAGCGAGACCCACGCCGAGATGTCGGGCGCCCACTCGACACCGTGACCGCCGTTGATGAACGGCAGCTCGTTCTCGTGCAGGGCGTGGAGGAACAGCTTCACGCCGATGAAGGCGAGGATGAACGCGATCCCGTAGTGCAGGTAGCGCAGGCGATCGAGCAGTCCGCCCAGCAGGAAGTAGAGCTGGCGCAGCCCCATGAGGGCGAAGATGTTGGCGGTGAAGACGATGAAGGCGCTCTGCGTGATGCCGAAGATCGCCGGGATCGAGTCGATCGCGAAGACGAGGTCGGTGAAGCCGATCGCCACGAAGACGAGCAGCATCGGCGTGAAGACCTTCTTGCCGTCGACGACCGTGCGCAGCTTCGATCCGTCGTACTCGTCGCGGATCTGGATGAAACGCCGCAGCATCCGCACCACGGCGTTCTCACGCTGCTCGCCGTGCTCGTCGTCGCCGGGGAAGGCCTGACGCCAGGCCGTCCAGACGAGGAAGAGCCCGAACACGTAGAAGATCCACGAGAGGTTGTCGATCAGCACGGCACCGAACGCGATGAAAATGCCTCGCAGCACGAGCGCGATGATGATCCCCACCATCAGCACCTCCTGCTGGTACTTGCGCGGGACGGCGAACTGGCCCATCAGCAGCACGAAGACGAACAGGTTGTCGACCGAGAGGCTGTACTCCGTCAGCCATCCGGCCACGAACTGGCCCGCCGCATCCGCGCTACCCGAAACCCACAGCAGGACGAGGGCGAACACGAGCGCCAACGACACGTAGAACACGACCCACAGCGTGGCCTCCCGTGCGGAGGGGATGTGGGGACGGCGGAGGATGAGGAGAAGGTCGGCGGCCAGGATCAGAACGAGCACGATCAGCGCGACGATCTGGAACCACACCGGGATCTCGAAGCCCATGAGAGCCTTTCGGAATCGGCGGACGCCACAGTTTATGCGGATCTGAGACGATCGGGCGGCCGAGGACACCTGAGGGTGAGAGAAGACGTCGGCGCGTCCGACGCCGAGGGATAGGGGCACGATGACCAGCGATGGGGAGCTGATCGCGCGCGCATCGCACGGGGACCAGGAGGCCTTCCGCGCGCTGTATCGCGGCAACATCGACGCGGTCTACCGCATCGCGGCGATCCTCTTGCCGACGACCGCGGACGCCGAGGATGCGGCGCAGGAGACGTTCGTCACGGCCTGGCAGAAGCTTCGCGGCTTCCGCCTGGAGGGAGCCTCGGCTCTCCCCTGGTTCGCGACGATCTGTCGCCTGGTGTGCGCGAACCGCCTGCGGGCGCTGCGCCGTGAGCGCGACAACGTCGGCGCAACGCTCGACGAGCGGATGCCGTCGCCGATCGACGTGGAGCAGGCGGTCATCGACTCCGAGCTGGCCGGACGCGTCGCCCGAGAGGTCGCGCGACTCGACGATCTCGATCGCGAGTTGTTCGTCCTGTGCGCCGCGCACGGCTACGCCTACGACGCCGCGGCCGCCGAGCTGGGCCTCACCCACGGCGCCGTCCGCAACCGTCTCTCCCGCATCCGCAGCCGCCTGCGCGGCACCGTCCAGGAGGGGAACGCATCATGACGATCGACGACCGGGGGCAGGGGCAGGATCTGCCCCTGCCGGAGGGCCCGACCGCAGAGCAGGTCGACCGGATCGAGCGAGGCATCGATCGCGACCTCGAGTTCGACCGACTGCGCCGACGGGCGCGACGCCGCGGCGGGTGGGCCGTAGCCGCCGCCGGTGTGGCGGTCGTCGCGCTGGCGGCGCTCGTCTCCCCCGTCGTCCTGGGCGGTCGCGGGGCGGAGATGACGGACCCCGTGTCCCTTTCCGGTTCGGCACCTGTCGGTATCCAGACCCAGGAGGGTGCCATCGCGGCGCAGGACATCGCGGGGGCCGACGGCGGTCGGTCCGCAGCGACGGATGCGGGGCGCGAGGTCTCCGCGTCGGGGTGGATCCAGATGAGCGTGGACGACCCCGAAGACGCCCAACAGCAGATCACCACGATCGTGACAGCCGTGCAGGGGTACGTCTCATCGGCGAGCATCGCCGGCGCTCCGACCACGACGGATCAGGTCTCCCCGGCGCCCGCACAGAGCTCGATCACGGTGCGGGTCCCCGCCGAGCGGCTGCAGGATGTGATCGACCAGGTCGGAACTCTCGGGACGGTGTCGGCTTCGTCGGTGGACCGTTTCGACGTGACGGATCAGGCTGTCGACCTGCGTGCGCGGATCGCGGCGCAGGAGACGTCGGTCGCGCGCCTGACCGAACTGCTCGCGCAGTCCGCATCAGTCGCCGACCTGATCGCCGCAGAGTCCGCACTCGCCGACCGGCAGGCGGCGCTGGATGCGGACCGACAGCAGCTCGAGATGCTCGAGGATCAGGTGGCGATGTCGACCTTGACGGTCAATCTCGCCCCGAGCGACGCAGCGCCGCACGCGGATCCCGCCGGCTTCGGCGACGGGATCGCCGCCGGGTGGGCGGGCCTCGTCGCGACCGTGAACGGCATCGTGATCGGGTTGGGCTTCCTTCTGCCGTGGCTCGCCGTCATCGCCGTCGCCATCGTGATCGTGTGGGCGGTGCGACGTCTGCGTCGCGCGCAGCGCCTCCGGCGATCACGGGGTGCCGCCGACGCTTCCGGAAGCCAGGCTGAGCCGCACCCGCCCCACTGAATCGCGCCCTACCATCGCGGTCCCGTCCGCCGCGCGTCCGCGGGGTTGCGTGCGCGATAAGGCATGCTGGTGGATGTGGTGATCGACGGCGTCGAGGTTCCCGAGGACGGCTCGGGCGGAATCGATCATGTGGCGACGCTGCTGGCCGCGATCGCCGGGGGCGATCAGAACGCGTTCGCGCAGTTGTACGACATGCTGTCGCCGCGCATGTTCGGCCTCATCCGTCGCGTCCTCGTCGACCCTTCGCAGAGCGAGGAGGTGCTGCAGGAGGTCTTTCTCGAGATCTGGCAATCCGCTTCACGCTTCGCTCCGAACAAGGGACAAGGAAGGTCGTGGGTTCTCACCATCGCGCACCGCCGAGCCGTCGACCGCGTGCGGGCGTCGCAGGCCAGCGCTGATCGTGATGCACGCGTCGGCCTTCGCGATCTCGACGTCGCATATGACGGCGTCGCCGAGACGGTGGAACTGAAGATCGAGGGCGGGCGCGTCTCCGAGGCGCTCGCCGGACTACCCGAAGCGCAGCGCGAGGCGATCGTCCTCGCCTACTACGGCGGTTACTCTCAGACCGAGATCGCCGCGCTCGTCGGGGCGCCGTTGGGAACCGTGAAGACGCGCATGCGTGATGGACTGAGCAGATTGCGAAACAGGATGGGGGTGCAGTGATGGAAGAAGAAGAGTTCCGCGACCTCGCGGCCGGCCATGCCCTGAACGCGCTCTCTACCGAAGACGAGACGCGCTTCCAGGAGCTCCTCGCCGCCCATCCTGACTGGAACACGATCGTAGCCACCGAGCTCGGCACCGCCGCCGCCCTTGCCGACGGTGCAGGCGACGTGGTACCCCGGCCGCAGGTACGCGACGCATTGCTGTCGCGGATCGCCACGCTGCCGCAGGAAGCTCCTCGATCTGTCGGTCACACTGAGCGGGTCGTCGATACGCCGCCTGCCCCCGCGCCACGCCGCGCCCGATCGCGGATGTGGTTCGCACTCGCCGCCTCGCTCGCCTTCATCCTCGCGCTCGGCATCGGCGGCCTGTCGCTCGGGCGCCTGCTGAACCCGGTAGACGGTGCTCAGGTCGCGCTGGAGCAGATCCAGGACGCCCCTGACGCGCAGTCCGCGAGCGTGACGCTCGATGACGGCGCCTCCGCGACGGCGCACTGGTCCGCATCCACGGGGCGGGCGGTGCTCGTCACGGACGGCATGCCGACGCTCGAGAGCGACAAGACGTTCGAGATGTGGTTCATCCGCGACGGCGCCCCTCTTCCAGCCGGCACCTTCTCGGCCGACGACGCCGTCTCCGAGCTCGACGGCACGTTCCAGCCGGGCGACGTGATCGCTGTCACCGTGGAGGCCGCGGGCGGCTCCCCCAGCGGCCTGCCCACGACCGACGCGATGTTCGCCATCACGACCTGAGATCTTTCCTCCCATCCGATCGAGCACCGGCTTCGGATGACCTGTGTGCGGCCGAAAGGTCGCAGACGGAAAACAAGGAGAGATATCGATGCGTACGAACACGAAGAACCGTCTGGCAATCATCACCGCTGCGGGAGCGGGCGCTGCAGCAATCGCTGTCGCCGGATTCGCACTGCCGGCCTCGGCAGACGAACCCCGCGGAGGCGACTGGTCGACCTTCACCACGACGCTCAGCGCCCCTGTCGAAGCCGCGCAGACCTGGCTGACGAGCGCGATCGAGGCCGGCAGTGCCTCCGTGTCCCCCGAGACGTCCGTGGCCCCCGACACCTCCGTCGGCGACGTGAGCGTGATCCAGGGCCCCATCGTGGGCGACGTTCTCTCGGGCAACCAGGCACCGGTGGCCTCGGGTAACGACGTGCAGGCACCGGTCGCCTCCGGCAACGATGTGCAGGCTCCTGTCGAGGCACCGGTCGGCTCCGGCAACGACACGGGCATCGAGACGCCTGTCTCCCCCGAGACGTCGGTCGACGGATCCGTCGGCGACATCGGCGCGCAGGTGGGCGACCTCGTGGACGGCCTCACGTCGAACCTGAGCCTGGGTGGTCTCCTCAACTGACCTCCGTTCGTATGGGGCGTCGTTCCTTCGGGAGCGGCGCCCCGTTCCTGTGAGCAGCCTGAAAACTCTCCCATCCGTTCTCGAGCCCGCCACGAACAAGTGATGGATGCGGCACACCGCCGCATCCTCCCTACACCGGAGGTCATCATGAGCTCGTCCCCGAACCGCATCGTCGCGACCGTCTTCGGCGCCGTCTATCTCCTCGTCGGTCTCCTCGGCTTCGCCGTGACCGGCGGCGTCGGCTTCCTCGCCACCGAGGGCGGGCTTCTTCTCGGCATCTTCGCCGTGAACCCGCTGCACAACGTCGCCCACCTGCTCATCGGTGCGGCACTTCTGGTCGCGGGCCTGGCGAACGTCCGTGCAGCCAAGACGGTGAACACCGTCGTCGGCGCCGCCTACCTGCTGCTCGGCGTTGCGGGGTTCTTCCTCGTGGGAACCGCCGCCAACATCCTCGCGCTGAACGTCCCCGACCACTTCCTGCACCTCGGCAGCGCGGTCGTGCTGCTGGCCATCGGCGTCGGCGCCGACCGCGACGCCCGCGTCGCCGCAGCATGAGCACGCCGCACCCGAATGCAGCCACGGGCCGCCGGGCAGTACTGCTCGCCGGCCCGTGGACTGCTGCCCTCGCCTGGGGCGCCGCACTCGTGCTCGCAGCGCTCGGTGCGGGCGCTGTCGTCCTCCCGGACGCGACGTCGGCGAACCGGATCCTCGGAATCGGTGCGGCGGCGCTCGGGATCGCCGGACTCGGATGGGGCGTCGCGGCACTCCGCGCCGGCCGCCTCCTCGCTCCTCGCTCCGTCACCGCGGGAGCCCTCCTCGCGGTGATCGTCGCGACGTGGCTGCTGGCGAGCGAACCTGCACACACGAGCATCGTGGGCGTCGCGGTGTGCCTCGCCCTCAGCGTGGCCCTCGGCGTCTGTGCAGCAGCCGCCGCGCGCCGCAAGGTTCCTGCGCAGCATCTGCGGGTCGGTCAGTTGCTCGCCGCTGCCGCGCTCATCGCGGTGTTGGTGACGCCGACCCTCGGTGCGGTGCAGGACGGGATCCTGCTGCGCGATGATGGCACCGTTCCGGTGGTGCCGCACCACTGACGCGTCAGCGGTCCTCGTCCTCCGACGCGCCCGAGAGGATCTCGGCGAGCATCTCGAGTGCCGCCCGCGTGGTCGCCTCGACGATCTGCTCCGGGTCGTCCCCATCGAAGGAGAACTCGCGCACGCCGACGTGCCGCCCCCGCGCCCAGCCGATGAAGACGGTCCCGGGCGCATGGCCGTCTTGCGGATCGGGCCCGCCGACACCTGTCGTGGCGACGGCCGCATCCACTTCCAGCGCGTCGCGCACCCCCACCGCCATCGTCCGCGCACACTCGGCGGAACAGGGGTCGATGTCCAGGGGAACCCCGAGCACGAGGTTCTTCGTCTCGATCGTGTACGCGACGACTCCCCCGGCGAACCAGTCGGATGCGCCCGACGTCGCGCCGAGAGCCGTGCACACCTGTCCGCCGGTCAGCGACTCCGCCGCCGCGACGCGGATGCCCGCCTCCGTCGCCAGCTCACCGATCTGCTCTGTCACGTCCACGTCCCGCTCCCTTCGTTCGTGTCGAACGTCGGCACCGTACGCTGCGACCGAACGCGACCCGAGGGGATTGCCCCGGCGTGGCGCGCGCACTACAGGCGAGCGGATTCTGCCGAAGCGCACGCCATGAGGGAACAAGAAAACCCCCGGATTGACCGGGGGTTTTCTGTTGGTGACCCCAGCGGGATTCGAACCCGCGTTACCGCCGTGAGAGGGCGGCGTACTAGGCCGCTATACGATGGGGCCGCTGCCGTGGCAACCGTTCAAGTATGCCATGCGGTCTTGCGTTGCGCCAAATCGGGGCCGGGATCCGTGTCGGGTTGCCTCGACGACCCCCGAAGAGTTGACTCGCGTCATGCGAATCACCAAGCACGAGCATGCCGCCCTCACCCTCGAGAAGCAGGGCCGCAAGCTCATCATCGACCCCGGTTCGTTCACGACTCCCCTGCCCGACACGTCGAACGTCGCAGCCCTCGTGATCACCCACGAGCATCCCGACCACTGGACGGCCGATCACATCGACCGACTCGTCGCAGCCAATCCCCGGCTGCCCATCTACGCACCCGAGGGCGTCAAGAACGCCGCGCCGGGGTATGACATCACCGTCGTCGCCCCGGGAGACACGGTCGAGGTGGAGCCGTTCCGGCTCCGCTTCTTCGGCGGCCACCATGCCGTCATCCACGAGAGCATCCCGGTGATCGACAACGTGGGTGTCCTGGTCGACGACACGCTCTACTACCCCGGCGACTCGTACGCGCTGCCCAAGGGCCACGATGTGACGGTGCTCGCCGCGCCCGTGGGTGCACCGTGGCTGAAGATCGGCGACGCCATGGACTTCGTCCTCGCCGTGAAGCCGCGCCAGGTGTTCGGAACGCACGACATGACGCTTTCTGTCGCCGGTAAGGAGATGGGCCGCGCCCGTCTGAAATGGGCCGCAGAGCAGCACGGCGGAGAGCTCGTCGTGCTCGAGCCGGGCGACACGCTCGAACTCTGAGCACGAACGACGAAGGCGGATGCGGCACCCGGAGGTGGCCGCATCCGCCTTCGTCGTCTGAAGGATGCCTTACTCGGCGTCGAGGTCCGTCTCGAGCAGTGCGACGAGCTCGTCGAGAGCCTGCTCGGCCCCCTCGCCCTCCGCTTTCAGGGTCACGACGCTGCCGTGCGAGGCGCCGAGACCGATGATCGACAGGATGCTCCCCGCGTTCAGGTCGGGGCCGCCCTCGAGGGCGATCGTGACGGGGAGCTTCTTCTCCTGCACCGCCTGCACGAAGAGCTTGGCGGGGCGCGCGTGAAGGCCCGAGCTGCTGGCGATTTTCGCCTGACGTTCTGCCATGGGTGATTCCTCTCGTCTTACCCTTCTATGCTCTCAGGCCGCGACGGGTGCTGCAGCCGCCTGCGCCTGAACGAGTTCCTTGCGTCCGACCCACTTCTTCAGCGCGACGACGGCCAGCGCGGTCACCAGCGTTCCCGCCACGAGCGCGATCAGGAAGCCCCAGATGGGATCGATCGCGAAGAACACGAAGATGCCTCCGTGGGGCGCCAGCGACGAGACACCGAGCGCCATGCTCAGCCCGCCGGTGACGGCGCCGCCGATGAGGTTGGCGGGGATGACGCGCAACGGGTCGGCCGCCGCGAACGGAATGGCGCCCTCGCTGATGAAGGCGGCACCCAGCAGCCAGGCCGCCTTGCCGTTCTCCTTCTCGACCGGGGTGAACAGGCCGCGAGCGAGGACGGTGGACGCCAGCGCCATCGCCAGCGGCGGGACCATGCCCGCGGCCATGACCGCCGCCATGATCAGGAACGGCACGGCGTGGATGTCGGCGGTCGATGCACTGGCGAGACCGGCGGTGGCGAAGGCGTAGGCCACCTTGTTGACCGGACCGCCGAGGTCGAAGCACATCATGAGGCCGAGGATGATGCCGACGACGACGATCGCGCCGGTGCCGGCGAGGTCGGTCAGGCCGACGTTGAGCGCGTCCATGAGAGCCGCGATCGGGCGACCCAGGAAGAGGATCATCAGACCCGAGGCGATGATCGAGCCGACCAACGGGATGATCACGACCGGCATCAGGCCCCGCAGCCAGCGCGGCGGGTTCAGGCGGCCGAGCCACCAGGCGATGAAACCGGCGAGCAGACCGCCGATGATGCCGCCGATGAAGCCGGCGTTCATGAGCACAGCCACGGCGCCCGCGACGAAACCGGGCGCGATGCCGGGCCGATCCGCGATCGCGAACGCGATGTAACCCGCCAGCGCCGACACGAGGAAGCCCATCGACGTCGCGCCGATCATGAACGCGACGGAGCCCAGGTACTGGCCGATCGGCCCCAGCGGCGACGTGATGTTCTCCGTCGGCAGGTTCCACAACGAGTTGTCGATGATGACCTTGCCGGCGTCGGCAGTCACCTGGTAGCCGCCCAGCAGGAAGCCCAGGGCGATGAGCAGACCACCGCCGGCGACGAACGGGATCATGTAGCTCACACCCGTGAGGAGGATCCGCTGGATCTTGGCGCCCCACCGCTCGTTCTGCGCGGGAGCGCTGCTCGCAGCGGAGGCGCCGCCGGATGCGGCCGGCACGCGTGCGCCGCTCGGATCCTTCGCCGCCGCGAGGGCCTCGGTGATGAGGGCGACGGGCTGCTCGATGCCGCGCTTCACGCCGGAGCGCACGACAGGCTTGCCGGCGAACCGCTGCGGCTCGCGCACATCCACGTCGACGGCGAAGATCACCGCGTCGGCGTCATCGATCACGCTCTGCGGAAGCGCCTTGTAGCCACTGGAGCCCTGGGGCTCCACGATGAGGTCGATGCCCTGCTCCTTGCCGGCCGCGGTCAGCGCGTCGGCCGCCATGAACGTGTGCGCGATACCGGTCGCACAGGCGGTGACGGCGACGATGCGCGCGGGGCGGCCGTCGACCTCGAGCGCGGGCGAGGCGGATGCGGCGGGCGCGGCCGGAGTCGCCGCGGGCGCTGCGACCTGCTCCTCGCCGATCGCCTGACGCACCGTGGACACCACGACCGCCGCATCGGGGGCCTGACGGAGCTCGCTCGTGAACGACTCCTGCATGAGGCTCCGCGCGAGGCGGGACAGCACGGCCAGGTGCTCCTCGGCGGCATCCGCGGGGGCCGCGATCAGGAAGACGAGATCCGCGGGGCCGTCGGCGGCGCCGAAGGCGACCGCGGGCTTCAGCCTGGCGAAGGCGAGAGACGCCTGCGAGACGGCGGGACTCTTCGCGTGCGGGATCGCGATGCCGCCGGGCAGGCCGGTCTCATCCTTCTCCTCGCGCGCCCAGGCGTCGGCGAACAGCGCCTCGGCATCCGTGGCCCGACCCGCGGCGACCACGCGCGCGGCAAGGGCCCGGATGACGGCTGCCTTGTCGGCGCCGAGATCCTCGTCGAGGACGACGAGCTCCGGTGTGATGGTGTCGGACACGATGACCTCCAGTGGTCGGGTTCGTCAGCGGATGATCCGCTGCACGGGAATCTCGGCGGTCACAAGATCCGCCGGGGTCGGGGGTTGGGTTCCTGGCAGGGATGCGGCGGCTGCGCCGTATCGCATCCCCATGCGCAGACGCTCGGCGGGTTCGGCGCCGGCAACGTCCGCCAGCAGGTACCCGGCGAGGGAGCTGTCGCCCGCACCCACCGTGCTGACCGCAGTGATGCGCGGCGCCGTTCCCACCCAGACGCCGTCCTCGGTGACCAGCAGGGCACCGGCGGCGCCGAGCGTCACCAGCGCGGCGCCGACGCGAGGTCCGACGAGATCCTGCGCGAGCGCGATGATGCCGTCGATGTCGCGGGTGTCGGCGGCTGCGCCGGTCAGTTCGGCGAGTTCATGCTCGTTGGGTTTGATGAGGTCGGGGCGGGCCCCCGCCACAGCGGCCGCGAGGGCGGCACCCGAGGTGTCGAGGGCGATGCGAGGCGTGGCGTCGCCGTGCGCGGCACGGACGGCGAGGATCGCGCGCACGTAGAAGTCGTCGCCCGCGCCCGGCGGGAGGGATCCCGCGAGGACCAGCCAGTCCGCGCCCGCGGTGGCCGCGACGATCGTGTCGATGAGCGCATCCGCATCCGCGGGGTCGAGCTCAGCACCGGGCAGGTTGATCTTCGTCGTCGCTCCCTGCGGATCGGCGAGCGTGAGATTCGCGCGGGCGTGGCCGCGGACGGGCACGGCTCTGACGGGGATGCCGGTCTGCGCGAGCGCCGCCGCGTACGGGTCCTGGTCGGCCAGCGGGAGAACTGCCAGTGTCGCGGTTCCCGCGGCGGCGACGACACGGGAGACGTTCACGCCCTTCCCGCCGGCGTCCTCGCGGACGCCGAGGGCGCTCTGCACCTCGCCGACCTCCAGCGGGGCGGCGAGCGAGACCGCCCTGTCGAGGGACGGGTTCGCGGTGACGGTGACGATCATGACTGCACCACCTCGATGTCGGCGCGCTCCAGTGCTTCCGCCAGCGCGGCGGGCGGAGTCGCATCCGTCACGAGCACGTCGAGCGCCGAGAGCGGAGCGAACGAGACGAGGAGCTCGAGGTCGAACTTCTGCGCGTCGCAGAGCACGACGACGCGCCGCGCGGCCGCGACCGCTGCACGCTTGACCGCGGCCTCCTCAGGGTCGGGGGTGCTGAGACCGAACGCGGCGGAGAGTCCGTTGGTGCCGAGGAAGGCGATGTCGGGGCGCAGGCCGTTGATGGCGGCGACGGTGGTCGCCCCGACGGCAGCGCCCGTCACGCGACGCACCCGTCCGCCCACGAGGGTGAGGTCGATCCCGTCCTGTTCGGCGAGCAGAGGGGCGTGGGCGAAGGAGTGGGTGACCACATCCGCTCGCCCTCCGCGCGTCGCCAGGTGCGATGGCAGCTCCTGCGCCAGTGCGCCGACCGTGGATCCGGCGTCGAGCAGCACGGATCCGTTGAAGCGGTCGCCGAGGAGATTCAACGCAGCACGGGCGATCCGCCCCTTCGCGTCGCTGCGCTCGTGGATGCGTTCGCTGATGGACGTCTCGCGGGTGCTGGAGCGGCCCTGAGCCACGGCGCCGCCGTGCACACGCTGCAGAACGCCGCGCTGCTCCAGAGCCGCGAGATCGCGTCGCACGGTCTCGGTCGTGACGTCGAAACGATCTGCGAGGTCGACGACGACCAGTCGTCCCTCGGCGTCCAAGATTCGCTCGATCGCCGCCTGGCGCTCCGTTGCGTACATGATCCTCCTCGAAGGATCAACACATTACAACACAAAGCCACACAAAGAAACGGTTGCGCCGGGTAAAACCAACACAGTGTTCACACGACGGCCTGCGCCCGAGCCTGTGCATCGCGACGCGCAGCGCCGGCACGCAGAACGGTGGCCCGATCCGCACTGCGGACCGGGCCACCGTCGTCGTCAGCAGTCTCAGGCCTCGCTCATGGCCTGGACGGCCGCCTGACCCTTCGCCGCGTAGTAGGCGGCGCGCGCCGCATCCTTGCGCGCCTGCTCGGCGTAGCCGTGCTCGAGCACGTCCTGCGGCACCTCAACGCTCTCGACGTGGTTCACACCGTGGTACTTCTCGATGTAGGCGTCGAGCTCCGGACCCGACGTCCACGAGGTGATGAGGCAGTAGCGCGGGTCGGTGCCGTTGTGCGTGGCCGCGTGCCAGAGGCGCTGCGTGTCGATGATCAGCTGCGCGCCGGCGGGAAGCGCGATGCGTACCTCACCGCGGGGGTCCGTGCGGTTCTCACGCAGGACGAAGTAGCTGTCCTTGTCATCCGTCAGGTTGAAGAACCCGCGCACCACCCAGCCGGTCCCGTCCGGGTTCAGGCGGTTGTTGTCGTCCTGGTGCAGGTTGTAGAGGCAGTCGCCGTAGGGCGTGGGCTGCAGTTCGATGACACGGCAGCGGCCGACGTTCGCGCCGGGCTCCTGCGCGCGGCGCACGAGGTTCGGGGCCTTGGCGACCTGCGAGTCGATCCAGACGCCGTCCTTGTCGGTGCGCGGTGGCTTGTGGTTCCAGAACCCGTTGCACTCGATCTCACCGAAGGCGCTGGCCAGAGGAGCGAACCGGGTGTCGCCCGAGGACTTCCAGTCGTTGTACTCGATGTCGAGCCACTCTTTGGGATCGAGCTCCTGGTTGTAGCTGTCGAGGACGACGTAGCCGGTCTCCTCGAGAGCGGCGGACTTGATGTAACCCATGACGAATCATGCCTTTCGGTGGGGGGTCAGCGCGTTTTTACTGGCCCAGGTAAGGTCAGCCTACTCGGGCTCCTCGGCAATACCCAGGAGGCCCGAGGCCCCGGCCTAGAGTGGTCTGGTCGCCCTGCGCGACCCGCTTCGCCCGCAACGAGATCGAGGATCATGGCCACCGCCACCAACGTCGATGCGACCGCCGTCAACACGATCGCCTGGCTCAGCGATCCCGACCTCGCCATCGTCGTGCCCGTCTATCAGCGGCAGTACCGCTGGGACATCGGCGGGTGCGAGCAGCTGTTGGCCGACGTCCGCCAGGTGGCCGATCTCCCGGAGGGGCACACGCACTTCCTGGCCTCCATCCTGTCGTCGCGCGGCGGAGACTCCGACGACGCCGAACTCGTGCTGATCGACGGCCAGCAGCGCATCACGACCCTCATGCTGCTGGTCGCCGCTCTCGAGCACACCGTGCGCGACTCCGACCCCGCACTGGCAGGGCGCCTGCACGACGTGCTCGTACGCGGCGGCGAGACCCACCGGACGAAGCTGCGCCCCCACCGGGCGTGGGCGGATGTCTTCGAGAGCGTGGTGCTCGACCGACGGGAGGCCGACGCCGCAGATCGCACATCGCGCTTCGACGACAACTATGCGTTCTTCCGCAGCCAGATCCGCCCGGAAGAGGCGTCGCGGATCTGGCGAGGGCTGCAGCGCCTCGAGCACGTCGCCATCGCACTCGGCGCCGATGCCAATGCGCAGCAGATCTTCGAGAGCCTGAACTCGACCGGTGAACCCCTGCGGGATCACGAACTCATCCACAACTACATCCTCATGGGTCTCACTCACGCGGAGCAGACCGCGATCGAGGAGCGCTTCTGGCTGCCGATCGAGCAGAACACGGGTGAGGCGATCGCGGACTTCTGGCGGCACTACCTGGTGATGCGCACCGGACGCGAACTCACGGGCGGCACGACGCGCGCCGTCTACGACGCGTTCCGCGGCGAGTTCCCGGTGCTCGAAGCCGAGACCCTGGAGCGGGATGCGGCCGAGTGGAAGGCGTACTCGGAGATCTACCGCGTGCTCCTCGAACCCGCGCATGCTCCCGACGAAGGTGTCGCCGCGCAGCTTCGCTTCCTCAGCACGTTCGGGCGCGGCACCTTCCCCCTGGTGATGGCCGCCTACCGCGACCACGAGCGGGGCGTCATCGACCGCGACGCACTGCTCGAGACACTGGAGGATCTGCAGGCACTTCTCCTGCGCCGGCTCGTCGCCGGTCTCACCAATGACCGGCTCGTCGCCCGTCTGTGTCGTGCACGAGCCGAAGGTCCCGAGGCGCTGAGCCACGCGTTCGGGCGCATCACGCCCTCCGACGAGCGGATGCGGATCGCCCTCAAATTCACTGCGCTGCCGCATCCTGCCTACGTGCTGGCACGCCTCGCCGGACGCGACTCCGCAGCTGATCTCGACGTCGAGCACATCGTTCCGCTCGCACCGGGCGACGGCTGGAGCGGCGACGGCGTTCGCACCTGGAGCGAGTTCTCGGAGGACGAGCAGAACAGCCACCGCGCGCTGGCGGCGACACTGGGCAACCTCGCGCTGCTCGAGGAGCCGCTCGCGGAGCGCGCGCTCGACCGTTCGTTCCCGGACAAGCGCGACCTGTACCGCCGCAGCGCCGTCGAGCTGACCGCATCCGTCGCCGACCTCGAGGCGTGGAACACGGCGGCGATCTCCCGGCGCACGGTCGAGCTCATCGAACGATTCCTCACGGTGTGGCGCCGCAGAGCCGATGTGCTCATCGACGACGACGATCTGACGCCCATCCTCGATGCGAAGAAGCGCCGCGGCTTCCCGCCGGGCTGGCAGCAGGAGTGGTCGTACGTGGAGTACCGCGGCGAGCACTGGGAGATCTACGACATCGCGTCCCTGTTCAACCGCATCTTCAAGCGGCTGTGGGCCGATGCCCGTGAGGACCTCCTGTCGTTCAGCGCGCGGCGCGGCGGGCCGGTGTACGAGACCCGGGCGTGGAACGGCCAGTGGGACGAGCTCGGCGACGGCGCCTTCCTCTACATGGGCTGGGACTCGCGTTACATGCTCGCTGCCGTGCAGGGCGTGCTCGAGGAGGCGGGGATCGCCGCGGAGGTCTTCGTGAAGTACTCCTACATCGGCAACGCGATGCGCGACTGAGCCGCGGGGCTCGCCGCTCATCGGACCCGACGCAAGGGGGCGCGGGAGGCGCGTTATGCCTCGTGCGGACCGCGGGCCAGGCGCATCCCGATGTCGTCTCCGCCCGCATCCGGGAGCGCGCCACGACGCGTGGATGCTCGGGCACTGAACGCGTCACTTGCGAAGCTTCCCCCACGGAACACCCGACGATCGTCATCTCCGGCGGGGTCCAGCAGATCCCAGCACCACTCCCACACGTTGCCGAGCGTGTCGAAGAGCCCGTTGAGATTCGGCATCTTCCCGCCCACGGGTTGCGCACGAGCCACGCCGTCCGCCGCCGTCCACGCGACCTCGGTCAGCGGACCATAGTGCGCGACAGTGGAACCGGCTCGGCAGGCGTATTCCCACTCCGCCTCGGTCGGAAGGCGGTAGCCGTCGGCGTCTCGATGCCAGGTGACCTCCGCGCCGTCGAATCCGTAGGCGGGATCGAATCCCTCCCACTCGGATGCGGCGTTGCACAAGCGAACCGCGCGCAGCCAGCTCAAGTGTGTGGCGGGCACGCGCGGGTGGCGCACCTCGATGCCGAGAAGCTCCGCCAGAACCTCTTCCGTCACGGGGTACACCCCGATCTCGAAGGCCTCGACCTCGACGGTCCGCCGGGATCGTCCGCGCGCGTCTGAGAGGTTCACCGTCCCGGCATCGAGCGCCCGCATCTCGATATCGACCATCCCGCCACTCTATGTCGCGCCCGGGCTGGTGCCTCCTCCGCGAGAACGCATCTCCCGCACGAGATCACGGGTAATGACAGTGATCTCGTGCGGGAGATGCAGTCTCGCGGTCAAGCAAGGTGGTTCAGACGATGCCGCCGATCATCGCGTCGCGGCGGAGCTGGTCGTGAGTCGCGTGGAAGGTGCCGTCCGGCGTCCACCATGCCTCGTGCCCCGCGGCATCCGGATGCTGCTCGACGACCGCGGGCCAATGCTCCTTGATGTTCTTCAGGTAGTAGCGGAGCTCCCCGCCTACCGTGCGCTTCTCGACCTTGTCGGATGCTTCGAGCTGTTCCTGCGTTGGCTCAGTCATGGGCTGAGCATAGGGCGGGCACTCGCCGGGCGCGAGCATCTCGCCACAGCAGCCACGCGCACACCAAGCCCTGCGCCATGACGACCGCGCTGATCGTAGACGCGATGACGCCGGCGGACTGATCGGCGGCCGTCAGCAGATCGAACCCGGCGTGCCAGATGAGCACCGGAACGATGCTCCAACCTGCCCCCTGCGCCATCCACGACAGGAGGAACGAGCCCGTCACGAGCGCGAGCATCCAGCCGATGATCCCCGCCCCCATGGCGGTGTAGGTGGGATTGAAGAGGAACGCGGGCGCATGCCACGCGATCCACACCGCGGCGACGATGAGCGTCGCCCAGAAGACCGGCATGCGGCGCGTCAGGGCGGGCAGGAGCCACCCGCGCCAGCCCGACTCCTCCCCCAGCCCGAACGTGACGACCCACACGAGAGCCACCAGCGGCCACGCCAGGCCGGGGAGCTTCCCGGTCGCGCCGAATCCGGCGGCATCCGGCCACGATCCGGAGACCGCGGCCGCGGCCCCATACCCGATGACGACGTAGGCCACAGGCATCCCGATCGCGGCGATCCACCACCGGGCGCGGAAGCGCACCGAGAACGCCCGCCGCGCCCACCGCGCCAGCTCCGCGGGTCCACCTTCCCAGAGGGATGCGGCCACGGCTCCGCAGGCAGGTCCGAGAGAGCCGAGGAAGAACGTCCACGGCACCGTGGCGAGCGCGCCCTCCTGCGCCTGGACGACCAACGGCGCCCACACGATCCACGTCACACCGAACGACACGCACAGGAACACCGCAACACCACCGCCGCCGCGGCGCACGGCTGCTTCCGGGATGCGGCCCGAACCGGTCATGTTTCCAGTGAACACCCGATCGCTTCGCCCCGCTTCGGCCACGAGCCGGAAAAATCCGCCGACCTGCAAGAGGGATGCGGCGCGCGCCCGCCCGTGGGATACCACTCCCGAGCGAGGTTGTACACACGGCGCGAGAGACGGTGCACACGCTCTCGACGGCGGCTATCCTCCCTGAGTGGCTCCGGACGCCACGGAATCCGTCGAAAGCGAGCACCACGTGAGTCTTCTCCGCACCAAGTCGGTCGAGCAGTCCATCGCCGACACCGAGGAACCGGAGTTCCGCCTCAAGAAATCGCTCAGCGCGCTCGATCTCACCGTGTTCGGCGTGGGAGTCGTGATCGGCGCCGGAATCTTCACGCTCACGGGGCGCGCCGCGCACGAGGTCGCCGGCCCGGCCATCGTCATCAGCTTCGTGATCGCCGCGATCGCCTGCGCCCTGGCGGCCATGTGTTACGCCGAGTTCGCCTCGACCGTGCCGGTGTCGGGTTCGGCGTACACGTTCTCCTACGCGTCGCTCGGCGAGTTCTTCGCGTGGATCATCGGATGGGACCTCATCCTCGAGATGTTCCTCGGCGCGAGCGTGGTCGCGCAGGGATGGAGCGCGTACCTCGGCGCCTTCCTCGAACAGCTCGGCATCGTGCTTCCGGAGCAGCTCTCGCACGGCGGCGTGGTGGACGTGCCGGCCATCCTGCTCGTCCTGGTCCTCGGCACCCTGATGACGATCGGCATTAAGGAGTCGCTACGCGTCAATCTCGTCCTGGTCGCGGTGAAGCTCTTCATCGTGCTCTTCGTCATCGTCGCGGGGCTCATGTTCGTCAATCCGGCCAACTACACGCCGTTCGTGCCTGCGGCCGAGAGCACCGCATCCACTTCCGGCCTCACGCAGCCGCTCCTGCAGTTCCTCTCCGGCATCGAGCCGGCCACGTTCGGCGTCGGCGGCATCCTCGCCGGCGCAGCGCTCGTGTTCTTCGCCTACATCGGGTTCGATGTCGTCGCGACCACGGCGGAGGAGACGCGGCGCCCGCAGCGCGACATGCCGATCGGCATCATCGCCTCGCTCATCATCTGCACGATCCTGTACTGCGCCGTGGCGCTCGTGGTCACCGGCATGGTCTCGTACCGCGACCTCGACCCGGACGCCGCCCTCGCCAACGCGTTCGCCTACCACGGCCAGTCGTGGATGGCGACGGTGATCTCGGCCGGCGCGGTCGCCGGTCTCACCACGGTCGTGCTGACGCTGCTGATCGGTGCGACGCGCATCATCTTCGCGATGTCGCGCGACGGCCTGCTCCCGCAGAAGCTGGCGCGCGTGCACCCACGCTGGCGCACCCCCTGGATCATCTCGATCGTGGTGACGATCATCGTCGCCGTCGTCGCGGGAGTCACCCCCGTGGGCGTGCTCGAGCAGATGGTCAACATCGGCACGCTCTCGGCGTTCGTACTGGTCTCGGTGGGGGTCGTGGTCCTTCGTCGCACGCGGCCCGATCTGAAGCGCGGTTTCCGTGTGCCGTGGAGTCCCGTGCTGCCCATGCTGTCGGCGCTGATCTGCACTTATCTCACGCTGAACCTCTCGGTCGAGACGTGGCTGCGCTTCCTCATCTGGCTCGCCCTGGGCGTCGCGATCTACTTCGCCTACTCCCGGCGGCACGCGCGGGTCGGCGCCGGAGACGTGCTGAATCCCGCGACGCCACGGGTCGTCGCGCCGCCCGAACAGTAGGTTCGTGCTCGCGTCACAGCGCGGGATAGGGGGGGAAGACACACGATGCCGCCTCCGTGGGGCTCGGCGCATCCACATCCGATACGTGCGCGTCGGACCCGTCCGAGTCCAGCGCCGCTCCCCCGAACGCCACGCCGGATGCGGTGATGTTCACGTTGGAGGTCTGCACGGCGGGTGCGTCCACATCGACGTTCTCGAGTCGCACGCGCAGCGGATGCGCGGCGTCCACCCCCTTCAGCACCGAGGTCGCGCCGTGCGGGGAGTTCGTCGCGCGCAGGTCCGACACGACGATGTCCTGGAACCGCGGGACGTTCGGACCGTTCGAGCCGCCGTAGAACGGATCGATGTCGATCGGCGACTTGACGGCATCGACGCAGATCCGGCGATAGGTCACCTGCCGCACGATGCCGCCCGCCTTGGGCGAGCTCTTG
The DNA here is from genome assembly GCF_034044005.1 of Microbacterium sp. BG28. Lineage (NCBI taxonomy): Bacteria > Bacillati > Actinomycetota > Actinomycetes > Micrococcales > Microbacteriaceae > Microbacterium > Microbacterium sp. BG28. The sequence goes on along the minus strand of NZ_JAXCHA010000002.1, from coordinate 378,490 downwards.
ATCCGGATGCCGGTCGATGCCGCGCTGGCGTTGCCGTGCGCGTCGGTGCCGCTGACGGTGTCGTCGTCGACGAGCACGTCGCTGACGCCCGCCGTGGTCTCGCTGCCGATCGAGATGCCGTGGGTTCCGAAGAGATGATTCCCGATGATCGAGACATGTGTCGACGGTTGCGAGCCGGCCTTGATGGCGATGCCGTCATCGCCGTCCATGATCCATGAGTCGGCGATGGTGACATCGGTGGCACCGGCCGGGTCGATCCCATCGGTGTTCCGCGCCGTCGCGGGTGTCTGGATGCGCACACCCCAGATCGTGAGTCCGTCCGCGTTCTGAAAGGAGACGTGGATGCCGGCGGCATCGACGAGGTCGATGTCATGCAGCGTGACGTCATCCGCCTTCGTCGCCTGCACGAGCCGCGGGACGTTCTGAACCCCGTGGCCCTTCGCCGCCTGCGCGAGGTCCCACCAGCTCTGGGATGCGCCGAGCATTGTCTGTCCCCCGCGGCCGTCGATGCGCCCTTGGCGGCCTGCCGCGTCCGGTGTCGACGCCACCCCGGTGTGCGCGCCGGAGAGCGTCAGCAGCGGCGCGCACCCGCCGCCGCTCCTGCCCACCGTGCCGCAGCTCTCCCGACCCGCGACCTGGTAGTCGGCGGGGTTGCGCGAGGCGTAGAGCGTCACGGAGGAGTCGAGAACGAGCACCTCGCCCTGCCGAAGCGTGAGAGGTGCCGTGACGAAATCCGTCAGTGGTCCGGATGCGGCCAGGCGCACCGCCACGACGGAGTCCGCGGTTTGGGCACAACCGTCCAGCGCATGCTGGATGCGCGCCGTGTCGGGCGGGGCCGCCTCGTCGGCATCGTCAGCAGTGCCGTCGGTCAGGGCGAACTGGGCTGTGACGGTGGCGCACGTCTGAGCGGGAGCCGCGGGCTCTGAGACCGAGCGCCGGTCGCCCGACGCGAGCGCCGTCGACTCCTGCGTCGAGGTACCCCGCAGAGCGGCGCAACCACTGAGAAACACCAGGAGAAGCAGCGCGACCGAGACCACAGATCGAACCCGCACCGCGGGATGCTCGCAGCGCGATCTATGCGCGCACCGTAGATCTTCGATGCGACGGCTGGGCTTCAGCTGTCGCGGAAGTCCTCGTGCAGCCTCGCCTCGGTGAGCCGGTCTCCGGGATGCGGGGCGCGGAAGTCACTTGGCGTGTTCGGCTCGACCGCATCCGTCGACGGGTCGCCGTCTGCCAGGTCGATCACGTCGACGTCGTGATCGAGATCGACATCGCGTGGGTCGTCGGAGGGGTGGGGTTCGTGGGCGGGCATGAACGGCTCACTCATGGACACGGCACGATTCTGCCGTCCCGCCGGCGGGAGGGGAAGGGCCAGGAGGCCCCGTCGATCACCGCAGACCGTCTCCGATCCACTCCGGCGTCAACGCGAACGACGACGGATGCTGCGGGTCGAGCACCAGCACGTCGAACGCGGCGCCGATGAGTCGCAGAATCTCGCGACCGGAGCGCGGGACCGCGGTGATCTCCTTGCCCGCGTAGATCGCGTCGACCCGTCCCGAGTCGGTGAAGGCCAGGAGGATCCGCTCGCCGCGACCGTTGACGATGCTGGCGGGAGTGGAGCCGTCGCCTGCCGGATCCAAGACGACGAACAACTCGGAATTCGCGATCTCTCGGACAACCGCGGCGTAGGTCTCGTCGTCCTGCGCCGCCGTGTACGTGTCGGCGGCAGCCTGCACGCGGGGTGCGATGACGACGGCATCCGGCGAATCACGTTCCGCCGGAATCCATTGCCGGAAGAAGCGCAGGTTCGACAGCGACGTCCATGGTCCTGGCGAGTCCAGAACGATCCCGGCCACACCGTTCTGCGCGAAGGAGGCGAGCCAGTCGATCGCCTGCGGCAGCGGAACGGCCAGCAGCGTGGCCTCCACGCCCCCCACTTCCGCCGCGCGTTCCGCGGTGCTGTACACCCCGATGAGCGTGCCGATACCGTCGAACTGGAATCCGCCGGGCATGGGCTCTTCCGGCGTCCCGCGATTGACGATGAACCAGTCGGGGAGCTTCGCCGCCGCCTCCCAGACCGCTATCTCGGCCTCGGTGTTGCCCGACGCGGCCGGGAACGCCTCCTTACGGAGGTCGAGCTCGCGGACAAGGGCGTCACGTGTGTTCTCGCTCACCGTTCCATCCTGACCGGCGGCCCGCATCGGCTCACGCACCTTGCCTCGGTGCTCAGCGTTCGGGTAAGCGGTCGGCTATGGCGCGACAGACGCCATACCCGATGACCGCGTGGCGGGTCGCCCGACCGTCTACGCGTGGGGGCGCTCTAGGCCCGAACCACGGCACGTCCCGCCAGGGTCGCGGCGATGACCCGGATGTTGTCGGGCCCGACCGGAGCCGGATGGGCGACCGTGAACGGGGCTCGGGTGAAGAGCACCGTTACTCGCGGGCCGCCACTATGGGGCTTGCTTCCACCCATGGCCGTCATAGCCTTCGAGCCTCGGGATTCCTTCGATGCCGGCCACTTCGTAGCCGGCGCCGTCGTTGTCGAGTCGTGTCGTGCCCACTTCGACGCCGGATTGCCAATGCAGAACGACATCGAACGTCGAGTACAGCTTGTGGCCGCGATACTCCAGCAGCAGGTTCAGAGGATCGGACTTGGTGGCACTCAGACGAGGAACGACGCTGCGGACAGATTCGAAGGACTGCGGGACGCCATTCGGATAGGTGATGACGCTCTGAACGGGACTGCTGGACTCAACGTCGGAAAGGACCTGCATCATCGTGGATCCGCCGCCAGTTCCGAATGGACTGTAAGAGGCACTGCCGCTATTCGGCCTCGTCTCGCGAACGTCGATGGTCACGTCGGTGAGAACTACTGAATCGTCCCCCGTGGGCTCCACGATCACTTCGAGCACCAGCCTGTCGTGCACGCCGCGGACCCCTTCGATGGCGCTCTCGCATTTCGATTGCTCGCCTCCGGGTGCAGGAAGATCGCTCGTCTGTAGAGCGAGCTGGCTGGGATCCACCAGTCCGATACTCTCGACCGGCACGACGAAGTCGCAGCCCGTGTCACTCGAGAGCTGGACCGTGTAGTCGAGCTGAGAACCGAGCCGCTTGGTCCATTGCGACACCCACGGAGTGAGCGCGATGACCACCAAAGGTGCGACGACGAGGGTGACGACCGCCCCCAGAACAACGCGGCCCCAGCGACGTGCCGCGCGGTCGTCCTCGTCTTTCTTGCTGAACATGAAGGGCCCCCGGGTCCGACTTCAGGCTAGAGCGAAGGTATCGCTCGTTGTGTGTATATCGTGCCGCGCTCATCGGCGGCAAACTGATGAACTGCGTCGCATCGACGTGCGACCAGGCGCGGCACAAAGCAAAACCCCGGTGGTCCGCTCTGACGCGGATTTCCGGGGCTATCTGTTTTGCTGGGGTACCTGGACTCGAACCAAGAACAACTGAACCAGAATCAGCCGTGTTGCCAATTACACCATACCCCACCGGCTTCTACCGAAGTAGCGCCAAGAGAAGAGCTTAGCCCACGCCCGCGGCAATCCCAAACCGGCGCACGCTCACGGCGACGCCATCGACGGCTCATCCAGAATCCCTCACCGGGACTCGTACGGTCCTGCCATGACCGCCGTGTCCACTCCCTCCCCCGGCTCGTGGCGGGCCCGTGCCGCCTGGCCCGTGGGACTCGTCCTGATCGTGATCGCTGCCGCCGTCTTGACCGGATGGCAGGTGTCCGCCTCGATGAGCGACTACTACGGCGCCGTCGCGATGTCGATGAGCAAGAGCTGGTCGAACCTCTTCTTCGGCGCCTTCGATCCCGCCGGCACCGTCTCTCTCGACAAGATCCCCGGCTCCTTCTGGATCCCCGCCCTGGCCGTGCGCCTGTTCGGCTTCTCACCGGCGGCCGTCATCCTTCCGAACGCCATCGCCGCCACCGCGGCGGCCGCCGTGACCGCCTTCACCACGCGTCGGCTGGTCGGGACGACAGGCGGTCTGCTCGCCGGCGCCGTGGTCGCCACCACGCCGATCCTCGTCGCGGTGGCGCGATCCAATCAGCCGCAGACATTCTTCGTGCTCGCGCTCGCGCTGGTGGCATGGGCCGCCGTCCGGGCGATCCAGCAACGCAGCCTCGGCTGGTATCTCCTCGCCGGAGCACTGGTCGGGGTGGCGTTCCAGACCTACATGCTCGAGGCGTGGGCGGTCTGGCCGGCGCTCGCGGCGGCCTACCTGTGCGCGCGCCAGCGGTGGTGGCGTCGCATCTGGCACACCCTCCTCGCGGGGGCCGTGACTCTCGTGGTGTCGCTGACCTGGGTCGCCGTCGTCTGGCTCGTTCCGGCATCCGATCGGCCCTTCGTCGGCGGCACGAACAGCAACAACCCTTGGGAGATGGTGTTCGGCTACAACGGACTCGGGCGTTTCAGCGCCACGGCCGACTCCGACGCGTATCGCTCGTTCACGCCGTCCTTCGCTGGCGATCCCGGCCCCTTCCGCCTGTTCAACACCGAGCTCGCCGGCCAGATCGCGTGGCTGCTCCCCGCGACCGTCGCGGCGATCGTCGTCCTGTTCATCCTGCGGTGGCGCCCCGCAACCGTCGTGTTCCTCGGCGGCTGGTTCGCGACCGAGGCGGCGATGTTCTCGCTGGTCGCCGGGATGCACCAGTTCTACACGTCCGCTCTCGCGATCCCCGTCGCCCTGCTCGTGGCGGCGGCGTTCGCCGTCGCGCGCTCTCGACGCCTGCTCTGGCCGCAGATCCTGCTCGTGGCCGTCGCGGCGATCACAGCCGTCATGATCGCGGCGATGTACTCCGAGCCGAGCCCGGTCATCGCCTGGGTGCAGGCCGCGATCGCCGCGGTCGCGATTCTGCTTCTGGTTCTCGAACGGCGGGCGCAGGCGCTGCGCTCGGTGACCGCCGTGGCGGCGGTGATCGCCCTCCTGCTGACGCCGGCCGCCTGGTCGGCGCTGACGATCGGCGCGCCGAGCTCGATCAATCCCACCGCTGCGGGCGTTTCCCAGATGCCGGGTGGTGGCGGTGGCTTCGGTGGCTCCCGGCCCGGCGGCGCGACGTTCGGCGGATCGGCGGGCGGCGCACGACCGCATGCGCCGGACGGCGGCGCGCAGAACGGTGCCCGCGGCGGCACGCGCCCCACGGGTGCGGCGGGCGGCACGAGCTCCAACGCGGCACTGCTGCTCTACCTCACGGAGCGTCAGGGCGACGCGAAGTACCTCGTCGCCACGTTCGGCGCGCAGTCGGCGGCGCAGCTCATACTCGCCTCCCACGGAGGGTCGGTGCTGCCCATCGGCGGATTCGATGGCAGCGACGATGTGCCGACCCTGGCCGCGTTCCAGCAGATGGTCGCCGCCGGCGAGGTTACCTACGTGCTCGGCTCCGGCGCACCGGGAGCAGGAGCAGGAAGCACCCGCGCCGCATCGACCGCCACGAAGGACATCAGCGCATGGGTGACATCCGCCTGCACCCTCGTTGCAGATGCTCCCGCGGGCGCGACCCTCTACTCCTGCACCGCAGGATGAGCGGTCGCGTCAGCCGATCTTCTGCACCAGGGCGTCGAGACGGCGGATGCTCTCGGTCTTACCGAGCAGCTCCATCGACTCGAACAGCGGCGGAGACACCCGACGACCGCTGACGGCGACCCGGAGCGGACCGTACGCGACGCGCGGCTTCAGACCGAGCTCCTCGATCAGGGCCTTCTGCAACGCGTCCTGCACGGATGCGGCCGTGAACTCCGCATGCGGCACGAGCTCGAGCGCGTTCACCGAGGCGACGAGCACTTCGCCCGCGTTGGCCGGCAGCGATGCGAGGGCGTCGTCGGCGTACTCCACCTCGTCGCGGAAGAGGAAACCGAGCAGGCCCGGCACGTCGCCCAGCAGCTGCACGCGCTCCTGCACGAGCGGGGCCGCGGCGGCGATGAGCGCCCGCTCGCGATCGTCGAGGGTGTCGCCGATGATGCCGGCATCGCGCAGGTACGGCAGGATGCGGGTCGCGAAGTCCTCGGGCGCCAGCATCCGGATGTGATCGCCGTTGATGGACTCGGCCTTCTTCTGGTCGAAGCGGGCCGGGTTGGGGTTCACATCGGCGATGTCGAAGGCTTCGACGAGCTCTTCCAGCGAGAACACGTCGCGGTCGGGCGCCAGCGACCAGCCGAGGAGCGAGAGGTAGTTGAGCAGGCCCTCGTGGATGAAGCCCTTCTCGCGCTGCAGGAAGAGGTCTGCCTTCGGGTCGCGCTTGGAGAGCTTCTTGTTGCCCTCCTCCCCCAGCACCAGCGGCATGTGCCCGAAGCGCGGCACGAAGTCGGTGACGCCGGCCTCGATCAGCGCACGGTAGAGAGAGAGCTGACGCGCGGTCGAGGGCATGAGGTCCTCGCCGCGGATGACGTGCGTGATGCCCATGAGCGCGTCGTCGACGGGGTTCACGAACGTGTACAGCGGCACGCCGCCCGCACGCACGATGACGAAGTCGGGGAACGACCCGGCCGGGAACGTCACCTCGCCGCGGATGAGGTCGACGTAAGTGAGGTCTTCATCCGGCACGCGAAGGCGGTACGCGGGCTCACGGCCCTCGGCACGGAAGGCGGCCTTCTGCTCCTCGGTGAGCGTGCGGTCGTAGTTGTCGTAGCCGAGTTGCTTGGCGCGGCCGTTCGCCTCGTTGCGCGCGTCGATCTCCTCGGCCGTCGAGTAGCTCTCGTACGCGACGCCCGCGGCAACGAGCTTGTCGAGCACCTCGCGGTAGAGCTCGTGCCGCTGCGACTGCCGGTACGGCGCGTGGGGACCGCCGACCTCGACGCCCTCGTCCCAGTCGATCTCGAGCCAGCGCAGCGCCTCGAGAAGCTGCTGGTAGCTCTCCTCGCTGTCGCGGGCCGCATCCGTGTCTTCGATGCGGAAGACGAGCTTGCCGCCGTTGTGCCGGGCGTACGCCCAGTTGAACAGCGCGGTGCGGATCAGGCCGACGTGCGGCAGGCCCGTGGGCGAGGGGCAGAACCGCACCCGGATGTCGGAGCCGGTTGCGGTCGTGGTGCGGGGATCGGGTGCGGAAACCATAGGCTCCCAGCCTACCCGCGTCACCCCGCCCTGCCGCGGCCCACTCCCGCCGCCTCTGCCGCCTCGCCGACGGCTGCCAGCGCGAGCCGGAGGGCGGGCACCCGGTGCGCGTCGGCGGCCGTCACCACATGCAGCGTGCGCTGCTCCCCCGGCGGAAGAGGCACGGCTTGCACGCCCGGCAGCAGCGGGAACGAGTCGAGGGCGAGTCCCGGGAGGGTCGCCACCCCCGTGCCCCGAGCGACGAGGTTCTCGACGGCGACGATGTTGTCGGTCTCGAACGCGATCCGCGGCGTGAACCCCGCGCGGGCGCAGAGCTCCAGCAGGTGCCCTCGACACCGCGGGCAGCCCGCGATCCAGGATGCGTCGGCCAGCTCGCCCAGTTGGACGACGGAGGCGCCGCCGAGGTCATGGTTGTCGGGAACGACGACGAACATGCGATCCGCACCCAGCGTGCGCACGACAAGACCGCGCGCGCTCTCGCCGTGAGGGTCGTTCTCGTCACCCGGGTAGCTGAACGTGAGCGCGATGTCGGCGCGGTCCTCGCGCACCGCGGCCATCGCCTCGGGAGGTTCCGCCTCGACGTAGGTGACCGCGAGCCCCGGCGCCTTGTCCGAGAGCGCGGCGAGCACCCGCGGCACGAGCGTGGGCGACGCGGAGGGGAATCCTGTGAGCCGCACGCGGCCCGAGGCGAGCCCGCGCAGCTGTGCGAGCTCGTCGGAGGCCGCGTCGATGGAGCGTGCCACGGCATCCGCATGTCTGGCGAGCACGGCGCCGGCCTCCGTGAGGCGCACCCGACGCCCGACGCGCTCGACCACCGGCATCCCGACACGACTCTCGATCCGGCGCACCTGCTGGCTGACGGCGGGCTGGCTGTAGCCGAGCGACGCGGCGGCTGCGGTGATGGAGCCGGTCTCGGCGATCGCGCGCATGACGCGGAACGCCTGGACGGCGAGTTCGCCCTCATCCTGATCGGCCATGCGCCGAATATATAACGCGAGCTTATGGACGCGATGCCCGTTCTGCCGTAGACCGCGACCGCACGCATCCGGATCCTGGAGAACATGACCGCACCGTTGGACCTCACCGCCGTCCGCGCGGCCTTCGATGGCGGTCGGGACTACCTCGCCGCCTGCACGGGCGGCCTGCCGCCGCGCGCGAGTCGCGATGCCCTGATCGCCGACCTCGTGCGTTCGGTCACGCACGGTGCGGATGCGGGGGCCTACTCCGTCATCGTCGAGCAGACGCGCACGCACGCCGCCCGGCTTCTTCAGGTGAGCCGGGATCGTATCGCGATCGGGTCGCAGACCTCGGTCCTGGTGAGCCTCATCGCCGCATCCCTGCCAGAGGGCAGCGAGGTGCTCGTGCCGGACGGAGACTTCTCCTCCCTCGTCCTCCCGTTCGTGCACCGCGGCGGGCTCCGCGTGCGCTGCGCGCCGCTCGCCGAACTCGCCGATGCGGTTCGGTCCGACACGGCCCTCGTGGCGTTCTCGATCGTGCAGTCGGCCTCGGGCGAGGTCGCCGATCACGCGGCGATCACCGCCGCCGCCCGCGCGGTCGGAGCCCGTACGCTGTGCGACGGCACGCAGGCCGTCGGCTGGCTCCCGGTCGACGCCTCCGCGTTCGACGCGTTCGTCGTGCATGCGTACAAGTGGCTGTGCGCTCCGCGCGGCGTCGCCTTCCTCGCCCTCAGCGAGGAGTTTGCCGCGACCTTCACGCCGTTGCACGCGGGCTGGTACGCGGGCGCGGACCCCTGGCAATCCTGCTACGGCGACGCCGCCACACTGGCCTCGGACGCCCGCCGGTTCGATGTCTCCCCGGCGTGGCAGGCGTTCGTGGGGGCCGAACCCGCACTCGGGCTCTTCGCCAACGCCGACATGGCCGCGATCCACCGGCACACGACGGATCTTGCGACACGCTTCCTCACCGGGATGGGTCTGCCCTCACCCGCCACGCCGAGCGCCATCGTGACGTGGCCCGATCCGGATGCCTCCGACCTCGCACGGCTGCAGGCCGCGGGAATCACGGCGTCCGGACGCGCCGGTCGAGCCCGCCTCGCGTTCCACGTCTTCAACGACCAGGACGACGTCGACCGCGCGCTGCGCGCCCTGCGTTAAGCCGCGTCGCGCCTCGAGCGCGCGAGCGGAGACGCCGCCACGACCACGACGACGAGCACGAGGGTCACGAAAGCCAGACCGCCGAATCCGATCCAGCCGAGGATGAGCCCGGCCAGGATCGCGCCGGCCGCTCCCACCAGGTTCATCGCGAGGTCGCTGCGACCCTGCCGGCGGGTGCGCATCGCCTCACTGCTGGTCTCCACGAGCAACGCCGCACCCGCCACGGTCGACGCGCTCCAGCCGAGCCCCAGCAGCACGAGCCCGATGGTGACCGCGGTGTTCGAGTTCTGGCCCAGACCCGACACGAGCAGGGATGCGGCGAGCAGCCCCTGCCCCAGCAGAATCGTCGCGACGCGACCGATGCGGTCGGCGAGGATTCCGAACACGGGCGACAGGGCGTACATCCCCGCGATGTGCAGGCTGATCGTGAGCCCGACGATCGTGAGGCTCGCCCCATGGTGGACGAGGTGCACGGGGGTCATGGCCATGACCGCGACCATCGTGCCGTGAGAGGCGGCGATCGCGAGGATCGCATACCGCGCGGCCACGGGCCGATCGGCTCGGGCGATCCGAGGGCCGGCACCCGCCGCATCCCGGGCGACCAGGCGTTGCGCCAGTACGAGCGGATCGGGGCGGAGCGCGGCGACGTACAGGACGACCGCAAGCACCTGAGCCACGATCGTGAACAGGTACGGACCGGTCAGCGGGGGCATGCCGACGAGATCGCCGAGCGCCTGCCCGGGGCCCACCAGATTCGGCCCGAGGACGGCGCCCACCGTCGTCGCCCACACCACCACCGAGATGTCTCGACCGCGCGACGCGTCCGTCGCGAGGTCCGCCGCAGCGAAGCGCGACTGCAGGTTCGCCGCCTGCCCGGCACCGATCAGCACGACACCCGCCAGCAGCAGCGGGAAGGATGCGGCCGCCACCGCGCCGATGACCAGGAGGACGCCGATCAGCGCCACGGAGAGCCCGGCCGCGAGCGCGGGACGCCGCCCGCTCCGCCTGGCGAGAGCCGCGAGCGGGATGGCGAACGCCGCAGCTCCCAGCGTGACCGCCGCCGTCGCCCAGCCAGAGAACGCCTCGTCGCCGGACAGCTCGGTGGCGAGGATCGCGCCGAGCGAGATCGTCGCACCGAAGGCGATGCCGCCGAGGATCTGGCCGGACGAGAGCAGCCACAGCGTGCGGCGCCGGATGCGGGTCAGCTCCGACGCGTCCGGCAGCAGGTCGGTGGCCTCAGGCATCGCGCACGGTGTTGCGCAGAACGCCGATCCCCTCGACCTCGACCTCCACCTCGTCGCCGGCTACGAGCGGTCCGACACCGGCGGGGGTTCCGGTCATGATGACGTCGCCCGGCAGCAGCGTGAACACCGACGAGGCGTAGGCGATCAGCTCGGCGATCGGGAACATCAGATCGGTGAGCGGTGCCGACTGGCGCTCGTCGCCGTTGACACGCGTCACGACGCGCGCTGCGGACGCGGGATCGAACTCCGTCTCGATGACGGGTCCGAGCGGGCAGAAGGTGTCGAAGCCCTTGGCGCGTGACCACTGGCCGTCGCTGCGCTGAAGGTCGCGCGCGGTCACGTCGTTGCCGACCGTGTACCCGAACACGACATCGAGCGCCTTCTCCACCGGCACGTTCTTCGCGATGCGACCGATCACCACGACCAACTCGCCCTCGAAGTCGACCCGCTCGGACTGCGTGGGACGCACGATGACGTCGCCCGGACCGATCACCGCCGTGTTGGGCTTGAGGAACATCAGCGGCTCGGCGGGGACATCGTTGCCGAGCTCCTCCGCGTGCGCGCGGTAGTTGCGTCCGATCGCCACGACCTTGGATCGCGGGATCACCGGCGCCAGCAGCGCCACATCCGCGATCGGGATGCGCTTGCCCGTGGGCTCGAAGCCGGCGAACATCGGGTCCCCGGCGAGCTGCACCAGCTCGTCGTCGTCGACGATTCCGTAAGCGATGGCGTCCTGGTGGCTGAAACGAGCGATCTTCACCTGTTCAGCCTATCCAGGACGCCCCGCTGCGGGATCAGGCGTCGAGCCGGACGAGCCAGTTGTGCCTGTCTTCGCGACGTCCGTACTGGATGTCGGTCAGCTCCTCGCGCAGCGACAGCGCGAGCGAGCCGGTCGGCTGCTCGTCGAAGAAGTTCTTGCCCTTGAGCTGACCGATCGGTGTGACCACCGCGGCCGTGCCGCAGGCGAACACCTCGACGATGTCGCCCGAGGCGACGCCGTCGCGCCACTCGGCCAGCGACACGGCGCGCCCCTCGACCTTGTGGCCGCGGTCGATCGCGAGCTGCAGGATCGAGTCGCGCGTGATGCCCTCGAGGATCGAGTCGGACTGCGGGGTAACCAGCGTGCCGTCCTTCTTGACGAACACGATGTTCATGCCGCCGAGCTCCTCGACGTTGCCGTCCTGATCGAGGAACACGACCTGGTCGCACTCGTTCTCGTACGCCTCGGACTGCGGCAGGAGGCTGGCCGCGTAGTTGCCACCGGTCTTGGCCGCGCCCGTACCGCCCTTGCCGGCGCGGGAGTAGTCCTCGCTCAGCCAGATCGAGACCGGCTGCACGCCGCCCTTGAAGTAGGCGCCCGCGGGGCTTGCGATGAGGTAGTACGCGACCTTCTGCGCGGGACGCACGCCCAGGAACGCCTCCTTGGCGAACATGAACGGGCGCAGGTACAGGCTCTGATCGGCGCCGGCCGGCACCCAGGCCGCATCCACCTTGATCAACTCGCGCAGCGACTGCACGAAGTACGACACCGGCAGCTCCGGCAGCGCGAGGCGCCGCGCCGAACGCTGCAGACGACGGCCGTTCTGGTCGGGGCGGAACGTGTGGATCGAGCCGTCTGCGTGACGGTAGGCCTTGATGCCCTCGAAGATCTCCTGGCCGTAGTGCAGGACGGCAGCGGCGGGATCCAGCGAGATCGGACCGTAGGGCTGCACACGCGGACGGTGCCAGCCGCCGCGCATCGACCAGCAGATGTCGACCATGTGGTCGGTGAAGGCGGTGCCGAAGCCGGGGTTCTCGAGGATCTGCTCGCGCTCCGCGGTGCCGCGGGCGGCGAGGTTGCGGGTGACGGCGAACTCGAGCGGTGCGAGGCCCTGGTCGGGATCGGTGTCGAGGAGTGTCATGAGGATCTCGCTTCATCTGCGCCTGGCGGCGCGGTCACGGGCGACGGCTGCGGGCTCCAGATTACGCCTGGAGCCGCGCGATGATCGCGTCGCCGATCTGTGCTGTGGTGCGGACCGAATCGGACCGCTCGGCGATGTCGGCCTCGACCGCGCGGGTAAGGCGGTCGGCGTCATCGCGCAGTCCGAGATGGTTCAGCAGGAGAGCGACCGAGAGGATCGCGGCCGTGGGGTCGGCCTTCTGCTGGCCCGCGATGTCGGGAGCCGAACCGTGAACGGGCTCGAACATCGACGGGAAGTCGCCGTCGGGATTGATGTTCCCGGATGCGGCGAGGCCGATGCCACCGGTGACGGCACCTGCCAGGTCGGTCAGGATGTCACCGAAGAGGTTGTCGGTGACGATCACGTCGAAGCGGCTGGGGTTCGTGACCAGGAAGATCGTGGCCGCGTCGACGTGCAGATAGTCTACGGCGACGTCGGGGTGCTCGGTCGCCACTTCATCGACGATCCGCTTCCAGATGCCCCCGGCGTGCACGAGCACGTTGGTCTTGTGCACGAGGGTGAGCTTCTTGCGGCGACGCTCCGCCTCGGCGAACGCGAAACGCACCACGCGCTCGACGCCGAACGCCGTGTTCACCGAGGTCTCGTTCGCCACCTCGTGCGGGGTGCCCACGCGGATCGCGCCGCCGTTACCGACGTACGGCCCCTCGGTACCCTCGCGCACCACGACGAAGTCGATCTCTCCGGGGTCGGCGAGCGGCCCGCTCGCGCCGGGATACAGCTTGGACGGGCGCAGGTTCACGTAGTGATCGAGGGCGAATCGCAGCTTGAGCAGCAGGCCGCGCTCGATGTTCGCGTTCTTGAGGCGCGGGTCGCCGGGCACTCCCCCGACGGCGCCGAGCAGGATCGCGTCGTGCGCGGCGATCGCCGCCAGGTCGTCGTCGGTGAGGGTGTCGCCGGTCTCGAGATACCGCGCGGCACCGAGCGAGAACCAGGTGCGCTCGAACGTGACGTCGGTGCCAGCGGCCACCGCTTCGAGAACCTTGTCGGCTTCGGCGACGACCTCCGGACCGATTCCGTCACCGGGGATGACGGCGAGCTTCACGACGCGCGACATGGCACTCCTGTCTCAGGATGCCGCGGGCATCACCGCCGCGGCGAGTTGCGGGATGGTCCCAGCGTAGTGGGGGCGCTGTCCGCCCCCACGACGACGAGACCCGCGCCGATGAGCGAGGTGACGCCGACACCGGCGTCGAAGGCGTGCGCCGCCGCATCCCGAAGCGCGGCGCCGGTCTGGGGCGCGAGCTGGTTCGCGGCGCTCACGGCGCCCGCCAGCGTCTCGCGCGCAGCATCCGCGACATCCGCGGGCACACCCTGCGGCACGACGAGGTTCGCGCGGTAGAGCGCGGTGAGCAGCCCCCCGAGCAGCGACGTTCCCAGCACGGCGCCCACCTCGTACGCCGTCTCGGAGACGGCGCTGGCCGCTCCCGCCTTCGCGGGCGGGGCGCTGGCGAGCACGAGCTCGTTCGAGACGGTCTCGGCCGCGCCGATTCCGATGCCCAGCACCATGAAGGCGACCACGAGCAGCGCCACCGAGCCCGGGTCCGTGGACAGCGCGACCATGACGTATCCCGCGAACGAGAACACCAGGGCCACCGGGATCACCACGCGCGGCGAGACGCGCTTGGCGACCGGGACGACCGCGAGTCCCGCGACGATCATGAGCGCGAGACCGGGCACGAGCGCGAGCCCTGCGGTCATCGGCGAGAGGCCGACAATGAGCTGCAGGTGCTGCGAGACGAAGTAGATGAAGCCCACCAGCGCGAGCACGCTCAGCAGGTTGACGAGCAGCGCACCGCTGAACGCACCCCGCGCGAACAGACGGACATCCAGCATGGGCGTCTCGGAGCGCCGCTGGCGGCGCACGAACAGCACACCGAACCCGACGCCGGCCACGAGCAGTGCGGCGACCAGCGGGCTCGGGCCGTGTGCCGCCGCTTCCTTGATCGCGTAAACGATCGGCACCATGGTCGCCATGGAGAGCACGATGCTCACCGGGTCCACGCGGCCGGGATTCGGGTCGCGACTCTCCGGCACCAGGATCGGCGCGAGCACGAGCAGCGGAATGAGCACGGGCACCGCCATCAGGAACACGGAGCCCCAGGCGAAGTGCTCGAGGAGGAACCCGCCCACGACGGGACCGAGCGCCGCGCCCGCCGAGAACATGGCAGCCCAGACGGCGATCGCGAGACGCCGCTGGTTGCGGTCGGTGAAGATGCTCCGCAGCAGCGACAGCGTGGAGGGCATCAGCATCGCGCCGAAGACGCCCATGACGGCACGGGCGGCGATCAGCAGCTCGGCGCTGGGCGCGAACGCGCCGAGGGCAGAGACGGCGGCGAAGCCCGTGGCGCCGATCAGCAGCATCCGACGACGTCCGAAGCGGTCGCCGAGCGTGCCCATCGTCACGAGAGATCCCGCCAGCACGAGCGGATACACATCGATGATCCAGAGCTGCTGCGTACTGGTGGGCTGCAGTTGCAGCGCGATCTCCGGGAGCGCGAAGCTCAGCACGGTGTTGTCGACCGCGACCAGCAGCACGGGGAGCATGAGGACGACGAGCGCCGCCCAGCCGCGCCACCCGACGCGGCGCCCCTCGGCCTCGGCGATGGCGATGTCTTGAGTGAGTGTGTTCATAAGTTTCTATACCGTCCGGCTGGTATAGTAACAGAGATGAAACGTTCTCCGTCAGTACGATCGAGACCATGAGTCGCCCTCCGCGCGCCCGTGAGCTGGTGCTCGACGCCTTCGAGAGACTTCTCGTCACCGAGGGCGAACGGGCGGCGACGATGGATGCGACGGCCCGGGCGGCCGGGGTCTCGAAGGGTGGCCTTCTCTACCACTTCGGGTCGAAGGACGCCTTGGAGACCGGCCTGCTCGAACGCCTCCACGTACTCGTCGACGAGGACCTGGATCGCATGGCCGCGTCGGCGGAAGGCCCCGTCGCCTACTTCGTGCGCACGTCCGCGATGAGCGATGACGCACTGGATCGCGCGCTCGTCGCCGTCTCGCGGCTCGCCCAGGGCGGGCACACGGCAGCGGGCACGGCGCTGCGCACCATCCGGGACCGCTGGGCTGATGCACTGCGCGCGCACGTGGCGAGCGAGGCGGCCTTGGATCTCGTGATGCTCGTGAGCGATGGCCTGTACTTCAACAACGCCCTCGAGGGCGACGGCGTCGCCGGCCCCACCCCGACCGGTGCCGCGATGGACGCCCTGGTTGAGATCGTCACGCGCGCCGCGCGCGGCTGACCCGCCCGCGGCGGCACGCGCCGAACGCGCATCCGCAATTCAGGAGAGATCCCTCCCGCAGGGAGATCCGCGCCGAATCGTCCTGCTCAGTGGCGATCTCCTGAAGAAGGGATGCGGATGCCGCGGCGACGCGCCTCAGGACTCGGTGATCTCGATCTGGCGGAACAAGTCGGCCTGGATGGCGGAGCCCACCTCGGCGAGCAGTTCGTCGGGCACGGGCGAGTCGACGGTCAGCACGGACAGGGCCTGTCCCCCGGCCGCGCGGCGGGCGATCTGCATGCCGGCGATGTTGATGCCGGCCTCGCCGAACCGCTGACCGTAGACGGCGACGATTCCGGGGCGGTCGGTGTACTGCATCACGATGTGGTGCTTCTCGATCGGCAGCTCGAGGGCGTGGCCGTTGATGGCGACGATCTTCTCGATCTGCTTCGTGCCGGTGAGCGTGCCCGACACCGAGAGCTGCGAGCCGTCGGACAGGGCGCCCGCGACCGTGATGACGTTGCGGTACTCCTCGCTCACGCCGTCGACGATGAGGCGCACCTCGATGCCGCGCTGCTCGGCCAGTAGCGGCGCGTTCACGTACGACACCGACTCGCTGACGATGTTCGTGAACACCCCCTTGAGGGCGGCGAGCTTCAGCACGCTGACGTCGTAGTCCTTGAGCTCGCCGTGCACCTCGACGTCGATGCTTGTGACGGGCGAGACGGCCAGCGCGGAGAAGATCTGACCGAGCTTCTCGACGAGTGCGATGCCCGGACGGACATACGGGTCGATGACGCCGCCGGCGACGTTGACCGCATCCGGGACGAGCTCGCCAGACAGCGCCAGGCGCACGGACTTGGCCACCGAGACGCCGGCCTTCTCCTGCGCCTCGTCGGTCGATGCGCCGAGGTGCGGGGTGACGACCACGTTCGGCAGCGACAGCAGGCGGGCGGCGTCGCTGTCGGCAGCGGGCGGCTCGCTCGAGAACACGTCGAGACCGGCACCGGCGATCTCGCCGGAGATCAGAGCGTCGGCGAGAGCTGCCTCGTCGATCAGCCCGCCACGGGCGACGTTCACCACGAACGCGGTCGGCTTCATGCGACGTAGCTGCTCGGTGCTGATCATGCCCGTGGTCTCGGGCGTCTTGGGCATGTGGATGGTGATGAAGTCGCTCTGCTCGAGCAGTTCGTCGAGCGTGAGGAGCTCGACGCCCAGCTGCTGGGCACGGGCGCTCGTGACGTAGGGGTCGTAGGCGACGACACGCATGTCGAACGCCTGCAGGCGGGCGGCGATCAGCGCGCCGATGCGGCCGAGGCCGATGATGCCCACGGTCTTCTCGAAGAGCTCGGTACCGGTGAAAGAGCTGCGCTTCCAGGCGCCGGACGAGAGCGACGCGTGCGCGGCCGGGATGCGGCGCGCGAGGCTCAGGATGTGTCCGACCGTGAGCTCCGCCGCGGAGATGATGTTCGAGGTCGGCGCATTGACGACCATGACGCCGGCGGTCGTCGCCGCCTTGATGTCGACGTTGTCGAGACCGACGCCCGCGCGGGCGATGACCTTCAGCGCCGGTGCGGCGGCGATGGCCTCCGCATCCATCCGCGTCGCCGAGCGCACGAGCACCGCGTGCGCCTCCGCGAGGGCGGGCAGGAGCGCGGCACGGTCTGCTCCATCGACGTGGCGCACGTCGAAATCGGGCCCGAGGGCGTCGATCGTGGCGGGAGAGAGCTCTTCAGCGATGAGGACGACGGGCTTGGTCACAGCGGATGTCCTTTGACACATGCGGGACCGCGTGCAGAGCACGACGGCGCGAGGCGGGTGGAAGCGCGTCGCGGGCGGGCCGGCCGCGCACTTGCCAGCCTACTGCCCCGGCCGCGGTGCCCCCGACCGTGTGACAGGACGTTGGGCCTTCGGATCTCAGGCGTTGTAGAGCGCGGGGGTGACCGACGCGTAGGCGAAGATGTCGAGCCAGAAGACGGCGACCAGGCACAGGCCGAGCAGGAGCAGAAGCGCGAAGGGCCCCGCCTTGCGCCGCCAGCCGAGGGCGAAGCAGCCGGCGAACACGAGGATCGGGAACAGCACGGGCAGCAGCAGGACGAACCAGCCGTAGCCGGTGAGCCCGGCGTCTCCGCCGGCCTGCTGGAACAGGAACCCGAGCGCCGTCCAGAGCGCGAACGCGAAGAAGAGGGCAGCGAAGCCGGCGATCGTGACGATGAGCCAGACCGGCAGCGCGACGCGGCGCGCGGACGTCGTGGTGCTCATGCTCCCACTCCCGTCATGAGGAACGGCCACGGCAGCAGCACCACCGCACCGACGACCAGGGCCACGATCCGCAGCCACATCGGTCGGGAGCGCGTCAGCACCATCGTGGTCGCGAACCAGACGGCGGGGGCCACGATCGCCAGGATCCACGCCGCGATGTGCGCGGCGGGGTTGATGAACAGCTGTGCGACGAACTGCAGGCGCGATCCGCCGATGAACCACCCGACGGCGAGCAGCAGATAGATCCCACCGAACACGCCGAGCGTCACGAGCGCGACGTTGCTCATCGGCGCGGCCTCGGCGTCGGTGGAGGCGGATGCGGGAACCGCCTCCGTCTCGGCGTCCAGACGCGTCGCAGGCGTCACGTCCGCCCGCTCCTGCGGGGCGGATGCGGCCCGGCGGGGCGCCACCTGCGGGGCGAGCGTCGGGTCGTCGTCACCGTCCCAGCTGAGAGCGTCGTCGTCGCGCGAAACCATGCCTCGACCCTACCGCCTGGCACGGCGAAGGCCCCGGGATCACGAGGATCCCGGGGCCCGGACGCCGAGAAGGGGATTCAGGCGTCCTGCGTCGGACGGGCGGGCTCAGTCGCCGCATCCGCCGCAGCTTCGGCGTGCGCACGAGCAGCGCGCACTTCGTCGAACGAGGTGCCGTAGTAGGCGGCCTCCATGAGGGTCCGCATGTCCGCGAGCAGCGGCAGACGCGGGTTGGCCGGAGCGCACTGGTCGCCGTAGGCGGCCATGGCCAGCTCGTCGAGGCGGCCGATGAAGTCGCCCTCCGCAACACCCTGCGCCTGGAACGAGCGCTCGATGCCGACGGCGTCGCGCAGCTTCTCGACGGCGCGGGCGTAGCTCTCGACGCCCTGCTCCGGCGTGTCCGCCTTCAGCCCGAGGTGCTTGGCGATCTCCTGGTAGCGCTCCGGCGCGATGTAGCGCTCGTACTTCGGCCAGCTCGTGACCTTGCTGGGGACGCGGCCGTTGTAGCGGATCGCGTGCGGCAGGTAGATCGCGTTGGTGCGGCCGTGCACGAGGTGGAACTTCGAACCGGTGACGTGGGCCATGGCGTGCACGATCCCGAGGAACGCGTTGCCGAACGCCATGCCGGCGATGGATGCGGCGTTGTGCATCTTCTCGCGGGCCTGCAGGTCGGCGGCATCCTTGGAACCCGCCGGCGCCTGCGTGGAGCGCACGATGTTCTCGAAGATCAGCTTGATCGCGTGCAGCGCGAGACCGTCGGTGTAGTCGTTCGCGTAGACGGACACGTACGCCTCGGTCGCGTGGGTGAGGGCGTCGAAGCCCGCATCCGCCACGAGGAAGGCCGGCAGCGCCGCAGTCAGCGTCGGGTCGATGATGGCGACCGACGGGGTGAGCGCGTAGTCCGCGAGCGGGTACTTCATGCCCGTGGTCTCGTCGGTGATCACCGCGAACGGCGTCATCTCGCTTCCGGTGCCCGACGTCGTCGGCACGCAGACGAGCTTCGCCTTGGCGCCGAGCTCGGGGAACTTGAAGGCGCGCTTGCGCACATCGAAGAACTTCTCCCGCATGTCGGAGAACTGCACGTCGGGGTTCTCGTACAGCAGCCACATGACCTTCGCCGCGTCCATGGGCGAGCCGCCGCCGAGCGCGATGATCGTGTCGGGCTGGAACTCGCGCATCTGCGCGGCGCCGGCCTGCACGCTCGCCACGGTGGGCTCGGGCAGCACCCGGTCGATGATCTGCAGGTGCACAGGCGTCGCCCGGCGGTGCAGGATGTCGACGACCCGGTCGACGAAGCCCATCTTGGTCATCGTGGCGTCGGTGACGATCGTGACCCGATCGATGTGCTTCATGTCGATCAGATAGCGCAGCGCGTTCGGCTCGAAGTAGGTCTTCGCCGGGATCTTGAACCACTGCAGGTTGTTGTTGCGCCGACCGACGCGCTTGATGTTCAACAGATTCACCGCCGAGACGTTGTTCGAGACCGAGTTGTGACCGTAGGAGCCGCAGCCGAGGGTCAGCGACGGCATGAACGCGTTGTAGATGTCGCCGATGCCGCCGAGGGCTGACGGGGCGTTCTCGATGATCCGAACGGCCTTCACGCGGTCGGCGAAGTCGGCGATCACCGCGGGGTCGTTGCTGTGGATCGCGCCGGAGTGGCCGAGGCCGTCGAAGGCGACCATCTGCTCGGCGAGGTCGATGCCCTCCTGGGGGTTGCGGGCGTGGAGCACGGCCAGCACCGGCGCGAGCTTCTCGCGCGTCAGGGGCTCGTGCGGTCCGACGCCGGAGACCTCGGCGAGGATGATCGACGTGTCCGCGGGGACCTCGAAGCCGGCCTGCTGAGCGATCCACGCGGGCGACTGCCCGACGACGGATGCGTTGAGCTTCGCGTCGGCGCAGTTGGCGCTGTCGGCGGCCACACCGAAGATGAACTCCTCCAGCAGGCGCTTCTCGGCCGGCGTCGCCATGTAGGCGTGCAGGCGCGCGAACTCCGCGAGGGCTTCCTTCGCGATCGGAGCGTCGAGGATCACGGCCTGCTCCGAGGCGCAGACCATGCCGTTGTCGAACGACTTCGAGATCACGATGTCGTTGACCGCGCGACCGACCTTCGCGGTGCGCTCGATGAAGGCGGGCACGTTACCGGCGCCGACGCCGAGGGCGGGCTTGCCGCAGGAGTAGGCCGCACGCACCATGGCGTTGCCGCCGGTGGCGAGGATAAGCGCGACGCCGGGGTGGTTCATGAGCTCGCCCGACGCCTCCATCGACGGCTCCTCGATCCACTGGATGCAGTCGGCGGGCGCACCTGCGGCGACAGCCGCATCGCGCACGACCGTCGCAGCGGCCACGGACGAGCGCTGAGCGGACGGGTGGAACCCGAAGACGATGGGGTTGCGGGTCTTCAGCGCGATAAGCGACTTGAAGATCGTCGTCGACGTCGGGTTCGTCACCGGAGTGAGGGCGCACACGACGCCGACCGGGTCGGCGATCTCGGTGATGCCGGTGAGCTCGTCGGTCGAGATCACGCCGACCGTGCGCTGGTTGATGATCGAGTTCGTGACGTGTTCGCAGGCGAACATGTTCTTCACGGCCTTGTCCTCGAACGTGCCTCGGCGCGTCTCTTCGACGGCGAGCACGGCGAGGTCGGCGTGGTGGCTGAGGGCAGCGACCGACGCCTTGCGGACGATCTGGTCGATCTGCTCCTGGGTGAAGGATGCGTACGCGGCCAGAGCTTCTTGGGCCCGGTCGACGAGGGCATCGATGACGACAGACATCGGAAAACTCCCACTCTGCGCGGTCATTCGCCGCGCGTCATGGGACCAGATTATGAATTGGTCAGACCACTACCCAGGGCCCAAGGTCCCACGGAAAAGACCCGGCCACCGCATCCTGTGTTCGGGATGCGGTGGCCGGGCCAGGTCCGCCGCGTGGTGCACGGCGAGGTGTTCAGGCGCTCAGGCGCGGATCAACGAGCGGCAGAGCCCTCGGTGTAGTCCGAGTCCTGCTGCTGCCACGAGAAGAGCGAGCGCAGCTTCTTGCCGGTCGCCTCGATCGGGTGGCCCTGCTCCTTCTCGCGCAGCGCGAGGAACTCGGGAGCACCGGCGTCCTGGTCGTCGATGAAGCGCTTGGCGAACGCACCGGACTGGATGTCGGCGAGGACGGCCTGCATGTGCTCCTTGACCGCGGGGTCGATGACGCGCGGGCCGGAGACGTAGTCGCCGTACTCGGCGGTGTCGGAGATCGACCAGCGCTGCTTGGCGATGCCGCCCTCCCACATCAGGTCGACGATGAGCTTCAGCTCGTGGAGCACCTCGAAGTAGGCGATCTCGGGCTGGTAGCCGGCCTCGGTGAGCGTCTCGAAGCCGTACTGCACGAGGTGGCTCACGCCACCGCAGAGAACGGCCTGCTCGCCGAAGAGGTCGGTCTCGGTCTCCTCGGTGAAGGTCGTCTTGATGACGCCCGCGCGCGTGCCGCCGATGGCCTTGGCGTACGAGAGCGCCGTGGCCCACGCGGTGCCGGTCTCGTCGCGCTCGACGGCGATGATGTCCGGGATGCCGCGGCCCGCGACGAACTCGCGACGCACGGTGTGGCCCGGCGCCTTGGGGGCGACGAGGATCACGTCGACGCCCTCGGGCGTCTCGATGTAGCCGAAGCGGATGTTGAAGCCGTGCGCGAACGCGAGGGTCTTGCCCGCGGTCAGCTTGTCCTTGATGCTGTCGGCGTAGATGGAGCGCTGGTGCTGGTCGGGCGCGAGGATCATGATCAGATCCGCCCACTCGGCGGCGTCGGCGACCGACTTGACCTCGAAGCCGTCCTCCTGCGCCTTGGCGGCGGACTTGGAGCCGTCCTTGAGCGCGATGACGACCTCGACGCCGGAGTCGCGCAGGTTCTGCGCGTGGGCGTGACCCTGCGAGCCGTAGCCCACGATCGCGACCTTCTTGCTCTGGATGATCGAGAGGTCGGCGTCGGCGTCGTAGAAGATCTCAGCCATGGTGTGTGTTTTCTCCTTCGTGTGTCGGTCGTTGCGTTTCGACTCGCTGCGCTCGCTCAACGACCGGTGAACGGCTTGCGAAAGGGGTTATCCGCGCAGGACGCGCTCGGTGATGCTCTTGCCGCCGCGACCGATCGCGAGCAGCCCGGACTGCGCCATCTCCTTGACGCCGAAGGGCTCGAGGGCGCGCAGGAACGCGTCCACCTTGCCCTTGTCGCCGGTGATCTCGACCACGAGCGCGTCGGGCGCGTAGTCGACGACGGAACCGCGGAACAGGTTCACGACCTCGAGCACGTTGGAGCGGCTCGCGTTGTCGGCGCGCACCTTCACCAGTACATGCTGGCGCTGCACGGAGGCGGCCGCATCCAGCTCGACGATCTTGATGACGTTGATCAGCTTGTTCAGCTGCTTGGTCACCTGCTCGAGCGGGAGCTGATCGACGTCGACGACGACCGTGATGCGCGAGAGTCCGGGGACCTCGGTCACGCCCACGGCGAGCGACTCGATGTTGAAACCGCGTCGGGCGAACAGGCCCGCCACGCGGGTCAGCAGACCCGGCTTGTCCTCGACGAGGAGGCTCAGCACGTGTGAAGTCATGTCAGTCCTCCTTGTCGAACTCGGGTGCGTGATCGCGGGCGTACTGCACGAAGCTGTTGCTCACTCCCTGCGGCACCATGGGCCACACCATCGCGTCGGCCGAAACGACGAAGTCGATCACGACGGGGCGATCGTTCGTCTCGAGGGCGAGCGTGATGGCGGCGTCGATCTCGTCCTCGCGCTCGACGCGGATCGCGAGGCAGCCGTATGCATCGGCGAGCTTCACGAAGTCCGGGATGCGGGCGGTGCCGTGACCGGTGTTGAGGTCGGTGTTCGAGTGGCGGCCGTCGAAGAACAACGTCTGCCACTGGCGCACCATGCCCAGCGACGAGTTGTTGATGATCGCGACCTTGATCGGAATCTCGTTGATCACGCAGGTGGCGAGCTCCTGATTGGTCATCTGGAAGCAGCCGTCGCCGTCGATCGCCCACACCACACGGTCGGGCTCTGCGACCTTCGCGCCCATGGCGGCAGGGACCCCGTAGCCCATGGTGCCGGCGCCACCGGAGTTGAGCCAGGAGTTCGGACGCTCGTACTTGATGAACTGCGCGGCCCACATCTGGTGCTGGCCGACACCGGCCGCGTAGATCGCCTCGGGACCGCTCAGCTCGCCGATGCGCGAGATGACCTGCTGCGGCGAGAGCAGACCGTCGGTCGTGGGTGCGTAGCCCAGCGGGAACTCGTCGCGCAGGCCGTCGAGGTAGCTCCACCACTCGGTGATGTCCGGCTGCTGGTCGCCGATGGTCTGACGGAAGGCCCCGTCCAGGTCGACGAGCACCTCCTTGAGGTCACCCACGATCGGCACATCGGCGAAGCGGATCTTCGAGATCTCGGCGGGGTCGATGTCGACGTGCACGACCTTCGCGCCGGGGGCGAACAGCGAAGCCTTGCCCGTGACGCGGTCGTCGAAGCGGGCGCCGAGCGCCACGATGAGATCGGCCTCCTGCAGCGCGAGCACCGCGGGGACCGTGCCGTGCATACCGGGCATGCCCAGGTTCTGCGGATGCGAGTCCGGGAACGCGCCCCGGGCCATGAGCGTCGTCACGACCGGAGCGCCCGTCGACTCGGCCAGCACGCGCAGCTCCTCGGAGGAGCGCGAGCGGATCACGCCGCCCCCGACGTACAGCACGGGCTTGCGGGCCTCGGACAGCAGCTGGGCCGCGGCCTGGATCTGCTTGCCGTGGGCCTTCGTCACCGGCCGGTAGCCGGGCAGCTCGACCTTGGGAGGCCAGATGAAGGGTGCCGTGGCCTGCTGGGCGTCCTTCGTGATGTCCACGAGCACGGGGCCTGGGCGGCCCGTGCTCGCGATCTCGAACGCGGCCGCGATCGCGCCGGGGATCTCCTCGGCCGTCTTCACCAGGAACGAGTGCTTCGTGATCGGCATCGTGATGCCCACGATGTCGGCTTCCTGGAACGCGTCCGTGCCCATCAGCGTCGAGAAGACCTGACCGGTGATGCACACGAGCGGGACGGAGTCCATGTAGGCGTCGGCGATCGCGGTCACGAGGTTCGTCGCGCCCGGGCCGGATGTCGCGATGGCGACACCGGTGCGACCGGATGCGGCGGCATAACCCTCGGCGGCGTGGCCGGCGCCCTGCTCGTGGCGCACGAGGATGTGGCGTACGGCCTCATCGTCCATGAGCGGGTCGTAGACGGGCATGATCGCGCCGCCGGGCAGTCCGAACACGTCGGTGACGCCGACGAGTTCGAGCGAGCGGACGACGGCCTCCGCTCCCGTGATCACGGGTGCGGACTGCGCACGGGCGGGCGGCCGGGGAATAGCCGCAGAGATGTCTGAGGACATGGGAACTACCTCGGGTGGGGATGACGGGATGTCGGAGGCGAAGTTACCCGGTGACGGCGCCTTCGGCAGCCGAACGCACGAGCTTCGAGTACTTGGCCAGGACGCCACGGGTATAGCGCGGGGGGAGCGGCTCCCAGCCAGAGCGGCGGGAGCTCAGCTCGGCCTCATCGACGAGTAGGTCGAGAGAGCGAGCCGCGATATCGACCCGTATCAGATCACCATCGCGCACGAAAGCGATAGGACCTGCGTCCACCGCCTCCGGTGCTACGTGGCCGATGCACAGGCCGGTTGTGCCGCCCGAGAATCGTCCGTCCGTCAAGAGTAGTACATCTTTGCCGAGGCCGGCGCCCTTGATGGCGGCGGTCACCGCGAGCATCTCGCGCATGCCCGGACCGCCCTTCGGGCCCTCGTAGCGGATGACGACGACGTCGCCGGCGTGGATCTCCCCCGCCTCCAGCGCGTCCATCGCCGCGCGCTCGCGCTCGAACACGCGCGCGGGTCCTTCGAACACGGCGGCGTCGAAGCCGGCCGTCTTGACCACCGCGCCCTCGGGGGCCAGCGAGCCGTGCAGGATCGTGATGCCGCCGGTGGCGTGGATCGGGTTGTCGAAGGTGTGGATCACGGTGCCGTCGATGGGGTCCGGGTCGAGCTCGCGCAGGTTCTCGGCGAGCGTCTTGCCGGTGACGGTCAGGGCATCGCCGTGCAGCAGTCCCTCATCGAGCATCGCCTTCATGATGACCGGGATGCCGCCGTGGCGGTCGACGTCGTTCATGACGTACTGGCCGAACGGCTTCATGTCGGCGACGTGGGGCACCTTGTCGCCGATGCGGTTGAAGTCGTGGAGCGAGAGCTCGACGTCGGCCTCGCGGGCGATGGCGAGCAGGTGCAGCACGACGTTCGTCGAGCCGCCGAGCGCCATGGCGAGGGCGATCGCGTTCTCGAACGCCTCCTTGGTCAGGATGTCGCGCGTCGTGATGCCGAGCTTGAGCAGGTTGACGACGGCCTCGCCCGAACGGTGCGCGAAGTAGTCGCGCCGGCGGTCGGCGGAGGGCGGCGCCGCGCTGCCCGGGAGGCTGAGTCCGAGCGCCTCTGCGACCGAGGCCATGGTGTTGGCGGTGTACATGCCGCCGCACGCTCCCTCACCCGGCGCGATCGCGCACTCGATGCGCTTGAGGTCGGCCTCGCTCATCTTGCCCGCGAGGCACGCACCGACCGCCTCGAACGAGTCGATGATGGTGACGTCCTTCTCGGTCCCGTCGCTGAGCTTGACCCAGCCGGGCGCGATCGAACCCGCGTAGAGGAAGACGCTCGACAGGTCGAGACGCGCCGAGGCCATGAGCATGCCGGGGATGGACTTGTCGCAGCCGGCCAGCAGCACGCTGCCGTCCAGGCGCTCGGCCATCATGACCGTCTCGACGGAGTCGGCGATGACCTCACGGCTGACGAGCGAGAAGTGCATGCCCTCGTGCCCCATCGAGATACCGTCGGAGACCGAGATCGTGCCGAACTGCAGCGGGTATCCCCCGCCGGCGTGCACGCCCTCCTTGGCGCCCTGCGCGAGCCGGTCGAGGCTGAGGTTGCAGGGGGTGATCTCGTTCCAGCTGGAGGCGATGCCGATCTGGGGCTTGTCCCAGTCCTCGTCTCCCATGCCGACGGCACGCAGCATGCCTCGGGAGGTGGTGGCTTCAATGCCGTCCGTCACAGCTCGGCTGCGCGGCTTGATGTCGATCGCTTCGTCGGGGTGGCTCACCCGTGCAGTCTATTGCGGCCGGGCGCCTGTCACGGTCGCCGAGCCGTCAGCGCTGAGCGCGCATCCCGGCCAGCCGGTCCAGAAGCGCGGCCAGCGCGGCGGGGTCTTCGACGGTCACGGATGCGGCGCTGTCACCCGACCCGACGTGCACACCCAGATCGCCCTCTCCGAGCGAACGCAGCGCATCCTCGTCGGTCACGTCATCGCCGGCGAACAGCACAGCCGTCGCCTCCAAACGCTCGCGCAGGGCCGCCACCGCCTGGTCCTTGCCCTCGTGCCGGAACGCGAACTCGAGGATGTCTCGGCCGGTGCGCCGTCGCCAATCCGGTGCACACTCAGCCATGAGCGCGTCGAGCTCGCGCTGGGCCACCTGCGCCGCATCCGGATGGGCGAGGCGCGTGTGCAGACCGAGCCCGAAGGCCTTCGGCTCCACCCACGCGCCGTCGACGTGCGCGACGATCCGCTCGGCCTCCGGCACGAGCTCCGCCAGAAGCGCCCGATCCGCGGGAGCGTCCGCGTCGTCCTCCCCCGCCCGGGTGCCGGGGTGCCAGGTCTCGGCACCATGGGAGCCCGCGAGATGGAAGCGCGAGTCGTCGGTGTGCTCGCTGATCACGCGGAGATCGGCCAACGACCGCCCCGACACCAGCGCCACGTCGGTGGCGGGCAGCGCGGCCAAGGCGTCCAACGCACGGCGCGCCGTAGGGATCATCCGCGCCGACATCGGCTCGTCCACAAGCGGCGAGAGCGTGCCGTCGAAGTCGAGCGCGACGAGAAGACGCGGGGTGCGTGCCAGGCTCTCGAGATCGCTCACGCCGGGCCGCTTCCCCGGATCCCCGCGAGGGCGGCGAGGAACTCCCGCGACCAGTCCTCGACGTCGTGCTCGCGCACGCGGCGGCGCAGCGCCCGCATCCGGCGCCCCTGCTCACCCGGCGTCATCTCGATCGCCCGGACGATCGTGTCCTTCAGTCCCTGGATGTCATGAGGGTTGACGAGCAGCGAGCTGCCGAGTTCATCAGCGGCACCGGCGAATTCGCTCAGCACGAGCGCACCGCGGTTGTCGATGCGGCTCGCGACGTACTCCTTGGCGACGAGGTTCATGCCGTCGCGCAGCGCCGTGACGAGCATGACGTCGGCCGCCAGATACAGCGCGACCATCTCCTCCTTGGGGAAGGCCTGGTGGAGGTAGCGGATGGCCGTGTGGCCCATCGTGTCGTAGTCGCCGTTGATGCGCCCCACCGTGAGTTCGATCTCGTCGCGCAGCTGCTGGTACGTCTCCACGCGTTCGCGGCTCGGGCTCGCGACCTGGACGAGGGTCACGTCTTCGACGGAGAGCCGCTCGTCCTGCAGCAGCTCCCCGAAGGCCTTCATGCGGTGGCGGATGCCCTTGGTGTAGTCGAGGCGGTCGACGCCCAGCAGGATGTGGCGCGGGTTGCCGAGCTCTTCGCGGATCTCGGCGGCGCGCGCCTGGATCTCCGGCCGCTCGGCGAGTTCGACGTACGAGGCCACGTCGATCGAGATCGGGAACGCTTTGGCGAGAGCCATGCGCACGGAGCCGTCGGCCTGCGGGACCTTGATCCCCGTCGACTTCGTCTCGTAGCGCAGCTGACGACGCACCGCCCGGGCGAAGTTGCCCGCATCCGCCACCCGTTGGAAGCCGATCACATCGGCGCCGAGCAGTCCTTCGAGCACCTGACGACGCCACGGCAGCTGCGAGAACAGACCGTATGCGGGGAACGGAATGTGATGGAAGTAACCGATCGTGAGGTCGGGCCGCTGCTCCCGCAGGAACTGGGGCACGAGCTGAAGCTGGTAGTCCTGCACCCACACCGTGCCGCCCTCGGCGGCCACCTCCGCGGCGGCCTCGGCGAACCGGCGGTTGACGGCCACATACGCGTTCCACCATTCGCGGCGGTATCGGGGCGCGGCGATCACGTCGTGATAGAGCGGCCAGATGGTGTCGTTCGAGAAGCCCTCGTAGTACAGCTCGACCTCTTCGGCGCTGAGCGTGATCGGCACGAGGTGGGTGCCGTCGGCGTCGAAGGGCTCGAGCTCGAGGTCGGGCTTGCCTGCCCACCCGACCCAGGCCCCGTCACTCCCCTGCATCACGGGCTCGAGCGCCGTGACCAGCCCACCGGGGCTGCGACGCCATCCGCCGTCGGCGTCTCGGTCGACGGGAAGGCGATTGGCGACGACGACGAACTCTGCTTGCGGCACGCGAGCACTCCTGGTCTCTCGGGATGCCACTCAGGCTAACAGCGGCCTGCAGGGCCTCCAGGGGTTCGCGCAAGCCCCGAGCGAGGGGGTATCCTCCCGCGATAGCGTGGCCTCATGCGCTCCTACCTCTTCGGTTCCGGTCTGTTCAGCGCCCTGCTCGGGGGCGCGACCCTCTTTCGAGGGCTGCGCAACAACGAGGAGCCCTTCACCTGGCGGACGGCGCTGGCATGGGTCAGCTGGGGCATCACGCTCGCCCTCGCGATCGGCGCGATCGTCGACACCTTCCGCGCGAAGCGCGGGCACGTGGCGGCCGGCGACTCCCCCGTCTCGGGTGACGAGACGAAGCTGCTGCGCAAGCGTCTGCGCCGCTGAGGTCCTGGGCCGCGGGGTCGTCAGCGCACGAGGATGAGCGCGTCGCCCTGACCGCCGCCACCGCACAGCGCGACCGCAGCGGTGCCGGATCCGCGCCGCACGAGTTCGTGCACGGCGTGCACGACCAGTCGGTTGCCCGACGCACCGATCGGGTGTCCCAGCGCGATGCCGCCTCCCTGCGGGTTCACGACCTCGTCGGAGACCCCGAGTTCGCGCTGGGAGCGCACCACGACCGCGGCGAAGGCTTCGTTGATCTCCACGAGATCCAGGTCGGATGCGGCGAGCCCCTGGCGGTCGAGTGCGCGGGCGATGGCGCGCGCCGGCTGTGCGTGAAGCGAGTTGTCGGGACCGGCGACCTGCCCGCTCGCACCGAGCGCCGCCAGGACCTTCCATCCCTGCGCGTCGGCGTGACTGCGCGTCGTGAGCACGACGGCCGATGCGCCGTCGGAGATCTGAGACGAGTTGCCCGCGGTGATGGTCCCGCCATCGGCGAAGGCCGGTCGCAGCTTCGCGAGGATCTCAACGGAGGTGTCGGCCCGGATCCCCTCATCCCGGGTGATCACAACGGGCTCACCTCGGCGCTGCGGAACCTCGACCGGCACGATCTCGGCGTCGAAGAGACCGGCGGCGACGGCGGCGGCCGCGCGCTGGTGCGAACGCGCGGCGACCGCATCCTGCTCCTCGCGCGTGACCGCGTAGTCGGCGTTGCGGCGCTCGGTCGACTCCCCCATGCTCACGCGGTCGAACGCGTCGGTGAGCCCGTCGAAGGCCATGTGGTCGAGCACTTCGACGCTGCCGTACGCGTACCCGTCGCGTGAGCCGGCCAGCAGGTGCGGTGCACGGCTCATCGACTCCATACCGGCAGCGACGACCACCGATGCGTCGCCGACGCGGATCATCCGGGCGGCGTCGATGACGGCGGTGAGTCCCGACAGGCAGACCTTGTTCACGCCCGCGGCGTGCACGTCCCAGCCGAGCCCTGCGGCGATCGCCGCCTGTCGGGCGGGGTTCTGCCCGGTGCCGGCCGGCAGCACCTGTCCGACGAGCACGGCGTCGACGGCGGATGCGGGGATCCCGCCCTGCGCCAGGGCGCCGCGGATGGCGATCCCTCCCAGCTGGGGGGCCGGAACCGAAGCCAGCTGCCCCTTCAGCCTGCCCTGCGGCGTGCGGGCAGCGGCAACGATCACGATGTCGTCGGGAGTCATCCCCACAGCCTACGGCGGTCGGCTGCCCTCCACCCGTCTGTTCCGCCTCCGCATTACATATCGGGGGTATATACTTCGGATATGCGAAAAGCCGAAGCCATCGAGAGGATCGTCGTCGCCGCGCACGCGCTCACCCGCGTCGCCGCCGTCACGACACAGAACGATGCACCCGCCGCCCAGTGGCGCGCACTCAGCATCCTGCAGAAAGAAGGCCCTCAGCGCGTGGGCGACCTGGCGCGGCTGAGCCGCACCACCCAGCCCGGTATGACCCGCCTGGTCGGTCAGCTCGCCGACCTCCACCTCGTCGCACGCGAACGTGACGAGGAGGACTCCCGAGTGACGCTCGTCTCGATCACCCCCGCGGGGTCCGAGGCGATAGATGCGTGGCGCACACAGCTCGGCGAGACGCTCGAGCCGCTGTTCGTCGACCTCGACGAGGCGGAGTGGTCGGCGCTCGAGCACGCCTCCCGCATCCTGATGTCGCGCACGGGTGCTTTTGCGGGAGCGGCACGATGAGCGGGGCGACGACGTCCGTCTGGCGCCAGCCGGCACAGGTTTGGGCCGTCGCGTTCGCCTGCGTCGTGGCGTTCATGGGCATCGGCCTCGTGGATCCGATCCTTCCGGCCATCGCGGAGTCACTCGAGGCCACCCCGGTCGAGACCGAGCTCCTCTTCACGAGCTACCTGCTCGTCACGGGCCTCGCGATGCTGGTCACGAGCTGGATCTCGAGTCGCATCGGCGCCAAGGCGACACTGCTGGCGGGTCTCGCACTCATCGTCGTCTTCTCGCTCTTCAGCGCGCTGTCGGGCAGCGTCGACGCCATCATCGGCTTCCGCGCCGGGTGGGGCCTGGGCAACGCCCTGTTCATCTCAACCGCTCTCGCCACGATCGTGGGGGCGGCCAGCGGGGGCAGTTCCGCGGCGATCGTGCTGTACGAGGCGGCTTTGGGTGTCGGCATCGCGGTCGGCCCGCTGCTGGGCGGTCTGCTCGGCGAGGTGAGCTGGCGCGGCCCGTTCTTCGGCGTCGTCGCGCTCATGGCGATCGCCTTCATCGCCGTCGCCGTGCTGCTGCGCGGCCCGAAGGAGAAGCGCTCGCCCGTGCCGCTCTCAGCACCGTTCCGAGCACTCGGAAAGCCCGCCCTCGCCGTGCTCGCCGTGGCGGCACTGTTCTACAACATCGGATTCTTCACCCTGCTGGCCTTCTCGCCCTTCCCGCTCGGCTTCGGCGCGATGGGCATCGGCTTCACCTTCTTCGGATGGGGCGTCGCTCTCGCGATCACGAGCGTGTGGGTCGCGCCGCTGCTCCTTCGCCGATTCACCCGCTCAGGCGTCATGCTGGCCGTGCTTCCGCTGCTCGCCATCGATCTCGTCGTCGGCGGCATCCTCGTGGCGAGCTCCGCCGCGCTGGTGACGTGCATCGTCGTGGGCGGCCTGCTTCTCGGCGTGATGAACACGGTGTTGACCGAGGCGGTCATGGAGGCCACGGATCTGCCCCGGGCGGTCGCATCGTCGGCTTACTCCGCGGTCCGCTTCCTCGGCGGAGCAGCCGCTCCCCCGCTCGCCGCGTGGCTGTGGCACGCCTCGAACGCGACGGTGCCGTACCTCGTGGCTGCGGCATCGATCGTGATCGCCGCGCTGACGATCGCGCTCGGCCGCCGCGCCCTGCGTCGCATCGATGAGCGCCCGGCGGATGCAGCCGAAGAGGGCGCCGCGGTCCTCATCGGCGACGCGGCCTGATACGAACAGACAAGAAGGGTGCCCACCAGACGGTGGGCACCCTTCTTGTCTGTCGCGCAGAGTCAGTGCTGCACAGGGTGGGCACGTTCGAGCGCCGCGCCCTCCACGTCTACGTCGGGCAGGATGCGGTCGAGCCAGCGCGGCAGCCACCACGCCGCGCGCCCGAACAGGTGCATGAGCGCCGGGACGATCACCATGCGCACGATGAACGCGTCGAAGAGCACACCGATCGCCATCCCGAAGCCGATCGGACGCACCATCGCCAGGTGGCTGAAGATGAATCCGCCGAAGACGGAGATCATGATGATCGCGGCGGCCGTCACGACCGCGCGTCCGCCGCGCAGACCCGCAACGACGGCAGCGCGCGCCGGCGCACCGTGGACGTACGCCTCGCGCATTCCCGAGACGAGGAACAGCTGGTAGTCCATGGCGAGGCCGAAGAGCACGCCCATCAGGATGATCGGCCCGAAGCTCAGCACCGGGCCGGGGTCGTGCACGCCGAAGACCTCGCTCAGCCAGCCCCACTGGTAGATCGCCGTGACCGCGCCGAGCGCCGCGAACAGCGACAGCACGTAGCCCGCGGTCGCGATGATCGGCACCAGGATCGACCGGAACACCAGCACCATGATGACGAGCGAGAGTCCCACCACCACCGCGAGGTAGACGGGCAACGCGTCGGCGAGCTTCTGCGACACGTCGATGTTGGCCGACGCCTGGCCCGCGACGCCGAGTTCGATGTCGCCATCGAGAGGCGAGAGGGCGCGCAGGTCGTGCACGAGCGTCTCGGTCGACTCGCTGGCAGGACCGTCGTGCGGAACCACCTGGAACGCGAAGGTCCTGCCGTCATCCGAGACGGCGATCGGAGCAACCGCATCCACGTCGTCCTGCGCCATGAGAGTGCGGACGATGTCGGCCTGCGTCGTGACGCGGTCAGCCTCGCCCACCGCCTGCGGCGTCTCCGCCACGACGAGAAGCGGGCCGTTGATGCCGGCGCCGAAGGCCTCGGTCGCCGCCGTGTAGGCGCGGTACTGGGTCGTGTCGGTGGCCTCCGAGGATCCGTCGGGCAGACCCAGACGCATCGAGAGGGCGGGGATCGCGATGACGAGCAGGGCGATGATCGCCACGGCACCCGCCGCGACCACACGACCGGTGCGCATGGGGCGAAGCTCCGCCGGCGCATGGTCGGGATGCCCGACCTTCGCACGGAGCCCGCGACGCAACACCCGCAACTTCATGAGGCCGAGCAGCGCGGGCGTGACTGTGATCGCGACGAGAACCGCGACGAACACGCAGGCCGCACCCACGACGCCCATGACGCCGAGGAACGGCACGCCCGTGACGAGAAGGGCGACAAGGGCGATGATCACGGTCGTGCCGGCGAACACCACGGCGTTGCCGGCTGTGCCGTTGGCGAGACCGATCGACTCGCCGACCTCCATGCCCGCGAGCACCTGTTTGCGATGGCGGTTGACGATGAACAGCGAGTAGTCGATGCCGACGGCGAGGCCGAGCATGACACCGAGGATCGGCGTCACGGAAGCCATGTCCACGACGTCGGAGAACGCGAGGGATCCGGCGACACCGACGCCGACGCCGATGAGCGAGCCGATGAGGGGCGTGATTGCGGGAAGCAGCGCCCGCATCATGATCGCGAGCACGAGCGCCGCGATGAGCACGCCGACGAGCTCGCCCACGCCGATGAGGCCGTCGGTCGACTGGGCGATCGTCGAGGAGTAGTCGATGCTGACCCCGGGGATGTCGGCGCTCTTGAGGCGGTCGGCGACCGCGGTCTTCGTCTCCTGCGGCAGCGAGAACATGTCTTCGGTGAAGGCCACGTTGCCGATCGCCGTGGCACCGTCGGTCGACACGGTACGGATCCCGGATGCGGCATCGAGCAGCTCCTGACCCGCCTCGAGCTGCGGCTTCTGCGCCTCGAGCTGAGCGCGTGACGCGTCGAGCTGCTCCTGCCCTGCGGCGATCTGCGCCTGCTGGGCCGTGAACTGCGCCTCGGCCTGGGCGTAGACGCCCGCTGCCTGAGCCTGCGCGATGGCGGCGTCCAGCTGCGCCTTGCCCGCGTCGAGCTGCTGCTGCGCCGCATCCAGCTGGGTCTCGCCCTGCGCGAGCTGGGCGGCGCCGGACTCGAGCTGTGCAGCCTGGTCGGCGCGCTGGGCCTGGGTCTGGAACGGGTCCACGGTGCCCGCGACGCCGTCGAGACCGGCGACGTCCTTCAGGAGCGAGGAGATGTCGGCCTTCTGCTCGTCGGTGAACGACGGGCCATCGGTCTGGAACACGACGGGTGCGCTGGCCCCGGTGAGATCGGGGAGAGCGTCGGCGAGGCGATCGTTGACGCGCTCCGTCTCGGTGCCGGGGATGCTGAAGGAGGTGGCGAGCGTACCGCCGAAGGCGACGAACGAGCCGCCCGCAACGCCCAGGGCGATCACCCAGGCGGCGAGGACGATCCAGGCGCGGCGCGCCGAGAAGCGCCCCAGCCGGTAGAGGAGTTGGGCCACGACGTGCCTTTCCGGGAGGAGGTGGGATGCGGCGCACCATCGAGCCTCGTCGAGGATATCCGACACGTGTTGCAAAACCATCACGTGTGGGAGAACTCTCAGCAGCGGGCTGGTGCTCTGCCAAGATGGCGGGATGGATCCCCGCGTGGCACGCACGAGAGCGAGTCTGCAGAGCGCACTGCTCGCGCTCGCTCGCGACCGTCCGCTCGATGCCATCACGGTGGCCGACGTCGCTGCCGAGGCCGGAGTGAACCGCAGCAGCTTCTACCAGCACTACGCCGACAAGGATCAGCTCCTCGCCGACGCGTTGGAAGCGGCCGTCGACGACGTCTCGAGCCGCATCATCCGCTCGGCCGACCCGCGGGACATCAGCGCGCCGCCCGCCGAGCTCACGACCTACCTGCAGCACATCGCCGACAACGCTGACCTCTATCGGCTCGTGCTCGGCGAGCACGGCTCGCTCGCCGTCGCGGCGCAGCTGCGCACCCGCGTCCAGGGCATCGTGGGCGATGCGGTGCGCCAGGAAGCACCGCCCGTGTTCGACGGCCTGCCCGTCGACGTCGTCGCGGCGAGCGTGACCGGGAGCGCCCTCGGCGTCATCACCGCCTGGCTCGCGCGCGACCCGCTTCCCTCGATCGAGACGGCGACGCAGTGGCTCTGGCAGGCCCTGTTCGGCCCCCTCGACCGCCCCTCGGCCTGAACGCCGACGAGCGAGTCAACGACGCACGCGAACGACTCCGTCGCGAACACGGACGATCCGAGCACCGAACTTCTCGCCGACTTCGCGGTCGAGAACGAGCCACGCGCGCTTCACGCTGCGGCCCAGGATGATCCCGGCGATCAGCAGGCTCAGCATGACGCAGAAGATCCCCCCGAGGACCACGATGTAGGCGGGTGTTCGCCACAACTGCGGCCAGAAGAGCACCAGGCACAGCACGATCGCGAGATTCAGCAGGGGCGGCAACAGAAGGAGCGCGTTCACCCGTCCGCTTCTCCCCGCGATTCTGAGGAGGTCGGGGTGTGTCGTGGCGAGGTGGTTCGTCACCTCGGTATCGAGTCGGGGGTCAGGCATGTGTCGTGGGCTGGTCATCCGAGCTCGCTCCTCCTGCCTGATCCCTCAGCCGTGGATGACGACGTACAGGTCCGGGTCGTCCTGTTGGGCGAGCCAGTCGTTCACGACGGCGGTCATCTCCTCGCGCGAGCGCGAAACTCCGTCCGGAGCGGGGCCGGCCCCGTTGACCATCCAGAACGTCGTCGGCGCCTCCGCCTCGGCAGTCTCGTACGCGGTCATCTTCAAGATGAGGATGGGGCGTTTACCCGTGCCCCACGACGCATCCGCGATGACCTTCTCGCGGGCGCGCAACGAAGCCGACGTCGCCGCCGCCTGCGCGTCACTGCCCCATTCCTCGGAGAACGCGACGGCCTTCGCGTCGATGTCCGCCTGTACCGCCGCGGGCAACGGCTCTCCCCTGTCCACGACGATGAAGCTGCCGTCGGCCATGGGATACGCGCGCTGGGTGCCGCGCGTGCCGATCTCCTGCGCGGTCGTCGCATCGACGACGGCCCCCACCACCAACGTCGGATCGGCAGAAGCCGTCGAGGTCAGGGAAGGCGTTGCCGTGGTGCTCGAGGCGGGCGCCGTACAGGCCGTCAGGCCGAACGCGGCCACGAGTACCGCCGCAGCGGCGACGGGAGAGAACAAACGCATGACCCGACACTATCGACCGAGCGCCACCCCTCCGACGTCATCGGGATGACGCGCGCCGGTCGCGCGCGACGGCCTCCCCGATCAGTTGACCGCCGCTCGTCAACAACGCCCGCCGCCACGGAAGCACCCCGTCGATCTCGATCTGGATCGACATCGACAGCACCGTTCGGATGAGCACGATCAGGCCGAGGATGAGCGCATCCTCCAAAGAGGGCTTGGACGTGATCGTGCGGATGAGATCGGCGGCGACGAGCACCTCCAGGCCGAGGAGGATCGCGGACCCGAGCGTCGTCCGCAGCACCATGAACGCCGCCCGTCCGCCCTCCCGGCGTGCGACGGCGCGCGCCGCGAGGATGACGGCGATCACCGCTCCCGCGACCATCGCCGTCGCTCCGACGACTTCGAAACCCACGGCGACCGCGGTGAAAACCGGCTCGAGCTGCACGGCGCCAGCCTATCGCCGCCCCCAAAAGCAGAAAGCCCCGGCAGATGGCGAGATCTGTCGAGGCAATCCGTGCACCCCCAGGGACTTGAACCCTGAACCCACTGATTAAGAGTCAGTTGCTCTGCCGATTGAGCTAGAGGTGCGTGATCCGGAGCGAGAAACTCACTTTCCGAACCGAGGGACAACGCTAGCACCCGGCGAAGCGGAGCGCCAATCGAGCCGGTGTCGGCCCGCTAGGCTGACGGTCATGTCCCCCACTTCGTCCTCCGGCGCGCTCGCGGGCAGCTTCTCCGACGACCTCGCGCTCGCCCTCAGAATGGCGGATGCGGCGGACGCCGTCGCCATGTCGCGCTTCGACGCCGCCGATCTCAGCATCGAGGTCAAGCCTGACGCGTCCTACGTGACCGAGGCGGATATCGCGACCGAGAAGGCGATTCGCGACATCCTCTCCGCGGAACGGCCGGACGACGCAGTCCTGGGCGAGGAGTTCGGATCGGCCGGAGACAGCGCACGCCAGTGGATCATCGACCCGATCGACGGCACCCACAACTATCTGAAGGG
The DNA here is from genome assembly GCF_034044005.1 of Microbacterium sp. BG28. Taxonomy (NCBI): domain Bacteria; kingdom Bacillati; phylum Actinomycetota; class Actinomycetes; order Micrococcales; family Microbacteriaceae; genus Microbacterium; species Microbacterium sp. BG28. Next base: position 341,260 of record NZ_JAXCHA010000002.1, on the reverse strand, counting down.
CATCCCGATCTGGGCGACGCTCATCGCGCTCGCCGTCGACGGCGTGCCCCGCGTCGGCGTCGTGAGCCAGCCCTCGATCGGACGCCGGTGGTGGGCGGCCGAGGGTGAGGGCGCCTGGACGAACGGTGGCGCCCAGCCGCGCCGGCTCGCCGTGTCGAACGTCGACACCCTCGATCGCTCGAGCGTGAGCTTCCAGAGCATCGCGCAGTGGGATGACGCAGGTCATCTGGACGACGTCATCCGACTCTCGCGCACCGTCTGGCGCGACCGCGGGTACGGAGACGCCTGGCCCTACATGCTCCTCGCCGAGGGGCGGCTCGAGATGGTCGCCGAGTTCGACGTCAAGGAGTACGACATCGCCGCCCTCGGACCGATCATCTCCGAAGCCGGCGGGCGGATGACCGCCTTCGACGGCACCGACTCGCTCTCCACGCGGTCAGTGCTGGCCACCAATGGCGCGCTCCATCAGACCTTCCTCGACTTCTTCACCCCTGCTACCGTCTCGGAGGCCTCGGCATGACGCGCCGCATCCGCTCCTCGCTCGGCGCCGCCCTGCTCCTCACCGGTGCCCTCTCGCTCGCCGCCTGCGCGGGCCAGGCCGCTCCGGAGCCCGCTGCATCCACTCCCGCGTCTGCGCCCGACGCCGCCACGCCCACGCCGGTCGCCACCAGCGAGCCCACACCCGGGACGATCGACGCAGCCACGTGCGAATCGCTCCTCCCGGACGACGTGATCGCGGACTTCGCGAAGGCGAAATGGACCGCGAAGGAAGACGTGTTCCGCGTCGGCAGCCTGACCTTCCCCGAAGGCATTCAGTGCGTCTGGGGCGACTACTCGGTCGCCAGCGATCACGTGCAGGTGTTCGGCTGGGCGCCCGTGAGCGACACCGAAGCCCAGACGGCCCGGAGCGAACTGCTCGCAGGCGGCTGGACGAGCATCGGCGACGAGTACATCACCGAGAACAAGGCGAACGTGCTCAACCCGGACTCGGACGGCTACGGCATGACCTATCAATTCGGCGACGGCTGGATGACGCTCGCCGACACCAAGCAGGGCCTGCTGCTGATCGAGCGTCCCGGCTCCTGACGAGCGCTCGAGAACTCCCCCGCCAGGCGGAGGCGCCCGAGCCGCACCGTGCATAGCGTGGATGGGATCCCCCACGAAAGGACCCCGCCATGCCCCGCCGGCTGAGCCCGCACTCGTCCCTCGCCCTCGTCACCGCCGCGACGCTCGCCCTGACGGCGTGCGCGCCCGCCGCCGACGCACCCGACGCGCCGGTTACGGCACCCTCATCCGTGGAGATCGCCGATACCCCCGTGGGAGAGAAGACGTCGTGGATCATCGACGTCCTCGGCGCCGCGCAGGACACCACTGCCGCCGAGTGGGAGCCCCACCTCGACGCCGTCTTCACGGCAGAGGTGTCCGCGACCGAGGTCGCCGACCTGCTCAACACGCAGATCCGGCCCGCGGCACCCTTCACCGTCACGGCCTATCAGGGCGACGAACGTTCCGCCGTGACGACGATCCGAGGCACGGTCGGCGAACCCTTCGACATGACCGTCGCCATCAACGACGATGACAAGATCATCGCCTTCCTTCTCGGGCCGGCATCCGAGCCATGAAGAGCATCCTCCTCGCTCGACGAGGTCGCTGATCGCCTCGATCAACTGCCCGGGGAACTCGGGGTCTTGATCACCCGCGACGATGAGGAACTCATCGACAATCGAGCGGAGGATCCTGCCCCTCTCGGTTCCGTGTTCAAGCTGTTCGTGCTCCTAGCGACCGCCGAAGCAGTCCGCTCGTCGGAGCTCCGTTGGGACGAGACGCTCGTGCTCACCGACGCGGACCGGAGCCTGCCCTCCGGGCGCCTCCAGGATCAGCCCACCGGCACCGAGGTCTCCGTGCGCGATGCGGCCCAGGAGATGATCGCGATCAGCGACAACACCGCGACCGATCTGCTCATCCGGCGACTCGGGCGGGAGCGTGTCGAGACGGCCTTCGCGAGCGTCGGTGGCGAGGGAAATGCACCCTGGCTGACGACGAAGGACTTCTTCACTCTCGGCTGGGGCGACTCGGCACTGTCCGCTCAGTGGCATGACGCCGATGAGGTGGAGCGTCGACGCCTTCTGGACGGCATCGACGCCGCGCCGTTGTCGGTGGATGCGGCGACTGTCACTCACCCGGTCTGGATATATGGCGTCGACTGGTTCGCCACCCCCGCGACCGTGGCGGCGGTGCATCGGGCGCTGCTCGACACGGGCGACGAGACCGTGCGCGCCATCCTTTCGAAGAACCCGGGAATCGGCGCAGATCTCGACCGGACACTCCTGCCCTACCTGGGATTCAAGGGCGGTTCGGCACCGGGGGTTCTCGCTGCATCCTGGTCGGGTGAGACGGCGAAGGGCGAGCGTGTCACCGTGGTGATCCAGCTACGAGGCGACGACGCGGCGGCGATCGCCGGCGCGCAGCGCGAGGTGTTCAGCCTCGGTGCAGATGCGTTGCGTATCGCGGCCGAGGGTGGCGGTCAGCGATAGGGATTCGCTGTGTCGTCGCTCTGCGCAGCGTGGCCTGCGGCGAAGCCCTCGTCCCAGGCGTCGCCGCGTCCCTCCCGTTCGCGCGACAGGGCGTCGACCTCGAGGATCCGCTGCGCCAGACGCACCCAGTGTCCCCAGTTCGCTTCGGGGGCACCCTCACCTGTCCCCGTGAGCCGCCAACGCTCCGGAGCCTCGGCGGGCTCCAGCGTCAGCGCTCCGGTACCGAGAGGGCGGCGGCGCGGATCGGGCATGGCGAGCTCCTTCGGGTCTGCGACGTCGACATGCTCTCACGGCACTGGTCAGCGGGCATCTACGACGGAGTGTGTCCCGTCATCAGCTCCTGCACGTCGAGTCCGTCAGGGCTATTGGCCGCATCCATCAGCGCTTCGACCAGCTCCCGCCTGATCTGCACGGTACCGCGTCGAGAGGAGGTGAACGACAGCGGCACCGCCGGAGACATCCACAGGCTCCGCCGTCCGCCCGTACCATCCGCGGTGGGCACGGTCAGCATGAAGGCCTCGCCCCGACGGAGCTTGTTCATCGTGACGACACGCAGGTGCGCGATCAGATCGTCCTCAACCACGAAATACTCGTCGCGTCCGTACCAGAGTCGTCCCATACTGCTTCTGCGCTCCTGCCTGTCGGCCGCTCGGTCACGACCCTGATTCGATGATCGACCGCCTGGACGCACCGATGCCGGTCGTCGTCCGCGATGCGTATGCAAGGGTCCGCAGACGAACGACCGGCAGGGGTTGTCCAGGATCAGAGGGGCTTGCCACCTGTGACCGGCAGGACGGCGGCGCTGACGTAGCGCGCCGCATCCGAGGCGAGGTACACGTACGCTCCCGCGAGTTCGGCCGGTTGCCCGGCGCGACCCAGCGGCGTATCCGTGCCGAAGGTCTCGATCCGCTCCTCGTCCCAGCCGGTACCGGGGATCAGCGGCGTCCACACCGGTCCCGGCGCGACGGCGTTGACCCGGATGCCGCGCGGCCCGAGCTCCTCAGCGAGAGCCTTCACGAAGGCGACCTGCGCCGCCTTCGTCATGGCGTAGTCGATCAGCGACGGCGAGGGCGAGAACGCCTGCACCGAACTCGTGACGATGATCGAAGCACCCTCCTGCAGATGGGGCACCGCAGCGCGCGCACCGGCGATCATGCCGACCAGATTGGTGTCGAAGACCCGGTTCACGTCATCCAGCGGGATGGCGTCGATGCTCTGGCGATCGCGCTGGTAGCCAGCGTTGAGCACCAGCAGGTCGAGACCTCCCAGCTGCTCGTACGCCTGCTCGACCATCTGCGTGGCGGCGTCCGTATCGCGGATGTCTGCGGCGAGGGCGACGCCGCGTTTTCCGGCCTCCTCGATCCATCGCACCGTCTCGGCGGCGTCGTCGGCTTCCTCCGGGAGATGGCCGATCGCGACGTCGGCGCCCTCACGGGCGAAGGCGATCGCCACCGCTCGCCCGATTCCGGAGTCGCCGCCGGTGATGAGCGCGCGTCGGCCAGTTAGCCGGCCGGATCCGCGGTAGCTCTGCTCGCCGTGGTCCGGTTGCGGATGCATCGGCGCGGTCTTGCCGGGTTGCGACTGCTCCTGCCCGGGGAAACCCTCGGCTCCTTCACCCTCGCGCGGGTCGGCGGTCGTGTTCATGATCGTCCTCTCGTCGTGGTCGGATACCTGACGGCCATGCTGCGCGCGATAAACCCCCACACCGAGGGCCTTGACATCGGACGGAGGCCGGGTCCGACGGTCGCGGGTTCGTGAGCGGCCACGGGGCGAGAGAAACGAAGCCCCGAACCGCAGAGAGCGGTTCGGGGCTTCGTGAGATGTCGGATCAGGCGACGGAGGCGAGCTTTCGCTCGGCGGTGCTCTTCGAGATGCCGAAATCGTCCTTCGTCAAGTCGACGTGCATGCCGGCACTCGACGCGGCCTGGTCGGCCAGGGTACGAAGCGTCGCCGGGTCCAGCTGTTCCGGTTCGACGGAGTCGAAGACGAATCGCATCGGAATGGAGGGCTGTAGCCAGAGCGTGGAGCGTCCCGCGGGCTCCCCAGGTGCGTGCACCCAGGAGAGAGTGAACGACTCGCTGCGGCGCAGTTTGGTGGCCGCCACCACCTTGATGTGGCTCAACAGGCGGTCGGGAATGACGACGGCCTCCGTGTCAGCCCCGTAGTACAACTTTCCCATGGTGTCCCTTCCCCTGAGTCGGTATGTCAGATGAGCGCGAGAGCGCCGAGCGCAACGGATGCGGACGCGGCGACCACGCACGACGCGACCAGCGCGACCTGCGTCGCCGAACACAACCCCCCGCGCTGAAGCGGCACGTACGTCGAGCGTCGGCGCGCGGCGTCGGAAGCCCACGCGGGTGATGCAACAGTCATGTCTCCCCCAAGCCGAAATTCGCGACGACCCGGACTTTCGTCCGCTCCTCGGCGTCCATGTCGTTCTGGAGAAGACAGTAACAGTTAGTTCGCGATTTTAGCTACATAGATGAGATATCCCTCATTTTAGTTACATAGCTAAATAATCCTCGAAGCCTGGCTAAGCTGTGCAGCGGTACTACCCGACCGACGGAGGACTATGCGGATGCCCAGCGAAGCCGCTTCGACCTCGAGACTCTCGCGCGCCCTGACTGCGTACTCGGCTGCCCGCAACGACGCGCTCGTCGCCGCGCGCAAAGAGCTCCGCATCAGCGAAGTGGACGCGCGCGCACTTCTCTTCGTCGTCGACAATCCCGGCGTGCGCCCCTCCGCGCTCCGGGACTATCTCGGCATCACATCGGCTGGGGTCACGTCACTCGTCGATCGCCTCGTCGAGCGCGGACTTGCACGTCGAGAGTCGGATGCCGAGGACCGCCGCGGCAACCACATCACTGCGACAGTGGACCTCACGACCGAACCGTGGTCGGCCTTGACCGAATTCGACCGTCGATTCGAACGGGCGGTCGAGACGAACCTCGGCGCGCGATCTGACGAACTCGCCGCACTGCTGACCCGCCTCACCGAGGAGAGCGTCGCGCGGAGCGCGTGAGTCAGGTGGCGAGATTGGCCATGTAGGCCTTCGACTTCGTTTGAAGGAAGGTGCACAGGGCCGAAACCATGGCGAGTTCCATGGACAGACGGAAGGCGCCGGCCGCATCCAGCTGGAGGTCCGTGTCACGCGCCTCGAACGTCACGACCCATCTCGTCGAGCCGGGTTCGGCAGGCTGGATGTAGGTCACGGTCTGGGCATTCATCAGGCGCACACCCACCAGGCCGGTGTCACTACCGAACTCGCTGTCCTGCGGGATGACCTTCACCGTGCCGGCGATCGGGTATCCGAGCTCACGGAACTCACCGAGCCAGGACTCGAGCATCTCGAGGCTTCGAAACGGCATGGCAACTTCCTCCCGCGCATCCTCATGCACGTCGTGCGTCATCGGGCGGACCCCGAAGGTCATGCTCTCACGGATCCGAGCCCGCGGAGTGCAAGACGAAGGCCCCCGCGGCAGTGCTGCGGGGGCCTTCTGGGACGACGAATCGTCAGAGCGCGCGGATGTTCGCGGCCTGCATGCCCTTGGGGCCCTGCTCGGCGTCGAACTCGACCTTCTGGTCTTCGCGGAGCTCCTTGAAGCCGTTGCCAGCGATCGCGCTGAAGTGTGCGAAGAGATCGGCCGAGCCGTCATCGGGAGCGATGAAGCCGTAGCCCTTCTCGGAGTTGAACCATTTCACGGTGCCAGTGGCCATCGTGTCTTTCCTTCTGTTGTTTTGGCCGCCGGGGCGACCGGGTGTGCCGTTCCTATGTCTACGGAACGGACGATGTGGGACGCGGAACTTGTCCGCGTGTTCGCGAGCGTATGCGGAAAACGTCCGTGCCGCTACCACGGCGACGAAAGCATCTTCCTGCTCGGCGAAGACACCGACGCGCTCGCCGAGAGCGCTGTGCGCGATATGGGTGTCGTCGACCGACTCCACGAAGCCCGCGTACTCGCCGGCGATGGTCGCCACGAAAACGGCGTCGTCGGCCTGGCGCCACACAGGCGCCGTCGCGGTCTCAGGACCGGTGGGGATGGGGATAAACACAAGAACTTTCAGGACTCGCGGACACTGCACACGAGAAGGATCAGAGGCACCCGAGGTGCGGTTGCTTCGGTGGCGAACAATATCGCTCTTCAATGAGCTGACATCTGTTACTCACCTGCTGCCCCGGTTGCGGGGTTCTGTCTAGTCTAGCACCCACCTCGGTTGTGCGCATCGGCAGACGATGCACCGGCTACATACAGCTGGCGGCATGTGGGCACGGTTAGCGTGGGCCGCAGGCCTCGGCATTCGTCGAGGGCTCGCACCGGCGGCCGATGGCGGCCGGCTCACAGGACGGAAATCCCTCATCTCCGCCACGCTCGTCTCCCCCCACGCAACGCTCGGTCCGGTTCGCCAGACCTACGCCCGAAAAGAAGACTTCCCCCCGATCGCCCGCGCGTACAGCCAGGTTTCGGAGGTGGTGCGAGAGACCGGACTGCTGCGACGCGCCCCCTGGTTCTACGCCCTCGTCGGCGTCACGCTCGCCCTCGCTTTCGGTGGTGCCGTCACCGGCTTCGTTCTCCTCGGCGACAGCTGGTTCCAGTTACTGATCGCGGCGTCGCTCGGTGTGATCTTCACCCAGGTGGCCTTCCTCGGCCACGAAGCAGCGCACCGTCAGATCCTCGCAACGGGTCCCGCCAACGACAGGCTCGCCCGAGTTCTCATCGGCATCGTCGGCACCAGCTACTCGTGGTGGGACTCCAAGCACAGCCGTCACCACGCGAACCCCAACCGGGTGGGCAAGGACCCGGACATCGAGGTCGACACGATCTCGTTCCTCGACGAGGATGCGGCCTCGGCCCGTGGTCTGCGACGACTCATCACACGCAAGCAGGGGTGGTTCTTCTTCCCGCTGCTGACGCTCGAAGGCCTGAACCTGCACTTCCTGAGCGTGAAGCACCTGCTCTCGCGTGACCCCGTCAAGGGTCGCGGCACCGAGCTCGCCCTGATCGGCGCACGTTTCGCGGTCATCTTCGCTGCCGTCTTCCTCGTGCTGCCCGTAGGTATGGCGTTCGCCTTCCTGGGCGTCATGTTCGCCGTCTTCGGCGTGTACATGGGTGCGTCGTTCGCTCCGAACCACAAGGGCATGCCGGTCATCGCACCGGACGCAAAGCTCGACTTCTTCTCCAAGCAGGTGCGTACGTCACGCAACATCCGCGGCGGATGGTGGGCCACCGCCCTCATGGGCGGACTCAACTACCAGGTCGAACACCATCTCTTCCCGAGCATGGCGCGCCCTCACCTGGCGAAGACGCGCGAGATCGTGCGGGACTTCTGCAGCGCAAACGACGTGCCCTACACGGAGACCTCGCTCGTACGCTCGTACGCGATCGTCATCGAGTACCTCAACCGGGTCGGCCTCGCAGCCAGCGACCCGTTCGGCTGCCCCGTGACGGCCCAGTACCGACGGGTCTGAGCGCCGTCGAGGCGGCGCCGCTCCCCGTCAGCGACGCGCGGGAAGCGCTTCGGCGAGGGCGCGAATCGCCGCGCTCGGGTTCTGCCCCACCGGGATGAAGACGACCGTGGTCGCGCCGGCGTCGTGACGCCGTCGGATGCCGGCGCGCACCTCGTCGACCGTGCCCGACAGGGTCAGCTGCGCCACCCACTCCGCGGGTAGTGTCCGGGTGAAGGTGTCGACGGGAAGCTCCGCAGCGCGCTGCAAGAGTTCTTCCGCGTACGGCAGCGGCAGGAGGTGGGGGCGCCAGTCGCTCTCGGCCAGAACGCCCAGTGCCGGCCGCACGATCGCCTGCGCCGCATCCGTCGTATCGGCAACGACCGCCAGATCGTACGTGATCACGCGCGTCTCGACGTCGCCGATCCGTTCCAGGGCGTGAGCGATGTACTCGGGCGCGGCCGGTTCGGCGAGCACGACGCCGTCGGCGACCTCACCGACGGTCGCGAGCGACTTCGGTCCGCGCACGCCGAGCACGATCGGAGGAACGATATCCGGCGTCTCACTCAGACGCAGTCCTTCGACATCCACGTACGCGCCGCGCTCGGGCCCCTGAGCGCCCTCGAGGAGTGTACGAAGAGCGACGACGTACTCGCGGAGGAAGGTCAGCGGCTTCTGCGGCCACGCACCGACCGACGTCAGCCAGCCCGGCATGCCGTGACCGACCCCGACGACGAGGCGCCCCGGATGCAGCTGCGCGAGCGTCGCGATCTCCATCGCGGCGAAAGCGACGTTCCGCACGGCGGCAGGCAGGATGCCCACACCGACCGTCACTCGAGACGTCACCGCGAGTACCGACGCCGCCTGCGCGATCCCGCCGCGGTAGCCGAGGTCTTCGACGACCCAGATCTCGTCGAACCCCGATTCCTCGGCGTTCCGCGCGAAGTCCAGAACCTCCGCGACGGGCAGATCACGAGGCAGCATGATCCCGACGTTCTTCGTTGCTGACGGCATGAATCTCTCCAGTCAGACCGCCATCACCCCAGCGGCGCGGTCTTCTCCACCCTAGGACACCGCTCAGCCGAGCATTCCGAGCTCCTGGAAGCTCCGAGCCACTTCCTGCGCGCCGGCACAGACGCTGAGAGGCCGCCCCGAAGGACGGCCTCTCGCACTCGCATGAGCGACAACGGTTGGTGGAGATGGGGGGAATCGAACCCCCGTCCATCGCTGTGATACGGCGGCTTCTCCGGGCGCAGTCTGTGGAGACGTTCTGCTCGGCTCCGACTTTTAGCACAGACACATAAGTCGACGAGCCCAGTCTGGGAAGAGTCCCACGCACCGTCCAGACGCCGGTACGTAGCAAGATCCCTAGATGACGCCAGGGTCCGTGGCGGGATCACACACGGTCTGACGGACTATCGGGCTCGCTTAGGCAGCGAGGGCGAAGTCAGTGCGCTTGGATTCGGCACTTATTGGTGTACAGGGAGCGTTTACGAGATAACCCTGCATCCTCGGCCCGCTTCTCGGCGATTCGCAGGCGATGTCGAAACCGATCATCCCCGTGAATCCTTCGGTGGAAGGAACCATTGTCGCTCTGTGGAGTTGTCACCTCGCGGGACGAACCCGCGAGCATCACAGACTACAACGGATGCGGCTCGGTCGCCATTCCCGCGCACCGTCGAGCACAGTGCCGTGGCTAGCATCGAGGGATGACCGCTCCTCGCCGCCCTCCTCGCCCGCAGGTGACGCTGGAGGTGGTCCGCACCACGTCGCTGACCCCCGGGATGGTGCGCGTGACCCTCGGCGGAAGCGGCTTCGACTCCTTCATCGACCGCGACGAGACGGACAAGTACGTGAAGCTCCACATTCCCCCGGCAGGGAGCGACCTCACGCCGCCGTACGACCTGGCCGAGCTGCGCGCGCGCCTTCCGTTCGACGCCTTGCCGAGCGTGCGTACCTACACCGTGCGCAGCGTGGACCACGTAGCGCGCACACTCGACATCGACATCGTCACCCACGGCGACACGGGCGTCGCCGGCCGATGGGCGACGCAAGCACGCCCCGGCGACCTGCTCACCTTCGCGGGCCCGGGCGGCGGGTACCGACCCGATGTCACCGCCGACCACCGGCTGCTCGTCGGCGACGAGTCCGCGCTCCCCGCGATCGCTGCGACACTCGAGACTCTGCCCGAGGGGGTGCGCGCCACTGTCATCGCCGAGACCCGTTCGGCGGCCCACCGCATCGCCCTGCCCGCATCCGCAGACGTCATCTGGGTCGACGAAGCCCATGGTGCTCCCGGCTCGCGCCTCGTCGAGGCCGTGGCCGGCGCTGCGTGGCCAGCCGGTCGCGTCCAGGTCTTCGCGCACGGCGAACGGGAGGCGATGAAACAGCTGCGGGCCGTCTTCGCGGGGAGGGGCGTTGTGCGCGCCGACCTCTCACTGTCGGCCTATTGGGCGGCGGGCCGTAACGAGGACACTTTCCAGGCCGAGAAGCGACTCCCCGTCGGCCAGATCTTTCCCGCCTGAACCTCCGTAGGCTGTCCGGCATGAGCGAGGACGTCACGATCACGGTCCGCGGTTCCCACGAGGAGCGCATCTCCGCCGAGGAGGGCGTCGCCCGGATCACCGTGCGCGTCGAGCATCCCGACCGCGGCGAGGCGATGTCCCAGCTCGCGGCATCCGGTCAGCGGCTGCGCGATCAGCTCGACGCACAAGCGGACTCCGACGGACTCGTGTCGTGGATCAGTTCGCGCGCCCAGGTCTTCACCGATCGCCCGTGGGGACCCGACGGCATCCGCCTGGATCCCGTTCACCACGCTTCGCTCGAGTTCCGAGCCGTGTTCGACGATGTGGATGCCCTGTCCGTGTGGATCGACGCTGCCACTGCCGACGCCGCTGTCCAATTGGACGGCATCGACTGGCGGCTGCGAGAAGCGACCGCGCTGGATGCACGCGACCGGGTCGCCCGCGCAGCGGTGCAGGATGCGGTCGCTCGCGCGCGCTCCTACGCGGCGTCGCTCGGGCTGCACCATGTCACGGCCGTCGAGATCGCCGATGCGGGACTCCTGTCATCCAGCCCTGCCCCCGCCGGACCGATGACGATGAGGTCCGTGGCCGCGGACCCTGCCGTGGCGGTGCGTCCGGACGAAGTCGTCGTCGCGGTGGGGGTCGAGGCCCGGTTCAGCGCTCGCTGAGAGGATCTTCCGATGCTCCCGAGCGTCTGCGCACCTCGCGAGCGAACACGTCAGCGTTCACGCGATGGAGAGCCGACGCTGGAGCGGAGACACCGTGGTCATTCCCCGACGCGGTTGCGCAGGCGCATCGCCCGCTCCGCCTCGCGGGTGTCCTGTCGCTCACGCAGAGTCTGGCGCTTGTCGTACTCCCGCTTGCCCTTCGCGACACCGAGCTCGATCTTCGCGCGCCCATCGGAGAAGTACAGGCGCAGCGGTACGAGTGTGTAGCCCCCGGCCGACACAGCGTGCGAGAGCTTCACGATCTCGTCCTTGTGCAGGAGGAGCTTGCGCGTGCGCTTGGCGGCATGGTTGGTCCAGTGCCCCTGCGAGTACTCGGGGATGTGGACGGCGTCGAGGAACGCCTCTCCGCCCTGGATGTAGGCGTAGCCGTCGGTGAGGTTGGCGCGCCCCTGACGCAGCGACTTCACCTCAGTGCCGGTGAGCACGAGGCCGGCCTCGTACGTCTTCTCGACGGTGTAGTCATGGCGCGCGCGGCGGTTGGTCGCGACGACCTTCTCTCCGCGTTCCCTGGGCATGCTCTCTCCTTCGTGCGACCGCACGGCGCGCGGCAGCCCATCAGTCTAGCAAGCGCAGCGCCCCTGGTATCAGGCGCGCAACCACCGACGTATGGCGAATCCGGCCGACAGCGCGGCCAGCAGAACGCCGATCACGACGATGACCGGGATCACGAGGGCGAGATCGGAGTAGCCCACCCAGGTGGTGACGAATCCGACGCGTTCGCGCAGGTACCCGTTGATCCCGAACTCCACCGTCGCCCACACCCCGACGCTCGCGAGCGCCGAACCGATCAGAGCGGCGAACACGCCCTCGAGGATGAAGGGTGTCTGGATGAACCTGTTCGAGGCGCCCACGAGACGCATGATCCCGAGCTCTTTGCGTCTCGCGAACGCCGACAACCGGATGGTGGTCGCGATCAGCAGCACGGCGGCCACCAGCATGAGGCCGGCGATCCCGACCGCGATGTACGTGGCGATCGTGAGGGCCGAGAACAGCGGCTCGAGGTACTGCATCTGGTCCTTGACCTCTTCGACGCCCTTGCTGCCTCCGAACGCCTCCGCGATCACATCCGACTGCGATTGGTCGACGAGGTTGATCGAGAACGTCGCGTTGAACTGGTCGGGCGTGACGATGTTCTCGTACTCGGAGCCCAGCTGCTGGATCGCCTTCTCGTACACCTGCTCGTTGGTCTCGAAGGTGAACTCCTTGATGAGCGGCGACAGGGCGGGCCCGTTGAGCTCCGCGGTGACCTGGTCGATCTCGTCCTGGGTGGCGACGCCGTCCGAGCAGGTGCCGGCCGTGGAGACGCTGGTGCACATGTAGACGGCGACCTGGGCGCGATCCACCCAGAAGTCCTTCATCTTGCCGATCTGCATCTGCATGAGCACGGCCGCGCCCACGAAGGTCAGCGACACGAAGGTCACCAGCACGACGGAGATCACCATCGAGGCGTTCCGACGGAGACCGCTGAGGGCCTCCCCCATGATCAGTCCGAATCTCATCGCGTGGGTCCCACCTCGTCGTCGGACGTACCCAGACCGAGTCGGTCGGCGAGTCCCAGTTCTGCGGGCAGCTCGGTTTCGGGGCGCTTCGCACGCTCCTCCTCGGCCAGACGAGCCGCCAGTGCTTCTGCGGCCTTCGCCTCGGCCACCGCCGCCGCGTGCGCCGGTTCGGCGCGTGCGGCCTGCTCGGTGGCGGCGACGGCCGCATCCAATGTCAAGGGCGCGATCTGACCGGTCTCGGATATCTCGCGGTGCACGTCGAGCACGGCCGTGAGAGCGGCGACAGCCGCCGCGCCCTTCTCGACCTCCGGTGCGAGACGCGGGATGGCGGACGTGTCGCCGTACCCGCCGTGTCGCTCGTCGCGCACGATCTCGCCGCCCTTCAGTTCGATGACGCGGCGCTGCATCTGATCGACGAAGCCCGCCTCGTGCGTCGCCATGACGACCGTGGTGCCACCGGCGTTGATGCGCGCGAGCAGCTGCATGATGTCGACCGACGTCGCCGGGTCGAGGTTTCCGGTGGGCTCGTCGGCGAGGAGGATCTGCGGACGATTGACGAGCGCGCGCGCGATTGCGACGCGCTGCTGCTCACCACCGGACAGCTCGTGCGGCAGGCGCTTCTCCTTGCCGTCGAGACCGACGAGTGCGAGCGCCTCGGGCACCGCCTGCTGGATGAACCCACGGGAGGATCCGATCACCTGCAGCGTGAAGGCGACGTTCTGGAAGACGGTCTTGGTCGGCAGGAGCCGGAAGTCCTGGAAGACGGCGCCGATCTGACGGCGGAAGTAGGGGACCTTGCGGTTGGGCACCGAGCGCAGGTCGCGACCGAGCACGATGACACGGCCCTCGCTGGGCGAGTCCTCGCGCAGGATGAGGCGCAGACAGGACGACTTGCCGGAGCCGGACGCCCCCACAAGAAAGACGAACTCTCCGCGTTGCACCTCGAAGTCCACGCTCTGCAGCGCAGGTCGGGAGGTGCCGCGATACCGCTTGGTGACGTTCTCGAACCGGATCATGGCTGTGACAGCCTAAGCGCGCTTCTTACGGATGTCGGGCGCGACACCCGGCGCGCCGGATCAGTCCTCGTCTTTGCGCTTACGCCAGCGGATGCCGGCCGCGATGAAGCCGTCGAGGTCGCCGTCGAACACGGTGGCGGGGTTGCCCACCTCGTGCCCCGTGCGCAGATCCTTCACCAGCTGCTGGCCGTAGAGGAAGTAGGAGCGCATCTGATCGCCCCAGCTCGCGGTGATGGTGCCGGCGAGCTCCTTCTTCTTCGCGGCCTCCTCTTCGCGCTGCAGCAGCATGAGGCGCGTCTGCAGCACCCGCATGGCGGCGGCGCGGTTCTGGATCTGGGACTTCTCGTTCTGCATCGAGACGACGATGCCGGTGGGGATGTGCGTGATGCGCACCGCCGAGTCGGTCGTGTTGACCGACTGGCCCCCCGGGCCCGAGGAGCGGAAGACGTCGACGCGGATGTCGTTCTCGGGGACCTCGACCTCCTGCGCCTCCTCCATGACGGGGATGACCTCGACGGCGGCGAAGCTCGTCTGCCGCTTGTCGGCGGAGCCGAACGGGCTGATGCGGGCGAGGCGATGGGTGCCGGCCTCGACGGAGAGGGTTCCGTAGGCGTAGGGGGCGTCGACCTCGAAGGTCGCGGACTTGATGCCCGCGCCCTCGGCGTAGGAGGTGTCCATGACCTTCACGGGGTACTTGTGACGCTCGGCCCAGCGCAGATACATGCGCATGAGCATCTCGGCGAAGTCGGTGGCGTCGTCGCCGCCCGCGCCGGAGCGGATGGTGACGACCGCCGACCGTGAGTCGTATTCACCGTCGAGGAGGGTCTGCACCTCGAGCTGGCCGACGACGTCCTCGAGCTCGGCGATCTCGCGACGCGCCTCCTCGGCGGAGTCCTCGTCGTCCATCTCGTTGGCGAGCTCGACGAGCACGTCGAGGTCGTCGAGACGCTGCTCGACCTCGGTGACGCGCTTGAGTTCGGCCTGACGGTGGCTGAGGGCGCTGGTGACCTTCTGCGCCTTCTCGACGTCATCCCAGAGGTCGGGGGCGCCGGCCTCCTCGGAGAGCCGATCGATCTCTGCCCGGAGGGCGTCGACGTCGACGACGGCTTTGATGTCGCTGAAGGTGGAGCGGAGGGCCTGGATGTCGGCTGACGGATCGAATTCGAGCATGGCACCCCAGAGTATCGTGGATGCACGTGTCCGACCGCGTCAGCTCTCTGCTCTGGCGGTTCGCGCCGATGATCTACGGCCCCACGATCCTCTTCGCCCTCGGCGAAGGGGCCGTGATCCCCCTCATCCCGATCCTCGCGGCGGAGCGCGGAGCGGATGTCGCGGAGGCCGCATTCATCGCCTCCTTCCTCGTCGTGGGGCAGCTCTGTGGCAACATCCCGGCGGGCTGGTCGGTGGCACGGCTCGGCGAACGCCTCACGATGGCGATCGGCGGTGTCCTCGCGATCGCCGGTTCCGTGACGATGCTGCTGTCACCGAACACGGCCATCCTCGCCGTCGCCGTGTTCGTGATCGGGTTCTGCGCGGCCGCGTTCGGTCTCGCCCGCCATTCGTTCATGACGACGCGCGTTCCTATCGCGTTCCGGGCGCGCGCACTCTCGCTGCTCGGCGGCTCGTTCCGCTTCGGCACGTTCGTCGGCCCCTTCATCGCGGCCGGCCTCCTGGTCGCCGTCGGCGACGAGCTCTCGGCGGTGTGGTTCTTCATCGTCTGCCTCGTGGCCACCGTCCTGCTGGTGCTGCTGGGGCCCGACCCCGAGAAGACCTCCGAGGCCCCCGACCGGTCGCCCGCACCCGAGGACGACAGCGGCGAGCCCGTCACCGGGTCGATCCCGGTCGACGAGCGGGCGGGCGTGTTCCGCACGATGTGGCAGCACCGGCGGGTGCTCTCTCGCCTCGGCGTCGCCGCAGCATCCCTGTCGGCCGTCCGGTCGGCGCGTCAGGTCGTGCTGCCGTTGTGGGGCCTCTCCCTGGGTCTCGACGCCCCCACCATCGCCCTCGTCGTCGGCATCTCCGGAGCGATCGACTTCGCACTCTTCTATGCGAGCGGCCAGGTCATGGATCGCTTCGGCCGGCTCTGGGCGGCCCTTCCCGCCATGATCCTCATGGGCACCGGCTTCCTCGCACTGTCGCTCACGCACGATCTCAGCTCGGCGAACATGTGGTTCGCGATGTTCGCCGCCGTGCTCGGCGTCGGAAACGGACTCTCCAGCGGCATTCTGCTGACCCTCGGCGCTGACGTCGCGCCGAAGAACGAGCCTGCAGCGTTCCTCGGCTCATGGCGCACCCTCACGGATGCGGGCGGTGCCGTCGCCCCGCTTCTGCTCACCGCCCTGACAGCCCTCGCGTCGCTGTCGGTGGCGACCGGCGCGATGGGCGTGGTGGGATTGCTGGGCGCGGCGGCGTTCATCCGGTGGGTGCCCCGCTTCGTGCCGCGACGACGCGAGGAGAGCTGATGACACTGCAGAACTGGGCCGGGAATCTGACCTACCAGGGCACGCTCGTTGCGCCGACCACCCGCGAGGAGGCGGCTCGCACCGTGCGGGATGCGGATGCGGTGCGCGCGCTCGGCACCCGGCACTCCTTCTCGGCGATCGCCGACACCCCCGGCATCCTGCTGTCCACGGCGGCCCTGCCGGCGCGGGTCCAGATCGATCCGGCGGCCCGCATCGCGCGGGTGTCCGGCGGTCTGCGCTACGGCGACATCGCCGAGCGTCTGCAGGCCGAGGGCTGGGCGCTCGCAAACCTCGCGTCCCTGCCGCACATCTCGGTCGCCGGGGCGATCGCGACCGGAACGCACGGGTCGGGCGACCGCAACCGGTCGCTCGCGGGCTCCGTCGCGGGCGTGGAGCTGCTTCTCGCCGACGGCACCATCCGGTGGTTCCGGCGCGGCGACCCCGAGTTCTCGGGCGTCGTGGTGTCGCTGGGAGCGCTCGGCGTCGTGCTGGACGTCGAGCTCGACATCGAGCCGACCTATGACATCGCTCAGACCGTCTACGAGCGCGTGCCGTGGGATGCGGCGCTGGAGGACCTGTCGGCGGTGACCTCGCTCGGTCACAGCGTGAGCCTGTTCAGCACCTGGTCGGATCCCGACGTCGCCGATCAGCTCTGGCTCAAGGCATGCGTGGGAGAGGCTCCCGCACCCGCTTCCGTGCTGGGGGCTGCGCCCGCATCCGAACCCCGTCATCCGCTGCCGGGTGTCTCCGCCGAGAACTGCACCGTGCAGGGAGGGGTCGCGGGTCGATGGCTCGAGCGCCTGCCGCACTTCCGTCTCGGCTTCACGCCATCGCAGGGCGACGAGCTGCAGAGCGAGTACTTCGTCGACCGCCGTGACGCCCCTGCCGCCATCAGGGCGCTGCGCGAGCTGTCACCACGGTTCGTCCCGCTGCTCCTCGTGAACGAAGTGCGCACCATCGCCGCCGACGACCTGTGGCTCAGCGGCGCCTACGGTCGCGACTCGGTCGGACTGCACTTCACCTGGCGGCGCGATGAAGAGGCCGTACGCGCCGTGCTCCCCCGCATCGAAGATGCTCTGGCCCCGTACGCCGCCCGACCGCACTGGGGCAAGGTGTTCACGATGGCAGCCGCCGACATCCGCGCACGTCATCCGCGCTTCGACGACGCGATCGCGCTGCGCGAACGGCTGGATCCGGGCGGGACCTTCCGCAACGCGTTCCTCGCCGCGCTCGGGCTCTGATCCGGTTTATGCACGGCTGACCGGGCGCGGCGCGCGCCCGCATCCGGAGGACGATCGACGCAGGAGGCGGACGCGCCCACCACTCGCGTCCGATCGGACATGCTGACTATCGAACGCGCGCTCGTCGACGTGCAGGCACCGGCGGCGGAGCACAAGGTGCACGGCCTGCGGCATCCCGGACGCTTTCTCGCGTCGGGGATGATGGCCGGTGCGTACATCGGGGTCGGCGTGGTGCTGATGGTCAGCGCCGCCGGGCCGCTGACGGCGGCCGGCAGCGGATGGGGCAAGTTCGTCAGCGGGCTCGTGTTCGGCGTGGCGCTGACGCTGGTCGTGTTCGCGGGCGGCGAGCTCGTGACCTCGTCGATGATGACGCTCGCCCAGGGCACGTACCTGCGTGCGATACGTCCGGGACCGGCGGTCGGTGCGCTGTTCGCCACCTTCGGCGCCAACCTGGCCGGCTCGATCGTGTTCGGTGTGCTCGTGGCGACCTCGGGTGTGCTGCACAGCAACGCCGCGGCCGGCACGATGCTCGCGGACATGCTGGCAGCGAAGGCGCACGAGGGACCGGTGGAGCTCATCGTCCGCGGCGCGCTGTGCAATCTGCTCGTCTGCCTGGCGATCTGGATGTGCGCCCGGCTCAGCTCCGACGGCGCGAAGCTGGCCGTGATCTTCTGCGCCATCCTCGCCTTCATCACCTCGGGTTTCGAGCACGTCGTCGCGAACATGACCACCTACACGATCGGCCTCGCCACCGGCGTACCGGATGCCACCTGGGGACACTTCGGCACGAACCTGCTGTGGGTCGGACTCGGCAACCTGTTCGGCGGCGCCGTGCTCGTGGGTCTCGTGTACTGGTTCATCGGCGGATCCCCCCGGCTCACCGAAGCCGCCGTGCCTCAGGAATCCGCGCTCAGCGAGCACTGAATGCGCGGCCGGGTCATACGGACTCGGAGTGTGTGTGGATGCGGTCGCCGTCGCCGTGGAAGATGCTGATCACCTGTACCGGCTTGCCGCGCGCAGCGGACATCGCGTGCGGGGTGCGGGTATCGAACTCGGCCGCTTCGCCACGCACGAGCACGAGGTCCTGCTCCCCCAGACGCAGTCGTAACCGCCCGGAGAGCACGTAGAACCAGGCGAACCCGTCGTGCACCCGCTGCTCGGGCTCCGCACCCGGGAGATAGGTGATCTTGAACGCGTTCGTCGGCGACCCCTCCGGGGCCAGCGGGAGGACGAGGTGGCCTTCGCGGTGGATGAGGGTGCGCCGCACCCGGGGATCCTGGTCACGCGGCTGCAGGAGGTCGTCGATGCGGATCCCGAGCTCTCGCACCAGCGGCAGCAACAGCTCGAGGCTCGCCTGACGCTTGCCCGACTCGAGCCGTGAGAGCGTGCTCGAGGAGAGGCCCGCGCGCGCCGCGAGGTCGTCGAGCGTCCAGCCCTTGGTACGACGGACGGTGCGCAGCCGCATCCCGAGTTCGTCGAGCTCGGCACGAATCGAGGGGCTTGCTGTTTCTGCAAGATCGCTTGCCATAGTTGCAGAGTAGCCGTGTGATGGGCTCATGCAGAACTCTACGGACGTCCTCGTCGTCGGCGCCGGCCCCGCCGGTCTCTCCGCGGCCCTCATGCTCGTGCGCGCTCGTCGCGCCGTCACGGTCGTCGACGCCGGGTCGGGCCGCAACCGCTTCGCCGAGCACATGCACGGGGTGCTCGGCCACGAGGGTCTGGCGCCGGGCGAGCTGCGCTCCCGCGGCCGTGCCGAGGTCGAGGGGTACGGCGGTCGTTTCGTCGACGGAAGGGTGTCGCACCTCGACGCCGACGACGACGGCGTCACCGTCACGCTCATCGACGGCGCCACGCACCGCGCTCGCGCGCTCATCCTCGCCACCGGACTGAGCGACGAGCTCCCCGACATCCCCGGTCTCGCCGAACGGTGGGGCCGGACGGTGCTCCACTGCCCCTACTGCCACGGCTGGGAGGTGCGCGGCGAGACCATCGGCGTGCTGACGACCTCGCCGCTCGGTGCACACCAGGCGCAGCTGCTCACGCAGTGGAGCGATGACGTGGTGGTCTTCACCGCGGGCCTCGGCGAGCTCGATCCCGGGCTCCGCCACCGGCTGCTCGCACGCGGAGTGCGGCTGGTGAGCTCGCCGGTCGTCGAGGTGCTCGGTGACGGCGACCGGATCGACGCGGTGCGCACCGCTGATGGGCGCGAGGTCGCCGTGTCGGCGATCTTCACCGCGGGTCGCCCCGTTCCGCTAGACGGCTTCCTCGACTCTCTCGACCTCGTGCGCGCGGAGGGTCCGATGGGCGCGATGATCCAGGTCGACCGTCTCGGGCGCACGAGTCACCCGCGCATCTGGGCCGCCGGCAACGTCGTCGACCCGAGCGCCAACGTGCCGCTGTCCATGGGGACCGCATCCTTCGTGGGGGCGGGCGTGAACGCCGTGCTCGTCGAGGAGGATCTCGACCGCCTGGCGGCACCCGCCGTGTACTGGGAAGGCCGGTACGCGGGAGACGAGCGGATGTGGTCGGGCCGCGTCAATCACACGGTCGCCGATGTGGCGGCATCCCTGTCGCCGGGCACGGCGCTCGATCTGGGCTGCGGCGAGGGAGGCGACGCCCTGTGGCTCGCGGAGCAGGGCTGGAAGGTCACGGGAGCGGACATCAGCGAGACGGCCATCGCTCGGGCCACCGCGGCGGCGGCGAGCGCCGACCTCGGCGAGCGCGCGCGCTTCGTGCGAGCGGAGCTTCCGGACGGGATGCCGGAGGGCTCCTTCGATCTTGTGACCGCGTCGTTCCTGCACTCCCCCGTGACGCTGGACCGCATCGACGTCTTGCGCGCCGCCGCGTCCCGGGTCGCGGCGGGCGGACACCTGCTCGTGGTGTCGCACGCGTCCGTCCCGCCGTGGTCGCACGCCGATGCGCAGCACGCCGACTTACCCGACCTGCACGAAGAGCTCGCCGCACTGGCCCTGGACGCTTCCGCGTGGCAGACCGTCGTCGCCGAAACCCGCCCGCGCCCCGTCACAACCCCCGACGGCACCGCGTCCACGATCGACGACGGCGTTCTCCTCCTTCGGCGGCTGTGACCCCCGCGGCCGGCCCTCCTTCCCCTCACCTCCCCCTTCCCCGCGAGACTGCATTTTCGTCACGAGATCACGGGTAAACACAGTGATCTCGTGCTCGAAATGCAGTCTCGCGGCCAGGGCGGTGGGTTGAATGAGCGGCCGCGGGCGTGGACGAGGTGCGCCGGCAGGGTCAGGACAGACGGCGTTCGATCTCGCGCAGCACGCGACGCTGCGCGGGCGTGAACTGGATGCGGACGAGGTCGTCGATCATCCCGGCGCCCGGCCCCAGGTCGACGGCGCCGCCGGCATCCGTCACCTCGGCGACGACCGGACCGAAAGCTGTCACCACGGTCTCGATGAACCCGTCGAGCTCGGAGGATGCGGTGTCGGAGTCGATCTCGGCGAAGCGTGCCGAGATCTCGGCGATGATCGGGCTGAGGGCGGGGGCGCTGAGGATCTCATAGAGGCGCGTGAGTCGCGGCATCCCTTCCTCTCCAGCCAGGTGGGCAAGGAGCACGGACTGATCGCGATCCATGTTCGCCAGGCCGGCGGGGCCACCGGCCGCGGCGAGCACCGCGAGATGAGGGGCGAGCTCGGGAGGAACGTCGGGCGCTGCGTCGGTCGCGCGCAGCCGCGCGATCAGCGAACGCTGTGCCGCCAGCCGATCGATCTGCGCCGCGAGCTCCGCGTCGAGAGAGTCGAGGAGGGCACCCGCATCCGCCGTCTCCCCGTCGAGCAGCGCGGTCATCTCGTCGAGCGGGACGCCCACCGCCGACAGACGACGGATGCGCAGCACCCGCACCAGATCGCTCACGCGATACTCGCGGTAGCCGTTGCTCCCGCGCTCGGGCTCGGGAAGGACGCCTTCCTGGTGGTAGTGCCGGAGGGCGCGCACCGTGACGCCGGCGAGGCGCGCGAGTTCACCGCTGCGCATGGCGGCTCACCCCGCCTCCGTGTCGGTCACGGGTTCCAGGCTACGCAGTGACCTCGCGGCGATCCCGACGACGAGGGCGATCAGCCACACGCTCGCGAGCAGCACGGCAGCCGTGTCGACGCCCGCGTACTCGGTGAGCACGGCGGCGAGCACGATCCCCAGGGGCGGCGCCGCTGTCAGCACCGCGTTCTGCGTACCGAGGATGCGGCCGCGCAGCGCCTCCGGGATGCGCTCGATCATGAGCACGCCGATGAGACTGTTGAACACGCCCGCGGCGAGGCCCACCACCGCGGCGCCCGCGAGCACGACCCACACCGACGGCAGGGCGCCGATCAGTGCGAAGCCCGCCGTGCTCCCGAGGAGTCCGGTGAGGAACCACCCCCGGCGCGACCCGCGCATACCCGCGACGGCGTAGAGCGCCCCGCCGACCAGCATCCCGGCGGCGAGCGCCGAGAGCACGAGGCCGAGGAGACCGGGTTCTCCCTCGAGGGTGAAGTAGACCGGGAGGATCAGGGCCTGCATCGAGGCGAGCACGAGCACCGAGAGCAGGCTGAGCGAGGTCGTCGCGACGAGGAACCGACTGCCCGCGAGCACGCGCCATCCTTCCCGCAGCTGTGACCACCCGTTCGTGTGCGAGACCGTGCTGTCGGCGAGCGCACCGATTCGCCGCGGCAATAGCAGGGTGATGAGCGCGGCGGCGAAGGAGGTGACCGCCGTCACCCACAGCACGCCGGCACCGTCGAGCATCACCAGCAGCACGCCGGCGAGGGCGGGGCCGAGGAGGATCGCGATCGCTCCGAGCGCTTCCCGCACCCCGATGAGACGTTCGGCGCCCCAGCGGCCGTGGCGCACGATCGCGGGCAGGAGCGTCTCGCGTGCCGTCATGCCGGGCACGTCGCCGAGGGCACCGACGATCCCGAGGATCACGAACCACCCGAGGTTCAGCCCCCAGACGAGGTCCACCACGGGGAGGGCTGCGACGGCGAGCGCGGAGATGACGTCGGAGGCGATCGAGGCGGTACGCCGGTTGACGCGGTCGATGATCACGCCCGCGAACAGTCCCGCGAGGATGGCGGGAACCGCGGTGGCTGCGGCGACGGCACCGGCACCGAGGGCGCTGCCGGTGACCTGCAGCACGATGAGCGGCAGGGCGACGGCGGCGATCGAGTTTCCGAGCAGGGAGAGGAAAGTGGAGGCCAGGTAGGCCACGGGTATGACGGTCATGCACCCAGTCACGACGATGACGTTGCGGCGGGGTCAAGCCATGAACGGTGCGGCGACCGGGCTAAGCCGATGAGTCCACACCGACCTGCTGCCCGCGCAGCGTATTCAGCAGCCGGGCGGGGTTGTCGGCATCCGCGAGACTGATCGCGAACTGCGTGCCGTCCGTGCTCGTGACGACGAGCCCCGGACCGCTGCGCAGCACCAGCGCGGAGCGACCGGCCATGATGCGATAGCCCCACCCTCCCCACTCGCCGGGCGTCAGGTGTGCCGCTTCAGCGCGGCGGATGCGGTCCAGCGGGATGCGCTTCAGCGGAATGCGCAGCAGAAGCGACACGACGCGCAGGCCGCGCCAGTCCGCGCTCACGCGGATGCGGGTGAAGGAGGCGAGCACCACGGTGGCGCCGAGCAGAATGACCGGTGCGAACCAGGCCGAGCCGAGCGACCCCGAGGACACCAGCGGGACGATGACGACGACGGCGATGGTCGCGACCACGAGCGTGGCGTAGACGAAGATGTTCGCCGTGAGGGTGCGGCTCCACGCGCCGACCTCGCTCGGTGCGAGAGGCATCGTCTGCGCGACCGGCGCCTCGATCGCCCCTGGCCGCGGCGCCAGCGCATAGGGAACGACGCCGTACAGGATGCAGAGCAGCAGCGGGATGATCCAGATGCCGAGCACGGCGTCCTCGGCCGATCCCGCGCGCAGGGTCAGCCAGGCGGGCACGAGCCAGCACGCGGCCGCGAGCGCGGCGGGCACGCCGAGCCAGAACATGCTCATGTGCGTGGTGCGCGCGGTCCGCCGTCCGAGGGTCACGATCGCGGTGGCGGCGATCGCGACGCCGCCCGCAACGATGAGTGCGACGACGAGCACCACCACAGTGGGCGCGTCGCCGTCCGCCGCCCCCAGGTCGGACCAGTGCGAGGCGATGCGCTCGGGCAGCACGTCGCGCCACAGGAGACCCGTGGCGGCGATCGCCACCGCGGGGATCCACATCGCGGTGAGCGCGACCGTCCAGCGAAGCCGCGCCGTCATGACGACTCCATGAGCCGGAGGATCTCCTGCGGGCTCAGACCGATCTTGCGCGCCTCTGCGGCGAGCTGCCCGGCGAGCTCGGTGATCCGCACGAGCGCCTGGCTCGCCTCCGGGCGCACCCACGCGCCGCGGCCCTGACGCATCTCGATGATGCCCTCCTCGCGGAGGCGCCCGTACGCGCGCAGCACCGTGTGCATGTTCACGTGCAGGGCGGTCGCCAGGTCACGTGCCGCGGGCAGGCGCTCCCCCGGTGTCAGCTCGCCCGAGACGATGCCGGCCCGCACTTGCAGGGCGATCTGATCGGAGAGCGACACCGAGGAGGCGTGATCGACGCGGAACAACATGTTCGCAATGTTAGTGGAACAATTCGCTAGGCTGAGGGCATGACCGGCGTGATCGTGTTCCCCGCCCTCCTCCTCGTCTCGGCCGTGCTCACCCAGCTCGCCGCCCGTGGCGTGCTGGGCAAGAACCGCCTCGCCGGCATCCGCACCCGGTCCACGCTGCGCTCGTCCGCCGCCTGGACTGCGGGGCACCGCGCCGCCGCGCGCTGGGCATGGGTGGGTTTCGCGGCGAGCGCTGCGGCGAGCGCGGGCGCGCTCCTGCTCAGCGGTGTGACAGCCGTCGTGTTCGCCGTCATCGTGGTGGCCGTGTTCGTCGCGACGATCGTCGTGTCACTGACAGCGGCGACCCGTGCCGCGCGGGCATCTGCCATCCTCGAGGGATGACGCCCGACGCCCCCTCCCGCGCCGAGTACTGGCGACGCGCGCTGCAGCTCGAGCCGCTGCCCGTGGAGTCCGGATGGTGGGCACCGCGCTCCCGCTCCGACCTCCCGGTGGCGGAGGGCAAGGACACACTGGCCGCGCACAACTCGATCTACTACCTGCTCGATGCCGAGCGCCCGGTCAACTACTGGCACCGGCTCGCATCCGACGACATTCACGTGCTCATCGAGGGCGGACCGGTCGAGTATCTCCTGGCCACGGACGCGGGAGTCATCGAGCGGCAGGTGCTCGGCACGGATGTGGATGCGGGCGAACAGCCGATGGTGGTGTGCCCCGCCGGCACCACGAAGGCGCTCCGGCTCGTCGATCCGCGGGGCTATGCGCTGATCGGGAGCGTCGTGACACCGGGGTGGGCTCCGGAGCGTGTGAGATTCGTGGCGCCGACGATCCCGGGCGACCGGCACCCGTCATGGCTTGAGCCCGGCACGGTCATCGCACTCACCTCCCCCGACGCGGTCTGAGATGCGACTGCATCCGCGTCAACGTACTCGCTTCGAGCGCGTCATCCTCGCCTCGGAACTATGAACGAGGCGCGACGTCGCGCGCGTTCCGCTTCGGAAGCCGCGGTCATCGAGGCGATGAGGGCCCAGCCGGGAACCCACCTACGAGGCGGACGGAGGCGCCGGGGGCTGCGCTTTTCGGCCCGCGTTGTTTCCCACGAAGAACCAAATGAGTGGGCCGGCGACCGGGAACAAGAGGGTGATCAGAATCCAGACCGCTTTCTCGGTGCCGGTCGTCTGCGACTTTGCGATGCTGAGAAGCGCGGACACAAACAGTGTGATCACCGCGGCCGCCACAACAAGAACGATGAGCAGCACGACGAGGTGACTGAAGTTCAGGCTCATGCCCGAATGATGGCGGAGAAGATGCACCCGCGCCAACTCTGGGCTGAGATCTCGTGTGAGTCAGCACGACAGCCCCGCCGGATATGTCACGGCCCTCGTGCGCATGCGGGTTGCGGATGGACTCCTCGCGCGGGAACCCCGACAGCACCCGCAGTGCCGTGAGTTCCCCGGACCCGGCCCGGCTCGAACGGGCGGCCACCCTCACCGGACTGCGGGCTGGGCGCACCCTTACCGGGTAGATACGCCTTGGGCGGGCTCGATCGCACCGTATCAGGCGAGAGCTCGCCGCGCTCACCTCCCCCGACGCGGTGTGAGCAGCGCTACCGCAGCGCCGTGCGACTCGTGGCGGTCGCCTCGAGCGCGACACCCTCGGGGACGAACATCGACACGAGCGGCGGATGCCAGACACCCACCACCGTCACCTGCGCCGAGACACCGTCGGGCGTCGTCGCCGACACCAGCGTCGCGTCACCCGAGAACGCCACCAGCGCCTCCGCCTGCTCGCGCACGCCGTCCGCACTCAGCTCGGCGCGCGGTGAGCCGTCGAGCACCAACAGCGTGAAGCCATCAGCTCCGGCGAGGGCTGCCGCATCCGCCACTCCATCCAGGCGCTTCTGCGCGAGATAGAGACTCGTCGCTGACACGCACACGAACACCGCGGCGAGCGCGAGCACGGCGTAGCCGATCACGAGGGGCAGGATGCTGCCCTCGTCGTCGAGCACGGTGCGCTTCACGGCGTCGTCCCCCAGAGTCGCGACACCTTCTGTGCTGCGCTCGCCTCGACTGGCACGGATGCGAGCTGGTCGAGGCCGAGCACCGGCGGCACCAAG
Organism: Microbacterium sp. BG28; assembly: GCF_034044005.1. Classification (NCBI taxonomy): domain Bacteria; kingdom Bacillati; phylum Actinomycetota; class Actinomycetes; order Micrococcales; family Microbacteriaceae; genus Microbacterium; species Microbacterium sp. BG28. The sequence goes on along the minus strand of NZ_JAXCHA010000002.1, from coordinate 315,102 downwards.
GGAAGGGGTACGTCCGCGCTGACGCTCAGGAGCAGCGTCGCTCCCGCGGACGGGCACGCCACGCCGGCCGGCGCGCACTCCCAGCGAAGGGTGACCGCATCCGGATCGATGCCGTACTCGTCCGCGACGGCCGCCAGCACCAGGTCGGCGCGGGCGGCCGCATCCTCCGCGTTCGCCGCGGTCGAGACAGCACGAGCGACATGGCGGGCTGCCGCCTCCACTCCGAGCGCCTGCGACTGGATGGCGCCGAGCGCGACGATCAGGTAGACGAGCGGCGCGAGCAGGATGAGGCCGGCCACGATGAACTCGAGCGATGCGTTGCCCTCGTCATCCTCCAGGAGCGACCTGGGCTCAGTCGAAGCTCTCGTTCGGCGCATGAGCGGTCACCTCCAATGCCTCAGGCACGCCCCACAGGCCCGCGACCGGCAACGTCGCCCGCACCGTGATCTCCGTCGCGGGATAACCGAAGCGGTCGGTCTCCGCGGCCTCGACGTCGACAGGATAGGCATCCCCCACAACCCGAGAGACGACGGCTTCGGTGCGCGCGACCCCATCCGCCAGGCTCGTATCCGCCAGTGCCGCGTGATACGCCCCCTCGACCGCCGCATCGTGCACGACGTTCCGGATGTAGACGGCGAAGCCCAACTGGAGCACGGCGAGGGTCAGGAAGGTCAGGATGGCACCGACCAGCACGAACTCGACCGGGGCGGAACCCTCGTCGTCGAGCAGCGGATGCCGGCCGGCCATCGCTCAGAACCCGCTGACGCGGTCGATCGCCTGGGTGAACAGATCCGCGAGCGCCGGACCGGCGAGCGCCCAGATCACGACCACGAGCCCGGCGGTCATCAACGTGATGAGAACCCAGCCGGGAACGTCGCCGCGTTCGTCGGCGAGGAGGTTTCCCCAGGCGGTGCGCAGGCGGCGCATGGGTGATCTGTCGAACATGGTGCCCTCCTTCATGAGCACGAGGGGCCGGACGGGGGTCATCACAACCCCAGCCGCAGCAGGACGATGCCGGGAAAGACAGCGATGAGCACGCTGAGCGGCAGGATGAGGAAAACGAGCGGCAGCAGCATGTAGATCTCTTTGCGGCCGGCCTTCTCGATGAGCACGCGCTTTGCGTCCTCGCGCGCGTCGGCCGCCTGAGCCTGGAGAACCTGCGCGAGCGGTGCCCCTCGGTCGATGGCCGCGACGATCTGGTCGATGCTGCGGGCGACGGCAGGTGTGTCGATCGCGCGCCCGACGGAGGCGAGTGCGTCGCTCAGCGACGACCCCGTGCCGACATCCAGCACCGCGCGGCGCAACTCCGTCACGATCTCGCCGGAGCCGACCGCTGAGACGCGTCGGATCGCGTCGAACGCGCTCTCTCCGGCGGCCAGACACAGGGCGAGGAACTCCAGGATGGTGGGCAGCTCCTCCGCTGCCCGCGCCGCACGCGCCCGGACGGCCGCGCCGAGACGCAGGTCGTACCCGATCGCTCCGGCGGCGGCTCCCAGCAGCGGGAGCACGCCGACCGCGGGGGCGAAGGATCCGGCGACGACGAGGGCGACGACCAGGACCGCGCCGGCGAAGAGTCCCACGACCGCCCAGGTGAGTTGGCGCGCGCGGAAGGCCGCCGCATCCATCCCCCAACCCGCGCGGCGGAGCCGTACCTCGAGATCGGCCGCGCCACCCACGCGAGCTCCCAGCCGGCGCACCAGCTTCTCCCCTGCGTCGCGCACGGGCGCGTGGAGCGGTGTCAATCCGCGCGGATCGGCGACGTCGCGCAGGTACGGTGCGATGCGGCGCCCGAGCGAGACCGCGCGCCACCGCGGCGTCGCCCAGAGAATCAGGGAGATTCCGGCACCCAGCGCTCCGCCGAGAAGCACCGCGAGAGCGACCTGGGTGACACCGGCAGGGGTCATCCGAACCACCTCCGCGGCTCGGGCAGTCGGCCGACCGCCAGCATCATCCGGAACGCGGCGACAGAGACGAACGCGCCGACGACGATCAGCACGACGCCCTCGGGGCTCGAATAGGCGGCGGAGCCTTCCGGCCGGAGCGCCAGCAGCACCAGGATCACCCACGGTGCGACGAGCCCCAGTACCGCCGCGCCCCGCACCCACGACTGCCGCGCGTCCACTTCGGCGCGCACCGCCGCATCCGCGCGCACAGCGCTCGACAATGACCGCAGGACGGGCACCAGCTCGGTTCCACCCACCTGGCGCGCCATCCGCAGGGTCTCCAGGATGCGGTCGGCCACCGGATCGGACAGCGCCACCTTCAAGCGATCGAGGCTCGTCTCGAAGTGACCGGATGCCGCGAGGTCGCGCGCGAAGCCCGCGAAGGCGGGTCGCAGGTGCGTGGGTGCGGAGGTCTGCAGCGAGGCGAGCGCGTCCGGCAGCGCGAAGCCAGCCCGCACGGACGCGATGAGCAGGTCGCAGACATCGGGCCAGAGCCCCCGTCTGATCTTGAGGAGCCGACGCGCTCGGCCGCGGAGCCACAACACGGGCGCCGCCGCCCCCGCGAGCGCGGCGAGCAGGGCGAACGCCGGCACCTGGGTGAGCAGCCAGGCGACCGCTGCCGCGAGGACCGCGCCGGCGGCAGAGGCGAGAATCAGAACGCTGAGGGGCAGGTGCGCGAAGCCCGCTTCCGCCAGGAGTACCGCGCCCCGAGATCTCCGCGGCGCGGGGTGGTCCGTCCTCGCGCTCGCGGGCCACAAGCGAGGCGCGAGCATCAGGAGGATTCCGGCGCCGAGGAGCGCACCGAGCAGGATCGTCATCGGACCGCCTCGTACACGGGGACGACATCGACCACGCCATCCATGACGTCGCCCGTCGTCTGCATCACTTCGACGACATGCCGCGCGCCCCGGGCATCCTGGGCGCAGTGCACGACGAGGTCGATGCTGGACGCGATGGCCGGCACGACGAAGTCGCGATCGATGTTGCGTCCCGCCAGCAGCGGAAGTGACGCGAGCTTCACGAGCGCGTCTCGCGCCGAGTTCGCATGGATGGTGGCGGCACCCGGGACGCCCGTGTTCAGTGCGAGCAGCAGATCGAGCGCCTCCGCGTCGCGCACCTCACCGATGATGAGGCGATCCGGCCGCATCCGGAGCGCTTCCTTCACGAGCCGGCGCAGCGTGACCTCGCCCGTGCCCTCGAGACTCGGCTGCCGTCCCTGCAGCGCCACGATGTCGTGCGCGTCGACGGCGAGCTCGAACGTCTCCTCGACCGTGATGATGCGCTGCTGGGGCGCGCATTCGGCGATCAGCGCCGCCAACATCGTCGTCTTGCCCGCGTGCGTCGCACCCGACACCAGGATGCTGTCGCCCTGGCGCATCGCCCGGCTCAGCCGCTCGGCCACGTGAGGCGGCAAGGTGCCCGTGGCGACGAGCTGAGCCAGCCTCCGGTAGCGCGGCAGAAACTTACGGATGTTGACGGCCCAGTGCTTGCGAGTGATGCCGCCGATCACGACGTGCAGCCGGCTGCCGTCGGGCAGCGACGCGTCGACGAACGGCTGACTCAGATCGACACGCCGCCCGGTCGCGTGCAACATGCGCTCGACGAGCTCCCTCACCTGCGCCTCGGTGAGCACGACACCGGTCCGCTCGGAGCGACCCTCGCGAGCGACGAACACCCGGTCGGGTGCGTTGATCCAGACCTCTTCAACCTCCGGGTCGTCGAGCAGCGGCTGCAGGGGCCCGTAACCCGCGACGGTTGCGAGCACACCGCGAACGGATGCGTCCTCATCGTCGAGCGTCGCCGCGCCCCGAGCGAGCGCCGCATCGTTGTGCCGACGCACCTCCGCCCGAGCCAGCCGCTCCCCCGCCTCGGGGTCCCGCGTCGGGTCGATCCCGTCGGCACGCAGCCGCGCACGCACCCGTTCGGCCAGCGTGGCCTCGGCGGGCATCGCATCGCGGAGAGCGGACGACGGTGACATGCGCAGCATCCTGAACGGGACACGCCCCCGCGCGCTGGAGTTATCCACAGCCGCCGCACAGAAACGGTCGACTGTCGGACCAAACACCGAGGCCGGCACGATATGCCTCGAAAGGCATACCGTGCCGGCCTCGATGGTTCAGCGAACGATCAGACCACCCGGCGACGCGGACGGCGCAGGAACCACGCCATGCCGCCGGCCACGATCAGCAGCGCACCGATGAGCGCGGCACCCAAGGGCCCCTGCGCGCCGGTGACGGCGAGCTGCCCGGCCGGAACCACCGTGATCAACTGACGAGCGATCTCCGACCCGTCGGCACCGAACACCACGATCGTGTGGATGCCGGCGGGCAGATCCGCGGGGATCTGCACGTCGAACACCACTGTGCCGGTCGAGTCGGCCGCGGGGATGCCCGCGATCCGGATGGGATCGCTGCGCAGCTCCGCCGTGACCTGCTCGCCGGGAGCGAGACCGGTCACGGTGACCTTCACGATGCCTCCGCGCTCGACGGTCGACGTCGATACCGAGACACCGGGAGCGCTCGGCTCCGGCGACGCGGATCCGCTGGGCTGCGGCGACGGGGAACCGCTCGGCTCCGGCGACGGCGAGCCGCTGGGGTCGGGCGACGGCGAACCGCTGGGGTCGGGCGAGGCCGAGCCGCTCGGCTCCGGCGACGGCGACTCGCTGGGCTCCGGGTCAGGCCCCGTGCCGGGCACCATGCGCGGCTCCACACCGGTGAGGGTCGGAACCACCGGCTGGAACAGCCCGTCGGAACCGATCTGGATGCGGTCGATCGTCGTCTCACGGTGCGTGCCGTCACCGCCGGGGATCGCGAACCGGTGGTACGCGATGTACCAGTCGTCCGTGCCCGGAACGTTGATGATCGAGCTGTGCGCCGGGCCGAGGATGCCCTGCGTGGTGTCCTTCTGCAGCAGGATGCCGCGGTAGGTCCACGGTCCGTCCACACTCGTCGACGTGGCGTAGCCGACGCGATAGTTCGGCGAACCCGTGTCATCGATCGAGTACGTCAGGTGGTACAGCCCGTCGCGGTAGTTCATGAACAGGCCCTCGCGGAACTCCGGCAGGCCCGAGATCCGCTTGATCGTGCCGGGCACGATGCTGGTCATGTCGTCCGATAGCTCGCCGTAGAGCGGGCTGCCGTTGCCCCAGAACAGGTAGTACTTGCCCGAGACCGGGTCGTGGAACGCGGCCGGGTCGATGGCCTGCCCGCTCGTGACGCTCTCGTCGTTGCGGATCATCGGCAGATCCTGGGCCGTGAACGGGCCCTCGGGGCTGTCGGCGACCGCGACGCCGATCATCTTGCGGTTGGCGTTCGGCTCGTGACCACTGAAGTAGAAGTAGTACTTGCCGCCCTTCTCGATGATCGTCGGCGCCCACGCGTTGCCCGTCGCCCACGGCACGTTTCCGTTCGCGCCGTCGAGCGTCAGGAAGGGCTCGGCCGCCCGCGTCCAGTCCACGAGGTTCTTGGACTTCCAGACGTAGAACGTGTTGCCGCCCCATCCGGGAACGCCGTCGCTCGTCGCGTAGATGTAGTACGTGTCGCCGAACACCGCGATGTTCGGATCGGCGTACAGGCCCGGCAGCACGGGGGTCTTCACCTCGACCGCCTTGAGCGTCCACACGACGTTGTCCGCACCCTCCCGCGACAGCGTCACGGTCACCGGTGCGGTGAGGTTGCGCACCGACCCGGATGCGGGCGAGGTGGTCACACCCTCCGCCGTCGCGTAGACGGGGCGGAGCTTGGTGAGGTCCGTGCCGCGGTTGACCGGGAAGGTCACCGTGCGGTTGGCCACATCCACGATCGGCGCCATCTTCAGCACCGACGGGTCGGCGAGGCTCACGCCGCCGAGCACCTCGGTGTTGCCCGAGCGCTCCACGACCTCACCCGGCGACAGCGCCCGGTTGTAGAGCACGAAGTCGCTCACCTGTCCGCGGAAGAGGTTGTCGTCGTTGTAGACCGACTTGCCGATGTAGTTGGCGAGCGTGCGGCCTCCCCCGATGTCGCCGGGGTCCACCGTCACGTCGTCGTTCTGGGCGACCTGCACACCGTTGAGGTACAGCCGCGCGGTGTTGCCGCTCAGCGTGTACACGAGGTGCGCCCATTCACCGCGCGGCAGGGCGGATGCGGATGTGGCGTTGCGCTCGCCCGTCCAGTTGCCGGTCGTCAGGGCGGCACGATACGTGTCGTTGCCGGTCGAGAACAGATAGCCGTTGCCCTTGCCGTCGCCGCCCGTGTTGCCGAAGGCGTACAGGAAGTAAGGGTTGCGCTGCGCCGCATCGATCTTGACGCGCGTCTCGACGGTGATGTCCGTGAGCCCAGCCAGCAGGTTGTCGGGCAGGTCGACGTAATCGTTCGAGCCGTCGAAGGTCAGGGCTCCGTTCGAGAACGTCGCTCCGCCCTGGATGGTGGCGTCGCGCCCGGCACCCGAACGGTCGTGCAGCGTGGTGCCCGAGCCGTCGGTGAAGTCGTAACGCACGACCTCGCCGTCCTCGTTGGCCGTGATCGGCTGCGGCAGGTTGGCGCGCAGGGCCGTGAGCTCCGCCGCCGTCACCGGCACCACCGTGCCGTGGCGAGGGCTGGCGGGCAGACGGTAGTTCGCCGGCACCTTCCAGTCCGGGTTCGCGATGTCGTCGGTGGCGAGCGGGATGTACCCGCGGCCGCCGTACTCGTCGACGAACAGGTAGTACTTCTCGCCGTTCACGTCGCCCGGGTTCGCCTTGAACACCGACGGTCCTTCGACCGCACCGGTTCCGGCGTCGCGGCCGATGCACGAGTCCTCCATCGTCCAGCCCGACAGCGGCGCGCGCAGGTCGGTCGAACGCTCCTGGATGATGTCGCTGCAGCCCGTGCCGCCGGCGCCCTCATCCTTCGTGAAGCGGTGGTAGACACCATCCGCCTTGATGACGGTCGAGTCGATGCGCGAGAGGCCGTCGTCCTGCCAGATCTTGGTGTCGCTGAAGGTGACGAAGTCGCGCGTGGTGGCGTACAGCATCCGGTTGTAGGTGTTGCCGGTGTGGTTGACGTCGTTCTCCGCGTAGAGCTTGGAGGCCCAGAACACGACGTACTCGCCGATCGACTCGTCGTAGTACGCCTCGGGCGCCCACGTGTTGCCGGCGGTGTCGGGCGAGACCTTCACGTGGCGCTGCTCGCTCCAGGTGATGAGGTCGTGCGACTCCCACACCTCGATGTACTTCGAGCCGGTGCGCTGCGAGCGGTCCCAGTTGCCGTCGCGGCCGATCGAGAGGTCGGTCGCGATCAGATAGAACGTGTCGCCCTCGGGCGAGCGGATGAGGAACGGATCGCGCAGACCCTTCTCGCCGTAGTTCGAGGTGAGCGTGTAGTTGCCGTTGTTGAGCTCGGTCCACGACAGCGCGTTGTTGCCGTTGCTGGCCGCGAAGTAGATGTTTTCGCCCTGCACCGAGTTGCCGGTGAAGTAGGCGAACGTGTATCCCTCGAACGGCGCCAGCTCGACCGCGGCGCGCACCGTCAGCGCGATGTCGCGCGTGAGGGTGGTGTTGCCCTTGGTGACGCTGGCGGTGACGGTCACCGCCTGATCGCTCGAGCCGCGGGTGACGACGCCGTCCGTTCCGACGACGCCTGGGTTCGATGACGACCACGAGACGTCGAGGCCCTTCGAGAAGCCAGGGAGCGTGATGTTGCCGCGGATGTCGTCGGCGTTGGGCACGGAGAGGGCGGCGAGCGCCGCATCCACGGCCTCGGACTCACCCGGCACGGGCGGGACGTAGACCAGGTCGCCCACCTCGTTCGCGCTCAGCGCGCGGTCGTACAGTCGGAAGTCGCGGACGCTGCCGGCGAGCAGGCGGTCGGCGTTGTACGCGGAGCGGCCGATGTAGTTGGCCGTCGTCGTTCCCTGGCCGATGTCGCCCGGCTTCGTCGTCGTCTGCGTGTTGACGGCGACCTGCACGCCGTCCAGGTAGATGCGCGACGTGTCGGTCGCGTCGTCCAGCGTGTAGGTGAGCGTCTTCCACACGTCACGAGGTACGTTGCTGCCGCTGTTGGGACCCTGCTCCGTGCTCCAGTTGCCGATACCGACGGCGGCACGGTACGGCGTCGAGGTGGCGAACAGGTAGCCGTCGCCGATGCCGTTCGTCGTGTTGCCGAAGTTCCACACGAAGTGGTTGCCGCTCATCTCCGAGCGCACGAGCACCTGGGCGCTGACCGTCACCGAGGACAGCCCTCGCAGCAGGTCGTTGGGTAGCTTCACGTAGTCGTCGGAGCCGTCCAGGCGCACACCATCCGCGCCCGTCAGCGTCGGCGAGCCCACATAGGCGGCGTTGCGCGCGTTGCCCGACGAGTCCACCGCCACCGTGCCGCTCGTCTCGTTCAGCGCGTAGTGCGCGATGAGACCGGTGGGGGTGTCGGCGTGAGCGATCAACGGGCTGACGAGTGGTGCGGCGACCAGTGCCGCGAGGACGGGAACGGCGAGCGTCCGGATTGATCGGCGGCGTGGGGGGGCCGCCTGGTGCAACGTGGGCACGGGCTACGGTCCTTTCGGGGAGCGTCTTTGCTGTGACCGACGGCGACGTCGGCTCTCCGAATGTTAGCGCTCACTCCCGCCAGATGTCAGCTTCGATTTCCGGGAGCGCTCCCGCCGGGCGCCGGCGTGTGCCGAGTTTGTCGAACGGCATTGCTCGCGGACGAGCAAGATGCGGCGGTCGCGGCGCCGTAGCGTCGGCCGCACCATCCACCCCAGAAGCAAGGAGTTGTCCCGTGGCCACACCCACCATCGTCCTGGTGCACGGCGCGTTCGCCGACGCCGCCAGCTGGGCGCCCGTCACCCGTGAGCTGCTCGACCGCGGCTACGACGTGCGCGTTCCCCCCGTCTACAACCGCAGCCTCGGCGAAGACGCCGCATCCATCAAGGCGTTCGTCGAGACCATCGACGGCGACGTCGTGCTCGCCGGGCACTCGTACGGCGGAGCGGTCATCACCGTCGCCGGCGAGGCTTCGAACGTCGTCGCACTCGTCTACGTCTCGGGCTACGTGCTCGAGGTCGGCGAGAGCCTCGGGCAGCTGCAGGGCGGGTTCCCCGACTCCGAACTCGCCGCGAACCTGGTCTACACGCCGTACCCGGTGCCCGGCAGCGACGAGCCCGGCACCGACGTCTCCGTGGCGATCGACGCGTTCCCCGAGGTCTTCGCCGCCGGTGTGGACCTCGCGCGCACTCAGGTGCTCGCCGTGTCGCAGCGGCCGCTGTCGGCGGCGGCGTTCTCCGAGCCCGCCACCTTCGCCGCATGGAAGACGAAGCCGGCATGGGGCATCGTCTCCAGCGAGGACCACACGATCAATCCCGAGGTCGAGCGCTTCGGCTACACGCGTGCCGACCTTCGCGGCATCGTGGAGCTTCCCGCACCCCACCTCGCCATGCAGAGCCACCCCACCGAGGTGGCGGATCTCATCGAGACGGCGGTCAGCGAGGTCTCCGCGTCCTGACGCGACCTGTACGTCGCCGTCATCCGCGGCGACGCACAGGTGATCCGAAGCGCGCTGGATAGACTGTCCCCACCCGCGGGAGTGGTGAAATTGGCAGACACGCAGGATTTAGGTTCCTGTGCTTTCGAGCGTGTGGGTTCAAGTCCCACCTTCCGCACGGGGACGGGGGCGTGTCACCCGCGCCCCGCATCCTGACATCCGATCGACGGGACGCCCGTGCACTCCATCGCCCTCATCCCCTGGCTCTCCCCCGAGACGATCATCGCGGCGGCCGGCCCGTGGGCTCTCGCCGTGGTCTGCTTCATCGTGTTCGCAGAGACGGGACTGCTCATCGGCTTCCTGCTGCCCGGCGACACGCTGCTCATCATCTCGGGACTGCTCTCGCACTCTTCGGATGTGGCACCCAACGGCGTCTTCGGCATCAACGTCTGGATCGTGGCCCTGCTGATCGGTCTCGCGGCCTTCGTCGGCGGCGAGGTGGGCTACCTCATCGGCCACAAGGGCGGGCCCGCGATCTTCGAGCGCAAAGAGTCGGGTCTGTTCAGCAAGAAGAACGTGGAGCGCACCAATGCGTTCTTCGAGCGCTTCGGCGGGCTGACCGTCATCGTCGCCCGGTTCGTGCCGATCGTGCGCACCTTCGCACCCGTGGCTGCCGGCGTCGGTCACATGCCGTGGCGCAAGTACAGCCTCTACAACCTGATCGGCGCGATCCTCTGGGGCTTCGGCCTCACGATGATCGGTTACGTCGTGGGCTACATCCCCTGGGTCGCGCACATCGTGACCGAGTACATCGACGTGATCCTCATCGGCGTCGTGGCGCTCACGGCCGCCGTCACGCTGTGGCATTACTTCCGCGAGCGCGCGAAGGTCAAGAAGGAGCAGCGCGACGAGGCCGCGTCGGGCGAGTAAGCCCCGCCGCATCCGGTCACGAGGCCTTCGAGCTCTTCTTCCGCTTGGCCGCGGGTTTTTCGTCGCTCGTGGATGACGCGTCCTTCTTGGACGCCCGGCTGCGCTCGACGCTGGCTCGCAGCGCCGCCATGAGGTCGATGACCTCGCCGCCGTCCTTCTCGTCGCTCTCCTCGCCGAAGGTGGCCGAGGTGTCGACGCTCTCACCCTTCTCGAGCTTGGCCTCGATCAGGGTGCGCAGCTGCTCCTGATACTCGTCGCGGAACTCGGTGGGATCGAAGTCGGACGAGAAGCTGTCGACCAGCGCCGCCGAGAGCTCGAGCTCCTTGGCGGAGATCTTCACGTCCTCGTCGAGCGACGGGAAGGATGCCTCCCGTACCTCGTCCGCCCAGAGCAGCGTCTGCAGCACCAGGACGTCACCGCGTACGCGCAGCGCGGCCAGCCGCGTCTTCTGGCGCAGCGAGAACTGCACGATGGCGGTGCGGTCGGTCTGCTCCAGCGTGCGCCGCAGCAGCACATATGCCTTGGGCGACGACGAATCCGGCTCGAGGTAGTAGGCCTTGTCAAGGGTGAGCAGATCGACCTGGTCGCTGGGCACGAACTCGACCACCGAGATCTCGCGCGACTTCTCCGCCGGCAGCGACTCCAGGTCTTCCTTCGTGAGCACGACCGTGCGGTCGCCGTCGTCGTACGCCCGGTCGATGTCGGCATACGGCACGACCTCGCCGTCGAGTTCGCACACTCGCTGATACCGGATGCGGCCGCCGTCGGCCGCGTGCACCTGGTGCAGCGACACGTCGTGGTCCTCGGTCGCCGAGTACACCTTCACCGGCACGTTCACGAGCCCGAACGCGACCGCGCCCTTCCAGATCGACCTCATAGGCCTAGTAGACATCCGCGCGGCGTGCCGGGGCTAGGGGTTGCGCACCCGTTGCATCCGATGCGAGCGGGCGCAACGGGTGCGCGTCGGACGCACCGGGCGGCAGGATGGGCCCATGTCCGCACGCGAGCAGACCGTCGAGGTGGAGGGCCGCCGCATCCGCGTCAGCCATCTCGACAAGGTGCTCTATCCCGCCACCGGCACCACCAAAGCCGAGGTCATCGACTACTACGCGCGCATCGCCCCCGTGCTGCTCCCCCACCTCGAGGGCCGACCCGTGACTCGCAAGCGCTGGCCCGACGGCGTGGACGCCGAACCCTTCTTCGCGAAGAACCTCGAGCGCGGCGCGCCCGTCTGGCTGCGTCGTCAGAGCATCGAGCACTCCACCGGCACGAAGGACTACGTGCTCGTCGATGACGTTCCGACCCTGGTCTGGCTCGCGCAGACCGCAAGCCTCGAGCTGCATACGCCGCAGTGGCGCTTCGACGCCGACGGGCGCCCCTCGGATCCGGACCGGCTCGTCCTCGACCTCGACCCGGGCGACGACATCGACCTGCCCACGGTGGCCGAGGTGGCGCGATGGGCGCGCGCGATCCTCAAGGATGCGGGCCTCGCACCCTTCCCGGTCACGAGCGGCAGCAAGGGCATCCACCTGTACTGTGCGCTCCCCGCGGGCCAGACGAGCGAGGCTGCCTCGGCACTGGCGAAGGAGCTCGCCCGGTCGCTCGAAGCCGATCACCCCGATCTCGTGGTCAGCAGCATGTCGCGGGCCCTGCGTCCCGGCAAGGTCTTCGTCGACTGGTCGCAGAACAACGGCAAGAAGACGACCATCGCCCCGTACTCGCTGCGCGGACGCGCGCGGCCGACGGTGGCGGCACCGCGTACCTGGGAGGAGCTCGACGACCCCGGCCTCGCGCAGCTCGATCTGACGCAGGTGCTCGCACGCGCCGAGACAGACGGCGACCTCCTCGCGCCGCTTCGCCCCCGGCGCGGCGTGGCCGAACCGCTCCGCACCTACATCTCCAAGCGATCCGCCGACCGCACGCCCGAACCGGTTCCCTCCGATCCCGCCGCCGATCCGGCATCCGCGGGCGCGCTCCGCTTCGTCATCCAGGAGCACCACGCCCGGCGCCTGCACTACGACCTGCGCCTCGAGCGCGACGGTGTGTACGTGAGTTGGGCCGTGCCCAAGGGCGTGCCGGAGACGACGAAGCGCAATCACCTCGCCGTCATGACCGAGGACCACCCGCTCTCGTACGGCACCTTCGAGGGAACGATCCCGGCGGGCGAGTACGGCGCGGGTGAGGTGACGATCTGGGACACCGGAACCTACGAGGCGGAGAAGTGGCGACCGGACGAGATCATCTTCACCGTCACGGGGCGGGCGGACGGGCCCCTGGGTACCGTACGACTCGCCCTCATCCGCACCGACGGCGACGGCGAGAAGTCGACGTGGCTCCTGCACCGGATGAAGGACGACGCGGCACCGGCCGACGTGTCCGATGCGCCGTGGCCGGACGCGCTCTCGCCGGCGCGGCTGCGTCCGATGCTCGCCGAGAACTCCACGCCCGGCCTGGCAGCGGCGGCCGCCCGACGATGGGGCGAGCCCTGGGCGGAGATGAAGTGGGACGGCGTGCGCGCCCTCGCATTCTGGGACGGCGAGCGGATGCTGCTGCGCGCCCGCAGCGGAACCGACATCACCGACAGGTATCCCGAGCTCACCGCTGACCCGGGTCTCGGGCGCGCCGCCTGCATCCTCGACGGCGAGATCGTCGCCCTGGATGAGCGCGGACGGCCGAGCTTTCCCCTTCTGCAGTCCCGCATGCATCTGACGAAGGCCGCGGAGATCCGACGCGAGGCGGAGCGAGTCCCCGTGCACCTGCACGTGTTCGACGTGCTCGCGCTCGACGGCGAGGACCTCACCGCCCTCCCGCTGCGCGAGCGCCGCACGCACCTCGCGGGCCTCTCCCGTGACCTGACGACGCCCTGGGTCGTGCCGCCGGTCTTTGACGACCTGGATGCGGCACTCGATGCGAGCACCGCATTTTCGCTCGAAGGGGTCATGGTGAAGAATCCGGCGTCCGCGTACCGGCCGGGCCGGCGCAGCGATCAGTGGCTGAAGATCAAGCACGTCGCCGCACAGGAAGTGGTGATCGGCGCGATCCGGCCGGGTCGCAACGGCCGCGGCGGCATCGGATCGCTGCTCATGGGGGTTCCCTCACCGGAGGGCCTGCGCTACGTCGGCCGGGTGGGAACGGGCTTCAGCGAGCGGGAGCTGCGCCGGCTCGACGAAGTGCTGCGGCCGTTGCGGACCGATGCGTCCCCGTTCCTCGATGTGCCGCGCGCGGATGCCTCGGATGCGCTGTGGGTGCTCCCAGAGGTCGTGGCGGAGGTCGGCTATGCCGAGGTCACGCCCGACGGCAGGCTGCGACAGGCGCGCTGGCGTGGGCTCCGACCGGACAAGCGCCCCGACGAGGTGCGCGACGAGACGTGATCAGGCGTGCGCCTCGTGCTCGACGTGATCGGCGGGCTCGAGCTGGAAGGTCGAGTGCTCCACGTCGAAGTGCTTCGCGAGGCATCCCTGCAGATCGCTGAGGATGCGGGCGGCGCCGCCCGTGGCGTAGGCCTCCTCGTCGACCACCACGTGCGCCGTGAACACGGGCGCCCCGCGGGTGAGCTGCCACACATGCAGATCGTGCACGGCGACGACACCGGGCGTACCCAGGATGTGGGCGCGGATCGTGTCGACCTCCACGCCCTTCGGGGTCGCCTCGCTCAGCACCGAGACCACCTCGCGCAGCAGGCCGATGGCGCGCGGCACGATCATCGCGGCGATGAGCAGCGACGCGATCGCGTCGGCCGGCAGCCAACCCGTCAGCAGGATGACTAAGGCGGCGACGATCACCGCGACCGAGCCGAGCAGGTCGCCGAGCACTTCGAGGTACGCGCCGCGCACGTTGATGCTCGTGCGCTGCGCCGCACCCAGCAGCCACATCGCGACGGCGTTCGCAATGAGACCGACCGCGGCCACGCCGAGCATCAGCCCGCCGGCGACCTCCGCCTCCGCCGGATTGATGAGCCGCGTCACGGCTTCGACACCGACCCACAGCGAGAGCCCGAGCAGAATCACGCCGTTGGCGAGCGCCCCGAACACCTCGGCGCGCTGATAGCCGAAGGTGCGGCGGTCGTTGGCGGGGCGCGCCGCCACGGCGCTGGCGATCAGTGCGATGACCAGGGCGGCCGCATCCGTCAGCATGTGCGCGGCGTCCGCGAGCAGCGCCAGCGACCCGGAGAGGATCGCACCGACCACCTGCACGACGAAGACCGTCGACGTGATCCCGAGCGAGATCGCGAGCAGGCGGCGGTTGCTGCCGCCGCGGACTCCGGATGCGGGCGCGTGATCGTGCATGGCACCAGGCTAGGCGCCGTGTCATACCTTCAGACGGTTTGCGCGCAATCGGGAACGAGAGTGATTCTCGCTCCCCGGTGTGCCCATGGGATCGCGGGTCACGCATGCACGTGTGCCCCGTGTTGTGCCCAGGGAGTTGCACGATGCATTGGCGGTCGATGATCCGGCGTGCGCGGAAGATGCGAGGTACACCGCCGAGAGCGCCGAACACGACGCCGACCTACTCGCGATCTGCCATCGGCGTCCGCTTATCGACCTGTGCTCGCACGACGCCCGGAGCGCGAACATCATGCAGGTCTACGGTCACCTCGGCGGCGTCGTCCGGCTCGGATCGCACCGACAGCGGGGCGAAACGAAGCACACGCGCAGCGCACCTGAACGTGCTCGATCGGAAGTCAGCAGTCACTGCGCCGATTGAGCAATCAAGATGGCCACGTATGCGAGGTATGCGGCAATCCCCGAACTGGCGAGAGACAGCAGCGCCACTGCAAGCGACCAGCGCTGCGAACGAATGGAGTCTATAGACGCTGACAGGGAAGCCGACAGCCCCAGAATCTCAGTCAGGCTGGCGTCTTGTTGTCGCAGCTCACGTGCCCAGGATCGCTGTCGTTTCGCCCACCCGCGGACCACGTTCTTGTTTGGACGGCTATCTGCACGACCTTCGCCGGTCTTATGGATCTCGATGGCAGGAAGCGTCCAGCCGTATCTGTAGGAGGATGCGCTGAGTGCCTCAATGTCATCGGCGATAGTGGCCAGGTCGAGACCACCCTTAAGGACGGCCCTCCGCAGTGCTGAAGCGCTCGCAACCGGGCGCTTTGCATGGAGCCGGTGTGCCGCATCTCGTGCTCGGGCAGCCTGAACCTGCTTCTCGTCGAGGAGCGCGAACAGACCAAGTCGAGTGATCAGACCGGGCACCACGTGATTCAACGATCCGATCAAGGTCGTGCCACCGCCGCCCCCGTCTGATCGCTCGTCGGGCCTGCTAACCAGTTGCCATCCCTCGTCTCTGCGCTCGTGGCCATCGTGTTCGCTCCAATAGTCGTCCAGTCGCATTCCTTCGTATTCGGGGAGCACGGTTCGACGGAAAGGACTGTTGTCCAGCCCGAGCGCGCGGGGATAGTTCGAGAACTCCCTACTGCGCTCCGGCGCCATCGGGTCATAGTGATTCATCCACAGCAGGTCGAGCGCTGGGTGCTGCGGCTTGTCTCGTTCGGCAAACGCGCCCGGCAACTCGCGAGCAAGCCACGATCGCCCGGCATCGTGCAAACGCTCACGTTCGGCCTGTACGCGTCGGATGCCGACGAACATGCGTTCCCTCACCTGCAAGGTTCCCTTACTCCAGTGAAGCTGCGGGTCGTGCGGTTCGCGAAGCGCCGAGTCGAGTGCGTGCTCAGCGGTCGTGTTCAGCGTGAATGCTGCCACCACCGCGGTCAGGGACGAGCCAATAGGAATCAGTTGAAGGTCCACCCTCGCGAAGTCCGACGGCAACTTGGTTCGCGTGCCTGCAAAGGAGGGCAGTTGGCTAGTCAGGGGAACGAACGTTGCGATATGTTCCCAGCTCGCTGGATTCCTCGCGTCTCGCCCCCGGCGAAACGACTTATGCGGCAGATCACCTGGACGCGAGATGTCTCGACGCCACTTGCCCTGTGACAGCCGCTTCAGCAGCTCCGCGGCGTGACTCGGCGAGTAGTACTCCACCAACCAGAAGACCGGCAACCGCACCTTCTCCGTATCAGGCAGACGAAGAGTATAGAGCGGGTCGTCTAGATGTGAGATTCGTTCCCGTTGGAGGTAGTTGAAAGCCTCTAGCAAGTTCATCAACCTGTTCGCTCCGCGACGAACATAGCTTGGCCAGAGGCGACGAACATGCCTTCCGAAAATGACTACCGTGAGCAAGCGGTACGGCCAGTCATACCAGCGCCATCGTTCCCCAATCCATGGAACCAGCTCGAACTCCCGTCGGACCTCAGCCTCGGCCTGGTCTGCGGTTCCCGCATCTCCCTGCAGAGCGCCGTGGTGCATGATCGGCGGACCCTCTAGTGCAGGTAATTCTCTCGCTCGCGCCGGCGGCTCGTCCTGCGCAGGCTCGTCCGCCGACTGATCATCTGTGTCCACTTTGGCCGGTTGGGGGTTCTCCACCGGGCGCTCAATGCCCGGCAGATTCTGGGGGCTTGGAGGTGTGGTATGGCTGAGTGGCTCGCCCAGCTCCACCTTTGGCGCATCGTTCGCAGCCGTCGGCGGTGGCGAGGGAATCGGCTGATCGAGAGGGTCTGACACGGTCAAAGGATAGGCGGCGAGAAGCTGATCGTCCGGGACTGGTCATGCCGCGGTCGCCAGGATCAGCGATCCTAGTGCTGCCGCTCATACCCTCAGCACGTCGAGACCGGACCTTTAGTGCTCTGGTGTACGGAAACGATGGTTTGAGGACGATGTGTGTTCGAGCGCGACACGCCGGGCCAAAAGTAACAAAGGCACGAGACGACGCGCCCGGTCCGGGATCAGGTGAAGACGATCCTCGAGGACCCGGTTCGAGTGGTAAAAGTTCCGCAGGGGTGCTTGCGAGATGGCGGAAAGCTGACCGGGTTGCACCCGTGACGGCGCAGCTCGCATAACTGCGAGGCGGCGCCATTCTAGGGTTACTTCGTGCGTAAAGGGGCATGGACCGAACATGCAGCGGGAATCCGACATCTCTGCGGGGACCGGCCACACTCGCGCCCCGGTGTGCCACGATGCACGTGTGAAAAGGCGCTCCCTCCAGGACATCCCCGACTGGGACCGCGTCTACCGACCCGGCGTGGACATCCGCGCCTACCCCATCTTGAAGTGGGAGAGAGCCTGGGAACTCGCGCAGCAGATCATTACGGAGTACGGCACCTACCGCGACTCCCTTGGCGAGGAGACCGAGGCGGAGATCTCGACCGACCGGCGCACTGTGAACTTCCGGGCACACCTTCGCTTCGACCCGCCGATTGGGCGTTGGTCCCTGTTGTTCGGGGAGGTGCTGCATAACTATCGAAGCGCGCTCGATGGGTTGGCCTGGGAGCTTGCCCATCTAAACGGTAGCGCCGTCCCCTCAGAGCATGAACGAAACCTCTACTTCCCGCTGGCTGAGTCGGAGGCCAAATGGGAGAGGTTGAAGCGAACAACGCTCGCCAGCATGCCCGTGGCGGTCCATGATCGGCTGTGCCGCGTACAGCCTTACCGCTTCGAGCCGGTCGAGGAGGGCATCGGCCTTTTGCTCAACAAGATGAGCAATCTTGATAAGCATCGCGCCGGGCTCGTATTGGAGCAGCGAGTTCTCGACAAGACCCCGTTCACCATCTTGGCCACACCGGAAGAGCCTGAATCGGACAGAGGGAGCGTTGGCGGGGACGGATCACGCTACGAGTTCTTGGCTCCCGACCGCGCCATCCGAAGCGGTGATCGAGTCTTCACATTCACTGAACCCTGGACCATCAAAACCGCGTCGGTTGAGAAACTTCCGATGCGGCTCACCACGACCATCGAGGGGCGACTGCACGAAGTTTGGGGCCTACTCAGCATGATCGAGCGGCAGGTTGCTGGCACGTTCATCAACGCGTGTGTCGGCTTCACTCATCCGGAATGGGCGAGCTTCATTCAGGGCGAATCTGGCCGTCCGGAGAGTAACTGGTGTCCCAACACTGCCCGTTACACGGCTGACATGCGCAGACAGTTGCCTTGATCCGCTCTCGACGGGCAAAGAAGATCCTGGGACCGGGCGGACGCCGACTCGGGCGGCGTCCGCCATGCGCAGCGCTGAGGGCGGGTAGCCTTACGCCCGGTGCGTCAAGATTCGACAAACCGGGGTCACCTACTCCGTGTTCATCGCGTGTCCAAATCGATGGACACGAGCTGACCTGGCTACGTAGGAAGCCGGTCATCTTTCGTGAAAGTGCGACCGTCGACACTGACATCGGGAACGAGAGTGATTCTCGCTCCCCCGTTCAGAGCTCGCTGAGCAGCGGTCCGAGCTCTGCGAACGCGCGAGCGCGGTGCGACGCGGCGTTCTTCTCGGCGGCCGAGAACTGGCCGACCGTGCGCTCCGCACCCGACTGGCCGTCGGGGATGAAGATCGGGTCGTAACCGAATCCACCGGCGCCGTCGGCGGCGAGTGCGAGCCGCCCCGGCCAGACGCCCTCGACGACGTGCTCGGCACCGCCGGGCATGACGAGGGCGATCGTGGCGACGAACTGCGCGGTGCGGTGCGGGTCGGCGATGTCCGAGAGCTGATCGAGCAGCAGCTCGAGGTTGGCTGCGGCATCCTTACGGTGTCCGGCCCAATAGGCGGAGAACACCCCCGGCGCTCCCCCGAGCACGTCGACGCAGATGCCCGAGTCGTCGGCCAGCGCGGGAAGCCCGGTGTAGGCGGCTGCCGCGCGGGCCTTGATCAGCGCGTTGGCCGCGAAGGTCACGCCGTCCTCGACGGGTTCCGGCCCGTCGTAGCCGATGACGGTGAGGTCGGGACGGGTCGCCTGCACGATGTGGCGGAACTCCTCGACCTTGTGCGGGTTGTGCGTGGCGAGCACCACGCGGTCGGTCACGCCTCGTCTCCCGCCGCGAGCGCCGCCGCCTGCGCCTGACCCAGCTCGCCGCATCCGGCGACCGCCAGCTCCAGCAGGGCGTCGAGCTCTCGCTTGTCGAACGGCGCCCCCTCGGCGGTGCCCTGAACCTCGACGAACAGACCGCGACCGGTCACGACGACGTTCATGTCGGTCTCGGCGCGCACGTCTTCGACGTACGCGAGGTCGAGCATGGGCTCACCGTCGATGATGCCGACCGAGACGGCTGAGACGGAGTCGAAGAGCACCTGCGCCTTCTGCCCGATGAACTTCTTGCGACGTCCCCACTCGATCGCGTCGGCGAGGGCGACGTAAGCTCCGGTGATCGCCGCGGTGCGCGTGCCGCCGTCGGCCTGCAGCACGTCGCAGTCGATGACGATCGTGTTCTCACCGAGCGCCTTCGTGTCGACGACCGCTCGAAGCGCCCGGCCGATGAGGCGCGAGATCTCGTGCGTGCGACCGCCGATCTTGCCCTTGACGCTCTCGCGGTCGTTGCGATCGTTCGTGGCGCGCGGCAGCATCGCGTACTCCGCCGTGATCCAGCCCTTGCCCTTGCCCGTGAGCCAGCGCGGCACGCCGTTGGTGAACGACGCCGTGCACAGCACCTTGGTGTTGCCGAACGAGATGAGAGCCGAGCCCTCGGCCTGGCTCGACCAGCCGCGCTCGATCGTCACAGGGCGCAGCTGCGAGACGGTGCGCCCATCGGCGCGGGTGATGTCGGTCATCGTTCTCCTCGGGTAGGGCGGATGCGGAAAGGTCGGGATGCGGCGTCAGGACGCCGTGGTGCGGGGCAGATCGATCGTGCCGGTCTGCACGAGCTGCACCTGACGCACCTCGCGCCCCATGAGGCGGTGCGCGAGCTGGATGAAGTCGTCTGCCGACGCACCCGTCGCCTCGTAGACGTGCTGGGCCACGGCGTCGGGCCCTGCCAGCAGATCACGGGAGACGAGCTGACGGTAGACGTCCTTCGCCGTCTCGGTGTCGCTCGAGACGAGACTCACGCCCTCACCCATGACGTAGCTGATAGCGCCCTCGAGGAAGGGGTAGTGCGTGCAGCCGAGCACGAGGGTGTCGACACCGGCGTGACGCAGGGGCGCCAGGTACTCCTCGGCGACGTGCAGCACCTCGGGCGAGCCGGTGACGCCGGCCTCGACGAAGTCGACGAACCGCGGGCATGCCTGCGCGAACACGGTGACGTTCGGGTTCACCTCGAGCATGTCCTGGTACGCGCCGGAGCTGATCGTGCCGGTCGTGCCGATGACGCCGATGCGACTGTTGCGGGTCGTCGCGAGCGCCGTGCGCACGGCGGGGCCGATGACCTCGACCACGGGCACGTCGTAGCGCTCGCGCGCATCCCGGAGCACCGCGGCCGACGCCGTGTTGCAGGCGATGACGAGCATCTTCACGCCCTGCTCGACCAGTGTGTCGAGGATCTCCAGCGAGTAGCGGCGCACATCCGCGATCGGCTTCGGGCCGTAGGGCGAGCGCGCGGTGTCGCCGATGTAGAGCAGCGATTCGCGCGGTAGCAGCTGCGAGATCGCGCGAGCGACGGTCAGACCACCCACTCCGGAGTCGAAGATCCCGATCGGCGCGTCGTCCACCACGATCACCCACCCTACCCGCGCTCGATAGAGTGACCGCCATGCCCGAGACGACCTCGCTGCTCACCGACCGCTACGAACTGACCATGATCGAGGCGGCGCTGCGCGACGGCACCGCCTCCAGGCCCACGGTCTTCGAGCTGTTCGCCCGGCGTCTGGCGGGAGGGCGACGTTTCGGCGTGGTCGCGGGAACCGGTCGCCTGCTGTCCCTGCTGCGCGAGTTCCGCTTCGGCGACGAGGAGCTGCGGTACCTGCGCGACAACCGCGTGGTGGATGCGGACACGCTCGCGACCCTCGCGGATTTCCGCTTCACCGGGTCGATCACCGGCTACCGCGAGGGCGAGCTGTACTTCCCCGGCTCTCCGGTGCTGACCGTCGAGGGCAGCTTCCTCGAGGCCGTGATCCTCGAGACCCTGGCCCTCAGCGTGCTCAACCATGACTCCGCCGTCGCCACGGCGGCCGCGCGGATGTCGCTGGCCGCCGGCGACCGGCCGCTGGCCGAGATGGGCTCGCGGCGGGCCGGAGAGCGCTCGGCCGTCGCCGCCGCGCGAGCCGCCTACATCGCGGGCTTCGGCGCCACGAGCAACCTGGAGGCGGGACGCACCTGGGGCATCCCCACGATGGGCACCGCCGCACACGCCTGGACACTGCTGCACGAGCGCGAAGAGGACGCCTTCCGCGCGCAGATCGCCGCTCAGGGACTCGGCACGACACTGCTGGTCGACACCTATGACATCGAGCGAGGAGTAGAGACCGCCATCCGCGTCGCGGGGACCCGCCTCGGCGGGGTGCGCATCGACTCGGGCGATCTGCCGGTCGTCGCGGCGCGTGTGCGGGAGCAGCTCGACGCGCTCGGCGCCACCGACACGCGCATCACCGTCACGAGCGACCTGGACGAGTACGCGTTGGCAGCGCTGGCCGCCTCACCCGTCGATGCCTACGGCGTCGGCACCTCCGTCGTCACGGGTTCGGGTACGCCCACCGCGGGGATGGTCTACAAGCTGGTCGCACGCCAGGATGTCGACGGAACCTGGGTGAGCGTCGCCAAGGCGTCCGCCGAGAAGACCTCCACGGGCGGACGCAAGACGGCCTTCCGGAGCCTGCGAGGCGGAACCGCCGAGGCGGAACTCATCCGCATCGACGCGGCCGACTCACCGGCCGAACCCACGGACGCCCGCGCGCTGCAGGTACCACTCGTCGAGCACGGTGAGATCGACGCCGCTCACGAAGGGCCCGAGGGTGTCCGCGCCGCACGCGCTCACCACCTGATGGTCCGCGACGAACTCCCTCTCGCGGCGCACGGTCTCAGCCGGTCGGATCCAGCCATTCCCACCCGCTACCTGTGAGCGCTGCGCGTCACTGCTGCAGCGACTCGTAGATCTCCTTGCACGACGGGCAGACCGGGAACTTCTCCGGGTCTCGTCCCGGCGTCCACTTCTTGCCGCACAGCGCGCGCACGGGCTTGCCCGTGATGGCCGACTCGAGGATCTTCTCCTTCTTCACATAGTGCGAGAAGCGCTCGTGATCGCCGGGCTCGATGGTCTCTTCGCGGATGAGCTCTTCGAGCTCGCGGTCGAGGGTGGCGAGGCCGCCCTGGTCGGGGCTGTCGGCAGGGGTGCTCATGGTCAGCAAGTGTAGCCGCGAGGGGTGTGCGCGGCTCGGGTCAGGAACTCGTGGCGGCGAACTCCATGAGCTCGCTCTCCCGCCGCTCGAACACCTGCGCGCCGATCGCGAGCCCCGCCCCGAGCACGACGACGCCCGTCACCGCTCCGCCCACGAGGGCCGCGAGCCCGAAGGACTGGTCGCCGGAGACCGCCTGCCACGCCCACCAGAGCGTCGGCACGCTCACCGCGAGCGCCCCCAGCATCACGAGCGCCTGCGAGAGGATGCCGGCAGATCCCGTGCGCTGAGGCTGCTGGAAGGGGCTGTCGCCCGGACGCGACACCGCATAGGGCGCCGCCGCCGAAGCGATGGAGGAGAGTCCCAGACCCGACAGGAACAGGCTGATGGTCACACCCGCGAGAGCCGGCAGGTGCGCCCAGCGCCCGTGGATCGCAACGGCCACAGGCACGGCGACGGCGAACGTCGGCAACGCGATGAGCAGGATCGGTACGAGGCGTCCGACGCGGTCCGAGATGCCGCGCACGCCCGATGCCACGTGCATCCACACCGCGGTGGAGTCGTAGGCGACGTCGTTGTGGGGCAACCAGCCGAAGAAGAGCGCGATGATCGGCACGGGCACCAGCGCCACGTACTCGGCGGGTACGCCCGCGACCAGCAGCGGGATGGTCGTCAGCAGCGCCGCGACCGGGACCACGAGCACGTTCACGCCGTAGCGACGATCGCGCAACCAATAGGTGAGGCTGCGGGCGGCGATCGCGCCTCCGGCCGTGCCGGGCAGCACCGAGAACCATCCCATGCCGCCGCGCTCACGCGCGGCGAGGGGACGCTCGATCGTCGTGAGCGCGCGGCGCACGATCGCGTACCACGCCCACCCGAGCAGGGCGATCGTGACCACCGCGACGATCGCGGCGAGCCAGAGCCCGCCGACATCGCCGATCGCGGCAAGGCCCGGCAGCGCCCACGCCGCGCCGATCGGCGTGAACGCGAGCACGTGCGCCGCCGCGTCGAGCTGGCTCGGAACCGCGTCGCCCCAGTCGAGCGAGGCGAAGAACACCCCGACCGGCACGAAGACGACGAGCAGGGCGAGGATGAACAGCCCGGTCAGCTCACGTGATCGACGCGGGAGCGTCCACATCGAGGCGAGGCCCGCGGCGACGCGGGTCAGCAGCACCGCTGTCAGCAGGCCGAGCAGGGGGCCGATCGCAGCGAGCGCTCCGGCGTCCTGCGAGAACCACATCACGGCCGTCGCCACAGCGACCGCAGCCAGCGCCAGGACGGGAACGCTGACGACGCTCGCGAGCAGAATCGCGCCGGCCAGCGGCTTGGGTTCCAGACCGAAGGTCTGGAACCGGCGCGGGTCCAGCTGGTCGGGGCTGCCGGAGATGGGCGGCGCGAGCGCGTAACCGACCGCGACGGCGCTGCCCCCGAGGACCGTCACCACGAAAGCGGATTGCGCGGTGACCGCCTGCAGTGCGATCTGCGCGACGCAGGCAGCGACGACACCGCCCACCACCAGTACACTCGCGATGATCGCGCGCCAGCGCTCCGCGGCGTCGCCGCGCAGCGCTCCGATCAGGAGAGCGGCCCTCAGTCGGAGAACGTGTGCAGCCATTCGAGGCCCTCCACCTCGTTCGAGCCGCCGACGAGCTCGAGGAACCGCGCCTCGAGCGTCTGCTCGCCGCGGACCTCGGCCACCGTGCCGTCGACCAGTACCTGACCGGAGACGATCACCGCCACACGGTCGCACACGCGCTCGACCAGGTCCATCCCGTGGCTGGAGAGCAGAACCGTTCCTCCGTGCGACACGTAGGTGCCCAGGATGTCGAGGATGACCGAGCTCGAAACCGGGTCGACGGCCTCGAAGGGCTCATCGAGCACGAGCAGCCGGGGCGAATGGATGAGGGCTGCGGCCAGCATGACCTTCTTCGTCATGCCCGCCGAGTAATCCGATACGGACCGCCCCAGCGCCGCGGTCAGGTCGAAGGCTCGTCCCAGGTCGGAGGCGCGGCGCTCGACGGTGTTCGCATCGAGGCCCCGCAACAGCCCCGCGTAGGAGAGGAGCTGGCGACCGGTCAGGCGATCAAAGGTGCGCAGCCGATCCGGCAGCACGCCGATCAGCCTCTTGGCCTCACGTGACCGGGTGCGCGCATCGACGCCCGCCACGCGGATGGTGCCCGCGTCCGGCTTCAGGAGCCCGGCGATCATCGAGAGCGTGGTGGTCTTGCCCGCGCCGTTCGGGCCGACGAGTCCGTAGAAGGTGCCGGCGGGGACCGAGAGGTCGACGCCCGCGACCGCGACGGTCGCGCCGTAGGACTTCGCGAGGCCCCTCACCTCGAGCGCCAGAGGGGTCTCGTCCGCCGCAGCCGCCGTCTCGGCGACCTCGGTGAACAACCGATCGGACGCCTCATCCTCCGCACGTTCGGTCACGACGACGACCTCTGCCTCCGCCGGTGTCGGCACGTCGGGGGTCTCGTCGCCGGCATCGGCGACGGCGGGAGGCCCGACGACGGGCTCGGGCACCTCGTCGACGATCTCTTCGACCACGACATCGTCCAGCGTCTCGACCGGCTCGGGCGACGACACATCGGCGGGCTCAGGTCTGCTCTCCTGCTCGGCGACCGCATCGGTCGCCGTCACGACCGGCACCTCGTCGAGCACCTCCGGCGATGCGGCCTCGACCGGCGCCTCGTCCGGGACGATGACCTCGTCGACGGCGGCGGGCCGTTCCGCATCCGCCGGCGCGGGGCGCGACGGCAGCGGCGGTTTGGGCGGAATGACGAAGTCCACCGCAACCGGCGCGTCGATCCGCGCCACGGGCGGCGTCTTGGCTGCTGTCGTGCGCGGCGCCTTCGCTCCTCCCTGCGCCGACTTCGTCCGCGGCGACGCGGTCCGCGGCGCGGTCTCAGCGGTACGGGCGGTCGTCGTGCGGGCGGCTGGCTTGCGGGGCGCAGCCGGCTTCTTCGCGGCAGCCGGCTTCTTCGCCGCAGCGGCCGGCGCCGCCGGATCCTCCGCGGCGGAACCCGCGGGACGCTTGGCTGCCGTCGGCCGCTTCGCCGCGGGCTTCTTCGGAGCTGCGGGCGCCGCAGCCTCCTTCTCGGCGGGCGCGGGCGCTGCCGCCGACGACGTCGCCGGCTTCTTCGCGGCGGGCTTGCGACCCGCTGCCGGACGGGTGGTCGTGGAGCGCGGAGTGCGCGGCGTCGAAGGGCGCGCGGATGCCGGCTTCTTCGGTGCGGCGGAGACCTCCTCGGCGGAGCCGTCGTCGGGCGTGGGCGCGTCGGAACCGGAAGGAGTGGAGGTCACTTCTCCAACGTATCAATCGCCCCTGACGATCCCGTCGGTGGGATGCGGCCCTGTCACCGATTGTCACGAATCCACAACGGGAGCGGGGTGATCTGCGGGCTTCCAGGTGGCCCGGATACCATGGGCCCGGCACAAAGGAGTGTTTCGTCGGTGAACCGACCGTGAACTTCGACTCCAGGAGCGATGAATCTTATGAGACTTCAGACAGTGATCCTTGCCGCCGGCATGGGCTCGCGCCTTGGCCGCAGCCTGCCGAAGCCCCTGACCCAGCTGAACGACGGGCGCAGCATCATGCGCCAGCAGCACGACAACATCCGCGCAGCCTTCGGCACCGACGCCAAGCTCACGACGGTCGTCGGCTACCGGGCGGAGACCATCGTCGAGGCCTTCCCCGAGGCGGACTACGTCTACAACGAGCGCTACGACCAGACCAACACGTCGAAGAGCCTCCTGCGCGCACTCTCCGCCACCGGTAAGGCGGGTGTGCTCTGGATGAACGGCGACGTCGTGTTCGACCCGCGCGTGCTGGGCCGTGCGGTGGCGCTCATCGAGCGCGAGCAGTCCTTCGTCACCGTCAACACCGCAAAGGTGAGCGACGAAGAGGTCAAGTACACCGTCACGAGCGAGGGCTTCATCAAGGAGCTCTCCAAGACCGTTCGCGGCGGAATCGGCGAGGCCGTAGGAATCAACTACATCTCGCGCGCCGACAAGCGCTCGTTCATGCACCACCTCGCGCGCGTGGACGATCAGGACTACTTCGAGCGCGGACTCGAACTCGCCATCCAGCACGACGGCCTCCTCCTCGAGCCGATGGACATCTCTGACCTCTACGCGGTCGAGGTCGACTTCGCCGAAGACCTGGAGCGCGCGAACCAGTTCGTCTGATCCGCAATCCCCCGGCACCGTTCAGCCGGGCCACTTAGCATCGCAGGATGCCGGAGAAGGTCCACCGCATCCACAGCCTGCCGGACGAGTCGCCGTGGCAGGGAGGGATCCCACCCGTCGGGTCGAGCGAGCACCCGTTCACGGTGCGCGCCCTCGATCGTGTGCTCGCCGTCCAGCGTCCCGTCGTGCTGGCTCATCTTCGCAGCATCCGGGTACGTCACCCGCGCGCTACGACGCTCGAGATCGTGCGGATGCTGGAGCGCCGATACCTCGCGGCGGTGACCACCGGCGGAGCAGCCGTCGGTGCGACCGCCGTGGTCCCCGGCATCGGCACCGGCGTCACGTTGGCGCTGAGCGGCGTGGAGACTCTCGGCTTCCTGGAGACGACGACATTGTTCGCGCAGTCGGTCGCCGAGGTGCACGGGATCCCGGTCGAGAACCCCGACCGCGCCCGCGCGCTCGTGCTGACGCTGCTCCTCGGCCAGGAGGGGATCGACCTCGTCACCCAGCTCGCACGGCAGGCCGGCGGCAAGGGCCCGTCGCGCAGCACGTACTGGGGAGAGCTGATCACCACGACGCTGCCCCGCGCGGCGCTCGGTCCGCTCGTCGACCGTCTGAAGACCTCGTTCCTCCACCGCTTCGCCGCGCGCGGCGGCGCCTCGTTCGTCGGCAAGGCGCTGCCCTTCGGCGTGGGCGCGGCGGTCGGCGGCGCCGGGAACCATCTGCTCGGGCGACGCGTGATCACCACGTCGCGACGCGCGTTCGGGATGCCGCCCCTCGATCTGCCCGCCGAGCTCGAGCCTCGCCCGGGAGCCGCGCCGATCGAGCGACTCGCCGGGCGCGGCCTCGCCCGCGCCGGTGGGCTCGTCGCGCAGGCGGCGGGATCCGCTACCCGGCGCACGCGGGATGCCACGAAGGCGCTGGGCTCCGCTCGCCGCAAGCAGCGAGCTTCCGACACGTCCGTCGATCCCTCGACCACCGAAGAACTACCGGGGCGCTGAGCGGGCGATCGACTCAGGAGGCTTCTTCGCGGCCGACGTTCGAGTCGAGCTCGGCCTGCGCCGCGGCGTCGTCCGCGTCACCGCCCGCTCTCGCGTGCCACTCGTCCCACTCGTCCATCAGACGCCCGATCGCCGCGTGGAAGCGTGCCGTCGGGGCCCCCGGGGACGTGTCGCCGAAGTAGTGATCGACCCAGTACGCCAGGCGGGCGACGGCGTCGGGATCGCCGACCAGGCGATCGACCTCGTCCAGGATGCGAGGGGCGTCGGCAGCATCCAGCCACTCGCATGCCGAGAGATAACCGCTCGTGTCGACCGCGGCGCGCTCATCGACGGGCCGCGTGATGAGCAGCGGCCTGTCGGCCGCGAGGCGGTCGTAGACCATGGCGGAGATGTCCACCACCGCGACGTCGGCGGCCGCCAGCTGCCAGCCGAGTTCCGGTCCGTCGTCGAAGACATGCTGCGCGGTGGGGTCGGCGGCGTTCGCCGCGGCGATCGCGGCGACGATGCGTCGATGCGCGGCGAGGTACTCGCGATCGACCACGCCGCTGCGGGGATGCGGCCGGTAGATGAGGCGGTGGCGTGCCGAGCCGAGGATGGCTGAGGCCAGCGCCTCTCCGTGAGTCGCGATGGATCCGTAGAACGCCGAGGGCCGATCGCCCTCCCAGGTCGGCGCGTACAGAACGACCGTGCGATCGTCCGGCGTGTAGGGAAGCACGCCGGAGTAATGGTCCGCCTGCGGCCGACCGATCTCGATCGTGCGCGCATCGAGATCGTAGTTCCAGAGCACGCGTCCCAGACGCTCGCGAGCCGCGTCCCCCGCGATCAGGGCGTAGTCATACGCCTTGAACTGATTCGTCGTCATGTACATCTTGTCGGACTCGCCGTGGTTGATGAACACGTGCCAGCGGTGCCCATAGCGGAACATCTGGAAGTTCCGCGTGTTCTGGTTCACGTACAGCACGACGCGCAGCCCCTGCGCGGCCACGACCCTCTCGAGATCGCGCACGGTCGGCACGAAGGCGACCGGCAACTCGCTCTCGGTCATGATCGCCGCCGCCGAGGTGGCGTTGCGGCTCAGCACCAGCACGGGCCAGGTCTCGGCGAGCTTCTGGAGCGGCTTGTACCACTGACGCATCTGGTAGAGGTTCACGGCACCGTCGGCGAAGTAGACGCCCACCCGGAAGCGACCGACCGGCAGCGGGGTGCGCATCGTGCGCACCTGGTGGACGGCGGAACGGTTGTCGAGGACCTTCCGGAGAAGTCCCCGCGCCTTGCGGATGTCTGATGCCAGGCCCATCCTTCCAGCCTAACCAGCGCGCACATGGGATGATCGTCGGATGCACGTCGACGCGGGGGGCCATCGTGACGCCCCGGTTCCCAGCGCCGAGGCAGGGGTGTCGTTCGTCATGCCGGTGCTCAACGAGGCGGGATATCTGGAACGCGCCGTGCAGAGCGTGCTCGCCCAGCAGACCCCCGGCCCCATGGAGCTCGTGCTGGCGCTGGGCCCCTCCTCCGACACCACCGACGAGATCGCCGAACGTCTCGCAGCCGACGACGAGCGCATCCTGCTCGTCCGCAATCCCGACGCCGACATCCCGACGGGCTTGAACCTGGCGATCGCCCGCAGCACGCTGCCGACCATCGTGCGCGTCGATGCCCATTCGGAGCTCGCTGCCGGCTACACGCTGAGGGCTCTCGAGACGCTCGCGCGTGTGCGCGCCGCGAACGTCGGCGGGGTGATGCAGGCCGACGGCCGCACGCCCTTCCAGCGTGCCGTCGCCCGCGCGTACAACTCCCCTTTCGGCCTCGGCGGCGGGGCCTATCACGGCGGCCGGCGCGAGAGCGCCGCCGAGTCCGCCTACCTCGGCGTCATGCGCCGCGTGGTCATCGACGAGGTCGGCGGATTCGACGAGTCCCTGCGTCGCGGCGAGGACTGGGAGCTGAACCTCCGCATACGCCGAGCGGGCTATCGCGTCTGGTTCGATCCGGCACTGCGCGTGACCTACTGGCCGCGCGAGAGCTGGCAGCGACTCGTGCGGCAGTTCCGCGCCACCGGCGCGTGGCGCGGCGAGCTGGTGCGGCGCTACGGTCGCCGCAACTCCCTGCGCTTCTTCGCGCCGCCCGTGCTCGTGGCCTGCGTGGCGCTCGCCTTCGTGGCCGCGGTGCTGCAGCTCACCGGAGTCCTGTCGGGCGCCGCAGCGCTCTTCGCGAACGCGATCTACCTGCCCCTGGTCGTGTACACGGTCCTCGTCGTCGCCGTCGCCCTGGGCCCCGGCGGCGGGAACGGATGGCGCGACAAGCTGTGGACGGCGGGAGTCCTCCCCTCGATGCACCTCGCGTGGGGTGCCGGCTTCATCCAGGGACTCGTGCGCGGCGCCCGCGACACCGTCGACACCTCGCGGCTCGGATCGCGCAACACGCCGCTGCCGTGAGTCAGCCGCCGATCAGACCCTGATCCAGGATGCGGGCGACGACGCGCTCGGCCGCGTGGCCGTCCTCGCGCGCGTTGAAGGCGCGCTGCCAAGCGGCGTACCGGTCGGCGTAGGCCGCGGTGTCCTGCGCCACAGCCCGGGTCAGCTCCTCCTGTGTGCGCACGAGCGGTCCGGGGGCGCGCTGCGCGAGATCGAAGTAGAACCCGCGCAGGCGTCCTCGGTAGTCCTCGAGGTCGGGCACGAAGAAGTAGACCGGCTTGCCCGTGACCGTGAAGTCGAACATCACCGACGAATAGTCGGTCACGAGCGCGTCGGCGGCAAGAAGTAGCTGTGCGGTGTCGGGGAAGCCCGTCACATCGACGACCCGCGCCCCCTCGGCGTCCCTGCCCGGCAGCAGCGTGCGCGAGTGACCTCGCACCAGCACCACCGCGCCGGTATCCGCGGCGAGCCTCTCCGCATCGAGGAAGTCGACGATCTGCTCGCGATCGTCGCGCCAGGTCGGCGCGTAGAGGATGACGCGTTCGTCCTCGCCGATGCCGAGGCGCGCGCGGACACCCGCCGCATCCCCGGTGCGCAGCACGTCGTTGCGCGGGTACCCCTCGACCCAGATCGGTCGGCGACCGAACGCATAGGCGCGACGCAGGATGGATGCCGCGTACTGGTTCTGGGCCAGCAGCACGTTCCACCGGCGCGATTCGCGCACCACGGCGACGGCCCGCCGCGGATCGAAGCCCGGCCGATGAAGAGCCAGCCGTTTGAGGGGCGTGCCGTGCCAGGTCTGGACCACGTGCTGTCCCGGCCGGCGCACGTAGCGCCGACGCATCCAGTCGTTGACCACCAGCAGGCGCGAGACCGCGCGGGCCCGCCACCAGTCCGGACTGCCCTCGACGACGGGGATCGCGCCCTCGGGAACGTCGACGGAGAGGTCGACGACGCTCCAGTACCGCACGAGTCCGGGGATCCGTTCGCGCAGCACGCGGTCGATCGCGAGCGGATTGCAGCTGGCGTTGCGCCCGTAGAAGCTCTCGAAGAAGACGGCTTCCTCCAGCGGCTCCCGCCCAGTCGCATAGCGCCGCTCGAGGGCCCCCTGCGCTTCGCCGGCGTCGTACGCCGGATCGACGGGGGGTCCGATCTCGAGCTCCCACCCGGTCAACGCCGCGCGCAGCGACCCGAGCTGCGAGAGGGCGAGAGGGTCGGGGGCCTCCGGGGTCTCCGTTGAGCCGGCGCTCTCGACGTGCAGCCGGTAACGCCCGCTCGGCAACGGAAGAAGCGGTCCGCCCCAGCGGGAGGCGGAGAGCATCAGAGTCGCCGTCCACGTCTTGCCCCGGCCGGTCAGCGTCGCCGCGACACGCGCCCGGGCGCCGACCAGCTCGACGCGTTCGGGGCGCGCACCCGTTCCCCGCAGGACGAGCGCCGGGGCACTCCCGGTGGTCCACTCCGCCGTGGTCATGCGGTCTCCTCCCGAGGGTCGCCGCCGATGGCGGCCGTGATGGCCCGATAGACCCGTTCCGCGTTGCGGCCGTCGCGGTGCGCGTGCACGAGCGCATCCAGGCGCCTGGCACGTTCCAGCCGCGCATCGCGCGCTTTGCCGTCCGAGAGCACGGCAGCGATCTGCGTGAGCGCCCCCTCCCAGTCCACGGCGATATCCTTGCCCGCGACGTCGGCGTAGGTGCCGTAGAAGCCCCGACGTCGGGCGTAGGTGTCGACATCCGGCGCGAAGTACACGACCGGCAGCGGGACCAGCGAGGAGTCGTAGGCCAGCGAAGAGTAGTCGGTGACGAGCAGATCGATGCCCGGGAGCACCGGCGTGACGTCGGCCACGCGGTCGCTGCCGAGCAGGTGGACACGCGGGCTGTCCTCGGGCGGGGCGTACTCTCCGGCTCCCAAGGGATGCGGGCGCACGATCAGCCGCGCGCCGTGTTCGTCCAGCAGGGCGGTGATCCGCGCCCAGTCGCCGGCCGTCGGGATCGCCGGATCATCGTCGCCGTCGCGCCACGTCGGGGCGTACAGCACCAGCCGGTCGTCGCCGAGCGGGCCGAGCACCGCTTCGAGCCGGTGACGAGCGCTCTCCCGTCGCTCGGCCGCACTCCCCCGCGACAACACGTCGACGCGAGGCTCTCCTACGACCGGCACGCGCGAATCGTCGAGCGAGAACGCCGACTCGAGGCGGCCGCGCACGAGGTGGGACGCGGCCGGCAGGAGGCGTATCCGGCGCGTGGCGCTGCGGTACATGAGGGCCAGCAGACGTCGCACGAGACGAGAGGAGGGGAGGAGGGAACTGCGCAGCGTCTCCGGCGAGTCGATGCCGATGCGCTTGAGCGGGATCCCGTGCCAGAGCTGCACGAGGTACGACCCCGCCACGGCGTAGCGGTTGACGTCGCCGAAGCCGTGCGTGACGACGACGACCTCGGCGCGTGCCGTGAGCCAGAGTCCGCGCAATGAGTCGGCTCGCACGTGCGGGATCCCGCGCGACGCCGCATCCCGCGCCTGCGCGTCGGTGCGGATCAGCCAGACGGCACGGTGACCGTGCGCGGCCGTCTCGTGCCACAGCGCGAGGGCGCCGTCGGCGATGCCCGCGGCCGATCCGAAGACCCACCTCCCGCGCGCTCGCGGCACGAGCAACGTGAGAGCCCGCCCTGCCGCGTAGAACGGTATGGCGAGGAGCTTCTTCGCGTTGCCGTCGCCGAACGAGAAGGACGCCACCTCGCGAGCCTATCGCGAGGTGGCGTCCGAACCGTCGGAGCGGTGTGGCTACTGCAGCGTGCCCAGCGTGAGCTTCGCCGTCTCGGTCTTGCCGTCGCGGACGTAGCTCAACGTCGCGTCGGAGCCGCCCGCCGCCGCACGCACCTGCGCGGTGAGGTCGATCGCGTTGGTGACGGGAACGCCGTTGAACTCGGTGACGATGTCGCCGGAGCGCAGTCCCGCAGCGGCGGCCGCGCCACCCGAGGACACGTCCTGGATGTAGGCGCCCTGGATCGTGGCGTTCTTCTGCGAGGCCGCATCCGCGACCGTCGCACCGAGCAGACCGTGCGTGGCGCTGCCGTCCTTGATGATCTCGTCCGCCACGCGCTGGGCAATGTTGGCGGGGATCGAAAAACCGACACCGATGTTGCCGGACTGACCGCCCGACGAGCTGCCGCCGGAGGACGCGATGGCAACGTTGATGCCGATCAGCTTGCCGTCGGAGTCCACCAGCGCACCGCCCGAGTTGCCGGGGTTGATCGCTGCATCCGTCTGGATCACCGCGATCTTGATCGTGGCGTTCGCGGACTGCTGCTGTTGCTGCTGCTGGCCCTGGCCGAAGTCGAACTGGAATGGGCTCTCCTGCTGGCCCTGACCGCCGTCATCCTTGGTGGAGGAGTCATCGGGCGCCGCCGAGGAGGCGATCTCGATGGAACGGTTCAGGGCGCTGACGATGCCCGTGGTGACCGTGTTATCCAGGCCCAGGGGGGCGCCGAGCGCGATCGCCTGGTCTCCGACGTTGAGCTTGCTCGAGTCGGCGAAGTCGATCGGAGTCAGTCCGGACGCGTCCGTCAGCTTGATGACGGCGAGGTCGTACGTCGGGTCGGTGCCGACGAGCGTGGCCTTGTAGACCTTGCCGTCGGAGGTCGTGACCGACAGCGTGGGGTCAGCGGTCGCACCGTCGAGCGTCACGACGTGCGTGTTGGTGAGCACGTACCCGTCCGCGGAGAGGACGACACCGCTGCCGGTGCCGCCGCCGTTGCTCGCGGTGGCCGAGATCGTGACGACGCTGGGCAGGACCTTGGCGGCCACGGCCGTGACGTTGTTGACCTTCTGGGTGTCGTTGACGGTCACGACGGTGGGGCTGCTGGCCGCCGTCGTCTGGGTCTGACCCCACATGCTGATGCCGGCGTAGGTTCCGCCGACCCCCGCGGCGCCGCCGACGAGGGCCGCGGCGACGAGCAGACCCACCGTGCGACCAGCGGCCGACTTCTTGCGCACCGGGGCGGACGGTGCCGGGCCGCCGAGCGGCAGCGTCGGCGCAGTCTGAGCGCCGGGGCCGAACGCCTGGCCCGTCGCGGCTGCGGGGCCGCCGTAGCCGGCGGGCGCCTTCGGGTACGAGGCGGGATAGGGCGGGCGCGGCGGCATC
Source organism: Microbacterium sp. BG28 (assembly GCF_034044005.1). Classification (NCBI taxonomy): domain Bacteria; kingdom Bacillati; phylum Actinomycetota; class Actinomycetes; order Micrococcales; family Microbacteriaceae; genus Microbacterium; species Microbacterium sp. BG28. The sequence goes on along the minus strand of NZ_JAXCHA010000002.1, from coordinate 280,977 downwards.
GCGGGCCCAACAGGGGCGGCCGCGGCCGGCGGGGTCGTCGGCACATCGGACGCGGGGGCCGGCTGCGGCGATGCGGCGGGCGCGACGGGTTCGGACACAGAGTCTTCGGATTCGGGGCGGGAGCCCTGGTTGTCACTCATGGTTGCTCCTTCTGACAGGCGATCTTCACTGTGACCGTCGTCTCTGTGGTTTTCCTATGCCAGCCGTGGGACAGCCCTATGGGACTAACGTGTGCTGAATGCGAAACCAGAACGCGCCCTGGCAACGGGTGGCCGCGGGCGCCGGACTCCTCGGCTCGGACGGCACCCCCGCCCCTACGATCTTCGCAGAGATGAGCGCGCTGGCGGCCGAGACTGGCGCCATCAACCTGGGCCAGGGCTTCCCCGACGAGGACGGCCCCGCCGAACTGCTCGACATCGCCCGCGAGGCGATCGCGACGGGCGTCAACCAGTACTCGCCCGGTCGCGGCACAGCGGATCTCCGCCGCGCGATCGCCGAACACCAGGCGCGGTTCTACGGGTTACGGGTCGACCCCGATCGCGAGGTGCTCGTCACCGCCGGGGCGACCGAAGCTCTCGCGGCTACCCTCCTCGCGCTCGTGGGACCCGGCGACGAGGTCGTCGTGTTCGAACCCCACTACGACGCGTACGCGGCGGATGTGGCGCTGACCGGCGCCACACTCGTGACCGTGCCTCTGCGCTGGCCCGACTTCCAGCCCGACCTCGACCGGCTCGTCGCCGCCGTCACGGACCGCACCCGCGTCATCCTGCTCAACGATCCGCACAATCCCACCGGCGTCGTGTTCGCCGACGATGTGCGCGCCGAGATCGTGCGGCTCGCGCATCGCCACGACGTGATCATCGTGACCGACGAGGTGTACGAGCACCTGGTCTTCGACGGCCGCCACCACGTACCGATCGCGACGCTGCCGGGCGCTGCCGAGCGCACGATCTCGATCTCGTCCGCGGGCAAGACGTTCTCGGTGACGGGCTGGAAGATCGGATGGGCGACGGGGCCCGCATCCCTCATCGACGCGGTACTCACGGTCAAACAGTTCCTCACCTACGTCAACGGCGCGCCGTTCCAGCCGGCCGTCGCCGCGGGACTGCGCATGGACGACGCCTTCTTCGCCGGCGTCGGCGCCGCGCTGCAGCGCAAGCGCGACACCCTGCGCGAGGGGCTCAGCGCGGCGGGCTTCGCGCCGTTCCGCGCCGGGGGTTCCTACTTCACGGTGGCGGATGCGGCACCGCTCGGCGTGAGCGACGCCCACGAGTTCTGCCGCCGACTCCCGCACGCGGCCGGGGTCGTCGCGATCCCGCTGACGGCGTTCGCCGCCAAGGAGCGGCGGCACGAGTACGCGAGCCTCGTCCGCTTCGCAGCCTGCAAGCGCCCGGAGGTCATCGCCGAGGCCATGCACCGGCTGACGGTGCTGGCCTGACTCAGCGAGGGACCACGCGGTAGCGCCGCAGCTGCAGCGCTGGATTGACGGTGCGGATGCGGGCCAGCTCGTCGAGGTCGATCGGTGCGACCGCCAGTCCGTCCCCTGCGGCGAGTCCGGCGAGCACGACGCCCTGCGGGTCGAGGATGACGGAGTGGCCGACGCCGACTGGCGCGGGGTGGTCTGCCGCCGCCACGAACGCTGTGCTCTCGATCGCCCGCGCCGCCAGCAGGGTCTGCCACTGCTGCTCCTTCAGCGGACCGCGCACCCACTCGGCCGGCACGAGGATGACGTGCGCGCCGGCATCGACGATGCGGCGCGCGGCCTCGGGGAAACGCAGGTCGTAGCAGGTCATGATGCCGAAGACGACGCCGTCGACGGTGAAGGTCTGCGGCTCGTCGACGTCTCCCGGCGCGACCCAATCCGACTCCTGCTGCCCGAAAGCGTCGTAGAGATGCTGCTTGCGGTAGCTCGCGACGACACCCGAGGCGTCGACCGCGACGACGGTGTTGTGCACACGGTCCGCATCCGCCGCCTCGACCAGACCGGCCACGAGGGTCAGGTCTTCCCGCTCGGCGATGTCGCGCAGGCCCCGGACGAACGGTCCGTCGATCCCGGGCTCCGCGTTCTGCCGCAGTGACGCGTCGAACGGGTCGACGAAGAAACTGCTGTATTCCGGAAGCACCAGCACGCGGGCGCCGCGAGAAGCGGCCTGCGCGGCGAAGAGACGGATCCGATCCAGGTTGGCGGAGCGGTCGGCGATCGGCGCGAATTGCGCGACGGCGAGGGAGAGAACGGCGGGCACTCCCCCATCCTCCCGGCCCGGAGGGACCTCGGCAACCGCCTCGATTCGCGCACTGCCCGAACGCGTGCTAGTGTTATCTCTTGTGCCGCGGGGTGGAGCAGTTCGGTAGCTCGCTGGGCTCATAACCCAGAGGTCGCAGGTTCAAATCCTGTCCCCGCAACAAAGAGAAGGCCCGGATCCTCCGATCCGGGCCTTCTGCCTTACCCAGAAAGCCCTGGTCGGGCAGGGTTTCGCCGCCTCAGTCGTCGGGGTCGATGCCGACCGACATCCGCTCGAGGAAGTCGGCGATCACAGCCAGCTCCGTCGGCGAGTAATCGAACGCGACATCGCGCATCGCGCCGATGCTGTCGCGGAAGTGATGCGTGAAGTCGGTGCGCGACTTGTCCGTCAACGAGATGAGCCTGGCACGACGATCGACCGGATGCGGCTTGCGCACGACATGGCCCGAATCGGCGAGGCGATCCACGAGCTTCGTCGTGGAAGCGGTGGAGATCCGCAGGTGACGGGCGATGTCGTGCGGACTGACGTCCTGCCCTCTCTGCTCGCGGATGATGAGCATGCGCAGGGCAGCAAGGTCGGTGGCGTTCATGTCCATGTCGCCCTTCATGCCGCTGTACATGCGGTCCATGGCGTCACTGAAGGCGCGCACGGCTGACAGGACACGCCATACTGCGCGATCCTTATCACGCGACTTATCGTCGGAGTCAGCGGGACTCGCCATGTGGACACCTCCTCAGGCCGTATGTATGCTCGATCGAACTCAGTTCGCTAGTAAAGCTAGCAAAATGGAAGGGCGCATGGACGGCATCGAACAGGTCATTCTTGTGGATGACGAGGGCAACCAGATCGGGACTGCGCCCAAGAGCAGTGTCCACGGTACAGACACCGCGCTGCATCTCGCCTTCTCCTGTCACGTTGTGGATGACGAAGGTCGCGTTCTCGTCACCCGCCGAGCTCTGCACAAGCGCACCTGGCCCGGAGTGTGGACCAACTCGTTCTGCGGACATCCTCGACCGGCTGAGCCCGTCCTGAACGCCGTGAAGCGCCACGCCGACTCCGAACTCGGGTTGCGCCTGACCGACATCGAACTGGCCCTCCCCCTCTTCCGGTACCGCGCCACCGACGCGAGCGGCATCGTGGAGAACGAGATCTGCCCGGTCTACATCGCACGCGCCGAGAACGTGCCGCAACCCAACCCTCTCGAGGTGCTCGAGACGCAATGGGTGCACCCGGCCGATCTCGTGACCGCACTGGATGCGGCGGAATGGGCTTTCAGCCCCTGGCTCGTGCTGCAGGCCCGTCAGCTCGATATGTTCGTCGCCCAGCGGCGGATTCGGGCGGAGGCCCGATGATCTCGTGGTTGAGCGCGGACAACCGCGCCGGGATCGATGCGGCGGTCGATGCGGCTCTCGCCCGCATCCGTCGCCGTGCGTCCGACGGCGCCGACGCCTACGCCGCGCTCACGGCCGCCGTGACGCGCGCAGCCACCGGCGGCAAGCGCTTCCGGCCGGCGAACGTTGTGGGCGCGTACCTCGCGTTCGACGGTGCAGACGAGGCGCTGCCGGCCGTCTACGAAGTCGCCGCGGCCTTCGAACTGCTGCACGCGGCCTTCGTCGTGCACGATGACGTGATCGACCACGACGTCCAGCGCCGCGGCGTCCTGAACATCTCCGGCGAGTTCCGCACCCGCGCCACCGCTGCCGGCGCGTCCGCCTCGGGCGCAGACGATCTCGGCGCCGCGGCGGCGATCCTCGGCGGCGACCTGCTGCTGTACGAAGCCACCCGCATCCTCGCGCTGATCGAGGTCCCCGCACCGACGCGGACGGCACTCGTGGAGCTCTTCGACGACGCCGTGTCGGTCTCCGCCGCCGGCGAGCTCGCCGACGTGGAGAACGCGCTCGGAATGCACGCGGCTGAGGCCGCCGCCGTTCTCACCACGGCACACGACAAGACCGCCGTCTACTCCTTCGATGCGCCGCTGCGTGCCGGTGCGCTGCTCGCCGGCGCGAGCGAACCCGAACTCGAGGCGCTGCGCCGCGCGGGCGGCGCGCTGGGACTCGCCTTCCAGCTCGTCGACGATCTGATCGGAGCCTTCGGCACCGCCGACCAGGCTGGTCGGGATGTGGGCAGCGACCTCCGTGAGGCCAAGCGCACCCCGCTCGTCGTCCTGGCGCAGCAGGGAGCGGGGCGCGACGCGGTCGCGGAGGCTCTCGCGGTCGCACACACGGGCCCCGTGGCCGTGCTCGCCGCACAGCGCGCGCTGGATGCGACCGGCGCCCGCGAGCGCCTCGCGGTCCTCATCGACGAGACGCTCCGCTCCGCCCGAACCGACGCCGCCACACTCTCACCGGCGGCCCACGGGCTCGTCGACGAGCTCGCGACCCGCATCGCGGAGAGGATGCCGTGAGCGCGCGCGACCAGCCGAGCGGACTCTCCCTCTACGACCGGACAGCTGTGGCCGCCGCCGCATCCGTCATCCGTGCGTACTCCACCTCGTTCGCCCTCGCGACCGGACTTCTCAGCCCGCGCACCCGCCCCCACATCCGCAACGTCTACGCGCTCGTCCGGGTCGCCGACGAGATCGTGGACGGGCCGGCCGGAGAAGCCGGTCTGGACCGCGATCGGCAGGAAGAGATCCTCGACGCGTTCGAGAGGGAGACCCGCGCGGCCGTCGAGCGGGGCTTCAGCGCGAACCTCATCGTGCACGCTTTCGCCCTGACCGCCCGGGAGTGCGGGATCGGCGAAGACCTGACGGCCCCGTTCTTCGCGTCGATGCGTACGGACCTCGGCGTGCGCGAGCACGACGACGTCTCGCACGACAGCTACGTCTACGGATCGGCGGAGGTCGTCGGACTGATGTGCCTCGCGGTCTTCGAGAACGCGGGGCGCCGTTCCCCCGCAGCTCCCCCGGCCGACCTCGTCTCCGGCGCGCGCGCTCTCGGGCGCGCCTTCCAGGACGTCAACTTCCTTCGCGACCTGGAGCACGACGCGGGCGCCCTCGGACGCGACTACCTCGCCGTCGACGGCGTCGAGCGCACGAGGGACGACGTGCTCGACCGGATCGACGCCGACCTCGCCACGGCAGCCGCCACCATCCCCCTCCTGCCGCCGGATTGCCGCAGGGCCGTCACCGCCGCCCACGACCTCTTCGCCGCACTCTCCGTGCGACTGCGCGGGGCGAGCGCCGAGGGCCGTGTCCGCGTGCCCACCTCGCAGAAAGCCGTTCTCGCCGCCCGCGCCTGGCTCGGCGCCGCACCCCTGAAGGAGCGCTCATGAGTCGTACCGTCGTCATCGGAGGCGGCATCGCAGGGCTCGCCACGGCCGCACTGCTCGCGACCGATGGGCATGACGTCACCCTGCTGGAGGGGCGCGACGAGGTGGGCGGCCGGGCGGGCTCCTGGGAGCGCGACGGCTTCCGTTTCGACACCGGCCCCAGCTGGTACCTGATGCCGGAAGTGTTCGACCACTTCTTCCGGCTGCTCGGCACGACGACCGCGGAGCAGCTCGATCTCGTCGATCTCGTCCCCGCCTACCGCGTCTACGCCGAGTCGCACCTGGACGAGGCGCCCGTCGACGTCGTGTCGGGTCGCGAGGAGGCGACCGCACTGTTCGAGTCGATCGAACCGGGGGCAGGTGCGCGCTTGGACGCCTATCTGGACTCGGCCGGCGAGGCGTACGACCTCGCTGTCGACCGCTTCCTCTACGACACGTACGAGTCGCTCCGGAACCTGACCGACCCGGCGATCCTGCGCCGACTGGGCCACCTGACGCGGCTGCTCACGCAACCGCTGCAGTCCAGGATCGACAAGCGCTTCACCGATACCCGGCTCCGCCAGATCCTCGGCTACGCCGGTGTCTTTCTCGGCGGCTCGCCCTATCAGCTGCCGAGCCTCTACCACCTCATGAGCCACCTGGATCTCGACGATCGCGTGCGCTACCCGCAGGGCGGCTTCACCGCGTTGATCGATGCCATCGCGCGCCTCGCCACGGAACGCGGTGTCGTGATCGAGACCGGCGCGAGCGTCGAGCGCATCCTCGTCGCCGACGGCGTCGCGCGCGGCGTCGTGACCGCCGACGGCCGCCGCTTCGACGCCGACGTCGTGGTCTCCAGCGCCGATCTGCACCACACCGAGACCCGCCTGGTCCCGGAGCGCTACCGCACCTACCCGGAGTCCTGGTGGCAGTCGAAGACGCCCAGCTACGGCGCCCTGCTCGTGCTGCTCGGCGTGAAGGGCGAGCTTCCCGAACTCACTCACCACACGCTTCTGTTCACCGAGGACTGGCGCACGAACTTCGCCGCCATCTTCGGCGACACGACCCGCATCCCGGATCCGGCTTCGCTGTACGTCTGCCGGCCCAGCGCGACCGACCCCTCCGTCGCACCGGAGGGCCACGAGAACCTCTTCGTCCTGGTGCCCATCCCGGCAGATCCGGGTCTCGGCCACGGCGGCGTCGACGGGGCCGGCGACGTCGTGATCGAGCGCGCAGCGGATGCGGCCATCGATCAGATCGCCGCCTGGTGCGGCGTGCCCGACCTGCGTGATCGGATCGTCGTGCGCCGCACGATCGCCCCCGGCGATTTCGAGACCGACCTGCACGCCTGGCGCGGCAATGCCCTCGGCCTCGCGCACCCGCTCACGCAGAGCGCGTTGTTCCGCCCCCGCAACGCCTCGGCCAAGGTGGACGGACTCTACTACGTCGGCGCCTCCGTGCTGCCGGGCATCGGGCTTCCGATGTGTCTGATCTCGGCCGAACTCGTGGTGAAGCGGATGCGCGGCGACCGCTCCGCGGGCCCGCTTCCCGAGCCGGTGCCCGAGGCGGTGTGATGCCGGGTCTCTACCTGCTGGCGCTGCTCATCAGCATCGCCGGGGTGGGCGCCCTCGACGCTCGGTTCCGGCTGGCACTGTGGGCGCGTCCGCGTCGCACCGTGGCGGCCGTGGCCATCGGCACGGCCTTCTTCCTCGTCTGGGACGCGGTCGGCATCGTGACCGGCGTCTTCGTCAAGGGCGGCAGCCCGCTTCTCGTCGGCATCGATCTCGCGCCGCACCTCCCGCTCGAGGAGCCGGTCTTCCTCGCGTTCCTGTGCTACCTCGCACTCGTCGTGCACGCCGCGTCTCTGCGTGTCACCGAGCGTCGGCAGGATGCGGCATGACCTACCCGCTGATCGTTCTGCCCTTCGTCGTCGTGACCGCCGTCGTGACAGCGGTCAGTGCCCGCCGGCCCGGCTTCGCCCGAAGGATGCGGGCCAGCGTCGTCGCCGGCGTCGTACTGTTCGCGTTGACCGCGGTCTTCGATAACGTGATGATCGGCCTCGATCTGTTCACCTACCCCGCGGAGCATCTCAGCGGCATCCGGATCGGACTCGCCCCGATCGAGGACTTCTCCTACCCGCTGTGCGCAGCGTTCGGCGTTCCCGCCGTGCTCTCGCTGCTCCCGACTCGGAAGACCGAATGACAGACCTCCGCTCCGCCGGCGTGCTTCGTACGCTGTTCGTCTCCTCGCGGCCCGTGAGCTGGATCAACACGGCGTTCCCCTTCGCCGCGGCCGTGGTGATGACCACGCGCACGGTGGATCTGACACTCATCGTCGGCACGCTGTTCTTCCTCGTCCCGTACAACCTCGCGATGTACGGCGTGAACGACGTCTTCGACTACGAGTCGGATCTGCGCAACCCGCGCAAGGGAGGTGCGCACGGCGCCGTTCTCGATCGCCGGATGCACCGGATCACGCTGTGGGCGGCAGGGCTGTCGTGCCTGCCGTTCGTCATCTACCTCGTCGCCGTCGGCTCCCCTGCGTCCTGGGTGGTGCTCGCGATCAGCCTCTTCTTCGTCGTGTTCTACTCGGCGCCGCCCCTGCGTCTCAAAGAGGTGCCTTTCGCCGACTCGATGACGAGCAGCATCCACTTCTTCTCGCCCGCGGTGTACGGGCTCGTCCTCGCGGGCGCGACCTTCACTCCGGGACTCATCGCCGTGCTCGTCGCCTTCGCACTGTGGGGTGTCGCCTCCCACGCGTTCGGTGCCGTGCAGGACGTCACCGCGGATCGCGAGGCCGGCATCTCTTCCATCGCGACCGTGCGCGGCGCACGATGGACCGTGTGGTTCGCACTCGGCTGCTACCTCGCGGCGGGCCTCGTGATGCTCGCGTCGGCGTGGCCCGGACCGCTCGGCGGCCTGCTGGTCATCCCCTACCTGCTCGCTCTCTGGCCCTACCGCTCGATCACCGACGAGACGTGCGAGCGCGCCACGGTCGGGTGGGGGCGGTTCCTGTGGCTCAATCAGCTGGGTGGATTCGGCACGACCCTGCTGCTGATCTGGTACGCCTTGCTCACCGCCTGACGCGCGCCCCGCATCCCCCTCAGGAGCCCACCCCTCCCCGCACCGCGAGACTGCATCTCGAGCACGAGATCACGGGAAAATACCGTGATCTCGTCGCGAAGATGCAGTCTCGCAATGCGGTGAAGATGAGCGCGCCGGCCCCGCGGAATGCGGGACCGGCGCGAGGTGGAGCGGATGCGGCTCAGCCGCCGAGCTGGATCAGCTTGTCGACCGCGGCGGTGAGCCGGCTGTCCGCCTCGCCGTACTTGGTCCAGTCGCCGGCCTTCAGCGCGGCATCGCGGTCGAGCAGCGCCTGTCGGGCATCCTGCAGGGCGGCCTGGTAGTCCGGGCTCCCGGTTCCGCCGCTTGAGGAGCCGTCACTGCCGCCGGTCTGCTCGGGCGAGGGCGTCGTCCCCGGGTCGGGTGCGACGTCCTGATCACCCGCGTTGGCACCGGAGTCGCCGCCGAACAGCGCGTTGAGCGCCTCGTCCAGGGTGTCCTCGAACGCGACCTCGGTACCGAAGGCGACGAGCACCTTCTGCAACTGCGGCAGCTGCGTACCGCTGGAGGCCTGCACGAACACCGGCTGCACGTACAGCAGTCCGCCGCCGACGGGCAGCGTCAGCAGGTTGCCGTTCTTGACGTTCGACTGACCCTGCTTCAGGATATTGATCTGCGCCGAGATCCCGGGATCCGAGTTGAAGGTGTTCTGCACCTGGCCGGGACCGGGGATGGTGGCTCCCGCCGTGATCTCCAGAAGCCTCAGCTTTCCGTAGTCGGGGCTCTTCACGCCCGCTTGGCTGCCCGCATCCGAGTCCACGGAGAGGTAGCCCATCAGGACGTTGCGCGACTCCGTGCCCGTCGACTGCGGGATGAAGCTCGTGAACATCGAGTAACTCGGCTCGTTCTGACCCGGCATCTTCATGCTCAGGTAGTACGGAGGCTGGTTGACGTCGGGGTTCTGCGGGTCGGCCGGCGTGGACCACGCGTTGTCGCGCTCGTAGAGCGACTGGGCCGTGTCGACGTGGTACTCGCCGAGCATGGCGCGCTGCACCTTGAACAGATCGGTCGGGTATCGCACGTGACTCATGAGGTCGGCCGACATGTCCGAGACCGGCTTGATCGTCGTCGGGAAGACGTTCTGCCACGCCTTCAGCAGCGGATCGGAGTCGTCCCACGCGTAGAGGGTGACCTTGCCGTCGTAGGCGTCGACGGTCGCCTTCACCGAGTTGCGGATGTAGTTGACGTTGTCGAGCGCGACGCGCGGAGTCGGGTTGTTCGCGTCCTCGATGGCCTGCGACATGCTCGTCGCCGTCGAATACGGGTACTGGTCGCTCGTCGTGTAGCCGTCGACGATCCACACCACGCGACCGTCCACGACGCTCGGGTACGGGTCGGAGTCGAGCGTCAGGTACGGCGCCGCCTTCTGCACGCGAACCGCGGGGTCGCGGTCGTAGAGGATCTGCGACTTGTCGTTGATCGAGTCGGAGAAGACGATCTGCTCCGACTGGAACTTCAGTGCGTAGATCAGGCGATTGAACATGTTGCCGATGGACGGCCCACCGTCGCCGTCGAAGGTCGTGCGGGTGTCGTTGCCGCCGTCGCTCGCCGACGGGTAGTCCAGTTCGATCGGCGTCGTGCCCTCGGGAGCGCCCACGATGGAGTACGCCGGGGAATTCTCGCCGAAGTAGATCCGCGGCTCGTACTTCTCGTCGGTCAAGAACCCGGATGCGGGGATACTGCCCTCGATGAAGACGGGGTCGCCGTCGGTCGTGCGCTCGTTGCCCTTGGCGACCACGAGACCGTAGCCGTGCGTGTAGACGAGGGTCGAGTTCTGCCAGGACGCCGCATCGCCGAGGCCCGCGGTGTTCACCTCGCGGACCGAGACCACGGTGTCCTGCGTCTGCCCGTCGATCTTGTACCGGTCCACATCCAGCGGGTCCTCGAAGCGGTAGTACGGACGGTACTGCTGCAGCTGGCGCACGGTCGGCTGGATGATCGCCGGGTCCATGATGCGGATGGACGCGGTCGTGTCGGCGTCCGAGCGCAACTGACCGGGCTCGGCGTCGGTCTTCGCGTCGTATGAGGTCGTGTCGAGACCCTCGATGTTGAACGCCGTCTTCGTGGCCTCGAGGTTCCGCTCGAAGTACGGCATCTCCAGCGTGCGCTGGTTGGGCCGCACCTGGACCGTGTTGAGGATCCACGGGTACGCCACCCCCACGACGAGCGAGGTGACCACCAGCAGGGCGGTCGCGATGAGCGGGTAGCGCCAGCGTCCGATGACGGCCGTGACGAAGAAGAGCACGGCGACGAAAGCGGCGACGATCGAGAGGATCGTGAGGCCGGGGATCGTCGCGTTGACCGTCGTGTAGCTCGCACCCGTGATCCGGTCGCCCGCCTGCGTCAACGTGCCGAAGCGGTCGAGGAACAGGCTCGCACCCTGCAGCAACAGGTACAGACCCGCGATGATCGCGAGCTGGATGCGTGCGGGCTTCGAGATGCGCAGCTCACGCTGGCCGATGCGCACCGAACCGTAGAGGTAGGACACGAGCGCGGTGACCAGCAGCGCCACCAGCACGACGGCGGAGGCGAAGCCGACGGCGCCCTGGTAGAACGGCAGCGCGAACAGGTAGAAGCCGGTGTCCAAGCCGAACTGCGGGTCGGCGGTGTCAGTGTGCACGCCTCCCAGCCACAGCGCCGCGGTCTCCCACTGCGCAGAGGTCGCGAAGCCTGCGAAGAAGCCGAAGAAGACCGGGATCCCCCACATGGCGAGCCGGCGCAGCGGCTCGACGACCTCCTGGTAGCGGTCGAGCTGGGAGCTCAGACGCACATAGACCGGGCGCAGCCGGTAGGCGAGCTGGATCGTGATCCAGATCGGGATAGCCATTCCGAGGAAGCCGACGACGAACATCGCGGCGCGCCAGAGCCACTGCGTGGTCAGAACCGTCGAGTAACCGAGCTGGTCGTACCAGAGCCAGTCGGCGTACAGGCTCGCGAAGAGGAAGAACGCCACCGCAAGCGCCGCGATGACGGCAAGCGAGATCGCGATCACCCGCCGCGATCTGTTGACAGGGACGGGCGTCGGCGCTGCGGTCGAAGTCACCCCTTCATCCTACGAGGGGCACACCCGGGCGGTCGCCGTGAGCACGCTATGCACGGCGATCGGTCAGCTGCAGGTGGGAAGCGCGTCCAGATCGGCGTCGGAGGAGATCGCGCCCAGCACGTCGACGGCGTCGTCGAGCGTCGACACCGAAAAGACGCGGAGACCGTCCGGAATGTGGCCGACGACCTCGTCGCAGTTGCTCTCGGGCGCGAGGAAGTACTGCGCGCCCGCGTCGTGCGCACCCCAGAGCTTCTGGCGGATACCGCCGATCGGTCCCACCTCGCCGTCCGCGCTGATGGTGCCGGTGCCTGCGACCTGCGCGCCTCCGTTGAGCTCCCCCGGGGTGAGCTGATCGATCATGCCGAGCGCGAACATCATGCCCGCCGACGGTCCGCCGACGTTGTTGAGCTGCACCTGGACGTCGAAGGGGAAGGTGTACGAGACGGTGAGGGTGATGCCGATCTGCCACACGCCCGCGGCGTCGCCCGCGCCCTCCTGCGGCGTGACCGTGACAGTCTCCTGAGCGCCGCCGCGGTCGACGAGGATCTGGATCGGGGCGCCGGCACCGTCGTTGATGATGCGGCGCAGACCGTCGGCGGTCGTGACGGCCGCACCGTTCGCCTGGAGGACGCGATCGCCCGCCTCGAGCTGACCGCTCGCGGGCGATCCGTCAGCGACGGCGGTGACCTGCAGCTGCGGGTTCACGTCGTAGCCGAGATGCGTGAGCGCGGCGGCGGTGGCATCCGCCTGCGAGTCCACCATCATCGCGGTGTTCTGCTCCGACCGCTGCTCGCTCGTCTGTCCGGTCGGGAAGATCTGCTCCATCGGGACGACGGCCTTGGTGGGGTCGAACCAGGCGACGGCCGCATCCAGCCAGGACAGCCGCTGCTCGGGAGAGCCGATGACCTGCACGGTCAGCAGGTCCAGCGATCCGTCCGTCGGGTAAGTCTCGGCCCCGTCGATGGCGATCAACGGCACGTCCTTGCCGTCGGCGTCGGTGACCTCGCCGAGCGTGTTGTAGACGGGCCCGGGGCGCTCGATCACGTACGGGCTCGGAAGGAACGACATCCCCAGCAGCGCCAGCAGGGCGACGATCAAGGCCCAGATACCGGCCACCACACCCCGCGCCATGCGTCGACGCGGCGGCTCGGGCGCGAGAGAGCCCGGGGTCTCGAACAATGTCACTGTGCCTCTTTCGTCGGCCGTTCGCGGCCGGCGTACGGCGAAGTCCTGCTCGCCCGGCTGTGCGATGTATCCCTGCGACTAGCGTAGAACGGGACGTTATCCCCCGGCTGAAAGGCGCCTGACGTGGCAGACGAGGACGACCGGAGCCCCGAAGACCAGTTCCAGGAGCTGCTGCGCCAGCTGTTCGGAGCCGACGGTCTCGACCCGGAGCAGCTGCGACAACTCCAGCAGATGGGCATCGACCCCGCGATGATGCAGCAGATGATGGGCCAGATGCAGCGGGCCTTCACGAGCTCGGACGGGTCGATCGCGTGGGACGCGGCTGAGCGCCAGGCTCTGCACATCGCGAACCAGAGCGACCTCGGCGTGGCCGCCGCATCCCGCAGCGACCTCGACCAGGCGTTCTCGCTCGCCACCCTGTGGCTGGGTGAGGCCACCACGATCTCGGAGCTCGCCGAGGCGCCGCGCGCGCTCACCCGTGGCGCCTGGGTGGAGGCGACGATGCCGGTCTGGCGCGAGCTCGCCGAGCCGGTCGCCACGAGCATCGCCGACGCCCTCACGGCGACGCTGGCCGAGCAGGCGCCCGAGGAGATGCAGGCCATGCTCCAGGGCGCAGGACGCATGATGCGCTCCATCGGCGGCTCGCTGTTCGCGACCCAACTCGGCCAGGTCGTCGGGAGACTGTCGATGGAGGTCGTCAGCGGCGGCGACGTGGGGCTTCCCGTCATGCCCGCCGGCGCCGCCGCGATCCTGCCGCAGAACTTCGCCGACTTCGGCCAGGGTCTGGAGATCCCCGAGGACCAGCTCGCACTGTACGTGGCGACGCGGGAGCTCGCCCACGCCCGCCTCTTCCGCCATGCCCGCTGGCTGCGCCTGGACGTCATCGCCCAGGTGACCGAGTTCGCCCGCGGCATCCATGTCGACACGAGCCGGCTCGAAGAGCTCGCGGAGCGGTTCGATCCCAGCCAGCCCGAGGAGCTGCGCCAGGCTCTTGAGAGCGGTGCGCTGCTTCCTGAGCGCACGGAGCAGCAGGATCTCGCCCTCACGCGCCTCGAGACCCTCCTCGCGCTCATCGAGGGCTGGGTCGACATCGTGACGGCCGACGCGACCCACCGGCTGCCCAGCGCCGACCGCATCGCGGAGGTCGTCCGACGCCGGCGCGCCGTCGGCGGCCCCGCCGAGAAGGCGCTGGGCTCGCTCGTCGGCCTCGAGCTGCGTCCGCGGCGGATGCGGGAAGCAGCGGCGATGTGGCGACAGGTCACCGACGCCGTCGGTGTCGCCGGTCGCGACGCCCTCTGGGATTACCCGGACCTGCTTCCGGGCGCGACCGACATCGACGATCCGACTGCGTTGATCGAGCGACTCTCCGCACGCGCGCGGGGCGAGGCTCCGGAGCGGGACGCGATGGACGAGGCTCTCGAGCAGCTGCTCGCCGAAGAGGAGGGCGATGAGGGGCCCGAGGGTCCCCGCCCCGTCTGATCTCTCCTCCCCAACCGACCCGCGCGCGGGTCCGGCGGTGTGGAGAACCGCGGCGTCGTCGCCTGCGGCAACAGAATCGGGGCATGCTCCGACTCGATCCCGCGTATCCGCCGGTATGGCGCGACGAGCGCACGCTGCAGTTCGGAGACGAGGCGCGCGCCGTGATCGCCGACGCGGAGCCGTGGCACGAATGGCTCGTGCATGCGCTTCGCACAGGTGTCAGCGCCAACGACGCGATGACCCTCGCCGCCTCGCTGGGCGCTGACCGAGCGGCCGTCGCAGAGATGCTGGAACAGCTCGCGCCCGTCCTGTGCTCTGACGCTCCCCGCACCCGGGTGGGCTTCGAAGTCTCGGATGCCATCGACGGCGCCGTCGCCGTCGCCGTGATCCGGCTGCTCGACACCTCGGTGGAGCTGGTGACCGATCCCGACGAGCGCTGCACGGTGATCATGATGGAGTCGTTCGTCGCCGACCCTGGGCGCTATCTCGGGCACCTGCGCGACGAGCGACCGCATCTGCCGATCACTCTCGCAGGCGACCAGGTGCACGTGGGGCCGCTGATCACCCCCGGTGACGGCCCCTGCCTCGCCTGTGATGCCGCGCACCGTCGTGACGAGGATGCGGCGTGGCCGGGCATCGCGGCGCAGCTCATGTCCCAGCCTGCACCGCCGGTCGCGGCGGCGCTGATCGCCGAGGCCGTCGCCTATGCCGCGCGCCTGCTCACGGGTCAGCTGCCGCCGTCGGCCGCGCGGCGCCGGATGACGTTCGCCGCGTCCTCGCCCCACCGGCAGTCGGCCTGGCCGGTCGTTCATCCAGCGTGCGCGTGCCGATCTCTTGCAGAAAGCGAGACGGCTGCCGTGACTGCCGCGCCGACTGCGATGCCCACGACAGCGACAGCGTACGCGCGGCCCGCGTGATGCCGACGTACGCCAGTCGCCGTTCCTCGTCGATCTGCTCGAACCCCTGCGCGTAGGAGATCGGCAGCAGTCCCTCCGCCAGCCCCACGAGGTGCACGTGGTCCCACTCGAGACCCTTCGCCGCGTGCAGCGTCGCGAGCGTCACCGTCGCCAGCGAGGGCTCGTGTTGGTCTCTCGCTCTGGCCATCAGGTCGTCGGTGAACGCGCGCAGCGTGGTGTCCTCGGGCTGCTCTTCGGCAAGCGCCAGCAACGCGGCGCGCGCTTCCCACGCGTCGCGCAGAGCCCCGCCGACCGCCGGCGGCTCGTCCGTGTACCCGCATCCGCGGAGAACGTCGCGAACCGTGTCGCGGAATCCTCCCTGCATCGGAGCCACCGTGGCGGCGCGCAGCGCCATGACGGCCTGACGCACCTCCGGCAGATCGAAGAAGCGTTTGCCGCCCATGACACTGGTGGGAACGCCCGCATCCGCGAGTGCCGTGACGAGCTCCGCCGACTGGGCGTGGGCCCGGTACAGGACGGCGATCTGGCGCGGATCCACCCCGTCGTCGAGCTGGGCGCGGATGCGGGCGGCCACGCCCGCAGCCTCGTGGGCGTCGTCGTCGAATCGGGTCACCGTGGGCACGGGAGAGTCCGTGCCGCGGTCGGTGACCAGCTGCAACGCGCCGGGACGGCCGCGCATGAGCGCGTTGGCCACCCGGAGCACGGGCTGATCACTGCGGTAGTTGTGCTCGAGGGTGAAGCTACGCGCGTCGGGGTGGTGCTTGGGGAAATCCAGGAGGTAGTCGGCTCGGGCGCCGGCGAAGGAGTAGATGGTCTGGCTCGCATCGCCCACGACGCACAGGTCGCGTCGCTCGCCGAGCCACAGCTCGAGGAGTCGGTTCTGCAGCGGCGAGACGTCCTGGAACTCGTCCACGGTGAAGTGCCGGTACTGCTCGCGCACCGACTGGGCGACGCGCGGCTCCGCCTCGATCATGCCCGCGCACGCGAGCAGGACGTCCTCGAAGTCGAGCTGGTGACGTTCGTCCTTGAGCTTCTCGTAGGCGGCGTGCAGATCGCGGATCTGCCCGGTGTCGAGCGAGCCGATCGTGACGGGGCGCGTGCTGCCGATCTCGTCGATCCGGCGCATCGCGACCTTCCGCTGCTCGATGTGGGAGGCCACGTCGCGCAGGGTCGCGGTGTCGAGGTGCAGGCGCTGCTGCTCCGCCGCCTGCGCCAGAAGGCGCACCTTGTTGTCGACGATGCGCGGGGCGGGGGCGCCCGCCACCTGCGGCCAGAAGTAGTTCAACTGGGAGAGGGCGGCGGCGTGGAAGGTGCGTGCGGCGACACCCACGATCCCGAGCGCGCGCAGACGTCCGCGCATCTCGCCCGCTGCCTTGGCTGTGAAGGTCAGCGCCATCACCCGGCCCGGCGAGTACGTGCCGCTGTCGACGCCGTAGGCGATACGTCTCGTGATGACGCGGGTCTTGCCCGTACCCGCTCCGGCCAAGACCCGCACCGGGCCGCGCACCGCCATCACCGCGGCGTGCTGCTGCTCGTCGAGACCGGCAAGGATGTCGACGCTCATGCGCGCTCCTCGTACCAGTCGCGGATCAGACGCCAGGAGATGGACGCGGACCCGGGCAGCACGACCTCTCCCCTGCCCTCGAGCGCCGCCCCGATCTCCTCCCGCGTGAACCAGCGCACCTCGACGATCTCGTCGCCGTCGGGGCGCGCCGCGGCGGCGACCCGGGCAGCGGCGTGGAAGCCGAGCATCAGCGAACGGGGGTACGGCCATGCCTGGGATCCGCGATAGCGCACCCCGACGAGCTCCACCCCCGCCTCCTCCGCGACCTCGCGGACCACGGCGTCCTCCAGAGACTCGCCCGCCTCTGCGAAGCCGGCGAAGCAGGAGTACCTTCCCGCGGGCCACGCGGCGTTGCTGCCCAGCAGCAACCGATCCGGGTCGTCGGCGTCGTGCACCGCGACGATGATCGCGGGGTCCGTGCGCGGGAAGTGCTCTCGCCCGCAGTGCGGGCAGTGTCGGGCCCAGCCCGCCTGCCGCAGTTCGGTCCGGGTGCCGCAGAACGGGCAGTACCCCTGCTCGCGCAGCCAGCTGCCCAGTGCCACGGCGGTCGTCGCCGCATCCGATTCCGCTTCCGGGAGCAGGCCGCCGATCTCCCGCAGCCGGGCGAACGGCTCGGCCACGGTCTCGGTCGCCGCCGCGAGGACGCCGCGTCCGTCGGCGGTGCGCCCGAGGAAGGCCCACTCGGATGCGGTGACACCGGCTGCCGTGACCAGGCGCAGACGTGGCTCCTCGGCACTGCCGGAGAGCGACACGAGGTCGCCCGCCACAGCCAGGGCGAGGGTGGTTTCGTCGGCGCGCAGCTTGTCGACCAGCGCCGGATCCTGCCGCTCGTCCGCGGCGCGCCGGAGCGGGAACAGAGCCTGTGCACCGGTGTCGGAAACGCTCACCGATACCTCCTCGACGGGCGTGGCGACCGGCTCGGGCCGGGGGTGGACGCCTACCCTGAGTGCATGCCACGCTCACCCCTCACTCTAGCCGCGTCGGTGACGGCGGCTCTTCCGGAGGCCGTCGTCGTGAGCGCGGGGCGGCTGGGCAGCACGGACGAGGCCGGTACTGCCGCGGCGCTGGTGGATCTCGCCGACGGCCGCCGCGTCGTGGTGCGCGTGGCGGGAGACGACGAAGCGGGCCGCACGGCTCGCGCCGACGCCCGTGTGCTGTCGTCGCTGAGTGCCGGCGTGCGCAGTCTGCTTCCATTCCAGGCGCCCACGGTGCTGGGCGAGACCTCGATGGGGTCGGATCAGGTCATCGTCACGGACTACCTGGCCGGCTACCGCGTCGATGCCGCCGATCTGCCGCCGGGGCCCGGGTTCACCGGACTCGTCGGCCGAGCGATCGCGGCCGTACACGATCTGCCCGTCACGGTGATCCGCGCCGAGGGCTACCCGGTGCGCTCCGCGCAGCAGGTGCGCACCGACGCGCGGCGTCTCGTCGAGCGCGCGGATGACACGGGGCGCCTCGTGCCCGAGCTCCGCGAGCGGTGGCTGAGCCTTCTCGACGACGACGCCGCGTGGCGCTACGAGCCGATGGTCGTTCTGGACGGGCTGGATGTGTCGTCCTTCGTGTTCGACGACGTCGACGGGACGCCCGCGGTCGTCGCCCTTCTCGATTGGCAAGGCCTCTCCATCGGCGATCCCGCCGTGGATCTGAGGTGGCTGGGGTCCGCGCCGGAGTCGGTCGCAGGCGTCCACGAGGGGTACACGGCGGCCTCGCATCATTCGCCGGACCCTGCTCTGATGACCCGGGCGCGGTTGTTCGCCGAGTTGGAGTTCGCGAAGTGGCTGGTGCACGGCGTCGATCGGGGCGACGAGTTCGTCGTCGACGATGCCACGAAGCTTCTGACATCCCTCGCCGACGCGACCGCGGGTACCGAACTGGTTCAGACCGGTTCCGCCGACGTCGACGACGCCATCGCGCTTCTCGGGCGGGTGCCCGAGACCGAGCCCGCGAGCGGGCAGACGTCGATGCAGACCGATGCCTACGACCCGGTCGAACTGGGCGCGTACCTCGCCGAGGAAGAGGAGCGCTCGGGCTCGGGCTCGGGCTCGGCGGAGGGCATGCCGACGCTGCCGGTGGACCTGTCCGAGTGGACGGCCAGACCGCAGCCGGCGCACGACGACACGACCGACACCGCCGAGGACGACGAGGAGAGCCGCGAAGAGACCGCGCGCGCCTCCCGAGAGGCACTGCGCCGCTGGACCGAGGGCTGAGCAGGCGGCAGCGCCGGCTCAGTCGCGGATGACGAGATCGTCGGCGACGTAGTAGAGCGCGACGTCGATCTGCTCGATCGGGACGCCGTGCCTGGCGTGATACGCCTGGCGGTACAACTCGAGCTGCACGAGACGCTCGCGACGCTCGGACTCCGAGCGCGGAGCACGACCCGTCTTCCAGTCGACGATCTCGATGCGATCGCCCCGGCGGTATACGGCATCCAATTTGCACACCACGACGTGGGGGCGTTCGTCGATGCCGATGTAGCGGAAGTCGATCTCCGTCTCGACCTCGATCGGCTGCAGCGCCGCCCATTCGCTCGCCTCGAAGATCTCGACGAGACGCTCGAAGTCCGCGTCATCCCCGGTCTGCGCGGCATCGGTCGCCCAGAGGGGGTCGTCGAGCGACGCGGAGGCGCTCACTCCCGAACGTCGTTCCACCCACGCGTGGAACCGCGTGCCGAGTGAGGTCTGTCGATAGGGCCGCTCCGGCATGGGGCGCTCGAGCGCCGCGACGGCGGCGTCGTAGTCGGTGACGAAGTCCTTGTACGCAGATGCCGGGATGCGCACCGGCGCGCCCGAGCGCGCCGGCCGCAGGCGTTCGGTGCGCTCGGCCAGCAGCAGGGCGAGCTCGTCGTCTGCCTCGCCCGGATCCGCACGCGCCGCCTCCACGGCCGCGGCGGCATCCGTCACCCGCGTCCTGCGCGACCCCAGGGCATCGAGCGGCCAGTGCAGGGTGCGTGCCGCATCGGCGAGCGGGTTCTCGCCCGGATCGATGCGGGGATCGTCCTGCTCGAGCGCCTGGGCGATCTCGATCGTGAACCGGCTCAGCTCCCGCGGCTTCGTCGTTCCCGCCCAGGGCGATCCGCTCAGCAGCAGATGGTCGCGCGCGCGCGTGACCGCCACGTACGCGAGACGCCGATCCTCCTCGAGCGCGCGGTCCCGATGGGCGTCGACGAACGTCGTGCGGCGATCGCGCAGCTGCTGCTGGCTCTCCGCGCCCTGCCACGGATACAGCGGCAGCCACGCGGAGTCCCCGCGGAAGACGTAGGGCAGGACCCCCGCGCCGAGCCAGCCCCGTGTCTCCTTCGGTGTCGAGGGAAGCTCGCCCTCGACGAGCCGGACGACCGCGACCGCATCCCACTCCAACCCCTTCGAACCGTGGATGGTCAGCAGCTGCACCACGTCCGGTTCCGGAGGATCGGTCCGCGGCGCCAGATCGTCGCTGCGCTCGGCGTGCTCGAGCCAGGCCAGCAGGCTCGCCAGAGATCCGTGTTCGTCGGCCGTGAGGAACGCGTTGACCTCGTCGACGAAGGCGCGCACCTGCGCCGCCGCCGTGCGCGCCGGCCCGCGGCTCTCGTTCGCGGCGAGCTCGATGTCCAGCCGCAGCTCCACCTCGATCGCGCGCACGAGCTCCGTCAGGGGCAGTGTCGCCGCGACCTGCCGGAGACCCGCGAACACCGCCGCCGCCTCCCGCAGTCGGTCCCGGGCGGCAGGAGTGAACGTCTGGAACCAGGCGTGGTCCGGGCGGAGCCTCGTGAACAGATCGAGGGCGTCGATGAGCGATCCGGTCTCAGTGCGTGCGCTCTGACGCAGCCGCGCCAGCAAGTCCGGCTCGCTCTCGCCGCCGGCCCGCGCACGCACCTGGCGCCGGGCGAGATCGTTCAGTGCGGACAGGTCCGCCAGCCCGATCGCCCATCGCGGACCGCTCAGCAGACGAATGAGGGCAGAGCCCTGCGTCGGATCGCTGACGACGCGCAGGGCGCTGACGATGTCGACGATCTCCGGCGTGCTCAGCAGTCCGCCGAGGCCGAGAACGCGATGCGGGATGCCGTGGCGTGCCAGCGCTTCGGCGAATCGCGGCATGTGCTTCTTGGCGCGGAAGAGCACGGCACCCGTCGTCGAGCGCCCCTCGGCACCGCGCACGCGGATGACCTCGGCGAACCAGCGCGCGACCGCGTCCGCCTCGCTCTCCAGGTCGCGCTCCGTCACGATCTCGACACGCCCGTCTTCGGCGCCGGGCCTCGCGCGAAGGGTGCCGACGGCGACCGCGCTGCGGTCGGCGAGCGGTGCCAGCACGGCGGTCGCCGCGCGCAGCACGGCCGGAGCGTTTCGCCAGCTCGTGAGCAGGTCGAAGCGAGCGCATGTGCCGTGGCGCGAGAACGCCGCCGCGAAACCCGCCAGGTTGCCGGCGCTCGCGCCGCGCCAACCGTAGATCGCCTGGTGAGGGTCTCCCACCGCCATCACGGCGCAATCCGCGAACAGGGTCGAGAGCAGCAGGCTCTGTACCACCGAGGTGTCCTGATACTCATCCAGCAGCACGACGCGGTATTGCTCACGCAGCTCGTCGACCAGTCGCGGATCGCCTCGCACGATCTCGTAGGCGCCGGCGACCTGGTCGGCGAAATCGATCACCCCGGTCCGGCGCTTGTTCCGGTCGTACTCGCGGGCGAGGCGTGCGTAGAGCGGGAGCTTGCCGACGGCGGCGACGTCGTCCAGCACGTCCTTGTAGACCGTGGTGCGCGCGTTCTCCGAGGGAATGTCGACGACGCGCGCGAACGTCTCGGGGAATCGCTCGAGGTCATCGAGATCGACGAGGTTGTCGACGGCGTCGCGTGCGATGCGCAGCGCACGATCGACGAGGGTCCGCAGCGACTCCTCCGTCGTCTCGAGCTCGGGATCGTCCGAGGCGAGCACCGTGCGCCGCATCAGCAGCCATGCGGCGGACTCGGACAGCACTACGGCCTCTGCGTCGCGCCCGATACGGGCCGCGTGTTCGCGGACGATACCGTCGGCGAAACTGTTGTACGTCGAGACCGTGGGCCGGTCGAGCAGATCGTCGGCATCGCCGGCGGGCCCAGCGTCGACGGCGTGTTCCTCGGCGAGGCGATCCAGCAGTCTGCGTCGATCGTCGTCGGATCCGCCGGACCGCTCGAGCTCGCCGAAGCCTGCCAGCTCGCCGCGGCTGTGGAGATCTTCGAGGCTGTCGAGGAGGCCGCGCCGCTCGAACTCCGCGAGACGCGCCAGTCGACGCTGGACGCGCTCGGCCAGCTCTCCCGCCGCCTTGCGCGTGAAGGTGAGCCCCAGGATCTGGTCGCGGCGGACGAGACCGTTCGCCACGAGCCACACGACGCGACCCGCCATCGTCTCGGTCTTGCCGCTGCCGGCTCCCGCGACCACGAGCGCCGGTTCCAGATCGGACTCGATCACAGCCGCCTGCTCGGCCGTGGGCGGGAACTGCCCGAGGGCGGCGGCGATCGCCGCCGCGCTGATCAACCCGGTCACGGGGCGCTCACCGGCGCGACGGTATGGATGCGGCAGACGCCGTGCGAGAAGTCGTCGCGGCAGTGCGTCTCGTAGTGCGCCTCGAAGGAGCGCGCGCTCATCACCGTCGCCGCAGCGTTCAGCCGGCCGAGGAAGGCGGCACGCGCCGCATCGTCGAGGGGAGGCTGCGTGGGCGTCGCGAAGATCGACCGGGATGACGTGGGCTGCAGGACGAGCAGCTTCGCGCCCGCGCTCTCACGCCCCTCCGCATCGGGCACCATTCCCGCATCCACCGCGACCTGGTAGGCCGCCAACTGCGCATTGTCGGCCACCTTCGCATCCGTGCTCGCCACGGACCGCCCGGTCTTGAGATCGACGATCTCCACGCGCCCGTCGGGCAGGAGCTCGACGCGGTCGATGGTGCCCGACAGCACCATGGGCCGGGCCTCGTCGCCCGCCGGATGCGGCAGCGACACCTCGAACCTCGACTCGGCTCCGAGCAGCTTTCCGCCGCGCGCCTCGAAGTCCCGGAGGTAGGCCGAGAGGCGCCGGACCAGGTCGCGCGCGCGGTCTCGCTCGACGCGCTCGCGCCACGGCGCGTCGAACTCCAGTTCGTCCCAGCGCTCTTGGACCGCTCGCCAGAGCGAGTCCTCGTCCGGCCCCGCGGTCTCCATCGCGTGGTGCAGGAGCGTCCCGAGGCCGGCCGTCGTCTCCGTGCGCGCTCCGCCGAGATCGGCGATGACCCAGTCGAGCTGGCAGGTCTCCAGCGCTTCGAGCCGAGAAGGCGAGAGCCGCACGGATGTCTCGGCGGCGTCGTGCAGCGGCGCGTGGGATGTTGCGGAAACCATGCCGTACCACTGCGCGGGTACGGCGCCGGCGACACGGGCATCGGCCAGGTGAACGAGCTGCCGGGCTGCGTGCGAGCGCGCCGCGACAGCGGTCGCGGTGGTCAGAGTGCGCCGATGGGCGGCCACGAGCCCTCGCAGCGAGAGCGGATGCCGGGTGGGTGCCGGCTGGGCGTCGGGCAGCAGCTCCAGGAGCGGGCTCGGAGCCGATGCGTCGTCCGAGACCGCGGTCACCACCACGCGGCTGCGCGCCCGGGACAGCGCCCGGGCGAACAGCCGCAGCTCGTCGTGCAGCACCTCTCGTCGCCGATCACGAGTGCTCGGGGCGTCCGCACCGATGCGAGACTCCGCGAGCCGCCATGCCTGCAGCAGGGTGCCGCGCAGACGCGTGTTGGGCCAGACGCCCTCCTGCACGCCCGCGATCACGACCGTGTCGAACTCGGCACCCAGCGCCGCCGCGGGCGTGAGCACCTGCACCCGCTCCCGCCGGCTCGGCGGGGCGAAGAGGTCCTCGGCCACGTCGCTGTCGAGGACACCCCTCACGAACACCATCGGATCGCGAGGACCGCCCTCCTCGGCACGCTCTCCGAAGCGTTTGGCGGCTTGGAAGAGTGCCACGACCGCATCCAGGTCGCGGTCGGCCTGCTCGGCGAGCGGACCCGATCCGCGGGCGAGCGTCGACCACGCGGACTCGAGCCCGCTGCGCGACCACGCGGTCCACAACAGCTCGTGCGCGGTGGCACCGCGCTCCAGGTCGTCCCGCAGCTGGGCGAGCGTCGCGGCGATCGTCGCGGCACGCGATCCTTCGCGTGTGCCGAGCGCCTCCAGACGCGCCGGCTCGTGCAGCGCTTCGACGAGCAGTTGCGCGGCGGGTCTCGTGCCCGCCACGAGTACCTCGGCACGACGCAACGCCGCTCGGAGTCTGCGGAGGTCGACCGGGTCGAAACCCGCGGACAGGAGCGTCTCGGCCGGATCGACCTCCTCCGCCGCGGCGCGGACGACCGTGAGCAGGCGCCTCACGCTCCCCCGGCTCCCCAGGGGTTCGACGAGACCCGGTGCGCGGGCGGGCACCTCCCGCGCACCGAGCTCTGCCTCCAGGGCGGCGACCTGCCGGGAGTCGTGGGCGATCACGGCACAGTCGGCCCATGCCACCCCGTCGCGCAGATGCCGCTCGCGCAGCACGCGCGCGATGAGGTCGTGCTCCTCCGGGGCGGAGCGCGCGAGATACACCCGGAGGCTCTCATCGACGGGTGCCCCTTGCGGCGCCCGCCGATGGGCCACGACACCCGCCGCGCCGATCCTGCTCGTGACGCGCCGTACGGCATCCGTCTGCAGAGCGGTTCCTCGATGGGCTCGCTCGAGCACCGCCGTGCGTCCGAGGGAGGCGGCCAGACGCGCGAAGTGCTCGGGACGCGCGCCGCGGAAGGCGCCGGAGCCGATGTCGGGATCGCCGAAGGCCGTGACCGTGATCCCTCGCGCGTGCAGCGCCTCCAGCAGCGCGACGGCGCCCGGGGTGAGCTCCTGCGCGTCGTCGACCAGGACGACGCGCAGGCGCCGCACGACAGCGAGCGCCGGGTCTGCCGCCTCGAGGCGGCCGAGCAGCGACACGGCCTCAGCGACGAGCCCCGCCGCATCGCGGTGTGAGGAGCGCAGATGACCGCGGGCGTCGTCGTACTCGACGAGGAACGAACTGAGCGCCTCCCACACCGGCACGCCTTCGGATGCCGCCAGCGCGGCGAGCTGTGCCGCGTCGATGCCCCACGTGGTGCATTCGGCGAGGAAAGCCCGCAGCTCGCTGCGGAAGGCGCGCGACGAGCGCACCGCGGTGCCGAAACCGTCCGGCCAGCGGGATGCGGCACCGTCCTGTTCGTCGAGCTCGTCACCGCGAAGCAGATCGTGCACGATCTGGTCGTCGTCCGCGCCCGTGAGCAGACGCGGCGCGGGGCGGCCGTGGCGCACCTCGTTCGCGCGCACGATCTCGAACGCGAGAGACGCGACGGACCGCGCGGGGGCGCCCGATCGGGCACCCGTCATCGCCAGCGAGAGGCGGTCGCGCAGTGCGGTCGCGCTCTGGCGCGTAGAGGTGAGAACCAGAACCTCGTCGGGGTCGAGTCCCCCGGCCGTGAGCTGCGCCACGCGTGCGATCAGCAGCGTGGTCTTACCCGATCCCGGCGCGCCGACGACCACCAGCGACCGATCCGGGGCCGTCTCCAGCACCGCACGCTGCGAGGCATCCCACTCGGGCGCCTCGAAGACCGGCTCGGCGTCGGCGGCGGCGCTCGCGGAGGCGGAAAGAAGAGGCATCGCCAAAACGCTAACGCGCCCCGGCGACACGGCCCCGAAGCGACGCGTTCGCCCACAGCGTGCACCGGCACCGGCACTGCCGGGCGTCCGCATTCTGCGGTGCCGTAGAGTCGGAATGTCCCCGAAGACAGACGAGAGAGGCGACATCCGTGGAGATCCGCATCGGCATCGCGAACACCGGCCGCGAGCTCAACTTCGAGACCGACCAGGCCGCCGAGGACGTGAAGAAGTCGCTCGCCGACGCGCTCGGCTCGGGCGCTCCGTTCGTGTCGTTCGCCGACACCAAGGGCAACTCCTACATCGTCCCCGCCGCGAGCCTGGCATACGTCGAGCTCGGCACCGAAGAGGCCCGTCGGGTCGGCTTCGTCGCCTGAGCGATGGAGATCCTGCTCGCGCTGATCTACGGCGCAGCCGTGGGTACCGCGGCTCACTTCGCGCTCCGCGGTCGTGAGCTGCGCGGCGTGGCGCTCGCGCCGATGATCGGGGCCTTCGTCAGCGGGGCTGCGTGGCTCACTCTGACGTGGGCCGGCACGACCACGGCCGAGCCGTGGTTGTGGCTGGCCGCGCTCGTGGCCGCCCCGGTCGTGGTGGTCCCCGTTCTGGTGGTCGTGAACCGCATCCGCTCGGCGCACGACGCGCGGGAGCGTCAGCGGCTGCACATCGGCTGAACCGATGGACGCATCCGCCGTCCGCCTCATCCGCGCCCCACGGCTGAGCGATGCAGCCGAGTACGCCTATGCCGCCACCGCTCCCGCCGGCACGCGCTTCATCTTCCTGGCGGGAGCATGCCCGCTCGCCGACGACGGCTCAACCGTCGCGATCGGCGATTACGCCGGGCAGGCTGCTCGGTGCGTCGAGACACTCGCCGAGGCCCTCGCGGCCGCCGGCGCCGGACTGCACGACGTCGTCAGCACCCGGGTGCTGGTCGCCTCCGCACGCCAGAGCGACCTCGTCGCCGCGTGGGAGTCGTCCGGGACGCGTTCGGCGATCATGATGCGCCGAGCAGCTCGTCGAGATCGAGGCGGTCGCCGCCGTCGCGGGCTGAGACCGGCCGCGTCGCCACTCAGGACGACAGGCCGAGCGCCTCCATCCGACGCGCGTGCGCCGCCATGAGCTCGGTGAACACCGGCTCGACGGTCTCCTGCATCGCCGTCGGATTCTCTGTGCCCTTCAGCGCCGCGCGCGCGATCAGCAGGGTGTCGCCCACGAGGCGGCGTCCCCACAGCGCGAGCAGCGACGGCCACTCATCGCTCTCACCCAGGGTCTCGAGCAGGATGTCGACGAGCGCACTGCGGGCATCGTCCGCCTCCAGCGCGCGGGCGACCCGCAGCCCCGTCTCGCCATAGCTCGCCGAGAGCGCGAGGTAGAAGTCATCGAGCATGCCTGCGGTCAGATGCACCGACAGCATCGTCTCCGGCCATCGCACGCCGTGCACCTGGGCCCGGAACGCGTCGAGCGGCTCGCGGAAGGGCAGCATGAGCGCCGTGGGATCCTCATCGCGGTCGCGGATGACGGCGACGAGTTCCTCGTGCTTGCGCAGTGCGGCGCCCGCCGCCCGCGAGATCGCCTCTTTGCGCGCGAGCTCGGGCGTCAGCGCGATGAGCTCGGTGAGCGTCTCGAAGAAGCCGAGCTGCAGATAAGCGGCCTGTCCGAGGAACGTGTCGACGTCAGGCGCGAGCTCGGCGAAGTCGATACGCGTGATGCCGTCGTACTCACCCCGCGAACGCAGGCGCAGCGTGCGACCCGCAGGCCGCGAACGACGTCGGAACCAATCCCACACGCGACCAGCCTAGAAGGTTCCTCGCCCGCGCGCCGGAGCGCCAGGCGGAGGCGAGGGCGTGCTCCGGTATCCTGGTGGGGTCCCGGCATCGGATCGGGACCTGCGCGCCTGGGGCTGACAAGGGCGCGGACATCCGGCGGCGCGCCCCGCGCCCACAACCAGACAGGTGCATATTGTGACGACCTTCGCCGAGCTCGGCGTCGACCAAGACATCGCCGACGTTCTTGCCGCTCGCGGCATCGCCGACGCGTTCCCCATCCAGGAGCAGACCATTCCGCTCTCCCTGCCCGGGCAGGACATCATCGGCCAGGCCAAGACCGGTACCGGCAAGACCTTCGGCTTCGGCATCCCCGTCGTACAGCGACTCGGCGCCTCGCCGGAGCCCGGCGTGAAGGCACTCATCGTCGTTCCCACCCGCGAACTCGCGGTGCAGGTCTACGAAGACATGGACCTGCTGACCTCCGGCCGCAGCACCAGCGTCGTCGCCATCTACGGCGGCAAGGCCTACGAGGGTCAGATCGACCAGCTGAAGGCCGGCGCGCAGATCGTCGTCGGCACGCCGGGTCGACTCATCGACCTCGCGAACCAGCGTCTGCTCGATCTCTCCCACGCGACCGAGGTCGTCCTGGACGAGGCCGACAAGATGCTCGATCTCGGCTTCCTGCCCGACATCGACAAGATCTTCTCCAAGGTGCCCGCGGTGCGGCACACGCAGTTGTTCTCTGCCACCATGCCGGGCCCGATCGTCGCGCTCGCGCGACGTTTCATGTCCAACCCCATCCACATTCGGGCCAACGATCCCGATGAGGGGCTGACGCAGGCGAACATCCGCCACCTGGTCTACCGCGCCCACAGTCTGGACAAGGACGAGATCATCGCCCGCATCCTGCAGGCAGAGGGTCGCGGCAAGACCGTCGTGTTCACGCGCACCAAGCGCGCGGCGCAGCGACTGGTCGACGAGCTCAACGACCGCGGCTTCAACGCCGGCGCCGTCCATGGCGACATGAGCCAGGAGTCGCGCGAGCGGTCCATGGCCGCCTTCAAAGCCGGCAAGAAGGACGTCCTCATCGCGACGGACGTGGCCGCGCGCGGCATCGACGTCGACGACGTCACCCACGTGATCAACCACACGATCCCGGACGACGAGAAGACCTACCTGCACCGCGCCGGCCGCACCGGACGCGCCGGCCGCACCGGCATCGCGGTGACCTTCGTCGACTGGGAGGACCTGCACAAGTGGGCTCTCATCAACCGCGCACTCGAGTTCGGACAGCCGGAGCCGGTCGAGACCTATTCGTCGAGCCCGCACCTGTTCGCGGACCTCGACATCCCCGAGGGCACGAAGGGGCGCCTGCGCAAGGCCCCAGCCACGGCCACCGTGACGACCGTGTCCGGTGACGCGCCCGCCGGAGACGCCGCGCCTCGCAAGCGCCGCCGCCGCCGCACGGGCGCGAGTTCGGACGCATCCGCTGCGCCCGACGCATCCGGATCCGAGGCACCGCGCACAGATGGTGGCGGCACGCACGACGGCGGCGGTGCCGAGCACCACGACGGAAAGCCCGCGGCACGGCGTCGCCGTCGTCGGCGCGGTCCCCGCCCCGACGCATCGGCCCCCTCGGCCTGAGACCTCGTAGCGCGCCGATCCCCTTCAGGGGTGGATCGGCGCACTGCCGCTCGCGCGGGCGATGATCCGCCCGAGCATCTCGGCCGACGTGGTGTTCTCGCCCGGCCGGTTGGGCTTGCCCGCGCCGTGATAGTCGCTCGAACCGGTGACGATGAGATCGTGGTCCGCCGCGACCCGGCGCAGCACCGCTTTGCCGTCTGCCGTGTTCTCGCGATGCTCGATCTCGAAGCCGCCCAGTCCGTGGGCGATGAGCTCGTCGATGACGGGCATCGGCAGCATCCGGTCGCGACCATGAGGCGTCGGGTGGGCGATGATCGGCACACCGCCCGCGGCCACCACGAGGTCGACGGCGGTCAGCGGGTCAGGAGCGTAGTGCGGTTCGTAATAACCCGCGCGCGGGTGCAGCACGCCGTCGAATGCAGCACCGCGATCGGCGACGATGCCGCGCGCGACGAGAGCATCCGCGATGTGCGGGCGGCCCACGGTCGCATCGGCACCGGTCTGGGCGAGCACGTCCGCCCAGGTGAGGTCGTAGTCGCGCGCGAGGCTGGCGACGATACGCTCCGCGCGGCCGACGCGGTCATCGCGGATGCGGGCGAGCTCCGCGGTGAGGGCCGTGTCCGTCGGGTCGAACAGATACGCGAGGACGTGGACGCTGCGCCACCCGTGACGCGCGCTCATCTCCATCCCCGGCAGAAACGTCATGCCCCGTCGCACGGCCTCGCCGGCCGCCTCGTCCCATCCCGCCGTCGTGTCGTGGTCGGTGAGCGACACCGTTGCCAGTCCCGCCGCGTGCGCCTGGCGCATGACCTCGGCGGGCGACTCGGTGCCGTCGGAGCGGGTGGAGTGCAGATGCAGGTCGGCGGGCGTCGATACGCGTCCGTCTGCACTCATCCCCCGAGCGTACCGCGCACCCGCATGCGCCCTGCTGCGTGCGGCCGACGCTCAGGTGTGCTGCCTAGGCTCGGAGGGTGTCACGTCTGCTGGGTATCCTGCTGAGCCTGCTCTGCGCGATCGCGGCGGCCGTGCTCACCTGGCCGGAGTTCTTCCGCCTGTCGCGCACCTTCCCGCTGACCCAGATCGTCTCGTTCCGCGCTCTCGTCGCGCTGGCGTTCGCGGCTCTCGCGGTCGTCGCGCTGCTCCTCTCGGTCGCGCGCCCGGTGCGTCGCGTCGTCCTGCCGATCGCGCTCGTCGCCGTGCTCGCCGTCGGCGCCAACGCGGCGGTCATCGTCTCCCGCGGCACGGGCACGACGGCGCTGCCCGCGAAGACCGAGAACAGCATCCGGGTCATGACCTGGAACACCGCCGGCGATGCCACCTCGCCGCAGACGATCGCGCAGACCGCCATCGCCATGGGCGCGGACATTGTGAGCCTTCCCGAGACCACGATCGAGACCGGCGCCGAAGTCGCGGTCGCGATGCGGGATCTCGGCAGCCCCATGTGGGCGCACCACACCGAGTACGGCACCGACGGGTGGGCGGCGGATTCGACGACCTTGCTGATCAGCCCATCACTCGGAACCTACTCTGTCATCGCCTCGTCCCAGGAGGGCACGAGCACGGTACCCAGCGCCGTCGCGATGCCGACCGACGGCAACGGCCCCACGGTCGTCGCCGCCCACGCGGTCGCACCCCGCGAGGATCAGATGGAGCAGTGGCGCCACGATCTGCAGTGGCTGGCCGACCAGTGCGCGGGTGGAGACGTCATCATGGCGGGCGACTTCAACGCCACCCTCGATCACATGGCCGGACTCGGCACCGACGGCGGAACGCTCGGCGCCTGCCGGGATGCGGCATCGCAGACGGGCAACGGCTCGGTCGGCACCTGGCCCACCGACCTCCCCGCGCTCGCGGGCGCGCCGATCGACCACGTGCTCGCCACGCCGCAGTGGACCCCCACGGGCTCCGTGGTGCTGAGCGGGATGGACGACGCCGGCAGCGACCATCGCCCGCTCGTCGTGCAGTACGAGCGCACCGGCTGAGCGAGCCGCCGAGGAGGGTGGGAGACTGGAGCCATGTCGGATTCCACGGACACCTCACCCGCGACCACTGAAGAGCCGGTCGTCTCGAACCGCAAGCAGCCCTTCCCCCAGGGATTCCTGTCGACGATCTCGACCGGATGGGCCGAGCGGGCGGAGACGATCGCTCCGCCACGCATCGAAGCGGCCTACGCCGCCGCACGCCGCGTCGCCCTCTCCGCGTTGTTCCCGGGCTCGCGCCTCGTGATCCCCGCCGGCGAGCTGAAGCAGCGCAGCAACGACACCGACTACCCGTTCCGTGCGCACTCCGCCTTCGCCCACCTGACCGGGTGGGGCGCCGACAGCGAACCGGGCTCCGTGCTCGTCTTCGAGCCCCGCGGCGACGAGGGCCACGACGTCATGCTCTACTTCCGCGAGCGCGCCGACCGCACCACCAGCGAGTTTTACGCCGATGCGAATGTGGGCGAGTTCTGGATCGGGCCGCGCCCGTCGCTGGCGCAGGTCGCGGCGGATCTCGCCATCGCGACCGCTCATCTCGATGCGTTCACCGCGAGCGACGCGGACCGACGGGTAGACGAGGACGCCGAGCTCAGCCGCATCGTGTCGGAGCTGCGCCTCATCAAAGACGAGCACGAGATCGCCCAGTTGCAGCTGGCGGTGGACGTCACCGGTGCCGGCTTCGACGACATCGTCCGAGAACTCCCCCGCATCGTCACGCATCCCCGTGGCGAACGCGTCGTGGAGGGTGTCTTCCACCAGCGGGCTCGCAGCGACGGCAACGGGGAGGGGTACGACACGATCGCGGCGTCCGGCGCGCACGCCTGCTACCTGCACTGGACCCGCAACGACGGCCGTGTCCTGCCGGGCGATCTCATCCTGATCGACGCCGGTGTCGAGGTGGACAGCCTCTACACCGCCGACATCACCCGCACGCTGCCGGTCAACGGGCGCTTCACCGAAGTCCAGCGCCGTGTGTACGAGACGGTGCGCGAGGCGGCCGACGTCGCCTTCGCCGCTGCTCGTCCCGGCGTGAAGTTCCGTGAGATCCATGAGGCTGCCATGTCGGTCATCGCCGCCCGCGTCGCAGAGTGGGGCCTCATCCCGGTCACGGCGCAGGAGGCGCTGGACGCCGACCGCGGCGGGCAGCACCGGCGATACATGGTGCACGGCACCAGCCACCACCTGGGCCTCGACGTACACGACTGCGCACAGGCGCGTCGCGACATGTACTACGAGGGCGAGCTGGCTCCCGGAATGGTGTTCACGATCGAGCCGGGCCTGTACTTCCAGGCTGACGATCTCACCGTCCCGGAGGAACTGCGCGGGATCGGCGTGCGCATCGAGGACGACATCCTCATGACAGCCGAGGGCCCCGTCAACCTGTCTGCAGGCATCCCCCGCACGGCGGACGAGATCGAGGCGTGGATCGCGCGCCTGTCGAACTGAGAAACGCTGGCCGGGCCGGATTCGGCGCGCTCAGGCGCGGTCCTCGTCCTGGCCCGGCTGCGGCTCTGTCGGCGCGGGCCGCTCGACCGGTGCCGCCTGGGGCGGCTGCGCGCCCGGCGTGATCCGCTCGCCGTAGCGGGGCGGGGTGTCGAGCCGCCGCGGCGCCGCGGCCGGCCGCGTGGCGGTCGGTGCGGTGCCGAGCGCGGCGCGAGCCTTGTGCACGCTGGCGGGCGCGACCTTGACCTCGTAGTGGTCCGCGACGACCTGCATGACGGAGGCGTAGTCGCGCCGGCGGCGCACGATCGAGAACATCAGGATGTTCAGCAGCATCCCGAGCGCGATGCCCACCAGCAGCACGCCGACGAAGGCTTGGATCGGTGCGGCGGGCGAGCCGAGCACGAAGATGAACGAGAAGAGCACACCCAGCATGAGGCCGTTGATGGCGCCCGACCTGGCGGCGGTCGCGTAGCCCAGCCTGCCGGTGATGCGCTCGATGGAACGCAGGCCTGCGCCCACGATCGCGATCTCCTTGGCCGGAACCTCGGCCGCGATAAGAGCGGACACCGCCTTCTGCGCTCCCTCGTACTGCGTGAACGAGGCGACGGTCTCGCCTGTCTCGGCGGAGCCTTGCGAGAACGGTGCACCCTGGTTGCTCATCGCCCCATCTTCCCACGCCGTGCCGCAGCGCTCCCGGCTTGCTCATCGAGGCCGGGGCTAGGCTGGTCGGGTGAGCACACAGCGGGTCTTCGTCGCGCGTCTGGCCGGATGCGCGGTCTTCGATCCCGCCGGCGACCGCCTCGGACGCGTGCGCGACGTCGTCGTGATCTACCGCCCCGACGATGCTCCCCGCGTCATCGGCCTGGTCATCGAGATCCCCGGCCGGCGCCATGTGTTCGTCTCGATCGGGCGCGTCACCTCCATCGACACCGGCCAGGTGATCACGACCGGTCTCATCAACGTGCGCCGTTTCCAGCAGCGCGGCGGCGAGGTGCGGGTTCTGGCGGAGCTCGTGGGTCGCAAGGTGTCGCTGCGCGACGGTTCCGGCCAGGCCGTCATCGAGGACGTCGCGATCGAACGCAACCGCCTCGGCGAGTGGGACGTGTCGCAGCTGTTCCTGCGCAAGCCCAAGACCAGCCCCTCGCCCTTCGCGAAGGGCGCGACGACCTTCGCCTCGTGGCACGACGTCAACGACGGTCAGACTCGCGGCGAGGCGCAGTCCGCCGAGCGCCTGGTCGCCAGTTACGCAGAGCTCAAGGCCGCCGACCTGGCCAACACGCTGCTGGATCTTCCCGAGGACCGTCTCCTCGAGGTGGCGGAGGAGCTGCCCGACGACCGTCTCGCCGACGCTCTGGAAGAGATGCCGGAGGAGGAGCAGGTGCACATCCTCGAGGCTCTGGGCGACGAGCGCGCCGCCGACATCCTCGACGCGATGGAACCCGACGACGCGGCCGACGTGCTCGCCCAGCTGCCGGCCGAGCAGCGCGAGGAGCTGCTCGAGCTCATGGAGCCCGATGAGGCGGAGGACGTGCGCGCTCTCCTGCAGTACGGCCCGGATACCGCAGGTGGGCTCATGACACCCGAGCCCATCGTGCTGTCGGCCGACAACACGATCGCCGAGGCGCTCGCGCTCATCCGCCGCCACGAGACCCATCCGGCCCTCGCCGCCGCTGTGTTCGTCACGCTGCCTCCCTATGAGACGCCGACGGGCCGGCTGCTCGGCACGGTGCACTTCCAGCGGATGCTGCGCTATCCCCCGCATGAGCGACTCGGCGCGCTGCTCGATGACTCGCTCGAGCCCGTGCCCGCCACTGCATCCGCTGCCGTCGTCGCCCGCCTGCTGGCGACCTACAACCTCGTCTCGGTGCCGGTCGTCGACTCCGCGCAACGCCTCGTCGGCGCCGTCAGCGTCGACGACGTGCTCGACTACCTGCTTCCGGAGGACTGGCGCACGGGAGACTCGGAAGGACGGCCGCAATGATGGTTCGTTCCCCCCGCAAAGGGGCGCTGGACGCACCCCGCGGCCGGGGCGGCATGTTGTCGCGGTCCTCGCAGCCCTCGCGCGATCGCTTCGGCCGCTTCACCGAGGTGATCGCCCGCGGCATGGGAACGCCCTGGTTCCTGGTGGGTCTGAGTGCGTTCTGCGCCGCGTGGCTCGCCTGGAACACCATCCTGCCGCCGGAGCTGCGTTTCGATTCCTCGGACAACGGGTTCACGGCGCTGACGCTCGTGCTGTCGCTGCAGGCGTCCTACGCCGCTCCTCTGATCCTGCTCGCCCAGAACCGTCAGGACGACCGCGACCGGGTGCAGATCGAGCAGGACCGCCAGCGCGCGGAGCGCAACCTCGCCGACACCGAGTACCTCGCCCGGGAGATCGTCGCACTGCGGATGGCGCTGACGGACGTCTCGAGCGAGTCCGTCACCCGTGAGGTGCTCCGCGACGAGTTGCGGGCGTTGCTGGAGGATCTGCAGGCGCACGGCGCCGGTGAGGAGCCCGAGCAGGTGCGGGCCGAGCGCGAGGAGAAGCGCCGTCGGGCCGAACGCCGCGAGAAGGCGGAGCGCGAAGCCCGTGAGCTCTGAGACCGACCGTGTCGCCCGGGTGCGGGAGGCGGTCGGCGCCGTCACCGATCCCGAGCTGAGACGCACCCTCGCCGACCTCGACATGCTCCGCGAGGTGACGGAGGTCGCCGACGGCGGCGTGCGCGTCGCGGTGGCGCTCACGATCGTCGGCTGCCCGGCATCCGATCGCATCGAACGCGACGTGCGGGCAGCGGCCGCGAGCGTCGTGGGAGAAGCGCCGGTCGAGGTCGCCCTGGGGGTCATGAGCCCCGAGGAGCGTGAGGCGCTGACGACGCGCCTGCGCGGCGGGCGCCGGCGAGGGAATCCCTTCACGCCCGACTCGCTGACGCGCGTGATCGCCGTGACGAGCGGCAAGGGCGGCGTCGGCAAGTCGACGCTCACCGCCAACCTCGCCGTCGCGCTGGCGGACCGCGGGAGACGCGTGGGCGTCGTGGATGCGGACGTACACGGGTTCTCGATCCCGGCACTGCTCGGACTCGTCGATGCCGACGGCGCGAGTGTGCGACCTACTCGGATCGACGACCTCATCGTCCCACCGGTCGCCTTCGACGTGAAGGTGGTCTCCATCGGCATGTTCCTGCCCGAGGGAGCCGCACGCAGCGCCGTCGCGTGGCGCGGTCCCATGCTTCATCGCACGATTCAGCAGTTCCTCACCGAGGTCTACTTCGCCGACCTCGACGTGCTGCTCATCGACATGCCACCGGGCACGGGTGACATCGCCATCTCGATCGGGCAGCTTCTGCCGCACGCCGATGTCCTCGTCGTGACCACTCCGCAGGCGGCGGCCTCCGATGTGGCGGCGCGCAGCGCGCTCGTGGCGCGGCAGACGGGACAGAACGTGCTCGGCGTCGTCGAGAACATGACCGCGATGACACTGCCCGACGGCACGACGTTCGATCTGTTCGGGTCAGGCGGCGGTGACCGCATCGCCCGGGAGCTGAGCACCGATGCCGAGACGGTCGAGGTCATCGCGCGCGTGCCGCTGAGCCCGGCGTTGCGCCGAGGCGGGGACACGGGCGAGCCGGTCGTGCGCCTCGCTCCGCAGGATGCGGCTTCGCTCGCGATCCAGCAGGTCGCCGACCGCATCCTGCGATCCGGACGCTCACTGTCCGGCAGACCGCTGCCCGTCACCCCGCGCTGAGCGCCGGAGGCGTCAGGTCGCCTCGTCGTCGAACGGCGGCTGCTCCCCGGACTCCAGATCGAAGCTCTCTGCCGCGCGAGTCGTCGACACGGTCACGGCCGCCGCGGCACCGGCCGCACGCACGGTCGCCGTGGGCGGATCGTCGAGCAGCGCCTCGCGGATGATGCGACGCGGGTCGTACTGACGCGGGTCGAGCTTGCGCCAGTCCACCTCGTCGAACTCGGGACCCATCTCGTCCTTCACGCGGGTGCGCGCACCGCGCAGGAACTCGCGGGAGCGGTTCGTGAGTCTCGCCAGCGCCTCCGCGTATCGGGGCAGCCGTTCGGGTCCGATGAGGAAGGCGGCGATCACGGCGATCACCAGCAGCTTCTCGATCGTGAGCCCGAACACCATGCCTTCAGATTACCGCCGCGCCTGACCGCCGCCGCCCACCGGCGACCGTAGGCTTGCCGAGGAGGAACACCATGGCCGGACACGACGCGAGCGACCGCTTCGCTCGTGAGGCGACCGTCGAACCCGACGCGATCGCCCGCGCACGCACGCACGCCCTCGAACTGGGCGCCGATCCGGTGAGCCCGCCGATCGGTGCGCAACTCGCGCTGCTCGCCCAGGTCTCACGCGCCCTGAACGTCGTCGAGATCGGCACGGGTGCGGGTGTGTCGGGTCTGTGGCTCATGCACGGTGCACCGCGGGCCATCCTCACGACCATCGACAAGGAGCCCGAGCACCTCCAGGCCGCCCGTCGCGCGTTCTCGGACGCGCGCATCGCACCGGCTCGCGCCAGATTCATCACCGGCCGCGCCTCCGACGTCCTGCCGCGGATGAACGAAGCCTCCTACGACATCGTGCTCGTCGACGCGGATGCGGACGGCGTGATCGAGTACGTGGAGCACGGCCTGCGGCTCGTGCGTCCGGGCGGGCTCGTGCTCGTGCCCCGCATCCTCGCCGGCGGCGCCGTCGCCGATCCCGTGCGTCGCGATCCTGTGACGACGGCCTACCGGTCGCTCATCCAGGAGACGCAGTCCTCCCCGGCCGTCATCGGCGCGCTGTCGATCGTGGGCGAAGGTCTCCTCCAGCTCACGACGATCGACGAGACCCACTGACATGCCACTGCGGCCGGCCCCGAAGGACCGGCCGCAGTGAAGCAGGAAGTGAACAGCTCAGGCGCCGACGACCCCCGCGAGCACGTCGTGCAATTCCTTGGCCTCGGCGTCGTTGACCGACACCACAAGACGCCCGCCGCCCTCGAGCGGAACACGAACGATGATCAGGCGCCCCTCCTTCACAGCCTCCATCGGCCCGTCTCCGGTTCTCGGCTTCATGGCTGCCATCGTGGCTCCTCTTCGTCAATGGTGAGTTCCCAGTTTATCGTGCGTGAGAGCGCGCCCGACGCTTGTCCTCAGGGGATCTGCCAGAGCGTGTTCCCGAGCGCGTACATGTTGTAGATCCACCACCACTGTCCAGCCAGTCCTGCGATCAGGACCCCGATACGCCAAACGGGATGACGTCCGACCGCGACGGCGCCCCAGAGGGGCGACAGCGGGACGAGGAGCCGGAAGGTGCTCGACTGCGGGAAGAAGACGGCGAGCAGGTAGAGCAGGTAGCTCGCCGACCACAGCCGCACCTCCATCCCGAGCCGGCGCACCCCCGGCGCGAACAGCAGGACGGCGGCCGCCGCGAGCACGACCACGGCCAGCAGCGCGAACCCGAGCCACAGCGGCCAGCCCCACAGCCGCGCCCAGAAGGCGGTGCCGGCGAGGAAACCGTCGAAGGGGAAGAAGTGCGCGGCCGCATCCGGGATCCAATTGCGCCGCCACGCGAGCTCCGTCGCCAGATAGGCGCCCGGGTCGCCCGTCGCGACCGCCGCGATCACCTGCCACGAGAAGCCGACGAGCGTTGCCAGGGCGGCGAGGGCGACCAGGTGAACGATCTCACGCGCGGGCAGAGGATCCGCGCGCCTGCGCACCCACCGCCAGATGCCCACCAGCCCGAGCGTGAGAGCGAAGGCGAGGATGCCGGGGCGCGTGAAGCCCATGAGCGGGATGAGCAGATACAGCCACACGTAGCGGCGCCGGAGCAGGGCCTCCAGCGCCAGCAACAGCCACAGGAGGAACAGCGATTCCGCGTACGCGACCTGGAAGAGGGCGGCCAGCGGACCCGCCACGAAGAAGACGACCGCCCAGGTCGACGTCGACCGGTCGAGGCGCTGGCGCATCAGGCGATAGAACGCGAGCGCGGCGAAGTAGCCGGCGACGAGCGCGACGAGCGGACCCGCCACGGGCCACCCGCCGACGAAGAAGCCCACTCCCTGCGACGCCCACGGATACAGCGGCAGAAAGGCCCACGCGTTCTCCGCCACCTGTCCCGCCTCGGTCAGCGGCAGCGGTGAGGGGTATCCATTGGCGGCGACCACCCAGTACCACTGCGCGTCCCAGCCCATGAGCAGCTTGCCGATGCCGGGGTCCACGCCGAACCGGGATGCCGAGGTCGACAGGGCGGAGGCGAGGGCGAAGAAGCCGAGTGTCACCAGACGGGCGGCGACGTAGATCAGCCCGATCCGAGCGGCGGCAGGCCAGCGACCGACGCGCGTCAGCTGCTCAGCCACGTGCGCAGTCCGCGCTCGACGTCCTCGATCTGCGCGATCGCCACGCGCTCCTGGTCATGGTGTGCCAGGCTCGGGTTGCCAGGGCCGTAGTTCACCGCGGGGACCCCCAGCGCCGAGAACCGCGCCACATCCGTCCAGCCGTACTTCGGATGAGGCCGGGCACCGACCGCGCGAACGAACTCTTGAGCGAGGGGTGCGTCCAGACCCGGCCGGGCACCCGCGGACGAGTCCGTCAACTCGACCTCGAAGCCCTCGAGCACATCGCGCACGTGTGCTTCCGCCTCGGCCACCGACCGGCTCGGCGCGAAGCGGTAGTTGATCTCGACCTCGCAGAGATCGGGGATGACGTTGCCTGCCACGCCACCGGTCACGCGCACGGCGTTGAGGCCCTCACGGTAAGCGAGTCCCTCCACGTCGATCGTCGCCGGCTCGTAGGCGGCAAGGCGGGTGAGGATCGGAGCCGCGGCGTGGATCGCGTTCTCGCCCACCCACGCGCGGGCGCTGTGGGCCCGGACGCCGTGCGTGCGCGCCACGACGCGCAGCGTCCCGTTGCAGCCCCCCTCGACCTGGCCGTTGGAAGGCTCGCCGAGGATCGCGAAGTCCGCCTCGAAGAGATCCGGGCGCAGGCGCGCCACGCGACCGAGCCCGTTGAGGGAGGCCTCCACCTCCTCGTGGTCGTACCACATCCAGGTGATGTCGACGCGGGGATCGGTGAGTTCGGCAGCGAGCTTCAGCTGGACCGCGACGCCCGCCTTCATGTCGACGGTGCCGCGCCCCCAGAGGGTCGGCTCACCCTCGTCGTCCATCAGGCGGCTCGGGAGGTTGTCGTTGAGGGGAACCGTGTCGATGTGCCCGGCGATCACGACGCGCTGCGGTCTGCCGAGGCGTGTCCGGGCGATGATGGTGTCGCCGTCACGGAAGACCTCGAGGTGCGACAGGGGCGCCAACGCGGCGGCGATGGCGTCCGCCAGTGTCGCCTCATCGCCGGAGACGCTCGGGATGTCGCAGATCGCCTGCGTGAGCTCGACGGCGGACGCGGACAGATCCAGCACGGGCATGGGCTCAGTCTACCGAGACTGTCCGGGCCGATAATCTGAGGGGATGAGCATGAAGCGCACGGTATCGGGCACGGGTCTGTCGACGACGAGCGAGGACGGCACCGTTCTCGACGCGTGGTTCCCGACGGTGACGGACCAGGCACAGTCCCGCTCGAGTGCCGAGCTCGCGGAGTTCGCCGGCGCTGACGCCCGCCGCCGGGTCACGGTCTCTCCCGTGGCGCTGACGATCGACGTGGATGCGGCTCCCGCATCCACCGTCGACGCGTACCTGCGCCTGCACGCCCTCTCCCACCGCGTGGTGGCTCCGAACGAGATCAACCTCGACGGCATCTTCGGTCACCTGCCGATCGTCGCGTGGACGACCGCGGGACCGATGCACCCCGCCGACGCGGAGCGGCTGCGTCCCGCGCTGACCCGCGCCGGCATCCAGGTGCACAGCCTCGACAAGTTCCCGCGACTGCTCGACTACGTGACACCGCCCGGGGTGCGTGTGGCCGACGCCTCGCGCGTGCGCCTCGGCGCCTACCTCTCCCCGGGCACCACGGTGATGCACGAAGGGTTCGTCAACTTCAACGCCGGCACCCTGGGTGCCTCGATGGTCGAGGGGCGCATCTCTCAAGGCGTGGTGGTCGGTGACGGCAGCGACATCGGCGGCGGCGCGTCGATCATGGGCACTCTCTCGGGCGGCGGCACGCACCGCGTCTCGATCGGCTCACGCACGCTTCTCGGCGCGAACGCGGGAATCGGCATCTCGCTCGGTGACGACTGCGTCGTGGAAGCGGGCTTGTACGTCACCGCCGGATCCAAGATCGTGCTCGCCGACGAGCAGCCGGGCGCGGACGGCACGCGGCCCGTCGTGAAGGGCGCAGAGCTGTCCGGACGCGACGGCGTCCTGTTCCGCAGGAACTCGCTGACAGGAGCGATCGAAGCCGTGCGTCGCGCGGGCGTGGGAGTCACCCTCAACGAGGCGCTGCACGCATGAGCGCCGCGCGGCTGTCGAAGAAGCTCTACGAGCGCGAACTCGCGCGTCTACAGGCCCAGCTCGTCGACATGCAGGCATGGGTGCAGGCGACCGGCGCGCGTGTCGTGGTGATCTTCGAGGGCCGTGACGCTGCGGGCAAGGGCTCGACGATCAAACGAGTGTCGGAGTACCTGAATCCCCGCGTCAGCCGCATCGTGGCTCTGCCGACGCCGACGGATCGCGAGAAGTCGCAGTGGTACTTCCAGCGCTACATCCCGCACCTGCCCGCGGCGGGCGAGATCGTGCTGATGGACCGCTCCTGGTACAACCGGGCCGGCGTCGAGCGGGTCATGGGCTACTGCACCGATGCGGAGTACCAGAGGTTCCTGCGCCAGGCGCCGCTGTTCGAGCGGATGCTGGTCGAAGACGGCATCCTGCTGCTGAAGTACTGGTTCAGTGTGTCGGACGTCGAACAGGAGGCGCGTTTCCGCTCGCGGGCCCGCGACCCGATGAGGCGCTGGAAGCTGAGCCCTAACGACGTGTTGTCCATCACCAAGTGGGAGGACTACTCCCGGGCGAAGGACGCGATGCTCGTGCACACCGACATCCCTGAGGCGCGCTGGTACGAGGTCGACAACGAAGACAAGCGCCGTGGCCGCATCAACATGATCCACCACCTGCTCGCGCAGATCCCCTGGCAGCCGCTCCCGCACGAGAGCGTGGAGATCCCGGAACGACCCGCCTCACGCGGGTACGAGCGTCCGCCGCGGAGCGAGGACGCGATGGTCCCCGACTACGCCGCCACGCTGGAGCGCTGACGGCGTCAATCGCGCAGGCGCACCGACAGACAGGTGACGCAGCCCTCGAGCTTCTCGAACTCGCTCACCGGGGTCGTGATGACCTCCAGGCCCCTCGCCCGGAAAAGGGCCGCGGATGCCGGCGCGTCCGCCGACATGAGGACGGTGTTCTCGTCGAGCACCACGACCGCCGTGCCGTGCTCCTCGGGAACCGGCAGGAACGCCGGGAACGCCGCGGGGTCATCCACCAGCGGCGGATAACCGATGACCGTGCCGTCCGGGAGCGCGGTCACCGCTGACTTCAGGTGCAGCACCCGTGTCACGGGGACCCCGTGCACGTCCCACCCTCGGGGTTCGAGCAGTGCGCGCAGCTGCGCCACGGCGTCCCCTGTCGTGCGCGCCGACAGGCCCACGTAGACGGTGCGGCCGATCTTGAGCACGTCGCCGCCGTCGAGTGTCGCCGGGGCGACGATCTCCGCCGTCGCCAGCCCGGTCCGCGCGGTCGCGGATTCGATCGTGGGGCGCTCTCCCCGGCGCGAGTCGGCTCCGGCGCGGCACAGGACGGCCAGATCGCCGAACACGACCAGGGCATCCTCGACGAACACGCCGTCCGCCTGTTCGTCCGCCTCGGCGACCGGCACGATCTCCCACCCGCGGGCGCGGAACACGTCGACGTACGCCTCCCACTGCTCGCGCGCGAGCGCGGGATCCACCGGCACCCGCTCGAGGTGCGTGAGCTCCCCCTCGGCCAGCCGCGAGGACGGCGGCCGCACGAGAAGCCGCGGCATCCTCAGCCCACGCCCGGGTAGTTGCGCTCGGGAGCGCCCACGTACAGCTGCTGGGGGCGGCCGATCTTGGTCTGCGGGTCCTGGTTCATCTCCCGCCAGTGGGCGAGCCACCCCGGAAGACGACCGATCGCGAACAGCACAGTGAACATGCGGGTCGGGAAGCCCATGGCCTTGTAGATGACGCCGGTGTAGAAATCGACGTTCGGGTACAGCCGGCGGGAGATGAAGTAGTCGTCGCGCAGGGCGATCTCCTCCAGCTCCTTCGCGAGATCCAGCAGCGGGTCACTGACGCCGAGCTCGGCGAGCACCTCGTCGGCGGATTCCTTGACGAGCTTCGCGCGCGGGTCGTAGTTCTTGTAGACGCGGTGCCCGAAGCCCATGAGCTTCACGCCGTCTTCCTTGTTCTTGACCCGCTCGACGAAGCGCTGCACGCTCTCGCCGGAGTCGCGGATGCGGCCCAGCATGTCGAGCACGGCCTCGTTCGCACCGCCGTGAAGCGGCCCGGAGAGCGCGTTGATACCCGCCGAGACCGAGGAGAAGATGTTCGCCCCGGTGGAGCCCACCAGACGCACGGTCGACGTCGAGGCGTTCTGCTCGTGGTCCTCGTGCAGGATCAGCAGCCGCTCGAGTGCTCGCGACATCACGGGGCTGATCTCGTACTGCTCGCTGAGCACACCGAAGTTGAGCTTCAGGAAGTTGTCGACGAAGCTGAGCGAGTTGTCGGGGTAGAGGAAGGCCTGACCGACGCTCTTCTTGTGCGCGTAGGC
Source organism: Microbacterium sp. BG28 (assembly GCF_034044005.1). Taxonomy (NCBI): domain Bacteria; kingdom Bacillati; phylum Actinomycetota; class Actinomycetes; order Micrococcales; family Microbacteriaceae; genus Microbacterium; species Microbacterium sp. BG28. Next base: position 238,029 of record NZ_JAXCHA010000002.1, on the reverse strand, counting down.
AGCGATCACAGGAAGCTTCGCGAGCATGCGTATCGTGTTGAGCTCGACGAACTCGGGGTTGTGCGGGTCCGACTGGTTCTCGTAATAGGTCGAGAGCGCCGCCGTGGCGGCCGACAGCACGGACATCGGATGCGCGGTGTGCGGCAGCGCGGAGAAGAAGCGCTTGAGATCCTCGTGCAGCAGCGTGTGACGCCGGATGCGGTTGTCGAAGTCCTCGAGCTCGCTCGCGCTGGGCAGCTCGCCGTAGATGAGCAGCCAGGCGACCTCGAGGTAGGTCGAGTTCTTCGCGAGCTGCTCGATCGGGTATCCGCGGTAGCGGAGGATGCCCTCGTCGCCGTCGATGAAGGTGACCGCGGACTTGGTCGCCGCGGTGTTCACGAACCCGTAGTCGAGGGTCGTGTGTCCGGTCTGACGCGTCAGTGACGACACATCGATGCTGGGCGCACCGTCCGTACCCGTCAGCACAGGCAGCTCCGCGGTGTGCTCTGCGACGGTCAGACGTGCGGTCTTCTGCTGCGAGCCGGCTTCGGTCACGGCGCCTCCTTGCGATGGATCGTCGGCGAAAGGTGGGGATCCTCGGTCGCCCGGTGGCGACCTGCCCGGGCACGCTACGTGTCGGCGCGCCCCTGCGATTACAGCCTAGCCGTGGCAGCGGCCTACGGTGACTGGCACCAAAGGAATATGCGATCCGTAAGAGGAAAGCTACGATCCCGCGGCGCGGAGACGCGCCGCAGCCGCGGCGATCCGCTCATCCGTCGCCGTGAGGGACAGCCGGATGTGCTGCGGATGGTGCGGTCCGTAGAAGTGCCCGGGTCCGGCCAGGATGCCGAGCTCGGCGAGGGCGGCCATGCTGTCCCACGCATCCTCGCCGCGCGTCGCCCAGAGATAGAGTCCGGCTTCGCTGCGGTCGACGCGGAAGCCCGCGGCCTCGACGGCGGGCTTCAGCACCGCCCGCCGGGCGCCGTAGCGACCCTTCTGAGCGGCGACGTGCGCGTCGTCGCCCAGCGCGGCCACCATCGCCGCCTGCACAGGGGCCGGCAGCATGAGCCCGAGGTGCTTCCGCGCCGTCAGGAGACGCGCGACGAGCGCGGGATCACCCGCGAGGAAGGCGGCACGATAACCGGCGAGGTTGGACTGCTTGCTCAGCGAGTAGACCGACAGCACACCGGACGGATCGGCGGCGACCACGGCGGGATCCAGGACCGAAGGCACGGGGGCATCAGCCCACGGCGCTTCCCATCCCAGTTCGGCGTAGCACTCGTCCGACGCGAGCACCGCGCCCAGTTCTCGCGCCCGTTCGCGGGCCCGGCGCAGCTCGGCGACGTTCCACACCCGTCCATCCGGGTTGCCGGGCGAGTTGATCCAGACGAGTTTCGTGCCCTCCGGCCACGAGGCCGGGTCATCCTCGGCCACCGCAGTCGCCCCGACCAGGCGTGCGCCGACCTCGTAGGTGGGATACGCGGCGACCGGATGCACGACGGTGTCGCCCGTGCCGAGCCCGAGCAGCAGCGGAAGCAGGGCCACCAGTTCTTTCGAGCCGACGGTCGGCAGCACGTGCGAGGGAGTGAGATGTGCGACACCCCGGCGGCGCGCGTACCAGTCGACGATCGCCTCACGCAGCGGGGGCGTCCCGACGGTCTGCGGATAGGCGTGCGCGTCGGTCGCCGCCGCGAGGGCGGCCTCGACGACCACCGGCGTGCGGTCGACGGGAGAACCGATCGAGAGATCGACGATGCCGTCGGGATGCCGACGCGCGGTCTCGGCGTACGGCGCGACGGCGTCCCAGGGGTAGTCGGCGAGGTCGGCGACGCTCATCTAGGCGTTCACTCGCCCTGGGGCGGCAGCTCGGCGATGACGGGGTGGTCCTTGTGGATCACGCCCACCTTGGCGGCGCCACCGGGCGAGCCGATGTCGTCGAAGAACTCGACATTGGCCTTGTAGTAGTCCTGCCACTCTTCCGGCAGATCGTCTTCGTAGTAGATCGCCTCGACGGGGCAGGCCGGCTCGCACGCTCCGCAGTCCACACACTCGTCGGGGTGGATGTAGAGCGAACGATCGCCCTCATAGATGCAGTCGACGGGGCATTCGTCGATGCAGGCACGATCCTTGACATCGACGCACGGAAGGGCGATCACATACGTCACGTGGTCAGTCTAGTTCGCCTCGGCTGCGCGTCGGGGCGCGCGCGGCCATGCCACCACGATGGCCGCTATCAGCGGAACGGCACCCATCCAGATGAGCGCGAGCGTCTCGTGCTCCACGGTGAACAACACCGACCCGCCCGTCGACGGCTGGGCGAACACGTACGTGATCACCATGATGCCCAGCGCCGCCGCGAGGGTCGTCCACCGGTCCCCCGTCAGCAGACGCACGGCGACCAGCAGCGCACCGGCTCCGATCACCCCGAGCAGGAGTCCGATCGGCACCGGTCCGATGAATGCCGCATGCGCGAAGGATCCGGCGGCGCCGTAGACGACCCCCACGACGAGAGCGATCGCCCAGGCGGCGATTCGAGATGCAAGCGAGCCCACCCCGGGATCCTAGTCGCCGCGGGTGGGAGTGGCCTCAGGCCGCCCAGCCCACCAGACGCAGCAGGGCCGCGACGGCGGCCGCCGCGACGACCACCACAAGGAACGGCGCGCGCAGGGCGAGAAGCCCCGCGGCGACGAGGAGCGCGGGCAGGCGAGCATCGAGCACGATCGCCTGCCCGGCCCCGAGCGCCTGCACGGCGACCAGCGCACCCAGCAGCGCCACGGTGAGCAGGTCCGCGATGCGCGCGGGCCGCGGTGCTTCGACGAAGCGCGTCGGGATGGCATATCCCACGGCTTTGAGGGCGAGGCAGATCACGGCGGCGAGCAGGACCGCGTTCCACAGCGTCACGAGGCCGCCTTCACGCCGGGCCGCTCGACCCACCCGACCACGACCGCCACGAGGGCGGCGATCAGCACGGGAACACCCGGCACGAGCACGGGCGTGAGCACGGTCGCCACCACGGCCGCGGCGATCCCGACGGCAATGGCCTGCCTGCCCACCAGCCGCGGCCACAACAGCGCGAGGAAGGCCGCTGCGGCCGCCGCATCCAGTCCGTACGCACGCGGGTCGCCCAGGACGTCGCCCAGCAGTGCGCCCGCCAGCGTGGAGATGTTCCAGCCGACATAGATGCCGACACCCGTGACCCAGAAGCCGAGAGACCGCGCCCGCGCGTCGGTCTGTGCGAGCGAGACGGCGGTCGACTCATCGATCGTGAATCCCGCAGCGGCCATCTTGCGCCACACCCCGTCGAACTGCGGCGACAGCCGCATGCCGTACGCGACGTTGCGCACCCCGAGAAGTGCTGCGGAGGCGATCGCCGCGGGCGCGGCGGCGATCCCGCCGGCGGCGATCACGCCGACGAAGGCGAACTGCGATCCCCCGGTGAACATGAGCAGGCTCAGAACGCACGTCTGCCAGACATCCAGGCCCGCAGCGACCGAGAGGGCGCCGAAGGAGATGCCGTACGCACTGGTGGCCAGGGCGACCGCAAGGCCCTGCCGCACCGCCCGGCGGCCGGGGTCCGGCATGGTGTGCGCGTCCATCACCACATGATGTCCGCCGGATCGGCGTTCGTCAAACCGAACAATCGTGCGCCATACTGAACACATGGAGGCCATCGGTCCACGCATCGCCCGGTCGCTCCGTCGCGAGAGGGAACGCGCGGGGATGAGCATCTCCGAGCTGGCCCGTCGGGCCGGAGTGGGAAAGGCCACGATCTCACAACTCGAGTCGGGTACGGGCAACCCCAGCGTGGAGACGCTCTGGGCGATCGCGACGGCTCTGGGCGTGCCGTTCGCCGTGTTCGTCGAAGAGCCCGACGACGGGATGCACCTCATCCGCGCGGGCTCGGACGAGGGTGTTCGCGCGGCCGACTCGGCCTACAGCGCCCTGTTGCTCGCGGCGGGCTCGCCGCACTCGCGCAGCGACCTCTACCTGCTGCGGGCAGAGCCGGGAGAACCCCGACGCTCGCTCCCGCATGCCTCCGGAACCGTCGAGCACGTCGTGCTGATCACGGGACGCGCCGCCGTGGGACCGGCGGACTCCCCCGTCGAGCTCTCTCCGGGCGACTACCTCCGGTATCGCGGGGACGCGCCTCACGTCTTCGAGGCGCTCTCCCGCGATACCAGCGCGGTCCTCGTCTCCGAGGTCCGCTGAGTTCGACTCAGGCGTTGGCGTCCTGGCGCTTCAGCCGGGATGCGGCGCGGCCTCGCTCGGTCGCGTCGAGCACGACCTTGCGGATGCGCACCTTCTCGGGGGTGACCTCGACGCATTCGTCGTCACGGGCGAACTCGAGGGACTCCTCGAGGGTCAGCACACGCGGCGGCGTCATCGACTCGAAGGAGTCGGAGGTCGACGAACGCATGTTCGTCAGCTTCTTCTCCTTGGTGATGTTGACGTCCATGTCGTCGGCGCGCGAGTTCTCGCCGATGACCATGCCCTCGTAGACCTCCTCGGTCGGCTGCACGAAGAAGCTCATCCGCTCCTGCAGCGCGATCATGGCGAAGGGGGTGACGACACCCTGGCGGTCGGCGACGATCGAGCCGTTCTGACGCGTCGTGATGGAGCCGGCCCAGTCGTCATAGCCGTGGGAGATCGCATTCGCGATACCCGTGCCGCGCGTGATGGTGAGGAACTCACTGCGGAAGCCGATGAGGCCGCGGGAGGGCACGACGAACTCCATGCGCACCCACCCGGTGCCGTGGTTCGTCATGTTGTCCATGCGGCCCTTGCGCGCCGCCATGAGCTGGGTGATCGCGCCGAGGTGCTCCTCCGGGGCGTCGATCGTGAGGTGCTCGAACGGCTCCTTCAGCTTGCCGTCCTCGCCGCGCTTGGTGACGACCTGGGGCTTGCCGACGGTGAGCTCGAAGCCCTCACGGCGCATGTTCTCGACGAGGATCGCCAGCGCCAACTCGCCGCGACCCTGGACCTCCCAGGCGTCGGGGCGGCCGATGTCGACGACCTTGAGCGAGACGTTGCCGATGAGCTCACGGTCGAGGCGGTCCTTCACCATGCGCGCCGTGAGCTTGTGACCCTTGACCTTGCCCATGAGCGGCGAAGTGTTCGTGCCGATCGTCATCGAGATCGCCGGGTCGTCGACCGTGATGGCCGGCAGCGGGCGGACGTCCTCGGGGTCGGCGATCGTCTCACCGATCGTGATGTCCTCGAATCCGGCGATGGCGACGATGTCACCGGGGCCGGCGGACTCGGCCGGGAAGCGCTCGAGCGCCTTGGTCTTGAGCAGCTCCGTCACGCGCGCGTTGGAGTGCGAACCGTCGTGGCGGACCCAGGCGACGGTCTGGCCCTTCTTCAGGGTGCCGTTGAAGACGCGCAGGAGAGCCAGGCGTCCGAGGAACGGGCTGGAGTCGAGGTTGGTCACCCACGCCTGCAGCGGCGCCTCGTCGTCGTAGGACGGTGCCGGCACGTGCTCGAGGATCGCTTCGAACAGCGGCTCGAGGTCTTCGTTGTCGGGCAACGATCCGTTCTCGGGACGCGTGCGCGACGCAGCGCCGGCGCGACCGGATGCGTAGACCACAGGAACGTCCAGCAGGGCGTCGACATCGAGGTCGGGGACGTCGTCCTGCAGGTCGGATGCCAGACCCAGCAGGAGGTCGTGAGCCTCTTCCTCCACCTCGGCGATGCGCGCGTCGGGGCGGTCGGTCTTGTTCACGAGCAGGATGACCGGCAGCTTCGCCTCGAGCGCCTTGCGCAGCACGAAGCGGGTCTGGGGAAGCGGGCCCTCGGATGCGTCGACGAGCAGCACGACGCCGTCCACCATCGACAGGCCGCGCTCCACCTCGCCGCCGAAGTCGGCGTGGCCCGGGGTGTCGATCACGTTGATCGTGATCGGAGTGTCGGTGTGGATGCCGTTGTACGTGATCGCCGTGTTCTTGGCGAGGATCGTGATGCCCTTCTCACGCTCCAGGTCGTTGGAGTCCATGGCGCGCTCTTCGACGTGCGCGTGTTCACCGAACGAGCCCGTCTGACGGAGCATGGCATCGACGAGAGTCGTCTTGCCGTGGTCGACGTGGGCGACGATCGCGACATTACGCAGATCGGAGCGGAGGGCGCGCGCCATACAGGTTTCCTTGCAGTGAGGGAGGGTGACCCGGGACTCCGGGCCCCTCAGTCTACCGCAGGCGGCTGTGAGACGGTCAGCCGGCCCCGACGACCGCGACAGCGATGCCCGCCCAGACCACCAGCGCGATGAGCGCCACGAGCGCCGGAAGGTCCCACATCCGCCGCACCGGGGCAGGCACGGCAGTGGGCTCGAGCGCCGACTGCCAGTCGTCGATGATGCGCTCGGCGTCTCGCGAGCCGGCCGTGGAACGATCGCCGGCCGAGGACCGGCGGGCACCGCTGCGGGCGGAGACCGGTCCCCCATAGCAGGTGAGAGTGCGCCCCTCGGTCGTCTCGATCACGAGCTGGTAGCGCATACGGATCTCGGCGATCGCGGAGAACGGGATACGGGTGATGCGCAGGAAGTTCTGCACCCGAAGTCCGTCTGCGGAGCTGGTCACGCTGGAGGCGAAGATGCCGACGTAGATCCCCCACACCGCGAGCAGGATCCACGGGGCGAGCAGGAGCGCGCTCACGATTCCGGCGCGGATCAGTGCGTCGCCGAGGAGGAAGGCGGCGGCGACCGCCGAGACGATGATCCCGACGGTCGCCGAGGTCGACCGGTAGACGGTGCGGTTCAGTTGCCGCCTCCGAGGGGAATGGTCGCGCCGGGGATGGCGTCCAGCAGGCGGCGCGTGTACTCCTCGGCCGGGTTGGCGAAGATCTCGTCGACCGTGCCCTGCTCCACGATGCGCCCCCGCTCCATGACCGCGACCATGTCCGCGGCCACGCGCACGACGGCGAGGTCGTGCGTGATGAAGAGGTAGGTCAGCTCGAGCTCCGACTGCAGCTCGGCGAGCAGCTGCAGGATCTGGTCCTGCACCAGCACGTCGAGGGCCGAGACCGCCTCGTCGAGCACGACGATGTCGGGCTTGAGCGCGAGCGCGCGGGCGATGGCCACACGCTGGCGCTGACCGCCGGAGAGCTCGTTTGGGTAACGGGTCGCCAGCTCCTGCGGGAGAGAGACCTGGTCGAGCAGCTCACGCACACGCTTACGGCGGGAGGCGTTGTCGCCGACCTTGTGGATCTCCATCGGCTCGGCGATCGTGTTGCCGATGTTACGGAGCGGGTCGAGCGAGCCGTACGGGTCCTGGAACACCGGCTGCATCCGACGACGAAGCGCGAAGGCCTCCCGGTTCGAGAGCTTCTCGATGTTGGTGCCGTCGATCTCGATGGATCCCGCGGTCGGGTCCTCGAGCTTCAGCACCATCTTCGCGACCGTGGACTTGCCCGATCCGGACTCGCCCACCAGGGCGAGCGTCTTGCCGCGCGGGATCTCGAACGAGACCCCGTCGACGGCACGGAAGGCTTCGCTGCGGAAGCCGCCCTGGCGGATCTTGTACTCCTTGGTCAGATCCGTCACGCGGATCGCGGGAGCCAGACCCTCGATGTCATCGGTCGTCTCGATGCCCCGGCTCTCCGCACGCGCCTGGATGCGCTGCGAGGCGAGCGAGGGAGCTGCCGCCACGAGGCGCTGCGTGTAGGGATGCAGCGGGTTCTGGAGGATCTCACGGCTGGGGCCGGACTCGACGATCTCGCCGTTCTGCATGACGATGATCTTCTCGGCGCGCTCGGCCGCAAGGCCCAGGTCGTGCGTGATCAGCAGCACCGAGGTGCCCTTCTCCCGCGTGAGCTTGGCCATGTGGTCGAGGATGACGCGCTGGACCGTGACGTCCAGTGCAGACGTCGGCTCGTCGGCGATCAGCAGCTTCGGGTCGGCAGCGAGGCCGATGCCGATCAGCGCACGCTGACGCATGCCGCCCGAGAACTGGTGCGGGTACTGGTGCAGGCGCTTGGCCGCATCCGCGAGTCCGGCCTGCTGCAGCACCTCGATCGCCCGCTGGGTGACCTCTTTGCGACCGGTGGCGATGCCGTTCGCACGGATCGCCTCCTTGACCTGGAAGCCGATCGACCACACCGGGTTGAGGTTCGACATCGGGTCCTGCGGCACGTAGCCGATCTCCCGGCCGCGCAGGCGTTCCATCTGCGTGCGACTGAGGCCGGTCAGCTCGCGTCCGTCGAGCGTGATGCTTCCCTGCGTGACGTGCCCGGTGCCCGGCAGCAGGTTCACGACCGCGGAGGCGGTGGTGGACTTGCCCGAGCCGGACTCGCCCACGATCGCGACCGTCTCACCGGGGAACACATCGAGGTTCACACCGTGAAGCACCTCTCGGCTGCCCGACTGGGTGTCGAAGGCGACGCGAAGGTTGCGGATGCTGAGCAACGGGGTTGCGGCGTTCTCGCTCATCGGCGGGCCCTCGCTCTCGGGTCGAGGGCGTCGCGGATCAGCTCGCCCAGGAGAATGAACGCGAGGACGGTGAGCGTCAGCGCGATCGACGGGTAGATGAGCGCCATGGGAGCGATGCGCAACGACTGCTGCGCCTCGGAGATGTCACGACCCCACGACATGACCTCGGGGCCGAGGCCGACACCCAGGAACGCCAGCGTCGCCTCTGCGACGATGGCCGCCGCCAGGCTCAGGGTCGAGATGACCAGCAGCGGCGCGATCGCGTTGGGCACGACGTGCGAGACCATCGTGCGGAAACGCGACTGCCCGAGTGCCCGGGATGCGGTCACGAAGTCCGCCTGCCGAACCCTCAGCACCTCGGCGCGCACGACGCGAGCGGTCGAGGCCCACGCGAACCCGCCGATCGCGAACGCAAGGGTGAAGACGTTGCGGAAGTCCGCGAAAACGCTCATCACGACGACCGCGGCCAGGATGTAGGGGATCGAGAAGAAGATGTCACCGATGCGGGAGAGCAGCGAGTCGAGCCATCCGCCGTAGAAGCCGGCCAGCGCGCCCATGATCAGACCGATCGAGGAGCCGATGAGCGTCGAGAGCAGACCGACCGACAGCGACGTGCGGGATCCCCACACGATGCGCGCGTAGATGTCGCACCCCTGGAACGTGAATCCCAGCGGGTGGCCGGCGGCCGGGCCGCCGTTGCTGTTGGACAGCTGGCAGTTGTCGTTGGGCGGCGTCTGGGTGAACAGCGTCGGCCACACGGCCATCAACAGGATGAAGGCGACGACGGCGAGCGAGATCCAGAAGGTGGGGCGCTTGCGCAGGTCGCGCCACGCGTCCCGCCAGAGGCTGGAAGGCTTCTCGTCGGCGATGCGGACGGCATCGACCGTCAGCGACGCGTCCTTGACCTCGGCGACGTAATGCGTCGGTAGTTCGGAGTTACTTGACATAGCGGATCCTCGGGTCGAGCAGACCGTAGAGCAGGTCGATCACCAGGTTGACGAGAACGTAGATGATCACGAAGACGGTGACGAACGACACGATCGTCGGACCCTCGTGGCGCAGCGTCGCCTGGAAGAGCGTGTTGCCGACGCCGGGGACGTTGAAGATGGCCTCGGTGACGGTGGCACCCACCAGCAGGACACCGAAGTTGGTGGCCGAGTTGGTGATGACCGGGATGAGCGAGTTGCGCAGCACGTGCACGGGGATGACGCGTCGGCGCGGCAGGCCCTTGCTGTACGCGGTGCGCACCCAATCCTGGTTGAGTGTGTCGATGACCGAGCCGCGCATCAGTCGCATGCTCGTGGCGTAGAGGCTGAATCCCAGCACCAATGCCGGCAGCCACAGGTCGCCCCAGTTGTTGTTCCCGCCGACGGTCGGCTTGAACCAGCCGAACTGAAGAGCGAGGAAGTACTGCGCGAGGAAGGCCAGGACGAAGATCGGCATCGCGACGAACAGCAGCGAGATGACAAGCGCGACGTTGTCGAAGATCTTGCCCTTACGCAGGGCCGAGATGGTGCCGATGATGATGGCGAGCGAGAACTCGATGGCGATGGCCATCACCGCGAGCCGACCGGTCACCGGCAGCGTTCGGGCGAGGACGTCATTGACCGATTGGCCCGAGAACGTGTTGCCCAGGTCTCCCTGGAAGATGCCGGTGATGTAGTAAAAGTACTGCACGATGAACGGTTCGTTCAGGTGGTACTGCGCCTCGAGTGCGTCGATGACCGACTGGCTCGGCGTCTTGTCGCCGAACAGAGCCAGGATCGGGTTTCCCGGCATCGCGAAGACGAGGAAATAGATGAGCAGTGTGGATCCCAGGAACACCGGGATCACCTGCAGGATGCGTCTGAGGATGTAAGCGAGCATCCTCTCTCCCTCCGAGAAAGTGGCCGAGGAGTATCCTCGCACGATCGGCGCAAGAACCCCCCGCCCGACGAGAGACCGGCGCCCGCGGGGTGACGCGGACGCAGGTCTCTGGACAGGCCGCGAGGCGGTGACGGGATCGTCACCGCCTCGCGGTCGCGATCAGAAGAGCTATCAGCCCTTCGTGATCTGGTAGTACAGCGGAACCGAGTTCCAGCCGAACACGACGTTCTGAACCGTGTCAGCGTACCCGCCGTTGACGTTCGAGTACCACAGCGGGATGGCGGGGAGGTCCTTCAGCAGGATCTCCTGAGCCTTCTCGTAGTCGGCCGTGGCCGCGTCGGTGCTGTCAGCAGCCGCGCCGGAGGCGAGGAGCTTGTCGAACTCGGGGTTCGAGTAGTCGCCGTCGTTCGAGCTTGCGCCGGTCTGGTACAGCGGGGCGAGGAAGTTGTACAGACCGGGGTAGTCGGCCTGCCAACCGGTGCGGAACGCCGTGGTGATCGTGCGGTTGGTCACCTCGGTGCGCAGCGAGGCGAAGTCGACGAACGGAGCGCCGGACGCGTCGATGCCGAGCGTGTTCTTGATCGAGTTCGTGGTCGCGTCGACCCAGGCCTGGTGGCCGCCGTCGGAGTTGTACGCGATCTGGAACGTGCCGCTCCACGGCGAGATCTTGTCGGCCTCGGCCCACAGTTCCTTCGCCTTGTCCTGGTTGTACTTCAGGACGTCAGCACCCTCGAGCGAGTCGGACCATCCGCCGATGACCGGCGACGAGAAGTCGCTGGCCGGCGTACGCGTGCCGTTGAAGATGGTCTTCGTGATCGCGTCGCGGTCGATCGCGAGCGAAAGCGCCTCGCGACGCAGCTGACCCTCTTCGCCCGAGAAGTGCGCGAGGCTCTCCGGGATCGTGAACGACTGGAAGATGGCGGCGGGCTGGTTGACCGCGCGCTCGCCCAGGTCGGACTCGAAGGTCGCCTGTGCGCTGGTGGGGATCGCGTCGAGGACGTCGAGGTTGCCCGACTGGAGGTCGGCGTAGGCGCCGTCCAGGTTGGCGTAGAAGACGATGTCCAGGCCACCGTTCTTGGCCTCGCGGCCACCGGTGTAGGCGTCGTTCTTCACGAGGTTGATCTCGACGTCGTGCTGCCACGCGCCCTCGCCGGCCAGCTTGTAGGGGCCGTTGCCGATGGGGTTCTCGCCGAAGGCGGCGGGGTCCTCGAAGGCGACCTCGGGAAGCGGGTAGTAGGCCGAGTAACCGAGGCGCTGCACGAAGTCGGCGGCGACAGGGTTGGAGAGCTTGATCGTGAAGGTCGTGTCGTCGACCTTCGTCAGACCGGTGAGCTCGGAGTCGGTCTCCTCGCTGTAGCCCTCGATGTCGGAGAACCAGGAAGCGTTCTTCTGAGCGTTCGACTTCAGCGCGCCGTAGTTCCAGGCCTTGATGAAGCTGTCGGCGGTGACGGCCTCGTCGTTGCTGAACTTCTGGCCCTCCTTGAGCTTCACCGTGATGGTGTTGGCGTCGTCGACGGTGATCGAGTCGGCGACATCGTTGACGATGTTGCCTTCGCCGTCGTAGTAGGCCAGGCCCGCGTAGATCGAGTCGACGATCTTGCCGCCGCCGGTCTCGTTCGTGTTGGCCGGGAAGAGCGGGTTCTCCGGCTCCGAACCGTTGACCTTGATGATGGCCCCGGCGTCGCCACCGGTAGACGTCGGCTCGTCCGAGCCGCCACTCGCGCAGCCGGCGAGGGCGAGAGCCCCGATACCGGCCAGCGCCACGCTCGCGAGAGCGATCTTGCTGCGCTTCACTATTCCTCCTGGAAAAGGGATGATGCAGACACGACGAGCTGTGAGAGCATCGTGCCGCGGATACCGAAACACTAAGCACGACCCACTGCTTGGTCAAAACGACCGCGCGAATAGTTACACACCCTTAACGAACCCGCTCGTGAACCGAGCAGATTGCTCAAGCCCCGCGAGGACAGCCTGCCGCGCGGGCCGGAACTATTCCTGGTTCGCTATCGGAGCATCGGACGAGGGCTGCCATGTCGCGAAAGTGGCGAGGATGCGGTCGCCCGACACCTCGGCCGGAGGCGCCGCGAGCGCGTCGGACCACACCGTGAGCTGCGGCACCGCGAACAGCGGCAGCGCCCACGCCTCATCGGACACGGCTTCATCCAGTCGGGACAGAAGCTCATCGCGCTGCGTGCGGTCCAGGGCAGAGGACGCGTCGACGACCAGGGCGTCGACCTCCTCGTCGCTCCAGCCGTACACGTTCTGCGCCGCCGCTGTATGGAACACCGTTGCCGCCCCCACGGTTGCCGCGGGGTCGGGACTCCAGGCGAACAGGGCGGCGTCGTACGCGTCCGGCTGGTCACGCAGCACACGCATCCAGTCGGACGAGGAGACATCGACGAGGGTGACGCCCGCACGGGACGCGGACTCCGACATGAGGGCGAACTCCGCGGCCCGGCGCGCGTCACCCGCCGGGTAGAGCACACGAACGGTCAGTCCGGCCACATCCGTCGCTTGCGGGGTCGCCCCTTCGGGCGTCGACGAGGGCGACGCGGCGGGTAGCGGCCCCCCGGCGCGGATCATGCCCTGCCGCAGGGGCGCGTCGGCGAGCAGCGGGTGCACGAGGTCGTCCAGCATCTGCTCTCGCGGAACCGTGGTCAGGAACGCGGTGCGGGCGCGGTGCGCGCGATCCGCATCCCCGCCGTAGGACGCGGGGTCGAACACTCCCCCGCCCGCTGTCTGCAGATCCAAGTGGTCGAAGGCATCCCCCGCTGACACACGGGAGCCGCCTGCAGCGGCCGCTGCATCGACGAGGTCCTCGTCGGCCGGCGCGGCGGCGAGATCCACTGCCCCGCCGGCAACGGCCGCGACGCGTTCGGCCGGGTCCTGGATCGCGCGCACCCGCACCCGCTCGACGCGCGCGACACTGGGACGCTCGGCGGCGGCGAGATCGATCGATCGGCCGTCGTCGGCGATGCGCGCGATGTCGTACGCACCGGCTGTGATCCGCGCCGCATCCGGGACGTCGCCGTCGAGACGGAAGTCCTCACGGAAGGCGAGCGAGATGGGCGCGAGCCAGTCCAGGTCGCCGGTCCGGACGGCATCCGTGAACGCGGTCTTCGCCGCCGCCGCATCCTCGTAGCGCCCCGGGTAGGCGAGTTCGACCAGCGCGTGAGCGGCGACGGGCGGCGCGTCGAAGGCGATCTGCCAGTCCGCGTAGGGCGTGTCGTAGACGAGGGTCACGCTGCGCTCGTCGTCGCCGATCTCGGGCACCTGCGAGACGAGGTCGAGGCCCTGGCCGGCTCCGGCGCCTGCATCCCAGCGCGTCTCGCCCGCGGCGTCCGTGCGGTGCGTCGTACGCGCCGCCCACGTGAGCAACAGGTCCGCGGCATCGACCGGCGCGCCGTCTGACCAGGTCGCCGAGGCGTCGAGCGTGTACCGGACGGTGAGCGGGTCGCGCGTGAGAACCCGGACGGTGCCGAACCGTTCGTTCGCAGAGCGGGTGCCGTCGGCCTCCCGCTGCCAGAAGCTGCCCGACGTCAGCGCCGAGAGGTCGCGATCGGCAGCGGTGTCCTGCCCCCGCACGAACGGATTGAGCGAGGTGACGGGTGCGGCGGTGGCGACGGTCAGGGACGAGCCCGGTAGGACGTGGTTCTCCTCGGCCGAGCAACCGACCACCACGCCCGCCAGTAGGCCGATCAGAGCCAGAGTGGTCACGAGCGCGCGACGCCGCATCCGTCCTCCTTCTCAGCGGCGGCCGTGATGCCGCGCGCGGTCGTATGCGTAAGCCGCAGACACCCTATGCGCGCAATCTGAGCGCTTCCGGAAGCGGGACCGGTCCGCATCCACTATGCCAAGCTGAGCGGATGACGACCCTGCCCGCGCGCGATCCGTTCTGGCGCACCGTGAGGGTCTTCGATCCGCCGCGTGCGACAGGGTTCGACCGTTCACGCGTGCGGTGGGAGATCTGGCTCGTGCTGGCCGTGACCGTCGGCAAGTCCGCGCTGTACTCGGTGCTCTCCTTCATCCGCACGCTGCAGCGCTCGCTGCAGGAGAACCAGGCGATCTCCGCGCAGCAGACGCAGCTCAACCCGGCGCGCGACACCGAAGCGCTCTGGGACGCGCTGTACCAGCTGCTCGACATCTTCTTCTCGCTCGCGCTCGTGGCACTCGTCGTGTATCTGCTCTGGGAACCGGGGACCAACGCGCTGCGACGGATCGGTCTCGACTTCCGTCGCTTCGGCGGCGATCTCGGGCTCGGCGTCGCGTTGATCGCGATCATCGGCATCCCCGGGATCGCCCTCTATGTGGCCGGACGCCTCGCGGGCATCACCGTCGGCGTCGTCGCCTCTCCGCTCGACGCGGCCTGGTACACCGTGCCGCTGCTGCTGCTCTCGGCCGCGCGCGCCGGCCTCACCGAGGAGGTCATCTTCCTCGGTTACCTCTTCGACCGCCTGCGCCGTCTCGGATGGGGCTGGTGGTCCATCATCCTCGCGACAGCGGCGCTGCGCGGCGCCTACCACGCTTACCAGGGCGTGGGTTCGGTGGTCGGCAACTTCGCGATGGGCGTCGTGTTCGGCTGGTGCTACCGGCGCTGGGGACGGGTGATGCCCCTCGTCGTCGCACACACCCTCATCGACGTGTTCGCCTTCGTGGGCTACCCCCTCGTGGCGTCCCTCTGGCCGGGGATCTTCTAGCCGCCTCGCTCTCCCCGCGCCCCTCCCTGGCCCCTGGCCCTCTCCCCGCGAGACTGCATTTCGAGCACGAGATCACGGGTAATGACAGTGATCTCGTGCTGAGAATGCAGTCTCGCGGGATCAACGCGCGGTGGGGGCGCCGTTGCCGTGGTGAGCGGGTGCCCCGACGGCCGGGCCTGCACAGCCGCGGCGGCGCGGAGTGTTGCACACGGATGCGAGAGGCGCCGCGCGCGGGAGCCGCCCATGCGCGCACGGTGGGGCGATGACCCAGCCCATTCCGTTGCGCACCGGCGCGCAGTTGCTCCCCTCTCCCGCGCCGTTGCTGCGCGCGCACGACATGCACCGCCCCGATGTCTCGCTGCGACGCGGCGACATCGTGCGCGTGCACCGCGGCGTATACGCCCCCGCGATCGCGTGGCAGGCGCTTCCGCCCTGGGATCGCTACCTCACCCGCGTGCACGCCGTGGCGCTCCTGATGCCGGATGCGGTCTTCGCGCTCGAATCGGCCGCGGCACTGCGCGGCATCCCGCTCATCGGCGAAAGCGCAGAGGTCCACGTCCTCCGCGGCGCAGACGGCACATCGCGCCAGGCCGAGAGGGTCCGCGTCCACACGCGCCAGGGCGGCGCGGAGGTCACGGGCGAGGGCGGCATACTCACGACGGGCCCCATCGAGACGGCCGTAGCGCTGGCGCGGGTGAGAAACCCTGCGCTCGGCCTGAGTGTCGCCGACGCCACGCTGCGCGCGCATCCGGACCTGACGCCGGAGATCCTCGTGGCGCACAACGAGCTCGCCCCCTCGAGCCGTGGCCGTCGGCTCGCGCGGTGGGCACTGCATCGCGCGGATCCGCGCGCCGAGACGACACTCGAATCGCTCAGCCGGGCCGTCATCGAGTGGCTGGGCTTCGCGACGCCCGAACTGCAGTGGCTGGTGCGCGGCGGCGGGGCCGTCGCCGACCGCGCCGACTTCGCCTGGCCAGACATCGGAGCCGTCGGAGAAGCCGATGGCCTCCTCAAGTACGACGGGCGCTTCGGCGATCCCGTGCGTGCGGTGCAAGACGAGAAACGGCGGGAGGACCGCATCCGTCGTCGGGTCCACGGCTTCGCACGCTGGGGGTGGGCCGACGTGCGCGAGCCGGAACGCCTCGGCGCAATCCTGGATGTGGCAGGTGTCCGTCGTGAGCGCGCACCCGATGCGCTGGCCCTGCACGCCCTCGCCCGCGTCCTACGCTGACCGCGCCCCCCCTACACGGGCGCGTTCCGTCCCGCGAGACTGCATCTTCATCACGAGATCACGGGTAAACCCAGTGATCTCGTGCTCGAAATGCAGTCTCGCGGGAGTTTGGGACGGTATTGGGCGAGGAGGAAGGGCATCCGCGCGTCAGGCGAAAGCCTCCGGGGGCGGGCAGGCGCACACGAGGTTGCGGTCGCCGTAGGCGTTGTCGATACGACGGACGGGTGGCCAGTACTTCGTGCGCACGAGCGAACCAACGGGATACACCGCCTCCTCACGCGAGTACGGATGCGTCCACTCGCCGCCGATGACCGACTGCGCGGTGTGCGGGGCGTTCACGAGCGGGTTGTCCGCTGCCGGCCAGCGCCCGGCGCCGACCTGCTCCGCCTCGGCGGCGATCTGGATCATCGCCTCGATGAAGCGCTCGATCTCGGCGAGGTCCTCCGACTCGGTGGGTTCGACCATGAGCGTGCCCGCGACGGGGAACGACATCGTCGGCGCGTGGAAGCCGTAGTCGATGAGCCGCTTGGCGACGTCGTCGACCGTGATCCCCGTGCGCTCGCGGAGGGGACGCAGATCCAAGATGCACTCGTGGGCCACCAGCCCGGCGTCGCCGGCGTACAGCACGGGGAAGTGCGCCTTCAGCCGGTGCGCGATGTAGTTCGCCGACAGCACGGCGGCACCCGTGGCCTCACCCAGCCCCGCGGCTCCCATCATCCGCACGTAGGCCCAGGAGATCGGCAGGATGGATGCGGAGCCGTAGGCCGAGGCCGACACCGGACCGCCCTCGAACACGAACCCGCCCGCGTGGTCGGCGCGCTGGGCGAGCGGGTGCGACGGGAGGTAGGGCGCGAGGTGCGCCTTCGCCGCGACGGGGCCGACGCCCGGTCCGCCACCGCCGTGCGGGATCGCGAAGGTCTTGTGCAGGTTCAGGTGCGAGACATCGCCCCCGAGATCGCCGAACCGCGCGAAGCCGAGGAGCGCGTTGAGGTTCGCGCCGTCGATGTACACCTGCCCGCCCGCATCGTGCACGGCCTGCGTGATGGCGAGCACCTCGTGCTCGTACACGCCGTGCGTGGACGGATAGGTGATCATGAGCGCGCCCAGCTCGTCGGCGTGCTGCGCGATCTTGGCGTGCAGGTCCTCGAGGTCGACGTTGCCCGCCTCGTCGCAGGCGACCACGACGACCCGCATCCCCGCGAGCACGGCGGATGCGGCGTTCGTGCCGTGCGCCGACGACGGGATGAGGCACACGGTGCGCTGCGCCTCGTCGTTCGCGAGGTGGTAGCCGCGGATCGCGAGCAGCCCCGCCAGCTCCCCCTGCGAGCCGGCGTTGGGCTGCAGCGAAACCGCGTCGTAGCCGGTGACCTCGGCGAGCCAAGTCTCGAGCTGCTCGATCAGCGCGAGAGTCCCCCGCACGTCTGCCTCAGGCGCGAAGGGATGCACGCGGGAGAACTCGGGCCACGACACCGCGGCCATCTCGGTGGCGGCGTTCAGCTTCATGGTGCACGAGCCGAGCGGGATCATGCCGCGATCGAGGGCGTAGTCGCGGTCGGCGAGCGTCTTCAGATAGCGCATCATCGCGGTCTCCGAGCGGTGCGCGTGGAAGACCGGATGCGTGAGGAACTCGTCCCGGCGGTGGAGATCGGCCGCGACGCCGGCCACGGGCACCGCCGATTCGATGTCGATCACGGTCTCGTCGGGCAGCCCGAACGCGGCTGCCACGGCGGCGATGTCGGCGGCCGTGGTCGTCTCGTCGACCGAGATCCCCACCGTCGCCTCGTCCGCGAAGAAGAGCCGGTAGCCGCGGCGGCGGGCCCGCTCGATGACGCGCTCGGCCGTGCCGGGCACGACGACGCGCAGCGTGTCGAAGAACGCGTCGTGCACGACCTCGAGCCCGCCTGCGCGCAGCGTCTCGGCGAGCGCCTGCGCCTTGCGGGCCACATCCGTCGCTATCGCACGCAGGCCCTCGGGGCCGTGGTAGACCGCGTACATAGCGGCCATCACTGCCAGCAGCACCTGCGCGGTGCAGATGTTGGAGGTGGCCTTCTCACGGCGGATGTGCTGCTCGCGCGTCTGCAGCGCGAGCCGGTAGGCGGGATTGCCCGCCGCATCCTGCGAGACGCCGACGAGGCGTCCGGGAAGCTGACGCTCGAGGCCCGCGCGCACGGCGAGGTACCCGGCGTGGGGTCCGCCGAAGCCGAGCGGGACGCCGAAACGCTGCGTGGTCCCCGCGGCGATATCGGCACCGAACGACCCCGGCGAGCGCAGAAGGGTGAGCGCGAGCAGGTCGGCCGCGACGACCACCAAACCGCCCTGGGCCTGGACGGAGGCGACCAGCTCGGTCGGATCCCACACACGGCCGCTCGCGCCCGGATACTGCACGAAGGCGCCGAACACGGCGTCGGATGCGGCGCCCGAGTCCCAGGTGCGGGTGTCGAACTCGCGGATCTCGATGCCGACCGCGGCGGCGCGATGGTGAAGCAGCGCCTTGGTCTGCGGAAGCGCGTCGGCGTCGACCAGGAAGACGTCGGACGCGGACGTCGAGGCGCGGCGCGCGACCAGCATCCCCTCGACGACGGCCGTCGCCTCGTCGAGCATGGACGCGCCCGCCGTGGCGAGGCCGGTGAGGTCGGTCACCATCGTCTGGAAGTTGATGAGCGCCTCAAGCCGGCCCTGCGAGATCTCGGGCTGGTAGGGCGTGTAGGCGGTGTACCAGGACGGGTTCTCGAAGACGTTGCGGGCGATCACCGCGGGCGTGAACGTGTCGTAGTAACCGAGGCCGATCATCGCGCGGGCCGGACGGTTCGCATCGGCGAGCGCGCGCAGCTCTGCCAGAGCCTGGGCCTCGGTGGCCGCGTCCGGGATGCTGCTGGTGGCGTGCGGGGTCGCGTGGACGGATGCGGGAACCGCCGTCCGAACCAGCGCATCGATGCTCGCGTACCCCAGCGCATCGAGCATGTGCCGCTGGGCGGCCGCATCCGTGCCGATGTGGCGTGCAGTGAAGGGAACGCTCACGCGGCGCCCTCGATGAGCGCCTCGTATCCGGCGCGGTCGAGCAGGGGTGCGCTCTCGCCGTCGAGCTCGATGCGCACGAGCCACGCGCCGTAGGGGTCGGCGTTGACGAGCGAAGGGTCGGAGTCGACCTCGCCGTTGACCTGGATGACGCGTCCGCTGAGAGGGGCGTAGAGCTCTCCGACCGACTTCGTCGACTCGATCTCGCCGCAGACCTGCCCGGCGACGACGGGCGCGTCGATCGCGGGAAGGTCCACGAAGACGACGTCGCCGAGCTGCTCGGCGGCGTAGTCGGTGATGCCGAAGGTGGCGACGCCGCCTTCGATCAGCACCCACTCGTGCTCTGCGGTGTAGGACAGCGTGGTGGGATCGACGGTCATTTCTTCCTCCGGTAGAAGGGCGGTTCGGTCACGGTCGCGGGGATTCGCGTGCCGCGTACATCGATGAACAGGTCTGTGCCGATGCGGCTCCGGTCGCGGTCGACGTAGGCGAGCGCGATCGGGCGTCCGAGAGTGGGGCTGAGCGCGCCGCTCGTGACTTCGCCGACCACGCCGCCTTCGGTGTCGAGGACCCGATAGCCCGCGCGCCCCGCGCGCTTGCCTTCGGAGACGAGGGCGACCAGAACACGCGCATCGGCCGCGGGCTCGGTGGCCCCTTTGCCGATGAAGGCGCCCTTGTCGGCGGCGACGACGCGTCCGAGGCCCGCCTGCGCGGGCCGCACGTCGCGGTTCAGCTCATGCCCGTACAGCGGCATCCCCGCTTCGAGGCGCAGGGTGTCGCGCGCGGCGAGGCCGGCGGGGATCAGACCGAAAGGCGCACCCGCTTCCAGAAGGGCGTCCCACAGCTCTCCCACCGCGCTCGCGCGCACGAGCAGCTCGACGCCGTCCTCCCCCGTGTAGCCGGTGCGCAGGATCAGCACGGACTGCCCGGCGAAGTCCGCCGCGCGCACGCTGTAGTAGCCGAGGTCGTCGAAGCTCCACGGCGTCGGCGCATCGCCCTGGCGCCGAGCGGGTTCGGCGAGTTCCAGCCCCGGCAGCGCCTCGAGCACCGCGATCGCCGCCGGCCCCTGGAGGGCCAGCAGTGCCGACTCGTCCGACACATCCTCGACGGTGACGTGCACGCCCGCCATGAAGCCGAACGATCCGTCGGCGGCCACGGCGGGAGCGGGCGGCGTGAAGGATGAGCGCGCGTCGCCCAGCGCCACGGCCACCGCATCGTGGTTGCCTGCGTTGGCGATCACGATGAACCAGTCGTCGGCGAGACGGTAGACGATGACGTCGTCGACGATGCCGCCGTCTGCGGCGAGCACGAGCGAGTACTTCGCCTTTCCGAGCCGCATGCTCGAGTGCTGTGCGGCGAGCGCGTAGTCGAGGAAGGCCCCCGCGTGTGCGCCGGTCACGAGGAACTCCGCCATGTGCGAGATGTCGAAGAGACCCGCGGTTTCGCGCACGGCACGATGCTCGGCGAGATCGGACCCGTAGCGCACGGGCATGAGCCATCCCCCGAAGTCGGTGAAGGCGGCTCCGGCCGCCTCGTGGCGGTCTCGGAGCGGGGTGGAGCGACGATCGGTCATGAGTTCTCCCGGTGGATGCGGGTAGGCGAGGGCCTGAGAACTCCCCCTCTGTCATGGGCCTGAGAGTTTCGAACGCGCGGAGCGCGATCTTTCACCGTCGGCGGATCCGCGAGGATCGCTTTTCAGAGTCGCCCGACCGGGGCGGTACGCGTACCTGAGAGATTGGCGGGGAGGCTTGCTCCTTCGGTGCTCGGACAAGATCTCCGAGGCTCTCCCGCACCGGTCGTGGGGCCGATATTCACGTTGTCGGGCCAGCATAGCCCGCCGCGCCCGCGCGGGCGATCAGGGCACGCAGGCGCCCGAGCCGACGGCATCCGTCAGGGTGGGCGCCGCCTGCACGAGCGGGGCGAGCTCGTTCGCGGTCGACGCGTAGCCGACCTCCGACCCGTCGTCGGCGCGCGCGAAGACGATGCCGACGACCTCGCCCGAAGCATTGAGAAGCGGTCCTCCGGAGTTGCCGGGGCGCACCGTCGCCGCCAGGGCGTAGACCTCGCGCTGATCGCGTCCCTGGTCGTAGATGTCGGGCACCGATACCACCCCGACGGTCTGCACCGTGGCGCTGCCCATCGTGAACGGGCCGCCGTACGGGTAGCCCTGCACCACGGCCGCGGCGCCGGGACCGAGATCGGCGCCCATCGGCAGCGCCGCCGCATCCAGGTCGTCCACCGCGATGAGGGCGAGGTCCGCCGTGGCGTCGACGTACACGACGCGTCCCTCGCGCGCCGCGCGCCCCGGCAGCTCCACCATCGGACGCTCGACGCCGGCGATCACGTGGGCGTTGGTCACCACGCGGTCGGGCGCCACGACGAAGCCGCTCCCGGTGAGGTTGCGTCCGCAGGAGTACGCCGTTCCGGCGATGCGCGCCACGGACTGGGCGGCCGCGCTCAGGGCCGGGTCGTCGAGGTCGACGGGCGGGGCCACCTCGCTCGGGGCGGTGAGTTCTCCGAACAGCGCCCCCAACTGCGGGAGCCCGTCGTCTAGGACGCTCGATCGCACCTGCGCCAAGGCCTCGTCGACGGGGCGCGGGGTCAGCGTGTCGATCGTGCGCAGCACTCCCGACGACGCGAGGGCGGAGGACACGAACGGGATGCCGAGGGCGGCGACGCTCTGTCCGACCAGCGAGAGCACGAGGGCCGCGACGACCGTCATCGCCCCGGCTCCCAGGACCCGATCGATCCCTCGTAGCCGGATGCGGGTGGCTCCGCGCCGCAGCGCACGGCCGAGCGCTGCGCCGAGCGATGCTCCGACCACGAGCAGCCCCACGGCGACACCGAGCGCCGCCCAGCCGCGCCAGGCGGCGTCCGGGACCCAGCGGGAAACGACAGGCACGAGCCACCACGCGGCGATCGCCCCGAGCACGAGTCCGGCGATGGTCCCGACGCTTGCCAGCAGGCCCCGCCGCCATCCCTGGATCAGCACGATCACCAGCACCACGACCAGCAGGATGTCGATCACGATCGGCGGCATGCGGTCAGCGTAAGCGGACGCGCTGACAGGGCGCCGCGAGCCCGCGGTGACGGCGACGGATTTTGCTTCTGGTCGCGATGACATTAAGATCGTCACGAGTTAAGGTCACCATGACACGAACTAGCCCCTCTCCCGACACCGCCGACGCCGAGTCCGCCGAGACGCGCGTGGCGGTGTCCACCGTGATCTTCAGCCTGCGGCGCGACGGTGACGAGAATCCCCGGCTCGTCCTGCCCCTCGTCAAACGC
Organism: Microbacterium sp. BG28; assembly: GCF_034044005.1. Taxonomy (NCBI): domain Bacteria; kingdom Bacillati; phylum Actinomycetota; class Actinomycetes; order Micrococcales; family Microbacteriaceae; genus Microbacterium; species Microbacterium sp. BG28. The sequence continues at coordinate 215,534 of NZ_JAXCHA010000002.1, read as the reverse complement.
ACCCGCGATCCGCACGAGGGCCTGTGGGCACTGCCGGGCGGTTGGCTGGACGCTGCGGAGAACCTCGATGAGGCGGCTTCTCGCACGCTCGCCGAGACGACCGGCCTCAGCGCGAGCTACCTCGAGCAGCTCTATGCGTTCGGCGACATCGGCCGCTCCCCCAGTCGCGTCGTCTCGATCGTCTACTGGGCGCTGCTGCGCTCCGACGAGGTCGACGCGCAGAGCGCCGCGCACGCGGCCGCGGGGGACGCGCCCGAGAACGTCGACTGGTTCACGGCGACCGATCTTCCGCCCCTCGCGTTCGACCACAACGCGATCGTCGACTACGCCCTGTGGCGACTGCGCAACAAGGTCGGCTACAGCCGCATCGCGCACGGCCTGCTCCCGGACGCCTTCACCCTCGCGGATCTGCGCGAGGTCAACGAGGCGATCCTGGACCGCAAGCTCGACCCCGCCAACTTCCGCCGGCAGGTCGAGAACAGCAACACCCTGATCCCCACCGAGTCGTTCCGCACCGGAAGTCACCGGCCGGCACGGCTGTACCGCTACAACCAGGACGTCGAGCTGGCCGATCGCGGCCCGCTCGGCCGCCCGCGAAGTCACGAATCGAGCACGACATGAGCACGACGCTGAGCATCCAGCCGCGTCCCATCGATCCGTCCGTCGATCACGAGATCCAGGCGATCGTCTCGGGCGCAGGATCCGGGTCCACCTGCAACACCGACCTCGCGGCGGGCCCGTGGGACTTCGACGCACGCCCCGGATACGGGCCCGGCGCCTCGATGGGCGATGTGATCCCCACCGGGTCCCCGCGTCAAGGCATGCTGCCTGCGGCCTATCGCGATGCCACTGACGACGAACTCGATGCCCGCATCCGACGCGCGAAGGAGACTCTGGGCGACCGCGTGGTCGTGCTCGGGCACTTCTACCAGCGAGAAGAGGTCGTGCGTCACGCCGACTACGTCGGCGATTCGTTCCAGCTCGCCAACGCCGCACTCGAGCACCCGAACGCCGAGGCCATCGTCTTCTGCGGCGTGCACTTCATGGCCGAGACCGCCGACCTCCTCTCGCAGCCCGAGCAAGCCGTCATCCTCCCCAACCTGGCGGCCGGATGCTCCATGGCCGACATGGCCGACATCGACCAGGTCGAGGAGTGCTGGGAGCAGCTGGAGGAGCTCTACGGCGACATGGACACCCCTGATGCCGACGGCCTCGTGCCGGTCGTACCGGTGACCTACATGAACTCGTCCGCGGCGATCAAGGGTTTCGTCGGACGCCACGGCGGCATCGTCTGCACCTCATCCAACGCGCGCACCGTGCTCGAGTGGGCCTTCGCCCGGGGCCGTCGGGTGCTGTTCTTCCCCGACCAGCACCTCGGACGCAACACCGCGAAGGCCATGGGCGTGCCGCTCGAGCAGATGCCGATGTGGAACCCGACGAAGCCGCTCGGCGGCAGCGACGAGCGGACGCTCGCCGACGCCCGCGTCATCCTCTGGCACGGCTTCTGCTCGGTGCACCGCCGCTTCACGGTCGACCAGATCGACAAGGCGCGCGCCGAGCACCCCGGCGTCCGCGTGATCGTGCACCCGGAGTGCCCGATGGCCGTCGTGGACGCCGCTGACGAGGCAGGCTCCACCGACTACATCCGCAAGGCCATCGCCGCGGCCACCGAGCCCACGACGTTCGCGATCGGCACCGAGATCAACCTGGTGCAGCGCCTCGCCGCGCAGTACCCGCAGCACGAGATCTTCTGCCTCGACCCGGTCGTCTGCCCGTGCTCGACCATGTACCGCATCCACCCCGGCTACCTCGCCTGGGTGCTGGAAGGTCTCGTCGCGGGCGAGACGCTCAACCGCATCACCGTGCCCGCCTCCGTCGCCGACCCGGCTCGTGTCGCCCTCGAGCGGATGCTGGCCGCCAAGCCCTCCGGCAGCGCGGCATGAGAGCGATCGTCGTCGGCAGCGGCATCGCCGGGCTCACGGCGGCGCTCGCGGCGGCCGAGAACGGGGCCGAGGTCGTCCTCATCACCAAAGCCGCGGCGGATGCGGGCAGCACCGCGCACGCGCAGGGCGGGATCGCCGCCGTCACCGCGGCGAGCGACTCCCCCGACGCCCACTTCGACGACACGCTCACCGCGGGCGCGGGCCTGAACGACCCGACCGCCGTGCGGGTTCTCGTCGACGCCGGCGGTGACACGATCCGTGCGCTGCTGGCCGCGGGCGTACCGTTCGACCGCGACGGCTCCGGCGAGCTGCGACGGGGCCTGGAGGCCGCCCACTCGGCACCCCGCGTGCTCCACGCCGGCGGCGATGCGACAGGGGCGGCGATCGAAGCCGCCCTGCTCGCCCGGCTCGCAGACAGCGACGTGATCGTGCGCGAACATACGTTCCTCGCCGATCTGGTTCTCGAGGCGGGAAGGGTGTCGGGCGTGGACGTGGTCGATGCGACCGGCCGACGCGAGAGGATTCCCGCAGACGCCGTCGTGCTGGCCACGGGCGGCGCGGGCCAGCTGTACGCCCACACCACGAACCCCTGGGTCGCGACCGGCGACGGCATCGCCGCCGCGATCCGCGCGGGTGCCGCCGTCGCTGACCTGGAGTTCGTGCAGTTCCACCCCACCGCCTTCGACGGCCAGAACCCGTTCCTCGTGTCCGAGGCCGTTCGAGGCGAGGGCGCCGTGCTGCGGGATGCGGCCGGCCGCCGCTTCGCGTTCGACGCGCACCCGGACGGCGAGCTCGCGCCCCGCGACGTGGTCGCTCGCGCGATCGCGCGGCAGTCCGCCGCCCAGCCCGGGATCCCCGTCGTGCTGGATGCGACGGGCCTCGGCGGCGCCGAAGCCCTCGCCGCCCGCTTCCCCACGATCGACCGTGCACTGCGCGCACGCGGGATCGATTGGTCGACGACTCCGGTGCCGGTCACCCCGGCCGCCCACTATCTGATGGGCGGGGTCCTGACCGATCTCGACGGTCGCACGAGCGTTGCCGGACTCTTCGCCGTCGGCGAGACGGCGCGCACCGGTGTCCACGGCGCGAACCGCCTGGCGTCCAACTCGCTGCTGGAGGGCGCCGTGTTCGGTGCGCGCGCGGCAGCGGCCCTGCTCGCCGATCCCGCGAGGGCGGCCGTGTTCCCCGCCACAGCACCGGCGACACCTGCCGAACCCGCGAGCGACGCGCCCGCGTTCAGCCGGGCGGGCCTGCAGCAGTTGCTCTGGGATCACGCGGGACTGGAGCGCGACGAGGCGGGTCTGGCGTACGCCGCATCCGTCATCGCTGCATGGCGCCGCGCGGCGCCCGCCACGCAGGGCGTTCCCGCGCAGGAGGACGCGAACCTCCTCCTGGTCGCCGAGCACCTCGTCGCCGCGGCACGCCGGCGCACCGTCTCGGTCGGCGCCCACTTCCGCCGCGACGGCGCACCGGTCGCCGCCGCCATCGCCCAGGAGGCCGAGGCATGCTGACATCCGCCACCATCGACCGCGTCGTCGCGGCCGCACTCGACGAGGACGCCCCCTGGGGCGACGTGACGAGCGAGACGCTCATCCCCGCGGATGCGGTCGCCACCGCATCCCTCGTCGCCCGCGAAGGCGGCGTGTTCTCCGGCGGGGCCGTCTTCGCCGCCGCCTTCCATCTGGTCGAGCCTCGAACGCGCGTCGAACTTCTCCTCGCCGACGGCGACGGGTTCGAGCCCGGCACGGCCCTGGCCACCGTCACCGGCCCCGCACGCTCCGTGCTCACGGCCGAGCGGGTGGGACTCAACTTCGTCCAGCGGATGTCGGGAATCGCGACTCTCACGGCGGCCTATGTCGCCGAAGTCGCGCACACGGGCGCGCGGATCGCCGACACCCGCAAGACCACGCCGGGGCTCCGCGCCTTCGAGCGCCACGCGGTGGTCAGCGGCGGCGGCCACAACCACCGGTTCAGCCTGTCGGACGCGGTGATGGCCAAGGACAACCACCTCGCCGTCCTCGCCGCCTCCGGCGTCCCCGTCACGCAAGCCCTGCAGGAGGCGCTGGCGCGCCTGCCGCACACGACCCACGTCGAGGTCGAGGTCGACCGCCTCGACCAGATCGACGAGGTCCTCGCCGCGGGTGTGGGCACGATCATGCTCGACAACTTCTCGATCGACGACCTACGCCGGGGCGTCGAGCAGATCGCCGGTCGCGCCATCGTCGACGCCTCCGGCGGCGTCACGCTCGACACCGTGCGCCGGATCGCGGAGACGGGTGTCGACGTGATCTCCGTCGGTGCGCTGACGCACGCGGCCCGGGGTCTCGACCTCGGTCTCGATATCGATCTGCGCCTCGCCGACCCGGTGTGAGCGGCGCGATGTACCTCGACAACGCGGCGACGACGCCGGTGCGCCGCGAGGTGATCGAGGCGATGATGCCGTACTGGCGGGGCACGTTCGGCAACCCGTCCAGCCACCACGAGGCGGGTGAGCAGGCTGCATCCGCCCTCGCCGACGCGCGGGCGCGGGTGGCGGCCGTGCTGGGCGTGCGCACGGGCGACGTGATCTTCACCTCCGGCGGCACGGAGGGCAACAACCTCGCCGTCAAGGGGATATCCCTGGGCGCGATGCTCGCCCGGGGCCGCCGCCACGTCGTCACGACGGCGGTCGAGCACGAGTCGATCCTCGAGTCGGTCGCCGCCCTCGAACGCCTCCACGGTCTCGAGGCGACGGTCCTGGATGTCGACGACGCCGGCCGTGTGTCTCCGGATGCGGTCGCCGCCGCCCTCCGCGAGGAGACCGCGCTCGTCACGCTCGGCTACGCGAACAACGAGACCGGCACCGTACAGGATGTGCGTGCCATCGCCGCCGTCGCGACCGCGGCCCGGGTGCCCCTGCACCTCGATGCGGTGCAGGCGGCGGGCTGGCTGCCGCTGTCCGGCACGGGAGCCGACGCGATCACCATCGCCGGCCACAAACTCGGCGCCCCGAAGGGAATCGGTGCCGCGGCGATCCGCGGCCGCATCCCGGTCGAGCCGATCCTCCACGGCGGCGGACAGGAGCGCGGCCGCCGCAGCGGCACCGAGGACGTCGCCGGCGCAGTGGGCCTTGCCACCGCTCTCGAGCTCGCCGAGGCGGAGCGCGCCGCATCCGCCGCCCGCGTCGGCGCCGCGCGCGACGCATTCGTGGCCGAGGTGCTCGCGGCCGTGCCGTCCGCCGCGCTGACCGGCCATCCCACCGAGCGGCTCCCCGCCACGGCGAGCTTCACGTTCGCGGGGACCAGCGGCGAGGCCGTGCTGCTCGAGCTCGAACGGCGCGGCATCGTCTCCTCCAGCGGCTCGGCGTGCGCGGCCGGCAGCGACGAGCCCTCGCACGTGCTCGTGGCGATGGGCATCCCGCCGGAAGTGGCGCAGACCGCCGTGCGCTTCACCTTCCCCCACGACCTGACGGTCGATCTCAGCCCGGTCGCCAAGGCGGTGGCCGCATCGGTCGCGGCGGTACGATCGGCGACGTGAGTCAGCGTCCCCTCGTCACGGTCGTCGTCCCCGGCCACCAGGTGGGGCCGTGGGCCCAGGCGGCCCTCGATTCATTGCGCGCCCAGACGCTGGTGGAGTGGACGGCTGTGCTCGTCGACGACGCATCCTCCGATCGCACCGGCGACCTGTTCGACGCGGCCGCCGCATCCGATCCGCGCTTCCGCGTGGTGAGGCTCGCACGACGCGTCGGACTGGGGGCCGCGCGCAACACGGGCCTCGACCTGGTCGACACGCCCTACCTCGCCTTCCTGGACGCCGACGACGTCATGCTCCCGACGGCCCTCGAGCGCTTCGTGGCCACCCTCGACGGCAGCGGCAGCGATTTCGCGGTGGGCGCGTATGTACGCCTGCGTCCGGACGGGTCGGGCCGTTACGCCGCCGGCGACGTGCAGCCGTGGGTCAGCCGCGCGACGGTACCCGCGCGGACGGCGACGACCCTCGAGGAGCACCCCGAGGTGACGGCCAACGTGGTCGCGTGGTCGAAGCTGAGCCGCACGGAGTTCTGGCAGCGCACCGGCCTGCGCTTTCCCGAGGGGCGGCTTTACGAGGACCAGGTGGTGGCCCAGCAGATGTACGCGAGGGCGCGCCGGTTCGACGTGTTGTCGGACGTCGTCGTGCACTGGCGGGAGCGTGCCGACGGCTCCTCGATCACGCAGCACGAGGAACGGCTCGACGTGCTGCGCGACTGTCTCGACGCGATGAGCGAAGGGATGCGGGTGCTCGACGGTACTGGCCACACCGCCGCTGCGCGGGCCCGCGCGGGGCAGCTGCTGCGCATGGACATCCCGCGACTCGCGCGTGTGGCGGCCGCGCATCCGGACGACGAGTACCGCCGGCTGGTCGGCGCGTTCGCCCGGACGATCTCCGAGCGGCAGGATGCGGTCACCCTCGCCGTCCCCGACGACGCGCAGCCGCTGATCTCCGCAGCCCTGCTCTGGTGAGCGGCGCTCAGACCGTGAGCTGCTCGGCCGCGAGCGTGGCGTAGAGCCCCTGCGCCACGACGAGCTCGGCATGCGTTCCGCGCTCGACGATGCGGCCGTCGTCGACGACGAGGATCACGTCGGCGGCGACCACGGTCGACAGCCGGTGCGCGACGGTGATCGTGGTCCGGCCGCGCGCCGCCGTGTCCAGCGCCTGCTGCACGACGCGCTCACTGCGCGTGTCCAACGCCGACGTGGCTTCGTCCAGCAGCAGCACGGGCGGGTCCTTGAGCAGCACGCGGGCGATCGCGATGCGCTGCTTCTCCCCGCCGGAGAGCCGGTAGCCGCGCTCGCCCACCACGGTGTCGTAGCCCTTCTCGAAGCCCGTGATGACATGGTGCACGTTGGCGGCCTCGCAGGCGGCGGCGAGTTCCTCATCCGTCGCATCAGGCTTCGCGTACCGCAGGTTGTCGGCGATCGTCGCGTGGAAGAGGTACGTCTCCTGCGAGACGATGCCGATGTGGTCGATGATGGATGCGGCGGTGAGAGCGCGTACATCGGCGCCCGCGAACAGCACCGCGCCGCCATCCACGTCGTAGAAGCGCGGGATGAGCGAGAGCACCGTGGATTTCCCGGCCCCGCTGGGTCCGACCAGTGCCACGTGCTGCCCGGGATCCGCGACGAAGGACACCGCGTCCAGCAGGGGGCGCGAGGAGGCGGCCGACTCCGGGTAACGGAAGGTGACGTCGCGCAGCTCGACGCGCCCCACCGGGCCCGGCGCCTCGGAGACGTCGATCGCATCGGGTGCGTCGCGGACAGCCGGTCGCAGGTCGAGGTACTCGAAGATCCGCGCGAAGACGGCGGCGGAGGTCTGCACGTCGAGGGCGACGCGCATCAGACCCATGAGCGGCTGCAGAAGGCGCGCCTGAACGGTGGTGAACGCCACGATCGTGCCTGCAGAGATCCCCGCATCCGCGCCGCCCGACATGAACAGGCCCGCCACCAGGTAGATCACGGCGGGAACGCTCGCCATGATGACGCCGACGAGCGCGAAGAACCCCTGCCCACTCATCGCCTGGCGCACCTGCAGCCGGATCTGGATGCGGTTCTGCGCTCCGTAGCGCGCCGATTCGCTCTGCTGCCGGTTGAACGACTTCGCCAGGAGGATGCCGGAGACACTCAGGCTCTCCTGCGTGATCGCCGACAGCTCGGACAGGGACTCCTGCGTCTGCCCCGCGATCCGGGCGCGCACCTGTCCGACGCGTCGCTGGATCAGCGCCAGGATCGGCATCAGGAAGACGGCGATGAGCGTGAGTCGTACATCGATCAGGACCATGGCCACGAGGGACGCGACGACGGTGACCGTGTTGCCGAGCACACTCGTGACGGTGTTGGTCAGAACGCCCGACACCGCTCCCACGTCGTTCTGCAGCCGCGACTGGATCACCCCGGTCTTCGTGCGCGTGAAGAAGCCGAGCTCCATGGACTGCAGGTGATCGAACAGGCGCACGCGCAGATCACCCGTCACGTTGTTGCCGACCGTCGAGGTGAACCAGGTCTGCGCGACCTGCAGGCCCCCCGAGGCGAGGAAGAGCACCACCATGATCGCGACCAGGCGCACGAGCAGCCCCATGTCCACCCCCGACCCGTCGGCGGGGAAGAGCGCGTCGTCGAAGACCCGCTCCACGATGAGCGCCGGCACGACGGCGACGGCGGCACCGGCGACGACGAGCAGGGCGGTGACGATCAGGCGCGCACGGTAGGGGCGAAACAGCGCGGCGATCCGGCGTCCGAGGTGAGGGATGCGGGGAGCCTCGGCGTTGCGCAGGCGCTGGGCGGCCGCATCCACTCCGCGAAACCCCGGCGGATGCGACGGGCCGGCCATACTCATGCGCTCAGCCTAGATCTCCCCCGCGTGCCCGGATCCGAACCGGTAGTCTTGTCCGACGCGCATCGGTGCCGGTCGCGGGCGACGAACACGCCCGACCGGGTTTCGCCGCCTAGGGAATGCTCCACCCGCTCGCCGCGTTGTCAGATTCGCTCGCCACTTCCGGCGGCCGTCCCCATCCCTTTTCGATTCCGAGGAGACGACCATGCACGCCGAATCCGTCCAGACCGGTTCCGTGGCCACCACGACCGATTCCTCCCCCGCCGTCCGCTCCGGCGAGAACCGCATCATCTGGTTGCTGCTCGTGGCGGCCTTCGTCGCGATCCTCAACGAGACGACGATGGGTGTGGCGATCAAGCACCTCATCACCGATCTCGGCATCACCGCCGTGCTCGCGCAGTGGCTGACGACCGCCTTCATGCTGACCATGGCCGTCGTGATCCCGATCACCGGCTTCCTGCTGCAGCGGCTGACGACCCGCACGGTCTTCCTGCTGGCGATGTCGCTGTTCTCGTTCGGAACGCTCATCGCCATGCTCGCACCGGGGTTCGAGGTGCTGCTCGTCGCGCGCGTCGTGCAGGCATCCGGGACGGCCATCATGATGCCGCTGCTCATGACGACCCTCATGACGGTGGTCGCGCCCGCCGCGCGCGGGCGGATGATGGGCCGCGTCAGCATCGTGATGGCACTCGCGCCGGCGATCGGTCCGACGATGTCGGGCTTCGTCCTGCAGTACTTCGGCTGGCGATGGATCTTCGCGATCGTGCTGCCGATCGCCCTCGTGTCTCTCGCCATCGGCGCGCGATGGATCACCAACGTCGGCACGCAAACGCACGCCCGCATCGACGTGCTCTCGGTCGTGCTGTCGGCGTTCGGGTTCGGCGGCGTCGTGTTCGGCCTCAGTCAGATCGGCGGCTCACATGACGGCGCGACGGATGCGGCGGCCGCCGCGTCGTCGATGACGCTCATCGTGTCGCTGGCCGTCGGCGTCGTGGCGCTCTCGTTGTTCGTGTGGCGACAGTTCGTCCTGCAGCGTGAGGATCGGGCGCTCCTGGACCTGCGCGTCTTCCGGTTCACGAACTTCACGATCTCGGTCGTGCACTTCGCCGTGCTGTCGCTCGCCTTCTTCGGCACGATCACCGTCCTGCCGCTGTTCGCGCAGAGCGCGCTGAACCTCGACCCGCTCACGACCGGCCTGATCGTGCTGCCCGGCTCTCTGGCGATGGGCCTCGCCGGTCCCTTCATCGGCCGCATCTACGACCGTTGGGGCACGCGCGTGCTGCTCATCCCCGGCTCGATCCTGACGGTCTCGTTGCTATGGGTGTTCACGACGCTGTCGGAAACGACGCCCGTGTGGGAGCTGGTCGTGACGCAGACGCTGCTCTCGATCGGTCTGGCGATGTCGTTCACGCCGTTGTTCACCGCGTCGCTCGGCTCGCTGGCGCCCCGCTTCTACTCCTACGGCAGCGCGATCGTGAGCACCGTCCAGCAGGTGGCTGGAGCCGCCGGCGTGGCCGTCATGATCACGATCATGAACGCAGGCTTCGTCGCCAACGAGGCGTCGGGCGACGCGGCCGCGTGGGCGGCGGGTGCGCGCAGCGCCTTCATGTTCGCCGCGATCGTGGCGATCCCCACGATCATCGGCGCAGTGCTCATCCGCAAGCCCGCCGACTCGATCGACGCTCCCCCCGCGGGTCACTGACGCAGGCGGAGTCCGGATGGGTCAGTCGATGCTGCAGGAGCCGCCGCCGCAGCAGCCGAAGGACTCCTCCGGGCTCGGCTGGCCGTTCTCGTCCTCGGTGGGACGGGCGTTCAGCAGCTGGATGGGCGAGGGCTTCGTGGACATGACGACCATGCTACGTCCGCTCGGTGCGCCTGTCGCCGTGGTGAGGCGATGAGCGCGCCGTGGTGCCTCAGCCGTTCGCGCGGAGCCGTCTGCACGAGACCCCGCGGTCACAGCGGCCTGCACAACCGGTCCGGCACGTCACGGATGTGGTCCGACCGGGAGGCGGACGCGCCGTTCTGCCCCGGCTCCGGCCTGGCCGCGGCACCGTCACCGCGCCTGGCTGACGGGTTCCCGCACGGTGCGGCGCTCTGCGAGATCTGTTGGGGCTTCGTGGCGCTCGAGGGCGATCTCCTCGCGCCGCACGACGCTTTCCGTGGCACCGCTGATGCCGCGGAAAGCCACCGGCGCAGCGCCTGGTTCAACGCTCACGGTTGGTGATGTGTCTCTCGGCGCGACGCCTAGGCTCGAGCGTATGAGCGAAGCGGGACGGATGCGGATCGTCGTCATGGGCGTCTCGGGGGCCGGAAAGTCCACGATCGCGCTCGCCCTGGCGGCGCGCCTCGGCGGCGTCTACCTCGACGCCGACGATCTGCACGACGATGCGGCGCGGGCAAAGATGGCCGCCGGTGTGCCGCTGACCGACGAGGATCGTGCGCCCTGGCTCGGACGCGTCGGTCTCGCCTTCGGCACGGCGGGCGAGAAGGGCCCCGTGGTCATCGCCTGCTCGGCGCTGCGACGCCGGTACCGCGATCTGATCCGCGCCGAGGCCACGGAACCCATCTTCTTCGCCGCGCTCGATCTCGACGAGGCGACGCTCGCGAAGCGCATCGCGGCACGCACCGATCACTTCATGCCGGTCGCGCTGCTCGCATCGCAGCTCGACACACTCGAGCCGCTCGAGTCGGACGAGTGGGGCGTGACGGTCTCGACGCGAGAGAGCGTACCGGAGGTCGTCGCGCGGATCGTCGCGGCCCTCCCCGATCAGGGGACGATCGAGTCCACGTAACCGCCGTCGACGCGCACCGCCGCACCGGTCGTCGCCGACGCGAGAGGCGAAGCGAGGTAGACGACCATGTTCGCGATCTCGCCCGGCTCGATGAGGCGTCCGAGCAGCGACTGCGGCCGGGCCGTGCGCATGAACTCGCGCTGCGCCTCGTCCCACGGCAGATCCCGCCCGACGACCTGCGCCACGAACTCCTCCACGCCGGGAGTGTGCGTGGGACCGGCGATGACGGCGTTCACGGTGACGCCGGTCCCCGCGGCGGCCTTTGCGAATCCGCGTGAGGCTCCGAGCACGGCGGTCTTCGAGGTGCCGTAGTGGATCATCTCCGCCGGGATGACGACGGCCGAATCGCTCGCGATGTTCAGCACGCGCCCCCACCCTCGCTGCATCATCTGCGGGAGCAGCTCGCGGGTCAGGCGCACACCCGACATCACATTGGTCTCGAAGAAGCGCCGCCACGCGGCGTCGTCGATCTCGAGCGCCTCCACGGCCTCGAAGATCCCCAGGTTGTTCACGAGCACATCGACGCGCCCGGCCTGTGCCACCAGCGCCGCCGCGCCTGCGTCATCGGCCGCGTCAGCCACGATGCCGCGCGCCGCGTCTTCGACCTGCGCGTTGATCTCGGCCACCGCCCGCGCGACGGAGTCCTCACTGCGACCGTTCACGATGACCTCGGCTCCCGCTTCGGCCAGGCGCAGGGCGATCGCGAACCCGATCCCCGCCGACGAGGCGGTCACCAGCGCCGTCTTGCCCGTCAGATCGATGGACACCATTCCGGTTCGTTCGAGTCGCATGCTCTCTCCCTCGTCTCTGCCGCCGATCGGCGTCGGATGCGAGCGACGCTACCCGCCGCGCCCGGCGCCCGTCCCCGACAGGAGTCGAGCGCTACTCAGACGGCGGACGGGGTCGAGATCGATCTTCCGGCGGCGCGCACTTCGATGCCGCCGTCGCGGCGGAGGATCGTCGCGAAGGTGCGCGTGCAGCTGCGGCAGCGCACGATGGCCGCTGCCGCATCCATCTCCACCGACCACTCGGCGAGGGCGGCGCTGCGACCGCAATGACCGCAGGTGAGCAGGAGGAGGGCGGGGTCGAGACCGGCGAAGGCGTCCAGCATGCCGGCGAGCGCATTGCCGTCGACGCGCTGGGCGACGCGGCGCGGGTCGGGGCGGACGTGCGGCGTGCTGTCCATCAGGAACCTCCGAACCTCTCCGTCTTCACGCGCGCGGGATCGTGTCCCGCGGCGACCATCGCATCGGCGGCCGCCTCGACGAAGCTCGTCGGACCGCAGATGAACGTCAGCGGATGCTGCGCCGGCATCCACGTGGCTTGCGCGATGCGCTCCGCATCGAGCCGGCCGACGCGTCCGGGCCATCCGGTGGGCGCCTGGCGCGTGTAGGCCCAGGTCACATCCAGCCCCGTGGCACCCAGCCGCTCGACCTCGTCCCGATACAACGCGTCGGCCGCCGTGCGCACCGAGTAGAGCAGCCGGAACGGCGCACCGGAACTCGCCGCGGCCCGTGCGCGCGCCATCGCGAGCAACGGCACGATGCCGGAGCCGCCCGCGATGAGCTGCACGGGGGAAGGGTCGGTGTGGTCCCACACGAAGTAGGCCCCGAGGGGCCCCTTGACTTCGAGCGCGTCGCCCGGCTCGGCGACACGAACGAGGTAGGGCGACACCTCTCCCTCGGGGATCTCGTCGACCGCGATCTCGACGCTCTCCCCCGGCCCGGAGGAGGCGATCGAGTAGGAGCGCTCGGCCTGATAGCCGTCGGGCGCCGTCAGGCGGATGTCGAGATGCTGGCCGGGGGCGTTGCCCGGCCAGCCGGGGACCGCCAGCGTCAGCACGCGGCCGTGCGCGGTGTCGGGGACGGCGGCGGCGACCCGCGCGGCGAGCCAGTCGCTGGTTCTCACCAGTAGCGTTCCTCTGTCCACGGATCGCCGTGCAGGTTGTAGCCGTTCTGTTCCCAGAATCCCGGGTCGTCGTGCTTCTGCATGCTGAGCCCGCGCACCCACTTGGCGCTCTTCCAGAAGTACAGGTGCGGCACGAGCAGGCGCGCGGGACCGCCGTGCTCGGGATCGAGGGGGTTGCCGTCGAACGAGTAGGCGATCCACGCCTTCCCGCCGCGCAGGTCGGCCATGGGCACGTTGGTCGTGTAGCCGCCGTAGGAGTGGGCCATGGCGTACTCGTACGAGGTGTCGATACCGGCGAACAGCGTGTCGATCGAGACGCCGCGCCAGGTCGTGTCGAGTTTGGACCACCGCGTCACACAGTGGATGTCGGTGTGGACGTCCTCGGCCGGCAGAGCGAGGAACTCGGACCAGCTCCACGAGGTGACCGCGCCCGACTCGGTGCGGATCGAGAACGACCACTCGCTCTCAGGGATGCGCGGAGTGGGCCCGGCCGACAGCACGGGGAAGTCCGCCGTGAGGTACTGACCGGGTGGGAGCCTCGGGTCGGACTCCCGTCGCCGCCCGCCGAATCCGCGTGTGAACTCCGCCATGACCGTCTCCGTCTCGTCGTTGGCTCAGGCTAGCGCCGCCGCCCGCGGCGCAGAACCCTCTCCTCCCATCGAAGTGTGCCGGGTTCTGCCGAGTCCGCACGGCACCCCTGTCGAGGCGATGCTCGACAGGGGTCGCACCCCGCGCAACGGCCCGGCCCTAGCCTGTGACGGAGGTGGCCGTGCACGCGGGCGGCCGGGGAGGCGGAGCATGTCGCAGGTACACAGCACCAGTCGCAAGGTGTCGCACGGGGCCGGATTCTGGATCGTGGCGATCGCCTTCCTCCTGGTGATGGCGTACTCGACCGTGCCGACCCCGCTGTATCCGCTGTATCAGGAACTCGATCACTTCCCCGTATCGATCGTCACGGTGATCTTCGCGGCGTACGCCGTCGGTGTCGTCTTCAGCCTCTTCTTCCTCGGGCATATCAGCGACTGGACCGGACGTCGACGGATGCTGGTGATCGCCGTGCTCGTGTCCGCGGTCTCGGCGGTCATGTTCCTCGCCGTGATGAGCGTGCCGGGTCTGATCGCCGCTCGGCTCGTCAACGGTGTCAGCGTCGGAATCCTGACCGCCACGGCGACCGCGCACCTCGGCGAGCTGCGCCAGGCCGCACGGCCCGACGAGAACGCGATCGTCGCGGCATCCGTCGCGGGAGCCGCGAACATCGGAGGCCTTGCACTGGGCCCGCTCATCGGCGGGCTGTTCGCCGAGTTCCTGCCCGATCCGCTCGTCCTCCCCCACGCGGTCTTCCTGGTGCTGCTGCTGCTCGCGGCCGTCGCTCTGCTCGCCGTCCCCGAGACGGTGGCGACGCCGGAGCCACGACCCGCGTACCGTCCGCAGCGCCTGTCGGCGCCACCCGCATCCCGCCGGATCTTCATCGCCGCGGGCTTCGGCGCCTTCGCCGGTTTCGCTCTGTTCGGCCTGTTCACCTCCCTCGCCCCGACGTTCCTCGCGGGAACCTTCGACCAGCATGATCACCTCGTCGCCGGCGCGACGACGTTCTCGGTGTTCGGTGCGGCGGCCGCGGCGCAGGTACTGCTCGCTCGCGTACCCGTGCGCGTACAGCTCGGGATCGCCCGTCTCGCCTGCGCCGTGGGACTCGTCCTGGTCGCCGCGGGCGCCGTCCTACCGAACCTGACGCTCTTCCTGGTCGGCGGGGTGGTGTCCGGTGTCGGCGTGGGGCTGTTGTTCAAGGCGTCGATCGCGACCGCATCGGCTTTGGCGGACCCCGCCCGCCGCGGCGAGACGCTCGCGCTCATCTTCCTGATCGCTTACTGCGGACTGGCACTTCCCGTTCTCGCCGTCGGCGTCGTCCTGACCTTCGTCGACCAGACGGTGGTCCTTCTGATCTTCGCAGCGCTGGTGTTCGTCGCCACGGTGGTGGCGGCCACGATGATGCGATCGAGAAAGGCACAGGCATGAACGATTCGACTCAGATCAGGACGGATGTTCCGCCCAGCGGCACGGGATGCGTCGAGTGCGAGCAGACGGGGAGCTGGTGGCTGCATCTGCGCCGGTGCGCCGCCTGCGGGCACGTGGGGTGCTGCGATGACTCCCTCGGCAAGCACGCCACGGCGCACTGGCGTGCCACCGGGCATCGCATCATGCAGAGCTTCGAGCCGGGCGAGGACTGGTTCTGGGACTACGAATCCGAGACGATGGCGACCGGTCCCGAACTCGCGCCGGCCCGTTCCCACCCCCTGTCGCAGCCCGCGCCCGGTCCCGCCGACCGCGTGCCCGCCGACTGGCAGACTCTGCTGCGGGAGTGACCGGCCGGCACCGCGCTCGGAGGGTCGCGCTCAGACGAGTGTCGCCGCCACGCGGACGATGAGCGCGGTCACCTCGGCGGGATGCGTGTGCATCAGCAGGTGCGGACCATCAAGCTCGAGGATCTGACGGGCTCCTGCGCGCTGATAGGCCCAGCGCAGTGCTTGCGGATTGACGACCCGGTCATCGAGCCCGATCACACCCCACGCCGGCGTCGTGCGCCATGCCGCGGCCTGAGCGGGTTCGCTGAGCACCGCCGCATCGAGCGGACGCTGGGTCACGGCGAGCACCTCGGCTTCGTCGTCGGGCAGACCCGGCGCGGCGAGGAACGCGAACTCCCTCTCATCAACCCAGACGTCGCGGCGCGTGCCGTCGCCGAGCTCCGGATAGGCGGCCTCGCGGAAGAACTCGACCGCCGGCGCCGCGGGGAAGCGGGCGTGGATCTCCGCCGCGCTCTCGCCCGCATCCAGGACATATCCGCTCACGAAGACCACCGCGGCCACGTTCTCGCTTCGCCCGGCCACCCCCACCACCGTGGCCCCGTAGGAGTGCCCGACGAGCACGACGGGCCCGGGGATGCGAGAGACGAACGCGCTGACGTAGTCGGCATCGTCGGCGAGGCTGCGGTTCGAGATGGCGGGCACCCGCACCTCGAACCCCGCCCCCTGGAGTCGCAACGCGACGGGCGACCAGCTCGCTCCGTCCGCGAAAGCACCGTGCACCAGCACGATCGTCGGCATCTCTGCCATCACGATCACCTCGTCTCGCATGTGATGGCTTCGACGCTAGGCGCGCGCGGGCCGCGGGAGGTGCGACCGGGTGTCCCCTCTTGTCTCGACGCCTGTCGTAGCGTTGCGCGTCACACCGCCGGCGCTCAGATCCTCCCCGAGTGCTCCCAGTAGGCGGCGAGTTTCAGCGCGAGGTGCAGCGTGCTGCGCGACAGGCCGTCATCGAGCGCCTCGCGGACCGGTTCGGGCATGTTCTCGAGCCGGTAGTAGAGCGTGGTGCGGTGGATGTGCAGCACGTCGCAGACCTCGCGGACGCGGCCCGCGCCGTCCAGGAATGCTTCGATCGTCTGCCGGCGCAACGGATCGGCATCGTTGAGCAGCACATGCGCCGCCGGCGAGAACCGGGCGAGCCTGCTCGGGTCCGCGATGACGTCGGAGATCAGCAACCAGGGCCCGATCTCCTCCGCGGCTGCGCGCCCGCCCAGCGAGGGGAGGACTTCGGCGACGGCCGCGGCGGCGATGGCCCGATCGGCGACCTCGCGCAGGTCGTTGTCCTCACGCGTGAGGCTGGCGGAGCCGATGGCGCGAAGGAGCACGTCCGCCGCCGCCGTCTCCGCGGCGATCGCCGCATCCGTCGCGTCTGTGTCCGACGCGTGCCCGAGGAACAGCAACGAGGCGCCGTCCTCGCCCAGGAACGTGAGTCGCACCCCAGGCAGGCTCTCCAACGCCCGCCCGAGCGCTGCCCGCTGCACCACGCCGGTGTCATATCCGACGGCCACCGCACGCACCACGCTGCCGGGTCCCCGCTCGACGCCGTAGGACCGCACCGCGGCAGTGAGGGCCTCGCGGCGGGCGAGCACGTCGGCGGCCAGCAGATCCCGCATGACGGCGGTGCGAACCGAAACCGTGGCCGTGCGCGAATGGGTGACGAGCAGGTCGCGCGAGACCGCGACGGCAGCATCGATCGCCCGGTAGTCGTGCTCGGTGAGGGACGGCATACCGCCCGTGATGAGCCACAGGACGCCCACCGGCTCATCGTCCGTCCAGATGGGGATGGCGAGACGCTCGCGGGCGTTGAAGCGCGTCAAATCGATCGTGAGCGGTCGGCGGGACTGCAGCAAGCGAAGGCTCTCCAGGTACGCCCGTTCCTTCGGGGCGGTCTGGCGGCGAAGAAGGGCCCGCGCTCGGACCTCGTCGATCTCATCGCCCTGCGCGGAGGCGGCGACCGGACGATAGGCGAGGTCGTTGATGACGACCGAGCGGCCGATCGCCTCCGCCAGCTCGTCGACGACGTCTTGGAGGTTCATCGCGGAATACCCGCTCGGACAGGGCAAGACGCGGGGGGATACGTCATGGGTGCTCCTTCGTGAGGACCGACACCCGGAAGGCTACCGAGGAGGTTGAAGAGGCTGGGAGGCCCGGGGAGTACCACTTTCCGCAGCCGCCAGCCGCTCGACGAGCCGTGAGAAAACCGTGGCCGCCAGAGACTGCGGCGGCGCCGCCATGACGGTCATGATGTAGCCCGGGAGAGAGCGCACGCTGAAGTTCTGGATCTCGACATCCAGCGTGCCGAGCCCTTCGACGATGATCGAGATCTGAGCGTCCTCCGGCCCCGAGACGTCGTGACGTTCCCAGATGCGCACGAAGTCCTCGTCGTGGGAGAGTTCCTGGACGATCTCCTTCAAGCGGGGCGAATCCGGATCCGCATCACGCCGGAGGGTCGCGACGGCCGCCCTGGTCATCGGCTCCCACTGATCGAGCGTGCGCTTCATCCGATCGTTGAAGAGGTTGATCACGACGTTCTGTCCGGCTGCCAATCCGCCGAAGCCGAACGCTGCGGCGAGCGGATTGGCCACGACGACGTCGCGGTGGCGGTCCGACATGTACGCGGGCGTGTGCGTCCACTGCGCCAGCACGCGCGCGATCTGGTCGGCGACCGCCGCGTCTTCCGGCGCAGCCAGGGCCGGTGTGCCGGCGGCGAGGCGTCCGAGGTAGGCGCGGGATTCCGCATCCAGGCCGAAGACGCGCGCGAGCGAGCGCAGTACCTGATCGGAGGGACGAGCGCCGCGCCCCTGCTCGAGACGGAGGTAGTACTCCGCGCTGATGCCGGCGAGCTGCGCGACCTCATCGCGACGCAGACCCGGTACGCGCCGGCCCGGGGCGCGCTCCAGGCCCACCTCTTCGGGTTGGCGGACATTGCGTCGGGCGCGCAGATAGTCGCCCAGTGCGCGTTCTCGTTCCATGACTCTTCCTCCCCGCACAGACGAATGTACGTGATGGAGCGGGCGCTCCACATCTCCGGGTCGACTCCGCCGCCGATGGAGATCCCGCCGGGTGTCGCGCGGACGTTCGTCCGGTGTCGGAGCGCTCCCCCGCCCGGCGAGTCCATACTGACGCTGACGGTGCTCCCCTGGGCCGTCGGAAGGGAAGCCCATGGCCGACGACGCGCGCCGCGCCGACCCCGCCTCGTTCGTGCCGGGAGCCATGCAGCAGTTCGGCTCACCGCTGTCGACGCATGCTGTGTTCCTGGTTCTGCGCGTGACTGCCGGAGCGGACGGGCTCGACCGCGTACGCGGAGTCCTCGCGGACCTCTCGGACACGATCAAGGCGGTTGCCTTCCGCGATCCCTCAGCGACGCTCACCTGCACCGTCGGCATCGGAAGCGAGATCTGGCCGCGGCTCGTGGGCACACCGCGCCCCTCGCAGCTCCGACCGTTCGCGCCCATCGTCGGCGAGGCGCACACCGCACCGGCGACGGCAGGAGACCTGCTCTTCCACATCCGCGCCGACCGCGCCGACATCTGCTTCGAGTTCGAGCGGCAACTCATGGATGCGCTCGGCGACGCGGTGACAACCGAGGACGAGACGGCCTGCTTCCGGTACTTCGACCGACGGGACGTGCTCGGGTTCGTCGACGGCACGGCCAACCCGGTCGGCGAGGATATCGCCGACACCGTGCTCGTGGGTGACGAGGATCCCGACCACGTCGGCGGCACCTACATCGTGACCCAGAAGTACCTGCATCCGCTCTCCGCCTGGCGAGCGCTTCCGACCGAGGTGCAGGAGTCGATCATGGGCAGGTCGAAGGCCGACAACGTCGAGCTCGACGATGTGACGAGCGGTCAGAAGGCGCACAAGACGCTGGCGACCATCGTCGACGACGAGGGCGTCGAGCACGACATCCTCCGCGACAACATGCCGTTCGGTCGCCCTGGCGCCGCCGAGTTCGGTACGTACTTCATCGGATGCTGTCGCGATCTCTGGGTGATCCAGCGGATGCTCGAGCGGATGTTCATCGGCGACCCGCCCGGGCTTCACGACCGACTGCTCGACTTCTCCTCCGCGGCGACAGGCAGCGTGTTCTTCGCGCCGCGCCCCGATGTGCTGGATGGACTCGACGACGAGACGCAGACAGCCCCCGCCACCTCTCAGCCTCCCGCGTCCGCCGCGGACTCCTCGCTCGGCATCGGCGGGCGCTTCTGACGATCGGAAGGACTCTCATGGATCACCTCTATCGCGGCATCGCGCCCATCACCGACGCGACCTGGGACACCCTGGACGACGAGGCGCGCACCCGCCTGCAGCCCGCCCTCGGCGCCCGGCGCCTGGTCGACTTCGTCGGCCCGCTGGGCTGGCAGCACTCGGCGACCGCCCTGGGCCGCGTCGGCACGAGTTTCTCGACGCCGTTCGCGGGCGTCACCGGGCGTTCACGCCAGGTGCTGCCGCTCGCGGAGCTGCGCGCGGACTTCGCACTGTCGCGCAGCGAACTCGACGACGACGCCCGCGGCGCCGTCGACACGGACCTGACGCCCCTGGACGAGGCCGCTGTCGCGCTCGCGAGCGCCGAGAACGCCGCCGTCTTCCACGGCTGGGATGCCGCGGGCTTCGTCGGCATCATCCCGTCGTCACCGCATCCGCCGCTCAGCGGCGCCGCAGAGCCGGGGCGGCTCGCACCGCTGGTGGCCGACGCGATCGCCACGCTGTCGGGTGCCGGGGTCGGCGGGCCGTACGGCCTCGCCGTCGACACGGCGACGTGGACCGAGATCTCGGGCGGGAGCGACGCGGGCGGCGCCGTGCTGCAGCGGCACCTGGAACGCATCCTGGCCGGTCCGGTGACCTGGACGCCCGGCATCACAGGTGCGGTCGTGGTGAGCCTGCGCGGCGGCGACTTCATCCTGGAGTCCGGACAGGACATCTCGCTCGGATACACGGCGCACAGTCGGGACGCGGTCGAGCTGTACCTGATCGAGAGCCTGAGCTTCCGCGTCGCGACACCCGAGGCGGCGATCGCGATCCGCTGATCCGGTCAGGCGGCGAGCACTCCCGACGCGGCGAGCGCCACCTGCTCGCTCATACGGGCGAGCTCCCCCTCACCACGGCCGATGCGCCAGAGCTGGATGAGGGATTGGGAGAGCGCGACGACGTTGGCCGCCGCGGCGATCACGTCCTCGTCGGAGCGGTCGCGACCGGCTGCCTCCGCCAGCGCGTCGGCCATGCGCTGCTCCATCTGCGTCAGCGTGCCTGCCACGATCCGCGCGACCTCCTCGTCCGAGCCCAACTCGGCGATCGTGTTCAACATGAGGCAGCCGCGACGGTCGGGGTGAGCCGCGCAATCGGCGCGCACGGCGGCGAGGTAGGCGCGGACGGTGTCGGCCACATCCTGCCCCGGAACAAGGGCGGCCTCGACGAAGTCGAGGCGCGCCGCGCAGTAACGTCGGAAGATCACCAGGAACAGCGCCCACTTGCTGCCGTACGCCTGGTAGAGACTGCCGTTGCCCACGCCGGTGGCGGCCGAGAGATCGGTCACCGCGGAGCCCCGATAACCGCGGATCCAGAACTGTTCGGTGACCGCATCGAGGAAGAGCTCTTCGTCGAAAGACCGGGGGCGGGGCATGGCCCCCACCGTATCGTGCGTGACGCGGTGGTCGGTTCAGCGTCTGCCGAACCACCCGGCCAGCACGACGTGTCCGAGCGGCAGGAGCGAGAGCAGCATGAGGACCGATCCCAGCACCTCGTCGGACGGACGCAGGAGCACGCCGGCGATGAGGGTGCCGGAGAAGATCACACCGCTCACAGCCCGCGTCGCCAGCTTCTCGGTCCGCGCGAAGCGTCGTTCGAGACGCGAGAAGTCCACCGTCAGACGTCCTTCCTCGAGGCGCGTGATGAGCGCGTCCGCGCGCCGCGGCAGGCCCGCGGTGATCGCGGCGACCGACGCCACTTCGCCGAGCATGTCGCGCATCAGGTTGCCGCTCTCGGCCCGAAGAAGTTCGGACGCGTAAGGTTCGACCGCATCCCAGACGTTGAACGCCGGATCGAGCGTGCTGCACACGCCCGAGGTGATCGACATCGAGCGGATGATGAGCAGGAAGTTCTCGGGCAGCTGAAACGGCATCTCCCGGGTGACATCACCGAACTGCACGGCGAACTCGCGGAACTCCCGCGGATCGACGTCCCGGAGCTCCGCGAACCCCATGCCGCCGAAACGCGCGAACAGCGTGCTCATGGCGCGTTCGAGCTCGACGGTGTCCGCGTCGGGTAAGAGCACGCCGACCCGACCGATCCCTTCCACCAAGCGCTTGCTGTCGCGTGCGGCGACGGCGATCAGGAGACCGCGCAGTCCGTCGCGCAGCGTATCGGGTACTTCTCCCATCATCCCGAAGTCGATGAACGTCAGCCGGAAGCCGCCGTCCACGGCGGCATCCGGTGTGACGAAGACGTTGCCGGGGTGGGGGTCGGCGTGGAAGAACCCGCGGCGGAACAGCTGGTCGAACATGACGCGCGCGAAGACTGCGGCCACGGCCGCCGGATCGATTCCCGCCGCACGGAGGGCGTCCGCATCCGAGATCTTGATGGCGGTGACATCCGCCAGGGTGAGCACGCGGCGGGTGACGCGCTCCCACACGACGACGGGGGCGTCGACGCGCGGATCGTCGGCGACATCGGCGGCGAAACGCTCCGCCCACGCCGCTTCGTGGAGGTAGTCGGTCTCGGCGAGGCTGGTGGTGGCGAACTCCTCGACCAGCGCCGGCGCGTCGACACGCTCCGACACGACGCGGATGCGGCGCAGCCAGCCGCCCACGCGGCGAAGCGCCGCGAGGTCGACTGCGACGATGTTGTCGATGCCGGGACGCTGAACTTTCACGACGACCTCGGCGAAGCCGACGTCTTGCGCGAGGGTTTCGTGCAGGCGTGCGCGATGAGCCTGCCCGAGGGAGGCTGCGGCGACCGGCGCCGGATCGAAGCGCGCGTACGCGCGCTCGAGCGGCATACCCAGCTCCGCCTCCACGGCGGCGCGGATGGCCGCGAACGGGAGGGGCGGCACTTCGTCCTGCAGGCCCTCCAGCTCTTTCGTGATCTCGGGCGGCAGCACGTCCAGGCGGGAGGACAGGAACTGTCCGACCTTGATCATGAGGCCGCCGAGTTCGAGCGCGAGCGCGTGGAACCGACGGGCCAGCCGCGTCATCCGCTGCGGCTGACGTCGCATCGCGAGACGCGTCAGGCCCAGGCGCGGCAGGACGAGCTCGAACCACCACACCTGGACGAGGGCGCGCGCGGCGAAGCGGATGATCCGGTTGTAGCGTGCCCGAGTATCGGTCACCACCGGGTTCGCTCCGCCGTCACCTGCCGGCGGCACCGGGTTCAGTCCTCGGCGAGGATCGCGTACAGGCGTCGGCGCGTCTCACCGAGCGCGTCGACCGCCGCCTGCACCTGCTCCGGCGAACCGGTGCGGGCAACCTGAGCGACGACCTGGGCGAGCTCCATGCCGGCCTTCGGCAGCGCCGTCATACGTCCGCTGTCGCGCATCCCCGGCGCTTCCCAGGGCGCGTCGGACTCGGCGGCCTCCTCGGCTTCGGCAGCTCCCGCTTCGGTGAGCGAGTACGTCTTGCGCCCGCCCGCCTCTTCGGCGACGATCAGGCCCTCGTCCGCCAGCAGCTGCAGCGTCGGGTACACGGAGCCGGCGCTGGGCTTCCACGCACCACCGCTGCGCTCGGCGATCTCACTGATGATCTGGTAACCGTGCATCGGCTGCTCGGCGAGGAGAAGCAGGACGGCGGCGCGGACATCGCCGCGGCCGACCCGGAAGCCGACCCGCTTGTCGACCGAGGACCGCATCTGCTCCATGGCGTCCCAGAGACTTCCCGGCAGCCCGCCACCGAATCCTGCACCCGCGAATGGATTGCTCATCGTGACCTCCTCAGATCGTGAACGATACTTCACGATATATCGTTAACGACACCGACGGCAGTGTCCTCAGAAGACTCCCAGTGAGCGGCGCGCACTTCCCGTTCTGGGCGGTGAGCGTCCGGCTACCGTGAACCGCATGAGACGCTCCCTCGCCGCCCTCTCACTCGCCGCCGCCGCAGCCCTGCTCGCCGCCTGCACCGCCACCGCTCCGGCCGCCGAACCCGTTCCGAGCGAGACGACACCGACGACCTCACCCTCCTCCGCGGACCACCGACTCATCGTCGGCATCCAGGCCGTCGCCTATGCGCACGACGGCGACACCACCGTCGTCTCGTACACCGAGTCGCAGCAGCTGCAGGACCTCCTGCGCTCGATCAGCCATCAGGATCCGGCGCAGGAGACGGTCGACGGCCCTCCCGGTTATGACGTGCAGATGACGCGCTACGACTACGACGGGATCTCCCTCCTGTCCGGCTCCGACGGCCGGGCCAGCATCACCGTCGAGACCGCGACGTTCCACGGTGTCCCGGTGGCGACGCAGGAAGGCATCTCCGTCGGCTCGACGCGAGCGGAAGCGATGGATGCGGGAGCCCGCGACGGCTACGACCAGAACGGCGACGGCATCGCGGACTGGCTGGATCTCGGTTCGGTGGAGATCTCCGGCACCCAGTCGCTGGTGAACCCCGGATCCGTCGGCATCCAGTTCGTGATGCTCGGCCTCGACGGCGATACGGTGCGCGAGCTGCAGGCCCCCGCCAACGACTTCTCGGATCTCTGATCCGCACGGGTCGGACCGCTCAGAAGGGCGGCGCCTCGCCCTCGGGCGCGCCGTACGCCCTCCCCGCGGACGCGGGGGCGAAGCGCGGTGTTCGTCGCTCAGGTTCGACGCGGTAGCAACGCCCCGCCGGTGATGTCCAGATGATCACGCCGTCTGGATGTTGTCGGGTCTGCCATCCCCTGTGGTGCTTGACGGTGTGATGTCCCTTGCAGAGCGGGGTGAGGTTGTCGGCACGCGTCTCGCCGCCGTGCTCCCACGCCACGGTGTGGTCGATCTCGCAGCGGTCTGCGGCGATCCGACAACCGGGAGCAGTGCATCGCGCCGCCCGCCAGCGCACCAGGCGCTGCAGGTCAGCAGGCGGCCGATACCGCGTGCGCCCCACCGAGAGCACGACGCCCGTCTCGGGGTGGGTGAGCACGCGCATCCATCCATCCGCGGCTCCGCAGAGGGTGCGTGCGGTGCGGATCGGGATGGGCCCGACGCCGTCGAGCTCGGCCGGCGCGATCGCCGCGGCGTCATCGTCGAGCAACGACAGCACCGGGACGGTGACGGCGACCGTGGCACGCACGCCCCGCACCGCCTCGGGATGTTCAGTCACCTCTGCGTCGACCAGCAGATCGCCGAGCAGGTCGGCGCGCACCTGATCGAGCGTTCGCGGCGCGAGCGATCCGTCGATCTCATCGCCGACGCTGGTCTCGGCGAGATCGCCGGCGGCGGCGGCCTCCCGCTCGGCTGTCAGAAGAGCAGAGCCCATAGCGGTCAGGCGCTGGAAGATCGCGCGAGCTTCGACTGCCGGCAGGTACGCCGACAGCCACGCCATGCCGTTACTGTCGGCCTCGACCGAGACGCGCCGCATCCGCACCGCGTCGTCGTGGCGCTGCTCGAGCGAGACGGCCCTGGCACCTTCGACGAGGGCGCGGACCGCGGCGCGGAACTGACCGACCGGCATCCGCTCGGCGAGTTCCAGCGCGAGCGTCGCGAGCTCACCGCGCAGGGGCAACTCTGCGGCATCCACTGCGTCGACCAGGATGCGGGCGTGCTGCTCGGTGATCGCACCGCGCCCCAGCGCATCGAGCACGCCGTCGTATCGCTCGGTGAGCGCGACCGCCTGCGACACCAGCCGCTCAGCGGTCGACTCGGTCACACGCAGCGCCTGCGAGATCTCGAGCCGGAACGAGCGCTCGGCGATGCCGCGGTCTCCCCCTCGCGACGCCGACTCAACGAGTGCCGCCGCCCGCGCCTCGGCGATCGCGACCGCCCGCTGGGCGGCGAAGGAGGACACGAGCGATGCCATCCCCACGACCTGGTCGATCAGATCGGGCTCATCGAACCCGGACGGCGGCGCCTCCCACGACCGCGCGATGCGGCGGTCGTCGTCGAAGGTGTCATCCTCGTCCATACCTTCACGCTAGGCCGAACCTCCGACATCGACCCCGACTCAGCTCCCCGCACCGATCACGGTCAGAAGCCGCAGTTTTCCCGCGCTCTCCGAGCCCGGCGCAGCCGTGCAGACGAGGAGAGCGTGCGACTGCACCCGGTCCAGCAATGTCTGGCATTCGAGCTCCAGCAGCCCGAGTTCGTGATGCACGAAGCGCTTCGTCGGCCGAGGGCGCACCCCGACCTCGCCCCGCGACCAGACGTCGCGGAACTCCGGGCTCCGCGCAGTGAGCTCCGACACGAGTGGCATGCGCCTGACAACGACGACGCCCGACGCATCTGGGCCGTGCCGCAGGAGCTCACGGGAACGAGGTTCCCGACTCCTTAGGCCGCGTCACGCGGCGGGTTGTGCATGAACTCGATGCGGATGCCGTTCGCGTCTTCCAGGAACGACGCGTAGTACCGCTCGGTGAACCGCGGGTACTCCTTCGGAGCCCGCACCGGCGTCCAGCCCGCCGCGAGGGCTATCCCGTGCAGACGCTCGACCTCGTCGCGCGAGTCGACGGCGAAGGCCAGATGCTGCCATCCGACGCGCCCGTGCACGTGAGGGCCGGAACCGCCCTCGCGCGGAGGCATGAGGATGAGTTCGGTCTCACCGTCGCGCCACCAGGAGACCGACGTGTCGGCATCGGCCCGCGTGTAGCCGAGTGCGGCCATGATCGGATCGAACTGCACGGTCGCGCCCGGCACGTCCTCGACGGTGATTCCCAGGTGATCGAAGATCGGCATGTGTCGATCCTTGCAGCATCCGCCGACACGGCCCACGAGGACCTGCTGCGACAATGGATCGTCGGCGATCGGAAGGCACCTATGAAGCTCGAGCACCTGGTGAGGTTCGTCGCTCTCGCCGAGCACCTGCACTTCCCGCGCGCAGCACAGTCGCTGGGCATCGCCCTGCCCGCGCTCTACAGCGCCCTCGACAAGCTCGAGGAAGAGGTCGGGCAGCCGCTCGTCATCCGCGAGGCACCCACCCGCCTCACCCCCGCCGGCACGCTGCTGCTCGACGAAGCCCGCACGCGCATCGCGGACGCGCCCGCGGCGGTGCGCACGAAGAGCCCCGGCGGCGGCAAGGCCAAGGCGTCGAAGGGCAAGGGCCGCGCGCCCATCGTGAAAGGGCAGCCGAAGCCCTACAAGAAGCGCCAGGGACGCTAGCCGCGAGCGTCCGGGGGTCCTACCCTGACGCCATGGGAGTGCTGCGCTACTCGATCAACGTCACGCTCGACGGCTGCGTCGATCATCGCTCCGCGATTCCGGATGAGGAGCTGCACCGGCGCGCGGCGGAATACATCGCGCGCGCGGACGTGCTGCTGTTCGGTCGCGTCACGTACGAGATGATGCAGGATGCGTGGCGACCGCCCGCATCCACCGCGCTCCCCGACTGGATGCAGCCGTTCGGCCGCACGATCGACGCCACCCGGAAGTACGTGGTCTCGAGCACTCTGAAGAGCGTCGACTGGAACGCCGAGCTCGTGCGCGGCGACCTGGCCACCGCCGTGCGCGCGCTGAAGCGGGATGCGGACGTCGCGACCGGTGGCGTGATGCTGCCCACGGCCCTCGCCGAGCTGGGCCTCATCGACGAGTACGAGTTCGTCGTGCACCCGCGTGTCGCCGGCCACGGCCCGAGGCTCTTCGACGGACTGAGCGCACCGCTCGATCTGGAGCTGACCGAACGGATCGAGTACGGCTCGGGTGCCGTCGCGTCGCGATACGTGCCCCGCGCTACAGCTCCGTGAGCCGCCCTGATTCGACCCGCCAGTTGCGGTCGGTGGCGACGGCGGCGAGCATGCGGCGATCGTGCGTCACGAGCAGGAGCGTTCCCTCGTAGGACTCGAGCGCCTGCTCGAGCTGCTCGATTGCGGGCAGATCGAGATGGTTCGTCGGTTCGTCGAGCACCAGCAGATTCACGCCGCGCGCCTGCAGCAGCGCCATTCCGGCGCGCGTGCGCTCGCCCGGTGAAAGCTCGTCGACCGCGCGGGTGACGTGGTCGGCCTTCAACCCGAACTTCGCGAGCAGCGTGCGCACGTCGGCGGCGCTCATCTCGGGCACCAGATCACCGAACGCCTCGGCGAGCGGTCGGGGGCCGGACAGAAGCGCCCGGGCCTGATCGATCTCCCCGATCTGCACGTTGGCGCCGAGGGCTGCGCGCCCCGCATCGGGCTGCTGACGACCCAGCAGGCCCCGCAGGAGCGTCGACTTTCCGGCACCGTTGGGCCCGGTGATGCCGATGCGCTCGCCCGCGTTGACCTGCAGCGAGATCGGACCGAGAACGAAGTCGCCCTGGTGGAACTCCGCGTCCGACAGCGTCGCGACGACCGTGCTGGAGCGCGGCGCCGAGCCGATCGTGAACTCGAGCTGCCACTCCTTGCGCGGCTCCTCGACCTCCTCCAGGCGCGCGATGCGGCTCTCCATCTGGCGAACCTTCTGCGCCTGCTTCTCGCTCGACTCCATCGATGCCTTGCGCTTGATCTTGTCGTTGTCGGGCGCCTTCTTCATGGCATTGCGCACGCCCTGGCTGGACCACTCCCGCTGTGTGCGGGCACGAGCGACGAGGTCCGCCTTCCTGTCGGCGAACTCGTCGTACTTCTCGCGCGCGTGCCGACGTACCGTCGCCCGCTCCTCGAGGTACGCGTCGTAACCGCCGCCGTAGAGCCGGTTCGTGTTCTGTGCGAGATCGAGCTCGAGCACCCGCGTGACGCAGCGCGCGAGGAACTCGCGGTCGTGGCTGACGAGCACCACGCCACCACGGAGACCCCGCACGAACGTCTCGAGGCGCTCGAGTCCGTCCAGGTCGAGATCGTTGGTCGGCTCATCCAACAGCACGATGTCGAACCGGCTGAGCAGGAGGGCTGCGAGGCCGACGCGCGCCGCCTGGCCTCCGGACAACGCGGTCATGAGCGCGTCGGCGTCGAGTCGGAGTCCGAGGTCCGCGAGCACCGCTGGCACGCGCTCCTCGAGGTCGGCCGCGCCGCTCGCGAGCCAGCGCTCGAGGGCCGTGGCGTACGCATCGTCCGCTCCGACGGCGTCGGGGTCGGCGAGGGCGGCGGCGGCCGCATCCATCTGCACGGTCGCCTGGGCGCAGCCCGTGCGGCGGGCGATGTACGCCGACACGGTTTCGCCGGCCACGCGCTCGTGTTCCTGCGGCAGCCACCCGACGAAGGCATCGGCGGGTGCCAGCGAAACACTGCCGCCCTGCGGCTGGTCGACGCCCGCCAGCAGGCGCAGGAGCGTCGACTTGCCGGCGCCGTTGGCACCGACCACGCCGACGACATCGCCGGGGGCGACCGTCAGCTCGACACCTTCGAAGAGTGTGCGATGGCCGTAGCCGCCGGCGAGCTGATGGGCGACGAGCGTTGCGGTCATCCTTCGATTCTCCCAGGCGAAGGCGTCACTCCGGCACCGCGTCGCGGGCGCGCTGCGCCTGGTTCGCGGCTGCCTCCGCGGCGGATGCGGCCTCTCGCAGCCGTTGCTCGTGACGGACGAGCTCGGCATCCGCTGCGTCCGCATCCGACTGGAGCCGCTCCAGCTGCGCGCGGAGCTCCGCGATCCGCTCGTGCACCAGATCGGCGTGCTCGCGCGCTGTCCGCTCGGCGGCCTCGGCGGCGGCACGTTCCCGTTCCGCAGCCGTGGCGGCGCGCTCCGCGTCCCGCGCCGCGCGCTCCGCGGCCCTGCGCGCACGACGCACGGCGAGCTCGTCCGGATCGGATGCGGGGCGCTCGACCGTACCTCTGGGAGGCGAGCCCGCAACGACGTCGGCCGCATCGAGATCGTCAAGGGCGCCGGCATCCAGCGGCTTGCGCAGCCGCCCCGTGAGCACGACAGCGGCCGCGCGCTCGTCCATGACGGCCGCGTTGATCGTCTGCGCGACGGCCTCGCGGGAGGAGTCGGCGAGCGGGTGCCCAGCCTCCGCCGCGCGTGCCGCAGCGCGTTTCACAAGAGAGGCCACGAGCTGCTGCCGCTGGGTGCCGAGCCGGCGGAGCTCGGCCGCATCCAGATCGTCCTGCGCCTCGCGCAGCGCGGCGGCGAGTTCGACGGCCTCGGCCAGCTGCCCGTCGGCGACGAGGAGATTCACCGCCCACGCAGCGACGACGGGCTTGCGCAGAGCCTTGATCCGTGCGGCGTCGGCCGCATCCGCCGTCGCTGCCTGCTCGTCACGAGCGGCGGTGAACGCGTCGGGCGGCAGCCGGTACAGCGCGACGGCGACATCGTCGATGGAGCTCCCCGATGCGGTGGCCATGGGCCCATTCTGCCGCGGCGTCCGGCGCGCACCGGCCTGTTGCCCGTGCGGCTCACCCCGGGAACCCGTCCCGAACTCCGGCAGAACCCCATACGTCGCGCCTCCACGAGACCGCGTGCGAGCGGATTGCAGGAGTTCGGGCACGGATGCAGCGGCGCCCGCCGGCTCAATACCGGCAACAGCCGCCGCTGCCGCCGCGGTGGCGGTGGAAGCATGTGGGCTGAGCCCAGCCGAGATACGGATCGACGGCCGGAGCTACGCGCGGACGGGCCACCATCCGGGCATCAGACGCAGCACGCGAGAGGCGGCGGCGTCCGCATCGATGTCGTCTTCCTGTGTCCAGACGTCGAGGATGCCCACCAGGGCGCCGGCGATGAAAGCCGCGGCCTCGTCCTGGTCCCGCGCGACACGCGGGGCTCCACCGACGCCGGATGCGGCGAAATGCTCCAGAGCCAGGTGCACCCGGTAGACGAGCCGCATGCCGATCGCCGCGCGGAACGCACCGCGGGCGGAGGAGGCGAACAACGCCCGGTAGACGGGGCGCTGCTCCGCCAGCATCTCCAGCAGCCGGCGCATGGCCGCCAGGTACTCCCCCGCCGTCTCGACGGGATCGTCGGTCTCCGGGCTGACGGTGGCAAGCGCATCGAGGTCGGCGCTGAAGGTGCTGACGGCGAACCGGTCGACGTCTTTGGCGTGCTTGTAGAAGGTGGTGCGGTGCACACCTGCCTCACGGCAGAGCTCGGAGACCGAGATCGCGTCGAGGGGTCGGTGTGCGAGCAAGCGCACCAGCGCCGCACGCAAGGCGGCGCTGGTGCGAGCTTGCCGAGGATCGATCGTCACGCCTCGTAGTGTGCCAGCCCCGCGGTCTCTCCTCCGTCGGCGACGAACTCGGCGCCGGTCGAGAAGCTCGACTCGTCGCTGGCCAGGAACAGCACGAGGTTCGACAGCTCGATGGGCTCGCCGACGCGGTGCAGCGCGACATGGTTCTGCGCCGTGTCGAGGCCGTCGGTCATCGGCGTGCGGATCACACCGGGGTGGATGGAGTTCACCCGGATGTTGTAGCGACCGAGATCGAGGGCCGCGTTCTTGGTGAGTCCGCGCACACCGAACTTTGCCGCGTTGTAGCCGGGCAGTGCCTCGTACCCCTGGAGTCCGGCCGTCGACGACACGTTGATGATCGAGCCGGCGCCGCTGCGCTTGAGCGCCTCGATCGCCGCCTTGATGCCGTAGAACACACCGGTGAGGTTGATCGCGATGATCTGATCCCACTGCGCGAGCTCATAGGTCTCGATGGATCCGAAGTTCGCGATGCCCGCGTTATTGACGACGACGTCGAGACGACCGAACGCGCTTTCGGCGAGGGCGACCGCAGCCTCCCAGTCCTCGTACTTCGTGACATCCAGATGCACGTAGCGCGCGGCGTCACCGAGCTCCGCGATCAGAGCCTCGCCTTCCGCATCCAGCAGGTCACCGATGACCACCTGCGCGCCTTCCTGCACGAGCAGCCGTGCGTGCGAGGCTCCCATGCCTCGAGCGCCTCCGCTGATCAGCGCGACCTTTCCACTGACACGTCCCATGGGGAACTCCTTTCGACATACTTACGCTACATCTGTCGATTAGTTGTGCGGGCCGAATCGTCCGAACTCCTGCAGAACCGGATGCGGGGAGCGCGACAGCGGGCCGCGGGAGCGAGCTGCAGGAGTTCGGGAGCGGAAGAAGAGGGGGCGCCCGAACGACGAAGGGCCGGGCGTCCGCAGACGCGCCGGCCCTTCGTCGAAGGATGCGGGGTCAGTCCCAGTCGAGGTAGTCCTCGATCGCCCACGACACGGCACCGGTGTGCGTCGCCGGGAAGAGGTGCTTACCGCCGTCGACATTCACGACACTCACCAGCTCCGGCGCGGAGACGCGCAGGTCTTCCCCGTTCGACGGCGGCGTGATGCGGTCGTCTGCGCCCTGCACCACCAGCACGGGCACACCGGCGGCCAGCGCGGGAAGCTCGCCCAACGCCTCCCGGGCTGCGCGCTGCAGGCCGTCGACCTCTGCGTCACGAAGCTCTTCCGGGGCATCGGAGAGATCGAGCTCGTCGGAGCCGGCCGCACCCTCGACACCGAGCAGCAGGACGCCGTTCACGCGGTCGTGGTGGTCGATCGCGACCAGGCGGGCGACGGTGCCGCCGAAGGCATGTCCGCCGATCCACGCGTGGTCGATGCCGAGGTGATCGAGCACGTCGACGACGTCCTGCGCGAGATCGTGCAGTGAGACGGCCGCATCCGAGGGGCGACGCGTACCGATGCGCACGACGCGGAAGTCCTCCTGCGCCACCGAGTGCCCGAGCGCCTCGAGGTAGCCGATGTTCAGGCCCTGTGCCGGCAGCAGCACCAGGCCGGGGCCGTCGCCCTCGACCGCGAACGGGATGGCGCGGCCGTCGGGCTCGAAGATCTGGGTGTCCGTCATGCGGGAGTCCTCTCGCGGAAGGCGGGTTCGAGACGGCGATCGGGAACCGGGGCACCGTGCGCCAGAGCGGTGATCGCCTCGGAGAATTTACCAGCCGCGGATGCGGTCGCCTCAGCGTCCGGCGCGCCGCAGCTGCCCGCCGACCACCACGAGCAGGGCGCCCATGCCGGCGGCGAAGGCTGCGACGCCGTAGGCGAGAACCGACGTGAACAGCGAGGTGCGCAGGGCGGATGCGGTCGACAGGGCGGCGCTCTGCTTGCGCAGGTCCGCCTCCTCCTGGCTCCCCTTTTCGACCTTCTGCAGCGCCGCGCTGATGTCGGCATAGGTGCGACCACCGGCACCGCGCTCGGCGTTGCCCTTGATGACCTGCGCCTCGATGTAGGCGCTGACCGGGCCCTGCACGGGTGCCCCGGCGAGGGCGGGCGCGTTCGGCGGGACGCTGATCTTCTCGGCGCGCAGCTGGCTCGTGACCGTGGCCCAGGCCGCGGCTCCCACGGCGGCGAACAGCGTGCCGGCGGCGACGGCGTAGCCGCCCGCCCGACGGACGGAGGAGAGGTCGGGGCGCGTGCTCATGCGGGTCCTTTCGACGGAGATGGTCGTGTGCATCATCCCAGGCCGACGGATGCGGCGCGCGGGGCGCGGCCGTGTGATTCGGCGGCCGGTCGCCACCCACGACCTAGGACGACCACCCGGCGATCACATCGTGGATGAGATTGACGAACCCGAAGACGGCCACTGCGGCGCCCAGAACCCACCACCAGTCCTCTTTGACCGACAGTCGGCGTCCCTGCCGCGCGACCCCGCGTGCACTCCCCGACCCCAGGATGACCTCGTGAGCGAACTCGGTCGATCCCTGCAGACGATCATCGCGCCAGCGTTCCCACCGCAGCACCCGCTGCGAGAGGGCGTCCACTGTCGTCAGCAGTCGCTCCCACAGCGCCGGATCGAGGGTCGCGAGTTGGCCCGGGAAGTAGAGGAACAGGTAGTCGTCGACGAGTTCGACGTCGAGACGTGCGGCCTCGTCGACGAAGACCGCCATCGTGTCTGGCGAGAAGAGATACAGCGCATCCGTCTCGTATCCCTCCGGGCAGTAGAGGGTGAAGAAGCGGTCGAAGTCGCCCTCGAGCGACAACCGCTGGTCCTTCGCTAACGCGATCGGCAGCCTCGGCCGACCGATCGCGTTGTTGCCGTGCGCGTCGAGCACGATGTGCGGCAACGCGACGGGAAGCCGCATCGCCGCATAGCCCCATCGATAGGTGGTCGTGCTCCTGCCCGAGCCCGTCGTGCACGTGTGATTGCCGATCTCCAGCGCGTACCCCTCACGCCGTCGGAGGATGTCGGTGACGAACGCGGATGACTGCCCCGGGCGCGTGAAGATCATGCCCGGCAGGGGCGGGGCCGGCGCGTACGGCTCGTAGGTGAATCCATTGGCCTCGGCGAAGCCGTTCAGGCGGTACGGACGCACGCCCGATCGGCGGCGGATCGCGCGCGCGAACACCACGACGCCGATCACGGGCGGTATCGCCAGAGGCAGGAGGATGACGATGAGCTCGCCGTCCCCGTCGGCGAAGAATGACCCGTCGATGATCACCAGCCACATCACGAGCAGCGCCAGCGGGAAGAAGGTGAGGAGCACGACGCGCGCGAGGACTCCGGCCAACGGTGGACGAACGGTGGACGGAAGTGAGCGGCGATAGTCGCGGAGTCGTCGACGATCGATCCGCGCGGTCAAGGGGGCGGTGTCGACACTCACGCGCGCCATCCTAGGATCATCGCGTCAGGGTGCACGCTCGCCCACTGATCGGCCTGTGGGATTCGCGGGATCAGGCCCCGCCTGGCGCGCTCGCCAGGATGCCGTCCACGATGGCGCGCGTCGCCCAGCGGGTGCGTTCCTCGGGGCTGCCAGCGGTGAACAGCGCCGCGCCGGCCGCGTGCAGCTCGGGATGGCGGTGCGGGTCGGCCGCATCCAGAATCTCTGCGAGATCCGACAATTCTTGTTCGCCGCCTGCGCGCGCCGCCCATTCCGCGGCGGATGCGGTGGCGTACTGCAGCAGCAGATCGACGCCGCGCGCCGCTCGCTCCCCCGTCACCCCCGCCGATCGCAGCAGACGCATGAGGAGTTCGAGCAGGTCGAGGTAGTGCGCACCATCGGGCCATGTCACCAGCGCCGCTGCGGCGAGTCCGGGCTGGCTCGCCAACAACCGCGCGTAGTCGTCGAGCACGCGCTCGAGGCGATCGCGCCACCGTTCGCTCTCCCCCCACGTGAGGTCGAGCTCACCGAGGTGACGATCGATCAAGAGGGCGTTCAGCTCCGTCGTGTTCTTCACGTAGACGTAGAGCGAGGCGGGGCCGGTGTCGAGCTCGGACGCGAGCCTGCGCATCGTCAGCTTGGCCGCACCTTCCTTCTGCACCACAGCGACCGCGGCGTCGAGGATTGCCCCTCGGGAGAGCGGGGGCTTTGCAGGTCGGGCACGACGGCTGACGGGCTCGGGTCGACTCATGGTCCGACTATACGCACTTGATCGTAACGAACATGTTCGTTACGATCGCGTTCGTCTCGATTGGAGCTCGCATGTCTCAGCCGCCCGTTTCCCCCACCCTGACCACGAAAGGCGTGTGGTTGACCCTTATCGTCGTCCTCCTCGCGGATGCGATGGACCTCGTCGATTCGACCATCACCAACATCGCCGCGCCCTCGATCGTCGCCGACCTCGGCGCCGACGAGAGCCTCATCAAGTGGCTGGGGGCCGCGTACGCGCTGGCGCTCGGTTCCCTTCTGGTGCTCGGAGGGAAGGTGGGAGACAAGTTCGGTCAACGCGGCACCTTCCTGATCGGAATGAGCGGGTTCATCGCCGCATCCGCTGTCGCCGGGCTCGCCCCTACGCCGGAGATGCTCGTCGCCGCACGCGTGGGTCAGGGCCTGTTCGGAGCGTTCCTCATCCCTCAGGGCATGGCGATCATGACGGCCACCTTCCCCAAGCCGATGCTGCAGAAGGCGTTCGGCGTCTTCGCTCCCATGCTCGGCGTCTTCGCGGTGGCAGGCCCCATCCTCGGAGGCCTGCTCATCGACGCGGATCTGTTCGGCCTGCAGTGGCGACCGGTCTTCCTCATCAACCTCGTCCTGGGTGCGATCGCGCTGGTCATGGCGGTGAAGTACCTGCCCCACGTTCCCGCGCGACCTGCAACCCGCATCGACGTATGGGGCAGCGTGCTGCTCGTGGTCTCGCTGTTCGCCATCCTGTTCGGCCTCATCGAGGGGTCCAGCGAGGGTTGGAGCATGCTCGCGCTCGTGTCGATCGGCGCCGGCGCGGTCGTCTTCGCCGGCTTCGTATGGCGGCAGGCCACCACCTCTGAGCCGCTGCTGGCTCGCAGTCTGCTCGCGAACCGCGGATTCACCGCGGGTCTGATCGTCGGTCTGCTCGTCTTCGCCGCCTTCAGCGGACTGATGTACGTCATCTCGCTGTTCTTCCAGTTCAGCCTCGGCTACACCCCGACCCAGACCTCGCTCAGCCTCATCCCGCTCACGATCGGCATCATGGGAGGCTCCGGCATCGCCGCGGCTCTCATCGTCACGCTCGCCCGGAAACTCGTCGTCCTCGGCCTGGTGGCCGTGCTCGCCGGAGTCGGCCTCATGCTCCTGTTCGTCACGGTCGCCGGCACCGGTGTGGCGTGGTGGCAGCTCGCCGTATCGACGCTGTTCATGGGCATTGGGGCAGGAATCTGTTTCAGCTCGATCTTCAACACCGCGCTCGGCGACGTCGACGCGCAGGATGCGGGATCGGCGAGCGGATCGTTGAGCGCCGTGCAGCAGGTCGCGAACGGCATCGGATCGGCACTCGTCACGAGCATCTTCCTCACGCTCCTGCCCGCCGGGGACATCGGCGCCGTCTCGGTGACGCTCCTGGCGCTGCTGGGCGTGGTCGCGGTCTGCCTGCTGGCGGTGCCGCTCCTCCCGCGGACAGCCGTCGCCGAGGTGGAGTGAGGCTGGTGGATCAGGGTGCGTCGACCGCGCGGCGATCACCACGCGTCGAGGGTGCGCTCACCACCAAGAACCGCACGTCCGCCGGTCCCGGGTTCGCGAAACGGTGGGCCGTACCCGCGGGCACCTCCACCCCTTCAGCCACCGACATCTCCACGATGCCCCGCGCTGTGTGCAGATGCGCGCGGCCTTCGAGGACGTAGAAGAACTGCCGCGCGGTGTCGTGGACATGCCACTGCTCCCCCGAGTCCGGGGGCACCCGTTCCTCGATGACCGAGAGGTCGGGCCCGTCGACCAGGCGCCATCCCTCGGACACCACGCCCCAGATGTAGTGGGCGGCGGTTTCCCGGCTGGTCGGGGTGAGCTCCGCCCCGGTCATGAGGCACCGATGACCATGAGCCGGCCGGGGTCGGGGAACGGTTCGAAGCCCACGCGGGCGTAGAGCTCGTGCGCGTCGAGGGTCGAGAGCATGAGGCGCTTCAGACCGAGCGGACGCGTCGCATCCACCACGGCCGATGCCAGCGCCTTGCCAAGCCCGCGGCCCCGCGCCTCGGGCGCCACGTATACGTCGCACAGCCATCCGAAGGTCACCCCGTCGGTGACGAGCCGGGCGTAACCGACCTGCGCACCCGTCGGGTCGTACACGCCGAAGTTGACGGATGCGGCCGCCGCACGCTGCACCACATCGAACGAGCGTCCCAGCGCCCAGAACGCGTCGGTCGACAGCCACTCGTGCACCCGCGTCACGTCGATGCGGTCACGATCGGTGTCGATCTCGTATGCGCCCGCCAAGGGGATGCGGACGCGAGGGATGAGGGCGTCTGTCGTCATCGGTCAGCTCCTCGCTCGGCGCGGTTCCAGCGGGATGCTGTCGGTCCCACCGTCGGGCGATGCGACCTCCCAGCGGATGCCTGCAGGGTCCGCAGGCACGAGCGGGGCGAGCCACTCGGCGGCCAATTCGATGAGCACTTCTTCGAGGTCGTCGAACGTCCATTCCCCGGGCCGCTCGGGAACATCGGGCTCCCAGGCGATCTCACCCCAGACGACGTCGAACACGCTCCGTTCGTCGTCGAAGCGCCGGTCGAGGGCGAAGCCGTCCGGCCCTTCGAAGCGGGCCATGATCGTGAAAGGACCCTCCGCATCCTGTTCGAGGAACACCTCGATCACGATGTCGTGGCGGCCCTCTGCCGCGTCGGCCATCCGCTGCAGCACGTGCGCGGCGCGCTCGGATTCGGCGGCGAGAAGCGGACGCAGCCGGGAACGGTAGTCGTCACTCACGCAGCCAGCGTATGGCCATCGCCGGACCGGACGCGCTCGGGCCGGAGGCCGTAGCCGACCAGGCGCGGCAGCAGACGTCGCGCGATCGGGATGATGATCCGCAGCACGATCCGCTCCGAGAGCGTCGGCGGATTGTGCAGGATGCGGGCCCGCGCGCGTCCGATCGCACGGTGCACCACCTGCTGAAGCCGCTGCATCGCACGAGTGGGCAGGGCTCTGCGGCGCTGCAGCGCGGCACATGCCCGGTCGATGGCGGCGGGGCCGTCGCCGAGCACGGGGGCGAGGAGGCGGGCTGCGGCGACCGCATCCTGGATCGCATAGTTGATGCCGACGCCGAACGCCGGCGACATGGCGTGTGCCGCATCGCCGATGAACAGGAGGCCCGGCTGCCACCAGCGCCGCAGGTGGTTGATCTCGACCGAGAGCAGCTTGACGTCGTCGAACGAGGCGACGGCCGCCAGCTCGGACGCGATCGGCGGCGCCGCCCGCGCCACCCGGCTCCGGAACGCGTCGACGCCTTCCTCGCGGATCGCACCGAACGAGCCCTTGCCGACCACGAGTCCGCACTGGAAGTACCCGGGCCTCGGGATCGTGACGAGCATGCCGCTGCCGGAGAGCCACGCGAGCGTGTCAGGCACGGGTGCCGCAGGCTCGGGCACGCGGAACCACAGCACGTCGATACCGACGCCCGTGGACACCGGCGCCACGCCGACCGCCTCACGCAGTGTCGAGCCGCGGCCGTCGGCGCCGACGACGAGTGCCGCATCGACGCGGAGGGGACCGTCATCTGTCCTGGCGTGCACGCCGCTCACGCGCGAGCCGGTGCGCACGACATCCGTCACGTCCGCGCCCATCAACAGCGTGAACGTCGGCTCGCGGCGGGCGGCATCGGCGAGCAGGTCGAGCAGATCCCACTGCGGCATGAGCGTCAGGATGCGGTTCGCGCCGCGCAAGGTGCGGAAGTCGATCGCGTGCAGCCGCACGCCGTTCACCACGGCGTCGAGGGTGTCGAGCGGGCGGTGTTCGATGGCGTCGAAGCTCGCACGCAGTCCGAGCGCATCGATGATGTCGAGCGTCGACGGATGCACCGTGTCGCCGCGGAAGTCTCGGAAGAAGTCGGCGTGCTTCTCGAGCACGACGACCTCGACGCCGGCTCGGGCGAGGAGCAGCCCCAGCATGATGCCTGCCGGACCTCCCCCGACGATGCAGACCTG
Organism: Microbacterium sp. BG28; assembly: GCF_034044005.1. Classification (NCBI taxonomy): domain Bacteria; kingdom Bacillati; phylum Actinomycetota; class Actinomycetes; order Micrococcales; family Microbacteriaceae; genus Microbacterium; species Microbacterium sp. BG28. Next base: position 176,901 of record NZ_JAXCHA010000002.1, on the reverse strand, counting down.
AGTGCGGAGGGTGCGCATGCGCTCAGTGTCGCGGATGCGAGGACGCGAAGCCAGGGTCGGGCGAGGCGTTGCTATGTTCGGACCGTGAGCGCATCACCCACGAGGCCGTCGCCACGAACGGACGCCGCACCGATGGCGTTCACGTTCCGTGAGTTCGCGCGAGGCGCGTGCGTGGCCTGGGTCTGGTTCCTCCTGTTCTCGACGCTCGCATCGACGGCGATCTTTCACTGGGGCGCGCTGATCGCTCTCATGTACGCCGTGCCGTGGTCGCTTGCCGCGCTCCTCATCGGTTCACCGCTGGCGTACGGCCTGGGGCGGGTGATGCGGAGCATCGCTTCCGTCCCCGGTCACCTGGTCGTGTTCACCGCCTTCGGCGCGGTGGTCGGCATCGGCACCACCACCATCGCCTTCACCGCACCCTGGTCGGACCTCTCGGGCGATGGGATGAGCGCGGTGTCGGTCCCCGCCGTGGCGATGTGGATCGCCGCCACCGTCGCGGTTCCGCTCGGCTGGCGCTTCACGTCGAAACGCGCGCTGCGAGGCGACGCCGCAGAGCTCGGCGTCGCCTCGCCCGCCTGAGCCGCGGCGCACCTCAGTGCTCCGCATCGGCTGCGAGCGAGCCCGCGGTTCAGGCCTGAGCGAGCAGGTGTGAAGTGGGCCGATAGTCGATCTTCCAGTCGACGTAGACACCGGCGACGCCGTCGGCGGTGCAGCGAAGACCGACGGACACCCACCTCACCTCGCCATCGGGGTCGAGGGCGAAGCCGGAGGCCACGCGGAACTCGCTGTTGCCGCAGGAGCATTCAGCCTGTTGCACCTCCTCGACGTCGTCGAAGTGGTCATCCGAGTCGGCGAGCGCGGCCTCCTCTTCACAGACGGCGCAGATCGTCGCTGCGACTGCTACCTCGTCATCCAGCACGACGGCGAACGTCTCGTTCCCGCAGGCGCACACGGAGAACCCGACCCTGTCGACGGTATATCCGCCCGCAGAGAACTCCTCGATGGATCGGCGCAGTTCGTCGCGCTCTCGCTGTGCCGTGCTCATGCGGCGACCCTACCGGCGCGCGGCAATTCAGGTGCCCAGACGCTCTCGTGGGCGAGACCATTGGCGCGATGATGGAGTCATGCCCGCCCGCCGCCGTCCAGACGTCACATCGCTCGAGCTGGTCGGCGGGCCGGAACCGGTGACGGTGGGCATCCACGACCACGACCCGAGCTGGCCCGCGGCGTTCGCGGACCATCGCGACCGCATCCGTCTCGCACTCGCAGGCCGACACGTCGACATCGCGCACATCGGCTCGACATCCGTGCCGGGCCTCGCCGCGAAGCCCATCATCGACATCCTCGTCACCGTCGACGACATCACGGCGGAAGAGGACTACCTCGACGCGCTCCTCGGTGCCGGTTACGAGCTACGTGTGCGCGAGGCCGGTCACCGCATGGTGCGCACGCCCGAGCGGGATGTCCACGTGCACGTCTACGAGCACGACGCCCGCGCCGTCGACGATTACCTCCTGCTGCGCGACCGGCTGCGCACGGATGCGACGGATCGTGCGCTGTACGAGCGGACCAAGCGCGAACTCATGCAACGTGGCTGGGACGACATGAACACATATGCGGACGCGAAGACCGCCGTCATCGAGGCGATCAAGGAGCGCGCCCGGGCGGAGCGGGGCCGGTCGTGAGACAGGATGCGGCTCGGCTCCCTCAGGAGAGGGCGGACGCCTCGGAGTCGCTGCGTTCGAAGAACTCGACGAACTCGCGGAGCTCATCGAGTTCGGGCAAGTCGACCCAGAGCCGGATTCCCCCGTCTTTGGTGCCGGCGCCGTTGACCACGGCGGCGCCACCGAGACGATCGATCAGCGGCCCCGCATCGCGCGCCACCGCGTCCGGGAGGTAGCCCACACCCCGGCCGTTCGAGGCGACCGAGACTCCGCCACGGTCGCGGCGGGACTGGCGCGCGCGGCGCAGGACGTAGGTGCGTCGCTCGTCGCCGTGACGCTCACGGTCGTTGACGATGTAATGCGTCCGCTCCAGGGCCACCGGCCGGGAGGGGAGTCGGCGCAGGTCGGGCAGGTCGCCGTGCGTTCTCACTCGGCCGGTCGTGATGTGCAGAAGCTCTTCCCACCATGCGGGCATGTGATCTCTCCTCGGTTCGACATGCCATCACCGAGGCGGAGCACTCCCCCACTGTGTCACGCCCCGCTGGATGCACCCTGACCGGCACCGGGGGCGGGGTTGACGAGACGACCGCAGCGCGCGGCGCCGGATCACCTATGGTGTGGATGTGACCGGCAGATGGGTGCGACGCGTGCTCGTCGTCGAGGACCAGGCAGCCATGCGGCTACTCGTCTGCGAGACGCTGAACCAGCACGGATTCGAGACTCGGGGAGCCGAGAGCGCGGCGGAGGCGACGCGTCTGTTCGCCGAGTTCGATCCCGACGTGCTCCTCGCCGACATCGATCTCGGTTCCCGTCCGTCCGGTGCCGAGCTGGCGGCGGGACTCGTGGCGCTTGCACCCCACCTCGGGGTCGTCTTTCTCAGCAGCTATCCTCGTGCCGCAGCGGGAGCGACCGCGATGGGCGTGTCGGGGGCGGTGTTCGTCTCCAAGCTCGCCCTCGCCTCCACCGCTGAGCTCGTCGACGCTGTCGAGGCGGTCATGTCGACCCAGTCGCCCGCAGGCCCCGCGAGCAGCGCCGGCGAGGACCCGCTGAGCAGGCTGACCCGGCATCAACTCGAGACGCTCTCGATGGTGGCGCGCGGCTGGTCGAACGACGAGATCGCCGCCCGGTCCCAGACCTCGGTGCGCGCGGTCGAGCGATCGATCAGCCGCATCTTCGAGCGCCTGGGTCTGACGGGCGATCCGGCGCTGAGCCCTCGGGTTGCGGCCGCCGCACTGTACGTGGCCGCGTTCGGCCCCGTGCGGTGAAGCGCCTCGCGCGCGCCGCGCGAGATGCGCTCGGCTCCGGACGCTTCGTGTCGCGCTGGACGTTCCTCGTCGCCGGGCTGCTGTCGGTCACCGTGATGAGCCCGGCCCCGACGAGCGTCGGCGTCGGGTCGGTCGGTGCCGCATCGGCCTCGACCGCCGCGTTCCTCGCCGGCCTCGCCGCCACCGCCATCGCCGAACGCCGCACGCCCCACCGCTGGCGCCCCTGGGTCGTGACGGCCGGCGTTCTCGCTTCCGCGGTCCTGCGCCCCCTCGCCTACGACGCTGTCGCCGATGCGCTCGGCGCCTCCGCGCCGCCCTCATGGCAGCTGTCCTTCCGCGTGCTGACGAACGCGACCGTCTGGATGGCCTCGCTGACGGGCATTGCCATCCTCACCACGCACGTCGCCCGACTGCGACAGACGAACGCACGCCTGTTGTCGGTCCAGCAGGCACTCACGCATGCGCGAGAGGATGCCGATGCCTTCGACGGCGCGGCCCGTGAACTCGTGCAGGCGGCGAGCGAGGAGCTGAGAGGCGAACTCCGAGCGCTGGCTGCTCAGCAGTCCGGCACCGAATCGTTGCAGGCGTTCAGCGACGGCAGCGTGCGTCGGTGGAGCAGGCGCCTGACGGATCTCGCCACCGCGCCTGCGGAGGCCGTGGTCGCCGCGCCGATCGATCACGTTCGGATGCGGCCGGCGCTGCGACTGCCTCCCCCCGGCATCGTCGCCCTCGTCTACGCCCTCTGCGTGCTGCCATACGCTCTTCGCACGGTGCCGGTGCTGCAGGTGATGGTCGGCGTCGCGGTGCTCGTCGCGGGCGCGGTGCTCGCCGACGGCGTGCCGCGCCTGCGCGCTCTCCGCCGGCGCCGCATCCCGACCTTCCTCGCGATCGGAACGGTCGTGGGAGTCTGCCTGGGCGCGCTGGCCTGGGCGCAGGGAATCCCGCTTCCCCTGTCGGCTGTGCCGGTTCTGGCCTATCCCACCCTCGCGGTTGCCTGCGCGCTGTGCGCCGGCACCGCATCCGCGCTCAGGGTTGAGGAGCGGCGTCTGACCGCGACCGTGCGCGCCTCGCAGCGGATCGGACGCGTGGGGACGTCGGCCGCACGAGCGGCGGTGGAAGACGCGGCGCGCGAGCTGCACCGCGATGTGCAGGGGGCGTGCGTTCGCGCGCTCGCCGCACCGGATCGATGGACGCCAACGACACTTGGCGCGTTGCACGACGACGTCGATCCCCTGCTCGCCGGACTGCCCGAGGTCTTCGAGCGGCCGCGCGACGGAGCGTCCGTCCAGTCATTGGTCGACCTCGTCGAGACGTGGCGCCCCGTGGTCGAGGTGCGCATGCGGATGAGCCCGAGCGCGCGGACGGCTCTCGACGCATCGGCCGCTGCGCGCGACGACGTCTTCGAGATCGTGGCGGAGGGGCTGCTGAACGCCGTCAAGCACAGCGTTCCCGCCGCGGCCGCGATCGATCTGGACGTCATCGCGACGGGTGCGGGCCCACGACTGCGCGTGCAGGTGCGCTCGCCCGGAAGCCTGCCGCGGGGAGCGACGCTGCGCAGGTCGTCGGCCGCTCGCGCGCGCGGCGCACGGTTGCGAGCCGACGGGTCAGGAGCGCTCCTGGAGGCGGTGATCGATCTCGGCGCAGCCTCCCCTGTCGTGTTCACCGAACATCCGCCTCACACTCAGACATCCGCGTCGTAACGTCTGCAGTCGCCGGTCCGCGGCACGCAGATGGAGCATCCGATGAACACGCACGACCTTCCCTCGCTGATCCCCGCCGCGGTGGGACTGATGATCTCGCCGCTTCCGATTGTGGCGATCGTGGCGATCCTGCTGTCGGCCCGCGGGAGAGTCGCCTCTCTCGCGTACACCGGCGCGTTCCTGGCCATCACTCTGGCGTTCACGGCACTGGGTGCCGCGACGACCGCCGGCGCGTCGTCGTCGGGCGGCTCGTCGGCGTCGAAGATCGTCGTGCTCGTGCTGACGATCCTGTTGACCGTCGGATTCACCGTCCTGGCCGTCACGAGTTGGCTGTCGCGGCCGCGAGGCGGGGCCGCGCCGCGCACGCCGGGCTGGCTCTCGGCGATCGACTCGATCACCCCCGCACGCGCCGGCGGTCTCGGCCTGCTGATGGCGGTGACCAACTCCAAGAACATCCCGCTCGAGCTGAAGGCCGGGGCGACCATCGGTGCCGCGCACCTGCCGGTCCTGGCGGCCGTCGGCCTGTGTGTCGCCTTCGCCGTCGCCGGCTCGCTCGCCCTGCTCATCCCGACGCTGCTCGCCACGAGCGGATCCGCAACCGTCGCCAAGGGGCTGGAGCGACTGAAGACCGAGATGATCGCGCACAATGCCGTGATCATGACGGTGCTGTTCGCGGTCCTCGCCGCGAACGAGGCCGCTCACCTCGTCCACCAGCTGTTCTCCTGATCCGGAGAGGAACGAACATGTCCCACCCCAACGACACCTCGCCCACGGGCACTCGGCTCGCCCATGCGCCCGCCGGTTCGTTCCGCGGACTCGAGCTCGGCCCGGTTGTCTCGTGGCGCGGCATCCGCTTCGCCGAGCCGCCCACGGGCGATGCGCGGTGGCGCGATCCCGTTGCCGCGAAGGCTGTCGCCGACGAGACGGATGCGACGCACTACGGGCCGGTCTGCCCGCAGCGCGTGAACCCCGCCGTCCCCCTGGGCGAAGACGCCGTCATGGACGAGGACTGCCTCCGACTCAACGTGTGGGCACCCGCGTCCGAGAGCGAGCGCGAGCGTCCTGTCATGGTGTGGGTGCACGGCGGCGCGTACACGTTCGGGGCCTCCAGCCAGCCCCTGTTCGATGCGACCTCGCTCGTGACGCGCGGCGACGTCGTGGTGGTCACGGTCAACTATCGCCTCGGCGCTTTCGGCTTCCTCGATCTCGCTTCACTGCTCCCCGAGCAGGGCTTCGACCGCAACCTCGCGCTCAAGGACGTGCTCCTCGCCCTCGAGTGGGTGCAGCAGAACATCCGCGCCTTCGGCGGAGACCCCGACCGCGTCACGGTCTTCGGCGAGTCCGCCGGCGGCGGGCTCGTGACCACGCTGCTGGCCACACCGTCCGCGAGCGGGCTGTTCCACCGCGCCATCGCGGAGTCCTCCCCCGCATCCAGCGTCTACGGCGCCGAGCGCGCACGCGCCGTCGCCGCGCGTTTCACCGCCGCCCTGCGCATCGATGAGACGCAGCCGGATGCGGCAGAAGCGCTGCGCGCCGCAACGCCGCAGCAGATCGTCGACGCGGGCATGGAGGTCTACGCACAGGTGCCCGACGCCGACCCCGGCGTGCTCGCCTTCGCACCGGTCGTCGACGGCGACCTGCTGCCGGAGGCACCCGCCGTCGCGCTGCGCGAGGGTCGGGGACTTGCCGTCCCGCTGCTCATCGGGACGAACAAGGACGAGGCCTCCCTGTTCAAGTTCATGAAGTCGCCGCTGATCCCCATCACCGACGAACGCCTGCGCGACATGTTCGGTGACATGGCCGCGGACAATCCCGCGCTCGAGCTGCCCACGTTCGACGACGTGCGCACCGCATACGAGCACGCGCGGCAACGCGCGATCGGGCTCGGCATCGCCCGGGACATCGGGTTCCGCATGCCGAGCGTGTGGATCGCGGAGGGGCATTCGCAGGTGGCGGACGTCTGGCTGTACCGCTTCGACCACGCAGCCCCGTTCCTGCGCCTGATCGGACTCGGCGCGACGCACGCCACCGAACTGCCCTACCTCTGGGGCAACCTGACGAGCGGGCCCAAGGACCCGACATTCCGCCTCGGCGGCCGCCGGGTGGCCGAGAGCATCTCGGCTCGGATGCAGCAGCGATGGACCGCCTTCGCGCACGGAGACTCGCCCGATGCGGAGGGCGCGGCGCCCTGGGAGCCCTACTCGGTCGCTCAGGGGCGCAGCACGCTGGTGATCGACCATCAGGATCGGCTCGTGCCGGATCTCGACGGGGCACTGCGAGCCGCGTGGGGCGACGAAGTGCTGACCTTCCACTGACCGGGAGGCCGCGAGGGCGACGCATCGACGGAGAGGGCGGGAAACCGCCAGACGTCTCCGGCTCGAGCGCGTTGGCTGAAGGAATGAACAACGACACCGCGACCGCCGCCTTCCGCGCGCTCTGCCTCGACACGCCGCATCCGCTCGTCCTCGTCAACGCGTGGGATGCGGCGAGCGCGCGGATGATGGAGGCGGCCGGCGCGCCCGCGATCGCCACCACCAGCGCAGGAGTGGCATGGTCGCTCGGTCGATCCGACGGCGGCGCCCTCACCCGCGCCGAAGCAGTGGGTGCCGTGAGACGCATCGTCGGCGCCGTCTCGGTGCCGGTCTCCGCAGACATCGAAGGCGGGTATCCAGACTCTTTTGACGGCGTCGCGCGCACGATCGCGTCGGTGATCGACGCCGGAGCGGCCGGGATCAACATCGAGGACGGCACATTGTCACCGGCCGACTTCGCGGACCGCATCGCCGAGGCGCGGCGGACGGCCGATCGCGCGGGCGTGGCACTTTTCATCAATGCCCGAACAGACGTCTTCCTTCGCGGCGGGCGGAGCGCGGCCGCGCTCACCGCAGAGGCGATCGAACGCGGACGACGCTACGTCGAAGCGGGCGCGGACGGCGTCTTCGTTCCGGGCGCGGAGGAGACAGAGATCGCTGCCCTCTCGTCGGGTATCCCGGCGCCCCTCAACGTGATGGGAGGACCTGGGTCGTCGACGACAGCGACGCTGGGGAGACTCGGTGCGGCGCGGGTCAGCGTCGGTTCGAGCGTCGCCCAGGCCGCATACGCGCTGGCGCGTCGTGCTGCGGCAGCGGCACTGACGGCGGGCAGCTTCGACGTTCTCGCCGACGGCATGGACTACGGCCGGCTCAACGCGTTGATGCGGAGCGCGTGACGGGCGAACGCTCCCCCTCTTTCCACGGATCACCGACCGTTGCTCGAATTGTCTGCTCCTCGGGTTACGATCGCGGCATAGGCGCGGTTCTGCAGGTCCGCGCCCATGCAGAACGCGAGGATCCCCGGTGCCCTTCAGAAGCAAAGAGACGCTCGAGACCTGGCTCGAGGAGTTTCATCGCTCGCGCGAGGCAGGAGACCTCGTCCGGGTCGCGGTCCAAGACGGATCCGAGGGCGGTGACACCGGACTCGTGCTCGTGCCGCTGCGCACCGCGCGCATCTCGATCTACATGGAGCCGATCGAGGTCGGCGATGCACGTTGGCGTGTGACGTTGGAACCGCAGACGGAGACGACGGTGCTCACGAGCTTCGAGCTGCAGCATCTCGCCGCAGAGCTCTCGGTCGCCGCCGAACTCTGCGCGTTCCTCGAGGCCAAGTCCGTGGGGCACGTCGAGAGCTGAGTCGTCCGCGACGTCACCGCACCGGCGAGCCGGCGCACGATGAGTGGGCGCGGCTCCGTATGCCGCGGCCTATTCTTCGGTCGACGCGGCATAGACGTTGTGTGAGATCGCGGTGAACCCCTCCCGGCCGGGTTGCCCGTCGGGGACGACGACGAACCTCTGCGGACCCGGTCCCGAGACGGTCATCTGCCCGCCCGCTCCCGCGCATCCTGTCGCCCAGGCGTCGTCGTCCGGGGAGAAGAGGATGCAGACCTCCGCGGGTCTGCTCCCCCGCGCCAGCCACACTTCGGTGCCCTCGTGCTCGGCAACCCATCTCATCGAGTCGAGATCGAAATTCGCCAGCGTATCGTCCGGCACGGTATCCGGCAGCGCACGCGTCTCGGTGCTCTCCAGGTCGGTGTACCCGCCCGAGCTCGTGCAGCCGGCGAGCGCCAGCATTGCCGCCGCGAACGCGAACGGTGCGGCGAGTCGTCGTCGGGGCGTCATGCTCCCACTCTGGCAGCTCCACGGGGTGCCCTGCATCTTGCGTTGTGACCGGTCACCCGTCGAACTCGTGAATCGGAACGTACTGCGCACCGTCGTCCAGTCGGTCCACGAGCACGTTCGGGCAAGACTGTTCCGAATCGTCCCAGGGGCGGTACCAGCTCACCAGGCGGTCATCGAGGAAGCGGATGCGGACGGAGAAACAGGTATAGCCGGCGGGCGGCCCGTCGTAGGCCATCACGGCCGACCCACCGACGTCCCCGTGCAATGGGGCCTCGTCGCGGAGCCCCGATGAGGCGAAGACATCGAGGACGAGCACGACCTCTTCCGCGTAAGAAGCGTCGCCCGGCTCCCACCGGTAGCCGTGCGTCAGAACGGCCGCGGCGGTAGGGCCGAGCGATGCGGGTACCGCTCCGCCGTCCCAGTACGTGTCCCGCTTGAGGGCAGCCACCGCATCCGCCCGAGTCGCCCCGGTCTCGCGCAGAGTGGTGATGCGCGCGACGAAGCCGCCCTCGGCCGAATCCATCTGACGCCACAGGACACCGTCGTAGGACTGCGCGCATCCGCTGAGCGCCAGAACAGCCACGGCCACCACGACGGCGACAACACGACGGATCACGTGTGCAGACTATGCGCGATTACTCTGAGGCCATGGATGTGAGCTGTGATGTCTGCGAGACCGCGCTCGTGCACAACGACGGACGGCCCCCGCACGACATCGCCATCCAGCGCACGAGCGACGAGCTCGAGCGTCGCGTGAACGACGGCCGGATGCGGTTCATCCGCGGCGATGTGCCCCTCGCGGACATGCTCGCGCTGGCAGAATCCGACCTGAAGTTCACGATCGTCAGCTACCTCGAGTGCCTGGCGTGCGGTCGCACCTGGTTCTGGGGACTCTGCATCCGGGGAGCGCCGATCTACCGGCCCGTCGATGCGGACGCACCGTTGCGGGAACGGTGGGAAGACGTGCCACCCCGCGAACGGTGGGCACGCGACGCCGCATCCTGAGCTAGGAGACCGGTGTCAGCCGTTCCACCGGAAGCCACAGCTCGCAGGTCGCGGTGCGGAAGTCTTCGCTGCGATCGAGCACCGCGACGATCGACGGGCCCGGTCGCAGTTGCCACGGGTTCGACGGGAACCAGTCTGTCGCCGATGCGGCGTACGCCTCCTGCAGGGCGTCCGGATGCGGTCCGGACGTCCGCAAAACGACCCAGGTTCCCGCATCCACCTCGATGACGTCGAGATCGGCGGGAGCATCCGCATCGGCGGCGAGCGCGACACCGTGCAGATAGGTCAGCTCGCTCCCCTCGGAGTAGTCGGGGTCGACATCCGCGCTGATCTGTAGGAGACCGGCGGGCTCGGCGCTGCTGAGTGACTTCAGGCGTGCGTGCTCTTCGACGGGCAGCGACGCGATGTGCGCCTGGATGTGCGGGTTCACGCCCGCGTGGATCAGGGGCACGCGTGCGGCGTGTCCGGCGAGGCGGAGGGCGGGGCGTTCGATGAGTCGGGCGTCCATGGCGGATCTCCCTTCGACGGTCAGGCGGAACCTGAGGATGGATTGCGGACGAAGGGGCCCACCGTCGCGACGCACGTCGCCGTGGCTCACGCCGTGCACCGCACGGAACGCTCTGCCGAAAGCCTCGACGGAGCCGTAGCCGAAGCGCACGGCGACCGTCAGCAGATCCTCGCCGTCGATCACGTCGGCCGCTGCCACCGTCATCCGTCGGCGTCGCACATACTCGGACACCGGCATCCCCGCGAGCGTCGAGAACATCCGACGCACGTGGTAGCCCGTGACTCCCGCGGATCCGGCCAGCGCCTCGACGTCGATCTCGTCGCCGAGGCGGTGTTCGATCTCGTCGACCAGGCGATTGAGCGCTTCGATCACAGTGGCTCCCTTCGCGATCCACTCTCGTCGGGCGGGCACGTGCGCGCCCGATCGTTCCGGACCGAATCTGTCGCCTGGGTTCGCGGGGTGTTCTCACCGGGGTCGCGTCAGGAGAGCATCAAGGAGTCGTGCTTGAGGATGTCCGCTTCCCGCATTCGCTGGACGACGTCAGCCCCGAATCTCCGCGAGCGCAGCGCTGAGGCGCGCGTCAGAGTCCGATGTACCTTCCAACACACCGACTCGCCGATCGAGGAGGCTCAGGCGCTCCTCAGCCCCAGCTTCCTCGAGGCGCAGCTCACGTACATCGATATCGGTCGGATACGGTTCCCCGAGAACGCTCATCGCCTCGCGGAGAACGTCTTCCCAGTCGTTGCCGAGGAAGACGGGAAGAGCACGCAATGCCTCCTCGGCGGTGTTGCCACCCCCGTAACGGAAGTATGAATCGAAGCCGCCAGATGCGACCTCCTGGCGCAGATCCAGGATGGCGAGGATCCCGCGCTCCTGCTCCGAGAGCGACGAGCGGTCCGTCTCGGATCGGGTCTCGTAGAACTCCCACACGTTGCGCGACGTCGCCGGAGCGCTTCCGCTCTCAGAAGTCACCGGCTCGGCTCGACGAAGGCGCCGCCGTATGTGTTCCGCGGCGGCGGCAAAGAGAGACGAGCGAGGTGACCGACGATTCATGTCTCGATGTTGTCAGGGTCGCGCTGGCGCCACCACTACGAGGTGCGCGAGCCCGTCAGCGCAACCACGATGACCTGCGGATCGACGTCGATACTGCCGACGGCGATCGAACGCCGGCGCCGCTTGCCTGCATCCTGTCAAGTGAACTCAACGCGCTCCACAACGTCATGATCACTCATCCATGGGAACGATTGCTCCGCCGAAGCCGTCATACCCACCTCCGTGGGTGGCGGCGATACCCACGAGTTCATGGATGATGCGCGCAACATCGGCGTCAGTGAGGGCATCGTCCCTCGAGGCCGTCAATGCTGTTCGCAGCAGCCCCGGCTCGACGGAGACTCGGAAGTCCGCATCTGCGAGCGCCTGCGCCGCAGCTTCCGCATTCGACCTTCTCCGAAAGAAGAAGAAGTGGTCGAGCTCACGGGGCTGGTCGAGTCGGTCACCGAGCTCGCGTCGTTGTTCCTTCTGAGCCCGCCAGTTGTTCAGGTGGTCGGAAGGGGATGAGGCACGCATAGGGACATTCTGTCGGTCGGGCGGCTCAGCTGTTACAAAGCGGAGGCAAACCGTGTTCACGTGGTGCGTCGCGTAGGCGACAGTGTGCGGCGTCGTCGGCCCCATCGTCGGCCTCGAAGCGGGTTCAGGACCCGTACACCACGCCCCGACGAGGTCCGTGAGCTCACTGCGTCCGGGTTGAGGCTGGTCAATGCGCCTCGTAGCCGTCCAGCAGGAAAGCAGTACCGTAGATGTCGCACCCGAGTCTACTCACGTCGCTGATGAGGTCGGCCTCCAACACGAAACCACCCTGAGAGCTGTCGGAATCTCCCGACCACCACAGGACGGTTTCCCCGCTCTCGCGAATGGTGGCGAGCGCGCGGTGGATTGGACCCACCCGCTGTACCAACCTGCGCAACGCGGCGAAGCCGGTTGCGTCATCCGAGTCGCCGTCGTCTTTCTCGGTGACTGACCAGAAGGTGCGCTGATGGCGCAACCGCTCCGGCGCAGCGTCTCGACCAGCGCGCCCTGCACGAGTCAGAGTCCCCATGTCACCTGAGTTGTCAGGCTCGATTCCGAGCATGGCTGTGACATCGGCGACGGAAAGAACGTCGGAGTAGATGCTCAAGGTCGCGCGACTGCTCCGAATCATGCAGCAAGGCTAGTTCTGTCCAGACGCTGTTCGGGAGTGGAACTCCTCCACCACGAATGCGCCGATGCTCAGTTGTTGAAGCGGAACTCCACAACGTCGCCGTCCTGCATGACGTAGTCCTTGCCTTCGAGGCGGGCCTTGCCCTTCGCACGGGCCTCGACGACCGAACCCGTCGCGACGAGGTCGTCGAACGAGATGACCTCGGCCTTGATGAAGCCCTTCTCGAAGTCGGTGTGGATGACACCGGCGGCCTGCGGCGCCTTCCAGCCCTTGCCGATCGTCCAGGCGCGTGCTTCCTTCGGACCCGCGGTGAGGTAGGTCTGCAGGCCCAGCGTGTCGAACCCGATACGTGCGAGCTGGTCGAGGCCCGACTCGTCCTGCCCCGTCGAGGCGAGCAGCTCAGCGGCTTCCTCCGGGTCGAGATCGATCAGCTCGGACTCGATCTTCGCGTCGAGGAACACCGCCTGCGCGGGCGCGACCAGAGCCGCGAGCTCGGCCTTGCGATCCGCATCCGTGAGCACGTCCTCGTCCACGTTGAAGACGAAGATGAACGGCTTCGCGGTCAGCAGGCCGAGCTCCTTGATGGGAGCCAGGTCGATGCCGGATGCCGACAGTAGCTGTCCGCGCTCGAGCGCGTCCTTGGCGGCCTGCGCCGTCTCGAGAACGATCGGCTCGAGCTTCTTGCCGCGCACTTCCTTCTCGTAGCGCGTGATCGCGCGCTCGAGGGTGTCGAGGTCGGCGAGCTGCAGCTCGGCGTTGATGGTCTCCATGTCGTTCTTCGGGTCGACGTTGCCATCGACGTGCACGACGTCGGAGTCGGCGAATCCGCGCACGACCTGCGCGATCGCGTCGGCCTCGCGGATGTTCGCGAGGAACTTGTTGCCGAGCCCCTCCCCCTCGCTCGCACCGCGCACGATGCCGGCGATGTCGACGAACGACACGGCGGCCGGCAGGATGCGCTCGCTGCCGAAGATCTCGGCAAGCTTGTCGAGGCGCGCATCGGGCAGGTTGACGACACCCACGTTCGGCTCGATCGTCGCGAACGGGTAGTTCGCCGCGAGCACCTGATTCTTGGTCAGGGCGTTGAACAGGGTGGACTTGCCGACATTCGGCAGCCCGACGATTCCGATGGTAAGAGCCACGGGCATCAAGTCTAGGCGCCCCACGGCTCGACCCCCGCCGGGGCCTGTGTGCTGGGGCGGGCGCCTTGCCGCATCCGCCGGTCGGAGAATCGCACGAATGTCGGAGGATGCGGCGCGAAACCTCCGACGGGACGCCGAATCTCCGACGCGACGCGCGCCACGGAGACGCCCGCACACCGCACCCGGCGACGCCTCGGATGCGGCCACCTCGGCGCGCCTCATCGTGCACCGCACGCATCCGGGCGAGGGTGAGGGCGTGTCACTGGATTTCACCGCGATCGACTTCGAGACGGCGAACTCCTCCAGCGCTTCAGCGTGCGCGGTGGGTCTTGCCCGCGTCCGCGGCGGGCGCATCGTCGCGACCGCGGGTTGGCTGATCCGCCCGCCCGAGGGGCACGACCGCTTCTTCGAGCTGAACATCGGCATCCACGGCATCCGTCCGGAGCACGTCGCCGGCGCGAAGGGCTGGAGCGAGCAGCTCGACGACATCGCCGCCTTCGCCGGCGCGGACGTGCTCGTCGCGCACAACGCCGGGTTCGACATGGCCGTGCTGCGGCGCGCGTGCGCCGCGACCGGCGACATCTGCCCGCCGTACCGCTACGCCTGCAGCCTCCAGCTCGCGCGCCGCACTTACGACCTCCCGAGCTACCGGCTGCCGATCGTCGCGGCCGAAGCGGGCTTCGCGGAGTTCCGCCACCACGACGCGACAGCGGATGCGGCCGCCTCCGCCGCCATCATGATCGATGCCGCGCGCCGCTGGAACGCGCCCGACATCGACGCCCTCGCCGCGGCATCCCGCATCCGCATCTGCGAGATCGACACGGCGGTCGCCGCCGCGGCCTGACCCGGCGATGTCCGGAGTCGGGGGCATGCTGTGCTCATGGACCCCGTGATCCTCCTCGTCGCCGCGCTGTGCCTCGCCGCCGGCATCGCCCTCGGCTGGTTCGCCGCGAACTCTCGCGCCTCCGGGCAGCAGGGTGCGCTCTCGGCCCGGGCCGCCGCCGCAGAGTCCGCCGCCGCGGCCGCGCGTGCCGAGCTCGAGCGGCAGGGCGGGCTGTACCGCGAGTTCGTGGAGCGCCAGCGCGCCGAACAGCGCGAACGCGACGACCGCGATCGGCGCGACAACGCCGTCGTGGCCGCCCTCGCGCCGGTCCGCGACACGCTCGCGCAGGTGCGGGTCAAGGTCGACGACCTCGAGCGGGAGCGCCACGCCCAGTACGGGGCCCTGGCCGAGCAGCTGCGCCGCGCGCAGGAGACCGACGATCTGCTGCGCGACACGACCGCGTCGCTCTCCTCCGCTCTGCGCTCGACGAGCACCCGCGGTGTGTGGGGAGAAGTGCAGCTGAGGCGCGTCGTCGAGGCGGCAGGACTCACCCGCCATGTCGACTTCGACGTGCAATCGTCGATCAGCTCGGATGCGGGTTCCGGCCGCCCCGACATGATCGTGCGGCTCCCGGGGGGCAAGGCCATCGCCGTCGATGCCAAGGTGCCGCTCGACGCGTTCATCGAGGCGCAGGCGATCGCCGACACCGCGCAGGGCGAGGATGCGGTGCGCCGCCGTGCGCTCCGCGACAAGCACGTGAAGGCCCTACGCGCCCACATCGACGCGCTCGCGAAGAAGCAGTACTGGGCTGGGATCGAATCCAGCCCCGAGTTCGTGATCTGCTTCGTGCCGAACGAGGCACTTCTGGCGACGGCACTCGACGAGGACCCCTCTCTGCTCGACTACGCGTTCCGGCAGCGTGTGGCCCTCGCCTCCCCCGTGAACCTTTGGGCGGTGCTTCGCACGGTCGCCTACACGTGGACGCAGGAGGCCGTCTCCGACGACGCCCGCGAGCTCTTCACGTTGGGCACGCAGCTCTACGAGCGCCTCGGCGGACTCACCAAGCACATCGACGACCTGCGTCGCGGCATCGAGCGCACGGTCGACGGCTACAACCGGTTCGTCGGGTCGCTTGAGAGCCGCGTCCTGGTGACCGCGCGACGCTTCCCCGGCATCGATGAGACGAAGTTGGATGCGGTCGCCGCGCCCGCCGCGCTCGAGTCCACGCCGCGCCGGCTGAGCGCCCCGGAGTTCACCGCTGCCCTCGACGAGGTGCGGCGGGCCGCATCCGACGACGCGGATGAACCTGCGGCGTCCGCCGACGAGACACAGCTGCCGACCTCCCCCGCCTGACGCGCGTGTTCGCCCGTCGCGGATACGCCTGCGGGCCGGCGTGTTCCCGACGACGATGGGCTCATGAAGCTCCTCGTTCTCGGCGGCACCGCATGGCTCGGGCGCACGACGGCCGCCTCCGCGATCGCCGCCGGCCATGACGTCACCTGCGCCGCCCGCGGCACGGATGTTCCGCACGGGGTGAGACAGGTCCACGTCGACCGCGACGCTCCCGACGGACTCGCGCCTCTTATCGACGCGCGGTGGGATGCGGTGATCGACGTCTCCCGTCAGCCGGGACAAGTGCGCCGCGCGGCGCGTCAGCTGCGCACCGACCGGTACGTCTTCGTCTCGACCTGCAACGTCTACGCGAGCCAGGCGGAGATCGGCGCGGACGAGTCGGCGCCACTGCTCGACCCTCTGGACACCGACGTCATGACCGACCCCGAGGATTACGGGCGCGCCAAGGTCGCCTGTGAGGACGCGGTGCGCGAGGTGTTCGACATCGACCGCTCAGCCATCGTCCGCTCCGGCCTCATCGGCGGTCCGGGCGACCCGACAGGACGCAGTACGTACTGGCCGCGCCGCTTCGCCGCGCCGTCGAACCCCGACGGCGCCGTGCTGGCACCGGATGCTCCCCGTCTGCCGACCTCGCTGATCGACGTGCGCGACCTCGCCGGGTGGCTCGTGCGACTCGCCGACGGAGCGGGCTCGGGCGTGTTCGATGCGCAGGGCGTGCCGCATCCGATCCCCGCGCACCTGGAGGCGGCGCGAGCCGCCGCGGGACATCGTGGCAGGGTGACCGTCGCCGCAGAAGACTGGCTGGCCGAACGCGACGTCCACGAATGGGTGGGGCCGCGGTCGCTGCCGCTCTGGCTGCGCGACCCTGACTGGTACGGGATGAACGCGCGGTCAACGGAGCGTGCAGTGGCTGCCGGTCTCGAGCGACGTCCGCTGGAATCGACCCTCGCCGATGTGCTCGGCGGGCCGGTGGTGTCGGGAGCGGGGCTCACCGACGGAGAGGAACGCGAGCTGCTCGCGCAGCTGGCGGTGTAGCTCAGGCTCCGCCGGGCACGAAGCTCAGGAGCAGGAGCACCACGGCGGAGACGCCGACGAACGCGCCGATCGCCCACCACGGGCTCGGCTGGTGGCCCTCCTCGCGGCGGACGCGGAAGAGGACGTCGGGGCGGCGCGCGGGGTCGGGGTTGTTGACAGCCACGGCGTCGGCGACGACGGCGAGCGCTCCGGTGTGCGGATGCGCGTTCTCCTGGGTTGCGGACATCGTTCGTCCCTTCGTCTCGGTGCAGAGATCGACATCGACGGTGATACGACGACGTTCATTCTGCCACCTGCCGATGTAGCCGCCCCGGAGGCTTGCGCTCCTCCCCCGCATCGGCGTCTCACTTGTGCACGCCACACGCCTCGAAACCGTGAACAACTGAGACACGAACCCCACCCCGGCCGCCCTCGCATCCGCGTCTCACTTGTGCACGCCGCACGCCCCCAAACCGTGCACAACTGAGACACGAACCCCACCCCGGCCCCCCAACGCATCCGTGTCTCACTCGTGCACGCCGCACGCCCCCAAACCGTGCACAACTGAGACACGAACCCGGAACAATCGAACCAAAGGGGGTACTGCGCACCCCTGCGCCGGGCAGGTCCCACTTGTTGCAGTTATCGGCCCACTGCCGCACCGCCGCGGAGATCAGTCGGGCCGCAGTGCCTGCTCCGCGCGATGCACCGCCTCGACGCCTCCGACATCGAGAACGTCGCGGTGTTCCGGATGCTGCCGGTAGAACTTCACGAGCACAGCCACGAGATTCGGGTCGGAACCGAGGCTGAGCGAAGGTGCCGTGATCAGCGGAGCGCCGCCCGCGCGCAGCAGCGAGAGCTTGGCTGCGGGCGCTGCAACGACCGCCACCTGCGCCAGCTCTTCCCACGACCAGTCCAGCGCGCCGCATCCGCGGATGCCCGTCACGCCGCGCGACGTGAGCGTCAGCCCCGCGGGGACGCGCCGTCGCACGATCCGCATCACCAGCATCGCGATCCCGATCACGCCGAGGATGTAGGGCCCGCTGCGTGTCAGGCGCGGCCCCCACGGCACCGGCAGTCCGTTCAGGTCGATGAAGAGCTGCGCGCCGGCCGGAAGCAGCAGCGACACGGCGATGAAGAGTGTCGGGACAGATCCGACCCGCAGCGGGACGAAGCGCAGGGAACCCGGTCGATCGTCGATCGTCAGCGCACGCGACACGACGCCCCGGAACGTGACGAGCAGCGCGATGCCGATCACCATCAGCGTCACCGCCAAGGCACCGAAGACGATGCGCCGGCTCAGCTCGTCGCTCACCGCGGCGATGAGGCCGACGACGACGGAGGTCGCCACCACACCCCACGCGAGCGGACGCGGGTTACGCCCACGCGGAAACACGGGCACCTCCCGGCCGTCGAGGAGCGGGAGCGTAGGGGTCATCCGCCGAACAGTCATCGCCCCATCATCCCGTCGGCCGCAAGTATGTCCCACTTGCTGGAGGATTCGGGCAAGAAACCTCCAGCAAGTGGGACATGCACTGCGGAAAGTGGGACATGCCAACCGGACTCACCAGCCGAGAGACTCAACCGGAGACCCAACCCCAGAGACTCAGCCCCCGAGGCTCGGCCCCAGAGACTCGGCCCCAGAGACTCGGCCCCCGAGGCTCAACCCCAGAGGCTCAGCCCCCGAGGCTCAGAGCTCGAGCGTCACAGCCACTTCGAGGTCAGGTGCTCGCTCGAGATGCGGCGAAGGGTGCCGGAGGCGCCGCGCAGCACGACGCTCTCGGTGTAGATGTGCTCGCCCTCGCGGCGCACGCCGGCGACCAGCTGACCGTCGGTCACGCCCGTGGCGACGAAGATCGTGTTCTTGCCCTTGACGAGATCCTCAGCCTCGTACACGGTGCCGTCGACCTTGAGGCCCGCGTCGATGCCGCGCTGCTTCTCGTCGTCGTTGCGCGGCGCGAGACGGCCCTGGATGTGGCCACCGAGCGCCTTGATCGCGCAGGCGGTGACGATGCCTTCGGGGCTCCCGCCGATCCCGACGCACATGTCGGTGCGGGCGTTGTGGCGGGCGGCGTTGATGCCACCCGCGACGTCGCCGTCGCTCATGAGGCGGGTGCCGGCGCCGGCCTCGCGGATCTCCTCGATGAGCTGGTCGTGGCGGGGGCGGTGCAGCACCGACACGACGATCTCGTCGACAGGCTTGCCGAGCGCCTTCGCGAGCAGACGGATGTTCTCACCGATCGGAAGACGGATGTCGACGACGCCGACGCCTGCGGGACCGGTGACGAGCTTGTCCATGTAGAAGACGCTGGACGCGTCGAGCATGGCGCCGTGGTCGGCGACCGCGATGACAGACAGGGCGTTGTTGCGCCCGGCGGCGGTCAGCGAGGTGCCGTCGATCGGATCGACAGCGATGTCGCACTTCGGGCCGCGGCCGGTGCCGACGTGCTCACCGTTGAAGAGCATGGGCGCGTTGTCCTTCTCGCCCTCGCCGATGACGATCACGCCGTCGAAGTTCACGGTGGTGAGGAACGCGCGCATCGCGTCGACCGCCGCACCGTCGGCCACCTCTTTCTGACCGCGACCGATGAAAGGAACGGAGCGGATCGCCGCCGCCTCTGTCGCGCGCACGAGCTCGAGCGCGAGGTTCCGGTCGGGGTGCAGCGGACTCATGTCGGCAGTAAGGCTCACCATGCGGCTCAGCCTAAGCAGGATCCCGCAGAGCGGACGCGAGTTTCACCCCTGAAGACGCGAAGAATTCGACGTTCTTTCAGCAGGAGGAAATCCGCCGCCCCCGCGGCGATATTCCTGGCGCCCGGAGCACCCGGTCGCCCGCATCCCCTTCGATAGAGTGACGGGTAACCACTGCACACAGCAAGGAGCGGACATGCCCGTCGCAACACCCGATCAGTATGCCGAGATGCTCGACCGCGCGAAGGCGGGCGGCTTCGCGTACCCGGCCATCAACGCGGCGAGCTCGCAGTCGATCAACGCGATCCTGCAGGGCCTCACGGAAGCCGGTTCCGACGGCATCATCCAGGTCACCACCGGCGGCGCCGACTACTTCGCCGGCCACACCGTCAAGGGCCGCGCCACCGGCGCGATCGCCTTCGCGAAGTTCGCCACCGAGGTCGCCAAGAACTACCCGATCACGGTCGCCCTCCACACCGACCACTGCCCCAAGCCCGCCCTCGAGGACTTCGTGCTGCCGCTGATCGCCGCATCCGAAGAAGAGGTCAAGGCCGGTCGCAACCCGCTCTTCCAGTCGCACATGTGGGACGGCTCGGCGGTTCCCCTCGACGAGAACATCGCGATCGCCAAGGAGCTCCTGCCCCGCATCAAGGCGATCAACGCGATCCTCGAGGTCGAGATCGGCGTCGTGGGCGGCGAAGAGGACGGCGTGAAGCACGAGGGCTCGAACGAGGCGCTCTACACGACCACCGCGGATGTGGCCAAGGCCGTCGAGGCCCTCGGTCTCGGCGACGCGGGCCGCTGGATCGCTGCCCTCACCTTCGGCAACGTGCACGGCGTCTACAAGCCCGGCAACGTGAAGCTGCGCCCGGAGCTCCTCGGCGAGATCCAGGAGGGCATCGCCGCGCAGTTCGGCACCGGCCCGAAGCCCCTCGACCTCGTGTTCCACGGCGGCAGCGGCTCGACCCCCGAAGAGATCGCCCTCGCGGTCGCGAACGGCGTCGTGAAGATGAACATCGACACCGACACCCAGTACGCGTTCACCCGTTCGGTCGCCGGCTTCATGTTCTCGAACTACGACGGCGTCCTGAAGGTCGACGGCGAGGTGGGCAACAAGAAGGCCTACGACCCGCGCGCCTGGGGCAAGGTCGCAGAGTCCGCCATGGCCGCCCGCGTCGTCGAGGCGACGCAGCAGCTCGGCTCCGCCGGCAAGTCGCTCGGCGCCTGACCGACGTCCCTCTCGCGAATGCCCCGGCTCCGGCCGGGGCATTCCGCATTTCAGGATGCGACGCGCTCCATCGCGGCAGCCGCCTCACGCTCGGCGAGCCGGCGCACCGCGTCGCGCCGGTCCCCGAAACGGTCCGCGGTGAACATCTCGGCGAGCTGCGGAAAGACCGCCCACCCATCGGTGAGCGTGACCACGGTCAACAGCAACTGCCCCGCATCCGCCTTCGAGACGCCGGGAAGGGCCCGCTGGACCGCTGCCACCTTGGACCTGCAGTGTTCCTCGCGCACGGCACGATCCGGCACGTCTCCCCCGCGCACAAGGCCTTCCCAGGCCATCAACCGACCGAGCTCAGGCTTTCTCACGATGCGCTCGAAGAGACCGGCGGCATAGTCGCCGATGGCTCGCGGGCCCTCCCCCTCGAGCGGAACGTCCTCGAACACCTCGGACAGCTCGTGCACGATCACCGCCTCGAAGAGCGCGTCCTTGCTTCCGAAGTACGAGTAGATCCGCTCCTTGTTGACCTCGGCCGCCTCGGCGATGCGGTCGATCCGCGCCCCGGCGGGCCCGTGCGCCGCGAACTCCGCTGTTGCCGCGGTCAGCAGTTGACGCCGTGTGCGTTCGGTGTCCCAAGCCATACCTCGAGCTTAGTCCGCGACTCCAACCGTTCAGTTGCAAAAGTGCGCGAACGCGTCTAGATTCATCTCCAAACGAACAGTTGGAGATGACATGACCGAACCGAGCGCCACGCCTCGTCCCCCGATGCCCAACGCCCACGTCCGAGCCGCGCTGACGTGGATCGCGATCTTCCCGCTCGTGACGATCGGGATGCTGGCGCTCTCGCCGTTCACGGAGAGCTGGCACCCCGTACTGCGTTCGCTGGTACTGACGCTCATCGTCGTGCCGCTCGCCAGCTACCTCGTCATGCCCGTGCTGCTGCGCACCCACGGGCGGGTCGCCATGGCGCGGTCGGCGCGGCGCGCTCAGACGCCGTCGAGCAGTCCTGGAGCTCCCTCGGGGCGCGAGAGCACGACGATCTCGTCGCCCGCGGAGATCTCACCCGACTTCACCACGCGGAAGTAGGGTCCGAGCCGCCGCTCGTCGGCGAACCGCTTGACCCAGCCGCGAGCTTCCGGGCCGCCGAGGCGACGGGCGAAGGTCTGGCAGGGGTTGCGGTGCCGGGTCACCTCGAGCACGAGCGTGTCGCCGATGCGCCACCGCTCCCCGATGACGACCGCGTTGACGTCGATGCCCTCGGTGCGCAGGTTCTCGCCGAACCATCCGGGCGCCAACTCGCGTCCCAGCTCACTCTCCCAGAACGCCGCGTCCTCCTGCGCGTACGCGTAGACGGCCTGCTCGAGCCCGCCGTGGTGCTTGCGGTTGGCCTGCACGTCGCCGCGCACCCCGTAGGGACCGACGCGCACGGGGCGATCGAGCGGACGCTTGTCGATCGCGGTGACGCCGATCGTGCCCGCATCCGGGATCAGTGCGTGCACGGCGCAGACGGCGACGACGCGCGCGGTCACGTTGCGCTCGGGGTCGGCAGGGGCGTGATGCTCCCGAGCTGCTGCATGAGGCCCGGGTCCGACATCAGCGGCACGACCAGGAGCACGCTCGCGAGGAGTGTGAAGACCACGCCGCCCACGAGCGGGATCCAGAAGCTCAGGCGTCCGGCGCGCAGATTCCACACCGAGACGGCGGCGGTCGCGAACCATCCGACGGCGAGCAGGATGGCGGCGGCCGCTCCCCAGGCCCGGGCGCCCGCCGCATCCGTCAGTCCACCCTCGACGCCGAACTGGGTCAGCAGCTGTGTGAGCAGCTCGTTGGGATCGACGAAGCCGGGGATCGAGCGCAGCACCTCGAACAGCCCGAGCGCCAGCAGCGCGATCGTGGCGACGCGGTCCATGGCCCGGGGGTTTCGCGCCACCGGCCCCGCGGCAGGAGTCGGGGCGGGCGCGGGCGGCGCCGCATCCGGAGCCTTGCCCGCGTCGAGGTCGAAGGTCGCGTCGGGCTGACGGATGCGAGCGCGCTGTTCTTCGGGCGTCGCGTACTCGCCGTACTGGGGGCGGGGGCGTTCGTCGCTCATGCGCTTGCCCGTCCACCGCGGGCGCGGGCGTCGGTGGCGCCGGATGCGTCGCGACGCAGCTCCTTGGGAAGCGAGAAGATGAGGTCCTCCTCGGCGGTGCGCACTTCGGCGACATCGGCGTAACCGGCACCGGCGAGCACGTCGAGCACCTCCTGCACGAGCACCTCGGGCACCGAGGCTCCGCTGGTCACACCCACCGTGGCGACGCCGTCGAGCCACTCCTGGCGCACCTCCTCGGCGTAGTCGACCCGGTAGGCGGCCTTGGCGCCGTGCTCCAGGGCGACTTCGACGAGGCGCACGCTGTTGGACGAGTTCGCGGAGCCGACCACGATCACCAGATCCGCGTCGCGCGCGACCTTCTTGATCGCGACCTGGCGGTTCTGCGTGGCGTAGCAGATGTCGTCGGACGGCGGATCCTGCAGGTTCGGGAACCGCTCGCGCAGGCGCCGCACGGTCTCCATCGTCTCGTCGACCGAGAGCGTGGTCTGCGAGAGCCACACGACCTTGTCGGGGTCGCGCACCTCCACGGTGTCGGCGTCGGCGGGCGAGTTCACGATCGTCACGTGCTCGGGCGCTTCTCCGGCGGTGCCCTCGACCTCCTCGTGTCCGAGGTGGCCGATGAGCAGGATCTCGAAGTCGTCGCGGGCGAAGCGCACGGCCTCGCGGTGCACCTTGGTCACGAGGGGGCAGGTCGCATCGATCGCCTGCAGCCCGCGGTCGGCGGCGGCTGAGACGACGGCGGGCGAGACGCCGTGCGCACTGAAGACGACGTGGGCGCCGGCGGGCACCTCGTCGACCTCCTCGACGAAGATCGCGCCCTTGGCCTCGAGCTCGGTCACGACGTGCACGTTGTGCACGATCTGCTTACGCACATAGACGGGTGCGCCGTAGCGCTCGAGCGCCTTCTCGACGGCGATGACCGCGCGGTCGACGCCGGCGCAGTACCCGCGGGGGGCTGCCAACAGCACTCTCTTGCGTCCGACGACCGGGATATCCTGAAGCCGGCCGCTGCGCGCCGGCATCCGGGGGGTGGGAAGGTGCACGGCGGGTGAGCTCACGCCCGTGATTCTACGGGCGCGTGCTGGGCAGAGGCCGAGCGACGGAGGATGCATGACGAGGTTCGCACCGGATGCGGCGGCACAGGCCCCGCACGGTGATGACGTCCATCCCCGCGACGCCACCCGCGAGGCACCCACATCCGTCGCCCGGTTCAACGAGACGATCCGGGCGTTCATCTCCTCCTGGGGCTCGGTGTGGGTCGAGGGCGAGATCACGTCGTGGAACGTGCGCGGCGGCAATGTGTACGGCCGGTTGAAAGACCTCGTCGGCGACGCGAGCGTGTCGTTCCGTATCTGGTCGTCGACGCTGCAGCGCCTGCCCGACGACCTGAAGGTCGGCGATCGCGTCGTCGCGAGCGTCAAGTCCGACTACTTCGTGCGCACGGGCGATTTCAGCGTGCTGGTCTCCGCGATGCGGCACACCGGCATCGGCGACCAGCTCGCCGCGATCGAGCAGCTGCGCGCGAAGCTGCGCGCCGAGGGACTCTTCTCGGCCGAGCGCAAGCGGCCTCTCCCGTTCCTGCCGCACCTGGTCGGACTCGTCACGGGTGAGCGATCGGATGCGGAGAAGGACGTGCACCGCAACGCCGAGCTGCGCTGGCCGCAGGTGAGCTTCCGCACCGAGTACGCCGCGGTGCAGGGCGACCGGTGCGTGCCCGAGACGATCGCCGCGCTGCAGAAGCTGGATGCCGACCCAAACGTCGACGTGATCATCATCGCCCGCGGCGGCGGCGACCCGCAGCACCTGCTGGGCTTCAACGACGAGCGACTGCTGCGCGCGGTCGCCGCGGCCACGACGCCGGTCGTCTCGGCGATCGGGCACGAGAACGACCACCCTCTGCTCGACGACGTCGCAGACCTCCGCGCCTCGACGCCGACGGACGCCGCCAAGCGCGTCGTGCCGGATGTGGGCGAGCAGCGCACGCTCGTGCGGCAGCTGCGAGCGCGCCTGGGCTCGCGCCTCAGCATGCGCGTCTCGCACGACATCGCGCAGCTCGAGCAGTTGCGCTCGCGCCCGGTGCTCAGAGAACCCGATGCGCTTCTCGAGCGGCGCGCGCACGAGATCGAGCTGCTCGCGGCCCGCGGACGCGACACGATCGACCGCGCACACAGCCATGCCGCGCGCCAGACGGCCGAGCTGCGCGCGTCGCTGCGCGCCCTCTCGCCCGGCGCCACGCTCGCGCGCGGCTACGCGATCGCCCACGTCGCCGGCGGCGTGATCGTGCGGGATGCGGCGCAGGCACCCGAGGGCACAGAGCTGACCGTCACGGTCGCCCGCGGCTCGTTCGCCGCCACCTCCGCCGGCGAGGTGCCCGAGACGTCTGCGACGGCGACGGACGCCTAGGATGGAAGCCATGTCCGCGCCCGAGGAGACCACTCCCGAGATCGCGTCGTTGTCGTTCGAACAGGCGCGCGACGAGCTCGTTCGTGTCGTCGCCGAACTCGAGCAGGGCTCCCCCACTCTCGAACAGTCGCTCTCGCTGTGGGAGCGCGGCGAGGCACTCGCCGCGCGCTGCGAGGAGTGGCTGCTGGGCGCCAAGCGCCGGCTGGATGCGGCGCGCTCCGGCGCCGAGGGCGAACTCTGATGGCGCGAGGTCCCCGCGTCGTCGCCGAGCTCGGCCGGCCAGAGACTCCCGACGAGACCGCCGCCCGCAAGGCGGAGTCCTCGCGCATCTACCGCTCGAGCCAGACGTTCCGCAACCTCATCGCGGCGCTGCTCGCGACCCTCGGCGTCGTGATCGTGATCATCTTCGCGGTGCCGCGCGGCAACCCGGCGCCCGCCCCCGCCGTGAACGTCGCCGAGATCGCCGACGGTTTCGCGGACGCCTACGGGCGCCCCGTCATCTCCCCCGACGTGCCCGAGAACTGGCGCGTGAACCAGGCGCAGCTCGAGGGCAACAGCGTCCCGGCTTTCACCATCGTGTACGTGCCCGACGCCGAGAGCTACATCAACATCGCGCAGGCCTTCGACGCGGATGCGGGGTGGGTCGCCCGCACGCTGAACAGCGCCGCGCCGACCGGCACCGAGACGATCGACGGCATCGAATGGCAGCGCTACGAGATCTCCGACGCACGCTCCGCCGGCGGCGTCTCCTATGCACTGGCGACCCCCGCGGGGCCCGACCAGATCCTCGTGTACGGCACGGCCACACCCGACACCGCGGCACAGCTGGCCACGACCGTCACCGACACCATCCTTCAGCTGCGTGAGGAGACACCGTGACCGAGACCCACCCCACCCCCGCCCAGGTCTGGGCCGAGATGCTCGAGGGTAACGCGCGCTTCGTCTCCGGCACGCCGCGCCACCCCCGGCAGGATGTGGAGCGCCGCCACGAGCTGGCAACCGGCCAGCGCCCGCGCGCCGCCCTGTTCGGCTGCTCCGACTCGCGTCTGGCCGCCGAGATCATCTTCGACGAGGGCCTGGGCGACCTGTTCGTGGTGCGCAACGCCGGTCAGGTCATCTCCGACTCCGTCGTCGGCAGCCTCGAGTACGCGGTCGAGGTGCTCGGCACGCCGCTCATCGTGGTGCTCGGCCATGACGAGTGCGGCGCCGTCCGCGCTGCCATCGACAGCACCTCGCCCGACTCGCCCGCACTGCCGCCGCGCATCTGGCGTCAGGTCGCGCCCATCGTGCCGGCCGTGCGCCGCGTGCAGGTCGCCGAGGGCACGAACGCCGCCACCGTCGATGCCGAGCACGTGGGCCGCGAGCACCTGCGCGACACCGTGACCGAGCTGCTGCACTCTTCGGAGCTCATCAGCGCCGCCGTGGCCGACGGCTCCCTCGCGATCGTCGGCGTCAACTACCGTCTCGCGAAAGGCGTCGCCGAGCCCGACTTCATCGTCGGGGCGGCGACCGAATCCGCCGCCTGATCACCTACCGTCCGCACACCGTCAGAGGAGACACCCGTGGCTGAGACCGAATACCGCATCGAACACGACACGATGGGCGAGGTCCGCGTTCCCGCATCCGCTCTCTACAGCGCGCAGACCCAGCGCGCCGTCGAGAACTTCCCGATCTCGGGCGACGCCCTGGCGCCTGCTCAGATCGTGGCGCTCGCGCGGATCAAGAAGGCCGCCGCTCTCGCGAACAAGCAGCTCGGCACCCTCGACGCGCAGATCGCCGACGCGATCGCCCGCGCCGCCGACCAGATCATCGCCGGCCAGCACGCCGACCAGTTCCCGATCGACGTCTACCAGACCGGCAGCGGCACCTCGTCGAACATGAACATGAACGAGGTGCTCGCGACCCTGGCGACGCGCCACCTGGGCTCGACGGTTCACCCGAACGACCATGTCAACGCCTCGCAGTCCTCGAACGACGTGTTCCCGACCTCGGTGCACATCGCGGTGACGCAGGAGATCATCGACGCCCTGATCCCCGCTCTCGACCACCTCGCCGTGGCGCTGGAGGAGAAGGCGGAAGCCTGGAGCGATGTCGTCAAGTCGGGGCGCACGCACCTCATGGATGCGACGCCCGTCACCCTCGGCCAGGAGTTCGGCGGGTACGCGCGCCAGATCCGCCTCGGCATCGAGCGCGTGCAGGCGACGATCCCCCGCGTCGCCGAGGTTCCGCTGGGCGGCACCGCGGTCGGCACCGGCATCAACACCCCCCTCGGCTTCCCGCAGAAGGTCATCGAGCTGATCGTCGCCGAGACCGAGCTGCCGATCACCGAGGCCAAGGACCACTTCGAGGCGCAGGCGAACCGCGACGGACTCGTCGAGGCATCCGGAGCCCTCCGCACCATCGCGGTCTCGCTCACCAAGATCAACAACGACCTGCGCTGGATGGGCTCGGGTCCCAACACGGGTCTCGGCGAGCTGCACATCCCCGACCTGCAGCCCGGCTCCTCGATCATGCCGGGCAAGGTCAACCCGGTCGTCCCCGAGGCCACGCTCATGGTGTGCGCGCGGGTCATCGGCAACGACGCCACGATCGCGTGGGCGGGCGCATCCGGCTCGTTCGAGCTGAACGTCGCCATCCCGGTGATGGGCACGGCGCTGCTGGAGTCGATCCGCCTGCTCGCCAACTCGGTGCGCGTGCTGGCCGACAAGACGATCCGCGGCCTCGAAGTCAACCGCGAGCGCGCGGCGGCCTACGCCGGTATGTCGCCCTCGATCGTCACCCCGCTGAACAAGCTGATCGGCTACGAGGCCGCCGCCAAGATCGCCAAGCACGCGGTCGCCGAAGGCATCACGGTCCGCGAGGCCGTCATCGCTCTCGGCTACGTCGAGCGGGGCGAACTCACCGAGGCGCAGCTCGACGAGAAGCTCGACCTGCTCTCGATGACCCACCCGGGCTGAGCTACACGCGAAACCGCCCGACGGGACATAATCGGAAGGTGAAGCAGACGCCGAGAATGCTCTCGGCGCGCGTGAAGACTCTGGGGGCGATCCTCCTTGTGGCGTGCGTCGGGCTGATCGTCGCGGGCGGGGTCTCCTTCTGGATCCAGCGGGCGCGTCTCGTCGACGACGTGGACGACCGTCTGATCGAGAAGGTGCAGGCCCTGCGACCCGTGGGCGATGCCCCGTCCCCCGGCATCTACCTCACGCGCACCGTGACCGGCTTTTTGCCCTCGCAGACCGAGGGCGTCGTCGGCGTCGTCAACGGTGAGATCGTCGTGTCCCCCTCGGCGGGCAACCTCTTCCGCGCGATCGAGGACCCCGCCGTCGTCGCGGCGGCGACGAAGGCGGTCTCGGGCAGCGACATCGTGCTGGGCACGGTATCGACCGACCAGGGCGAGGTGCGCTATGTGGCGTTGCCGGTGCAGATCGGCGGCGAGTCGGGCATCTACCTGCGCGGCGTCGACATGGAAGCCGAGATGGCACCGTTCCAGGCGTCGATCATGACGTACGTGATCGCCGCGGTGGTCGTCATGGCCGCGCTCGGCTTCGCGAGCTGG
Source organism: Microbacterium sp. BG28 (assembly GCF_034044005.1). NCBI lineage: Bacteria > Bacillati > Actinomycetota > Actinomycetes > Micrococcales > Microbacteriaceae > Microbacterium > Microbacterium sp. BG28. Next base: position 148,115 of record NZ_JAXCHA010000002.1, on the reverse strand, counting down.
TTCTTCACCGGCCGACTTCTCTCCCCGCTCCGGCAGCTGCGCGAAGCGGCGGATGCGGTGACGCTCGACGATCTGGGCACGCGCGTTCCCGAGGGGGGCGATCACGAGATCGCCGACCTCTCGCGCACCATGAACTCCATGCTCGATCGCCTCGAGGCCTCCGTCAGCAGCCAACGCCAGCTGCTCGACGACATCCGGCACGAGCTGAAGACGCCGATCACGATCGTGCGCGGCCACCTCGAGATGATGAACGTCGACGATCGCGAGGATGTCATCGGCATCCGCGACATGGGAATCTCCGAGCTCGACCGGATGACGCGTCTCGTCGATGACATCGACCTGCTGTCGTCGGCGCAGGGCGACCAGTTCGAGATGCGCCCCGTCGACCTGGGAACGCTGACCGAGCGCGTCGGCGAGCTCGTCTCTGCCATCTCCGGCCACCCCTTCTCGCTCGCCCGGAGCGCGCGCGGTGTGGTGGTCGCGGACGCCGACCGGCTGACTCAGGCCTGGTTGCAGCTCGCCGACAACGCCGCGAAGTACACGCCGGCCGGCAGCCCCATCGAGGTCGGCAGCGACGTCGTCGACGGCGAGGCACGGCTGTGGGTGCGCGATCACGGCGCGGGCATTCCGCCTGCGGCCAGGCGCCGGATCTTCCAACGATTCGCACGCGTCGACGCGAACCGCTCCGTCGAGGGCTCTGGCCTGGGGCTTGCCATCGTCGAGGCGATCGCGCAGGCCCACGGCGGCTCCGTCGACGTGACCGACACTCCCGGCGGCGGCGCCACCTTCACGGTGCGCGTGCCGACCAGCGGCCATCCGTCCACTCTGGTCCCGACGCCCGTGCGCGCCGGCGACGTCGTTCTGCAGCGAGAGGCAACCACATGACCTTGATCCTGATCGCGGAGGATGAACCCCGCATCTCTGCTTTCGTGAAGCGGGGACTGGAGTCCGCGGGATTCGCCACCGAGGTGGTCGAGGACGGTGACGACGCTCTCGAGCGTGCGCTCTCGGGCGAGATCGATCTTCTGCTCCTGGATGTGGGACTGCCGGGCATGGACGGGTTCGAGGTGCTCCGGCACCTGCGCGGGCAGGGCTCGCACCTGCCGGTCATCATGCTGACCGCCCGCAGCAGCACCCGCGACACGGTCGACGGCCTCAACGCCGGCGCGAACGATTACGTGCCGAAGCCGTTCAAGTTCGACGAGCTGCTCGCGCGCGTGCGTTCGCGCCTGCGGGAGAACGTCGCGACCGGCAGCATCGCGATCGTGCACGGCGATGTCATCCTCGACGTCCTCTCGCGGCGCGCGAGCGTCGAGGGCCGCGAGATCGACCTCTCGGCGCGGGAGTTCGCCCTCGCCGAGCAGTTCCTGCGCCACCCCGGTCAGGTGCTCAGCCGCGAGCAGCTGCTCAGCCGCGTCTGGGGGCTCGACTTCGACCCGGGCTCCAACGTGGTCGACGTGTACGTACGGTACCTGCGCGCCAAGTTCGGTCACGAGCGCATCGTCACGGTGCGCGGCGCCGGCTACCGCTGGGAGTGAGCGCTCCGCATCCGCACCGGCCCGACGGCCGGTGAACTGGCGCGCCCAGACATGAGGAAGGCCCCCGGCGCTGGGGGACGCCGGGGGCCACAGAGAGACCACGGGACCCGAACCCGTGATGCCCGCCACCTCACCGGGGGGAATCGGTGACGGATTGCTTCTCCAGTTTTTCTTCGCCGTCAGAGTCTGGGGGAACTCATTCCAGCGGTGAATGACAGTGTCGCGTCATCCGTGTTGTCCATCATCCGCGGCTGCCGTGAGAGCACAAGGAGGATCGGGTGAGAAAGCTCTCATCCGGCGTCATGAGAGCTCCCCGGCCTCCAGGAGGTCGGTCACCAGAGCCGCGATCGCGGAGCGCTCCGAGCGCGTCAGGGTGACGTGCCCGAACAGTCCGTGCCCCTTGAGGGTCTCGATGACCGAAGCGATGCCGTCGTGGCGCCCGACCCGCAGGTTGTCGCGCTGGGCGACGTCGTGGGTGAGCACGACGCGGGAGTTCTCACCGATGCGGCTCAGCACCGTCAGCAGCACGTTGCGCTCGAGAGACTGCGCCTCGTCCACGATCACGAACGCGTCGTGCAGCGAGCGACCCCGGATGTGGGTCAGCGGCAGCACCTCGAGGATGCCGCGGGCGACGACCTCTTCCAGCACGTTCGAGCTCACTACCGATCCGAGCGTGTCGAACACCGCCTGACCCCAGGGGTTCATCTTCTCCTGTGCGTCACCGGGCAGGTAGCCGAGCTCTTGGCCGCCGACGGCGAACAGCGGACGGAACACGATGATCTTCCGCTGCTGCTGACGCTCCAGCACCGCCTCCAGCGCCGCGCACAGAGCGAGCGCCGACTTGCCGGTGCCCGCGCGCCCGCCGAGCGAGACGATGCCCACATCCGGGTCCGACAGCAGGTCGATCGCGATCCGCTGCTCCGCGGAGCGGCCGTGCAGACCGAACACGTCACGGTCGCCGCGCACGAGCCGGAACTCGCCGTCGCCGGTGACCCTTCCGAGGGCGGAACCGCGCTCGGAGTGCACGATGAGGCCCGTGTTGACGGGAAGGCCGCGCACGTCGTCGCTGGAGGCGACGTCGCTCTCGTACAGGTCGCTCATCTCATCGCCGGAGACGCTGATGTCGGCGATGCCGGTCCAGCCCGAGTCCGCCGCCTGCTCGGCGAGATACTCCTCCGCGAGGATGCCGAGGGAGGCGGCCTTGACGCGCATCGGGAGGTCCTTGGAGACGACCGTGACGTCGTGACCCTCCTGCTGGAGGTGCATGGCGACCGCGAGGATGCGGGTGTCGTTGTCGCCGAGCCGCATCCCGCTCGGCAGGACCGACGGGTCGGTGTTGGTCAGTTCGACGCGGAGCGATCCGCCGGCGCCGACGGGGACGGGGAAGTCGAGGCGACCGTGCTCGACGCGAAGCTCGTCGAGGTGCCGCAGCGCCTGGCGCGCGAAGTAACCCAGCTCCGGATCATGTCTCTTGGCCTCCAGTTCGGTGATGACGACGACGGGGATCACGACCGAGTGCTCCGCGAAGCGGAAGTACGCTCGGGGATCGCTCAGAAGCACCGAGGTGTCCAAAACATAAGAGCGCAGGTCAGTTTCCTGATCTGCGCTCTGCTGGACGGTCGCCCGCTGCTGCTGGTGTGGTGCTCGTGTGGTCACAACCCACTCCCCTTCCGGGCCCGTGGCCCGGGGTCTCTCGAGTCGACCGGTGGGTAGCGAGTCGCTTCCTGGGGCCGACCCGAACGGGCGCCGTGCCCGTTGTGATGACCGTACGACGCGGGCGGGTGCGAGTGCCAGAGCGGATGCGGGTGTGTCGCGTTACGACTTCGTTAACGAGGTCGCGGCATTCACTTGCCGAAGCGGCGGTCGCGGCGCGCGTAGTCGCGGATGGCGCGCAGCAGGTCGACCTCGCGGAGGTCGGGGCCCAGCGCCTCGACGAAGTAGAACTCGCTGTGGGCGGACTGCCAGAGCAGGAAGTCGCTGAGGCGCTGTTCGCCCGAGGTGCGGATGACGAGGTCGGGGTCGGGCTGACCACCCGTATAGAGGTGCTCGCCGATCTGCTCGGGCGTGAGGCTCTCGGCGAGTTCCTCGAGCGAGCCGCCGGTGTGGTCGTACTGCGTGATGATGCTGCGCACCGCATCCACGATCTCCCCGCGGCCGCCGTAGCCCACGGCGAGGTTGACGTGCATGCCGGTGTTGCCCGCCGTGCGTGCCTGCACGTCGGCCAGCACGCGAGCGAGCTCCTGCGGCAGCGGGGCCGCACGACCCACGTGCTGCACCCGCCAATCGCGCTCGTGCGACAGCTCGTCGGCGAGCTCGGCGATGATCTCGATGAGATCGGCCAGCTCCTTCGAGTCGCGCTTGGAGAGGTTGTCGATCGACAGCAGGTAGAGCGAGACGACCTTCACCCCGAGCTCGTCGCACCAGCGGAGGAACTCGCGCATCTTCGCAGCCCCCGCGCGGTGCCCGTGCGCCGCGGAGTCGTAGCCCAGCTGCCGCGCCCAGCGCCGGTTGCCGTCGATCATCATCGCGACGTGGCGGGGAACGGATGCGGGCGGGATCTGCCGGCGCAGACGATTGCTGTAGAGACGGTAGAGGGGCCCCCGCCCCTCACTCTCCCGACCGCTGGTCACTCCCCTACGCTACCGCCAGCACGGCAGGAGACACGCGCATTCAGCCAACGCTATGGCTACGTGCGGTCGCGGGCATATCCACCCGATTACTCTTGGTCCCATGAGCTCCGGCGTTCCCGACGTGCCCTCGCTGCCGCTGATCGACGCCGCCGAGAAGGACGCGAACACGGAGATCCGCCCCACCTGGCGCGGCTGGATCCACGCGGGCACCTTCCCGGTCGCGATCGCCGCGGGCATCGTCCTCATCGTGCTCGCGCACGGCTCCGCAGCCAAGTGGTCGGCGGCCGTGTTCATGACCACCTCGCTGCTGCTGTTCGGCAACTCGGCGCTGTATCACCGCTTCGACTGGAAGCCGCGCACGAAGGTCGTCCTGAAGCGGATCGATCACGCCAACATCCTGCTCTTGATCGCCGGCACCTACACCCCGCTGGCGGTCCTCGCGCTTCCGCCCGAGAAGTCGGTGCTGCTGCTGAGCCTCGTGTGGGGCGGCGCGATCCTCGGCATCCTCTTCCGGGTGTTCTGGATCCACGCGCCGCGCTGGCTGTACGTCGCGCTGTACATCCTGCTCGGCTGGGCGGCGGTCATGTACATCGTCGACCTGCTCAACGCGAACGTCGCGATGATGGTGCTCGTCATCGTCGGCGGGCTGCTCTACACCGGCGGCGCCGTCGTCTACGCGCTCAAGCGCCCCAATCCGTGGCCCGGGAAGTTCGGCTTCCACGAGATCTTCCACGTGTGCACCGTGCTGGCGTTCCTCTGCCACTGGGCTGCGTGCCTGCTCATCTGCCTCTCGCCCGCCTACAACGGCTGAGCGTCAGCGCTGGGCCGGGTCGATGTCCTCGTCATCGGTCTCGGAGTCGCGCTCGGCGGCATCGCCCTGCTTCGCGGCCAGCTCTTCCGCATCCAACTGTTCGCGGATCTCGGAACGGTAGCGCCCGCGGCGGATGCGGCGCAGCATGTCCCACACCAGCAGGATCACCGCGACACCCACGAGCGCGATGGCCGCGAAGCCCCAGGGGCCGGGCGTCACGAGCAGCGGGTCGACATCGGTCGGCGTCGGGGTCGGGGTCACCTCGGCGAGCCACACGGCCAGGTGCATGGATGTCTCCGTTCCGCGCGCGAGCGCTTAGCCTGGACTCAAGCCTAATTCCCGATCCGAGGGTCTATGACGACGCAACAGCTGCTCGACGAGCGTTACGGCCGCACCCGCGGTGCCCGTTCCGGCCGTTTCTGGGCCGTGTTCGCATCGATCGGGATCGCCGCTGCCGTGATCGTCGCCGGATGGTACGCGTTCTCGGCGAGCTCGTCGTCGGTGGATGCGGTCACGACCGGCTATCAGCTGGTCGACGAGCACACCACGAGCGTCTCGTTCCAGGTCACCGTGCCGCCCAACACGGCAGTCGCCTGCGTGCTCGAGGCGCAGGACGAGGAGCACGGCGTCGTGGGCTGGCGAGTCGTCGAATACCCGCCCTCTCCCGACCACACGCGGGCCTTCGTCGAGCAGATTCCGATCACCGCTGAGGCGACCACGGGATTGGTCAACGGATGCTGGGTGCCGTAGGCTAACGGCAACTGATCGACGACGCCCTGGCAACCGCCGGGGCGTCTTGGCTTAGTTGCGGTGCCTTGCGCCGCGACTCACGACGAAGGAGAGACCGTGTCTTCTGACGCAACGGTGAGCTTCCTCACTCAGGACGCCTACGACCGGCTGGTCGCCGAGCTCGAGCACCTGTCCACGACCGGCCGCGAGGAGATCGCGAAGCGGATCGAGGCGGCTCGTGAAGAGGGCGATCTCAAGGAGAACGGCGGCTACCACGCTGCGAAGGACGAGCAGGGCAAGCAGGAGGCGCGCATCCGCACGCTGCAGGCGATGCTGAAGAACGCCAAGGTGGGCGAGGCTCCCGAGTCGACCGGTGTGGTCGAGTCCGGCACCGTGGTGACCGCGATCGTCGCCGGCGGCGAAGAGGTGTTCCTGCTGGGCAACCGCGAGATCGCTGCCGGCAGCGAGCTCGACGTCTACAGCGAGGCGTCGCCGCTGGGCGCCGCCATCCTTGGCCTGCGCGAGGGCGAGAAGACCTCGTACACCGCGCCCAACGGCCGCGAGATCGCGGTCGAGGTCGTGAAGGTCGAGACCTACACGGGTCAGTGAGCGCGGACGCGCCGGTCAGTCGGCGACGACGACCGGCGCGAACCCCGCAGCCTCCAGCGCTGCGATCACTTCGGCGCGGTGCTCGACGCCCCGCGTCTCGACGCTCACCTGCAGGATCACCTGACTGATCTGTAGACCCTGTCCGTGGCGGGTGTGCAGCACCTCGGTGACGTTGGCACCGACGCGCGCGATGACCTCTGACACCTGCACGAGCTGGCCCGGACGATCGGGCAGCGGGATGCGCATGGTCATGTAGCGGCCCGCGGCGCTGAGTCCGTTCGAGATCACGCGCTGCAGCAGGAGCGGGTCGATGTTGCCGCCCGAGAGCACGGCGACGGTCGGACCGGATGCCGAGATCTTGCCCGTCATGAGGGCGGCAACGCCCACGGCGCCCGCGGGCTCCACGACAAGCTTCGCGCGCTCGAGCAGCATGAGGATCGCGCGGGCGATGTCGTCTTCGCTGACGGTGACGACCTCGTCCACCAGCTGACGGATGATCTCGAAGGGTACGTCGCCGGGGCGGGCGACCGCGATGCCGTCGGCGATCGTGGGCGTGGTGGCGACCTCCAAGGGCTCGCCCGCGGCGAGCGAGGGCGGGTACGCGGCCGAGTTGGCCGCCTGCACACCGATGATCCGCACGGTGCGCCCGTCGACCTCGGCGCGGGCCTTGATGGCCGCGGCGGCGCCGGCGGTGAGCCCGCCTCCCCCGATGTTGAAGATGACGGTCTCGACCGTCGGGAGGTCGTCGTAGATCTCGAGGCCGAGGGTTCCCTGACCCACCACGACGTCGCGGTGGTCGAACGGGTGGATGAGCACGGCGCCGGTGCGCTCGGCGAACTCCGCCGCGAGGCGCAGCGGGGTCTCGACGGTGTCGCCCTCGAGGATGACCTCGGCGCCGTAGCCGCGGGTGGCGAGCAGCTTCGGCACGGGCACGCCGAGCGGCATGAAGATCGTCGCGGGGATGCCGAGGCGCTGCGCGGCGAGGGCGACGCCCTGCGCGTGGTTGCCGGCGGATGCGGCGACGACACCGCGGGCGCGCTCCTCCTCGGTGAGGCGGGAGAGCCGGTAGATCGCGCCGCGGATCTTGAACGAGCCGGTGCGCTGCAGGTTCTCCATCTTGAGGATCACCGGGGCGCCCACGATCTCGCTGAGCACCTGCGACTCGTCCATGGGCGTGCGGGTGATCAGGCCGGTGAGGGTGCGGGCCGCATCCTCGAAGTCGGCCAGTGTGGGAAGACTCACCGCGTCGTTCTCCTTCGTTCGCGGGGCACAGTGCTCCAGATGAGTTCGTCCGGTTCGGGTGGCCTACCGGTCTCCCACGCGCGGCGGGAGAGGTAGAGGACGAAGACGTTGACGAAGGCGGCCAGCGGCACGGCGAACAGGGCGCCCGGGATGCCGGCGATCATGGCGCCGCCGGCGACCACGAGCACGACGGCGAGCGGGTGCACCTTGACGGCGGTGCCCATGAGGATGGGCTGCAGGATGTGGCCTTCGATCTGCTGCACGCCGAGCACGACCACCAGCATCCACAGCGCGATCCACGGCCCGTTGTAGACGAGGGCGAGGAACACGGCGAGGGCGCCGGTGACGACGGCTCCGACGAAGGGGATGAACGCGCCGAGGAACACGAGCACGCCGACCGGGATCGCGAGGGGCACGCCCAGCAGGAAGGCGCCGAGGCCGATACCGATCGCGTCGATCGTGGCGACGAGCAGCTGGGTGCGGGCGTAGGTGACGACCGTGAGCCAGCCGGACTTGCCGGCACCGTCGACCGCGGGGCGGGCGGCCTTCGGGAAGAGCCGGATGACCCACTTCCAGATGCCGCCGCCGTCGGCGAGCACGCACAGCAGGATGAAGATCGTGAGCAGGAGGCCGGTGGCGACGTGGCCCACGGTCGAACCGATGGCGAGCGCCCCCGACCACAGGAGCGAGGCCTGCTGCTCGAGCATGCCGAGACCCTGGCGCAGCATGCCGTCGATCTGGTCGGCGGTGAGATGCAGCGGGCCGTCGATGAGGTAGGTGCGGAGGCCTTCGATCGCGCCGACGGTGCGGTCGCGCACCGATCCCCATTCGCGGGTGATCTGCCAGATCGCGAGCCAGAGCAGACCGCCCACGATGGCGACGGTACCGAGCACCGAGGCGACGATCGCGAGCCACCGCGGCCAGCGGTGGCGCAGCATCCACGTGAACGCCGGCCACACGAGGGCAGCGATGAGGATGGCGATGAGCAGCGGGATGACCAGCAGCTTCAGCTGGATGATGATCCAGATCGCCACGCCGACGGCCGCCGCGATCAGCAGGAAGCGCCACGAGTACGCGGCGGCGATGCGGACGCCGCGCGGCACGCTGTGCGTGGTGTCGGAGCTGACGGTGCGCTGACGCAGGGCGTCGAAGAACGATCCGCGAGGCTTCTCGTCGGGCTCGGTCATCTCGCCAGTCTAGTTGTCGGAGGCTGACGCTACGCTGACGCGGTGCGTGCCAGATTGAGCCGGTCCGAAGCCCGACGTATCGCCCTGCGCGCGCAGGGCCTGGGGGCGCCGCGGCCCGCCGAGGTCACGGGGGCGCACCTGCGTCGCGAGATCCGCCGGATGTCGGTGCTGCAGATCGACTCGGTCAACGTGTTCGCCCGCTCGCACTACATGCCGCTGTTCTCGCGGCTCGGCCCCTACGACCCGGCGCGGCTCGACAAGCTGCTGTTCCAGCGTCGCGCACCGTTCGTGGAGTACTGGGCGCACCAGGCATCCTTCATCGACGCGGCGGACTGGCCGCTGTTCGCGTTCCGGATGCAGCACTACCGCGCCCGGCACGAGGCCAAGGGCTGGCGAGGCATCGACGCCGCCACGCTCGACTGGGTGCGCGGCGAACTGGCTGAGCGGGGGCCGCTGCGGCCGGCGCAGATCGAAGACGACGCGTCGCGCGCGCCGCGCGGGCCGTGGTGGGACTGGAGCGTCGTGAAGAGCGCGCTCGAGCTGCTGTGGTTCACCGGCGAGGTGGCGATCGCCGGGCGCCGTGGGTTCGAGCGCGTCTACGGGCTGGCGGAGCAGGTGCTGCCCGCATCCATCGCCGGGGTCGAGACACCGAAGGAAGACGCGGTGCGCGAGCTGGTGCGTCGCGCGGCGCGGGCGTACGGCGTCGCCACGGCGCGTGACCTCGACGACTATTGGCGGCTCGGCGATCAGCGCGCGACGCTGCGGGCGATCGGCGAGCTGGTGGATGCGGGTGAGCTGCAGCCGGTGCAGGTCGAGGGGTGGACGCGGGCGGGGCGCCCGGCGCCGGCGTGGGTGCATCGCGACGCAACCCTCCCCCGCACGATGGATGCGGCGGCGCTGCTCACGCCGTTCGATCCGGTGGTGTGGTTCCGCGATCGCGCGGAGCGCCTGTTCGATTTCTCGTACCGGATCGAGATCTACACGCCGGCGCCGCAGCGGCGGTTCGGCTACTACTCGCTGCCGGTGGTGATCGGCGACCGTGTGGCGGCGCGGATCGACCTGAAGGCGGATCGTGCCACATCCGTGCTGCGGGTGCAGTCGGCGTGGTGGGAGCCGTCGCGTCTGCCGGGCGATGTGGAGCGGGTCGCCGAGCTGCTGCGAGACGCGGCGATGTGGCAGCAGCTGGAGACGATCAGCGTGTCGCAGTGGGGCGATGCGACGAACGAGCTCGCGTGGGTGCTGGGCGCCGAGCGGCACGAGTCGCGGCCCGAGCCCGTCGCCTTGGAGGGCGACGAACCGGGCTGAGTCTCAGAACTGGATGCGGGGAGGCTCGGCGATGGCGGCGCCGTCGACGACCTCGAAGAACTCGCGCTCGTGGAAACCGAGGTTGCGGGCGAAGAGGTTGTTGGGGAACACCTTGATCTTGGTGTTGAGCTCGCGCACTCCCCCGTTGTAGAACCGGCGCGAGGCCTGGATCTTGTCTTCGGTGTCGACGATCGACTGCTGCAGGTGCAGGAAGTTCTGGCTGGCCTGGAGCTGCGGGTAGGCCTCGGCGACGGCGAACAGCGACTTGAGCGCCTGCTGCAGGTGGCCTTCGGCGATACCCGCTTCGGCGGGGCCCTGCGCGTTGATGGTCTCGGCGCGCGCCTGGGTGACGTTCTCGAAGACCGCCTTCTCGTGGGCGGCGTATCCCTTGACGGTCTCGATGAGGCCCGGGAGCAGGTCGGCGCGGCGCTTGAGTTGCACCGTGATGTCGCTCCATGCCTCGTCGACGCGGACGTTGAGTTGGACGAGCGAGTTGTACGTCGCCCACAGATAGATTCCGACGACCAGGACGATCAGTACGACGACCGCGACAGGGATCAGCCATTCCCACATATGACGAGCGCTCCGTTCTCTCCGGGCAATCCTACTGCCGCAGCCCGCGCTGATGACGGGCGGGCCTCGGACTCTCAGCCCATGCCCAACCCCGGCATCAGCTCGGCTGAGTGACGGGCCTTCGGGAGGCGTCGACCTCGAGCAGAGCGACGACCCCGACCATCACGGCCGCGGCGGCGATGAACTCGCCGACCGGCAGGAGTCCGGATGCGGCGACGAAGGCGATGCCGACGAGGATCGCCCACCAGATGGTCCGACGCACGCTCCCCCGCAGCAGCACGGCCCAGGTGGCGAGCAGGAAGAGCGCGAGCGGCAGAGTGAGAGCGAGGCCGGCCGCGGCGCCGGTGATCTCGGTGGCGCCGGTGACGTGGTCGATCTCGACCTCGACGCCGGAGGAGACGGCGCCGACGGCGGCGAAGAGGAAGTAGTGCAGGTAGCCGAAGACGAAGCCGTCGGAGGTGCTGCGCAGGCGGGCGGCCTGTTCGCGGGCGAAGTAGATCCACCAGATGGATGCGGTGATGACGACGCCGGCTGCGGCGAGACCGATGAGTTGGGAGGTGTGCTCCCCCGTGCTGAGCGCGTCGATCATCGCGTTGGCGCTCGCGAGCAGGCTCTCACCCAGCAGGATGAGGGTGAACAGGCCGTAGCGTTCGGCGATGTGGTGCGGGTGCCACTGAGTGCGACGCCGATGCTCCGCCCATACCGGAACGGCGAGCTCGAGGACCACGAGCACCCAGAATCCGACGAATTGGGGCGCGCCCTCGGGCAGGGCGAGGCGGGCGACCCAGAGCACCTGCACGGCGGCGACCCCGACGGCGAAGCGGAGCGCGGTGGGGCGGGATGCCGCATCCGAGATCGCGGCGCGCAGCCACTGCGCAACCATCGAGAGGCGCATGATGACGTAGCCGATGGTGACGATGAGGAAGTCGTCGTGGAGCATCGCCTGCTGCACGCCCGCGGCGAGCACGAGCACGCCACCCATCTGGGCGATGGTCATGACGCGGTAGAGCCAGTCATCGGTGTCGAACGCGGAGGCGAACCAGGTGAAGTTCATCCACGCCCACCACACGGCGAAGAACACCATCGCGTAGGAGAGGAGCCCGTGGGCGGCCTCCCCCTCGCTGATCAGGTGGTGCAGCGTGCTGGATGCCTGCGAGACCGCCACCACGAAGACGAGGTCGAACAGCAGCTCGAGCGGACTCGCCACCCGGTGGGGCGAACGCGGATCGAGCGCCCGCATCCGGCGCAGCCCCGCGCGGGTGGTTGCGATCATGAGTCGATTGTGGCGGATGTGCCAGGTTCGGTGGATCTCAGGCGGACCCGCTCGCCCGCTGCCTGATCGGATTCCACGGTCAGTGAGCCGGTGCGACGATCGTGTGTGCCAGTAGTGTCAGCAGAAAGCGTGGGGACGCATACACAAAATTGGGGGTGAGCGTGGGCTTCTACGTGCGCACGAGCGTCAAAGCCGGACCGTTCCGTTTCAACATGAGTCGGAGCGGGGTGGGCGTTTCGGTCGGAGTTCCTGGATTCCGAGTGGGAACGGGCCCGCGTGGGAACTACATACGCACCGGCCAGCACGGCGTTTTCTACGGGTCGACCCCAAGATCGTCGTCTGTGCACGTGACACCGTCCTATCCCCTTGCACAACCGTCGAACGACGTGGTGATGGAGGACGTCACCGGTGCAACAGTGTCGGAGATCATTCCGTCGGGTCGCGACGATGTTGTCGAGCAACTCAACGCAGCGGGCAGTGCGTTCCGCTGGGGTTGGCTCACCTTGATCGTGGCCCTCATTCTGGGTGCGGCAACGCTTCCGTGGGGTCTCATCGTCTGGCTGGTGGCCGCGCCTCATTGTGTACGTTTGCGGCTGCGTGACAGCTCGCTAAATAAGCCGAACATCAAAGTGTCAGTGGCGGCCTGATGTGGATTACCGGCGAGGTCGAGCTACCTGACGAGATCCTCGACGCTCATGAGCGCGGCGAGCTCGTATTCTTCGTGGGTGCGGGGGCCTCGCTCGGTAAGCCTTCGAACCTTCCCCTATTTGACGGCCTCGCGAAGAAGCTGGCGCGGCTGGCGTCGCACCCGTTCTCGAAGCGCGGTGGACTGGACTTTTTCATTGGGCAGCTGGAGTCGCTGCCTCAGGGATTTGACGCGCATGCCCACGCGCACGCCCTGATTTCCGATCCGAAGTCGAGATTCAATCCTCTCCACAGTGCGATTGTCGACCTCGCGGGAATCGGAAGAGCGTTCCGCGTGGTGACCACCAACTACGACGATCACCTTGCTTCTGCTGCCAGCGGTGGGTCGATCACGGCTCCAGATACCTGGTACGCCCCGGCGTTGCCCCTCGGGCGTGACTTCGCTGGGCTCGTCCACCTGCATGGCTCAGTACGGCGCCCGAAGGAGGAGATGATCCTCACCGACCGGGACTTCGGCCACGCGTACATCACCGATGCGTGGGCAGCACGGTTCCTGCTCCCCATGTTCGATCGATTTACCGTGGTGTTCATCGGCTACAGTCACGACGACGTGATCATGCGGTACCTCGCGCTTGGGCTGCCGTCGAGCGGCAAGGCCACTGCCTCCAAACGGTTCGCGATTACGAGCGATCCGACGAACAGCAAGTGGGGCTACCTGGGGATTCAGCCGATCGCCTACCCGGTGGTCGGGCGCGACCACCAGGCGCTCGTGGCGGCCCTTACCGCGTGGGCCGACCGCTCCAAAATGGGGCAGACCGACCACCGCTCGCGCGTGCAAGCGATCATTGGCGGCGGGACCACACTGCCGCTGCCTGACCGCGACTACCTCCATGCTCGTCTCCGGATTGCAGATGGCGCCCGCGACTTCGCGATGGCGACCGAATCACTTTCCGACGAAGCCAAACTCGAATGGCTCACCTGGCTGGAGGATTTCCCTGAGTTCAAAGCCCTCTTCTCGCCGCCGGACGTGCCGGACGCGACAGCGATCCTAGGCAACTGGTTCGCACGGACGTTCATCGAGTCGACGACGCTGAACGGCGCAGCTCTCCAGACCATGCAACGGCTCGGGCAGTCGGCGACGCCCTCGCTCTACCGGACCGCCATCTGGGTCGCCACCGACCTGAGCAAGCAGGACGCGGCTGCCGGAGAACGGTGGCAAGCGCTCCTCGCCACCTCGATCTATGGACAGTCAGCTCCACTCGGAACGGACTTCCTTATGCCGTTCCTGCCCGATTCGGCTGCACCGAGCATCGCGGTGCTTCGGGCAGCGCTGCGGCCGTTCCTCAAGCTGGAGCGGCGCTGGTTCCTCGACGATTCCGCGAAACGCACGATCCGTCCCGATGCGAAGGTCACCTGGAACCAGGAGGAGTACGCGCTGACCCAGCACGTCCTGCTCGTCGTGCAGGAGTCCGACGCCGGAGATCGCTCCCTCGGCGGCGCCTTGGAGGATGCCATCGTCGCGGCGTACGACCTGCTCGACGTCTATCACGGTGAGCGAGGCTGGGACCCGCTCGCGCATCACCGATCTGCGATCGAGCCACATGCCCAGGACGAATTCCGGGAGCCGCTCGATGCGGTCATCGACGGCCTCCGGGAATACGGGATCAAGGCGCTGCCCGTTTGGCCGGACCTTCCGGATCGATGGTGGAGCCTCGGCCGAGCACTCATGCAACGGCTGGCCCTGCATCTGATGGCCGTCGACCCAGCGCGGGCTGCGGATGACAAGCTCTCGTGGCTCCTCGATCGCACCGGTCTATATGCGGACGACCTGAAGCACGAGACGTATCAGATACTCGCCGCCGCGGTCGGTAGAGCGGCGCCGTCGCTCAAGCAGCGGGTCTTGGACGCAGCTGCTGCTGGGCCGGACTACCCCGAAGAGATTCGCGGTCGCGACCGCCACTTCGCGTACGCGAAGTACAACTTGCTCGCATGGCTAACGAAGGCCGCCCCCGACTGGGCAGAGGCTCAAACCGCGTTCGACGCCGCCCAGTCAGAGAATCCCGACTTCGCGGCGCGAGAGCACCCAGACTTCGACGGCTGGATGACGAGTGGCTCCTGGGGCGGGACGCCGCCGATGGACATCGAGGAATTCGTTCAGGCACTCGATCAGAACGTGAGCGCTGCACTCGATGACCTGCTGTCCCACGACTTCTCCGAACGCCACTTCGATCAGCCCGACTGGCAAGATGCCCTCAGGCTCGTGCAGCAGGCCGCTGAGCGACGCCCGGACCTTGGCATACAGCTTTGGGACGCCGTCCTCGGTCGCAACGATCTTGACGAAAGGCAGATCGGCCTATGGCGTGCGATTGCCGAAGGCTGGGGAAAAGCCGACCTCGGAGGTTCGGGACTCGGAGCTGTCCAGCGCCTCACTGCACTGCTGCCGGACAAAGACTCCGCCTATGCGATCGGGCGTTTCCTGCTTGATCAGATTCGACAGCAGATTGACGAAAATGAGTCCCCGGTGATCGCATCCATGCGCGAGCTGGCGCGATCACTTTGGCGTGAGCAGGGCACAGGCTTCACGCACCGGGAAGATTCGACTCCCCTGTCGTTCGCGCCTCTGTATCTAAACTCGTGGCCGGGGTTCGTGGCCCAGTACTGGAACAGTGAGGTCGATCGTCGCTGGCGCCACTCGCGCGAGGAGTGGTTGGGACTCAGCGACGAGGAGTCGGAGGCGCTCGTCGCGCTGCTGAACGGTAACAAGGATGCGCTAGATGCTACTCAGCCCGCGATTGCTGGAGAGCTGTTCTTCCACTTCGCGGCGGACGCCGACTTCGCGGCGGCGCACCTGCTTCCGCTCTTCGACGACCCACAGCGACACGCCTTTGGGTGGAACCCGTTCCTGCACCATCCGAGGTGGAATGACCGGATCCTCGCAGCCGGCCTGTTCGACAGCATCGTCGCCGAACTCGGCCGCCTCGACCAACTGCCAGAACGGACGCTGCATCACGTATTCCTCAGGTTTGTGACATCCGTGGTGTCGTACGCGGGGGTCACGAGCACCGATCGGAGGCGCCTGCTCGACCAGACAGTGCTCGCCTCAAACGGCTCACATGCCGTCGGCTTCGCTGATGCAGTAGCCCGATTCCTCCGTGAAGACGGCGTCGACGGCGCTGAGGTGTGGCGCCGGTGGCTCGGCAGACATCTGGAACGCCGCCTCAGAGGACAGCCGCGACTCGCATCCAACGAGGAGCTTGCGCGATGGGCAGATGTTGTCCCTGCCGTTGGTGAATTCATCCCCTCCGCCGCCATGCTCTTCAGCGGTCAGCGGATCGGCCTGGGGCCCCGGTTTCTTAATCAAGAGTTTCCGAAGGGCGTGTTCGTCACCTATGGTGATTCACTCGTTACCTTCTTCGCAGACCGTGTGCGAAGCACGACAAACTCTGATCTCATGGTGAGGTATCGGGTGCAGAAACTGGTTCAGACAGTACAAGCAGCGGCCGGAGAGAGCGTTGCAACGCCCCTTGTCGAAGCGGCGATCGAGATGGGATTTCTTGACGCTGCTGATTAGGACATACCGGAGCGCGGAACACAACGCGTTGCCTACGCAAACTCGTCCCGACGAAGGACGAAGTCACACCCGCCATCAGGCACCTCAATGTCACACGGTGCCCCCACTGGGACTCGAACCCAGACTGAAGCGATTTTAAGTCGCCTGCCTCTGCCATTGGGCTATGGGGGCCCGTCTCCACGCTAGCGCGCCGCCGGGCACTGGCCACGCATGACGATGCCCCCGTCACCGAAGCGACGGGGGCATCGTTCAAGCGAGAGAGGGTCAGCCCTTCGCGGCGACCTTCTTGTCCTTCTCGGCGGGAGCCACAGCGGCCTCGCCCTCATCCTTCGCGACGCTCTTCGGGTCGATCGGAGGGGTGGCGGGCTTCTCGGCCGGAGCCTCGGCAGCCGCCGGACGCGGACGCGCGGCGAACGCCTCGAACGTCTCGCGCGGGTTCTGCACCGTGATGAGCGTGACGTTGTCACGACCCAGGAAGAAGTTGTGCAGCCAGTCGCCGATCACGCGCCACTTGCGCTCCCACGACGGCATCGCCAGGCCGTGGTAGCCGCGGTGCGCGAGCCAGGCGAAGAAGCCCTTCATCGCGAACTTGCCCGACTGGAACACACCGTTGTACAGACCCAGGCCCGCGACGGCGCCGAGGTTCTTGTGCACGTACTCGCGCGGCAGCTCGCCACGGATCACGGCGGTGATGTTCTTGGCCATGAGCTTGGCCTGACGCACGGCGTGCTGCGCGTTCGGCACGCAGTAGCCGCCCACGCCGCCACCCGACAGGTCGGGAACAGCAGCGACGTCACCGGCAGCCCACGCCCCCTCGACGATCTCCTCCGGCGTACCCACGCGGAGGTCGGCGCGCGCACGGATACGGCCGCGCTCCTCGACGGGCAGGTCTCCCCCGCGCACGACGGTGGGGTTGGCCATGACACCGGCGGTCCACACGATCAGGTCGGTGGGGATGACCTCACCGGTCGAGAGCTCGACGTTGCCGTCGACGGCGCCCTTGACCTGCGTGTCGAGGTGCACGAACGCACCGCGCTCGGCGAGGCTCTTCAGCACCCACTCGCTCGTCTTCTGCGACACCTCGGGCATGATGCGCCCCATCGCCTCGATGAGGTGGAAGTGCGTGTCGTCGAACGTGAGCGTCGGGTAGTCCTTCACGAGCGACGATGCCAGGGCGCGCAGCTCGGCGAACACCTCGATACCCGCGAAGCCACCGCCGACGACGACGACGCTCAGCAGGCGGTCGCGCTCGGGGCCGGCGGGCAGGTTCGACGCCAGCTCGAAGTTCTTGATCAGGCGGTCGCGGATCGCGACGGCCTCCTCGATCGTCTTCAGACCGATCGCGTTCTCGGCGATGCCCGGAATCGGGAACGTGCGCGAGACGGCACCAGCGGTCACGACGATCTGGTCGTACTCCTCCTGCCACGGCTCACCCAGCTCGGGCGTGATCGTGGCGACCTTGTTCGCGTGGTCGATGCCGGTCACCTTCGCGGCCACGACACGCGTGCGCTTGAGGTGACGACGGTGACCCACCACCGCGTGCCGCGGCTCGATCTCGCCCGCGGCGACCTCGGGCAGGAACGGCTGGTACGTCATGTAGGGAAGCGGGTCGACCATGGTGACCTCGGCTTCGCCCTTGCGCAGATGCTTCTCAAGCTTCCAGGCGGTGTAGAAGCCGGCGTAGCCGCCGCCGACAATGAGGATCCTGGGCACGGTGCTTGTCACGGTGGAACGAACTCCTAGACGATTCAACGGCTGCGCGCGCGTTCGACACGCGCCAATCGGATGCGACGGACAGCAGCACTGACGCCGAGCGCTATCAGTATAGCGGCCACCGAGAACACCAATAACGGTATCGATCCGTACAAAAGCGTATCCATGCTGGGCAGCAGCGGAGACGCCGGACGCGAACCCGCCTCAGCGGGCGGCAGCGGCGGCACCGACACCTCCCCCACCGTCGGCAACGGCGCCGGAGACTCCTCCGCCCGGCGGTGCACACGGATCCACTCCGACAGGTCGCCCATCGGGTTCGCCGACACCTGCGGAACGGATGCGGACACCGCCGCCGCCGCATCCACAAGGCCATACCCGTACTGGTCGTCCGGCAGCGACCCCACCCCGGCGGGCGCCTTCGCCGTCGCGATCAGCCGCTCGATCACGTTCGCCGCATCGAGCTCCGGATGCGCCGCCCGCACGAGCGCGGCGATGCCCGCCACGATCGGCGCCGCACCGCTCGTGCCCTTCCACACGACCACCTGGCCGTCGGCCGAGACACCGAGCAGCTGCTCGCTCGGAGCCGAGACACCCAGCGTGATGCCCTGCGTCGACGCCTCCACGCTCGCCTTGCCCTGCGGGTCGACGCCCGCGACCGGCAGCACGCCGGGGATGGTCGCCGGCGCACCCACGCGCGCCGTGCCCGAACCACGGTTACCCGCCGCCACGATCACGACCACGTCGTGCTCGAACGCGTACTGGAACGCGTCGTCCCAGCTCGGATCCCAGTCGAGGGTGTTCGTCGTGAACGACAGGTTGATGACCTTCGCGCCGTTGTCGACCGACCACCGCATCGCGTTGGCGATCTGCTCCGAGAACGGCACCGGAGAGCTCGTGCCGAACCCCACCGACACCGACAGCAGCGAGGCGTCCGGCGCGACGCCGACCATGCCCGTCTCGTTCGGCAGTCCACGGGATGCGGCGAGCGACGCCACCCAGCTGCCGTGGTTCGCGTCGACCGCCCCCACGGGCGTGCGACCGTCCGCCGTGCCGAGACCCGACACATCCGTTCCGCCGACGACCGCGCCGTCGAACTCGGGCGCCTTGCCGATGCCCGTGTCGATGATCGCGATCTTCACGCCCTTGCCGCGCGTGGTGTCCCACGCCTTGCGGATGCCGTACGCGTCGAGCCAGTACTCCTGCGCGCGCATCGGGTCGACGCCCGGGCTCTCCTGCGGCACCGGCGCGGGCGTCGTCTGCGCGTAGGCGGCGGGCGCGACACCCGCCGTCAGCGCGACGAGAACCAGAGCGGCAGCGATCCGCAGGGCGAGCGCTCTCACCCCGGGGTGCCCTCGGCGAGCGCCGCACCGGGGTCGGCGCACACGCAGCGAGTCGGCGACCAGGTGCTGCGCTCGAGCGCCGCGTCGCCGATCGGGTTGACGCCGGGCCCGGCCGCCAGGGCGTGGCCGGCGAGGGCGTGCAGGCACTTCACGCGGGTGGGCATACCGCCCGCGGAGATGCCGGCGATCTCGGGCACCTCGCCGAAGCTCTCGCGGTCGGCCAGATACGCCTCGTGCGCCGCCTGATACGCAGCAGCGGTGTCTTCGTCCTCCAGCATCGCGGCGAACTCGGGCATCACATGCTCGGCCTCGAGCGTCGACATCGCCGCGGTCGCGGCGGGATGCGTGAGGTAGTAGAAGGTGGGAAACGGCGTGCCGTCAGCCAGTCGCGGTGCGGTGGCGACCACGGTCGGGTTACCGCACACGCAGCGCGCGGCGATCCCCACGACATCGCGCGCCGGGCGCCCCAGCTGGGAGCGGAGCACCGCGAGCTCGGCGTCGGTGACCGGGGGGAAAGGCGCAGAACTCACCCTCCCAGGTTACCGTGACCCGTCTGGGAGGCCCGGTTCAGGGTGCGGGAGTGGCGGGCGTCTCGCCGTCCGCGGGAGCCGTGGGGTCGGCGATCGCGGTCTTGGCGGCACCGGCGGTCACGACGGACCCCACGAGCTGGGCCATCCAGTCGGTGCGCGTCTGCTGCACCTCGTCGCTGACCGCATCCTGTTCGCGCGGCTGCTGCGCCGCCGTCAGGTCGTTGTCGACGATGTAGGCGATCTCGCCCGGGTTCATGTAGTACAGCCGCTCACGCGCCTGCGTCGTGATGTACGCCGGGTCGTCCCAGCGCTCGCTCTGCGCCTGCAGGTCGGCGATCTGCGACTCGGTGAGCTGCACCGAGTTCTTGAGCGCGGCGATCCGCTGCTGCTGGTCGAGGTAGGTGCCCACGGTCGGCACCAGCACGAGCACGCCCAGCACGACCAGGCCGAGCATGATGATCATGAAGCCGGAGAGGCGGATGCCGCCGAGCCAGTCGCGCACGTCGACGCGGCGGCGGGGCGCATCCGAAGAACGCCGGGAACGAGAAGGAGGAGCCGTTCGTGCTGCCACGGCTCCTCCTCTCGTTCAGTGACGTTCGGTCGTCACTCAGCCCTTGAAGCGCGGGAACGCGGCACGGCCGGCGAACACAGCCGCCTCGCCCAGTTCCTCTTCGATGCGCAGAAGCTGATTGTACTTCGCGACGCGCTCGCTGCGAGCGGGCGCACCGGTCTTGATCTGACCCGCGTTCGTGGCGACGGCGAGGTCGGCGATCGTGGTGTCCTCGGTCTCACCCGAGCGGTGCGACCACATCGAGCGGTAGCCGTTGCTGGTGGCCAGAGCCACCGCATCCAGCGTCTCGGTGAGCGAACCGATCTGGTTGAACTTCACCAGCAGCGCGTTGGCGACACCGAGGTCGATGCCCTGCTGCAGGCGCTTCGGGTTGGTGACGAACAGGTCGTCGCCGACGAGCTGCACCTTGGTGCCGATGGCGTCGGTGAGCGCCTTCCAGTTGTCCCAGTCGTCCTCGGCGAGGGCGTCCTCGATCGTGACGATCGGGTAGTTGGCGACCAGGTCGGCGAAGTAGTCGACGAGCTGCGCGGGGCTCCACGGCTTGCCCTCGACGGTGTACACGCCGTCCTTGTAGAACTCGGTCGCGGCGACGTCGAGGCCCACGGCGATGTCGGAGCCGGGCGTGAAGCCCGCCTTCTCGATGGCCTTGAGCAGGAAGTCGAGACCCTCGCGGTTGCTGGGGAGGTCAGGGGCGAAGCCGCCCTCGTCGCCGAGGCCCGTGTTGTAGCCGGCGGCCTTCAGCTCGCCCTTGAGGACGTGGTAGACCTCGGTGCCCCAGCGCAGCGACTCGGCGTAGGTCTCGGCGCCGATGGGCGCGAGGAAGAACTCCTGGAAGTCGATGCCGTTGTCGGCGTGCTCGCCACCGTTGATGACGTTGAACAGCGGAACGGGCAGCAGGTGCGCGTTCGGGCCGCCGAGGTAGCGGAACAGCGGAAGGTCGGCCGAGTCGGCGGCGGCCTTGGCGACGGCCAGGCTCACGCCGAGGATCGCGTTCGCGCCCGTGCGCGACTTGTTCTCGGTGCCGTCGGTCTCGATGAGGATCTGGTCGATGACGCGCTGCTCGCTCGCCTCGACACCCTCGATCGCCGGGCCGAGCTCGTCGATGACGGCGTTGACGGCCTTCAGCACGCCCTTGCCGCCGTAACGGCTCTTGTCGCCGTCGCGCAGCTCGTACGCCTCGAACGCGCCGGTGGATGCGCCGGAGGGCACTGCCGCACGCTGCACGACACCGTCATCGAGGAGCACCTCCACTTCGACGGTCGGGTTACCGCGCGAGTCGAGGATTTCGCGCGCGCCTACAGCCTCGATAAGTGCCACAGGGGACTCCTTGAGTTTGGGGGTGTGATCTCGGAGCGACATCGGTCCGCTTCCGAGTCTAGTGACGCTCGGCGCGAGACCCACCGGAAGAAAGCCCCGGATGCGTGATGAGCGCCACCGCGAAGCCGTCCCAGCCCTTCGCATCGAGGGTCTGCACGGCCGTCGCGTCGAACCGGTCGTCGTCCGCGAGCATCGCCAGCGAGCGCCGCACGCCCTCGACCTGGCTCTCATGGTTCTCCGGATCGACGATGCGCCCGGCACGCACGACGTTGTCGACCACGACGACGGTCCCCTCGCGACCGAGACGCGCGGCCCAGTCGAGGTAGATCGTGTTGGACTCCTTGTCGGCGTCGATGAAGACGAGATCGAAGGGTCCCTCCAGCTGCGGCAGCACATCCGCCGCCCTCCCCTGCCGGATCTCGACCCGTTCGCCCACATCCGCGTGGTCGATGCTCCGCCGTGCCACCGCGGCGTTGCGCGGTTCGGCCTCGATCGTCGTCACCCGCCCCTGCTCCCCCACGGCGCGCGCGAGCCAGATCGTGGAGTAGCCGCCGAGGGTGCCGATCTCGAGCACCCGGCGCGCGCCGACCATCCGCGCCAGCAGGTGCAGCAGCTTGCCGGTCAGCGGCACGACCTCGATGGCGGGAAGGCCCGCCGCATCCTGCGCAGCGCGGGCTTGCTCCAAGGCCTCGTCGTTCTCGACCAGCGCGTCGGTCAAGTACGCGTCGATGGCCCGCCAGCCGTCCGGCGTCGGTGCCGGGTTCGTGTCGCTCATGCGGCCAGCCAATCGGGGCGCGCGCGACGAGGTCAACCCCTGCCGGCGAGCGGGTCCCGCGTGTCAGGAGCCTGGTGCCCGGGCGGCAGACGCACGTCGTCGCCGAGCGCCGCGAGCACCGACGGCAGCAGCGCGTCGGCGGTGCGACGGTAGCCGACGGCGCTCGGGTGGAACCGGTCGAGGCTGAACATCTCGTCGGGGTTCGAGATGAAGAACGGCCCCACGACGCGCCGCAACGACACGGTCCATGCTCCGGCGGCCGTCGCCGTGCGCGCCTGCGCCTGGGCGAGCTGGCGCGACAGCCGCGAGCCGAGGGAGCGCAGCGGCTGCGGCACCGGTCGCAGGGCGCCGAGGTCCGGGCAGGTGCCGACGACGACCTCGGTGCCCCCATGGCGCAGGCGCTCGATCGCTTCCTCGAGCGATGCCGCGGAGCGCGCGACCGGGATGCGGTGCGTCACGTCGTTGCCGCCGACCACGATCACGGCGACGTCCGCGCGATAGTCAGCGGGCAGGGCATCGAGCTGGGCCGCGAGCGCGGCGGACTCGGAGCCCACCACGGCCGCGGTGCGCAGGCGCACGGGGCGTTGCGTCCGCCGGGCGAGCGCGCGGGCGAGACGCGCGCCCAGCGTGTCCTTGCGCCGCTCGGCGCCGAGGCCCGCGGCGATCGAATCCCCCAGCACGAGCAGCTCGATCGGGGTGCCGTCATAGCCGGCACGCCACACGCGGTCGGCCGAGGGCGCCTGCTCGCCGAGCGGCTTGCCGATCTGCCGACGGGCGTGCGCGGCCTGGCGGCGCAGCACCTCCCGGGCAGCGGCGAGCGCGAACGCGACCACGCCGGCGGTCGCCGCGACCGTGCGCGCGGGGAATCGGATGCGGGCCACGCCCCCATCCGAACCCCTCACGGTGAACGGGTCGTGACGGCTGGGTGACCGATCGGCTCCCCGGCGGTTCACACCGCTGCAGTAGGGTGCCCGACGTGACCGGCCCCACCCTCCAGCGACGCCTCGGACTCGGCGACGCCGTGGCGATCGGCCTGGGCTCGATGATCGGCGCCGGAGTGTTCGCCGTCTTCGCCCCCGCCGCGCAGGCGGCCGGCGCGGGCCTGCTCGTGGGCCTCGCGATCGCGGCGGTCGTCGCGTTCGCGAACGCCACCTCCACGGCGCAGCTCGCCGCCGCCCACCCGGTCGCCGGAGGCGCGTGGGCGTACGGCCGCGCGGAACTCGGCCCGTGGGCGGGATTCGTCGCGGGCTGGGGGTTCGTGATCGGCAAGCTCGCGAGCTGCGCCGCCATGGCGATGACCTTCGCGGCCTACGCCGCGCCGGCCGGGTTCGAGCGGCCCGTGGCCGTCGCGGCGGTCGCGGCGCTCACGGTCGTGAACCTGCTCGGCGTCACCCGCACGGCCCGGCTCACCCGCATCCTGGTCGCGATCGTGCTCATGTGCCTCGCCGTCGTCGTGGCCGCGGGTGCGGTGTCGCTGCCGGACGGCGCCGGCTGGACCGGCGGCGACGTCAGCCCGTACGGGGTGCTGCAGTCGGCCGGGCTCATCTTCTTCGCCTTCGCCGGCTACGCCCGCATCGCCACGATGGGCGAGGAGGTGCGCGACCCCGCCCGCACGATCCCCCGCGCGATCCTCGGCGCCTTCGCGGGCGCGCTCACGGTGTACGCGGTGCTCGCCGTGCTGTGCCTGCTCGTGCTCGGCCCCCAACGACTGGCGGCCGCATCCGCACCGCTGGCCGAACTCGTCTCGGCCGCGGGCTGGGAGTGGGCGCAGCCGGTCGTGCGCGTGGGTGCGGCCGCCGCATCCCTCGGCGCGCTCCTCGCCCTCATCGCCGGCATCGGGCGCACCTCGTTCGCGATGTCGCGCGGCGGCGACCTGCCCGGCTTCTTCGCCGCCGTGCACCCGTCGCGGCACACGCCCTACCGCGCCGAGATCACCGTCGGGGCGATCGTCATGGTCGCGGTCGCCCTCGTCGACCTGCGCGGCGCGATCGGGTTCTCCTCCCTCGGCGTGCTCGTCTACTACCTCGTCGCGAACCTCGCGGCCCTGCGACAGGATGCGGCGCACCGCCGCTTCCCGCGTGCCCTCGCCGCCCTCGGGGCTGCCGGCTGCGCAGTGCTCGCCGTGACGCTGCCGTGGCAGGCGGCCCTCGCCGGGGCGGGCGTGCTCGCCCTCGGCGTGGCGCTGCGGCTCGTGTTCGGCCGCCGCGACGCTACGCGAGCGGCTTGAGCTCGAGCTGGGACGGATCGTCGCCCGCGGCGACCGTCGCGAACGCGGTGTACCCGTCGGCGGCCGCGCGCTCCAGCAGTGCCTTCAGGTTCTTGGTGCGCTGCTCGAGCCGCACGCGCGAACCCGCCGTCACGAGCGCGGACTTCATCGCGACGAGCTGGGCGACCGGCACGTCGCGGTCGTGCACGAGCACGACCGCGTCGAGTCCCGCATCCTCCCCCGCCGAGACGAGGTCGACGATGCGCTCGAAGCCGATCGAGAAGCCGACCGCCGGCACGTCCTGACCGAGGAAGCGGCCGATCATGCCGTCGTAGCGTCCGCCACCACCCAGCGAGTAAGGCACGGAGGGGTGCGCGAGCTCGAAGATCGTGCCCGTGTAGTAGCCCATGCCGCGCACGAGGAACGGGTCGAACACGAGCGGCACCTCGTCGAGACCGACCGCGGCGCTGACCGCCTCGCCGATGCCCACGAGGTGAGCGACGACCTCGTCGGCGACGCCGTCGGGCAGCTGCGCGCGGATGTGGTCCTCGCCGAACGCGGTGTGCTCCGCCACGGTGCGCCCGAGGAACGCCGCGAACGCGTCGACGGCGGATGCGGTCGCCCCGCGCTCGCGCAACTCGGCCTCGACACCTTCCGGGCCGATCTTGTCGAGCTTGTCGATCGTGATGAGCACGCCCGCACGCTCGGACGCCTCGAAGCCGAAGACCTCCAGCATCCCGTCGAGCGCGCGACGGTCGTTGATGCGCACGCTCGCGCCGACGAGGCCGAGGGCGTCGAGCGTGTCGAGGGTCGCGACGATGAGCTCCGCCTCGGCGCGCGCTCCGGCGTCGCCGATGATGTCGATGTCGCACTGCACGAACTGGCGGTAGCGCCCCTTCTGCGGGCGCTCCGCGCGCCAGACGGGCGCGATCTGCACGGAGCGGAAGACGCCGGGAAGCTCGGCGCGGTGCGAGGCGTAGAACCGCGCCAGCGGCACGGTGAGGTCGAACCGAAGGCCCAGGTCGCTGAGGGCTGCGGGGTCATCGGCGGCCGCCGCGATCGCCTCGGGCGAGAGCGCGCGCTTGAGCACGTTGAACGCGAGCTTCTCGTTGTCGCCGCCCATGCCGGCGTGGAGACGGTCGTAGTCCTCCATGACCGGCGTCTCGATCTCGTCGAAGCCGTGCGCGCGATAGCGGTCGCGGATGACGGCGAGCACGCGCTCGCGGCGGGCCTTGTCGGCGGGGAGGAAGTCGCGCATGCCGCGCGGGGGGTTCACTGCTGGCACCAGACCATCATCCCAAACCGGCCTCGGCCCGACGCACACCCTCCTCGAGCACACGCGTGCGGGTGCGAAGGGCCCGCTCCGCATCCCAGCCCTCGGCCTTCGCCCGGGCCACGAGCGCGAGCAGGGCGTCACCCAGCTGCTCCTCCGACGTGATCTCGAGCGGACGCGCCGGGATGGCGGCGCCGGGCGCACGCCCGACGACCTTCTGCGCGCGGGCGAGCGCCGGCATCGCCGCGGGGATCCCGTCGAGCACGCTGCGTCGCTCGCGCTTCTCCGCCGCCTTCGCCGCGTTCCAGTGCACGAGCACCTCTTCGGGCGTCGTCGCCGTCTCACCCGCGAACACGTGCGGATGCCGGCGCACCATCTTGTCGGCGAGATCGCCGGCGACGTCGTCGATGTCGAACGGGTCCTCGGTATCGCGCGAGGCGATCTCGGCGTGGAACAGCACCTGCCACAGCAGATCGCCCAACTCCTCGCGCAGCTCAGCGCGGTCGCCGTTCTCGACCGCATCGATCACCTCGGCGCTCTCCTCCACGAGGTAGGGCACGAGGGCGGCGTGATCGATCTGCCGCGACCAGACGCATCTCTCGCGCACCTCGTGCATCACCTCGGCCGCGCGCCGGAGACCGTCGGAGGCCGCATCCGCATCGTTCATACCCTGCGCTCCTCGCGTCGGTAGTGCCGTGCCCGCCATGCTACGAGCACCGCGGCGACCACGAGGGAGACCAACGACCCACCGAGCACGCCCAACGTCGCCTCGTCGCGCAGCATCGCGTCGTCGGCGAACGCGAGCTCAGACAGCAGCAGCGACACGGTGAACCCGATGCCGCCGAGCGCGCCCGCGGCGAGGAGATCGGCGAACCGCAGACGCTCCTCCGGATCTTCCAGCCGCTGCGAGAGCCAGCCGAACACGGTGATACCCAGGAGCTTGCCGACCGGAAGGGCGATCAGCACGCCCCAGAACACCGGCTGCAGCTCGTTCAGCCCGACCGCGGGAATGGCGACGGATGCGGCCGAGAGCGCGAACAGCGGCAGCACCAGCCCGTTCACCCACGGTTCCAGGCCCGCCCGCACGCGGGCCGCAGGCTTCGACGCCATCGCGAGCCCCAGCGCGACGCCCGCGATCGTGGCGTGCACGCCCGAGAGGTACACGAGCACCCACACGAGGATGCCCAGCAGCACCAGCACGATGCCCAGCGGCACCCGGTTGCGGTGGGTGAGCCGGCGACTCAGCAGCGAGAACAGGATGACGCCCACGAGGGCGGCGAGCAGGAGGAAGAGATCGACGCCGTCGGTGAAGAGCACGGCGATGAACACGATGCCCACGATGTCGTCGAGGATCGCGAGCGCCAGCAGGAACGCCCGCACGCCCGGCGGAAGCCCCCGACCGAACACGGCGAGCACCCCGAGGGCGAAAGCGATGTCCGTCGCCGTGGGGATGGGCCACCCGGAACCCGACGAGGTGCCCATCGCGATGAGCGCGAACACGACGATCGGGGTGATCACGCCGCCCGCGGCGGCGATTGCGGGCTGCACCGCCTTACGCAGCGAGCTCAGCTGGCCCTCGGTGAGCTCGTGCCAGAGCTCGATGGCCGCAACGAAGAAGAACACGGCGAGCAGGCCGTCCTGGATCCAGTGCGAGACCGAGAGATCGAGCAGCCCCGGGATGCCGACGTGCGCTTCCTTGACCGCGACCACACCCGGCGCGAGCGGCGAGTTGGCCAGGAAGAGTCCGAGCCCCGCCGCGATCAGCAGGACGACGGCGGGAAAGCGCTCGGAACGAAGCAGATGCATGGGACTCCGGGGGAAGAAGGACGTTCGTCGCGAACGACGAGGCGACCGGACCCGCCGCCACTCGGGTGCCCATCGTAACGAGGCGCCGCGCGTGTCATGAGTGGTCTCCGGCTCCCAGTACCGTTGTTCCCATGCTCGAACCCACCCCCACCGAGGCCATTCGCGTCGTCGGACGCCACGAGGCAGGGCAGGAGATCCCCGATCAGATGCGCGCGGACGTGCGCGTGCTCGGCTCGCTGCTCGGACAGGTGCTGCAGGAGAGCGGTTCGGCGGGTCTGTACGAAGACGTCGAACGCTTCCGCGTCGCGACCATCCAGGCCTACACCGACCCGAGCGACGAGGCCTTCGAGCGCGCCGCCGAGATCGCCGACTCGTTCACGATCGAGCGTGCCGACGAGGTCGCCCGAGCCTTCACCGTCTACTTCCACCTCGTGAACCTCGCCGAGGAGCACCAGCGCGTGCGGGTGCTGCGCGAGCGCGACGGCCAGCCGGAGCCCGAGGGCCGCACCGACTCCATCCGCTCCGCCCTGCGCCAGCTCGCGTCCGAGGTCGGCGACGACGTGGCACTCGAGCGCCTGCAGTCGCTGCGGTTCCACCCCGTCTTCACCGCCCACCCGACCGAGGCGCGCCGCCGTGCGATTTCGACCGGCATTCGTCGCCTGTCCGAGCTGCTCGACGAGTACGACTCGCTCACCGAGGGCGGCGTCGACCAGCGCCGCGCACGCCGTCGGATGCTGGAGGAGATCGACACCCTCTGGCGCACCGCGCCGCTGCGCGCCGAGAAGCCGTCGCCCACCGATGAGGTGCGCGCGATCATGGCCGTCTTCGACGACACCCTCTTCACGACCGTCCCCCGCGTGTACCGCCGCGTGGACGACGCGCTCGGCGAGGGCGCCGGCAACCGTCCCCCGCTCGTGCGCCCCTTCGTGCGCGTGGGCACCTGGGTCGGCGGCGACCGCGACGGCAACCCCTTCGTCACCGCGAAGGTCACGCGCAAGGCCGCCGGCATCGCGAGCGAGCACGTGCTGCTGGGCCTGGAGCGCACCGCGCTGCGGATCGGGCGCACGCTGACCCTCGACGCCACATCCACTCCCCCGAGCGACGCGCTCGTCGCCCTCTGGAATCGCCTGCGCAGCGCCGACGAGGAGGCCGCGGCCGAGATCGCGAAGCGCTCCCCCAACGAGCCGCACCGCCGCATCCTGCTGATGGTCGCCCGGCGCATCGCCGCGACCCGCACCCGCAACGCCGACCTCGCCTACCGCGACCCCGAGCACCTGCTCGCGGACCTGCGCACCGTGCAGCAGTCGCTCGCGGATGCGGGCGCCGCCCGCCAGGCCTACGGCGCCCTGCAGCAGCTCGTGTGGCAGGTCGAGACGTACGGCTTCCACCTCGCCGAGCTCGAGGTGCGCCAGCACTCCGCCGTGCACAAGAAGGTCCTCGCGGAGCTCGAGGCCGGCGGCGAGCGCAGCGAGCAGACCGAAGAGGTGCTCGAGGTCTTCCGCGCGATCGCCTACATCCAGGAGCGCTTCGGACCGCGTGCCGCGGGCCGCTACATCGTCTCGTTCACGCAGTCCGCCGAAGACCTCGCCAATGTGCACCGCCTCGCGCGGTACGCCGTGGGCGCCGACGGCGCGGCTCCCGTGCTCGACGTGATCCCCCTGTTCGAGACGTTCGCCGACCTCCAGGCGGCCCCCGGCATCCTGGCCGAGATCGCGGAGCACCCCGAGTTCGCCGCGCGGCTGGAGGCCACGGGTCGCCGCCTCGAGGTCATGCTCGGCTACTCCGACTCCTCGAAGGATGTCGGACCGGTCGCGGCGAACCTCGCCCTCTACGAGGCGCAGGCCCAGATCGCCGCATGGGCGCAGGCCAGCAACATCGAGCTCACGCTCTTCCACGGCCGCGGCGGTGCCCTCGGACGCGGCGGCGGACCTGCCAACAGCGCGATCCTCGCCCAGCCGCCGCACTCGGTCGACGGCCGCTTCAAGCTCACCGAGCAGGGCGAGGTCATCTTCGCCCGCTACGGCGACCCGCAGATCGCCATGCGGCACATCGACCAGGTGGCCGCCGCCATCCTCATGGCGTCGGCGCCGTCGAACGAGGCGCGCAACCGCCGCGGCGCCGAGATGTTCGCCGAGATCGCCCAGGTGCTCGAGAACTCGTCTCGCGAGCGGTTCTACTCGCTCGTGAAGGCGCCCGGCTTCGCGCCGTGGTTCGCCACCGTCACCCCGATGGAGGAGGTGGGACTCCTCGCCCTCGGCTCGCGTCCCGCCCGCCGCGGGCTGTCGGTCGAGTCGCTCGAAGACCTCCGCGCCATCCCGTGGGTGTTCGCGTGGTCGCAGGCGCGCATCAACCTCGCCGGCTGGTTCGGCCTCGGCACGGCGCTGGAGACCGTGGGCGACGAGCAGCTGCTGCGCACCGCCTACGCCGAGTGGCCGCTGTTCCGCGCGATGATCGACAACGTCGCGATGAGCCTCGCGAAGGCCGACGACCGCATCGCCCGCGAGTACCTCAGCCTCGGCGACCGCGACGACCTCGCCCAGCTCGTGATGGAGGAGATGTCGCTCACCCGTGACTGGGTGGTGCGCATCGTCGGCGGCGACGCCCCGCTCGCCAACAAGGCCGTGCTGCAGCGCGCCGTGAAGCTGCGCAGCCCCTACGTGGACGCCCTGTCGCTCCTGCAGCTGCGGGCGCTGCGGGCCCTCCGCGACGCCCCGGCCGACGCCCCCGCCGACACCGCCAACCAGCGTCTGCTGCTGCTGTCGGTCTCCGGCGTTGCCGCAGGCCTGCAGAACACCGGCTGAGCCGCATCCGGCGGCGCGCGGCGCCACCGCAGGCGGGCGGATGCGGCCGAGCCGCCTCAGTCGAGAAGGCGGTCGTCGTCGTGGCGCGCGAGGCTGCGCCCGTAGCGCTCCGTGAGCTGCACCATGAGGTCGGGGGTGTCGCGGTCGAGGCCGAACACGTAGCCCGGGAAGTCAAGCTCCTGCTGCCGCGCCCAGATCTCGTCGTGCTTGTCGGGCGAGACGACGATCGCGGGATCCCCCACGGCGACCCAGCCGATCGGCACGACCGCGCCCTCACCGAGGTGGGTGCGCAGGTGCACCGTGGCGCCGATGCGCACCTCGCTGCGGCGGTCGATGCGCGCGCCGTTGAACACGCGCGCCCCCGTCGCGATGAAGACCTCCTCGGCGATCGTCGCCCCGGCGATGCTCGCCGTGGGGCCGATCAGCGTGTGATCGCCGATGTGCACGGGGTTGGCGGCCGTTGCGCGCACGAGGGCGTTCTCCATGACGATGACGTGCTCGCCGAGCGTCAACGGTCCACCCTCGGAGGTGAGGATCGCGCCGTGCAGGATGCGGCATCCCGCCCCGATCGTGACGTCGCCGCTCAGCACGGCAGTGGGGGCGACGCTGGCCGACGGGTGGACCGACGGCGCGGCGCCGAGGTGCTCGTAGCGCATGCCGTCACCCTAGGGCAGCGCGCGTCCAGGCGACAGGTCCGGCGCCGCTAGGGTGGGAGCGTCCGCATCCATTTGCCCGGCGGCGCCAGGTCTGATCGATGGCGACGGACTCGGTGAAGAAGAGCCCAACCCCTGAGCCAGACGCTCGCGGGCACGCTGGTATCTGCCCCGCACCGTGCTGGCCGGAATGTGCAAGAGCTGCCCGATCTCCACCAGCGACAGTTCCTCCCAGTGCGCCAACTCGATGACTTCCCGCAGATCCGGCGGGAGCCGCTCCACCGCGTCGCGCAGTGCGACATGCTCCGACGCATCGTCGGCCGTCGATGGACGCGACACACCCCGCAGCGCGTCGAGTACCCGGTACTGGCGCGCTCGAGACCGCATCTGCGAGCGCAGCACATTGCGGGCGACGCCGTAGAACCACATCCGCGCGTGCTCGTCCACATCGGGGATACGTGCCCGTCGCCGCCAGCCGACGATGAGAACCTCGGACACGAGGTCCTCCGCCGTGTCGGGCGATCGTCGTTCGAAATAGCGCAGCAGCTCCGGCCCGAGCACGGAGATCAGGTCGATGTAGCGCGCCCGGACCGCATCGGCGCGCCGGGTCACGGCGTCGCCTCCGAGCACTGCTGCTGGGACTGGTACATCAATCCGGTTGACGGAACCCCCACCGCGGCGAGGTGCGCCTCGAACGCATCTTGCACGGCTTCCGGAACCGCCAAGTTGTACTCGACATCTGCGTCGTAATTTTCGGTCCCATAGCCGAACGGCTCTTGATCGCCGTTCTCATCGATGACCGCATCCGCGTCGGAGCGATTCTCGACGATCACCCTCTGCACGTCCGCGTCGGTGATCGTGAGTGATGAGCGCGCGAACTCCACGACGGATGACACCACCTGCGTGTCCGCGGGCACATCAGCGGGACGGTTGTCGGCCGGACTGAAAGCGAACTCACCCAGCCGCAGTTCGCAGGTTCGTCCGCTCGGAAGCGTGTACGAGACGACCGCGTCGGGCGCCTGCGCCCATTCCGCCCACTCCGTCGTCGTGGCGTCGTTCCAGTAACTCGACCAGTCGATATTCGCCGCCGCATAGGCGGCTGCCCCGCCGCTCACCAGCAGAACGGCCGGCACGGAGACGACGGCCACGAGCCGTCGGCGCTGGTGTCGCCGCGCGGCGCGCTCGACAGCCTGCGCGGCTGCTGTCGCGAACACGTCCGTGAGCGCGTCATCGTGCGGTGTGACAGGTGCCGCGGTGGCAGCGGCGGCCTTCGCGAACGGTGTCGACGGGTCGGGGTTGTACTGATGCATGGTGATCGCTCCTCAGTGTGGGTCTTACTGACTCATGACCACCACCCGCCGAAACGTCCATACGAGATGCTGTGAGCGCGCGTCCAGGCGACAGGTCCGGCGCCGCTAGGGTGGGAGCGTCCGCATCCATTTGGGACATCGCGCCGCGCGCGATACCCGGCCAGAGAGAACCACGTTGACCGAGACCTTCGCCGCGCTGCCCGAAGCCGTGCGCTCCACCTTCGCCACCGTCCTCGCCCGCAACCCCCACGAGCCCGAGTTCCAGCAGGCCGTGCACGAGGTGCTCGACTCGGTGGCACCCGTCATCGAGCGCCACCCCGCGTTCGCCGAGCTCGGCATCCTCGAGCGCATCGTCGAACCCGAGCGGCAGATCATGTTCCGCGTGCCGTGGGTCGACGACGCCGGCACCGTGCGGGTGAACCGGGGCTTCCGCATCCAGTTCTCCTCCGTGCTCGGGCCGTACAAGGGCGGGCTGCGCTTCCACCCGACCGTGAACGCCTCGATCGTGAAGTTCCTCGGGTTCGAGCAGATCTTCAAGAACGCGCTCACGGGCCAAGGCATCGGCGGCGCCAAAGGCGGCAGCGACTTCGACCCGCACGGGCGATCGGATGCCGAGATCATGCGCTTCTGCCAGTCGTTCATGAACGAGCTCTACCGGCACCTCGGCGAGCACACCGACGTTCCCGCCGGCGACATCGGCGTGGGCGCGCGCGAGATCGGCTACCTCTTCGGCCAGTACCGCCGCATCACCAACCGCCACGAGTCGGGCATGTTCACCGGCAAGGGCGTGCAGTGGGGCGGCGCCGAGGTGCGCACCGAGGCCACCGGCTACGGCGCCGTGTTCTTCGCCGAAGCGATGCTCGGCGTGGCCGGCGAGAGCCTCGAGGGACGCCGCGTGAGCGTGTCGGGCTCGGGCAACGTCGCCGTCTACGCCATCGCGAAGGCGCAGCAGCTCGGCGCGGTGCCGGTGACCGCATCCGACTCCAGCGGCTACGTCGTCGACGACGCCGGCATCGACCTGGGTCTGCTGCGGCAGGTGAAGGAGACCGAGCGTGCGCGGATCGCGGAGTACGCGGCCCGCCGGCCCAGCGCCCGCTTCGTGCCGGACGCGCGGCCGTGGGAGGTGCCCGTGGATGTGGCGTTTCCCTGTGCGACGCAGAACGAGCTCGACGAGACGGATGCCCGCACCCTCATCGCCCACGGTGTGCGCGCGGTCGTGGAGGGCGCGAACATGCCCTCCACCCCCGGCGCGATCGCCGCGTTCCGCGGCGCCGGTGTGCTCTTCGCGCCCGGAAAGGCGGCCAACGCGGGCGGTGTCGCCACCTCCGCGCTGGAGATGAGCCAGAACGCCTCGCGCCAGCGCTGGACGTTCGCCGACAGCGAGGCGAAGCTGCGCCAGATCATGCGCGACGTGCACGACGCCGCGTTCGACGCCGCGGAGCGCTACGGGCGCCCCGGCGACTACGTCGTCGGCGCCAACAGCGCCGGTTTCGAGCGCGTCGCGCACGCCATGGCGGCGCAGGGCGTCATCTGACGTCAGGCGTCGGGCGTCCGAGCGGCCGCCGCCGCGCGGCTGCCGACGGCCGCGCCGTAGAGCACGAAGCCCAGCATCGCCGCGCATCCGGCCAGCACGATCGCCGCGAGCCCGGCCGACGGCACCGGCAGCAGCGCGCCTAGGCCGCTGACGATGCCGGCGGCGCCACCCCAGAGCGTCGCCTGCTTCGCACGGATGTGGGCGGCGAGCCATGCCTCGTGGCTCGCCATGGTGACCGAGGTGCGGATACCGGCGATCGGGTTGCGCTTCAGGCGCCCGGATGCGGCGGCGCGCGCCATCCAGATCATGAGGCAGCCTGCGCCCACCATCACGACGGCGAGCAGGATGCGCACGAACAGATCGTTGCCCACGAGGTGCCTCAGGCCGCGGGCGCCGGCTCGGGAACGGGGAACAGCGCGTCGAGGAGCTGGCTCGTCCAGGCGATGAGCTCGGCATCGCCCAGCGGCTCGCCACCGGCGGTGGGCAGCGGCACGACAAGGGCCTCGCCGGAGGCGACGAGCTTGGCCTTCGGGTACAGCCGTTGCATCCGCACGCGCAGCGAATCGGGCAGGTGCGCGGGTGCGACGCGGAGGTTCGGCCCCATCGCGACGACGTCGGCGAGCGACGAACGCGCCGCACGACGGCGGAGTCGGGCCACGGCCACGAGGCCCTCCACCTCGGCCGGCGGCTGCCCGTACCGATCGGTGAGTTCCTCGATCACGAGGTCGATCGCGTCGTCCTTCGCTGTCGCGGATGCCGCCGCGGACAGCTTCTGGTACGCCTCCAGGCGCAGACGCTCACTGTCGATGTAGTCCTCGGGAATGCGGGCCTGCACGGGCAGCTCGAGCCGCAGCTCGGTCTGCCCCTCGGTCTCCTCGCCTCGGAAGGTGGCCACGGCCTCGCCGATCATACGCAGGTACAGGTCGAAGCCGACGCCCGCGATGTGGCCCGCCTGCTCGGCGCCGAGCAGGTTGCCCGCGCCGCGCAGCTCGAGGTCTTTGAGCGCCACCTGCATGCCCGAACCGAGGTCGTTGTTGACCGAGATCGTCTCGAGCCGGTCGGCCGCGGTCTCGCTCAGCGGCTTGGTCTCGTCGTACAGGAAGTACGCGTAGGCACGCTCACGTCCGCGACCGACGCGGCCGCGCAGCTGGTGCAGCTGGCTGAGGCCGTACTTGTCGGCGCGGTCGATGATGATCGTGTTCGCGTTGGAGATGTCGAGACCCGTCTCGACGATCGTGGTCGAGACGAGCACGTCGGCCCGGCGCTCCCAGAAGTCGTCGACGACCTGCTCGAGCTGGTGCTCGCCCATCTGCCCGTGGGCGACGGCGACGCGCGCTTCCGGCACGAGCTCGGCGAGGTCGGCCGCCACCCGCTGGATCGACGAGACACGGTTGTGCACGAAGAACACCTGTCCCTCGCGCAGCAGCTCGCGCCGGATCGCCGCGGCGATCTGCTTGTCGTTGCGCGGCCCGACGTAGGACAGGATCGGATGCCGGTCCTCGGGCGGGGTCGCGAGCGTCGACATCTCGCGGATGCCGGTGACCGCCATCTCCAGCGTGCGGGGAATGGGGGTGGCGCTCATCGCGAGGATGTCGACGTTGGTCTTGAGCTTCTTCAGGGCGTCCTTGTGCTCGACGCCGAAACGCTGCTCCTCGTCGATGATCATCAGGCCGAGGTCTTTGAAGATGACCTTTTCGGTGAGGATGCGGTGCGTGCCGATGACCATGTCGACGGTGCCGTCGGCGAGGCCGGCGACCACATCCTTCGCCTCCTTGTCGGTCTGGAACCGCGAGAGCGCGCGCACCTTGACGGGGAAGCCCGCGAAACGCTCCGAGAAGGTCTCGAGGTGCTGCTTGACCAGCAGGGTGGTCGGCACGAGCATCGCGACCTGCTTGCCGTCCTGGATCGCCTTGAAGGCTGCGCGCACGGCGACCTCGGTCTTGCCGAAGCCCACATCCCCCGACAGCAGGCGGTCCATCGGGATCGGCCGCTCCATGTCGGCCTTGATCTCGTCGATCGTCTGCAGCTGGTCGGGGGTCTCGGCGAACGGGAACGCCTCCTCCAACTCGCGCTGCCAGGGGGTGTCGGGCCCGAACGCATGACCCTTCGCCGCCATCCGCGCGGAGTAGAGCTTCACGAGCTCGACCGCGATGTCGCGAACGGCGCGGCGGGCCTTGCTCTTTGCGGCGGCCCAGTCGCTGCCGCCCATCTTCGACAGCGCGGGCGCCTCGCCGCCGACGTAGCGCGAGAGCAGGTCGAGCTGATCCGTGGGCACGTACAGCTTGTCGCCCGGGTGGCCGCGCTTGGAGGCGGCGTACTCGAGCACGAGGTACTCGCGCTTGCTCTTGACCGCGTTGCGGCCGCCGCTGGAGACCTCGCGCTGCACGAGCTCGACGAACTTGCCGATGCCGTGCGTGGAATGCACCACGAAGTCACCGGGCTTGAGCTGCAGAGGGTCGACGACGTTACGCCGACGCGAGGCGAGCTTCTTGACGGCGCGGGTGTCGCTGCCGATCGTGCGGCCGTAGAACTCGGACTCGGTCAGCACGGCGAGCCGCGCATCCGCCACCTGGAAGCCGCGTTCGAGCGTGCTCACGACGACCGTGGCCAGTCCCGGCTCGGGCGGCTCGCTCAGCGACTCCACCCGTCGCGCGGCGATCCCCCGCTCGGCGAGCACGTCTCGGGCGCGATCGGCGAGACCCACACCCGACGCCGTCACGACGACCGCCCACTGCTCGGTGAGCAGCTGGGCGACGTGATCGATCGCGCCCTCGACGCTGCCCGCGAACGACGGAACGGATGCGGCGGCGATCCGCGTGACGCCGGCGTCGTCCGACAGGCCTTCGGCGGCCGCATCCGCTGCACCCGAATCGAACGAGGAGAGCTCCCACCACACGTCGGTGCGCGCACGGGCTGCCTCGTGCAGCTCGGGCAGCGACAGGAAGTCGCCCGAGCCGAGATCGACCGGGGTGTCGGCGCCGGCGACGGCGGCGCTCCACGCCGCATCCAGGAACTCCTGGTTGGTCTCGGCGAGGGTCGTCGCGCGGGTCGCCGCGCGCACCGGATCGACGATGGCCACGGCGCTGGCGCGCGGCAGGTAGTCCACGATCGTCACGAGGCCGTCGACGAGCGCCGGGATGAGCGACTCCATGCCCTCGACCGGGATGCCCTCGGCCATCTTCGTGAGCATGCCGGCAAGCGACGGGAACGCGTCGGCGAGGCCGAGCGCCCGGTCGCGCACCTCGTCGGTGAGCAGCAGCTCACGGCTGGGCAGCAGGTCGATCCGCTCGATGTCACCGGGCAGCGAGCGCTGGTCGGCGACGGAGAACGCGCGGATCTGGTCGACCTCGTCGCCGAAGAACTCCACGCGATAGGGGTGGTCGGCGGCGGGCGGGAAGACGTCGAGGATGCCGCCGCGCACCGCGAACTCGCCGCGACGTGAGACCATGTCGACGCGGTGATACGCGAACTCGACGAGGCGCAGGACGATGGCTGCGAGGTCATGTCCGCGTCCGCCGACGTTGAGGCGGATCGTGCCCGCATCCCCGAGTCCGGGAACGATCGGCTGGATCGCACCGCGCACGGATGCGGTCACGACCAACGGCGCGGTGCCCTCCCATTCCGCGATGCGCTGCAGCACCGCGAGGCGGCGTCCGACCGTCTCGGCACTGGGGCTGAGGCGCTCGTGCGGCAGGGTCTCCCACGCCGGGAAGTGGCGCACCTCCGCGCCGGGAAGCAACGCCTCGAGCGCGGGACCCAGCGCCTCGGCGCGGCGGCCGGTGGGGGCGACGGCCAGCAGCACGGCGGGCTTTCCGGCTTCGCGGCGCCGCTCGAGCAGGGCCGCGAGCAGCGGGGCGTCGAGGCCGTCGACGAGGGAGAAATCCCCGTCGACGGAGGCCGCCCCGGCTGCGTCTCGGAACGTTTCTGAGCGCGCGAGGGCGCCGACGATCCCGGGAACTGTCACCACAAGAGTCTACGGCGCCCCACCGACACCCGCCTCGGTGCTCGGTCCCGGCGGGGTCGGGTGCGTGTGGCGCGGCGGGCGGGCGGGCGCGGCGGGCGGGCGCGGCGGGCGGGCGCGGCGGGCGGGCGCGGAACCACCCCATGTTGAAGGGACCCGAAACGCGCCTATCCCGGCCTGGGGCCGCAACACGCGTCCCTTGAACACGACGGGCCACGGCGAGATCCACCGAGACTGCATTTCGGTCACGAGATCACTGTGTTTGCGGCGCGCCACGCGCGCGGCGCACCCCGGGCGATGGGTCAGGAGCGAGGGGCGTGCCAGCGCTGTTGCGCGGCGACGATGCCCTCGTCGACGAGAAGCTCGACCGCATCCGCCGCATCCGAGACGAGGATGGGGAGCGTCTTGCGCTCGGTCTGACCGAAGGCGTCGAGCACCCAGTCGGCCGGGTCCTGACGGCCGGGAGGGCGGCCGATGCCGACCCGCACACGGGGGAACTCGGGGGTGCCGAGCGCCTTGGCGACGTCGCGGACGCCGTTGTGCCCGCCGTGACCGCCGCCGGTCTTGAGCTTGAGGGTGTCGAAGGGGATGTCGAGCTCGTCGTGCACGACGACGACACGATCGGCGGGGATGTCGAAGAACTTCGCGAGGTTCGCGACCGGTCCGCCGGACACGTTCATGAACGTGTTGGGCTTCGCGAGCACGAGCTTCGGTCCGCCGGGGCGCAGCCAGCCTTCGGCGATGCGCGCACCCGCCTTGTGCACCTTGAAACCCTCGTTGCGGCGGCCGGCGAGCTCGTCGATCACCATCTGGCCCACGTTGTGGCGCGTCGCCTCGTAGCGCGGCCCCGGATTCCCGAGTCCCACGATCAGCCAGGTGTCGGCCATGTCATCCCTTCCGGTGGCGGCGCGAGTGCGACGTTGAGACGGACGTAAAACAGGAGAAATCCCGAACGCAGGACGATTCTCGCGAATCGATCCTGTCGTCGGGATTTCTCCTGTGCGAGTGGCGCGGAATTACTCCGCGGACTCCTCGGACTGCTCAGCAGCGACCTCGGCGTCGGCCTCGGCGATCTCGTCCTCCGCGGCGAGAGTCGCGGCGGGCACCGAGACGGCCACGACGAGCGTCTCCGGCTCGGTCACCAGCGTCGCGCCCTTGGGGAGCACGAGGTCGGCGGCCGTGATGTGCGTGCCGTCCTCGAGGCCCTCGACGTCGACCTCGATGTTCTGCGGGATGTTGGTGGCCAGCACCTCGAGCGACACGGTGTTCGCGTCGAGGTTCGCAATGGTGCCGGCGAAGGGCTCGCCCACGACGACGACGGGCACGTCGACGGCGACCTTCTCACCCTTCTTCACGACCAGCAGGTCGATGTGCTCGATGATCTGGCGCACCGGGTCCTTCTGGACGTCCTTGACGAGGGCGAGGTGGTCCTGGCCGTCGGCCGTGAGCTCGAGCAGCGCGTTGGCGCGGCGGATGAG
Source organism: Microbacterium sp. BG28 (assembly GCF_034044005.1). Classification (NCBI taxonomy): domain Bacteria; kingdom Bacillati; phylum Actinomycetota; class Actinomycetes; order Micrococcales; family Microbacteriaceae; genus Microbacterium; species Microbacterium sp. BG28. The sequence continues at coordinate 108,734 of NZ_JAXCHA010000002.1, read as the reverse complement.
CAGGGCGACCTGGTGGCCCGGCAGGGCCAGGTGCACGGGGTCGGTGCCGTGGCCGTACAGAACGGCGGGGATCTGACCTGCGGCGCGCAGACGACGGGCGAAGCCCTTGCCGAACTGCGTGCGCACCTCAGCGGTGACCTTGTTGTCTTCCGACATGATGATTCTCCTTGCGGGCCCACGGGCCCCGGGTTTGGGGATGGGTTCGACTCGAACGCGAGCGCGTGAGGAAGCCGTAGGCCTGCACACCCTCGTCGATTACGGATGCGGATGCCGCATCCCTCGCCGAAGTTCGCGTCAACTCTACCAGTGCCGCCCGGTAGCATGGGAAAGATGCGCCCGCCGGCGCGAGCCCCGATCGAAAGGACTCCCCCGTGGACGCTCAGCTCGCCTCCGACCTCCTGCTCGGTTTCATCGGTCTGCTCTCGCTCGGATCCCTCATCGGCGTCGTCGGCGCCTTCTGGTCGATGGGCCGCCAGAACTACCGCAAGTCCTGACTCCGCGGCGACGCCCGACGTCGCACGGAACCCTCGCGGCGCGTGGGAACACTACGATTGGCGTGTTCCCACCCTTCGTTCGAGGAGTATTTTTCGTGACCGAGGCATCAGCCAACATCGGAGTCGTCGGACTCGCCGTCATGGGGTCGAACCTGGCCCGCAACCTCGCCTCGCGCGAGGGCAACACGGTGGCCGTGTTCAACCGCAGCTATGACAAGACCGAGCACCTCGTCACGGAGCACCCCGAGGCGGGCTTCGTGCCCGCTTCGACGTACGCGGAGTTCGCCGCGTCGCTGCAGAAGCCGCGCACCGCGATCATCATGGTCAAGGCCGGCGGCCCCACGGATGCGGTCATCAACGACCTCGTGCAGGTCTTCGAGCCCGGCGACATCATCGTCGACGGCGGCAACGCCCTGTTCACCGACACGATCCGCCGCGAGAAGGCGGTGCGCGAGACGGGCATCAACTTCGTCGGCGCCGGCATCTCGGGCGGCGAAGAGGGTGCGCTGAACGGCCCCTCGATCATGCCCGGCGGCTCGGACGAGTCGTGGGTCACGCTCGGACCGATCCTCAAGAGCATCGCGGCCGTCGCCGAGGGCGAGCCCTGTGTCACGCACGTCGGTCACGACGGCGCAGGCCACTTCGTCAAGATGATCCACAACGGCATCGAGTACGTCGACATGCAGCTCATCGGCGAGGCGTACGACCTCATCCGTCGGGGCACCGGCAAGTCGCCCGCCGAGATCTCCGAGATCTTCGCCGAGTGGAACCGCGGCGAGCTGGAGTCGTACCTGATCGAGATCACCGCCGAAGTGCTCAAGCAGGTCGACGCCGCCACCGGCAAGCCGCTCGTGGACGTCATCGTCGACCAGGCCGGCGCCAAGGGAACGGGCGCCTGGACCGTGCAGACCGCACTGGATCTCGGCATCCCCGTCTCCGGCATCGCCGAGGCCGTCTTCGCCCGCTCGCTCTCCTCGAAGCCCGCGCAGCGCGCCGAGGCGACGTCGCTTCCCGGCCCCTCCTCGACGGGAACGGTCGCCGACCCCGAGGCGTTCATCGAGGACGTCCGCCAGGCACTGTACGCGTCGAAGATCATCGCCTACTCGCAGGGCTTCGACGCGATCGTGGCCGGCGCCGAGCAGTACGGCTGGGACATCAAGAAGGGCGACATCGCCAAGATCTGGCGCGGCGGCTGCATCATCCGCGCCCAGTTCCTCAACCGCATCACCGAGGCGTACGCCGAGAACCCGTCGCTGCAGGCTCTGGTGCTCGCACCCTACTTCCGCGACGCCGTCGCGACCGCCCAGGACGCGTGGCGCCGCGTCGTCATCGGCGCCGTAGAGACGGGCGTGCCCACGCCCGCGTTCTCGTCGTCGCTGGCCTACTACGACGGCCTGCGCGCTGACCGCCTTCCGGCGGCGCTCATCCAGGGGCAGCGCGACTTCTTCGGCGCACACACGTACAAGCGCATCGATAAGGAGGGCACCTTCCACACGCTGTGGTCGGGCGACCGCTCCGAGGTCGAGGCCGTCGACACGCACTGACCTGTCATGACGGACGCCGTCGTGCGCGGCCGCCGGAGCACGCTCCTCCTGGCGGTCGCCACGGCGGCGTATCTCGTGGTGCTGGCGCGCCTCACGCTCGTGGCCGACGACGCGGCCGGCACCGGCGGCATCCTGAAGGCGTGGGCCGAGGCCTTCGGCGCGACGCCGTGGACCCGCTGGATCACTTTCGATCTGCTGGAGTTCACCGCGAACATCGCACTGTTCGTGCCCGCCGGCCTTCTCGGAGCCCTGTGGCTGGGCCGCCGGTGGTGGCTCGCCATCCCGATCGGCCTCGCGATCAGCGCCGGAATCGAGACGACGCAGGGTCTGGCCCTCGCCGGGCGGGTCGCCGATGTGCGCGATCTCGTCTCGAACACGACCGGCACCGCGATCGGCGCGCTCGCGATCGCGGCGACGCGCCGCATCCGCCGCCGCTGAACGACGGATGCGGCGCGCCGGGGTCACCGGGTGATGTCGCGCACCGTGCCCTTCTCGAGCCGCAGGCGCCGCGTGGCGCGCCGGGCCACGGCCGAGTCGTGCGTCACCACGATCAGTGTGAGTCCGTCGCGGTTGAGCGCCTCCAGCACCTCGAGGATCTCGTCGCGCATGTGCTCGTCGAGATTGCCCGTCGGCTCGTCCGCCAGCAGCACACGGGGCTTCTTCGCGATGGCCCTCGCGATCGCCACCCGCTGCTGCTGACCGCCCGACAACTCTCCCGGTCGATGGTCGGCGCGTTCCTCGAGGCCGACGCGCGCAAGCGCCTCGCGGACCCGCTCGGCCCGTTCGGACTGCGGCAGTCCCAGAGGCTCGAGCCCCATGTCGACGTTCTCTGCGGCCGTCAGGGTCGGGATGAGGTTGAACCCCTGGAACACGAAGCCGATCTCGTGCGCGCGCACCTCGCTGAGCTGACGGTTGGTCGCGCGGGCGATGTCGGTCTCGCCCAGCATCACCTGGCCCTCTGTCGGCTGGTCCAACGCACCGAGTAGCTGGAGGAACGTGGACTTGCCGCCTCCCGTGGGCCCTTGGATGGTGACGAACTCGCCGGGATCGATGTCGATGTCGACACCGGTGAGCGCCGTCACCACCCTCCCCTTCTGCCGGTACGTCTTGCCGACGCCGCGCACCCGATAGGCGAACGGGGCGGGGGCGGCTTCGACGGTGTCGTTCATGGTCATGTCTGTTCTCCTCGTTTCGTTTCGGTGCGGCTCAGGCGACGGCACGCAGCGCCTCGGCAGGGCTGAGTCGGGCGGCTCGCCAGCCGCCGAAGGCCCCCGCCACAAGCCCCGCGGCGATCGACAGCGCGACGGCCACCAGAACGATGCCGACCGACACCGGTGCGTTCAGGACCACGTCGGATGCGGCGGCCGCCAGCTGCGGCGCTCCGCCCATTCCTGCCATTCCGCCCGGCCCCGTCATCCCGGCCGGGCCCGTCGCCTGCTCCGTGGTCGCCGAGATCGTCGGAGAGATCAGGTTGATGACGCCGATCGCGCCGAGCCCCAGGACCACACCGGCGACACCGCCGATGAGCCCCTGCACGACCGACTCGCCGGCGACCTGTCCGACGACGCGGCGGTTGGACCAGCCGATCGCCTTGAGGGTTCCGAACTCGCGCGTGCGGCGGGAGACGCCGGAGATCGTGAAGAGCACGGCCAGTGCCACGGCGACGACCAGCAGGAGCACCGACAGCCACGTGCCGAGACTCGTGATCAGTGCGGCAGCGCTCGCCAGCGAGCCCGAGACGGTCGAGGCCAGATCCGACTGCGAACTCACGGTGGCGTCGGGGAAGGCGTCCGAGATCGCCGTCTGCACTGCGCCGATGGCGTCCGCGGAGCTCGCCTGCACGTAGACCGTCGAGACGACGTCGCCCACGCCCGCGAGCGACTGCGCGACGTCGAGCGGGATGTACACGTTCGCGGCCGTGTCGGCGTCGTTCGTCGCGGAGGCGACGATGCCCACGACCTGCATCGAGGTGCCGCCCACATCGATCGTGCCGCCCACGACCAGCGACTTCGACGCAGCATAGGTGGCGTCGAGCACGGCGACGTTCTGACCCGCATCCGCGCCCTCCAGCATCCGCCCCTCGGAGAGGGTCACCGCAGAGAGCGGTCCGACGGATGCGTCGGCTCCGACGCCGAGCACGGAGAACGAGTCGAGGTCGAAGGATCCGCCGCCGAAGCCCCCGCCTCCGCCCGGCGGGCCGGTCTGGCCCTCCGCGCCGGTGCCGTCGTCGGTGGACGGGCGCTCGGGGAGTTCGCCCGTGAAGGTCGAGTTGGTCAGTGCGAGCGCGCCGGATGCGGCCGAGACGTTCTCCAGGTTCGCGACGGTGTCGACGGTGGACGCCGCCAGCGTGCCGCGCATCAGATCGGTCATCAGCCGCGATTGGCTGAGCGAGGTGGTGCCGTCAGCGTCCGTCGAGCCGCCGTCCTGACCGAACTCGAAGCGAGGCCGCTCGCCTTCGCCGGGCTCGGTCTCGGCACCGGCCACGGTCAGGTCGGTGCCGACGCCGTAGACGGATTCCAGGGCGCGGGTCTGCGCGTCGCGCACGCCGGACGACAGCGCCGTGACCACGATGACGAGCGCGATGGCGATGGCGAGTCCCGCCGCCACGATGATGGTCTGCTTCTTGCGGCCGGACAGCTCCCGCCGCAGATATGTCGCGTACATGTTCTCCTCCTGGCCCATCGGGTTCTGGGGCCGTGCCGTGACGCTAAAGATCCTCACGATGCGAGACACATGGCGCGTTGATGAGGCGACTATGCGACCATGTCTCTCATCCGGTGCCCGGGCCGGCTACGCGACTCACAGCGGGCTCATAACCCACTCCATAGGAACGGCATAGAAACGACCTCAGAATCGAGGCATGACTTCGATGGCACCCTCTCCCGCTCTGCAGCGCGCCGACGGCTCCGCTCCCCGCATCCTCGTCGTCGACGACGAGCAGATGCTCACCGATCTGCTGTCGATGGCTCTGCGCATGGAGGGCTGGGACGTGCGCGCCGCGGCCAGCGGCTTCCAGGCGCTCCAGGCCGCGCGCGATTTCGAGCCCGACGCCATGGTGCTCGACATCATGATGCCCGACCTCGACGGCATGGCGGTGCTGCAGCGGCTGCGCCAGTCGGGCAACGACGTGCCCGTGCTGTTCCTGACCGCGAAGGACGGCGTCGCCGACCGGGTCGCGGGACTCACGGCCGGCGGTGACGACTATGTGACGAAGCCCTTCAGCCTCGAAGAGGTCGTGGCCCGACTCCGCGGGCTCATGCGCCGCGCGGGCACCGCCCAGGCCGGCGACTCCGAGCCCATCCTGCGCGTCGGCGACCTCAGCCTCAACGAGGACAGCCACGAAGTCGAGCGCCAGGGTGTCGAGATCGAGCTGACCGCGACCGAGTTCGAGCTGCTGCGCTACCTCATGCGCAACCAGCGCCGGGTGGTGTCGAAGGCGCAGATCCTCGACCGCGTCTGGAACTACGACTTCGGTGGACGCTCGAGCGTCGTCGAGCTGTACATCTCGTACCTGCGCAAGAAGATCGACGCCGGGCGGGAGCCGCTGATCCACACCGTGCGCGGTGTGGGCTACATGATCAAAGCCCCGCAGTGACACGCGTCCACCGAAGGGTGGCGCGCCGACTCACGCTCCAGGCCCGGCTCATGGTCGCCGTCATCGGCATGGTCGCCGTCATCCTCGGCGCCGTCGGATTGGCGACCGGGACGATCCTCACCTCGATCATGCGCGAGAGCCTCGACACACAGGTCAGCGAGGCATCGCAGCTCTACGGCTCCCCCAACGACAGCGCGGCCGACATCCTGAAGAACGGCCGGCAGGAGGTCGGGACGCTTCTCGTGCTGCGCGGGCAGTACGGGCCGACGACCGGCGCCTATGTCGCCGCCGACTCGGTGGTCGAACTCACCTCGGCGCAGATCGAGAGCATCACGGGACGCCCGGACCACGACACCGGTCGCGTCGATGTGTCCGTGGAAGGGCTGGGCGACTACCGCGCCATCCTCACCGGCGACACCTCTGGCGCGTTCCTGCTCGTCGGCCTGCCGACCTCGGAGGTCACCGAGACCCTCGGGCAGATCGTCACCACCGTCGCCCTCGTGACCGTCGGCGGACTGCTCCTGCTCGGTGTCGTCCTGGCCATGATCATCCGCCGCAGCCTCCGCCCGCTCCGCGCGGTGGCGAGCACCGCCGAGCGCGTCGCCACCCAGCCGCTGTCGGAGGGTGCCGTGCACATCAGCGAGCGCGTTCCCGCATCCGAGGCCGACGACGCCACCGAGATCGGTCGGGTCGGCGTCGCGCTGAACACCCTTCTCGACCACGTCGAGACCTCGCTCGAGGCACGCCAGCGCAACGAGGAGCGGATGCGGCGCTTCGTCGCCGATGCGAGCCACGAGCTGCGCACCCCTCTCGCCTCCATCCGCGGGTACTCCGAGCTGTCGCTGCGCGATCGGACGCTCAGCGAGACCACGGAGTCGTCGCTGCAGCGCATCCAGGCACAGTCGCTGCGGATGACGGAACTCGTCGAAGACCTCCTGCTGCTCGCCCGCCTCGAAGAGGGGCACGAGCTGGTCTACGGTTCCGTCGATCTGTCGCGGTTGGCCGTCGAGTCCCTCGGCGACGCGCAGGCGGCGGGCCAGGATCACCACTGGGAGCTCGAACTCGACGAGGAGCCCGTCATCGTCGCCGGCGACACGGGCCGACTCACCCAGGTCGTGGCGAATCTGCTGGCGAACGCCCGCACCCACACCCCGGCGGGCACGACCGTGACGCTCAGCGTCACGCGCGAAGGTTCGGATGCGGTGCTGCGCGTGCACGACGACGGCCCCGGCGTCGATCCTCAGGTGCGCGACGAGCTGTTCGAGCGCTTCGCCCGCGGCGACAGCTCCCGCGCCCGCAAGACCGGCGGAACGGGCCTCGGCCTCTCGATCGCACGAGCCATCGCCGACGCTCACGGCGGCGAATTGACGGTGGATTCGAGCCCCGGCGACACCACGTTCACCCTGCGTATGCCGGGCAAACCCATTGATCCGGGACCGGCCGCATCCGAGGCCGATCCGAGCCACTAGCGTGGTGGGGTGACCACTCCGATCGATCCCACCACCACCTCCGCTTGGACGGATCTCGCCGCTCTCCGTGACGGGTTCTCCCCCGATCTGCGGGGCTGGTTCGCCACGGACGCCGACCGCGCCGCACGCCTGAGCCTGCCGCTGGCCGACCTGCACGTCGACCTCTCGAAGAACCTCGTCACCGACGACATCCTCGCCCGGCTCGTGGAGCTCGCGCGCCAGACGGGCGTCGAAGAGCGCTTCGCCGAGATGCTGGCCGGCGTGCACATCAACACGAGCGAGGACCGCGCCGTGCTGCACACGGCCCTGAGGCGTCCTGCGGGCGCCGCGCCCGCGCTCGTCGTGGACGGCCAGCAGGTCGACGAGGACGTGCAGTCGGTACTCGAGCTCGTGTCCGCGTTCGCCGACCGAGTGCGCTCGGGCGAGTGGCAGGGTGTCACGGGCAAGAAGGTCACCCACGTCGTCAACATCGGGATCGGCGGGTCCGACCTCGGTCCCGTCATGGTCTACGAGGCGCTCAAGCCCTACGCGGACGCCGGCATCCAGGCGCGGTTCGTGTCCAACATCGACCCGACCGACCTCGCCCAGAAGACCGCGGACCTCGATCCCGAGACGACGCTGTTCATCGTCGCGTCCAAGACCTTCACGACCCTCGAGACGCTGACCAACGCTCGCCTCGCCCGCGACTGGCTGTGGGCGGGCCTGACCGCATCCGGCGCCATCGCCGACGAGGACGACGCCCGGACGGATGCGGTCGCGCACCACTTCGTCGCGGTGTCGACCGCGCTCGACAAGGTCGCCGCCTTCGGAATCGACCCCGCCAACGCGTTCGGGTTCTGGGACTGGGTCGGCGGCCGCTACTCCGTCGACTCGGCGATCGGCCTGTCGCTGGCGATCGCTCTCGGCCCCGACGTGTTCCGCGAGCTGCTCGCCGGCTTCCACGCGGTCGACGAACACGTGCGCACCACGCCGCTCGAGCGCAACGTGCCCGTGCTCATGGGCCTGCTGAACGTCTGGTACAACAACTTCCTCGGTGCGCAGTCGCACGCGGTCCTCCCCTACGCGCAGCAGCTGAGCCGCTTCCCGGCGTACCTGCAGCAGCTGACGATGGAGTCCAACGGCAAGTCGGTGCGCTGGGACGGGTCCCCCGTCACGACCGACACCGGTGAGATCTTCTGGGGCGAGCCGGGCACGAACGGCCAGCACGCCTTCTACCAGCTCATCCACCAGGGCACGCGGCTGATCCCCGCCGACTTCATCGCGTTCGTGAACCCCGCCTATCCGCTCCGCGACGGCGACCGCGACGTGCACGGACTGTTCCTGGCGAACTTCCTCGCGCAGACCAAGGCGCTCGCGTTCGGCAAGACCGCCGCGGAGGTGGAGGCCGAGGGCACCACCGGTGCGCTGGTCGCTGCGCGCACGTTCGCGGGCAACCGCCCGACGACGTCGATCTTCGCACCCGCCCTGACGCCGGCAGTGCTGGGTCAACTCATCGCACTGTACGAGCACATCACGTTCACGCAGGGTGCGATCTGGGGCATCAACTCGTTCGACCAGTGGGGTGTCGAGCTCGGAAAGCAGCTCGCCCTGCAGATCGCCCCCGCGATCGAGGGGGACGCGGACGCGACCGCGGCACAGGATGCCTCGACGCGCTCCCTGCTGGACTACTACCGGGCCCACCGCACGCGCTGACGTCTCCGGGCCTCACGCCCGGGCGGGTCAGTAGCCGCTGAAGGCGTCGGTCGTGATGCCGCGGGCCTTCTCGAGCGCGGGTGCGAGGTCGGCGATCAGCCGCGGCGGACCCGACACGTACGCATGGCGCTGGCCGATGTCCGGCACGACGCGTGCCAGGTGTGCGGCGTCGATCCGGTCGGGACCGGCCCACGTCCAGTTCGCGGGCAAGGCTCCCGGATCGTCGGGCGTGAACACGACGACCGGAACCCCGGATGCGGCGAGGTCGTCGCGGAACACGAGCTGGCCGGCATCCGACGCCACGAACACGAGCACGATGTCGCGGCGCACGCCGCTCGCCGTGAGATGACGCAGCTGCGACACGAAGGGCGTCACGCCGATGCCGGCGGCCACCAGCAGGACGGGACGCGAGGTGTCCTTGGGCAGCACGAAGTCGCCCCAGACCCCCGTGACGGCGAGTCTCTTGCCCGGCGGCACCTCGCCGAGCGCCTTCTTGTACGAGCTCTGAGGCCCGACACCGTCGCGGTACGCGACGCGGACGGTGGGCAGGTCCTCGGGCGCGGAGACGATGCTGAACTCGCGTCGGGTCCCCCGCGCATCGGCGCGACGGTGCGGCACGTCGAGCTCGAGGTACTGTCCGGCGCGGAAGGCAAGACCGCGCTCGGCCCGGAACACGAGTTCGCGCACCGTCGCGCTGGGCGAACGCCGCTCGACGAGGGTCAGACGCACGGCCTGGCGCAGGCAGAACAGGAACGCGATCAGGTTTCCGATGATCAGCGCCCGCTCCTGCCCCAGCGTCATGTACCCGACGGGGATCGGCCAGCCGGCCAGCACGCCGACGACCGCGGCCACCGTGTACTGCTGCCAGCGCCGGGGCGGCAGCGTCAGCGGCTCGGAGAGCATGAACGCGCCGAGGAACAGGAACGGGGACGCGGTCAGCACCTGGGCGATGACGGTCCCCGCATCGATCGCGAGACCGGACTGCTGGTACTGCACGAAGACGCGGACGAGGTTGACGACGACGGCGACAACGAAGAAGAGTCCGACGACGCGGATCTTCTCGGTGCGCCAGAGCACGACGAGCCCGAGCAGCAGCACCGGGCCGAAGAGCACGGGTGTTCCCACCCACCAGGCCGAACCGCCGATGCCCGAATCCAACGGCAGGAGCGCGGACACGATCGTGACGACCGTCGCGCCCACTGCCGCCGGGTTGAAGATGTGGCGGCCGCGCCAGGCGAGCAGGTACTTGGAGACGGATGCGGCCAGCGCCGCGATCGCGATGCCGACGAGCCCCATCGGCTCGACGGTCGGACGCAGCACGAACAGCAGGATCACGGAGGTGATGAGCGTCGACTCGGTGCGCAGCGGCAGGCGGAGCAGTCGTTGCGCGGTCGTGTCGGCGAGGACGCCGACGACGGCCAGCACGACCGCGGTGGCCAGCAGCTCCCACGGCGTCGGGACGACGAGTCCTGCGAACGAGAGGACGAAGGCGATGACGGCGAGCAGACCCAGCGCGAGCTGGACGAGCCGGTACATCGACAGGCGCCCGAACAGGGCGGTGACCCGGTTCGCGCCGGCGGTGAAGGAGGCGATCACAGGAACAACTCGGCTTTCTGGTCTGCTGACCATTCGACGGTGCCGTCGGTGGTCATCCTCACCCACGACACCCCCCAGTCGGCGGCCAGCTCCGGGCCGCCGTCGAAGAAGAGTGCGGTCGCCGCCGCGTCGGCGTGCATCGCATCGGATGCCAGCGCCCACGTCGCGGCGATCGTGCGCACCGGCATCCCGGTACGGGCGTCGAGCACGTGGTGGAGGCCCTCGCCCCACGCGCGGCGGTTGACCGCGGAGGCGCACAGCGCCGCATCCTCGAGCTCGAACACGCCGATGGCGCGCGACGGGTCGAAGGGATGCTCGAGGCCGACCCGGACGGGCCCGCCGCGTACGGCCATGTCTCCGCTCGCGTCGACGACGAAGCCACCCGTGACCGAACTCGCGAGGATCTCGGCGACGAGGTCGACGAGGCGTCCCTTGCCGAGCGCGCCCACATCCAACAGCGCCGGCCGCGCGAGGCGCAGCGTCTGCGCGTCCCACTCGAGCACCTGCTGCCATGACGGCGCGGGAGCGGCCCCGCGGTCGACGAACGAGTACGTCGCGTCGTACCCGCGACGGGCAAGGCTCTCCCCCACCAGGGGATTCACCGCCCCCGCGGTCGCCGCGTCGAGCTCGCGGTACACATCGAGCATCGCCGCGGCATCGACCGGCGCGGCCGCCTCGCCGCCATGGACGGCGAGGCGGCTCACGAGCGAGTCCGGGCGGAACCGCGACCACTCCTCGTCGAAGCCGTCGATGACGGCGTCGATGAGCGTGCGGGCCGCATCCGGCACCGGCTCAACGGTCTCGATCTCCCAGCGGGTGCCGATCGCGTCGAACCGCCACAGCGCGGACATCAGCCCTTCGCTTCGGTCTTGATCTCCTCGATGGCCTGGTTGAAGCCGCCGCTCGTGAGCGACGAGCCGGCCACGCGGCTGACCTTGATGTCGTCGATCTTCTTACCGACGACCTCGTCCGAGATACCGCCGATGAACTGACTCTGGTACTGCTGCGACTCGCGGGCCTGCGGGTCGCCGGTCACATCGACCGCGGTGATGGTGCCATCCGCCAGTGTCACCTTCACGGTGATCTTCTCGACGGTCTCGGGGGTCTGGTAGGAGCCCTCGGCCGTGTAGCTGCCGTCCTTGTAGGAGCTGGAGCTGGAGCTGGTGCTCGAACCCGACGATCCGGTGCTCTGCGGGGTGCTCGACGACGCGGGGGCGTCATTCGTGCCGGCGTCGGTGGTTGCGGTCTGCGAAGCGCAACCAGCAAGGGCGAAAGCTCCAGCGACGCCGATCACGGCGGCGGCAGTGCGGACGGGGCGGGGTACGGCGTTCGTGCGGATCATTGACGGTCCTCCTGGATGCGGTGCCTCGACAGACGAGCCCGGCGTGTGCCGTGCGCGTCCCTCGCGCTGTCGTAGCCGCCCGCTGTATGCGGCGGCATGCACCATCCTGCGCAGCAGACTTTTGCGACCGCTATGAATCCCGGGGAAGGTGGATGGGAACCGTCAGGCCGCGCCGTCGAACATGCTCGTGACCGAACCGTCCTCGAAGACCTCGCGGATCGCGCGACCCAGAAGCGGCGCGATCGGCAGCACTGTGAGTGCCGGGAAACGCTTCTCTTCGGGGAGCGGAATCGTGTCGGTCACCACGACCTCGTCGATCGACCCATCCTGCAGGCGCTGGGTTGCGGGGTCGCTGAAGACGGCGTGCGTGGCCGCGACGATGACGCGCTCAGCACCGCTGGCTTTGAGTGCCTGCGCCGCTTTGACGATCGTGCCGCCCGTGTCGATCATGTCGTCGACCAGCAGGCACACCCGGCCCGCGACCGAACCGACGATCTCGTTGACGGTGACCTGGTTGGCGACGTTGGGGTCGCGGCGCTTGTGGATGATGGCCAGCGGCGCACCGAGGCTGTCGGACCACGTGTCGGCCACCCGCACCCGGCCGGTGTCCGGTGAGACGACCGTGAGCTTCTCCCGATCCTCGGGGCTCAGCGTGCGCTCGAAGTACTCCAGGAGCACGGGCTTGGCGAACAGATGGTCGACGGGGCCGTCGAAGAAGCCCTGGATCTGAGCGGCGTGCAGATCGACGCTCATGACGCGGTCGGCCCCCGCCGTCTTCAGCAGGTCGGCGACCAGGCGGGCGCTGATCGGCTCGCGCCCGCGGCCCTTCTTGTCCTGGCGGGAGTAAGGGAAGTACGGCGCCACGACGGTGATGCGCTTGGCGGATGCGCGCTTGGCCGCATCCAGCATGATGAGCGTCTCCATGAGCCACTCGTTCACCGGCGGGCCGAAGCTCTGCAGCAGGAAGAAGTCGCAGCCGCGGATCGAGACCTCGAAGCGGGTCAGGATCTCGCCGGAGGCGAAGGTGCGGTACTCCGTGGGAACGAGCTGCGTGCCCAGCTGCGCGGCGACCTCCGTCGACAGCTCGGGGTGCGAGCGGCCCGACGCGACGACGAGGCGCTTCTTGGTCTTGGCGACCAGTCCCGGAGCGATCCCGCGCTCGCGATCCAGATCGACCGTCTTATCTTTGCGTGCCATCGCCAGCTTCCTGTGCGGTCCGTGCGCGCTTCGCCGCATCAGCTGCGGACGTGCCCGGCCTGTTGTTCTCGACCCATCCCTCGACGTTGCGCTGAGGGGCGACGCTGAGAGCCAGGGCACCGGCCGGAACATCCTTGCGGATGACAGCTCCGGCACCGGTTTTCGCGCCGTCTCCGATCTTAACCGGCGCCACGAACACATTGTGCGAGCCGCTGTGCACCTCGTCACCGATCTCGGTGCGGTGCTTGGCGATGTCGTCGTAGTTCGCGGTGATGGCGCCGGCGCCGAGGTTGACGCCGCGGCCGATCGTCGTGTCGCCGATGTAGGAGAGGTGCGGCACCTTGCTGCCCTCGCCGATCTGCGAATTCTTGGTCTCGACGAAGGTTCCGATCTTGCCGTCGGCCGCGAGTGTCGTGCCGGGGCGGAGGTAGGCGAACGGTCCGACGCTCGCGCGCGGTCCGATGACCGCCAGCGTCGCATCCGTGCGGCGCACGACCGCATCCTCCCCGACCTCGCAGTCGGTGAGGCTCGTGTCGGGGCCGATCGTCGCGCCCGCGGCGACCGTCGTCGCCCCGAGGAGATACGTGCCCGGGAGCACGGTCACGTCTTCGGCGAGGGTCGCGTCGACATCGATCCAGGTCGTCGCGGGATCGAGGATGCTGGCGCCGGCCATCTGCCAGCGGCGCACCGTGCGGGCGTTGAGGATGCGGGCGGCTTCGGCGAGCTGCACACGGTCGTTGACGCCGAGGGCGGCAGCGGGGTCGGGCGACTGTCCGACGGCGATACGCTCGCCGGCGCGGCGGGCGAGTGCCACGACGTCCGTGAGGTACTTCTCACCCTGCGCGTTTGCCTGGCCGACCTCGGGGAGGTGACGGCGCAGCGCCTCGGCGCGGAAGACATAGACCCCCGCGTTGATCTCGGCGACCTCGGCCTCGTGATCGGTCGCATCCTTCTGCTCGACGATGCGCTCGACGTCGCCGGACGCATCGCGCAGCACCCGCCCGTATCCGGTGGGGTCGGCCAGGACCGCGCTGAGCAGGGTCACGGCCGCTTCGCGCGCCCGGTGGGTCTCGACGAGCGCCCGCAACGTCTCGGCCTCGAGCAGCGGCACGTCGCCGCTGAGCACGAGCACATCGCCGTCGAAGGCGTCGAGGCCGGCGAGCCCGAGTTCGACGGCGCGTCCGGTGCCGGGGATCTCGTCCTGGTCGACGACGACCGCGTCCGGCGCGAGGGCGGCGACCGCCTCGGCGACGAGCGTGCGCTCGTGCCGCACCACGACCGCCACGCGCGCGGGCTCGAGCACGCGGGCCGTGCGCAGCACGTGGCCGACGAGCGGTTGCCCGGCGAGCGGATGCAGCACCTTAGGCAAGCGGGAGCGCATGCGCGTTCCCTGACCGGCGGCGAGGACGATGACGGCGAGCGGTGCGGTAAGCGATTCCGACATGCTCCGCCGCCAGGACTCGAACCTAGACCTCACAGCTCCAAAGGCTGTCGTGCTGCCATTACACCACGGCGGACCGCCCGCTCTCGGGCGGGCTCCCCCAGTCTGCCACCTGCCGCCCGACGCGCCCGCATCCGCCGCCGTCCGGGCAGCCCGCTTCCCGCGAGAATGCATCTTCTGCACGAGATCACGGGTAATGACAGTGATCTCGTGCTCGAAATGCAGTCTCGCGGGGAGGAAGTGGGATGGGAAGGGGCGGACGGATGCGGGTGCGCGCGAGCGAGCGCCTGTCGCCATAATGGCCTCATGGCCACAGAGAGCGACGAGGTCGACCGCATCGTCGGATCGTGGACGACCCAGCGCCCGGATCTGGATTTCTCACCGCTCGAAGTGCTCTCCCGCGTGGACCGCCTCTCGCGACACCTCGATCGCGCCCGGCGAGAAGCGTTCCGCCGCAGCGATCTGGAGCCGTGGGAGTGGGATGTGCTCTCGGCGCTGCGGCGCTCCGGCGAGCCGTATCAGCTCAGCCCCAAGCAGCTGCTGCAGCAGACGCTCGTCTCGAGCGGCACGATGACCAACCGCATCGACCGCCTGGTGGGGCGCCGGCTCGTGCGCCGCGAGGCTGACCCCGCCGACGGCCGCAGCGTGCACGTCATCCTCACCGACGAGGGACGCACCCGCGTCGACGCCGCCATCACCCGCCTGGTCGACGCGGAGGCCCTGCTGCTGCAGCGACTCTCCCGCAGCGACCGGGACCGCCTTGCCGCACTGCTGCGCAAACTCTCCCTGGGATTCGACACATGAGCGACGACACCGCCATCACGCGCACGCCGGATGCGGCTGGGCACAGCAAGCTGCAGCGCTGGTTCGACAACCGATTCCGCACCCCGGTCGCCATCTACGGTCTCATCGTCTACACGACGGTCGTGCTGATCGCCGACGAGGAGGGCCCCGTCAGCGAGATGCTCGCGATCGCCATCAGCAGCCTCGTCGTCTTCTACCTCGCTCACGTGTTCGCGCACACACTGTCGGACCACGGGCGCCACGGTCTCGGAGCGGCGACACGCCTCGCGTTCATCCACTCGCTCGGCATGATCTACGCGTGCGCCCCATCGACGATCGCCATGATCATCACCGCGTTCTTCACGACGGATGCGGGCGACGTGCAGGATGCGGCGATCTGGACGGCCCTCGCAATGCTCGCCGTCCTCGGTTTCTCGGCCTACGCCCGCACCGGGGCGAAGCTCTGGGTCCGCCTGCTCGGCGCACTCGGCACGGCCCTGCTGGGCCTGCTGGTCGTGCTGCTGGAGTTCCTCCTGCACTGAACAACGCCGCTCATGCCAGAGAGAACCCACCGTCGCCGGTGAGCACCTGACCCACCACCCAGCTACCCGCGGCGCTGGTCAGCCAGGCGATGAGCTCGGCCGCATCCTCGGGCCGACCGAAGCGTCCGAACGGGGTCGTCCGGAGGTACTCCTCGATCTCGCCCAGCGGCCGGTCCGCGGTGTCGGGATCCAGGTAGCCGGTGTTGACGGGACCGGGGTTCACCGTGTTGAGCACGATGCCGAGCTCCAGCAGCTCCGCCGCAACGGATGCGGTGATGCCGGCGAGCGCGGCCTTGCTCGTGGCGTAGGCGATCTCTCCCCGCATCGGCCCGTGGATCTGACCCGAGGTCATCCAGATGACGTGGCCCTGCGGCGCAGCGTAGGGCTTCGCCCCGCTCACGCGCTCCCCGGGGCGCCGCTGCTCGTCCCGACTCGGAGCCTTGCGGCGGGCGAACTCCGCCGTCAGCAGCAGCGTCGAGCGCGCGTTCACCTGCCAGAACGCGTCGAGACGCTCGGGTGTCATATCGAGGATGCTGCCGTCGTCGCCGCTTCTGGCGTGATTGCAGACGAGGATGTCGACGGCGCCGGTCGCGGCGGCGGCCGCATCCATCACCCGACCGATCGCCTCGGTGTCGGCGAGATCCGCGCCGATGTCGGTCAGCGTCGCTCCGGGCGCGAGCTCGGAGCGGATGCCGGCGCGGACGTCATCGAGATCGTCGGCGCCCCACGGCTGATCTTCGTCGTGCGGACGGTGGTGCTGGATGACGAGGTGCGCGCCGCGTGCGGCGAGCGCGCGGGCGACGGCATAGCCGATGCCGCGACGCCGGGAGACGCCGGTGACAAGAGCGGTCCGGCCGCTCAACGGAAGATCTGCGTACATGGGTGGACCCTTTCCGAGTCGCGCGACGGCGCGTTGACGGGAGCAGAAGGCGGGTCACCGGCATTGCATGCTGCGAGCGTAGCAACCGCACCGGGCGTGGGAGGCGGTCATCTAGCCTGGAAGCAACATGGCTCATCTACTCGGCGGCGAAGCCCTCCATCTCGAATACCCGACGAAGGTCGTCTTCGACTCCATCTCGCTCGGCGTCAACGAGGGTGACCGCATCGGCATCGTCGGCCGCAACGGCGACGGCAAGTCCACCCTGCTCGGCATGCTCGCCGGACGCACCGAACCCGACAGCGGACGCGTGACGGTGCGCGGCGGCGTGCGCATCGGCGTGCTGGATCAGGCCGACACCCTCGTCGACGGTCGCTCGATCGGCGAGAGCGTCGTCGGCGACCGTCCCGAGCACGAGTGGGCGGGCGACGCCCGCGCCCGCGACGTCATCGCGGGACTCCTCGGCGACCTCGACTGGGATGCGGATGTCGCCACCCTCTCCGGAGGGCAGCGGCGCCGCGTGTCGCTCGCGGCGCTCCTCGCCGGCGACTGGGACGTCATCGCCCTCGACGAGCCGACCAACCACCTCGACGTGGAGGCGATCAGCTGGCTCGCCGCGCACCTGAAGAAGCGGTGGCCCGCCAATGCCGGCGGCCTGCTCGTCGTGACACACGACCGGTGGTTCCTCGACGAGGTGTGCACGATGACCTGGGAGGTGCACGACCGCATCGTCGAGCCCTTCGAAGGCGGTTACGCCGCGTACATCCTGCAGCGCGTCGAGCGCGACCGGCAGGCGGCGGCGATCGAGTCGAAGCGGCAGAACCTGGCCCGTAAGGAGCTGGCATGGCTGCGGCGCGGCGCGCCCGCGCGCACGTCGAAGCCGAAGTTCCGCATCGACGCAGCGAACGAGCTCATCGCCGACGTACCCGAGATCCGCGACAGCGTCTCCCTGCGCTCCCTCGCCGTCGCGCGGCTCGGCAAGGACGTCGTAGACCTGCTCGACGCATCGGTGTCGTACGACGGTCGCGAGGTGCTGCACGAGGTCGAGTGGCGCATCGCGCCGGGCGAGCGCACCGGCATCCTCGGTGTGAACGGTGCCGGCAAGTCCACCCTGCTGGGGCTCGTCTCGGGTGAGATCGCACCGAGCGCGGGGCGCGTGAAGCGCGGCAAGACCGTGCAGGTCGCGACACTCTCGCAGCGCATGGACGAGCTCGACGAGCACCTCGACTCCCCCGTGCGCGTCGTGCTCGCGGGCCTTCGCACGACCTACTCGTTCGGGGCGGGCTCGAAGGCGCAGGAGCTCACCCCCGGTCAGCTGCTCGAACGCCTCGGGTTCTCCAGCGCGCAGCTCTCGACGCCCGTGAAGGACCTCTCGGGAGGTCAGAAGCGGCGCCTGCAGCTGCTTCTCGTGCTGCTCTCGCAGCCCAACGTGCTCATCCTCGACGAGCCGACCAACGACCTCGACACCGACATGCTCGCGGCGATGGAGGATCTGCTCGACTCGTGGCCGGGCACCCTCGTCGTCGTCTCACACGACCGGTACTTCCTCGAGCGCGTCACCGACCAGCAGTACGCGATCCTCGACGGGCGCTTCCGGCATCTGCCCGGCGGCGTCGAGGAGTATCTGCGCCTGCGCGCCGCGCAGCCCGCGATCACCGGCGCGGAACGTGAGAAGCCGGCGGCGGCCGCATCCCCCGCCCTCGCGGGCGCGGAGCGTCGCGCGGCCGAGAAGGAACTGTCGGCGATCGACCGGCGCCTCGCGAAGCTGCAGACCGAGATCGCCGCGCTGGACGCGCGGTTCGCCGACGCCCACGACGACTACGACCGGCTCCTCGAGCTGCAGCGCACCCGTGACGCGTACGTCACCGAGGTCGCGAGCCTCGAAGAGCGCTGGCTGGAACTCGGCGAGGCGCTCGACGACTGAGCGCCCCGCCGAAGGTTCGTCAGGCGGGTACGGACTCGCGCGGGTGCTCGACGCACCAGGCGAGGCAGGCGCGGATCTCGCCCAGGACGTCGTCGGGTTCGACGTCGAGGGCGATCGTGTCCGCCACATCGCCCACGGCGCGCTTCTCACCCAGCAGCGCCGTGTCCGCGGGGTGCAGACCGAACTCGCGACCGACCGCCTGCACCTCGGCCTCGCGGGCCTCGGAGGTGGGAAGGAGGTCGCCGAGCGGCACCACGGCGACGTCGTGCGGGTCGCGCCCGACCGCCTCGCAGCACAGCTCGAGGAACTGGGAGTGGCTGAGCTCGTAGGCGCTCAGGGTGTACCGACTGCCGTGTGTGCCCCGCTCCATCGCTCCGACCGCGGCCTGCGCCACCTGGCGCACCGTGACGGCGGATGTGGACCCACCCAGCACCGGGATCGGACCGGCGCTGGCTGCGACTGCATCCAGCACGGCCTGCCAGCGGGGACGCTGGCCCGCCACGACGCCGAAGATGTAGGGCAGGCGCAGGACCATGACGTCCATCGCGCCGTCACCCTCGAGCACGGCGACCTCTTCCTGCGCATAGCGGGAGCGCGGGTAGGCGTTGCGCGTGCGGAAGCCGAGCTCGGGCCAGCGCTCCCCCCACTCGGCGGTGTCGGAGCCGAAGACGATGAAGCGCCCGACGCCGGCCGCGCGCGCGAGGCGGGCGAGGCGCTGCGTCGGGACGACGTTGGCCTCGTAGTAGAAGCGGGATGCGGGCGCGGGCGGCAGCGTGCGCTCATCGGCGCCCATCGCGAAGAACACCGCATCCGTGCCCGCGAGCAGGTCGGCGAGCTCGCCGTCGGTCATCAGGTTCAGATCGCCCCAGTGGGCGTCGACCTCGACCGGCAGCTCCGGCGCGTCGGTCGCGGGCAGCGCCAGGGTCGCGACCCGATAGCCGCGACGCAGGAGTTCCTGCGTGGTGTGGTAGCCGAGGAGGCCGGTGCCGCCGACGACGAGTGCGCGTTGCATGATGAGCCCTTCCGCGCCGATCCCCTCGGCGCCCTGTGTCTTCGACGCTAGGCGCGCGCATCCTGACGCAGCAGGGGCGAAGGTCCCACGACAGCGACGGGCCCCCGGCGCGGTGCACGCCGGGGGCCCTTCGCTGACGGACGCGGTCAGCTCAGGCCGTTGTCCGCCAGCCACTTCTTGGCGATGTCGGCGGAGGACGACTTGTCGACCGTGCTCTCGACGTTCAGCGCGACGAGGCCCTCGGGGGTCAGCGCGGCGCTCACCTTGTTGATGACGTCGGCGATGTCGCCGGCGACGTCCTTGTTGACCAGGGGAACGACGTTCGACGCGAGGAACAGCGACTGCGGGTCCTCCAGGACCTTCAGCTTCTGGGTCTGGATCTGCGGGTCGGCCGTGAACACGTTGGCGACGTTCACGGTGCCGGCCACGAGGTCCTCGACCGTGGTCGCGCCGGTCGCCTGGAAGGTCACGTCGATGCCGTACGTGCTCTTGAGACCGGTGGGTCCGTACGGACGGTCCGCGAGCTCGGGCGGGCCGCCCAGGGTCAGCGGCTCGGTGACCTTCGAGAGGTCGGCGATCGTCTCGAGGCCCCACTGCTCGGCGAAAGCCTGGGTGACCGTGTAGGAGTCCTGGTCGCTCGCGGTCGACTGGTCGAGCACCGTGAGGTTCTCGGGCAGGGCCTCCTTGAGCGCGGCGTAGACGTCGTCGGACGAACGCGCCTCGGTGTCGGGTTCGAAGAACTGGAGCAGGTTGCCGGTGTACTCCGGGAACAGCGTGATGGCGCCGCTCTCGAGCTCGGGCAGGTACGCGTCGCGCTGACCGATCGTGAAGTCGCGCTGCACCGTGAAGCCGGCACCCTCGAGCGCCTGGGCGTAGATCTCCGCGATGATCTCGTTCGAGTAGTAGTCCTGCGAGCCGACGACGATCGTGTCGGACGGGGCTTGGGTCTGGTCGCCGTCGGAGAGCGGGTCGGACGACGACGCGCAGCCGGCGAGGGCCAGCGCAGAGGTGAGTGCGACGGCGCCGACGAGGGCGACGCGGCGGCGGAATGCTGTGGACATGATGTTCCTTCCTGGTGGATTCGGGACGTGTACGGCAGGCTCAGGCGGCCTGCACGGGTCGGGAGCGCAGCCGCCTCGGTGTGCGCGAGGGCGCCTGGACGCGGATGCCTGCGGGCACGGCGGCGCGCTGGGCGAGCGAGAGCAGCGCGTCGAGCACGAGCGCGAGCAGGGCGACGACGATCGCCCCGCCCAGCACCTGGTCGATCCGCCGCAGGGGAATGCCCTGGATGATCGGCAGGCCGAGGCCGCCGAGGCCGACGTAGGCGGCGATGGTCACCGTGGCGACCACCTGCAGGACGGCCGAGCGGATGCCGCCGACCAGCAGCGGCAGGCCGAGCGGGATCTCGACCCGCCAGAGGATCTGCCACTCGGTCATGCCCATCGCGCGGGCGGCGTCGATGACGCGCCGATCTATCGCCTCGAGGCCGGTGTAGGCACCGGCGAGCAGGGCCGGGATGGCGAGCACGACGAAGGTCACCACGGCCGCCTCCGGCTTGTGCAGCACGCCCATGAGCAGCACCAGCAGCACCAGCAGGCCGAAGGAGGGTACGGCGCGAGCGGCGCCCGAGAGGGCCACCGCGATCTCACGGCCGCGGCCGGTGTGGCCGATGGCGAGGCCCGCCGGAATCGCGATCACGCCGGCGATCGCCACGGCCACCGCGGTGTAGCCGAGCTGCTGGAGCAGCAGCACCGGCAGCGCGCTCGGACCGCTGTACTGCTCGGGCGAGAACAGCCACACGATCGCATCCCAGAAGACGTTCATGCCGCGACCTCCTCTCGCGCGGCCACGCCCCGGCGGGTCGGCCGGGCCTTGCGGGTCCACGGCATCAACAGGCGCCCGAGGAGCACGAGCAGGAGGTCGACCAGGAGCGCCAGGATCACGACGGCGACGACACCGGCGAAGACCTCCTCGAGGATGCGGCGCTGCAGGCCGTTGGTGAAGAGATAGCCGAGGTTGGTGACGCCGACGAGGATGCCGACCGTGGCCAGCGAGATCGTCGAGACCGCTGCGACGCGCAGACCCGCGAGGATCACCGGCCCAGCCAACGGGAGATCGACGGCGAAGAACCGCCGGAAACCGCCGTAGCCCATGGCCGTCGCCGCCTGGCGGATGCCCGCATCCACCGAGTCCAGGCCGTCCGTCACCGCGCGCGTGAGGATCGCGATCGCGTAGATCGTGAGTCCGACGATGAGGTTGAACTCGGTCGGGATGCGGTAGCCGAGTGCCGTCGGCAACAGGATCAGCAGCGCGAGGGACGGGATCGTGTAGAGCAGCCCGGTGACGGTGATGACCCAGCCGCGCAGCAGGCGGTACCGCCACGCGACCCAGCCCAGCGGGATCGACAGGACGAACCCGACGACGATCGCGATGAGGCTCTGGCGCAAGTGGTCGAGAGCCAGCTCCGCGATCATCCCGAGGTTCGCGAGGACCCAGGTCATCTCACCCGCCGTCCTCGACGAGGGCGCCCTGCGTGCGGCCCTCGGCGTCGACGACGACCGTGCGCCCGCCCACGTCCTTCAGCCGGAGCGCGCGCTTGCCCTTGTCGGCGCCGATGAAGGCGGAGACGAACTCGTCGGCGGGAGCCTGCATGATCTCGCTCGGGCTGCCGACCTGGAGCTTCTGCGCCCCTTTCGCGAGGATCACGACCTGGTCTCCCAGCAGGAACGCCTCGTCGATGTCGTGCGTGACGAACACGACGGTCTTGTCGAGGTCGCGCTGCAGGCGGATCAGCTCCTGCTGGAGCTCCGCGCGCACGATCGGGTCGACGGCGCCGAACGGCTCGTCCATCAGGAGGATGTTGGGGTCGGCGGCGAGCCCGCGCGCCACACCCACCCGCTGCTGCTGGCCGCCCGAGAGCTGGCTCGGATAGCGATCCGCGAGTGCCGTGTCGAGCCCGACGGTCTCCATGAGCTCGAGCGCCCGGCGCCGCGCATCACGCCGCGAGGTGCCGTTCAGCACCGGCACGGTGGCGATGTTGTCGGCGACGGTGAAATGCGGAAGTAGGCCGGAGTTCTGCATGACGTAGCCGATCCGCCGACGCAGCGTCACGGGCGATCCTGTCGAGACATCCTCGCCGTCGATCTCGATGACGCCGGCGGTGGGTTCGACCATGCGGTTGATCATGCGCAGCAGCGTCGTCTTGCCGCATCCCGACGAGCCGACGAACACGGTCGTCTGGCGCGACGGGATGATCAGGGAGAAGTCCGTGACCGCGCGCGTGCCGTCGGGGAACTGCTTGTCGACGCCGCGGAACTCGATCATGCCCGGTCCCGCGCCGCGGTCACTCGGTGACCTCGACTTCTTTCCAGAAGGCCACGTAGCCCGAGAAGTCCGCACCGACCTTCTCGATCGCGCCCGGATAGGGCTCAGGGTACGACCACGCGCGGTCGGTGAGCTCGCGGCCGTCCGCGGTGACCGTGAAGTAGTGCGCCGCGCCCTTCCACGGGCAGGTGTAGGGCGTCGGACTGTCGACGAGCACGCCCTCGGCGATGCTCGCCGGCGGGAAGTACCAGTTGCCCTCGATGCGGATCAGATCTTCCTTCGGAGCCTCCGCGAGCACCGTGTCACCCAAAAGAGCCTTCATCGCCGCCTCCCAGCCGGGCCAGATCCCCGCAGAACAGCGGAGGAGCACCCAGGTTACCGACCCCCGACGACACGGGCTCCGGCGGTTGCGTCACGCGACGTCATGTGCTGGTGTCGCGTCAGTACCAGTAGCTCAGACGCACCGGCATGTGCCATCCGAACAGACGGGCGATCGCCACCGGGTCCGCGGCGTCGATACGACCTGTCGCGGCCAGCGTCACCGCCGAGACCTGACCGAGGAAGATCGCGGCGAGCTCCGCGATGCCGAGGCGCGCATCGGCGGGATCACTGGTCTCGGTCACGGAGGCGGCTCCCCTCTCGTCGACCGTCAGGCGGAACCCGCCGCCCGCGAGATCCAGCGGGTCGTCCACGTCGAGCACGAGCGACCCCGCGGCCTCGTACCGCCGCCCGCTCAGCAGCGCGGGCGTATCGAGCACGCGCAGGTAGTGGTGGTCACGGAGGGTGAGGGTCGCGGCCCGCCGGTCGGAGATCATCCACAGCAGCGGCTCGTCGACGGCCAGCTCGCTCGCACGCACCGTGCCGATCAGGTCCATCTCGATGAAGAAGCGCCACAGCCCTGCGTAGGCGTCAGCATCCGCGGCGGCGAGATGGGCGATCGTGACGCTCGATCGCGTGAAGTCGTCATGGTTCTCCTCGACCGAGTAGAGGGCGAGGCCGGTGATCTCGCCGGATGCGGCCGTGTACTGCACCGCGCGCGTGTGCCCGGGCTTCTCCGCGTCCGCACGGGTTCCCGCGAAACGGTCCCAGTGCCCGCGCGGCATCTCGACCTCGCCGGGCGACTGCGTGCGGATGCGATCGAAGAGGTCCGGGGCGAGCTCGCGCCAGCGCTCCCGGGCGATGAAGTCCACGCGACCCGAGGGGTCGGGCCCCGCCCACGCAGCGCGCTTGACGTCGATCTCGACACTCGCGGCGGCCACGGCCTGCGCGAACCCGAATCGACCGTAGAGCGTCGATTCGCTCACCGTCAGGCTCGCGACCGGCAGCCCGAGCGCCGCGGCGGTGCGCAGCTCACCCTCCATCATCGCGCGCCAGATGCCGCGCCGGCGGTGCGTGGGTGCCACCGTGACGGAGCTGATCGCACAGGAGTCGACGACGCCGCCGGGCACGGTGAGCTCCCCCACCCACGAGGCGAGGGTCCCCACAGGGACCTCGGGCTGAGGAACGGACTCGTCGAGCACGGCGATCATCCGTCGATGCCCCCGGAACCCGCGACCGGTCTCGCGCTGCGCATCGCTGGGCTCGTCGCCCAGGAAGCCACGGGTGACGGCGGCCTGCCAGCCGTCGAACGCACGATCGTCGTCGTCAGCGAGACGCACGAGCTGCAGGCCGTCGTCCGCCAGACGCGCAGCGGATGCGGCGTCGACGGGCCCCTCGTGCTGACGGGCGATGAGGTCGTGGGCAGACATGCGTATCCTCCTGACGAGCGGCGCGCGCTCAGTCGATGATTCGGGCGCCGGGCACCGGCCCGTGCACGTGGTGGGCGACGTGCCCGCTCGCGCTGAGCACGATCTGGAGTTCGATCGCGGCCTCGGCGTCGGCAGCGAGGAACGCGAGCGTGGGCCCGGATCCCGACACCAGGCCGACCAACGCACCCTCACGCTCTCCCGCCTCCAGGACGTCGCCGAGCCGCGGGCGCAGGCTCAGCGCCGCGACCTGCAGGTCATTGCGGGCGGACGAGGCCAGCATGGCCGCATCCCCCGCGCGAAGCGCGTGCAGCACGTCGTTGTCGACGCGGGGTCGGCGCGATGCCGGCGAGATGTCGGGAGAGTGCCGGGCCCGATGCTCATCCAGCGCGCGGTAAACCTCGGGCGTGGACAGACCGTCCTGGCTCGTGACGATCACCCAATCGAACCGGCCGCGGGCGAGCGCGGGGCTCAATTCGTCGCCCCGGCCCACACCCACCGCGGTGCCGCCCATGAGCGCGAAGGGAACATCGGCCCCCAGCCGCGCGGCGAGCGCCTGTAGCTGCGGCGTCCCGAGCCGGGTGTCCCAGAGGGTGTCGCAGGCCAGAAGAGTCGCCGCCGCATCCGCGGATCCGCCTCCCATGCCCCCCGCAACGGGGACGCCCTTGTGGATCTCGAGACGCACGCCGCCCCGGTAGCCGGTCTCGGCCGCGAGGAGCCGTGCGGCGCGGACGGCGAGGTTGCGGTCGTCGAGCGGCACCCCCGCCACGTCCACGGAGCCCGTCACCTCGACACTGATCGTGTCGGCCGGCGTCGCCCAGACGTCCTCGAACGCCGACACGGCCTGGTACGCGCTCGCGACATCGTGATAGCCGTCGGCCTGCACCTGACCGACCTCGAGGAAGACGTTGATCTTCCCCGGGGCGCGCACATGGACGCGCGACGACACTCGCGAGATGCTCACAGTCTCGAGGACACCGCCCACAGGTCGACGTCGATGCCCTCCGCCAGTGCGTCGATGCGCTCCAGCTCCTCCGTGTCGAACGCGGGTCCCGCGAGAGCTGCGAGGTTCTCGTCGATCTGCTCGACGCTCGACGCACCGATGAGTGCGGAGGCGACCGTCGGCTCGCGCAGCACCCACTGGATCGCCATCTGGGCGAGGGTCTGACCCCGCTCCTTGGCCACCACGTTGAGTCCGCGCAGCGCCGCGATCGTGGCGTGCGAGAGCGGTTTGTCGGGCAGGGAGTTGCGGGTCTGCGAGCGCTGACCGCGGCCGTCGCCGAGGTACTTGCCGGTCAGCAGGCCCTGCGCCAGCGGCGTGAACGCGATGGCCGACATCTCCTCCTGGCGCAGCACGCCGGTCAGACCGTCCTCGACCCATCTGTTGAGGATCGAGTACGCCGGCTGGTGGATCACGAGCGGCGTTCCGAGGCTGCGCGCCAC
This sequence comes from Microbacterium sp. BG28, assembly GCF_034044005.1. Lineage (NCBI taxonomy): Bacteria > Bacillati > Actinomycetota > Actinomycetes > Micrococcales > Microbacteriaceae > Microbacterium > Microbacterium sp. BG28. The sequence goes on along the minus strand of NZ_JAXCHA010000002.1, from coordinate 82,714 downwards.
CGCGCTGGCTGCGGCGGTGCGCTCGGCACTGTACGACGAGATGCCGACGTAGAGTGCCTTGCCCTGGCGCACGAGGGTGTCGAGGGCGCCGATGGTCTCCTCGATCGGCGTCACCGGGTCGACCCGGTGCGAGTAGAAGATGTCGACGTAGTCGAGGTTCATCCGCTTCAGGGACTGCTCGGCGCCCGCGAGGATGTGCTTGCGCGAGGCGTAGTCGCCGTACGGACCGGGCCACATGTCCCAGCCCGCCTTGGACGAGATGATCAGCTCGTCGCGGTAGCGGCCGAAGTCCTCGCGCATCATGCGCCCGAAGTTCGTCTCGGCGGAGCCGTAGGGCGGCCCGTAGTTGTCGGCGAGGTCGAAGTGCGTGATGCCACTGTCGAAGGAGTGGCGGAGGATCTCGCGCTGCTTGTCGAACGCGACGTTGTCACCGAAGTTCCACCACAGTCCCAGCGAGATCGGCGGCAGGTACAGACCCGATCGGCCGACCTGGCGGTAGTCCATCGCACCGTAGCGCTCGTCGGCGGCGGTGTAGGGACGGTGGATCTCGGGGACGTTCGGACGGAAACGCGGCGCAGTCACCCTTGCAGCCTATCCACGGCGACCTCCGAGCGCGGGCTCTTGCGAAACTCGCCCGAAATGCGCGCGGTCTACGCTGACGAGATGGTCTCTCTGTCTGCTCTTCCCGCCGACCCCCACCCCTGGGCGGCGCTTCTGACGCGTGAGGACATCGTGCTCGAATCGGGCATGCTCCACCTCCGTCACGACGATCTCTCCCCGCTCGACGCGCACCTCGCGGATCTCGCGATGATCGCGGACGCGCTGACGGACGCCGGCGTCGAGCCGCTCCTGATCCGCCACGGGCTCCGAGACGAGGCGATCGTCGTGGACGTGGCCGACCAGGACCGCGCCTGGGACGCCGTGACGCGGCTGTGCGTCGGCGAACCGGTGTACGTCAAGCCCAAGGGCCTGAGCGCAGTGCCCGCCCCCGATCACACCCCGCGCCGCGGCGCACCGAGCGCCCTGCGCGTCTTCCGCCCGCGGCTGGCCGGATCGCTGCGGTACGGCGCATCGCACGGCGTGCGCCTGGAGTTCTGGCGCTTCGGCGCCGAGACGGTCGAAGCCCCCCACGCCAATGCCCTGACCCGGCGCATCATCGCCGCGGCCGACATCGAGCGCGTCAGCATCCGGCGTCACGGCCGCACCTGGCAGAGCCTGCGGGGCATGTTCGACCCGCATCCGAACGAGATGATCGACGACATCGACATGGTCTTCTCGTGGGTCGACGGCTCGTCGAGCGAGTTCCAGCGTCAGCGCGCGGCGCAGATGGCCGGCTACGTGGTGGGCGAAGGCGACGACGGCCCGGCCCGGTACCGGCACGTCGACGAGCTGCGCTACGCGCTGCGCAGCGTGTACATGTACGCACCCTGGGTGCGTCGCATCTTCATCGCCACCGATTCGCCGACGCCTGCCTGGCTCGCCGACCACCCGCGGGTGACGGTCGTGCGCAGCGAGGAGTTCTTCGCCGACACCTCGGTGCTGCCGATCCACAACTCGCACGCCGTCGAGGCACAACTGCACCGCATCGACGGGCTCGCCGAGCACTTCCTCTACTCGAACGACGACATGTTCTTCGGGCGGAGCGTCGCACCCGAGCTGTTCTTCTCCCCCGCCGGCATCTCGCAGTTCGTGGAGTGCGACGTGCGGATCGGCACGGGCCCGAACGCCCCGCACCGCAGCGGCCACGACAACGCGCTGCGAGTGAACCGGGAGCTGCTGCGCGAGCGCTTCGGGCGCACCATCACGCACGATCTCGAGCACTGCGCCACGCCGCTTCGCCGCAGCGTGATGGCCGAGCTGGAGGAGGCATTCGCCGAGGACTTCGCACGCACCGCCGCATCCCGGTTCCGCTCGGCCACCGACATCTCGGTGACGAACAGCCTGTACCACTATTACGCCGCCTTCACCGGTCGCGCGGTGGCCACGACCGCCCCGCGCACCCGTTACTACCAGACGACCATGGCGGAGTCGCTGCGGCGCATGAGCCGGCTGGCCGAGCGCCGCGACGTCGACATGTTCTGCCTCAACGACGGCGGTTCGGCCGAGGTGCCCGAAGAGGTGCGCGTGCGCGTGGTCACCGAGCTCCTGGAGCGCATGTTCCCGGTGCGCGCACCGTGGGAGCTTCCGGCGGTCAGCGCAGGATCGGGATGGGAGCGGTCGGAGGCGTCCGCCCTGCGCTGACGTCCTGGGCGATGCCCGCCGAGTGCAGGCGGCGCTGCGCCTCGACCGGGTCGATGTACTCGAGCGGATGCGGCGCCTCGACCGTGACGACGGAGTGCACGACGGTCTCGGCGAACACGTGCACGAGGTTGTACGACTGCGCGCCGTCCTGCGGGCGCGTGCCGCCGACCGGGACCGTGAGGTCCTGGGCGTAGCAGGTGGAGGACGCGACCGAGACCGGGATGCCGGCGAACGTCGCGAAGGTCGAGTAGTGCAAGTGGCCTGCGATGATCGCCCGCACGTCGCTGCCGCGCAGCACGTCGGCGAGCGCACGCTGATCGCGCAGCTCGACGCTCGCGGCGAGCGGGAGCACACTCGGCACGGGTGGGTGGTGCATGGCGAGGATCGTGCCGAGCGGCGCCGGCTGGGCCAGCTGCTCCCGGAGCCAGGCGAGCTGGGCGGGCCGCAGCTCGCCGTGGTGCGCGCCGGGGACGCTCGTGTCGAGCGTGATCAGGCGGAGTCCATCGATCTCGTCGACGCGGTCGAAGGGGGTCGTGGTGGGGGCCGCATCCAACAGGCGCGTGCGGAAGGCACCGCGCTCGTCGTGGTTGCCCATCACCCAGAACACCGGAGCGTCCAGCTGTCGGGCGAAGGGCTCGACGAGTCCGCGCAGGGCGGTGTACGCATCCGCCTCGCCCAGGTCGACGAGGTCGCCCGTGAAGACGATGCCGTCGGGACGGATGCCGCTCGCCTCGATGCGCTCGAGCGCACGCCCGAGCAGGCGGAGCCCGTCGACGCGGTCGAACAGCTTCGGCCCCGGGGCTCGCAGGTGGGTGTCGCTCAGGTGCAGCAGTACGCGTTCGGCCGCCGGATACTCCCCAGCACGCATGGGTCCGTCCCTTTCACGGGCCGCTCGGGCGCGGCCATCGTTCCCGCGAATGTTACCGGCATGTTTCGTACCGGCGGCTGAACACACGGTGAATCCCTCAGTTGCAGCCGGTGACGATCCGGTGCGGGAGCGGTCAGGGCCGGGCGCGGGCGATCCGCTGGAAGTCGTCGACCGTCAGCTGCTCGCCCCGGAGGGTGGGATCGACGCCGGCCTGCTCGAGCACGGCGCTCGCGGATGCGGCGGAGCCGCCGAACAGACCCGACAGCGCCTGACGCAGCATCTTGCGGCGCTGCTGGAACGCGGCGTCCACGACGCGGAACGTCGCGACTCGCTCCGCCTCGTTGCCGCGCGCCTCGGCGTCGCGCCGGAAGGCGACGAGCACGCTGTCGACGTTCGGGACGGGCCAGAAGACCTGGCGCGACACGGTGCCTGCCAGCCGCCACGAGCCGTACCAGGCGGCCTTGACGCTCGGGGCGCCGTAGACCTTGGACCCGGGAGGGGCGGCGAGACGCTCCCCGACCTCGGCCTGCACCATGACGACGCCGCGCTGGAGGTGACCGAAGTGCTCGAGGAAGTGCAGGAGCACCGGGACCGAGACGTTGTAGGGCAGGTTGGCCACGAGCACCGCGGGCTCTCCCGGCAGGTCGCGGATGGTGAGCGCATCCGCATCCACGACGCGCAGCATCCCGTCGCGCACCCCGTGGGCGCGGGCGGTGGCAGGCAGGCGCTCGGCGAGGCGGTGGTCGATCTCCACCGCCAGCACGCTCGCGCCGGTCTCGAGGATCGCAAGGGTGAGGGAGCCGAGCCCGGGCCCGACTTCGACGACGTGCTCACCGGCCGTGACGCCGGCGACCTGCACGATCTTTCGCACCGTGTTGGCGTCGACGACGAAATTCTGCCCCAGTTTCTTCGTCGGAGTGACATCGAGCTCGGCGGCCAGCGCGCGGATCTCGGCCGCGCCGAGCAGGTGCACGGTCATGTATATAACCCTAGACAACCGTCGAGCCAAGTCCGACCCTGAGAGAACGCTGGCAGGGTTAAGGTGACGAAATGACCACCGAAGCACTCCCCACGGGGACGTTCTCGATGCGCAGTCCGTTCGGACGCCGGGCGATCGGACTCTCCGTCGCCGCGGCCGTGGGCGGGTTCCTCTTCGGGTTCGATTCCTCCGTCATCAACGGCGCCGTGAAATCCATCGAGGCCGACTACACGAAGGAGCCGATCCTCACAGGCTTCGTCGTGGCGGTCGCGCTGCTCGGCTGCGCCGTCGGCGCCATCCTCGCCGGCGCCCTGTCCGACCGGTTCGGGCGTCTGCGCGTGATGCTGCTGGGCTCGGTGCTGTTCTTGATCAGCTCGGTCGGCTCTGCGCTGACCTTCAGCGTCCCCGACTTGATCGTGTGGCGCGTGCTGGGCGGTCTGGGCATCGGCATCGCCTCGGTGGTCGCACCCGCCTACATCGCCGAAGTCGCGCCGCGGCAGATCCGCGGGTCGCTGGCGTCGCTGCAGCAGCTGGCGATCACGCTCGGTATCTTCGCCGCGCTGCTGAGCAACGCCGTGCTGGCCGGCGCGGCGGGCGGTGCCGACGACACGCTGTGGTGGGGGCTGGAGGCCTGGCGCTGGATGTTTCTCATCGGCGTGATCCCCGCGGCCGTCTACGGCATCCTCTCGTTCACGATGCCCGAGTCCCCCCGCTATCTGCTCGCGCGGGGCCGCACCCAGGAGGCGAAGGAGATCTTCGCCCGCCTCGTTCCCGCCGCCGACCTCGACAAGACCGTCAACGAACTGACGACGGCCATCGAGACGGACCGCAAGAACGCGAAGGCCAGCCTCGCCGGCCCCGCGCTGGGGCTGAATCCCATCGTCTGGATCGGCATCATCCTGTCGGTGTTCCAGCAGTTCGTCGGCATCAACGTGATCTTCTACTATTCGACGACGCTCTGGCAGGCGGTCGGTTTCGACGAGAGCAACGCGCTGCTGGTGAGCGTCATCACGAGCGTCACGAACGTGCTCGTGACCCTCATCGCGATCTTCCTCGTGGATCGGGTGGGACGTAAGCCCATCCTGCTCACGGGCTCCGTCCTGATGGCGCTGTCGCTCGGCGCCATGGCACTGTCGTTCTCGTTCGCCACCGGAGAGGGCACGGACATCTCCCTGCCGGGCGCCTGGGGGCCGGTCGCCCTCGTCGCGGCGAACCTGTTCGTCGTCGGCTTCGGCGCCTCGTGGGGACCGCTCGTGTGGGTGCTCCTCGGCGAGATCTTCCCCAGCCGCATCCGCGGCAAGGCTCTCGGCGTGGCCGCCGGTGCGCAGTGGCTCGCGAACTTCCTCGTGTCGTGGACCTTCCCGGAGCTCTCGTCGTGGTCGCTGCCTCTGACCTACCTGATGTACGCGATCTTCGCGGCTCTGTCGTTCGTGTTCGTGCTCTGGAAGATCCCCGAGACCAAGGGCATGGAGCTCGAACAGACCGAGACCCTGTTCGTCAAGAAACCCCGTCAGAAGAAGTGAGAGGAGCCGGCATGACCAACAACTCGAAGTCGCACGAGGAGATCCGCGAAGAGCGGGAGAAGGCGCAGAAGGAGAAGGACCGGCTTGAGGCGCAGGAGGAGAAGCGCCTCGACGACGAGGATCGCTGAGCCGCACCCGCGTTGCTCCCGTCGGAGAAACGCACGAAGGTCGGAGGATCGCCGTCAGATCCTCCGACCTTCGTCGTCATCTCCGACGTTCGGATGCCGGACGCGGGGCGCTGTCAGTCGAACGAGCCGTAGACGGCGAGCGTGTTCGCGGCGAGTTGTGCGGCCAGCTCCTCGGGCTCCATCTCCAGCTCGGCCGCCATGAACCGCACCGTCACCGGCACGAGGTACGGAGCATTGGGACGGCCCCGGTAGGGGGTGGGGGTGAGAAACGGCGCGTCGGTCTCGACGAGGATGCGATCCCGCGGCGTCACGGCGAGCGCGTCGCGCAGGTTCTGCGCGTTCTTGAAGGTGATGTTGCCCGCGAAGGACAGGTAGTAGCCGCGCTCCGCCGCGATCCGCGCCATATCGGCGCCGCCGGAGAAGCAGTGGAAGACCGTGCGCTCGGGCGCGCCCACGCGCTCGAGCGTCGCGAGCACCGCCTCGTGCGCGTCCCGGTCGTGGATCTGCATCGCGATGTCGTGCTTCTTCGCGAGCGCGATGTGCGCCTCGAAGCTCTCATACTGCGCTCCCAGCCCGTCCGGCTCGGTGCGGAAGAAGTCCAGACCCGTCTCCCCGATCGCGCGCACGCGCGGCTGAGCCGCGAGCTCGTCGATCACGGCGATGGCCTCTCCGAGCCGCCCCGCCGCCGCGTAGGCGGGCGCCTCGTTCGGGTGGATCGCGACAGCGGCCAGTACTCGGGGATGCGAGGCCGCCGCCCACGCCGACCAGCGGCTCGACTCGATGTCGCCGCCGGCCTGCACCACCCCGACGATGCCGACGGACGCAGCGCGCTCGAGCTGCACATCCAGCGACATCGCCTCGTCGCCGTCCTGGATCTCCAGGTGGCAGTGGTTGTCGTAGAGCGCGACGCCCAGCGGCTCCGGCGAGGGCGGATAGCTGACGTCGCGGCTGCCCTTCTCGCGCTGGCGCACGTACTGGCTGGGATCGCTCATCGGGTCACTGCTCGACGCGCGGGAACAGCGGCGAGAGTCCGTTGACGCTCGTACCGGGTCGCAGCGCGCCCCAGACACCCGCCTCGCGCAGCGGCTGGTCCTGCAGACGCCCGAGCGACTCGGCCGCCCCGAGGGCGATCCACAGCTTCTCGGTCGCGACGGGCATGACCGGCGACAGCAGCACCGCGAGCGCGCGCAGTCCCTCGGCCGCCGTGTAGAGCACGGTGCCGAGGCGCCCCGCCTGCTCCGGATCCTTGGCGAGCGCCCACGGCTCGTTCTCGGTGATGTAGCCGTTGAGCGCGTCGACGATCGTCCAGATGGACGCGATCGCCTCGTCGATGCGGAAGCGCTCCATCGCCGCGTCGGCGGAGGCAGCCGCATCCGCCACGGTCTGCTGGATCACCAGATCGGCGTCGGTGTAGGTCGCCGCCGGCGGCACGATCGCCTCGAAGTACCGCTCGATCATCGCGACCGTGCGGGAGGCGAGGTTGCCGAAGCCGTTCGCGAGTTCGGCCTGGTAGCGCGCGGACAGGTCCTCCCACGAGAACGAGCCGTCCTGCCCGAAGGCGATCGCGGAGAGGAAGTAGAAACGGTAGGCGTCCGAGCCGAACACGTCGGTGATCTCGGTGGGCGCGATGCCGGTGAGCTTCGACTTCGACATCTTCTCGCCGCCCACGAGCAGCCAGCCGTGGGCGAAGACGCCGCGCGGCACCTCGAGACCCGCGGCCATCAGCATCGCCGGCCAGATGACGGCGTGGAAGCGCAGGATGTCCTTGCCGACCACGTGGTACGCGGGCCAGCGGCGTTCGAAGTTCTCCTCGTCGACGCCGTAGCCGATCGCCGTCGCGTAATTGAGCAGCGCGTCGACCCAGACGTAGATCACATGCTGCGGATCCCACGGCACCTGGATGCCCCAGTCGAACGCCGACCGCGAGATCGAGAGGTCCTTGAGGCCCGAGCGCACGAAGGAGACGACCTCGTTGCGCGCCGACTCGGGGCGGATGAAGTCGGGGTTGTCCTTGTAGAGCTTCAGCAGGGGCTCGGCGAACTCGCTCAGCTTGAAGAAGTAGTTCTTCTCCTGCAGCAGCTCGAGCGGCTTCGAGTGGATCGCGCAGACCTTGAGGCCCTCGAACGCCCCGGTACCGTCGAGGATCTCGGACTCCGGCTTGAACTCCTCGCAGCCCACGCAGTACAGCGCCTCGTACTCGCCCGCATAGATGTACCCGCGGTCGTAGATGGCCTGCACGAAGCGCTTGACGCCCTCTTCGTGGCGCTCCTGCGTCGTGCGGATGAAGTCGTCGTTGGCGACGTCGAGGCTCTCCAGGAGCGGGAACCAGGCCTCGCTCACGAGCTTGTCGACCCATTCCTGCGGCGTGACCCCGTTGGCCGCGGCCGCGCGGAGCATCTTCTGCCCGTGCTCGTCGGTGCCCGTCAGCATCCAGGTGTCGTCCCCCGACTGGCGGTGCCAGCGCGCGAGCGTGTCCACGGCGACCGTCGTGTACCCGTGACCGATGTGCGGGACATCGCTCGGGTAGTAGATCGGCGTCGTGATGTAGAAGGAACGGCCGTTGCTCACCCGTAGATTCTAGGCGGCGCCTGAGGGGCCCGCCGCCCTGTGACGGGTCGACTCAGGCGCTGTCTCGCACAACCAGCTCGGTCGGCAGGGTGATGCTGCGCCGCGGCGCGCCCTCGATCACCTCGAGCAGCAGCGTGACCATCTCGGCGCTGATGCGGTCCCAGGGCTGGCGCATGGTGGTCAGCGGCGGCTCGTGCGCGGCGGCGAGTCCGGAGTCGTCGAAGCCCGCCACCGCGACGTCCTCGGGTACGCGCAGGCCGGCGCGGCGCAGCGCCACGACGGCACCGGCGGCCATCATGTCGGATGCGGCGAACACGGCGTCGATGTCGCGGTTGCGCTCGAGTAGTCGCGTCATGGCGAGGGTGCCCGATTCGCGGCTGTAGTCGCCGTGCTCGACGAGCTCCGGCTCGAACGCCTCGCCGAGCTCCTCCCGGAAGCCCACGAGCCGGTAGCGACCGCCCGGGGTATCGTCCGGCCCGGCGATCATCGCGATACGCCGGTGTCCCCGATCGAGGAGGTGGCGGGTCATCACGCGCGCGGAGCCCTCCTCGTCGACCGCCACCGCGGCGAGGTCGCCCTGGTGCCCGAGCGGGAGCCCGCACGAGACGGTGGGAACGCCCGCATCCAGGAGGGAGTCGAGCAGCGGGTCTGCCTCATGCGACGAGATGAGCAGCACACCGTCGACGTGCCCTGCGCTGACGAAGTGCGCCACGTTGGCGCGCTCCTCCGGAGTGCCGGCAACCAGCAGCACGAGTGTCATCGACCGCTGAGACAGGGCTTCCGCGGCGCCACGGAGCAGTAGCGAGAAGTTGGGGTCGGCGAACAGCAGATGCTGCGGCTCGGTCAGCAGGAAGGCGAGGGAGCCGGCGCGTCCGGTCGCGAGCGAGCGGGCGGCGTGGTTGGCCGTGTATCCAGTGCGCCGGATCGCCTCCTCGACCGCTGTGCGGGCGTCGGGCGACACCCAGTGGCCGCCGTTGATCACGCGGGAGACCGTGCCGCGCGAGACGCCGGCGGCGGCGGCGACGTCCCGGATGGTGGGGCGGCGCCGGGCGATGGTCGTGTCTTCCACGCGAGGACTCTATCGCCTGCTCTCCGCGGCCGAGAGGCGACGTGCCGAGAGAACTGGGACCGGTCACAGTTTGATAACGAACGGGTCACGGGCTTGCTCGCCCCAATTGTCGCTGCGCAGACTGTGACCGGTCCCAGTCGCACCTGACGACGACCGAACACCCTCGACCCGACGGAGCGTCATGACCCAGAGCTCACCCTGGCCGCAGCTGGACGGAATCGCGTACGGCGGCGATTACAACCCGGAGCAATGGCCCGTCGAGATCTGGCACGAGGACGTCGCGCTCATGCGCGAGGCGGGAGTCAATCTCGTCAGCGTCGGCATCTTCTCGTGGGGTCTGATCGAGACTGCGGAGGGCGTCTTCGACTTCTCCTGGATGGACGAGCTCCTCGACCTCCTGCACGCGAACGGGATCCGCGTCGATCTCGGCACTCCCACCGCTTCCCCGCCGGCATGGTTCTTCGCGAACCACCCGGACGCACGCGTCGTGACCCGTGACGGCACCACGATGGGCTTCGGCTCGCGAGGGATGGCGTCGCATTCCGCTCCGGCCTACCGCGAAGCCTCGGTGCGCATCGCGACCGAGCTCGCCCGCCGGTACGCCTCGCATCCCGCCGTCGTCCTGTGGCACGTCCACAACGAGTACGGCGTGCCCGTCGGCGAGGACTACTCGGACCACGCGGTCGCCGCGTGGCGGCTCTGGCTGCGCGAACGCTACGGCAGCCTCGACGCGCTGAACGCCGCGTGGGGCACCGCCTTCTGGGGTCAGCACTACGGCGAGTGGGAGCACGTGGTGGCTCCCGCCGCGGCGCCCTCCGTGGTGAACCCCGCGCAGCGGCTCGACTTCGCGCGCTTCACCGACCACCAGCTCCGCGCCTGCTTCATCGCCGAGCGCGACGCCATCCGGCGCTACGCCGACCAGCCGATCACGACGAACTTCATGGCGAACCAGAGCCAGACGACGGACCTGTGGGCATGGGGACGCGAGGTCGACATCGTCTCGGACGACCACTACCTCTGGGCACCCGATCGCGAGGGCGAGATCGGCCTCGCGATCGCGGCGGATCTCAGCCGCTCCGTCGGCGGCGGCAAGCCATGGATCCTCATGGAGCACTCGACGTCCGCCGTCAACTGGCAGCCGCAGAACGTCGCGAAGCGCCCGGGCGAGATGGCGCGTAACTCCCTCACGCACCTCGGACGCGGTGCCGATGCGATCCTCTTCTTCCAGTGGCGCGCCTCGCGCTCGGGCGCCGAGAAGTTCCACTCCGCGATGCTGCCGCACGCCGGCACCGACTCCCGCGTGTTCCGCGAGGTCACCGCCCTCGGCTCCGACCTCGCCGCCCTCGCCGAAGTGCGCGGCTCCCGCGTGAGCGCGGACGTCGCCATCCTCTGGGACTTCGAGTCGTTCTGGGCGCAGGATCTCGAATGGCGCCCGTCGGATCTCCTCGACCACGGCGAGCGGGTGCGCGCGTACTACACGCAGCTCTGGCGCGACGGCATCACCGTGGACTTCGCCCTGCCCGGCCAGGATCTCTCGTCGTACTCGCTCGTCCTCGCCCCCGCGCAGTATCTGCTCACGACGAAGGATGCAGCGAACCTCACCGCGTACGTCGCCGACGGCGGGACGCTCGTCGTCTCCTACTTCTCCGCGGTCGTCGACGAGAACGACGCGGTCCACGAGGGCGGATACCTCGCGCCGCTGGCCGAGGCGCTCGGCGTGCGGGTGGAGGAGTTCCTCCCCCTGCGCGCGGGCGACACCGCCGCGATCGATCTCGACGGCGACCGCCTGACCATCGATCAGTGGGCCGAAGACCTCCGCGTCGACGGCGCCGAGGTGAGGGCGCGCTTCGTCGGCGGGCCTGCCGACGGCGCCCCCGCCGTCACGCGGAACACGCACGGCGCGGGCGTCGGCTGGTACATCAGCACGAGACCGGATGCGGCGGGCCTGGCCGAGATCCTCACGCGGGTGTACGCCGATGCCGGCCTCACCCCCGCCGGGCTCCCGGCAGGCCTGGAGACCGTGACCCGTCACGGCGACGACGCCGACTACGTCGTTCTCGTCAACCACTCCGACACGGCCCTCTCCGCCCCGGTCACCGGCACGGACCTGCTCAGCGGGAACGCCTCGGACCACGAGACGGTCGTCGCCGCCGGCGGCGTCGCCGTCGTTCGCACCCCTCCGACCCGCGGGGGTGGTCGCTGACCGGCGACGCCCCCGAACCTCGGCGTCCGTCAACGGACGGACGCTTCCCCATCCGGTCGTGACGATGCGACGTCGACGAAGGCGCGCATCCTCGACCACCGTTCTGAAAGGAACACGTCACATGCGCAAGATCATCGGAATCGGCGTCGCTGCCGCCGCATCCGCGCTGCTGCTGGCCGGTTGCTCCGGCGGCGGAGCCGCCGAGCAGACCGCCGACTCGTCGGCCGAGCTCGTCATCTGGACCGACCAGGAGCGCGAAGCGGCCATCACGGCGGCCGCGAAGGCGTTCGAGGAGGAGACCGGCGCGAAGGTCACCCTCGTGCAGAAGAACTTCGAGGACCTCCGCAACGACTTCATCTCGCAGGTGCCCACCGGAGAAGGCCCCGACATCACCGTCGGCTCCCACGACTGGCTCGGCGCGCTCGTCGCGGCGGGCGTCGTCGACACGATCGACCTCGGCGACAAGGCGTCGGAGTTCGAGCCGGTCGCGATCGAGGCGATGACTTACGACGGCCAGCTCTACGCGCTGCCCTACTCGCTCGAGACGGTCGCGCTCGTGCAGAACGTCGACCTCGTCGGCGCCGACGCCCCCGCCACCTGGGACGAGATGATCCAGAAGGGTCTGGCCGCGGGCACCGAGCGCCCCTTCGTCATCAACACGGCCGGCGAGACCGGTGACGGCTACACGATGTACGGGTTCCAGACCTCGTTCGCAGCGCCCGTCTTCGTGCAGGACGCGAGCGGCTCGTACACGAACGAGGTCGGCATGGGCGGGGCGGCCGGCGAGGCGTTCGCCCAGTGGTTGCACGCCAACGGTTCCGCCGGCACCGGGTACCTCTCGACCACGATCGACTACGACATCAACAACGAGCTGTTCGCCTCCGGCAAGGCGCCGTACACGGTGCAGGGCCCCTGGGCGATCAGTTCCTTCCCCGACGTGAACGTCGCCGTGAACCCCATCCCCTCCGCGGGCGGCCAGCCGGCCGCGCCCTTCGTGGGCGTGCAGGGCTTCTACCTGAGCTCGCAGAGCAAGAACGCGCTGCTCGCCCAGGAGTTCCTCGTGAACTACCTCGGCACCGAGGACGCGCAGCGCGCGCTCTACGAGGCCGACCCCCGCATCCCGGCCTGGAGCAGCCTGGCCGAGGAGGTCGCGAGCGACCCGATCATCGCCGGCTTCCTCGCGTCGTCGCAGAACGGCGTGCCGATGCCCTCGATCCCTGAGATGGGCTCCGTCTGGGACTTCTGGAACGCGGCCGAGTCGCAGATCATCAGCGGCGCCGACCCGTCCGGCACCTGGAACAAGATGATCACCGACCTTCAGGGAACCCTCGCGGGTTGACCGCGACGGGGCGGGCCCTGTGGCCCGCCCCGCTCGTGGCCGTCGAACAGGAGACGACACACATGGCGCAGCCGCAGGTTCTCACCCCGCCCTCGAGGCCCCCGAGGGAGTCTCACGCCCGCTCGTGGCGAGGCATCGGGTGGGGGTTCATCGTCAAGCTCATCGTGATGGGCCTGATCAACGCCCTCGGCATCATGGCGATCCTCTCGGCCTTCTCGGCTCAGTCGTGGATCCTGCTCGGCGTCACGGCCGCCCTCGTGATCGCCGCCGACATCGTGTACTTCACCAAGCGCGCCCTGCCGCTGAAGTACCTCATGCCGGGACTCGTCTTCCTGCTCGTCTTCCAGGTGTTCGTCTTCGGCTACACGGCCTACATCGCCTTCACCAACTACGGCACCGGTCACGCAGGGTCCCAGGAGCAGGCCGTGGACGCCGCCCTCATCCAGGGCGAGCGGCGCATCGAGGGCTCCGAGACCTATCCACTGTCGGTCGTCGAACGCTTCGGGGAGTACGGCCTGGCCATCAACGACGACGGCGACGTGCGCGTCGGCAGCGCCGAGTCGCCGCTGACGGATGCCGGGACGGCCCCCGCGGGCCAGTCGCCCGCATCCGTGGACGGGTGGACGGTGATCCCCCGCACCCAGGTGATCACCGACCAAGAGCTTCAGAGCACGATCGAGGCGCTGCGGGTCCCCTTCTCCGACGACCCGAACGACGGCTCGATCCGCACCCGCGACGGCTCCACCGGCGTGCTCTACACCCCGACGATGGTGTGGGACGCGGATGCGGGCACCATCACCGACACGGTCAACGGCACGGTCTACACGGCCGACGACGCGATCGGGAGCTTCATCGCCGACGACGGCACGCGACTTCCTGCGGGCTGGTACGTCAACGTGGGCTTCGACAACTTCCTGCGGGTGTTCACCGACCCCTCGCTCGCCGGACCTCTCCTGTCGGTGACCGGGTGGACGTTCGCCTTCGCGGCCGGCTCCGTGGTCATCAGCTTCGGCCTCGGGCTGGTCTTCGCGCTCGTCTTCAACGACCCGCGCGTGCGCGCCCGGAAGTACCTGCGCACGCTCATCATCCTCCCCTACGCCTTCCCCGCCTTCATGTCCGCATTGCTGTTCCGCGGCATGTTCAACGCCGAGTTCGGCGTCATCAACGACCTGTTCTTCTTCGGCAGCCAGATCAACTGGCTGGGTGATCCCTGGCTGGCCAAAGCGGCCGTGCTGTGGGTGAACGTGTGGCTCAGCTTCCCGTACTGGTTCCTCGTGTGCACCGGCGCGCTCCAGGCGCTGCCCTCCGACACCCTGGAGGCCGCCTCGATCGACGGCGCCGGCCGGTGGCGCCAGTTCCGCTCGATCGTGCTGCCGCTGCTGCTCGTGTCGACCGCGCCGCTCGCCATCTCCTCGTTCGCTTTCAGCTTCAACAACTTCACCGTCATCTACATGTTCAACGCGGGCGGACCCGCCATACCCGGTGCGCCGTACACGCTCGGTTCGACCGACATCCTCATCTCGGCGATCTACCGCGTCTCCGGCGTCGCCGGCGGCGCCGCCGACTACGGCCTGGCCAGCGCCCTCTCGATCATCGTGTTCATCGTCGTGGGCGTCATCTCCGCCATCGCCTTCCGCCAGACCCGCAAGCTCGAGGAGTTCCAGTGATGTCCACGGCACGCACCCGCATCCGTCGCCGCCGCTGGTGGCTCGAGGTCGGCTGGAAGTACTTCTTCGCCGCGATCGTCGTCTTCTACGCGGTCTTCCCGCTGGTCTACGTGCTGTCCGCAGCTCTGAACCCGCGCGGCACGCTCTCCGGCTCCAACAACCTGTTCAGCGCCTTCGACCTGTCGAATTTCGCGGCTCTGGGGGCGACCAGCTACTGGACGTGGGTCGGCAACACGCTCCTCGTGGGCGGTGTGTCGGCCGTGGGCGCCGTGATCATGGGCGCGTCGGCCGCCTACGCGTTCTCGCGGTTCCGTTTCCGTGGCCGGCGCGTGAGTCTCACGTCGCTGCTGATCGTGCAGATGTTCCCGCAGGCGCTCGCGTTCGTCGCGATCTTCCTGATGCTCCTCGCGATCGGCGAGATCGTGCCGGCGCTCGGGCTGAACTCGAAGCTCGCGCTCATCTGCGTCTACCTCGGCGGCGCGCTGGGTGCGAACACGTTCCTCATGTACGGCTTCTTCAACACGATCCCGATCGAGATCGACGAGTCGGCGAAGATCGACGGCGCGACCCACGCTCAGATCTTCTGGCGCCTCATCATCCCGTTGGTGACCCCGATCCTGGCCGTCGTCGCGCTCCTCGCGTTCATCACGGCGTTCGGCGACTACATCCTCGCGAAGATCGTGCTCACCAGCGAAGACAACTGGACGCTCGCCGTCGGCATGTACCAGTGGGTCTCGAACCAGCTGGCCTCCCGGTGGGGTCTGTTCGCCGCCGGCGCCGTCATCGCCGCCGTTCCCGTACTCGCCCTGTTTCTCTCCCTGCAGCGATTCATCGTGGGCGGGCTGACCCAGGGCTCCGTCAAGGGCTGACCCGCCCGAAAGAAAGGACACCCATGCAGCGCCGCATCCGTCGTTCCCTCCTCCGATCCGCCGCCGCGGCGACCGCGCTGGGCGTCGCCGTGGCGGGCGTGTTCGTCGCGACCCCCGCCGCCGCGGCCGACGAACCGGTCGCGGCGGGCATCACCGTGCCCAGAGTCGACGACCTCTCACCCGACTTCATCAACGGCGTCGACGTGTCCTCCGTCGTCGCCCTGGAGGACTCGGGCGTCGTCTTCCGCGACCCGGCGGGTCAGCCCGCCGACCTGTTCGACGTGCTCGCCGGCGCCGGCGTCACCGACGTGCGTGTGCGCGTCTGGAACGACCCGTTCGACGCCGCCGGCAACGGCTACGGCGGCGGCACCGTCGACGTCGAGCGGGCGATCGAGATCGGCGAACGCGCGACGGATGCGGGACTGCGGGTGCTCGTGGACTTCCACTACTCCGACTTCTGGGCGGACCCCGCGAAGCAGAAGGCCCCGAAGGCATGGGCGGCGTTGAACGTCGCACAGAAGGCAGCGGCGACCCGCACATTCACCACCGAGGCACTCACGGCCTTCGAGGTGGCCGGGGTGGACGTTCGGATGGTGCAGATCGGCAATGAGACCACGAGCGGTGTCGCCGGCGTCAGCGGCTGGGACGACATGGCGCAGATCTTCTCCGCCGGCTCCGCCGCCGTGCGCGAGGTCCTTCCGGACGCCCTCGTCGCGCTGCACTTCACGAATCCAGAGCGGCCCGGCAGCTATGCGGACATCGCGAAGCAGCTCGACGACCGTGACGTCGACTACGACGTCTTCGCGTCGTCCTACTACCCGTTCTGGCACGGCACGCTGCAGAACCTGACGAATGTGCTGACGCAGGTCGCCGACACCTATGACAAAGACGTGATCGTGGCGGAGACCAGCTGGGCGTACACGCTGGCGGACGGCGACGGGCACATGAATGTGATCGACCTTCCCGGCGAGGCGACGACCTACCCGGTGAGCGTGCAGGGGCAGGCGCTCGCGGTGCGCGACGTCATCCAGGCCGTCTCGGACGTCGGCACGGCGGGGCTCGGCGTGTACTACTGGGAGCCGGCCTGGCTGCCCGTGGGCCCGCCGGAGGCGGCGGCGCAGAACGCCGCCCTCTGGGAACGGGACGGCTCGGGCTGGGCGGCGAGCTACGCCGGCGAATACGACTCGAACGATGCGGGGGTCCACTTCGGCGGCTCCGCCTGGGACAACCAGGCGCTGTTCGCCCATGACGGGACGCCGCTGGAGTCGCTGAACGTGTTCTCGTACGCCCGCACCGGCGCCGTCGCCCCTCGCGCGGTCACCGGCATCACCTCGCCCGAGCTGACGGCGCCCGAGGGCGCGATGATCCCGCTGCCCGCCACCGTCACCGTCTCGTACAACGACCTGACCACCGAGGAACAGACGGTCACGTGGACGCCCGGCCTCGAGTGGGTCTCAGGCCCGGGCACCTATGTGTTGCACGGCACGACGCCGGCCGGCCTGTCGACCCGGGCGAGCGTCACGGTGACCTCGGCGAACCTGCTCGCCAACCCCGGTTTCGAGGACGACGACATCTCCATGTGGCGCACGGCGGGCACCGGCCTCACGGTCGGCGCGTGGGACGACCCCCGGACCGGATCGCGCTCCGCGCACTTCTACGCGGCGGATCGGTTCTCGTTCACGCTCGAGCAGTCCGCGGGGCCCGTTCCCGCCGGGACCTATCGCGCCACCGGAGCTCTGCAGGGCGGCGGCCAGCTCAGCGACACGGTGCGTCTCGCGGTCTCGTCCGGGGCTCAGGAGGCGTCTGTGCCGTTCGTCCTCGGCGGCTGGCGCAACTGGTCGACGCCCGCCACCGACACCATCACGGTCGCCGACGGCGCGACGATCACCGTGCAGGTCGCCGGAGACCTCGCGCCGGGGTCATGGGGAACCATCGACGACCTGCAGCTGGAACGCGCGCTCGACGCGGCCGCGGACCTCACGCCCCTTGCGGCGCTGATCGACCGCGCGGAGGCACTGGAGCGGTCCCGCTACACTCCCGCGACCCTCTCCGCGCTCGACGACGCCCTGGAGATCGCACGATTCCTCGGCGGCGCGCAGTCCCCCGCCCAGGAGCGCGTGGACGCGGCGGCGGACCTGCTGTCCGCGGCACTCGACGCCCTGACGCTGCTCGAGACGCCCGAGCCGCCCACGTCACCCGGCTCGGTCGACCCGGTCGCCGCCCACCCGGCGAGCGACACCGCATCCGCACCCGCCGCGCTCGCCCGTACCGGCCGCGAGGCGCCGGTCGCGCTCTTCGTCGCGGCGACGGTGGTGTTCGCCTTCGGCCTCGCGCTGCTCACCGGGCATGGGCGCGCGCGGCGACGGTGATGTCGGGTGCCGGCTCCCACGCGCGGTGAGGAGTCGGCGTCCGGCCGGGCGGGTGCGTCAGCCGCGAACGGCGAGCGCCGCCTGGTAGAGCTCGCGTGAGGAGTGACCGGTCGCTTCGGCGACCTCGCCGGCCGCTTCCTTGAGACGGACTCCGGTGCGGACGATCTCCAGCACCTGCGTGACGGCGTCGGGAAAGGCGACGCGGGTGCGCTCCGCCCCGCCGACGACGATGACGAGCTCGCCGCGCACGCCGTCGGCGGCCCAGGCCACGAGTTCCGAGAGCGCACCGCGCACGGTCTGCTCGTAGAGCTTGGTGAGCTCTCGCGAGACGGATGCGGGTCGATCCGCGCCGAACGCGTCCGCGAGCTCAGCGAGGGTGTCCGCGAGACGGGTCGGCGCTTCGAAGAAGACCAGGGTGCGCTCCTCGGCCGCCAACCGGGCGAACATCGCCCTCCGCTCCCCCTGCTTGCGCGGCACGAAGCCCTCGAAGGCGAACCGGTCGGTCGGAAGTCCCGAGACCGCGAGGGCCGTCAGCACGGCGGAAGGCCCGGGCAGCGCGATCACCTCGACGCCCTGCGCCACCGCCTCCGCCACGAGCCCGTATCCCGGATCGCTGACCGTGGGCATGCCGGCGTCGCTGAGCACGAGGACGTCCTCGGTCGCCGCGCGGCGCGCCAGCTCTGCGGCGCGCTGCTTCTCGTTGTGGTCGTGGAGGGCGATCAGCTGCGGGCGGTTCGAGACACCGAGCCCCGCAAGCAGCCGCTGCGTCGTGCGGGTGTCCTCCGCGGCGATCACGGTCGCGGCTTCCAGCGCCTCGACGAGCCGGCGGGTGGCATCCCCGAGGTTTCCGATCGGAGTAGCCGCAAGGATGATCACGGCCCCAGCATAAGGTGGAGGGCGTGACCTCGAGCGCCCCGCCGATTGCGCCCGCGCCGCGCCGCTCGGCGTTCGACGCGTTCTCCGACCGCGTCCGCGGCTCCCGCATCCTCGACCGACGCCTGCAGGTGTGGACGCCCGTACTGCTGACGCTGTTCGCCGGGGTGCTGCGCTTCGCGAACCTGGGGACGCCGTCGTCGTTGGTCTTCGACGAGACGTACTACGTGAAGGACGCGTGGTCGCAGTGGCTAATGGGCTACACGGCCAACTGGCCCGAAGGAGCCGACGCCCTGTTCGCCCAGGGAGAGGTGCCCGCCCCGCTGATCACGGGCAGCTTCTCCGTGCATCCGCCGCTGGGCAAGTGGCTCATCGGGTTCGGGATGTGGCTCTTCGGCTCCGGCGATTCGGTGGGGTGGCGGGTGGCGGTGGCCACCGCGGGCACCCTCACCGTGCTCGTCGTCTATCTCATCGGGCGCACCCTGACCGGTTCCACGGCCGTGGCCACCATCGCCGGCGGCCTGATGGCCATCGACGGCCTTGCCATCGTGCTGAGCCGGATCGCACTGCTGGACGGCATCCTCGCGCTGTTCGTCGCGCTCGGATTCTGGTTCGTCCTTCTCGACCGTCGCACGCACCTGGAACGCCTGCGCCGAGCACTCCCGGTGCCGGGCGAGGAGGCGACCAGGCCCGCATGGGGCCCGGTGCTCTGGAACCGGCCGTGGCTCATCGCCGCCGGGGCGGCCGTCGGCGCCGCGACGGCCGTGAAGTGGTCGGGGCTGTACGTGCTCGCAGCGCTCGGCCTCTACGTCGTGGTCACCGACGCCCTCGCCCGGCGCCGACTCGGCGTCGTGCAGTGGCCGGTGGATGCGGTGCGCCAGGGCGCGGCGGCGTTCGTCCTGCTCGTGCCGGTCTCGGCGATCGTGTACCTCGCGTCGTGGACCGGCTGGCTCGCCAGCGTGGGCGGATACGGGCGCGCAGCCGCATCCGAGGGTCTCGGCGGAGCACTGGCGAGCCTCTGGCGCTACCACGAGGCGATCTACGCGTTCCACGTGGGGCTCACGACGCCTCACGGCTATCAGAGCCCCGCGTGGCAGTGGCCGCTGCTCGTGCGCCCGACGTCGATGTACTGGCATCAGAGCGGCGACACCGTCCAAGCCGTCTCGAGCATCCCGAACCCGCTCATCTGGTGGGCCGGGATCGCGGCAGCGCTCTACCTGCTCTACCGGTTCGTCCGCACCCGCGACGCGCAGTCGGCGTTCGTGCTCGTGGGCCTCGCCGCGACCTACGTGCCGTGGCTGCTCTACCCCGAGCGCACGATCTTCCAGTTCTACACGGTCGTGATGCTGCCGTTCCTCGTGATCGCCATCGCCCTCGCTGCCAGACGCATCGCGGGATCCGCGGACGCGGATCGGCGTATCGCGGGGCAGCGGGTGGTCACCGTGTTCCTGGTGGCCTGCATCGTGCTGTCGGCGTTCTGGTACCCGGTGTGGACGGCGATGCCGGTGCCCTACGAGTTCTGGCGGCTGCACAACTGGCTGCCGAGCTGGATCTAGCTCAGACGCCCTGTTCGTCGGCGTGCATCTGCAGGATCTCCTCGGCGCCGGACTCCACGTCGACGGGCACCGCGATCGGCCGCCCTCCCGTGAACGCGTCGTACTCCCTCGCGACGATCGCCTCGATCTCCGTCAGGCGCAGCAGCGGATGCCGGGCCTGCAGGCGGGCGACCACACCGGCGTACGACGTGAGCAGCCAGCCGTCGACCAGATGGGTCGCGTCGTGCTCACCGACGGCGTCGGGGGAAAGGGTCATGATGCCCATGCTGTCACCGCAGCATCCGTTCCGGGCCGTCAGGGCGGGTAGCTAGCCAGACGAGCAAGACCCGCGGCGAGCCATATGCGTCTCGCTCAGGCGACGGCGGTGTGGGCGTCGACCTGGTCGACGGCGGCCTGCAGACGGCCCAGGCACTCCATGACCACGCGCGTGTCCTCCGGGGACATGTCGACGACGGCATCCATCATCCGCTCGTGCATGTCGCCGAGAGTGCGGCGCACTTCCTCGTCGCTGTCGACCGTGGGAACGACCCAGATGCTGCGCCGATCGGTCTCGTGTCGCTCGCGCCGCACGTGCCCGGACTTCTCCAACCGGTCGACCATCGCCGTCATCGATGCGGTGGAGACGCCGAGGTAGCGCGCCAGCTCACCCGGCGAGACGCGCTCGTCGCGCTGCTGGGCGCGCAGCAGATAGCGCAGCACGAGAAGGTCGTTCTCACCCATCGACATCGCCTCGCGTGTGCGACGTCGCATGGCGACCTCCGCCGCGCGGTACACCCGGAACGCCTGGAGCAGATCAACGGCACGGCGTCTGCGTGACTCTTCGTCGTCGGCGTACCAGTAGCCGCTGTGCGGCTCATCCAGCTCGGGCATGCTCTCGATGATAGGGCGAGTTCAGGCCTTCGGCTCGGACAAACCGTCGGGGTCGTGGAGAGGCAGGCGGCACACGAACTCCCGGCAGTCGTAGGCCGTGGGCCGTCCGTCGGCTGCGGTGCGGCCGGCGAACAACGAGAAGCCGGCCTCGGACCACGCCGCCGCATCCGCCTCGCTCACCCGCACGACGACATCGGCTCCCGTCGCCTGGGCGGCACGGGCGAGCGGATGGCCGTCGCTGTCGGCGACCACCACGATCTGACGCCCCGCGCTTTCCAGCAGCGCTGCAACGCGCAGCACCGCAGCGTGCGAGAACGGGTCTTCGACGGCGCGTGTCGCGCGCGCCGCCACGATCGTGCGGGCTCGCCGTCGATACTGCTCCCCTGCTCCCAGACGCCACAGGGTGAGGGAGGCTTCGGCGAGCGACGCCGCCCCCGAGGGGCGATCGGTGTCGGCGTCGTCGACCTCGGGCGCCCCGAGAGCCGCCAGCACGCGGTCGCGTCCGCCGGGCACGACCGCCGCGCCCTCCGTCGGCCAGCACAGGTCGACGATCCGGCGAGCCTCGACGGCAAAGGCGACACGCCCCGTGGCCATCGCGAGCACCGCGAGCCCCTGGGCGAGGGCGCCGTAGTCCTCGAGCGTCGCCGGTGCGCCCGAGAGGATCTCATCGAGCGAGGCGCGGCGCAGAGTGCCGTCGCCGGCGAGGTTCGACTCCTCGACGGCCAGGGCGGCGTGCACGGCTGCGTCCACGAGGTCCGCGCGTCCAAGGCGGGCCCCCGTCGCGGCGAGCGCCCCGATCGCTAGACCGTTCCATGCGCTGACGAGCTTCTCGTCGATGCGCGGCGGCTCCAGAGCGCTCCGTTCATCGAGAGCGCGCTGATAGAACCCGCCCTCGCTGCGCTCGCCATCGATCCAGGACTCTGAGTCCTGCGCGGCGGCGAATCCGCCGGAGGGGAGCTGGAGCGAGTCGACGAGGAATCCCGCCGCGGCGGACGCGATGTCGGCGCGCCCCGCAGCGAGGGCGACCTGGATGAGACCGGCGTTGTCGGTGAGCATGCGCTCGTAGTGGGGAACGCTCCAGTCTCGTCGGGTCGCGTATCGGAAGAACCCGCCGTCCGCGTCGCGCAGCGGCGAGCGCGCCATGCGGTCGAGCGTGCGCTCGGCCAGCGATCGCGACGCCTGGTCGGGCTCGGTCTGCAGGAAGCGGAGCACGGGCCACACCGGGAATTTGGGAGTGGTCGCATCCGCTCCCGCGGGAGCGAAGCCGCCGAACTCGGGGTCTTCACGCGCCGCGATGCGCGCGGCGAGCCGGGCGCGGACCTCGGCGGTGGGCCATGCGGGATCGAGTGCCTCATCGGCCCTCTCGCGTGCCGCCGCGTCGAGCGCGTGCTGGAGCGCATCCGAGGTCTCGGCCACCGCCTCCCGGCGCTCACGCCACGCCTGGTCGACGGCGTCGATGACATCGGCGAACCCGGGAAGCCGGCCGCGCGCCGTCGGCGGCCAGTAGGTCCCGGCGAAGAAGGGTTTACCCTCCGGAGTCGTGAAGACCGTCAGTGGCCAGCCGAGATGCGGGGTGAACGCCGCGGCGGCGGCGAGGAACACGGCGTCGACCTCGGGATGCTCCTCGCGGTCGACCTTGACCGAGACCATGGTCCGGTTCAGACGCGCCGCGATGTCGGGGTCGGAGAAGGACTCCGCCGCCATCACGTGACACCAGTGGCACGTGGCGTAGCCGATCGAGACCATGACCGGCACGTCCCGCCGTCGCGCCTCGGCGAAGGCGGCCTCGCCCCACGCGTGCCACGCGACCGGCTGCTCCGCGTGCTGACGGAGGTACGGACTCGCCGCTCGGGACAGTTCGGAGGACATGTGTCAAGCGTAGGTTTCCGAGTCGGGTGCTTTCGCGACGCTGTGATAGGAAGGTTCGGCAGAGTCCCGCGCGTACGTCGGGTGTGCACGTCGTACGCGGAAAGGGGGATGCCGGTGGCGCAGAGACTGCCCGCGGCACCGCCCGTTCTTCCCGGCTTCACCTACGTCCGCCCTCTCGGCACGGGTGGTTTCGCCGATGTCTTCCTGTTCGAGCAGGACATGCCGCGCCGCCCGGTCGCGGTCAAGGTCCTCCTCGAGGACATCGTCGACGACGGTCTGCTGCGCATGTTCAACGCGGAGGCCGACGTGATGGCGCGCTTGAGCGCGCATCCGTCGATCCTCACGATCTACCAGGCGAGCATCTCCTCCGACGGGCGCCCTTACCTGGTCATGGAGTACTGCCCCGGGTCCCTCGGCTCGCGCTACCGACGAGAGGAGATCCCGCTGGCGGAGGTGCTCCAGGCCGGCATCCGGATCGGCTCCGCGCTGGAGACCGCGCACCGCTCGGGTCTGCTCCACCGCGACATCAAGCCGTCCAACCTGCTGGTGACCGCCTTCGGCGCCCCGGTCCTGGCCGACTTCGGCATCGCCACCGCCGTAGGCGGACGCGGTGACGACGAGGTGTTCGCCATGTCCGTGCCGTGGAGTGCGCCGGAGATCATCGACGAGCGCATCGCCGGCTCCGTCCCCGCAGAGGTCTGGGCGCTGGGCGCCACCGTGTACTCACTGCTGGCGGGACGCAGCCCCTTCGAGCGCCCCGGCAGCGGCCAGAACGGCCGCGACCAGCTCAAGGCCCGCATCCGTCGCGCCGCCTACACCCCGATCGGCCGGGCCGACGTGCCCGCGAGCCTCGAGGCCGTGCTGTCGCGCTCGATGAACCGCGACCCGGCCGGCCGCCACCCCTCGGCCGCCCAGTTCGCGTACGAGCTGCAGCTCATCCAGCACGAGCTCGGTCTGCCTCACACCCCGATGGAAGTCGCCGTGGACGAGTGGGCCTCCGCCGGAACCCCCGTCAACTTCGCCGATGATCGTGCTCGCGGCCCGGTGCGCCCCAACGTCCAGTACGAATCGCGTCGGCCGGTGCGCTCGCGCGAGCGCGGCGGTCGTCGTCCCGACGAGGGCACTGTCCTGGCCGGCGCATCGCCGCGGGGGCGAAGATTGTCCGGTGGAATGATCGCTCTGCTCGTGGGGGGCGCCGTCCTCGTCGCGGCGGCAGCCGTGCTCGTGACCGTCCTCGTGCTCGGAGGAGCCTGAGATGGCCGAGGCCCCCCGCACCCCGCTCGCCGACCGCCGCGGCTGGATCATCGGCGGCTCCGTCGCAGCCGTCCTCGCCATCGTCACCACGCTCGCGGTGGTGTGGCCGGGCTTCGACGCGCAGCAGACTCCGCCCGACGACGGCACCATCTGGGCGATGCAGTCCGGCGAGGGTCGGCGTTATGCCCGCGTGAACACGACCGTCGGCGAGATCGACACCGTCAAGCAGGTGGAGAACCCCAGCGCACTCGTGCAGAACGCGGACCGCCTGCTGGTGTACGCCGAGGGCGACACCCGCTTCGCGGACGTGGACATGGCGATGCCCGCCGATCTCAACGCCGACGCGGAGGACGCCTTCCAGAACACCCCGCCCGGCACGGTCGACGTCGTCTCCAGCGGTGACACGATCGCCTACCGCACCGACAACGGCTCCGTCTTCGCCGGCTCGCTCGCCTCCCCGAGCAGCACCGTGCCCATCGACCCGTACGCGCAGACGCAGGTGGCGGAGGGCGAGGAGCGTCCCGTCTTCGTCGCCGACAGCATCGCGGTCGGGGTCGACGGCATCGTCTACGCCTACTCGTCGGCCGAGGAGCGCGTGGTACGCGCCGACGCCCGTACCGGCAAGATCGAGGGCTCGGACACGGTGGCCGACGCCCCGGCATCCGGGACGCTCAGCGCCGTCGGCACGACGTGGGCCCTCCTCGAGCCCGACTCGGGTCTTCTCTGGATGCGCGGGCGCGATCAGCCGCTCGAGACGGGGACGATCGGTGGAGTCCTACAGAAGTCGGGCACGTCGCGCGACCAGATCTACATCGCCGACACGACCGGGCTCGTCGCCGTTCCCGTCGACGGCTCGGGCCCCGAGCGTGTCGTCGACGCCGCGCAGGGCACGCCTGCAGCGCCGGCCGAGGCGAAGGGCGTGATGTACGCGGCCTGGCTGCCCAACAGCCAGGCGCAGGGAACGCTGTGGTCCTCGGATGCGGGACAGAGCGATCTGGACTACGCCGGGGGTTCGCTCGGCGACGAGGTTACGCCGGAGTTCCTGAGCAACGGCTCGCGCATGATCTTGAACGAGACGCGCTCGGGTTGGGTATGGACTCTTCCGAACGGCGCTCTCGTGCCGTCCTCGCAGCAATGGGACTCCGACCAGGACGTGCCCACGCAGCAGCAGGAGGACATCCAGGCCGAGCGTGTGATCGATCCGAAGCCGCCCGTGGCCGTCGACGACGCGTTCGGGGTGCGTGCCGGCCGCAGCGCCGTGCTGCCCGTCCTGCTCAACGATCACGACCCGAATGAGGATGTGCTGAGCATCGTGGCCGCATCCGTCGAGGGCCTCGACCCCGCGTTCGGAACGGTCTCGATCTCGAACGAGCAGCAGGAGCTCGTCGTGCGCGTTTCCCCGGAGGCGAGCGGATCGGCGACCTTCCGGTACCGCATCACCGACGGCACGACCACCGACGGGCTCACCTCGCAACCGGCGACCGTCACCCTCACCGTGTCCGACCCCGGCCAGAATTCCGCCCCCGCCTGGTGCGGCGTCCAGGCGTGTCTGGCCACCTGGCCGGCCCCGCAGGTCGTGCCCGGCGGGACCGTCTCGGTCAACGTCCTCGAGGGATGGGTCGATCCCGACGGCGACCCGATGTACATCTCCTCCGCGGTGAATCAGAGCGGCATCGGCTCGGTCGCTCTCGACCCGCAGGGCACCATCACCTTCCAGCATCCGAATCCGAACCAGACCGACGCTCAGTCGGTCACGATCCTCGTGACCGTCACCGACGCCAGGGGTCTGTCGACGGAGAAGCCGCTCGAGATCGCGATCACCCCCAGCCCCCAGTTGACGGCGGCCTCGTTCGCCGCCGTGGGCACGATCGGCGCCCCGACCACGATCGATGTACGTCCCCACGTGACCGGGGTCAACGGTGCCATCACGATGCGCAGCGCGAACTCGATCACGGACGCCGCAGCGCAGATCACCGTCAACAGCGTCGCCGGCACTTTCGTCTTCTCTGCCGCCGCCCCCGGCTCCTACCTGGTGCAGTACACGGTCGCCGACTCGCTCGCCGAGGCGACCGGCACCGTCAGAGTGACCATCGTCGATCCTGCCGCGACGCAGATCTCCACGCCGCCGCTCACGGCCTTCGTGCGCCCGGGCGAGGACTCGACCATCGACGTGATCTCACCGGTGTCGAATCCCGCAGGTCTCGTGCTTCTGGCCAGCGACGTCGTCGTCGCTCCCGACCCCAGCGCGTCACTGAGCGTGGACCTCGTCGGCCAGAGCATGCTGCGTGTCGCGGGCTCCACCGACAACGCACAGCCGGGAACGCTCGGCGTGGTCACGTACACGGTGTCGGACGGTACGGGCAACGGATACACGACCACGACCGGCGAGACCACGGTCGTGCTGCTGCCCTCGCCGACGGCGGAGCCCCCGATCGCCGTCGACGACGCGGCCACCGTGCGCGCCGGCGCGCAGATCGACATCCCCGTTCTCGACAACGACACGGCCCCGGCCGGCGCGCAGTTCGCGATCGACCCCTCCACCATCACGAACGAGTCGAACACCGGCCTCGCGTTCGCCACCGGTCGTCTGCTGCGTTATCTCGCGCCCAGCGAACCCGGCACGTACACGCTCGGCTACACGATCTACCGCATGGGCTTCCCGGACATGACGGACACCGCCAAGGTGACGGTCACCGTTCTGCCCGAGGACTCGAACTCCGCCCCGGTGCCCCGCACTCTCGTCGGTCGTGTGCTGAGCGGCGCCACCGTGTCCATCCCGTTCGACCGCTTCGCCGTCGACCCCGACGGGGACGCCGTGACGCTGGACCGCATCACGGCGCAGCCCGACCGCGGCTCGGCGACGATCTCCGCCGAGGGCGACGCCATCCTCTACACGAGCTCCCCCGGCGACAAGGGCCAGGTGTCCTTCACGTACCAGGTGCGCGACACCCTCGGCGCCGTCGGCGTCGGCGAGGTGCGCGTCGGCGTGCTGGACGCGGAGTCGAGCCCCGCACCGGTGACCTACAGCGACTACGTGCAGGTGCAGGCGGGCGCAGACTCCGAGGCCGTCGTGCGCCCCGCAGACAACGACCTCGACCCCTCGGGCACGACGCTCGAGGTGATCGATGTGCGACCCAACGCGGATGTGGGGTCCGAGGAGTACCGAGCGATGGACGCCATGATGCAGGGCGTCAAGGACGGCGAGGTTCGGCTGAAGGCCGGCACGCAGCTCGGCACCTACTCGTTCGCGTACACGGTGCGAAACGCACAGGGCGACACCGCGATCGGCCTCATCGTGCTGAAGGTCGTGCGCGACCCCGTGCCCGACTACCCCGCCGTGCGCGACACCACGCTCACCGTCGAGACGCGCGAGGACTTCCCCGACGGGGTCGACGTCCTCACCGGAAAGGTCTCCTGGAACGCCGGCGACGTCGCCTCGCTGAAGCTCTCGCTCTGGGGCGACCCCGACGGGATCTCGGTCGAGGGCCGCAAGATCTCGGGCCGTCTGCCCGACAAGACCGAGCTCATCCCGTTCCAGGTGACCGGCACCGCCTTCGACGGCAGCGAAGTGACTTCCTACGGCTTCCTCAAGGTGCCGGGGACGAAGGACCTGCAGCTGACTCTGCGTGCATCGGCCGCCTCTGTGCAGGTCGATGAGCGCGGCACGGTGGATGTCGACCTCGCCCGCGCCGTGGCACTGCCGCCGAACGCCGAGATCGAAATCGACGCGTCGCGCGTCGCCGCCGGCGGCGGCCGCGCGGAGGCCACGTGCGCACTCGTGTCCGGCACGACTGTCCGCTACTCCGCCGGCGCCGGCGCGCCCTGGACGGACAGCTGCGTCGTGCCGGTGCGCCTGGTCGGCCAGGACACCTACACCTATCTGACGATTCGCGTCGACGTCATCGCCGAGGACCCGCAGCCCGAGCTGCGCGCCGCATCCCTCACCGTGAGCCCCGGCTCCTCCGCGACGTTCGAGTTGCGCGACATGACCTCGTGGGCGGGTACGGAGGACTGGGGCGCGCTGCAGTACGCCACCTCCTACGCGGGCGATCAGTTCACGGTGCAGACCACCGGATCCCAGGTGACCGTGACCGCGCGTGATGCGGCGCGTCCCGGCCGGCAGGAGCCGGTCACCGTCACCCTGCCGAGCCACCGCGACGTGCGTCCGGCCACCCTCGCGCTCCAGGTGGGTCCGGCCCCCTCGACACTGCCTAAGGGCGCGACGCTCACCCAGTCGTGCTTGCAGTCCTCGGGCAACGGCTGCACGATCAACGTCATCGGGCAGGGCGGCGAGATCAACCCGCTCCCAGGCACGCCGCTCAAGCTCGTCGCCGTCGGCGGCGCCTCCGGCGGCAGCTGCGCCGGTGTCTCCTTCGGCGTGGCCAGCTCCACCGCGATCCAGGCCACCTGGTCACCGGATGCCGACGGCACCCGCTGCACGGTCGGCTTCACCGTTGAGGACGCGCAGGGACGCCAGTCGGCAGGCGACCGCAACGGCCAGGTGACGCTCGACCTGCAGGGATATCCCAAAGCACCCAACAGCGTCACCCAGACGGGCTTCGGCGACCGCACGATCACGCTGCGCGTCGATCCCGGCGCTGCGGGCAACGCCTACCCCGCACTCCAGGGCTTCCACATCCTGCAGGGCGGCCAGCAGGTGACGACGTGCTCCCCCGCCGGCGTATGCGAACCCTTCCAGGTCTCCAGCAACGGCGATCGCCGCACCTACGAGGCTCGCGCGTTCAACACCGTCGGCGAGTCGCGCACGGGCGTGACCGTGCAAGCCTGGGCGTATCGACAGCCCGCCGTCGGCAACGTGACCGCGGATCCGGTCTTCGACCGGCAGCGCACGACGGGTGACGCGGGGGCGGTGAAGATCCGCATCCAGAACGTCGATCCCGAGGTGCGCACGTACTCCGTCACGGGAGCGAACGGTGATGTGCCGCGCTCCGGCGGCGACACCACCGAACTGACCGTCACGCTGCCGGTCGGACAGACGACCATCACCGTCACCGCCAACAGCGCGAACTCGGCGCCGGACGGCAGCGGATCGGTCGGTCAGACCAAGAACGTGGGCGTCCAGGTGGCGGGCCTGCCCCGCACGGACGGCGTCGGGATCGCGGCAGAGCAGAAGAACGCATTGGTCGTGACCGGGCCCAACGTCGACATGAACGGGAGTAATCGCGGCCGGCAGATCATCTACGTCGCCTACCGGGCGGGCTTCGGCGACTTCTCGTGCGACGTCGACAGCGACGGCCAGAATCTGCAGGCCAGGGTCAATGGCCAAACCTCCACCTCCACCACGATCAGCGGCCTGCAGGAGAACCAGAAGTACACGGTCGGAGCGTGCGTGAGCAACGGCTTCGGAGCCGCGAAGAGCGCCACCGCCGACGGCTGGGCGTGGGATCAGGCGGGTGCTCCGGTCCCGCAGAACCCGACGTACAGCATCCCCAACGGCTGGGGCAACGGCGATGGCACGTATCTCGTGCGCAGCGTGGACGTGCCCAACGCGAACGGCTTCGACACGGTGTACCTCGGCCACCAGGGCGAGTCGACGCAGTGGCAGCAGCCGGCCATGGGCCAGGAGGGCTCGATGCAGGTCAAATACTGCGTGCGGGGCTCCGACCTGTCGCGCTGCGGCCAGCCGACGGCCATCAAGCCCGCGGACCCGACGCGTGCCAAGCAGGTGGATGTGGGCAACGCCCGGATCAACCAGTGCGTCGTGGGCAACGAGCTGAAGGCGACGATCGACCAGCAGCCGGGCACGGTCGGAAAACTCGTGATCGACCCGACGACCCCGAAGTACTACAGCGACGGCGCGTTCGGCGGGCTGTTCCCCCAGGAGATCACTCCGGGCGAGAACAAGATGATCGTTCCGAACGGCACCACGAGAGCGACGGCGAAGGCGACCTTCACCTTCACCGACGCAGCCGCCGGCTACGGCGACATCTCCTTCAACCTCGACACGGGTCGGGGAGGCTGCTCGGGCACCCAGACGCCCCCGCCCTCCGACACGACCACTCCCCCCACCACCGGAGGCTGAATCGATGACCGTCACCCCAGAACAGACCGCCTGGTTCCAGGAAACGTTCTCCGCCCTCGTGGAGAACGTGGAGCAGGTGGTGCTCGGCAAGCGCCACGTCATCGAGCTCGCCTTCACCGCGCTCGTCTCACAGGGGCACCTGCTGCTGGAGGACTTCCCGGGCACCGGCAAGACCTCGCTCGCGCGCGCCATGGGCGAGAGCGTGCAGGGAACGAGCTCCCGCATCCAGTTCACGCCCGATCTGCTTCCCGGCGACGTCACCGGCATCACGGTCTACGACCAGAAGCGCGGGGAGTTCGAGTTCCACTCGGGTCCGATCTTCGCCAACATCGTCCTGGCCGACGAGATCAACCGCGCCAGCCCCAAGACCCAGTCGGCGCTGTTGGAGGTCATGGAGGAGGGCCAGGTCACGGTCGACGGCGTCTCGCGGCGCGTCGGAAGCCCGTTCCTCGTGGTCGCGACCCAGAACCCCGTCGAACAGGCCGGGACCTACCGCCTGCCCGAGGCGCAGCTCGACCGATTCCTGATGAAGACGTCGCTGGGCTACCCCGACCACGCCGCCACCGTGCGGATCCTGGAGGGCAGCGCCGCCGGCAAGCGCGAGGTGGGCGCGGTCATCACGCCCGAGGCCGTGCAGACACTCAGCCAGATCGCGCGGGATGCCTACCTGAACCCGCTCGTGCTGGACTACATCGCGCGCGTCGTCGAAGCCACCCGCCAGGCCGCGCAGGTGCGCCTGGGCGTCAGCGTGCGCGGTGCGCTCGCACTCACCCGCGCCGCGCGCACCTGGGCTCTGGCGCACGGCCGCGGCTACGTGACCCCCGACGACGTCAAGGCTCTGGCTGAGCCCGTGCTGGCGCACCGTCTCATCCTCGACCCCGAGGCGGAGTTCGACGGCGTGACCGCCGGCGCGGTGATCGGTCAGGTCATGCTCGACGTCGCTCCCCCGACGCAGCGCGAGTCCGCGTGACCGATTCCTCCTCCCGCATCACCCGGATCGGCTCGACGTCCACCTCGACGTCGACCGCCGGGAGCACGCGCACGCGCTACGACACGTCGCGTTCGACGACCGTCATCGTCGTGGGCGGAATCCGCTTCTGGCGGCGCGTGCGACGAGCCGTGGCCCGCAGCGCCCGCGCTGTCGGCGACACCGTCACCGCGGGAGGGTGGCTGCTCATCGGAGCCGCCGCGATCGGTCTGAGTCTCGGCATCGTGTTCGGGTGGATCGAGTTCGTCCTGGCCGGCGCCGTCGCCGCTGTTCTCGTCCTGTGCGCGGCACCTTTCCTGTTCGGTGCGCGCGCCTACCGCGTGAGCCTCGGTCTCGCACACGATCGTGTCGTCGCCGGCAGCGAGGTCGCCCTCTCTCTGCGCGTCGTCAACGTCGGCAAGGGCGTCGCCCTCCCCGGCCGGGTCGACGTGCCCGTCGGCGAGGGGCTCGTCGACGTCGCGATCCCGCTGCTGCGCCACGAGGCTGCGCACGACGAGGATCTGACGATTCCCGGGCTGCGCCGCGGCGTGCTCGACATCGGACCAGCCCGCGCCGTCCGCGGCGACCCGCTCGGCATCCTGCGCCGTGAAGTCGTCTGGGAAGACATCCACACGCTGTACGTCCACCCCGTGACGACCGCGATCCCGAGCACCGCGACCGGCTTCATCAAGGACCTCGAGGGCAACCCGTCGTCCCTCGTCGTGGACGCCGACATCTCGTTCCACGCGATCCGGGAGTACGCCCCCGGCGACTCGCAACGCCAGATTCACTGGAAGTCCACGGCCAAGACCGGGACCCTCATGGTGCGCCAGTACGAGGAGTCCCGCCGCTCGCGGATGGTGATCGTGCTGGCGACGGGCGAAGAGGACTACGCGGACGATGAGGAGTTCGAACTCGCCGTCAGCGCCGCCGCGTCGCTCGGTGTGCGCGGCATCCGCGACGGACGCGACGTCTCCGTTGTCGTCGGCGGCGAGGTGCCGGAGTTCGCGCGCCGGGCCGTGCGGTCCTCCCGGGACCTCGCCACCATCACCGCGCGGACCCTGCTCGACGAGCTCGCCGGTGTGGAGAAGGCCGAGCGCATCACCGGGCTCCGCGATGTCGCGAGCCTGGCGGTGGAGGCGCACCGCGACGTCTCCATCGGATTCCTCATCTGCGGATCGACCCCGACGCTGCGGATGCTGCAGCACGCGGCCCTTGCCTTCCCCGCCGACACGGGCGTCGCCGCCATCGTCTGCGATCCCGCGGCGGAGCCCGGCTTCCGCACCATCGGCGGCGCCTCGATCGTGACGATGGGTCTGCTCGAAGACCTCCGCCACATCCTCGCTCGGAGCGCACAGTCATGAGCGCCCCCGCCGCACGCGCCCGAGCACGCCGACCCCGCCGCACCGAACGCGACATCGCGTTCCTCGTTGGCAACATCGCCTTCATCGACGCCCTGCTGGCGATCGGCGCCGCATCCGCGTGGTCGATCTACCGCAGCGGCTGGTTCGTTCTCGTCGCCGCGGTGGCGATCATGGTCTCCACCGGCATCGCGCTGCTCGCCGTCTGGCGTCCGCTGCGCTGGTGGCAGCTCGCCCTCATCACCGGCGGCGCATACGTCGTCGTCGGTGTTCCGGTCGCCGCTCCGACGATGATCACGGACCCCGCGACGATCCTGCCCGGTGTCTGGGGCGTCGTGAGCGCACCGGTCACGGGGTGGAAGAACCTGTTGACGCTCGAGCTGCCGCTCGGGGTGTACCAGGCCACCCTCGCGCTTCCCTTCTTCCTGATTCTCGCTCTCGGCACCCTTGCTCTCCTGCTGGCGCTGCGCGCCGGCAGGCTCTGGGTGCTCGCAGCGCCACTCGCGCTGTTGATCACCGCGTTCGGCGTTCTGTTCGGCTCGAGCGCCGTGGACGGCTCGTGGCGCATCGGATTCTGGGAGTTGGACGGCGTGTGGGAAGCGGCGGTCGGGCTCGGCGCCCTGCTCACCGGGTTCGCGTGGTACGTGTGGCGCAACGTCCACACGCGTCGGGTCGCCCTGCGCGTCGCCCGCTCTGCGAGCGGCGTGCGTTCCTCCGTCCGCGTCGCCCGCACCCTCGGCAGCCGCATCGCCCTCGCCGCCGGAATGCTCGTCATCGCCCTCACACTGGGACTCGCGCTCGCGCCCTGGGCGGTGGCCGGATCCTCCCGCGACGTGCTGCGCACGGCGGTCGACCCGGTACTGAAGGTGCGTCAGACCCTGAGCCCCCTCGCCGACTACCGCGCAGCCTTCTCCGACGCGCGGTTCGACGACGTTCTGTTCACGGTGGCCGCCGACTCGGGCGTCGACCGCGTGCGCCTGGCGACGCTCAGCTACTACGACGGCCGGGTCATGCGCGCCACCGACCCGCAGACCGGCGACCGCTCCGACAGGACGGAGTTCCGTCGGGTGCCCGCCTCGCTGCCCGCCGACGCCGGCAACCGCGCCTCTGCCACGTTCACCATCGGCGACTACACCGGCATCTGGGTGCCCGCCGTGGGCGAACTCACCTCGATCGACTTCTCGGGATCGACCCGGGCTGCGCTGTCCGACGGCTTCTTCTACAACCCGGACTCCGCGACGGGCGTCGAGCTGTCGGACTCGGGGCTGGCCTCCGGCGTCAGCTACACGCAGACCGGGGTCGTCACGGACGCTCCGCGGGATCCGGGAACGCTCACGCCCTCCCGTTCCGGCACGTTCGACCCGGCCTTCGTCCCCGAATCCCTCGAGGAGTGGGTCAGCGCACAGGACGCACCCTCGGGAGGCGCGGGCCTGGTCGAGCTGATCTCGCGGCTGCGCGCGCGCGGACTCCTCTCGCACGCGCTGGCGTTCGATCCCGGCACCGTTCCGGTGTGGGCGCAGAAGCTCGGCGACTACACGTTCGAGTCCAGCCGCAGCGGGCACTCCACCGACCGCATCAGCGATCTGTTCACGCAGCTGCTGAAGAAGCAGAACGAGACCGGCGGAACGGATGACTCCCTGCTGGTCGCCGCAGCCGGAGACGACGAGCAATTCGCCGTGGCCGGCGCCCTGATCGCGGACCACCTGGGCTTCCCTGCCCGGGTCGTGCTCGGCACCCGCCTGAGCAGCGACGATGCGGATCTGCCGGTGTGCGAGGACGGCACGTGCACGAGCGGCGACCTGGCGGCGTGGATCGAGGTGCGCGACGCGGACGGCTCCTGGACGGCGATCGACACGACACCGCAGCACCGCGTGCCGCTCTCGCCCGACGTCCAGCAGCGTCGTGATCCGCAGAACATGACCCCGGTCGAGCCGGAGCAGGCCGACACCGTCCTTCCTCCCGAGGCGGATCCCGCCGATGCGTCGCCGCCGCAGAGCGACGAGCCGACGGATCCCGTGGACCTCGCGTGGCTGTGGGCCACGCTGCGCATCTCCGGCATCGCGATCTTCGCGCTGCTGATCCTGCTGATGCCGGCCATCGCGGTGCTCGCCGCGAAGATCATGCGTCGACGGGCCCGACGCTCGTCGGCGGATCCGGTCGACCGGGTCGTCGGCGGGTGGGAGGAGTACCTCGACACCGCCGTGGACCACGGCCACCGCATCCCACCTGCCGCGACCAGGTCGGAGACAGCGACCGCCGTCGGTGACGCGGAAACCGCGGACCCGGCGATGCTGGCGGCTCTCGCCGACCGAGCGGTGTTCGCCCCGGGAACCACCACCGAGGAGGAATCCGCGCGGTTCTGGGAGCTCATTGACCAGGAACGGCAGCGTTTCGCGTCCACAGGCGGCCTGTGGACGCGCTGGAAGGCTCGGCTGTCGCTACGCTCGTTCGAACGCGGATTGCGCGAGGCTGCGTCGCGAGATGGAAGGGGACGACCATGACCGGGATCGTCGTCATGGCCGGAGCGCGCTCCGACGTCGGCCGCGTACGCAAGCTGAACGAGGATGCGGTGCTCGCGCAGTATCCCGTGTTCGTCGTCGCCGACGGGATGGGGGGCCACGAGGCCGGTGATCTCGCCAGCGCCGCGGTCGTGGATGCGTTCCGCCACCTCGTCGGTCGCGACGACGTACAGCCGGAGGAAGTGGTCGCCGCCGTCGAGTCCGCCCACGCTGCGGTGTCTCAGGTCTCGGGGCGTCACGCGCGCGGCGCCGGCTCGACCCTCGCGGCCCTGGTCGCCGTGGTGCAGAACGGGTCGCACGCGTGGCTCGTCGTGAACATCGGCGACTCGCGGGTGTACCGTCTCGTCGGCAGCTCCCTCGAGCAGCTCACGGTCGATCACTCGGTCGTGCAGGAACTCGTGGACGCCGGCAAGATCAGCCGCTCCGAGATGTCCACGTATCCGGGGCGCAATGTCATCACCCGCGCCGTCGGCGACAGCCAGAGCCCCGCCGACTACTGGCTCTCCCCCATCGTGACGGGCGAGCGCATGCTGCTGTGCTCAGATGGTCTGTCCAACGATCTGAGCGACGAGGCGGTGCTCGCCGGACTCAGCCTCGGCGGCTCCGCCGAGCAGACCGCGTACGCGTTGGTGGATCAGGCTCTCGCCCGCGGCGGCCGCGACAACATCAGCGCCGTCGTGGTGGATGTGCGCTCCGGAGGGCTCGCTCCCCGTGCCGACGAGGTGACGGGCGGCTTCGCGACGAGCGAGCAGGCGGCCGTGCATCCCATCGAGGTGGACACCATCACCTCGCGAAGAGAGCGACCCATCCGTGGCTGAGCGGACGTGGTTCGAGGGGCCCCTGCCCGCGATCGCCACCGACACGCTCGCGGTGATCGTCGGAGGCGATGCCGCCGTGGCCGCCGCGCGTCGGGTGCTGTCGACGGGCACGATGCCCGGAACACCCGAGATCTTGGACGCCCTGCTCGCCGACGGCATCGCCGCGGTGCCGGCGTTCGCCGTGGTCGCGCTGGACGACGACCGGCTGACCGCCTTCGTTCGCGGTGAGTTCGTGCTCCGTTTCGAAGACCGTTCCCGCCGGGTGTGGCGCGTCGACGGCATCGGCGCCCACACGTGGCGCGAAGTGGAGGCGGCATCGGTGGTGCGCGCCTGGGCCGGCGCCCCGGATGCCGAACCGAAGCTGTTCGACCTGGGTCCGACGCCGGAGCGCCCCGTACGCGTCGGGCCGACGACGGCTGCGGGCATCATGCTCCGCGGGCGGCCCGCCGTATCGCGACCTCCGGTTCCTCCCGCCGCGCCGCCTGCCGCCGCCCCGCCTGCCGCTGCCGCGCTCCCTGCGCCGCGCTCTGCCGCATCCGACCCCGCCGACGACGAGACCGTCGTGACGAGTTCGAGCACGCTCGCTCCACAGCCCGCGCCCCGTACGCCGCGCGCGCCGCGCGCCATCGAACTGCCCGGCGGCGACATCGTGCCGATCCACGGCACGCTGTTGGTCGGGCGCGGACCGCGCAGCCCCCGCGTGGAGGGCGACGACCTGCCGACCCTGGTGGCGCTCGGTGACGTCTCGCGCGACGTCTCTCGCGCGCATGTGAAGATCTGGACCGACGGTACGCGCGTGCAGATCGAGGACCTCGCGACACCGGGCGGAACGGCCGTCATCGACGCGGACGGCGTCGCCCGGCTGCTCGTGCCGGACCGCGCGGTAGAGGTACGCGAGGGTGCGAGCGCGGAACTCGCCGGCGGCGCCCGCATCCGCTTCGTGGGGGGCGCATGACCGACCCAGACGACAGCACCCGCCTCTCACGACGCGGGCCGGGTACGACGGAGCAGCCCGAGGACAGCACGCAGCTCGTGAGCCGACGCGACCGACGCAACGCCTCCGCGGCTGCGGAGACGACCGACGCGACGGCCATCGTGTCCCGCGAGACGCCGGTCCCGCCCGCCGACGAGACTGTGATCGCCCACCGTCCGTCCTCCGCGCAGACCGTCGCGCCGGAGGACGTGGACGACCGCACCGCACTGGTGCGGCGTCCGGTCGAGGCTCAGGCTCCGCCGCTCGAAGAGGCGCCCCCCTCCGACGAGCCGGAGGACGGAACCCTGCTGGTACGCAGGCCTGCTCCGCCGGCGGATGCGACCGTGGTGGTCCCCCGTTCGCTGCCAGCCCCCGCCGCTGACGAAGAGGACGACGACGAACACACCATCCTCACCCCGCGCTCGCCTGCGACCGTCGACGCGCTCGACGCCGACGACACGGTCCTGCGTCCCCGCGACGAGCCGCAGGACGCGACGCTGCTGCGCCGCCGCGACCGTCCGGCGGATGCGGATGCGGATGCGGATGCGGATGCGGATGACACCGTGCTGCGCCCGCGCGACGGGGTGGCCGATGACGCCACGAGCCTGTCGCCGCGCGGAACGAAGGCGGGCACGTCGCCGCGCCTGACGCGCGCACGTCGGGGCGCCGCGAGGCAGACCGCATCGTTCGCACCCGATGCCGAGACCGACCGCACGCCCGCGCGGGAGCGGTATGCGATCCGCACGCCCACGATCACGTCAGCGCCGACGCCCGCCGCCGCATCCCCGATCGTCGACGTCGGCGACGGCGGGCTCGCAGCCCGGATCGCCCGTCGTCGCGCAACTCGCACCCGTTTGACGGTGCTCGCGGGCGTATCGGCGGTCGTGTTCGTGGGCTCGATCGTCGGCCTCGCGACGCTGCTGAGCATCTGAGTCCCGGCTCGGGTTAGCATCGAAGGCTGTGTCCACGCCGGAACCCGTCCTCTCCTTCCCTCCCGAGCTGCCCGTCAGCGCGGCCCGGGAGGAGATCGCGCGCGCCATCGAGGACCACCAGGTCGTGATCATCGCCGGCGCGACCGGATCCGGCAAGACGACGCAGCTGCCGAAGATCTGCCTGGAGCTGGGGCGCACCCGTATCGCGCACACGCAGCCGCGCCGCATCGCCGCACGGACGATCGCCGAGCGCATCGCAGAAGAGCTGCAGGTCCCGCTCGGTTCCACGGTCGGCTACAAGGTGCGCTTCACCGACAAGGTCTCCGCCGACACGCGCGTCGCCCTGGTCACCGACGGCATCCTGCTCAACGAGATCCACCGTGACCGGCTCCTGCGCCGCTACGACACGATCATCATCGACGAGGCCCACGAGCGCTCCCTCAACATCGACTTCCTGCTGGGGTACCTGCGCCGCATCCTGCCCGAGCGTCCGGATCTGAAGGTCATCGTGACCTCTGCCACGATCGATCCGGAGAGCTTCGCGCGTCACTTCGCCGACGCCGACGGTGTTCCCGCTCCCGTCGTGGAGGTGTCGGGCCGCACCTACCCGGTCGAGATCCGGTATCGGCCGCTCGTCCCGGAGAACGACGACGAGACGGAGAAAGCTGCCCTCCCCGTATCCGAGACCGAGGACGAGGTGAGCGCCATCGTCCAGGCGCTCCGCGAACTCGACGCCGAGGCGCCGGGCGACGTCCTCGTCTTCCTTCCCGGCGAGGCGGAGATCCGCGACGCGGCGGATGCGGTGCGCGCCGCCTACGTCTCGGCCACGGCCCCCACCGAGGTGCTCCCCCTCTACGGCCGGCTATCCGCGGCCGAGCAGCATCGCGTGTTCGAGCGGTCTCGCATCGCGGGAGTGCGGCGACGGGTGATCCTCGCGACCAACGTCGCCGAGACGAGCCTGACGGTTCCCGGCATCCGCTACGTCATCGACACCGGGACCGCCCGCATCTCCCGCTACAGCAACCGATCGAAGGTGCAGCGACTGCCGATCGAGGCCATCTCGCAGGCCTCCGCGCAGCAGAGGTCCGGCCGTGCCGGACGAACGGCACCGGGCATCGCGATCCGCCTGTACGGAGAGGGGGATTTCGAGCGGCGTCCCGTCTTCACCGAGCCCGAGATCCTGCGCACCTCTCTCGCCGCCGTCATCCTCCAGATGCTCGCGCTCGGATTCGGCGACATCTCCGCCTTCCCGTTCCTCACGCCTCCCGATTCCCGGGGCGTCCAATCGGCGTTCGACCTGCTCGTCGAGCTGCAGGCCGTCCGCCAGAGCCGGCAGGGGTCGGCGCTCACCCAGCTCGGCCGGGAGATCTCCCGGCTGCCGATCGACCCGCGCTTCGCGCGCATGCTCGTGGAGGCGCGGCGCACCGACGTACTGCCCGATGTGCTCGCGATCGTGGCCGGCATGTCGATTCAGGACGTGCGCGAGCGTCCCGAGGAGCGCCGCGAGGAAGCAGATCGACTGCACGCGCGCTTCGTCGACCCCACGAGCGACTTCCTGACCCTCCTGAACCTCTGGAACCACCTGCGCGATCAGCAGGACGAGCTCGGTTCGAGCGCGTTCCGGCGCCTCTGCCGGGCGGAGATGCTCAACTACGTGCGCGTACGGGAGTGGTTCGACGTGCACCGGCAGCTCTCGCAGCTGCTGGGCCTTCGTCGCGACGCCGAGCGCAGGAACGGCGCGGCGGACCCCGCCGCGGTGCATCGCGCTCTCCTGTCCGGGCTGCTCTCGCACATCGGCATCCTCGACGAGCGCGAGAAGGGCCGAGAGGGCAAGGGGACGCGTGCGGAGTATCGCGGGGCCCGCGGCACGCGCTTCTCGCTGTTTCCCGGATCCGGCCTGCGCAAGAAGCGGCCGACCGCCGTCATGGCCGCGGAGCTCGTCCAGACGAGCCGCCTCTTCGCCCGCACGGTCGCGGCGATCGATCCGGCCTGGGCCGAGCCCCTCGCGGGCGATCTCGCCAAACGCCAGCTCAGCGAGCCGCACTGGTCGAAGGATGCCGGCGCCGCCACGGCCTACGAGAAGGTCACCCTCTTCGGCGTCGAGATCATCCCGCGACGGCGCGTGCAGCTCGCCCGTTTCGACCGGCCGCTCGCGCGCGAGATGTTCATCCGTCACGCGCTCGTCGACGAGGAGTGGGATCCCTCCCGCCTGGGGAAGCCTCTGACCGCCTTCGCCCGCCGCAACCTCGAGCTGCGCCGACGCCTGGAGAAGGTGGAGGAGCGCGAGCGCCGCCGCGACATCCTGGCCGGCGACGAGGCGGTCTACGCCTTCTACGACGCCCGCATCCCGGCCGACGTGTTCGATGCCCGCTCGTTCGAGTCCTGGTGGAAGGACGCCATGGGGCGCACGCCCCGCCTGCTCGATCTGAGCGAGGCGGACCTGCTGGAGGGATCGGAGCGCGCCGACGAGCGTGCCTTCCCGACCCGTTGGACACAGGGCGATCAAGTGCTCTCACTCGCGTACCGGTTCGAGCCCGGGGCCGCCGACGACGGCGTGACTGCCGTCGTGCCGCTCGCTCTGCTGGCGCAGCTGTCGCCGCGCGGGTTCGACTGGCAGGTGCCGGGCATGCGCGACGAACTCATCACGGCGCTCCTGCGGGCGCTGCCGAAGACGATCCGACGTCATGTGGTGCCGGCGGCGGACTGGGCGGCGCGCTTCGCCGAGGAGCTGACCGGCGCAGGCCCCGAGGATCACTCGGGCCTGCCGCCGCTGTCCTTGCGCGACGCCCTCGCCTCCCGCATCCAGCGCGTCGCGAACCAACCGGTGAGCGCGTCCGACTTCGAGATGGAGCGCGTGCCCGATCACCTGATGATCTCGTTCCGCGCGGTCGACGAGCGCGGCCGCGCGGCCGGTTCGGGGCGCGACCTGGTCGCCCTGCAGGAGCGTTTCGCCGACCGCGCCCGTTCTTCTGTCGCACGCTCGCTGCGCCGGGGCCCGGCCGCTCCCGGCGTCGCCGCCGCACCGGGCACCCCCGGTGCGCGCATCGCCGCGACGACCGACGGCTTCGCCGAACGCACGGGAGTGACCGACTGGGACTTCGGCGCGCTCCCCGAGCAGGTCGACACGCGCGTGGCCGGTGGTGTGGTGCGCGGGTACCCCGCGGTCGTCGACGACGGCACGGCGGTGTCGCTGCGCATCGAGGCGACGCCGGAGGCGGCAGCGCGGGCGACGCGCGCGGGCATCCGCCGTCTCGTCCTCCGGGCGGTGCCCTCCCCCGTCTCCTACGTGCTCGATCACCTCACCGCCAACGAGAAGCTCGCTCTCGCGGCGTCCCCCTATCCCTCCGCGAAGGCCCTCGTCGAGGACGCGCGCGTCGCGGTCGCCGATGCGGTGATCGCCCGCACCACCCCTCACGGCGTCGTGCGCGACCGGGCCGGCTTCGAGGCCCTCAGGGACGCGTTCAGTGCCGCGGTCACGGACGAGCTGTTCGCGGCCACGAGCCTCGTCGCCCGGATCCTGCTCTCGCTCAGGGAGATCGAGCGCGCCATGAAGCGGCAGAACTCGCTGACCCTGCTCGGCGCCCTCGGCGACATCCGCGCACAGCTGGAAGGCCTGATCCACCCCGGTTTCGTCTCCCGCACCGGGACGGCGCGCCTCGCCCACCTGCCGCGCTACCTCGCGGCGGTCGCCGAACGGCTGACACAGCTGGCCGACCAGCCCGGACGCGATCGCCAGCGGCTGACCGAGTACGAGCGATCCGCCGCCGCGTACGCGGAGGCCGGCGGCACGATCCCGTCCGCTGACACAGCCCCCGCGTCGCTCGTGCATGCCCGGTGGCTGCTCGAGGAGTACCGTGTCAGTCTGTTCGCGCAGCGGTTGGGAACCGCCGAGCCCGTGTCCGCTCAGCGCATCCTCAAGACTCTGCGAGGCTGATCTCGGGTCGACAGGCCGGCCCCGTGCGCGATGCTTCCGGCACGCGAGACGACGTTGACAACGTCTCCACGCAGCCAATACGGTGATCCAAGGCCGGGAATGTTCTCGGTAACAATGACTGCCCGCCGCATCCGCGGCACACGATTGCGCGACGACGCTCAACCGATCGCCGCGGGGACCGTGACGTCCCCGCGCACGCTCCGCTGCGTCTCGCCGTTCGATGAGAGCGAGGAGCCTCCGCGTGAGCACGCGCCACAGATCCCGAATGCTGACCAGGGGCGGAGCGGTGTGGACCGCTCTCGCGCTCGCCGTAGCCGGGGCGGTCGCCCCGACCGCCGCCCAGGCCGCGACACCCGCGCCGCTGCTGCACTACACCTTCGACAGCGCCGCGGGCACAAAGATCCCCGATGCGAGCGGCAACGGGTTCGACGCGACCCTGCAGCAGAGCGGGGGCGCCGTCGCCGACGGCAGCCTGTCGTTGCCCGGAGGATCCCGCGGCACCGCCGCCTACCTCGACATCCCCACGACGGGTCTCGTCGGCAAGAAGGACCTGACGATCTCGACCTGGCTCTCACCGCGCACGGCCGCCGGCAACACCGCGGCCGCCTTCATCGGCGCCCCCGTCGCATCCGGGGACTCCTTCTCGTCGGGGTACTGGCTGCTGAACCCCGCCAACCCGAACGGCTACGTCAAGTCGGTCGTCACGAACGCGGTCTCCCCCGGCTCGCCGTGGAGCACCGAGGTCGGTCCCGGGGCCACGAATGCCGCGACCTCCGGCATCCGTACGCCCGCAGGCCTCAGCCTCTACACGACGGTCATCGACGGCACCACGGGTCAGTTGCGCGTCTACGTGAACGGTGCGCGCATCTCGCAGAACGCGATCGCCCGCGACGTCGCCGCATTCGGCTCGAACCTCGTCGCGGCTCTTGGCCGCTCGACCTACAACGACGCGAGCTGGAGCGGCCTGGTCGACGACTTCGCGATCTACGGGCAGGCGCTCAGCGACGCAGACGTGCTGGCGCTCTACAACGCCGAGGCCCTCGACCGTGCCGTCGCAGCCGTCTCGGTCCCTGCGACCGCGGAATCCGACTTCGCCGTCCCCACCGCGAGCGCGGGCGTCGCCGTGAGCTGGGGGTCGAACAACGCGGCCATCTCCGTCACCGGCGGGACGGCGACCGTCACCCGGCCCGCCGCGGGCTCGGGCGACGCTGAGGTCACGCTGACCGCCACCTTCACCGTCGGCGGCGCAACCCGCATCCAGACCTACCCGGTGCGGGTGCCGCAGCTGCTCTCCGACGCCGAACGCGTGGCAGCAGACCTGGCGGCGATCCAGATCGCGAATCTCGACGACATCCGCACCAACTTCTCCGTGCCCGCCATCGGCGCGCAGGGTTCCACGATCACGTGGACGGTGGATGCGGCGCACGCGGCCTCCGCGGCACTGCGGGCGGGGGTGCGCGACGACTCGCGCACGGTCGAGGTCACACGGCCCGCTGCGGGCTCGCCCGAGATCGTGGTCGAGCTGACCGCGGTGGCCGCGCACGGCTCGTCAACCGCCAGCCGCACCTTCTCCGCGCGCATCCGGCCGCTGCCTGCGGGTGGCGAGGAGACCGAGGCGTACTTCTGGACGTTCTTCACGGGCGAGGGTCAGGGCGCCGAGCGTGTGAGCATCGCCGCCTCCAAGGGGAACGACGCGCTCAGTTGGAACACCCTGAACGACGGACAGCCGGTGTTCACCTCCACCGTCGGCACCGAAGGGCTGCGCGATCCGTTCATCATCCGCGCGCCCGAGGGCGACAAGTTCTACATGATCGCCACGGACCTGAAGATCGACGGCCTGGCCGGCGGATTCACGACCGCGCAGATCTCGGGCTCGCGCTACATCGAGGTCTGGGAATCCGACGATCTGGTGAACTGGTCCGAGCAGCGTCACGTCAAGGTGTCGAGCGACTATGCGGGAAACACCTGGGCGCCGGAGGCCTACTGGGACGAGGAGCTGGACACGTTCGTCGTGTTCTGGGCGTCGAACCTCTACCCGACCACGAACGCCGCCGATCGCACGGCCGTCACCTACAACCGGATGATGTACGCGACGACCGATGACTTCGTGACCTTCTCCGAACCGCAGATCTGGAGCGACGTGCGCCGGGGGGCGGGGCTCGGCCTCATCGACTCCACCGTCGCCAAGGTCGACGGCGTCTATCACCGCTTCACCAAGGACGAGGCGAGCATGACGATCCGTCACGAGAAGTCGACCGATCTGCTGGCGACCATCACGGGCACCCTGCCGGGCACCACCGGCCCGGCCGACGAGTGGACGCTCGTGAAGGAGCGGGTCGCCAGCGGTCTGCCCAACGGCGAGCCCGGCGGCACGTTCACCAGCGGCGAGGGCGGCAACATCTTCCCCGCCAACGCGGGTGATGTGAACGGCCTGGACTGGTTCCTGTTCATCGACCAGCCCAACTACCACGGCGGGCCGAACCACTACGTCCCGTTCGGGACCACGAACCTCGAGGACGGGAACGCCTGGCAGCCGCTCGGCGCGAAACTGCGCCAGTCTCTTCCCCAGAACGCCGACGGCGGCAAGCCGCGCCACGGCACCGTCATCCCGATCACGCGCTCCGAGTACCAGCGCGTGCTCGAGGCCTACGCGACCGACATCGCGGTCGCCTCGGTCGACGAGATCGCGGTGACGACGCGGGCGGGCGTCGCCCCGACCCTGCCGCAGGCGCACCTCACGAAGGCGGACGGTTCCCAGCAGAGTGTCG
The DNA here is from genome assembly GCF_034044005.1 of Microbacterium sp. BG28. Taxonomy (NCBI): domain Bacteria; kingdom Bacillati; phylum Actinomycetota; class Actinomycetes; order Micrococcales; family Microbacteriaceae; genus Microbacterium; species Microbacterium sp. BG28. The sequence goes on along the minus strand of NZ_JAXCHA010000002.1, from coordinate 38,154 downwards.
ACGTCGTCTGGGATGCCGTCCCTCCCACCGCCTACGCCACGGCGGGAGAGTTCACGGTCGCCGGCGTCGCACAGGACGACTCGCGCATGCCTGTGGAGGCCACCGTCACCGTCACCCCCGCAGTGTCCGTGCAGGCCACGACCAGCGCACGCTGCCTGGCGGGCAAGGCCGTGATCTCGGTCGCCCTCGGCAACACCGGCGACAGCTCCGCGGTGGCCACCATCACCACGGTGTACGGCGCGAAGACGGTCACGGTTGCGGCAGGCAAGAGCGCGTCGACCGCCTTCACGACGCGGCTCGGCGCAATGCCCGCGGGAACGGCCACGGTCTCCGTGACCCAGGCGGGTGCGACCGCGAACCTCACCGCCCCGTACGCGTCTCTCGCCTGCGGCTGAGTTCTGGTGTCCCGCCCCCTGGGCGGACCGGCGAGTCGATCGTCGGTCCGCCCACGGGGCGCATTGCATCGTGCCCCGACACAGGGCAGAGTGGCGAACACCATGACACACGCGATCGTCTACTCCGAGCACGGCGGCCCCGACGTCCTCACCCTCACCGACATCGAGATCCCCTCCCCGGAGGCGGGCCAGGTGGCGGTGCGGATCGAAGCCGCCGGCGTCAACCCGATCGATGCGAAGCTGCGGGCGGGCCTGCGCGGCCCCGTCCCGATGACCCACCCCCGCCGCATCGGCAGTGATGGCGCCGGCGTGGTGACGGCTGTCGGCCCAGGCGTGGAAGGGTTTCGCATCGGCGACCCCGTCGTGATCTTCTCCGCCGGGGGCCTCTACTCCGAGAAGGCGATCGTCAAGATCGGCTCGATCCAGCCGAGACCGCCCCAGGTGGACGCCGCGACGGGAGCCGCCCTCGGTATCCCCGTCGGCACCGCCTACCAGTCGCTGCGCTCGCTCGACGTGCGCGGCGGCGACACCCTCGTCATCCACGCGGGCTCGGGCGCCGTCGGCCAGGCGGCCGTGCAGCTCGCCGTGCTCTGGGGCGCGACGGTCGTCGCCACATCGTCCCCGTCGCGTTTCGGCCGGCTCCGCGAGCTCGGCGCGATCCCGGTCGCCTACGGCGAAGGACTCGAGCAGCGCCTGCGCGACGCCGCGCCCCAGGGCTACACCGCTGCCTTCGACGCGGCGGGCACGGACGAGGCCATCGCCGCCTCACTCGCCCTCGTCGAGGATCGTTCGCGCATCGCCACGATCGTGCGTGGCGCGGATGCGGCGGGATTCGGCATCCGTGCGTTCTCCGGCGGCTCCCCCGAACCTCTCACCGACCAGCAGCTCGCGTGGCGGGCAGAGGCCGTTCCGGTCGTGCTGGCGCTGCTCGCGGCGGGACGGTTCTCGGTCGAACTCGGCGAGCAGCTTCCGCTGGCCGATGCACCGCAGGCGCACCGGCTCATCGAGGCGCACTCACCCGGCAAGATCACGCTGGTGCCCTGACGCGTCCATGACGCCGCGTTTCGGCGCGGTGGCCTCTGAAGTGCGCCGATGTGAGACTCGCCGCATGGCAAAGCGCATCATCCTGAACGCCTTCGACATGACGTGCGTCAGTCACCAGTCCGCGGGCACCTGGCGTCACCCCGACAGCAGAGCCACGGCCTACAAGGACCTCGAGTATTGGACCGAGCTCGCGAAGCTGCTCGAACGCGGCCGGTTCGACTCGCTGTTCATCGCGGATGTGCTGGGCACCTACGACGTGTACCGGGGCTCCGCGGCCACGGCCCTCGGTGACGCCGACCAGGTGCCGGTCAACGACCCGTTCCTCCAGGTTCCCGCGATGGCGCTCGTCACCGAGCACCTCGGCTTCGGCGTCACGGCGGCGCTGACCTACGAGCAGCCGTACGCGCTGGCGCGCAAGTTCTCGACACTCGACCACCTGACGAAGGGGCGCGTCGCATGGAACGTCGTGACGAGCTACCTGAACAGCGCCGCGATCAACCTCGGTCTCAGCAAGCAGATCGCACACGACGACCGCTACGAGATCGCGGAGGAGTTCGTCGACGTCGTCTACAAGCTCTGGGAGGGCTCGTGGGAGGAAGACGCCGTCGTCGCCGACCGTGAACGCGGGGTGTACACCGACGCCACGAAGGTGCACCCGATCGGCCACCACGGCACCTACTACTCCGTTCCGGGCATCCACCTGAGCGAGCCGTCGCCGCAGCGCACCCCGGTGATCTTCCAGGCCGGCGCCTCCCCACGCGGACGCGCCTTCGCCGCCCGCCACGGTGAAGGCGTCTTCATCAGCCCCGCGAACCCGGCACAGGCGCGCGAGATCGTCCGCGACATCCGCTCCCGTGCTGCAGCGGAGGGGCGCGACCCCGACGACGTGAAGACGTTCGCGCTGGTCACCGTCATCACGGCCGAGTCGGATGCGGCGGCTCAGGCCAAGTACGACGATTACCTGTCCTATGCCTCGGGTGAGGGCATGCTCGCGTTCTACGGCGGCTGGACCGGCATCGACTTCGGGCAGTGGGATCCCGACCAGCCGCTCGAAGAGGTCGAGAACGACAGCCTGCGCTCCGTGCTCGCGTCCCTCGCGAAGATCGACCCCGAACGCCGGTGGACCCCCGCCGACATCGTCGCGCAGCGCTCGATCGGAGGGATGGGGCCGGTCATCGTTGGCGGCCCCGAGACCGTCGCCGACGAGCTGGAGCGTTGGGTCGACGAGGGCGAGATCGACGGCTTCAACTTCGCCTACGCGATCACGCCGGGCTCCTTCGAGGATCTGGTGGAGCTCATCGTGCCTGAGCTCCAACGCCGCGGGCGCGCCCAGACCGAGTACGCGGGCTCGACGCTGCGCGAGTCGCTCTACGGTGCCGGCCACGCGCGGGTCGCCGACACGCATCCGGCCGCGCGCTACCGCGGAGCCTTCGCCGCCGGCGCGAGCGCGGCGGACGGCACCCTGCCCTCACGCATCGCCGAGCGGCTCGCCGTCCTCTGACGACACATGACGAAGGGCCCCGCCGATCGGCGGGGCCCTTCGTCATCTGCTTCGCTCAGTTGCCGGAGCGCCGCTTGTTGTACACGTCGAAGGCGACGGCGAGAAGGAGCACGAGACCCTTCACCGCCTGCTGCCACTCGATTCCGATACCCATGATCGACATACCGTTGTTCAGCACGCCGATGATCAGACCACCGATGATCGCGCCGCCGATGGTTCCGACGCCGCCCTGCACCGCCGCGCCGCCGATGAAGGCCGCCGAGATGGCCTCGAGCTCGAAGCCGTCACCGGCCTTGGGGCCGGCGAGGTTCAGGCGAGCGGTGAAGATGAGTCCGGCCAGCGCCGCCAGCAGTCCCATGTTGACGAACAGCCAGAAATCGACCCGGCGCGTCTTGATGCCCGACAGCTCCGCCGCGTGGCGATTGCCGCCGATGGCGTAGATGTGCCGGCCGAAGACGGAACGGTTCATGACGACGCCGTAGACCAGCACGAGGACGGCGAGCACGATGAGCGTGACCGGGATGCCCTTGTACGCGGCGAGCGAGTACGTGAAGAACGCGATCGCTGCGGCGATCAGCACGAGCTTGACGATGAACCAGACGATCGGCTCGACGTCCTGACCGTACTTGCGGCGTCCGGCGCGGGTGCGCCACTGCTGCACGACGAGGGCGATGATGCCGACCGCGCCGATGAGCAGTGTGAACACGTCCGGGTCGCCGCCGAAGATGCCGTCGAGGAAGCCGTTGCCGAGCGCGCGGTACTCATCAGGGAAGGAGCCGATGTTCGCGTTGCCGAGCACGACGAGCGCGAGCCCGCGGAAGATGAGCATGCCCGCCAGGGTCACGATGAAGGCGGGGATGCCGACGAAGGCGACCCAGAAGCCCTGCCACGCACCCACGAGCGCGCCGATGGCGAGCGACAGGATGATCGCGAGCCACCAGGGCAGTCCCCACTGCACCGCGAACACACCCGAGACCGCGCCGATGAAGGCGGCCACGGATCCGACCGACAGGTCGATGTGCCCGGCGATGATGACCATCACCATGCCGATCGCGAGCACGAGGATGTACCCGTTCTGCACGACCAGGTTCGAGATGTTCTGCGGACGCAGCAGGATGCCGTCGGTCAGGACGGCGAACAGCACCACGACCGCGAGCAGCGCGATGAAGATGCCGTTCTTGCCCAGGTCCGTGAGCACGTGCGTGATCCAGCGGGTGGCTTTGTTGTCGACCGGGTTGATCGTCGCCCCGGCAGCGGTGTCGTTGTTCGACATGTCGTTGTCTCCTGCGAGCCCCGTCAGCGGGGCTTCTCCATGGTCATGAGCTTCAGAACGGATTCGGGGCTCGCCTCTGCGATCGGCAGCTCCCCCGTGATGCGGCCCTCGGACAGCGCGTACACGCGGTCGGAGATGCCGAGCAGTTCGGGCAGCTCGGACGAGATGACGATGATGCCCTTACCGGATGCGGCGAGCTTGTTGATGATCGTGTAGATCTCGTACTTCGCACCCACGTCGATGCCGCGGGTGGGCTCGTCGAGGATCAGCACGTCGGGATCCGAATAGATCCACTTCGAGAGCACGACCTTCTGCTGGTTGCCGCCGGAGAGCTTCCCGGTCTTGACCAGCACGCTGGGCGCCTTGATGTTCATGTCGCGGCGGTACTCGTTCGCGACGCGGTACTCCTCGTTGTCGTTGACCAGGCCCGCCTTCTCGAGCTTCTTGAGCGAAGCCATGGAGACGTTGCGCTTGATATCCTCGATGAGGTTCAGCCCGTACGTCTTGCGGTCCTCGGTCGCGTACGCCAGTCCGTTGTCGATGGCCTCCGAGACGGTGCGCGTCTTGATCTCCTTGCCGCGCATGAACACCCGACCGGAGATTCGCGTCCCGTAGCTGTGGCCGAACAGACTCATGGCGAACTCGGTGCGACCGGCGCCCATGAGGCCCGCGATTCCGACGATCTCCCCCGCCCGCACCGTGATCGACACATCGTCCACGACGACGCGCGAGGTGTCGACGGGATGGTGGGCCGTCCAGTTCTCGACCCGCAGCAGCTCTTCACCGATGTGGGGCTCGTGATCCGGGTAACGGTGCTCGAGGTCGCGACCCACCATGTCCTTGATGATGCGGTCCTCGGTGACGTCGTTCTTCGCGATCGTCTCGATCGTCTTGCCGTCGCGGATCACGGTGACCGTGTCGGCGACCTTTTTGATCTCGTTGAGCTTGTGGCTGATGATGATCGACGTGATCCCCTGACCCTTCAGGTGCAGGATCAGATCCAGAAGGTGGGCCGAGTCCTCGTCGTTCAGCGCGGCGGTCGGCTCGTCGAGGATCAGCAGCTTGACCTCCTTCGAGAGCGCCTTGGCGATCTCGACGAGCTGCTGCTTGCCGACGCCGATCTGGTTGATCTTCGTCGTGGGGTTCTCGCGCAGGCCGACTCGGGCGAGGAGCTTGCCCGCCTCGAAGTTCGTCGCGTTCCAGTCGATGAGACCGAGCGGGCCGCGCTGCTCGTTGTTGAGGAAGATGTTCTCGGCGATCGACAGGTACGGGCTGAGCGCCAGCTCCTGGTGGATGATCACGATGCCCTTGGCCTCGCTGTCGCGGAGGTTGCGGAACGCGACCTCCTCGCCGTTGTAGACGATCTGTCCGTCGTACGTGCCGTGGGGGTACACACCCGACAGCACCTTCATGAGCGTCGACTTGCCGGCGCCGTTCTCACCGCAGATGGCGTGCACCTCGCCGCGCTGGACGGCGAGATTCACGTTCGAGAGTGCTTTGACTCCCGGGAATGTCTTGGTGATCCCACGCATCTCGAGGATGTTCTGGGACATCGTTGCTCCTCTTTCCTGTCGCCGACGGGAGTGTGCCGGGCGGCACGGGGCCGCCCGGCACGGATCCGCGGATATCAGCCGTTGATCTCGTCTTCGGTCCAGTAGCCGCTGTCGACCAGGACCTCCTTGATGTTGTCCTTGACCACGATCTGCGACTCGAGCAGGTAGGACGGGACGACCTTCTTGCCGTTGTCGTAGTCCTCGGTGTTGTTCACCTCGGGCTCCTCGCCCTTGAGCAGAGCGGAGGCCATCTTGACGGCGACCTCGGCGAGCTTGCGGGTGTCCTTGAAGATGGTCGCGTACTGCTCACCGGCGACGATGGCCTTCACGGAGTCGATCTCGGCGTCCTGGCCCGAGATGATCGGCCACTCGGCACCGACCGAGTAGCCGGCATCGGTGAGAGCCGAGATGATGCCGCGCGAGATGCCGTCGTAGGGCGAGAGCACCGCGTTGACCTTCGAGCCGTCGGAGTACGTCGAGGTGAGGATGTTCTCCATGCGCTTCTGCGCCGTCTCGCCGTCCCAGCGCAGCGTGGCCGCCTGCTGGAAGTCGGTCTGACCGCTCTTGACGACCAGGATCTTCTTGTCGATGTAGGGCTGGAGCGTGTCGATCGCACCGTTCCAGAAGAACGTGGCGTTGTTGTCGTCCGGCGAGCCGGCGAACAGCTCGATGTTGAACGGGCCGGCCGGAGCCGATGCCGCAGCCTTGCCGTCGAGGTCGGTGAGACCCAGACCGTTGAGCAGCGAGTTGGCCTGCTGCACGCCGACCTTGTAGTTGTCGAACGACGCGTAGTAGTTGACGTTCTCGCTGTCGCGGATGAGGCGGTCGTAGGCGATGACGGGGATGTCGCCGTCGGCGGCCTCCTGCAGGACGCTGGTGAGCGTCGTGCCGTCGATCGAGGCGATGATCAGGGCCTTGGCGCCCTTGGTGATCATGTTCTCGATCTGCGAGACCTGCGTGGGGATGTCGTCCTCTGCGTACTGCAGGTCGACGGTGTAGCCCTGGTCCTCGAGCTGCTTCTTGACGGCGTTGCCGTCCTGAATCCAGCGCTCGGAGCTCTTGGTGGGCATGGCGACGCCGATGAGTCCGCCGTCTCCGCCGCTGTCCCCGCCGCTGCCGCCCGCGCTGCTGCCGCAGCCCGAGAGCATGAGCGCGCCGGCGGCAACGGTTGCCGCGGCGAACAGGAACTTGGTGCTCTTCACAGTGTGTCCTTTCGTAAGACGTCTCTGTCTGCTGTGTTCAGTTGTACGTAGGGGGAAGTCTTCAGGCGGCCGAACGAGGAGTCCGCTGCGGTTCGCCGTGCTGGCCGTACACGTGCTGGTAGCGCGCGTGGAGGCGATCGATCACCTGTTGCGGCAGCGACGTGAGCGGGCCGCGCTGGGCGGCGATGTGCACGGTGCGCGCAACGTCCTCGAGCATGACCGCGGCCTTGACGGCGTCCCGCGCCGTGGCGCCGATCGTGAACGGACCGTGCCCGGCCATCAGCACCGCCGGCGAGCGGTGATCAGTGAGCGTGTCCACGATGCCGCGGCCGATCGAGTCGTCGCCGATGATCGCGAACGGCCCGACCGGGACCGGACCGCCGAACTCGTCGGCCATCGCGGTGATGACGCAGGGGATCTCTTCGCCGCGGGCGGCCCAGGCCGTCGCATAGTCGGAGTGCGTGTGCACGATGCCGCCCACAGCGGGCATGTTCCGATAGACGTATGCGTGCGCCGCCGTGTCGCTGGAAGGCTGTCGGTCGCTGCCGGGCGTGTCCTCGACGACCCTGCCGTCGAGGTCGCAGAGGATCATGTTCTCCGGCGCCAGGTCGTCGTAGGAGACCCCCGACGGCTTGATCACGAACAGATCCGCGCCCGGCACGCGCTCCGAGATGTTGCCGCCGGTCCACACGACCAACCCGTAGCGCACGAGCTCGCCGTGCAGGCTTGCAACCTCGGCGCGCACACGAGCGATCACGACCTCGGTCTTCACCCCCGTGGCGTAACCCTCGCCTCGAGCGGCATCGATTGCGGACACGCGTCGACTCCTTCGTCTTTCGAAACCCCGTTGTGACGATCGATGTGACCGTTCACATTGCTGCGCAAGTGTAACGCCACGGATCGCCTTCCTGTCAACCCGCTGAGAGATCTCGGGTTGATAACGGCCGTCAGATCGTGCTGACCGGCCCCGAGGAACCCCGGACGATGAGCTCCGGAACGATGGGCGCGACGACCGCATCCGAGCCGTCTGCCGGGCCGAGCAGGATGTCGACGCAGCGCCGCCCGAGGTCGGCGAAGTCCTGGCGGACGGTCGTCAGAGGGGGCCAGAAGTGGGCGGATTCGGGGATGTCGTCGAAGCCCACCACGCTGATGTCCCTCGGGACATCGAGGCCTTCGTCGCGGATCGCGTGCAACAGCCCCAGCGCCATCTGATCGTTGGAGGCGAACACCGCGGTGAAGTCGCGCACGCGCAGCAGCTCCCGGCCCGCGTAGTAGCCGAACTCCGCGGTCCAGTCCCCGAGGATCGGAGCGGTGGTGGGCACGTCGTTCGCGCTCATCTCCTCGAGGAACCCCCGCATCCGCGCCTCCGCCTCGATCCAGTCCTGTGGGCCCGCGAGGTGGTAGATCCAGCGATGACCGAGCTGGATGAGGTGACGCGTGGCGAGGCGGGCGCCCGCGATCTGATCGACGGACAGCGCGTGCTGCGGATCGAGCTCGGTGGACTGCAGCGTGACGTACGGCACATCGAGGTGCTGCTCGGCGAGCGCGCGGAAGACGCGCACCTGCGGCGCGATGACGACGAGACCTTCGACGGACTGCGCCATCAGATGCGCGATGCCGTCGGGGATCGAATCGGGGTCATGGGGCGAGATGTTCGCGGTGCTCACCCAGTAGCCGCGCTCGCGAGCGGCGGACTCGATGGCCGCGATGCTGGAGGCCGGTCCGTACTGCGTACTGGACGCCGACAGGATCCCGATGGTCTGCGAGCGGCTGGTCACCAGCGCACGCGCGGCTCGATTGGGCCGGTACTGCACCTGCGCCATGACGGCGAGGACCCGATCGCGCGTCTCCGGCCGGATGCTCGGATGGTTGTTGATCACTCGGGAGACGGTCTGATGGGAGACCTCCGCCAAGCGCGCCACATCGCGGATACTGGGCCGTCGCCCGGTCGCATCGTCGCTCATTGGATCTCCTGGGCCGTGCGCACGGTCACACGCCCGTTGCCATTATGCACGCCATGCCCGCAGCAGCCCGCTTCCTGCGGCCATGTGACAGTCACATCGGAGACATCCGACAACTCACCGGTGCAGGCTGAGACGCACGGTCTACTGTGGATGTATGGCGGATTTCCTCGGACGTCTTCCCCTGAGCAACAGGGAGCGCCGAGACGAGTCCGCCGTGAGCGGCGACCGACGCGCGGCCATCGCGGATGCGCTCGATGAGGCGGCACGTCTGCTCGCCGAATCCGCGTCCGACGATGCGGAGCACTGTGCCAGGGCACGCCGGTTCCTCGAGGAAGCCGGCCTCGGCACAGGGGCAGCGGGAGGAAACCCCGACGAGCTCCGGGCTCTCGCGGTCGCCGTCCGGCAGGGGCGCAAGCGCAGCATCCGCATGCTCACGCGCGTCGTCCGGGCGCTTCTGGTGCTCGGCGACGCGCTCGATGTCACCCCGCGCGTCGATGCGGGGGCGTCGGGTGCCGTCGCGCTGTACGCCGCGACGACCGCACCGTTCGATCGACGCGCCGCACTGCGCGGCCACACCGTGCGCGCGAGCGACGAGGAGTGGGAGTTCGGTCGCGGACCCGTGATCACAGACACCGGCCGCGCCATCCTGCGGTTCGTTCTGGCGCTCGACGATGCGGCGCCGCGCCCACTCAGCTCCCGGTGATGAGGTCCCGGTAGAAGCCGATCCCCCGCAGCCACACCTCGACGCGGATGCGCTCGTTGTGCGCGTGCAAGGCCTCCCGCTCGGCGCGGGTGAGGTGGAAGGGCGTGAAGCGGTACACGTCGTCACAGATGCCGGTGAACCAGCGGCTGTCGCTCGCGCCCAACTGGATGTAGGGCGTCGCCACGATCTCGCTGCCCAGCGACGATCCGATCGCGCGCGCGATGCGGCGCCACGGCTCACCGCGCCACGGGGAGATGGGCGAGGGTTCGCTCGCCGCGCGCACCTCGATCTCGATCGCCTCGTCGGCGATGACGCGGCGGATCCGCGCGACGGCGGAGGCGGCCGTATCACCGGTGAGCAGGCGCACGTTGAGCGCCGCCCGCGCCGTCGCGGCCAGCACGTTCTCCCCCGGCGCCCCCTGGAGCTCGGTCGCCACCGCGGTCGTGCGCACCAGGGCGTTCGTCTCGGGGCCCAGCCGCGCCAGCACACCCGCGATCAGCGGCCCCGTGAAGGCGAGGGAGCGCAAGGCTGTGCCGAGAGGCTTCGGCGCGTGCGGTGCGAGCGTGCGGAGCATCGCGCGCACCGGCGGGACGAGCCGCACCGGGAACGGATGCCGGGCAAGCCGGTCGACGGCACGTGCCAGCCGCGCCGTGGCCGGACGCGCCGGCGGCGTGGATGCGTGGCCGCCCTGCTCGCGCGCCGTGAGCCAGACCGTCATCGTGCCGCGCTCGGCGACGCCGATCATCGCCGTCGGAAGCGCGATCCCCGGAAGCACCCCGTCGACGACGGCGCCGCCCTCGTCGACCACGAGAGCAGGGCGCACACCGCGGGCGCGCAGCGTCTCGGCGATCGCGCGCGCACCGTCGCCGGCCGTTTCCTCGTTGTGCCCGAAGGCGAGGTACACGTCGTTCTCCGGAACGACCTCGCGCATCAGCAGTTCTTCGACGGCCTCCAAGATGGCAACGAGCGCGCCCTTGTCGTCGATCGCTCCCCGCGCGTAGACCGCCTGATCGGCGCCGTCCCCGACGAGCTCGGCGCCGAACGGGTCGCGATCCCAGTCCTCCTCGACCACGGGCACGACGTCCTGGTGCGCCATGAGCACGAGCGGGCGCTCCGATGTGCGCCCGGGCCACCGGAAGAGAAGCGCATGACCGGCGATGAGCTCCCGCTCCAGCCGTGCGTGCACAAGGGGGTACAGGCGCGCGAGCGCAGCGTGGAACTCGTCGAACGCCGCCGTGTCCACCCGCGACTCGTCCGCGTAGGAGACCGTCGCGATCCTGAGGAGTTCGCGCAGTCTGTCCAGTGCCGTCGCCACGAGCCGAGCCTAGTGCGGCACCGCTTGGGTACGGTGGTCGCATGACCACTGTCTCGAGTTCTCGCCTGCGTTGGGGCATCCTCGCCACGGGCAACATCGCCCACACGTTCACGAGCGACCTACGCACCGCGGGCCTCGACGTCCGCGCGGTCGGCTCGCGTTCGCTCGAAAGCGCCCAGCGCTTCGCGACGCAGTTCGACATCCCGCACGCACACGGCGACTACGCGTCGCTGCTCGCGGACGACGACGTCGACATCGTCTACATCGCGACCCCGCATCCGGCCCACGCCGAGAACGCGCTCGAAGCCCTCGCGGCGGGTAAGCACGTCCTCGTCGAGAAGCCGTTCACGCTCACCGGCGACGAGGCCGAGCGCGTGCGCGTCGCGGCGGAGGGGGCGGGACTCCTGGCGATGGAGGCGATGTGGACCCGGTACCTGCCGCACATGATGCGGATCCAGGAGATCCTCGCCGACGGCGCGCTGGGCGAGGTGCGCGCCGTGACCGCGGATCACGTCCAGTCGTTGTCGGCTGATCCGTCGCATCGGCTCAACGCGCTCGAGCTGGGCGGCGGCGCGCTGCTCGATCTGGGCATCTACCCGCTGTCGTTCGCCTGGGACGTTCTCGGCGCACCGGTCTCCCTCACCGCGAGCGGGCGACTCGGCGAGACGGGTGCCGACATCGATGTCGCGACCCTCGCCACGTACGCGAGCGGCGCGCTGGCCACGACGGTGTCCTCCTCACGCGGGGTGGGCCCCAACCGCGCGGCCATCATCGGCAGCGATGCGCGGATCGAGATCGATCCCACCTGGTACAACGCGACCGGCTTCACCCTGACGAACGGCTCGCGCGACGTGCTCGAAACCTTCCGGTGCCCCGATGCCGGTCGCGGCATGCAGTATCAGGCGCTCGCGGCCGAGCGGATCATCGCGGAGGGGCGCAGGGACAGCGATCGCCTCCCCCTCGCCGAGACGATCGCGATCATGCGACAGCTCGACGACATCCGCGCGCAGATCGGCGTGCGCTACCCGAGCGAGGGCTGACGTGGCGGATCTGTCGACGAGCCGCGTGGCCGTCTACCTCGACTTCGACAACATCGTCATGAGCTGGTACGACCGCGTGCACGGCCGCAACGCCTACTCACGCGACCGGTCGCGCATCGCCGAGCAGCCGCACGATCCCGAGATCACGGAGAAGCTGGCGCGCGCGACGGTCGATGTGGGCGCGATCATCGACTACGCCGCATCCTTCGGCACGCTTGTGCTGACGCGGGCCTACGCCGACTGGTCGTCGCCGGTCAACGCCGAGTACCGGTCGCAGCTGGTAGCGCGGGCGGTCGACCTGGTGCAGCTGTTCCCCGCCGCCGCCTACGCCAAGAACGGCGCCGACATCCGCCTGGCGGTCGACACCGTGGAGGACATGTTCCGTCTGCCGGATCTGACGCACGTCGTCATCGTCGCGGGTGACTCCGACTACGTGCCCCTGGCGCAGCGATGCAAGCGCCTCGGGCGCTTCGTCGTGGGTGTGGGGGTGGCCGGCTCCACAGCCAAGTCGCTCGCGGCCGCCTGCGACCGCTTCGATGCCTACGACTCGCTGCCCGGTGTGCAGGTGCCCGAACCCTCGAAGAAGGATGCGGCCTCGAACGCTCCGCGCTCGCGCAAGCGGTCCGTGGATCCCGCGGCCGATCTGCTCGAGCGTGCGCTGCGCCTGGAGAACGACAAGGACCCCTCGCAGTGGCAGCATGCGTCCGCAGTGAAGAGCCTGATCACGCGCCTCGACTCCTCGTTCAGCGAGAAGGCGCTGGGGCACCGCAGCTTCACCGAGTTCGTCGCGGCGCACCCCGACATCGCCGAGATGGATGAGACCGACAACATCGTGCGGATGCGGCTCGTCGAAGCCAAGCGCTGACGGGCCGCATCCGGCCCGCGCTCAATCGCGCGGGGTGCGCGTGCTCCACAGCGCCCAGGCGACGAGCGCCGGCTGGAAGAAGAGACGGACCAGCCGCTTGACGTCGGTGTCGAGACCGAAGCCGTCGCGGCGGTGGGTGAACTGGGCCCAGTTGCCGGGGAGGACCGCGACGAAGAACGCCGCCAGCAGGGCACCCATACGTCGGCGCTGCGACGGCAGGACCACCAGCGCCGTACCGAGGGCGATCTCCGCAGCGCCGGAGACGAGCACGACCGCATCCTCGTCGAGGGGCGTGGCATCCACGACCCAGTCGGGCACCTGCGCGCGGAACTCTTTGCGCGCCCAGAACAGATGGCTGACACCGGCGAACACCATGGCGGCGCCCAGCGCCCAGCGTGCGAAAGTCCTCATGGTCTGATTTCACCTCGCCTCGAGCCGCCTGTCGAGCCCCACACGGTCGGTTCGCTTGCACGCTCGGGCACCGTGCTCATGAGGCGTCCGCGTCGATGAACGCCGCCGCGTGCCGGATGACGTCGAGATAGTGTCCCGGGTCGTCCCGTTCGACGATCACCCGGAGAACGACCTCGTCGACCGCGGCGCGGTACGCCGTCACGCGCGGTGTGTCTTCGAGGGAGGTGATCACCGTGTCGCGCGCGCCGAACCCGAGTCGCGCGAAGTTGGCGGCGTACGCGGGGTAGCCGGCGTACGCGTCGGCCTCGGCGAGCAGCCGCGGCGACGCCGCCGCATCGAGCGCCGTTCTCACATAGAGGATGGTGCGGGTATCCGGCTCACGCTGCGCGGCCGCCGCATCGGGTGTCAGCCAGTTCAGCAGCTGACCGTCGGCGATCGATGTCGCAAGCCGCCGCATCCGCGGCCCGAGGGCACCCACCACGACCTGCGCCCCGGGCACGCCCGCGCGCAGCGCCTCGATCCCCCGCTCCACGAGCGCCAGCTGATGCGTGCGCGCGGAGCCCGAACCGATGCCCACGGTGAGCCTGTCGATCGGAAGCTCCGCGGCTTGCAGCGCGGAGACGAGCGAATCCGGCTCACGCCGATCCAGTGGCACCACCCCGGTGGCCAGCGCGATCCGATCGGTGACCCTCGCCGCGGCGGCGAGCGCTGCCACCGCGTCGCCGCCCGGAGTGTCGTTCACCCAGAGCGTCGCAAAGCCGGCCTGCTCTGCAGCGGGAGCCAGTCGAGCGATGAGATCGGGGCCGAGGGCCCCTGCCAGTCCGAGGGAGAGCCGCGCGGGAAGCACCATCCCTCCAGCCTGCCCCGCGCATACGACGACCGCCACCCCTTGCACATCGCAGGGGGTGGCGGTCTGGTCGAATCAGGCGGCGACGGCGCTGCGGGTCAGGGCAACGGCGACCGGCCGACCGTCGACGACGTCGATGCGCACGGCGCCCTGATCAGTCAGTTCTCCGGAGACGAGCAGGTCGGCGATGCGGTCATCGATCTCCCGCTGGATGAGCCGGCGCAGCGGGCGCGCTCCGTACTCGGGCTCGTACCCGTGCTCCGCCAGCCAGTCCACGACGGCGTCGGTCGCCTCGAACGAGATCTCGCGCCGCGCCAGGCGGGATGCGCTCTGCTCGAGCAGGAGCGACACGATGCTGCGCAGCTGCGCCTTCTCGAGCTTGCGGAACAGCACGATCTCGTCGATGCGGTTCAAGAATTCGGGACGCATCGCCTCACGGAGCTTGCCCATGACGCGCGCACGCAGCTCGCCCTCGTCGCCGAAACCGGTGGCCCCGCCGCCGTCGGCGATGAACCCGATCGCACCGGAGCGGGATGCGAGGAACTCGCTGCCGATGTTCGAGGTCATGATGACGACGGTGTTGCGGAAGTCGACCGTGCGGCCCTGACCGTCGGTCAGGCGTCCGTCGTCGAGCACCTGGAGCAACAGGTTGAACACGTCGGGGTGCGCCTTCTCGATCTCGTCGAACAGCACCACGGAGTACGGCGCGCGACGTACCCGCTCGGTCAGCTGCCCCGCCTCGTCGTATCCGACATATCCGGGAGGGGCCCCCACGAGACGCGAGACGGTGTGACGCTCGCCGAACTCGCTCATGTCGAAGCGGATCACGGCGTTCTCGTCCTCGAAGAGGGAGGATGCCAGGGTCTTCGCGAGTTCGGTCTTACCGACGCCGGTGGGGCCGAGGAAAAGGAACGACCCCACGGGTCTCCGGCTGTCGCCCATGCCGGTGCGGTTGCGCCGGACAGCCGTCGCGACGGCGGTGACCGCCGCATCCTGACCGATCACCCGGGCGTGCAGCTCGGACTCGAGTCCCGCCAGGCGTCCGCGCTCGGTCTCGGTCAGACGCGACACCGGGATGCCCGTGCTGCGACTGATGACGGCGGCGATGTGCTCGGCGTCCACGACCTGCTCGCCGCGCACGGCGTCGCGACGGCTCGCCTCATCGATGCGGCGTTGCACGTCGGCGATCTCGTCGCGCAGACGCATCGCATCCTCGTAGCGCTCGGCCGCGACCGCTGCGTTCTTGTCCGCCTCGAGCGTGGCCAGCTGCGCCATGAGCTGGGACACGTCGACCGCGACGCCCAGGCGCAGGCGGAGCCGCGCTCCGGCCTGGTCGATGAGGTCGATGGCCTTGTCCGGCAGGACGCGGTCGCTCAAGTAGCGATCGCTGAGCTCGACAGCGGCACGCAGCGCGTCATCGGTGTAGGTGATGGCGTGGTGCTGCTCGTAGGCGGCGCGGAGCCCGTGCAGGATCCGCACCGCATCCTCGACCGAGGGCTCCCCCACCTTCACCGGCTGGAATCGGCGCTCCAGCGCCGGGTCCTTCTCGATGGTGCGATACTCGGCGAGCGTGGTCGCGCCCACGAGGTGCAGGTCGCCACGAGCGAGGCGCGGCTTGAGGATGTTGCCGGCATCCATGGCGCCGTCGCTGCCGGCGCCCGCGCCGACGACCGTGTGCACCTCGTCGATGAAGACGATGAGCTCGCCCTTGCGTTCGGCGATCTCGGTCATCGTCGCGGTCAGGCGCTCTTCGAAGTCGCCGCGGTAGCGGGCGCCCGCGAGCATCGCGGGCAGATCCAAGGAGACGACGCGGCTGCCGCGCAGTTGCTCAGGCACCTCGCCGGCAACGATCGCCTGGGCGAGCCCTTCGACGATCGCCGTCTTTCCGACACCGGCCTCGCCGATGAGCACGGGGTTGTTCTTCGTACGACGGCTCAGGATCTCGATGGTCTGCTCGATCTCGTCCGCTCGGCCGATCACCGGGTCGAGCTCCCCCGCCTCGGCGAGGGAGGTGAGGTCGCGTCCGTAGCGCTCCAGCATGGTGGCGGGCTCGGATGCGGCCGCCTGCTCCGGGGCGCGCTCGCCACCGGTGACGGTCTCGCGCACGCTCTGCGTGAGCGCCTCCGCCGTCACGCCGGCACGTGCGAGGATCTGACCCGCAGGCGTGTCCTGCGCCAGCACCAGCGCGAAGAAGAGGTGCTCCGGGTCGATGTAGGTCGAGCCGGAGGAACGCGCGACCTGGAACGCATGGAAGAGGGCGCGCTGTACGGAGCTCGTCACCACCGCGCTGTCGACGTCGGCGACGTCGGCACTGGCGGGCAGACGCTGCTCCGACTCGCGGACGATGCTCTCGGGGTCGACACCGAGTCGGGCGATCGCATCGCGAACCTGGTCGACGCGCACGATCTCGCGGAGCACGTGCAACGCATCCAGCTCGTGCTGTCCGCGCGTGAGAGCGAAGCGACCTGCGTCCTGCAGCGTCTCCTGCGTGCGCGCGCTGAGGTAGCGCGACAGATCGATCGACCGCGCCGCGCGTCCGCGCTCCCCTGCGAGGTAGCGCGAGAGGAAGTCATCGAAGGCGTCGCGGCCCTCATCGGGGGTGAAATCTTCAGGCATCTGTTCTCCTGATCGGGTTCGGGGTGCCGCTCTGCAAAACGGAGTTGAGCGTCGACACATCAACTTCAACACGACAGAGGCGATGATATTCCCACTACGCTCGACCCAGCACGGCGGTGAGGAGAACGAGTGAACGAGGTGCTCCACGGCGCACGCCTGCTTCTCGGCGGATTCGGGTGGTTCACGCGACGCCCGAGCCTGATGCTCCTCGGCCTCCTGCCCGCACTCGTCGTGAGTGCGGGCCTTTCGGTGGCCCTCGTCGCGCTCGCGACAGTCCTGGGCCCGCTCACGGACGCCGTGACGCCGTTCGCCGACCACTGGCCGGCGGTCTGGGCCATCGCGTTGCGCGTCGCGCTGGGCGTCGCGGTCTTCGCCGGCGCACTCCTGCTGGCCGCGACGACCTTCACCGCGCTGACCCTGATCGTCGGGGAACCGTTCTACGACCGGATCTGGCGCAGCGTCGAGCTCGCCGATTCGGGCGCCGTGCCCGGACATGATCCCGGCTGGCGGGCGGCCTTGGCCGACGCGATCGGCCTCATCGTGCGCGGCGCGCTCGCAGCCGCGCTCGCGTTCGCACTGGGCTTCATCCCGCTGATCGGCGGCGTGGTCGGCACGGTGACCGGCGTTCTGCTGTCGGGCTGGATCCTCGCGGATGAGCTCTCGGGCCGCGCGCTGACGGCGCGCGGCATCGATCGCCGCGCTCGGCGCCGCCTGCTGCGCGCAGCCCGTGGCCGCGCGCTCGGCTTCGGCATCATGACGCAGTTGTGCTTCCTCGTCCCGCTCGGAGCGGTGTTCACGATGCCCGCGGCCGTCGTGGGCGCGACCCGCCTCGCAGCGAGCGTGCGCCCGAGCGCGGAGTAGCCCCGCTCAGGGATGCCGAGGCGGTCGGTCCGAACGCAGGCGACCCGGTACTCTGGAGGAAGTCTTCCGAAGGAGTGCCATGTACATCGTGTCCCTGCTGCTGTTCCTGCTCGGGATGTTCGCGTTCGGCATCTCGTTCTCGGTGCCCGGTTTTCAGGCCGTCATCTTCGTCGCCGGCATCCTGCTGATCTCGGCCGCGATGGCGCTGCCGATCCACGTGCGGGCCCGCGCGAAGTAAGTCCGCTCAGGCCCGACCGCCGGGAGGGCCGATCACGAGCAGCACGGTGAACGCCACCGCCACGGCGGCGGCGATCACGACGGCCGACAGAACCGGCCGACGCAGCACGGAGCGCAGCACACGGTCGTGCCATGCCGCATCCCGAGGGTCGGAGCCGGCCTGCAGCCGCCATGCACCCCGCAGCCGACCGGTGCGCGACAGCCAGAGCTCGACGGGCAGCGTCGCGTAGGGCACGATCGCGCTGACCAACGCCAGAGCAGTCACTGCTCCGCCCCATCGCTGGTTCTTGGCCACGAGGATCACCGTCGCGCCGTACGACAGGAAGATGAACCCGTGGATGCCACCGCCGATCGTCACGGCGGGCGCGAAACCTGTCACGGCCCGCACGATGAGACCACCGATGAGCAGGGTCCACGAGACCATCTCGGCGATGGCAAGGGTGCGGAACAGGGCGTAGGGCGTGCGGAACACGGGAGACTCCGGGGTTCGATCGACGCGCTCGGGTCGGCGCTCTCCCGCAGCCTAGACCGAAAATCTTCAGTCTTGCTGAAGGATCTCTCCGAACGGCTGCTCGTGCAGTCCCTGCAGCGCGGAGGAGAGAGCGGGAACGCCCGCACCGAACACCTCGTCGAGCGCGGCAAGACGTGCATCCGCCTCGGCAAGAGCCGCCGCGCCCTTCGTCGTCACCCGCAGATCGGATGCGGCACCCGCGTGCGCGGTGGCGTCCTCGACCAACCCCTCGCCGGCGAGCGTCTTGACGGCGGTGTGCGCCGTCTGAACCGTGATCTGAGAGCGGCGGGCGAGCTCGGAGAACGAGATGCCCGGGGTCGCCTGCAGGTGAGCGAGGAGACCGTATTTGCGGGTCGTGAGACCGAGGTCCTTCAGCACCGCATTCAGACGCGCATCCCAGACTGCGGACACCGTCAGAAGCGCGATGACCGGGCTGAACGGCGGGCGCTGCCCTGCGGGCTGCGGTGCCCCGTGCGTCTTGTCGGCCATCTGACCATCGTATCCGTCGGCACTCCGCGGCGGCCGGTAGCGTGAAGGGATGGAGTTCCGGTTCGACGCGCTGCGACGCTGGCCAGACGTCGAGTCGCCCGACCTCGTCGCGGTCGATGCCGCCGACCGACTCCTGCTCGACGAGTCCGCCGCCTGGCGCACCGCGATGAGCGCGGATGACATCGCGGTCATCGGCGACGAATACGGCGCGCTCGCGTTGGGCGCGGCAGCCGCCTCTGCCGGCGTCGTACGGGTGCATCAGGACGCCCTCACCGGCGAGCAGGCCCTCGCGGCCAACGCGAACCGCCTGGGCCTCACGGACCGCTACCGCCCGATGGAGCTGTCGGGCGCGCTCGTGGCGGGCGCCCGACTGGTCCTGCTCCGACTCCCCCGCTCCCTCGACGCGTTGGAGGATGCCGCCGCCCTGATCGCCGCGCACGCAGCACCGGACGTCGTCGTGTTCGCCGGCGGACGCATCAAGCACATGTCGACGGCGATGAACGACGTCCTCCGCCGCTTCTTCGGCACGCTCGACATCACGCACGCTCGCCAGAAGTCCCGCGTGTTGGTCGCCCGTGGCCCTCGCCACGGACACGACCCCGAGCCGCGACGTGCGGTCCACGACGGCATCACCGTCTGCGCGTACGGAGGCGCGTTCGCGGGAACGGCGATCGACATCGGCACCCGGTTCCTGCTGGCGAACCTTCCTGCGCGCCTTCCCGAGGGCAGTCCCCTCGTCGACCTCGCATGCGGGACGGGCGTCGTCGCCGCATTCCTCGCGCTGCGGCATCCCGACCGCGCTGTCTACGCCTCCGACCGCTCCGCCGCCGCGGTCGCATCGGCACGGGCGACGGCCGAGGCGAACGGCGTGTCCGACCGCATCCGCGTCGTGCGGGACGACCGGCTCACCGCGCTCCCGGACGCCGGCGTGCCCTTCATCGCCCTGAACCCGCCGTTCCACTCCGGCGCCGCGGTCACGACAGACCTCGCCGCGCCCCTGTTCGAGGATGCGGCGCGTGCCCTCCGCTCAGGCGGCGAGCTGTGGACGGTGTGGAACTCGGCCCTGCGCTACCGCCCGGCCCTCCAGCGTCTCGTCGGCCCGACGCGGCAGGTCGCCCGCAACGCGAAGTTCACCGTCACGGTCTCCACTCGCCGCTGAGACCGCGGCTCCCGCGGCCCCCGGCCTTCTTCGGCCGCCGCCCCGGCTCCCCTGTCCCAGATCGAGCCTTCGGCGTCGATCTGCGACAGGCGAGCAATCGCCCTCTCGGCTCCCCTGTCATAGATCGCAGCGCGAGCGTCGATCTATGACAGGGGAGCGAAGCCGTCAGCGGCCGAGGGCCTCGCGGACGATCTCCGCGATCCGCGGCGGCACGGTCTCGTCCTGCAGCGAGGTCGTATCACCCAGCGGCCGACCGTCGACGAGGTCCACGAGCAGGCGGCGCATGATCTTGCCGCTGCGCGTCTTCGGGAGATCGGGCACCGTGAAGACGTACGTCGGCTGCGCCACGGGGCCGATCGCGGTTCGCACGTGCTGACGGAGCGCCGCCGCATCCTCCGCGTTCGTGACGAAGGCGGCGATGGCCTGACCGGTGACGTCGTCGGCGACGCCCACGACCGCAGCCTCCCCCACGGCGGGATGCGCGACGAGCGCGGACTCGATCTCGATCGTCGACAGCCGGTGACCCGAGACGTTGATCACGTCGTCCACGCGGCCCAGTACCCAGAGGTCGCCGTCCGCGTCGAGCTTCGCGCCGTCGCCCGCGAGGAAGTACCCGTGCGCGGCGAAACGCTTCCAGTACGAGTCCCGGTATCGCTCGGGGTCGCCCCAAACGGTACGCGACATCCCCGGCCAGGTACCGTCCACGACGAGCAGGCCGCCGCCGCCGGGGCCCACATCGGCACCTTCGGCATCGACGACACGGACGCGCAGCCCCGGGAGCGCCGTGAGCGCCGACCCGGGCTTGAGCGTGGAGACGCCCGGAAGCGGCGCTGCGATCGCTCCGCCGGTCTCGGACTGCCACCACGTGTCCACGACGGGCGTCTCTCCTCGACCGAGGTGGCGATGGAACCAGATCCACGCCTCGGGGTTGATCGCCTCGCCCACCGTACCCAGCAGCCGCAGCGAGGAGAGCTCATAGCGGGCCGGCGGACCGTCGGCGAACCTGCTCATGAGCGATCGGATGAGGGTGGGCGCCGTGTAGTACGTCGTCACCGCATAACGTTCGAGGATCTGGAAGTGCCGCTCCCAGTCCGGGGTGTGGGGAGTGCCCTCGTAGAGGACGCTCGTGACGCCGTTGAGCAGGGGCCCGTACGTCTCGTAGCTGTGCGCGGTGACCCAGGCGAGGTCGGCGGTGCACCAGTAGACGTCGGTCTCGGGCTTGGCGTCGAAGACCGCCCAGAATGTCCACGCCACATGCGTCAGCCAGCCGCCGGTCGTATGTACCAGACCCTTGGGCTTGCCGGTGGTTCCGCTCGTGTAGATGATGAACAGCGGCGTCTCCGCATCGAAGAACTCCGGCTCGTGCGTGTCCGGCGCGGCGTCGACGGTCTCGTGCCACCAGAGATCGCGCCCCTCAGTCCAGGCGACCTCGTCGCCCGTGCGGCGGATGACGAGCACGTGCTCGATCGAGGCGACGCCGGCGACCGCCGCATCCGCCTGCTGCTTGACGGGCACGGCGGTACCGCGACGGAACTGGCCATCGGTGGTGACGAGGAGCTTCGCACCGGTGTCCTCGACGCGGAAGCGCACGGCCTC
The DNA here is from genome assembly GCF_034044005.1 of Microbacterium sp. BG28. Lineage (NCBI taxonomy): Bacteria > Bacillati > Actinomycetota > Actinomycetes > Micrococcales > Microbacteriaceae > Microbacterium > Microbacterium sp. BG28. Next base: position 16,572 of record NZ_JAXCHA010000002.1, on the reverse strand, counting down.
CGCGGAGAACCCGCCGAACACGAGCGAGTGGATCGCACCGATCCGCGCCACCGCGAGCTGGATGATCACCGTCTCCACCAGCACCGGGAGATACACGACGACCCGGTCACCCTTGCCGATCCCCATCGCGGTCAGCGCATTCGCGGCCTTCGCCACCTCGCGCTGCAGTTCGGCGTACGTGATCGTGCGCCTGTCACCGGGCTCACCCTCGAAGTGGAAGGCGACCCGGTCGCCGTGCCCGGCGGCCACGTGCCGGTCCACCGCGTTGACCGAGGCGTTCAGGCGGCCGCCGACGAACCACTCCGCGGTGGGGATGCTCTCGCCGTCCGTGGGTTCCCAGCGGTGAGCGGTGCGCCACGGCACCGCCCAGTCGAGGATCTCGGAACGGTGCGCCCAGAAGGTCTCGGGGTCCCGATCCGCGCGCTCGATCCACTCCCGACGGATCCACTCCTCGGTCACGTTCGCGCGCTCCGCGAAGTCGACTGGCGGCGCGAAGGTGCGGCGCTCCTCGAGCAGGCTGCGGATGGTGTCGTCGTGCGCGGATGCAGTGGTGGGCGTGCTCATGCGTCTTCCGGGTCGGTGGAGATCCCAGCATTCCGCGCTCCGCGCGACCGGCAAATTCGGGTGACGCTTCGTGACGTGACGCGACGCGCCAGAGCCTACGCTGGGCGCATGACTGCGAAGCGCGTTATCGCCCCGTCGCTGGAGCCGGGCAGCATACCGAAGGGCCCGGCGTCCTACTTCCCGAGCATCGAGAAGACCTACGGCCGTCCGATGCAGGAGTGGCTGGACATCGTCGAGCCGCGGTTGACGGCGGGCGAAACCCACATGGCCGTCGTGTCGGAACTCAAGAGCACGCACGCGATGGGGCACGGCCACGCGAACGCGATCGTCGCCTACGCGAAGGCCGAGCTCGCGAAGTAGTCGACCTCAGGAGTCTTCGCCGCTGCCGTCGACGACGGACTCCGCACCGTTCGACTGGGGGTCGTCGGGCTCCGCCGCCGTGGTGGTGTCCGGCTCAGGGCCCGGAGTGACGCCGGGCCGCTCGTCGGGATTCGACATCGTCAGCCTCCAGAGGGGTTGTCGACAGGGGCGCCGTCGTCGTCGGTCGTGATGTCCTCGCCGGCATCCTGCTCGACGGGCGAGATCCCGGATGCGGTGTCCTCATCGTCCGGACGGTGATGGTTCTGCTTCTCGTTGCTCATACGTCCCAGTACACCCGGGGCTGCCCGAAAGGCCGCCGGGGTTGACACCCCTCACGCGTCGTTCGTCAGTCGCGAGGATCGCTCGGTCGCACCGGCGCATCCTCCGCGATGTCGATGCGGGTCACGCCGTCGTGCTCCGACACGACGATGCGTGGCTTCGCATCCTCGTCCGTGGCGTGGGGCGCACTCGTCAGTTGATCGTGCCGCTTCTGTTCATCGCTCATTCCCATGCGGGCACTGTACGAGACGCGGCTCGCGAGAGCTCAGGGCTTGACGCGAACGCGCGATCAGGCGAACACCTGATGCCAGGCGGCGATGCGCAACTCGTCGAGCCGGAAGCTGCCGAAGCCCGTGAGGCAGCGAGTCCGCGCACCGGGCAGAGCAATGTCGCAGAGCTGGCCTTCGTTCAGCACCGTGATGAAGTCGCGCACGATGAGTTCGCGCTCGAGTGTGTGGATGCCGGCCATCGCCATCCTCTGGGTCTCATCCATGTCCGCCTCCTCCGGGAATGAGGCGAACGTACGGTGCGTGCGCGCGCCGGCGCTCGTCTGCATGTCGGAACGCACATCGACACGCCGCGGAGAGGACGACGGCAGACGAACAGCTCCTCGTCAGGCGTCCGAATCGGCCTGCGGCGCGAGGCGTACCGTGGCCAGGGATCAGACACCACGGATCGGAGCAGGCATGACGCACGCGCCGCCACCGAGCGGAACCGGATGTGTGGAGTGCCTCGCGTCCGGTTCCTGGTGGCTGCATCTGCGCCGCTGTATCGCCTGCGGACACGTGGGGTGCTGCGAGGTCTCGCCGAATCATCATGCCCAGCGTCACTTCGAGCTCACCGGACACCGGTTCGTGCAGAGCTTCGAGCCGCAGGAGAAGTGGTGGTGGGATTACGTCGAGGAGCGGGAAGTGGACGGGGGGCAGCTACCAGCGCCGACAAGCCACCCGCTGACACAGAGTGTTCCCGGTCCGTCCGGTCACGTGCCGGCGAACTGGGAGTCGATCATCTTCGACGAGTGAATGCCGTACCGACGCACGGCGGGGCCGTGAACTCGCCGTCCGATGCGTGTGCTCAGCCGTCCCGCGCATCGCCGGACGCGCGAAGGGCATCGGCGACGCGACGGAAGAAGGTGTCCGCGGTAGAGCCCGGCGCGGCATCGAACACGGTGACCATATGGCCCTGGAGCTCCGGAACGAAGAAGTCCCGCACCGAGATCGAGAGCCGCCCGATCCCCTCGATCGCCGCGGCGATCTCCGAGGGACGCGGCAGCGTGACCTCCTGCAGGCTCCAGAAGCGGAGAAAATCCGCATCCGCACTCAACCTGCGCAGGATGGCGTTATAGCGTGCGGATGTCTCGTCCCCGGAGTAGCGGAAGAGCGCGACGGCATCGCGCGCCTGCGATTCCCAGGTCTCGAGCCTCTCCCGCCCTGAGGCGTTGAAGGTCTCCTCGAGGACGTTCGCCCCGGGCCCGAACCGGCCGTCGGTGATCGCGATCATCAGGTCGTTCGCGACCACGACGTCGAGATTCGCGTCGGAGATGTATGCCGGAATGCCAGGCCACCAACGCAGGATCGCCTCGATCTCCGCGCGCGGGCGCTCGAAGGATGCCACGCGACGCGGCGTTGCATGCCCGGCGAGCCGATGTAGGTAGTCGGACTCGGCGGCGTTCAAGCGCAACGCGCGCGCGAGCCCGGCCAGCACCTGCATGGACGGGGCGTTGCCACGGCCCTGTTCGAGTCGCAGGTAGTACTCGCTGCTGACGCCCGCGAGGGTCGCGACCTCGTCACGACGCAGGCCAGGCACTCGCCGGCCGATCTGACGTTCGAGCCCCACCTGCTCGGGTTGGCGCTGCTCTCGGCGCGCTCGGAGGAATGCCCCCAGCGTCGTGCGCGGGACGGGCTCAGGCCGCGACGATTCATCCATCGGAATCAAAGTTAGCTCGATGTGTTCGCGGAAACATCGTCGGCCCGGAGGCGGCCGCGCCGCGTTGACGGAGCACGTTCCGATCGATATGTTGTGATCGACAACATATGAGGAGATGGCATGACCCCGGCACTGCAGAGAGCGCTCGATGACCTGGACCGGTTGGCGGAAGACGACGATGATCTGCGCGCGCTTCTGGCGCACGACTGGCTCCGTTACCGGACCTCGCCGGCACTGCAGAAGCTCACGCGGGATTCGCACGCCGCGTGCGCGCGTTTCAACCTGCTGTACGACACCGCGCCCGATGAGGCGCGCGCCCTGTTCACCGAGCTCGTGCCGGGTGCGGGCGTGGGCATCGACGTGCGCCCTCCCGTCATGATCGACTACGGCGCCCGGATCACGATCGGCGATCGCACCTTCATCAACGCCGACTTCATGGTGATCGGCGGCGGTGCCGTCACGATCGGCGAGGACTGCCTCATCGGTCCGCGCTGCAGCATCTACACCCCGAATCACGCCGAGGACATCGAACGACGGCTGGCCGGTTGGGAGCTCCCCCAGCCTGTGATCATCGGCTCCAACGTCTGGCTGGGCGGATCGGTGACGATCACCCCCGGCGTGACGATCGGCGACAACAGCATCATCGGAGCAGGCTCCGTCGTCACCCGCGACATCCCCGCCGGGGTGCTTGCCGCGGGTAACCCCGCCCGCATTCTGCGCCCCATCCGCACGACGGAGCGCACGTGACGACAACGCTCAGGGAGTCAGGAGCCGCCTGATCGAGAGGCCGAACGCCTCGGGGCGCTCCAACATCATCATGTGCCCGACGCCAGGGATGACCGTGGACGAAGCGGCCGCGCCCCGAGCCCAGTCGGGAACATGCCATCCGTCGGCGCTACGCTCACCCGCCACCAGGTGCACCGGCTTGCCGGCGAAGACCCGCCTCAGCAGCGCGTCGTAGTCGGGCCTGCCGGTCGCATCCACGATCGCAGCAGCGGAGTCCCACACCGTCCGCCATGGCTGGTACGGGAGCGCCTCCCCGCTCTGGCGAGGCTCTCGTCGGTCACAGGCACGCCGTCAGCGGCGAGAAAGGCCGCGGGGTCGTCGAGCCGCCGGGAGAAGTTCCCTTCGACCGTCGTCAGCGACTCGACCAGCTCTGGATGTCGGTCTGCCAGAGCGAAGGCGTATACAGCGCCGATCGAATGCGCCACGAGGTGCACGGGCGCCCCGGAACGCCGCGCCACGACGTGCCCACGGAGCGCCCGAACCTGTCCTTCGAGGGTCACCCTGCGTGCGGCGAACGCGCCGTAGCCGTCGAGATCCGGCGCCGTGCACTCCCTGTCGCCGAGCTGACGAAATGTCGCGGGTTCCGCGAAAGGGTCGAACAGCCCGTGGACGAAAACAGCAGGAACGGACGAGCGCACCGATCCATCATGGCGGTTCACAGCTGGACGCCGGGATGCGGTCGCTCAGCTCCTGCGCAATGAGAAAGGGGCGGACGACGAGCATCCACCCCTCTCTTGCCGGTCGGTCAGCGGCCGGCATCCTTGCGCGGCTTGAGGAACAGCTCAGGCTCGCGCTTCTCGCGCTTCGCTGCTCGCTTCTCCTTGATCGACAGCTGCGGGGCCTTCTTGGCACCTCGCGTGTTCGGCGTCTTCTTGGACATGTGGACTCGCTTCCCCTGAGTGGCTGGCGGATGACCTTCGACCATAGCCCGCTTCCGAGGGAAGTCAAATTACTGCTGGCCGGGACTTTTTTTGCGCAGACGGGTGAGGGCGCAGAATCGTCGCACCAACGAGAGGACCCCCGCCTGAGCGCTCGTGGGAGCGCCCCGCGGGGGCCTTCTCGGTGCGGCACGGCCGCGGAATCACGCGGGGCTCAGAAGTCCCAGTCCTCGTCCTCGGTGGCCTCGGCCTTGCCGATGACGTAGGAGGAGCCCGAGCCCGAGAAGAAGTCGTGGTTCTCGTCCGCGTTGGGCGAGAGCGCCGACAGGATCGCCGGGTTCACGTTCGTGACCGTCGAGGGGAACATGGCCTCGAAGCCGAGGTTCATGAGCGCCTTGTTGGCGTTGTAGTGCAGGAACTTCTTGACGTCCTCCGTGAGCCCGACGGCGTCGTAGAGGTCCTGCGTGTACTGCACCTCGTTGTCGTAGAGCTCGTACAGGAGCGAGAACGTGTAGTCCTTGATCTCGTCGCGCTCGGCCTGCGTGATCAGCTCCATGCCCTTCTGGAACTTGTACCCGATGTAGTAACCGTGCACAGCCTCGTCTCGGATGATGAGGCGGATGATGTCGGCCGTGTTCGTGAGCTTCGCCTTGGCCGACCAGTGCAGCGGCAGGTAGAAGCCTGAATAGAACAGGAACGACTCGAGCAGGGTCGAGGCGACCTTGCGCTTGAGGGGCTCGTCACCACGGTAGTAGTCCATGACGATGTGCGCCTTCTTCTGAAGGTTCTCGTTCTCAACCGACCACCGGAACGCGTCGTCGATCTCGGGCGTCGACGCGAGGGTCGAGAAGATCGACGAGTAGCTCTTGGCATGCACCGACTCCATGAACGCGATGTTGGTATACACCGCCTCCTCGTGCGGCGTCAGCGCATCCGGGATCAGCGACACCGCGCCGACCGTGCCCTGGATCGTGTCGAGCAGGGTGAGGCCGGTGAACACGCGCATCGTGAGCGTCTGCTCGTCGGGCGTCAGCGTGTTCCACGACTGGATGTCGTTGGACAGCGGCACCTTCTCGGGCAGCCAGAAGTTGTTCACGAGGCGGTTCCACACCTCGAGGTCCTTGTCGTCCTGGATGCGGTTCCAGTTGATCGCCTGGACGTGGTCGATCAGCTTCAGCTTCTCGGGGGTCATGTCGGTGTCCTTGCAGAGATCGGTCGTTGAGCGAACGGAGCGAGTCGAGACGCGGTGTGCGTCAGAGCATGCAGCTGACGCACTCGGACATGTCGGTGCCCTCGAGCGCCATCTGCCGCAGGCGGATGTAGTAGATCGTCTTGATGCCCTTGCGCCACGCGTAGATCTGCGCCTTGTTGATGTCGCGCGTGGTCGCGGTGTCCTTGAAGAACAGCGTCAGCGACAGGCCCTGGTCGACGTGCTGGGTCGCGGCGGCGTACGTGTCGATGACCTTCTCGTAGCCGATCTCGTACGCGTCCTGGTAGTACTCCAGGTTGTCGTTCGTCATGAACGGCGCCGGGTAGTAGACGCGACCGAGCTTGCCTTCCTTGCGGATCTCGATCTTCGACGCGATCGGGTGGATCGACGACGTCGAGTTGTTGATGTACGAGATCGAGCCGGTCGGCGGCACCGCCTGCAGGTTCTGGTTGTAGATGCCGTGCTTCTGGATCGACGCCTTCAGCTCCGCCCAGTCGCCCTGCGTCGGGATGTGGTGTCCGGCGAACAGCTCCTTGACCTTCTCCGTCTGCGGCACCCACTCCTGCTCGAGGTACTTGTCGAAGAACGTACCCGAGGCGTACGTCGAGTCCTCGAAGCCGTCGAACGCGTGACCGCGCTCGATCGCGAGCGCGTTGGAGGCGCGCAGTGCGTGGAAGAGAACCGTATAGAAGTAGATGTTCGTGAAGTCCAGGCCCTCTTCAGAGCCGTAGTGCACGTGCTCGCGCGCCAGGTACCCGTGCAGGTTCATCTGGCCCAGGCCGATCGCGTGGGACCGGTCGTTCCCGTCCTCGATCGAACGCACCGAGCGGATGTGGCTCTGGTCGCTGACCGCGCTCAGGGCACGGATCGCGGCCTCGACCGTCTCACCGAGGTCGCCGCCGTCCATCGCCAGGGCGATGTTCATCGAGCCCAGATTGCACGAGATGTCCTTGCCGATCTGGTCGTACGAGAGGTCCTCGTTGAACGTCGTCGGCGTGTTCACCTGCAGGATCTCGCTGCAGAGGTTGGACATGTTGATGCGGCCCTTGATCGGGTTCGCCCGGTTCACCGTGTCCTCGAACATGATGTACGGGTAGCCGGACTCGAACTGGATCTCGGCGAGCGTCTGGAAGAAGTCGCGCGCGTTGATCTTCGTCTTCTTGATGCGCGGGTCGTCGACCATCTCGCGGTACTTCTCGGTGACCGAGATGTCGCCGAAGGGCACGCCGTAGACCTTCTCGACGTCGTACGGCGAGAACAGGTACATGTCCTCGCCGTTCTTGGCGAGCTCGAAGGTGATGTCGGGAACGACGACACCGAGCGAGAGCGTCTTGATGCGGATCTTCTCGTCGGCGTTCTCACGCTTCGTGTCGAGGAAGCGCATGATGTCGGGGTGGTGCGCCGACAGGTAGACAGCACCGGCGCCCTGACGCGCACCGAGCTGGTTCGCGTAGCTGAAGCTGTCTTCGAGCAGCTTCATGACGGGGATGATGCCGCTGGACTGGTTCTCGATCTGCTTGATCGGTGCACCCGACTCGCGGATGTTGGACAGCAGCAGCGCCACGCCGCCGCCGCGCTTGGAGAGCTGCAGCGCGGAGTTGATGCCGCGGGCGATCGACTCCATGTTGTCTTCGATGCGCAGCAGGAAGCACGAGACGAGCTCGCCGCGCTGCGCCTTGCCCGCGTTGAGGAAGGTGGGGGTGGCCGGCTGGAAGCGGCCGGAGATGATCTCGTCGACCAGCTGCACGGCGAGCTTCTGGTCGCCGTCGGCGAGCGCGAGGGCGGTCATGACGACGCGGTCCTCGAAGCGCTCGAGGTAGCGCTTGCCGTCGAACGTCTTCAGCGTGTAGCTCGTGTAGTACTTGAAGGCGCCGAGGAAGGTCTCGAAGCGGAACTTCTTGCCGTAGGCACGGTCGTTGAGCTCCTGGATGAACTCGTGCGGGTACTTCGCGAGCACACCGGGCTCGTAGTACTCCTTCTCGACCAGGTAGTCGAGGCGCTCCTTGAGCGAGTGGAAGAACACCGTGTTCTGGTTGACATGCTGCAGGAAGTACTCCCGCGCGGCACGCTTGTCGGCGTCGAACTGGATCTGCCCGTTCGCGTCGTACAGATTGAGCATCGCGTTGAGGGCGTGGTAGTCCAGTCCCTCGAAACGCGCCTCGGTCTTGAAGCTCAAGTCCTTCAGTGCTGCTTCCACCATCGTTCCAATCCTTCGCCGATGCGCTCGACGTCCTCTGGCGTGCCGAACAATTCGAACCGATCCAAGTGCGGCACACGACACTTTCGGCTGATGATCTCTCCGGCGAGCCCGTAGTGCTCACCGAAGTTGGTGTTGCCCGCGGCGATCACGCCGCGAAGCAGGGAGCGGTTGGCCTCGTCGTTGAGGAACCGGATCACCTGCTTGGGAACCGCTCCCCGCTCCTCGCCCCTTCCCTGACCGCCCCCGTAGGTGGGCGTGATCAGGACGAAGGGTTCGTCGATGAGAGGGGTCGGATCCGTGGGCCGCAAGGGGATCCGCACGGCCCGCATCCCGAGCTTCTCGATGAAACGCGCGGTGTTACCCGACACGCTCGAGAAGTAGACGAGGAGCGGAGCCGACGGGGCGGGCTCACGGAGGGAGTGGGCAACCGCGCCGACCTGGTCTGCGACAGCGGTTGCCATCGGTCAGGCCAGGCGCGCGGCCAGCTCGTCGATCTTGTCGGGACGGAAGCCCGACCAGTGGTCCTCGTCGGTGATCACGACGGGAGCCTGCAGGTAACCGAGGGCCTTGACCTGCTCGAGAGCCGCAGGGTCCTGCGAGACGTCGAGGACCTCGTACTCGATGCCCTTCGAATCCAGTGCACGGTAGGTGGCATTGCACTGCACGCACGACGGCTTGGTGTAGACGGTGATCGCCATGTCGACCTCTCTCTCCCCTCGGACGGACCTGTTCCCAGCACTTCTCGTCGCCGGGACCTCAATACTACATATGGGTACGGACATCGGATAGCACCACAAGGGGTAGTAGTTACATCCGTGTGATTTTCGCGCCGCTCTCCCCAGATACAACACAGGTTGTCCACCGTTTCATCCACAGCCGCGGCGCGTCGCGCGACCTGAAAAATCCCTGAATCACGGGCGAATCCTCGATGAACGACGAAACCATCCACACCGGCCCTGCATCGCCCCGATCCCGCTCGGTGGATAACCGCGTTCGGCGTGTCGCGGCGTGTCGCGACCGCGCATCCGTCCGGCGGCCGAAGCGCCCGCCGGGATATCCTGAAGGGATGGCCGGATACCAGGAATTGCTGCGCACCCCGGGGGTGGCGCGCATCATCGCCGCACAGCTCACGGCGCGCTTCCCGAACGGGATGACGAGCCTGGCGATCCTCCTGCACGTCGAGCATGTGACCGGCTCCTACGGGTACGCGGGGCTCGTTCTCGCAGCCTCCTCCGTCGGGCAGGCGGTATCGGGCCCCGTCACCAGCCGATGGATGGGTCGTTGGGGGATGCGGCGCGTGCTGAGCCTGACGATGATCGTCTGCGCGCTGGCGATCCTCGCCATCGGCCTGCTCGATCTTCCCGTCGCCGGATTCATGGCGTTCGGGCTCATCGCGGGGCTGTCCACTCCGCCGGTGCAGTCCGCCGTGCGCACGATCTATCCCAAGATGGTCAACTCCCGTCAGCTCACTCCGCTCTACTCGCTGGATGCGTCGCTGCAGGAGATCATCTGGATCATCGCCCCCGTGGTCATCACCTTCATCGCGACGCAGATCGGCACGTGGGAGGCGCTCGTCCTGATCGCCGTCATCCTCGTCGGCGGCGGAACCTGGTTCATCCTCTCCCCCGAGGTCGGCCGGGTCCGCATCCCCCGGAGCAAGCGACGCTTCGGAAAGGTGCTCACACGCCCCACCGTGCTGCTGGCCACCGTCATCGGGTTCCTGCTCATCGGCGCCTGTTCCGCCGTCGAGGCGGGCGTCGTGGCGACCTTCGACCACGGCGGACTCGAGGCGGGCATCGTCCTGGCCGTGTTCTCGATCGGCAGCCTTGCCGGAGGCCTCTCGTTCGGCCACGTGCCCCTGGGGCCATGGGCGATGGCGCGGCGCATGGGCATCGTCGCCGTCGGCCTGGTGCTGACCATGTTCTCCCTCAACATCTGGTGGCTCTCGGGCACCCTGTTCCTCGCAGGGATCGGCATCGCCCCGGCCCTCGCGGTGCTGTTCGCGATCACTTCCGTGAGCGTCAAGTTCTCCGACACCGCGGAGGCCTACGGGTGGATCGGCACCGGCCAGCTGATCGGCGCCGCGGCGGGCTCCGCCGTCGCAGGCTTCCTCATCGACGCGGTCGAAGCCCCCGGTGCCTTCATCGCGGCCGCGGGCTTCGCCGCCGCCGGTGCGCTCGTCGCCATGGTGTGCGTCCGCGCCTTCCCGGATCTGCGCCATCGCGACCCGAGTCCCATCCCCGACACGGAGCCGACGCCCATCATCACCTGAGCGCCGGTCGGCGTCTGCGCAATCTCAGGAACGACGCAGACGGGCGCACGAGGCGGCAGGCGTTCTACGCTCGTAGACATGCCCGCATCCGTCGCGCTTCCCACCCTTACGTGGGGCTCCCCCGCATCCGCTCACCACGCCCTCCTCGTGCACGGGCTGGGATCGTCCGGCGCCCTGATGTGGCGCTTCGGAACGGCCCTGGCCGAGGCCGGCTGGCATGCCGTCGCCGTCGACCTGCGCGGTCACGGCCTTGCACCGCGAGCGCTCGACTACACGATCGCCGCCTACGCCGCCGACGTGAGCCAGATGGTTCCCGCATCCGGCGGCGCCTGGGACCTCGTCATCGGCCACTCGCTCGGAGGCGCGTCCGCCACGCTCGCCTCGGCCGAGCATCCCGAGTGGGCGAAGCGGCTCGTCCTCATCGATCCCGCGCTGTACCTCCTGCCGGCCGACCGTGCGGTCGTCGAACGCAGTCAGCAGGATGCGTTCGACTCCCCCACCATCGAAGAGGTGCGGGCGGCGCATCCACATTGGCACCCGCAGGACGTCGAGCTGAAGGCACAGGCGGCCCAGCTCGCGAGCACGTGGGCGGTGGAGCAGACGCTGGCGCAGAACCCCGACTGGGATGTGACGGATGCGACCGCGCGCCTCGTGGTGCCCACCCATGTCATCGCGTCCGATCCCGCCGTCTACAGCCTGTTCACGGGGCCGCGTGCCGACGAGGTGCTCGCCGGCAACCCCCGCATCACACGATCCATCGTGGCCGGCGCCGGGCACTCGCCGCATCGCGATCGCCCCGAAGCCACCGTGGCTGCGCTGCGGGAGGCACTGGCATGACGTTCGATCCGAGCGCCTACCTGCCCGATGAGCTGATCGAGCGCATCCGCGGGCGCGCAGCGGACATCGACCGCGAGAACGTCTTCCCGAACGAAGATCTGGCCGAGCTGCGCGCGGCCGGATATCTCGGCATCCTCGTGCCCTCCGATCGGGGAGGCGCGGGGCTGACGCTCGCCGAGGCGTCGATCCTGCAGCAGCGGCTGGCGACGGCCGCGCCCGCGACCGCGCTGGCCGTCAACATGCATCTCGTCTGGACGGGGGTCGCCAAAGTGCTGCGCGAGCGCGGAATCGACGATCTCGCGTTCGTCCAGACCGGCGCTGCGGCAGGCGAAGTGTTCGCCTTCGGCATCAGCGAGGCGGGCAACGACCTCGTGCTCTTCGACAGCGCCACCGAGGCGGTCCCCCTCCCTGACGGCGGGTACACGTTCAGCGGCACGAAGATCTTCACCTCGATGGCGCCGGTGTGGACGCACCTCGGCGTGCACGGGCTCGACACCACGTCCCCCGACGCGCCCAAACTGGTCTACGGGTTCGTGCCGCGCTCGGATGCGGTGCGCACCCGGGACGACTGGGACACGGTGGGCATGCGGGGAACACAGTCCCGCACCACGGAGCTCCACGACGCCGTCGCTCCCGCCGACCGGATCGCGCGCCGGGTCGCGCCCGGCCCCCAGCCCGATCCGATCGTGTTCGGCATCTTCAGCGTCTTCGAGATCCTGGTCGCGTCCGTCTACACAGGCATCGGTCGACGCGCGCTGGATGTCGCCGTCGAGACCGCCGCGCGGCGACGCTCGCGCAAGACGGGGCTGGCGTACAGCCAGGACCCCGACATCCGTTGGCGGGTGGCGGAGATGGCGCTGACCTATGACGCACTCGTCCCCCAGATCGCTGTGCTCGCTCACGACGTGGATGCCGGTGTGGATCACGGGGCACGGTGGTTCTCTCTGCTGTCCGGGCTCAAGCATCGCGCAGCCGTGGGCGCCAAGCGCATCGTCGACGAGGCGATTCTCGTCGCCGGCGGCTCGTCGTACTTCTCGTCCAGCGAGTTGGGGCGCCTCTACCGCGACGTCCTCGCCGGTCAGTTCCATCCTTCCGACCCGGAGTCCGCACACGCGGCCGTTGCCGCCGCCTGGCTCGGGCCCATCCAGCAAGGGGCGCCCGAATGAGCGCCACCGTGGGTCGGGTCCTTCTCGGCGACGGTCTTGAGGTCAGCGCTCTCGGCTACGGCGGGATGAGCCTCAGCGACGTGTACGGACCGGTCGACGACGCGACAGCGCTTGCGACGTTGACGCACGCGGTGGATGCGGGGCTCACGTTCGTCGACACGGCCAACATCTACGGCGCGGGCCGCAGTGAGCGCACGATCGCGCGGCTGCTCGCCAGCCGGCGCGACGAGATCACCCTGGCGACCAAGTTCGGCATCTCCGGCGGCGCGATCGGCTCCCGCGGCATCCGCGGTGACGCCGCCTACGTGCGCGAGCAGATCGATCAGAGCCTGTCCCGGCTCGGCACCGATCACGTCGACCTCTACTACCAGCATCGCGTCGATCCGCACGTTCCCATCGAGGAGACGGTCGGTGCGATGTCAGAGCTCGTGACCGCGGGCAAAGTGCGCCACATCGGGCTGTCGGAGGCGACGGCTGACGAGATCCGCCGCGCTCACGCCGTGCATCCGATCACCGCCGTGCAGACCGAGTGGAGTGTCGTCAGCCGCGACGTGGAGGCGTCCGTGGTGCCGACGGCAGCCGAGCTCGGGATCGGGTTCGTGCCGTACTCGCCGCTCAGCCGCGCTTGGTTGACCGACGACTTCTCCCCCGCGCACATCGGCGCGGGTGACGGCCGGCCGCGGTTCCCGAGATTCTCCGCCGAGAACCTCGTAGCCAACGCAGCCCTCCGCGCCGACTACCTCGGCCTCGCGCGCCAGCGCGGCCTGACCGGTGCGCAGCTCGCGCTGGGGTGGCTGTTCACGCGTGCCGCGCAGCTCGGGGTGACGGCAGCCCCCATCCCCGGCTCGCGCTTCGCGCGACACGTGGATGAGTGGCTCCCCGCATCCGGGCTCGTCCTGGACGCGGAGACCATGTCGGCCTTGGAGCCGTTCGCAGCGGCGATCAGCGGCAACCGCAGCTTCGACGTCGGATGGACGAGTCAGCGCGGGGATCTGGCGAGCTGATCACTTCCCCGCGAAATCGAACGCGCGCAGCAGCTCCTCGACGGCGCGCTCCCGGTCCTGGCCACCCTCCTCGAACATGTGCGCCACATGGGTGCGTAGGTGATTCTCGAGCAGCAGACGATTCAACGATTCCAGTGAGCGCTGGATCGCCCGTGACTGCGTGATGATGTCCATGCAGTACTCCTCGGACTCGATCATCTTGGTCACCCCGCGCAGTTGCCCCTCCAGGATGCTTGTGCGATGCAGGGCGCGCTTCTTGATGTCGTCGATCACGCTGACAGAGTACGCCGTGGAAGGATGACGAAATGCCCCGCACACCGACAGCACTGCTGAGCGACGCCGACCGAGAGCGGTTGCGCGGGCTGCGGCTCATGAAGGGAATCGCACTCGGAGCCCTCATCGTGCTCGCGGTCGTCTTCGTGATCGCCTTCGCCTTGCAGAGCCGGTATCCGTGGCTCTCTTACGTGCGTGCGGCGGCAGAGGGCGGAATGGTCGGAGCCCTCGCGGATTGGTTCGCGGTGACCGCGCTGTTCCGCCGGCCGCTCGGGCTTCCCATTCCGCACACGGCCATCATCCCGACCCGCAAGGACGAGATCGGACGCACGCTCGGCGAGTTCGTCGAGACCAACTTCCTCTCCGCCCCCGTCATCCGCGGCAAGCTCGAGTCCTTCTCGCTCTCCGCCCGTCTCGGCGCCTGGCTGTCGCAACCCGCGCACGCCGAGCGCGTCGCCTCCGAGGGCGCGACGATCGCCGCGAACGTCATCGAGGCGCTCAGCGACGACGATGTGCAGCAGCTGCTCGGCGACCTCGCCCGTGAGCACTTGGTCCTCCCCGACTGGGGTCCGCCGCTCGGCGGCTGGCTTGAGCGCATGGTCGACTCCGGCGCGCACCACGGCGCGGTGGATCTCGCCGCAGACAGCATGGCCACGTGGTTACGAGCGAACCGCGCCGCGTTCACAGGCCTGATCTCCCGCCGTCTTCCCTCGTGGGTTCCGTCGATGGTGCACACGCTGATCGATGAGGCCGCGTATCACGAGGCCGTCAAGTTCGTCGCTGCTGTGCGTGCGGATCCCGATCACCCGGCACGGCACGCGGTGGACGGCTATCTCGCGCGTCTGGCGGACAACCTGCAGCATGATGCCGCGACGATCGGACGATTCGAAGATGCGAAGACGACGGTGTTCGACTCGCCTCGGGTCCGCGAGCTGGCCGGTGAGGCCTGGCGCACCGCCAAGAACGGTCTCACCCGCGGTCTCAGCGACCCTCAGAGCGGGCTGCGTCGGCGCCTGGTCGAGACGCTGACGGATGTCGGTCGCCGTCTCGAGCAGGATGAGGCCTTGCGCGGCCGCGTCGACGGCTGGGTGACGGATGCGGCGGTGTTCGTCATCGAGCGGTACCGACACGACATCGCCTCTGTCATCACCGACACCGTGGAACGGTGGGACCCCGAGGAGACCACGGAGAAGATCGAACTCATGGTCGGCCGCGATCTGCAGTACATTCGCCTCAACGGCACGATCGTGGGATCTCTCGCGGGTCTGACGATCTTCGCGATCGCGCACGCGGTCTTCGGGGCCTAGGGGGGCGGGATGAGCACCACGGCGACGTCCGAGCGTCTCTTTTCCTACGGGACGCTCCTGCTCCCGCAGGTGCAGCTCGATGTGTTCGGTCGCCGTATCGACTCGACGAAGGACGTGCTCGCCGGGTATCACGTTCAGTACACGGAGATCGAGGACACGCGTGTCGTGGCCCTTTCCGGCCTGGCCACACATCCTGTCCTGCGCCGCACCGGAAACACCAGCGACAAAGTCACCGGACGCGTGCTGGCGCTCACACTCGACGAGCTCGACGCGGCCGACGAGTACGAAGTCTCGCTGTACACGCGAGTGGCGGTCGTGCTGCAGAGCGGACGTGACGCCTGGGTCTACGTGGGATAGGTGGCGAGAACATGGTCACGCTCGTCCTCGTGCGCCACGCCAAGTCCGATTGGGGCACGGCGGGGCTGAGCGACCACGAACGCCCGCTGAACGATCGCGGTCAGCGCGATGCGCCCCTGATGGCTGCCGCCCTCGCGGAGACCGGTTTCCGTCCCGCGCGCCTGCTCAGCAGTACGGCGCTGCGCGCCCGCACGACCGCCGAGTCGTTCGCAACGGCGCTCGACGTGCCTCTCGAGACCTTGCCCGAGCTGTACGGCGCGAGCGTTCACGAGCTGTGGGACGCGGCGGTCGCGACGGGAGAAGCGAGCGTGCTCATCGTCGCCCACGATCCCGGCCTGAGCGAGCTGGCATCCGAGTTGGCGGGGCGTGACGTCATGATGACAACGTGCGCCGTGGCCACGTTCCCCATCCCGGGCGCTCGTTGGCCCGAGGCTCCGCCCGTCGTGGACGAGTGGAGTCTCCGGACACCACGCTAGGCCGCGTCGACCTTCATGACCACGCCACGTGTGAGTGCCACGAGCTCATCGAACGTCAGCGGGAACACGGTGTGCGGTGTGCCACCGGCCGCCCAGATCCGGTCGTACTGAGCGAGATCCTCGTCGACGACGGTCACCACCGGCGCTGGGTGGCCCGTGGGTGCCACTCCCCCGATCGCTTGCCCCGTTGCCGCGCGGACCTGCTCCACCGTCGCTCGGACGATCGACGAACGCCCCAGTCGCCGCGCGAGAGCACCCGTGTCGACGCGATGAGCGCCGCTGGTCATAACCAGCAGAGGCTCGCCGTCAGACCAGAAGACCAGGCTGTTGGCGATGGCACCGATGTCGACGCCGAGCGCGGATGCGGCAAGAGCGGCCGTCGCGGCCGCATCGGGCAGCACCACGATCTCACCCTGGATGCCGGCAGCACGTAGAGCATCGTGCACGAGCCGGCTACGCGGATGAAGGCCTGACGTCATACGGACAAGCGTATGATCTTCCGGCAAAAGCGTGCACAAACGCGAAAGGGCCACCCAGCGTTGGGTGGCCCTTTCTAAAAGGAGTCCGGCGGTGTCCTACTCTCCCACAGGGTCCCCCCTGCAGTACCATCGGCGCTGAGAGGCTTAGCTTCCGGGTTCGGAATGGGACCGGGCGTTTCCCTCTCGCTATGGCCGCCG